>CAVOKT010000005.1:0-288830 GCA_963696575.1 uncultured Acidobacteriaceae bacterium
ACCAGTTCAAAATCGGGCTATACTGGTCGCCTGGTGCATCTTCGGTTACTGATGAATCGACCATGCGAAGCGAGGAATCGGTGCCGAGTTCTCGCGAAGACTATCTTCCTCCTAGTAGGATTCTGGTTCGGCTGCCTCGATGCACATTCCGCCGACGCCAAGCCGGCGACAAAGGCAACCGCCGGGCAAGAGCATGCCAAGGCAGCCGAGATCGTGTTTTCCTTTCAGCCTATCGACTTTCGGCTAGATAGTTCGGAGACGCCGGAACGTCACGCTCCGGAAACAATGGCTGGCGGGGTTGCCGTTTTCGACTACAACAACGACGGAAAACTCGACATCTTCTTCGCGAACGGCGCTGACATCAACACGCTCCGCAAGGACTCGCCAAAGTATTACAACCGCTTGTTTGAAAACGACGGCAAAGGATACTTCACGGATGTCACCGAAAAAGCCGGATTGCGAGGGACAGGCTTCGATACAGGCGTTGCGATTGCTGATTACGACAATGACGGATTCGAAGATATCTTCGTGGCCGGCGTATATCGAAACACGCTCTATCACAACAATGGCGATGGCACGTTCACGGATGTAACCGCCAAATCGGGACTCAGCAAGCCGGATCCGGAGTTCGGTCCACGTTGGGCCGTCGGTGGCGTTTGGGTTGACGCTAACAACGATGGCCTGCTCGATCTCCTGGTCGTCAACTACCTGAAGTGGGATGGCCGGCATGAGCCGCTGTGCGGAACGACGGACCACCGAGACTACTGCCACCCGAAGATGTATGAGCCGACTCCCAATCAGCTCTTCATAAACAACGGAGACGGGACATTTCGGGATGCCTCGGCGGAGTGGGGCTTGCGCTCGCATCCGGGCAAAGGCATGGGCGCCGCAACTGCCGACTTCGATCTCGACGGCAAGATGGACATCTTCGTCGCTAATGACAAATCGGTTAACTGGCTGTTCCACAACAATGGCAAAAAGTTCGACGAAGTCGGTTTCCAGGCAAATGTGTCGTTGCGCGAGGACGGCGTCTTCATCTCCGGGATGGGCGTTGATTTCCGCGACCTCGACAACGATGGATACCCGGACATCTGTCTCGTCGCGCTCGATAACGAGACGTTTCCGATCTATCGAAATACGGGTCAAGGCACGTTCGTCGAAGTCACTCAGTCAAGTGGTATGGCGCGCCTGAGTTCGCTTATGGCGGGATACTCCCCAACCATCGCGGATTTTGACAATGACGGTTGGAAAGACATCTTCGTGACACGCGGCCACGTGCAGTCGTTGCTCTCGGCCCCCCGCATCGCGGTGGAACAGCCCAACACCGTGTTTCACAATCTTGGTGGGATGAAGTTTGCCGCGCTAACAGAAGAGGCCGGCCTGACATCGCAGCCACCGGCGCGGCACCGCGGTTCAGCGATCGGGGACCTCAACGGCGACGGCAAGCTAGACGTAGTCGTGAGCGCGATCGGCGCACCTGCCGAGATCTGGATGAATGCGAGCCCCGGCAATAACCATTGGCTGGAGATCAAACTCGAGGGAACCAAGAGCAATCGGGACGGAATCGGCGCGCGGATCAAAATTGTGACCGGCAGCGAGACCCAGTACAACCACATGACCACCGCGGCTGGATACGCATCGTCCAGCGCCGCTCCGGTACATTTCGGTCTGGGCAAGAATACCGTCGCGGAATCGGTCGAGATTCGCTGGCCGTCCGGAACTGTTCAGCAGTTGCGAAATGTGGCCGGCGACCGCATCCTTTTAGTCAAGGAACAGCCCTAGCCGTGAATTCACAGCTTCAATATTGCAAGTTTAAGCGGATGGTAAATTAAACACCCTTCAACCCGGGAGTGAATGTTGAAACGAGTCGGTCTCCACGAAATTGCGCGCCAGGCCCAGGTCTCGATCGGTACGGTGGATCGTGCTCTACATTCCCGTCCCGGCATTAGCGAAGCCACCCGCAATAAGGTGCTCGAAACCGCCGAGAAGCTTGGGTACACGCCCAACCTAGCGGCTCGGGCGCTTGCAGTCGGACGCTCGGGGTTTCTTATCGGGGTCTGCATCCCCGAAGAAATCCATCATTTCTATGACCAGATGCGCGACGGAATCTTCAACGAAGCGCGCCGGGCTGCACGGGTTGGCATGGAACTTATCTACCGTCCGGTGCCCAGGCTCGGCGAATTTGAGCAAAGGGAGCTATCGAGCCTCCTCGATGAGGACCTTCGCGGCCTCATAGTTATGCCCGGAAATCCCCACATTGTCGCGCCCATCATTGATGCGGCGGAGGCGCGAGGCATCCGTGTGGTCTGTATCGGTAGCGACGCGCCGCACAGCCGGCGTACGGCGGTGGTGTATGCGAACCCGCACCTTCAGGGATGTCTCGCAGCCGAGCTTCTCTCGAAGTTCATCCCCGCCGACTCTGATGTCGCTGTCATCACGGGTATGCTTCGGACCGAAGAACACCGTCAGAAGGTCGAGGGCTTTCAGTCGCGACTTGCCCAGCATTCCGAGATGACCTTGGCTTGCGTCCTCGAGGCGCACGAATCGGAAGAAGAGAGCTATCAGAAGACCATGGATCTGCTAAGTGAAAATGCCAACCTTCACGGCGTTTACGTAACCACGGTCAATTGCCTGCCTGTCTGCCTCGCTGTCAGCGAGCACAGGAGGACGGACGTTCGGCTGATTACCACCGACCTTTTCCCGCAGATGGTTCCGTACTTCGAAAATGGAATTATCGGCGCTTCGATCTATCAAGATCCATACACCCTGGGCCAGACCGCATTAAAAGTTCTCATCGATCATGTCATTGAGAAAGCTCCCATCGTGTCGAACAATAGCCTGAACCCGGGAATCGTGCTTCAGTCGAACCTGCAGTTCTTCCGGGAGGTGCAATCCCCCGGAATCGGAGCGAGCGATCCGACGACGGTGCGGACTGAGGAGAGGGCCTCATTATCCGTGGACTGAAGACCGAAAGGCAGGTCGCCCGGTGTCCCAAGCTTCTATCGTCATCATCATTCATCTGCAAATTGTTCGTTCGCAATAGAGGATTCTTTGTCGCATAAGATCAGCCGCCGCACATTCGTCGCCACAGCCGCTGTTGCCGGTGCCGGTACTGTTCTTCGTGCGCCGGCGTTCGCATTTGAGAATCAGAGTCCAGGTAAAGCCGTCGCGACCGGAGCGACGCCGAAGGGCCGCGAGGTCGTGCCCCTGCAAGCGGTTCCGTTTCCTATGAGCAACGTCCGGCTCGGACCTGGGGCCTTTAGCGCTGCAGCGGAAGCCAACCGCCGCTACTTAAAGACTCTGCCTCCCGACCGCCTGCTCCATACCTTTCGGCTGACCGCGGGACTGCCCACTTCCGCGGAGCCATTGGGTGATTGGGAAAAGCCCGATTGTGAGTTGCGGGGTCACTTCGTGGGCGGGCACTATCTGTCGGCTTGCGCGCTTTGCGTTCGCAAGCTCGGGCGACGAAGAGCTCAAGCGCAATGGCGACATCATGGTTACGGAGCTTGCAAAGTGCCAGGCGAAACTCAAGAACGGCTATCTGAGCGCCTTTCCGGTAGAGCTCTTCGACCGCTTGCGCGATGGCGTCAACGTTTGGGCGCCGTTTTACACCATCCACAAGATCATGGCAGGGCATTTTGACATGTACCAGCATGCCGGCAACCAGCAGGCACTGGAAACCCTGGAGAAGATGGCAGGATGGGTGCGGAGTTGGACCGATCCCTTGAGCGAACAACAAATGCAGCGCATCCTCCAGGTGGAATACGGTGGAATGGGCGAGGTGCTCGCCAATCTTTACGCTGTAACAGGCACCCGCGAGTATCTCGACCTCGCGCAGCGCTTCAACAAAAAGTCGTTTCTTGATCCTCTGGCAGCGCACCGTGACGAACTGAAGGGTTTGCATGTTAACACCCATATTCCGCAGGTCATCGCCGCCGCTCGCCTGTACGAACTGACTGGCGACAGGAAGTACTGGAACATCTCCGACTACTTCTGGGACGAGGTTACCAGCGAGCGTTGTTATTGCACGGGAGGTACCAGCAATTTCGAACTATGGAGGTCCGATCCCGGAATACTCTCGACACAACTGAGCTCGGAAACGTCCGAAGACTGTTGCGCTTACAACATGATGAAGTTGACGCGGCATTTGTTCGAGTGGTCGCCACAGGCACGCTACATGGACTACTACGAGCGAGTACTCTTCAATCACCGCATGGGCACGATCGATCCCGAGACCGGCACTACGGTTTATTACCTGACGCTTGGTAACGGCTACTCCAAGATTTACGCCAAGCCCTTCGATTCGTTCTGGTGTTGCAACGGCACGGGCGCCGAGGAGTTCGCGAAGTTGACGGACACCATCTACTTCCACGATGCCGATTCCATCTTCGTTAATCTTTTTATTGCGTCGGAAGTTAACTGGCCGGAAAAGGGACTCCGCATGACCCAGCAGACCTCATTTCCCGAGGAACAAGGAACAGACTCGCTGATTACGGCTGCCACACCCTGTCAATGTTGACTTGAAATTGCGGATCCCCTACTGGGCGAAGACCGGCACTGTGAAAGTAAATGGCCAGGTCGTCCCTGCGTTCGCCGCTGCCGGGCAGCTACCTCGTTCTGCGCGGGCCCTGGAAGAATGGAGATCGCGTGGAATTGAGTCTCCCGATGCATCTGCATGCCGCACCCACGCCCGACAAGACACACTCTGCAAGCAGTGATGTATGGTCCTCTGGTGATGGCGGCAAAATTCAATGAAGAGCCTTCCGACAAGTGGTATCGGCACTTTGCTGCCGAAGAGAAACAGGAGCCCGCTCCAACGCAACAGTTCAAAGGGAAGATCGAGGATCCCGCGAGTTGGCTCGAACCGACTGGCGGAACGCTGACCTTTCGAACCGTGGCACAAACTCAGAGTGCAACGTTTATCCCTTTATCAAGCATCGTGCACGAACGGTACTCTGTATACCACGAGGTTGAAGAGACGACTTAGCTGACAAGCGGAGGTGACACCGCTTCGCGACGCACTGATTCGGCTGTCCGAATCAATGTCGGTAGCACGTCGCCCATGGGCTCGCTGGGATCGCCGAAGGCGAAATAGAGTTTGCGATAGGCCGCGTACAGACCTTCGTATAGCCTTCTGTTCCTTGCGAATCAGGCAGGTAGGTCTTGTGTGGCGGACAGATCTTGCTCCTGCGCCTCTTCTACCGTCTTGAATGTGCCTGCTGCGAGGAATGCAAAAATTGCCGATCCCAAACTCACCACGCTCTTGCTCGGCACCAGCACCGGTCTTCCTAATACATTGGCATAAATCTGATTGAGCACGTTCATTCTTCTGCGGAATGCCTCCGGCATTGATTACGCGCTTGATGTCGACACCGTGTTCCGCCATTCGCTCGAGGATTACCCGCGTGTGCAACGCGGTTCCCTCGATCGCTGCGAACAGCTCATCCTGCGCCGTGCTCTGCAGGTTCCAGCCCAGCGTGATGCCCCGCAGATTCGGATTCACCAGCACCGTTCGGTCGCCGTTGTCCCAGGTCATTCGCAGAAGGCCGGTTTGCCCCGCTTGATATTTCTCCAGTCCCTTCGAAAGCGTTTCGACATCGGTTCCGGCGCGCGTCGCTATGGCGCTGAAGATGTCGCCGACCGCCGACAGCCCAGCCTCGATTCCCGTCCGTCCTGGATGCACGCTACCCGGCACTACGCCGCAGACTCCCGGCACCAGATTCGGCGACTCCGTGATTCCGATAATGCAGGTCGACGTGCCTACTACGTTGACAATATCGTCGGTTCCGCAACCGGCACCGATGGCGTCCCAATGCGCATCAAACGCGCCCACCGGAATCGGGATTCCCGGCTTCAGACCCAGTTTCTCCGCCCACTCCGCAGACAGCGTTCCCGCCACCTGCTCTGAGGTAGCGTACTCGCCCTGCAACTTCTCGCGAACACCTGCCAGAAATGGATCGACGCCTGCCAGAAATTCCTCAGGCGGTAGGCCGCCTAGGGACGCATTCCACATCCACTTGTGGCCCATCGCGCAGACGCTGCGCTTCGCCTGGCGTGGGTCGGAAATGCCGCACAGCGTTGCCGCAACAAAGTCGCAGTGTTCAAACGCCGTTACGAACTCGCTGCGTTTCTCCGGGTTGTGACGCAGCCAGTGAAGCAGCTTTGAAAATCCCCACTCCGACGAATACACGCCGCCGCACCACTGGATCGCTTCCAGCCCCTCGCGACGTGCCGCCTCGGTGATCTCCGCCGCCTCGCCTTTGGCCCGGTGGTCGCACCACAGGTAGTACTCGCCCAGCGGAGCCATACCCTTGCCGACCGGAATCACTGACGATCCCGTCGTGTCGATCGCGATTGCCTCCACCGCTTCGCCCGCCACACCTGATTTATTCAGCGCTGCGCGTGTCGCTTCCGCCAGCGCGCGCATGTGGTCTTCGTGCGATTGTGTGGCATACTCCGGGTCTTCCTGCTTGCGATGCAGCGGATAATTCGCTACGGCCGAATCCAGCAGTCCGCGTTCGCTGTCCACGATCGAGACGCGCACGCTCAACGTTCCGAAATCCACTCCCGCAACGATTGCCATCTGCGCCTCTAACGCGGTTCGTGAAAGTACATGTCCCAGCCCAGGTAGCGGGTCGTCGCCTCGTAGATGGCCGGAGCGACCATCGCAAGGTTCGCCGCTACGTGGTGCTCGAATCCGTTCTCGCAGATGTAGCGCAGCAGCTTCTGCATCTCCGGAATCTCCACCACGCCGGCGCCGCCAAAAGTGTTCAGTGCATCATCGGTGAATGCCCCTTCGCCCACGTACCCGCGCAACCTGCCCGAAGTATCATCGGTTGAGAAGCGCGCATAACTCATCGGTGCTGCCTTCACCTTGCCCACGCAGGTCCCGTACGTGTTCTCAATGCCAACCGTCCCGGCAATAATCGCCTGGTAGTCCATCTTTACTTCGCCAAAAAAGTGCTTCGGCAGGTTCGAGCAGTGGAAGCAGACCGCCTTGTTCGGGTCGTCGCCGTAATTGTTGTTCCAGTCCAAAAGGGCCGAGGGAGTACCCGAAGCCAGTTGCAGCGCATGCATGGCCAGTACGCCGCAGATGTCCACCTCACATGCGCTCGACATCAGGTCATTGCTCATCATGCTCATCACGGTGCACGGGACCACGCCCAGATTTTCTTCGATCGACGTCCAGCATTGCACAGCGCTGATCGCTACATCGGTCGCCTTCATCCAGTCATCCACCACCGCGGCCAACTTCGCCATCTTCAGCAGCGCTTCGGCTGGAACCCCGCTGGTCGAAACATACTTCTTGATGCCTTCGAGTTTTGTTTGGGCGTGGTCATCGCTGTCTTTCATGCGCTGGATGCGCCCCAGCACCTCCGACAGATCAAGGGTCTCGACCGAGATGCCATGCGACTCCAGCATCTTCTCGCTGTAGCGGACAGTATTGAACGCCGTGGGACGAGCGCCGATGCTGCCGATCCGGAGGTTCTTCAGCCCCTTCTTCACCCGGCAGACCGCGGCAAACTTAGCAAGGTCCGCTCGAAATTCATCCGAATCCGGACTGATCGTATGCGATGCCGTCAGCGAATACGGAATCCCATACTGGCGCAGGTTGTTGCATGCCGACATTTTTCCGCAGAAGCTATCGCGCCGGTGCGCAATCGTCATCTTCTCCGGAGTGTCCGGCGTCGCTTGCACCAGCACCGGCACATCAAGGTTGGCCAGCCGTAGCGTGTCTGCAATGGCACGCTCGTCCCCGAAGTTTGGCAGCGTGACGATGACGCCGTCGATCTTCCCGCCCTGTGCCCGGAACAGTTCCGCGCAGCGCTTGGCTTCGTCGCGTGTCTCCACCGCTCCGTGCTTGCTTTGCGAAGGATCGAGCACCACTGTATCCATGCCCGCCTTCTTTAGCGCCTCGATCATCTCTTTGCGGCCAGTTTCCGCCAGGTGGCCAGGAAAAAATCCGCGATTGCCGACGATGATTCCCGTCGTCATTTTCGAGCCCATACTCATGATTGCATCCTCTAGGTACAACTATTTCTTCTCTTGCCCGTAGTAGGCTTTCGCGCCATGTTTGCGAAAGAAATGCTTGTCGTGCAAGTCGCCCGAAATCTCTGGAGCGTCGTGGCTGATTGCAATCGTACGGTAGGCGACGCGCGCTACGTGCTCCAGGATTACCGCGTTGTACGCCGCTGCGTTCGCATCGCGTCCCCAGGTAAACGGTCCATGATTGGCGACCAGCACTCCCGGCACTTTCTCATAATCCAGGTCGTTGAAGGCCCGGATGATCGCTGTACCGGTGTTCTTCTCGTAATCACCGGCGATGGCCTCGGAACTCATCGCATCCGTCACCGGCACGGGGCCATGAAAGTAATCCGCGTGGGTTGTGCCAAAACATGGAATCGGCTTGCGGGCCTGCGCCCACGCAGTCGCAAACTCCGAATGTGTGTGCGCAACTCCGCCAATGCTGGGAAACGCTTTATACAATTCCAGGTGCGTTGCCAGGTCTGACGACGGCCGCAAACTCCCCTCGATGATGTGCCCCGTCAAGGTCGGTGATTACGATATCGTCGGCCTTCATGCTCTCGTACGGAACGCCACTCGGCTTAATCGCCACCAGTCCGTCAGATCGCGAAATCCCGCTTACATTCCCGAACGTGTAAAGCACCAATCCGCGTCTCACCAGTTCGAGGTTGGCCTCGAGAACTTCCTCTCGCAGTTTTTCGAGTCGCATCACGCTCCTTGGTCGCCCTGCGCTTGGGCGAAACCATAATACATGGCGATTGTCGACCTATCTGTCTCAGGACGCGGACCCCGAATCTCTTTTACCTTTCTGACGAAGTGGTACCAGTTTGTCGAACGCGTATGTTTCGAGCTGATCCAGTGAGGCCACGACCGCGCATCATTACCAGCGCGCTTTGGATGGGTTAGGTCCTCACGTTAGAGGGAAAACAATCGGGCACTCCCTGCTTGCCAGAGAGTGCCCTGCGTCTTTTCCGCAAGATCTACTTGGGAAGCTCAGCCTTTCCCGTGACCGTAAACTTCGCGGTTTGAATCGACGCCGACTCGCCTGGTTGCGAACCACCTAACGACACGACGTAGTCTCCGGGGACGACCACACGGTTCCCCTTCGCATCGACTTGCCCCAGCGAGCGCGGATCAACCGTCAGGCTAACGTGCGCCGTCTGGCCCGGCTTCAGGTGGATTCGCTGGAACGATGCAAGCACTCGGATCGGCGTCTCGAACTGCTTCGGCTGACTGAGATAAAGTTCGACGACCTCATCTCCCGCCATGCTCCCGGTGTTCTTCACATCCCCAGTAACGGTAAGAGGTTCGCCTGCTTTTAGCTGCGATGGAACTTTGACATTGCTGTACGCAAATGTCGTGTAGCTGAGTCCGTATCCGAAACCGTAGAGCGGCTTGCCGTCAAAATACCGGTACGTGCGCGCGCTCATCGAGTAGTCCTCAAACTTCGGCACCTGGCTGAGGGACGAATAGAACGTCAAGGGAAGACGCCCCGCTGGATTGTTGTCGCCAGCCAACGTCTCGGCGATCGCCGTTCCACCCTCTTCGCCCGGATACCAGGCTTCGAGGATCGCGTTCGCATGCTCCTGCGCCCAATTCACCGCCAGCGCGCTGCCGTTCTGCAGCACCACGATCAGCGGCTTGCCAGTAGCGGCCAGCGCCTTCAGCAGATCTTCCTGCACTGCCGGCAAATCGATGCTGGTCCGATCGCCTCCGCTGAAGCCCTCCAGCTTCACCGGCATCTCTTCGCCTTCGAGGGAAGGTGAAAGACCTACCGTCGCGATGATTACATCCGACTGCTGCGCAGCTTTCACTGCTTCATCCCGCAACACCGCCGCCGGTGCCTGCCAGGTAAGGTCGATGCCGGCGCTGCCGGTGCCGTGGAGGTACTCCAGGCGAATTTGATGTGGCTGGGTGTCACTGAAGTGGACCGCTGCATCGGTCACCGCACCCCTTTCAGGAGTGCTTTTCTCATTGCTGGCGACAAGCAGTTTGCCGTCCAGGTAAAGCCGGAAACCCTCCGCGTTTTCGCAGGCGTAGCAATAGTTGATGCGAACTCCGAGCTTGTACTCTCCGGGCGCCGGCGGAGTAAACGTGCCACTCCATCGCACGGAGTAGTTATTGCGCTGCAGGCCCGCCACCGGAACGACCTTGTCCCAGTTGAAGTTGATGCTGCGGTCGGTGCGTGTCAGCACCGGTGTGCCGTTGAAATCTTTGTTGTTGAAGTATTCGCCCGTCAGTCCGTAGCCAGAGCCGCTGGCAGGATGCAATGCCGTGTGCTCAATCGGCATCGCAAAACCTTCTACCAGACTCGACCCCTGGGCATACGCAATGCGGGCCGACGCAAAGCGCTTTTCGATTCCAGCCAGCGGAGAGACTGGCGACGGCGGAGGCCCGTTGTAATTGCCCTGCAGTGACTGCACCAGTTCGGCCGTCGGGCCGACCACGGCGATGCTCGCAATTCCGGCTTTCAAGGGAAGCGCATGGTCGGCATTCTTCAGCAGAACCATCGACTCCCGCGCCGCCTTAAGCGATAGCTGCCGATGCTCCGGCGAATTCACCTCGCTGAAAGGAATCCGGCCGTAGGCATAACTTGACGGGGGATCGAACATCCCGAGTTCGAAACGCGCGCGAAACAGGCGCGTGAGCGCGGTGTCGATCTCAGCTTCGGTGATCAACTTCTGCTGCACCGCCTGCACCAGCGCGGGATAAGCCTGGCCTTTACCGTATCCGCACTCCAGATCGGTCCCGGCCTTCACCGCGGCCGCCGCCGCGTGGGCCATGTCGGGCGAGTAGTGATGACCGGTGTACACGTCGGCGACGGCGGCGCAATCGCTGACCACGTAGCCATCGAAGTGCCATGCATCGCGCAGGTGCTCCTGCAGAAGCATGGTGTTCGCGCACGCCGGAGCGCCGTCAATCGCGTTATAGGCGCACATTACCGACTGGGCATGCGCTCCCGTTACGGCCGCACGGAACGCTGGCAAATACGTGTCTTCCAGATCATGCGGCGAGACATCGACATTGAATCCGTGGCGCAGGGGCTCGGGGCCGCTGTGTACCGCATAGTGCTTCGGAGTGGAAACTACTCTTAAATATTTCGGATCGTCGCCCTGCATTCCGGAGACAAAGGCAACCGCCATCTGTCCGGTAAGAAACGGGTCCTCGCCATAGGTCTCCTGGCCACGCCCCCACCGCGGATCGCGGAAGATATTGACGTTCGGCGCCCAGAACGTGAGGCCGAAAAACATCTCGTGGTCATCGTCGCGCATGGCCTGGTTGTACTTGGCGCGCGCCTCAGTCGAGGTCGTCTGCGCCATCGCATGCACGAGGTCCGTGTCCCAGGTCGCCGCCATTCCAATCACCTGCGGAAAGTTCGTGGCATACCCGGCAAATGCGACTCCATGCAGACCCTCGTTCCACCAGTCATACTTCGGTACCCCGAGGCGCGGAATGGCCGGCGAGTGGTCCCGCATCTGCTGGACTTTTTCTTCCAGGGTCATGCGGCCGATCAGGTCCTTCACGCGCTGGTCCACCGGCAGCGCCGGATTCATGTAAGGCAGCGTTTGGCCGGCAGCCTGTTGTTGGGCATGCGCGGCAGACGCGGCAAGTGCGAGCAGCGAAAAGAAAAAGACCACCCTGAACAAGGCACAGGTACGTGGGTATGGCATGGAGACACCACTCCTATCGAGAACGTCTTAGAAAACGCGCCATTATACGGATCAGGATGAGTGCCTGTACATCACGGCACGAATCCACTGCGAAACGGGATCACCTGCTCCCCAGAATAATCTCCTGCAAGCCAGCTTCGGGCCAATGTGACAGGCGAATGCTGCTCGACGCATTAGGCTCAGTTCAGTTAGGGTTACGACATGTTCTCAACACCAATATGAACACGCCACTGGTGCGGCCTTGTAGGACTTGATTTAAGCTGGTTTGTCCTTACCATTACTTGCAAGAAGAGGCAATCAACATCATGGCGCCGCCACTCGAAGCCGAATGGGCTATGGAATGCCAGTAGCACTGGATCAACGTCATCCCGGGTATCGTCACGTTTACGGCGGAGTCGTTCGACTGCATCGGTGCAAACAAGGTCTTTTCAATTATGCGTATTCCGCCAGTCCTGCCATGGCGGCAAACATGGACAACATAAGTGCAAAATTCCCCGCCGCCTTCACCGACGCGGACGGCGCTGTGTTCGCGCTTTATTATCTTCGTCCGCGGCCTTGATAACGTAATGCAACGCACTATTCTGCTATTCGTGGCTTTCTTACTTCTTACCTGCGCCGGGTCGGCGGAGAGCGGTGAGATGCATGGCTACGCTATGCGCGACTTGATCCCGTCGTGGCCAGTCGATATGCGTCGCTTCCGGCTGCGCTGGTTACCCTCGATCACTCGGCGGTGTTGCAATCTGCGCAAACGGAACTACTGCGCGGAATTCGAGGAATGCTCGGACGCACATTGCGGATCGAAGAACGTAGCACCGGCAGAAGCCGCCATTATCGTAGGAACGGTGGAGCAGGTCCGCACCCTCGATGCAGGCTTTCATCCGCCCAGCGATTTACAGGCTGACGCCTATGCGCTGATTTCCACGCAGATCAAGGGACAGAACGCACTCGTTATCACGGGTGCAACCGATCGAGCCGTTCTTTACGGGGCGTTTGCGTTGCTGAGAAAGATCGCGGAGGGAGAAAGCACTTCTGCTCTCAACGAAGTGCAACAGCCGTCGGCGCCGGTACGTTGGGTCAACCAGTGGGACAACCTCGATGGCTCGATCGAGCGGGGCTACGCTGGACGGTCGATCTTCTTCGAGAACCGCAGCGTGCGCCCAGACCTGACGCGTGCGACGGAGTACGCGAGATTGCTGGCGTCGGTCGGCATCAATGGGTGCAACGTCAGCAACGTGAACGCTGACCTCCACATTCTCGACCCTGATTTCATTCCACAACTCGCACGCATTGCTGATGTGTTTCGACCGTACGGCGTGCAGCTGGGCGTAGCGGTGAACCTCAGCATGCCAAAGCAGGTGGGTGGACTGGACACCTTCGATCCGCTCGATCCAAGGGTGGCAGACTGGTGGAAAAAGAAATTCGACGAGGTCTACCGGCAGATTCCCGATTTCGGCGGCGTGGTTGTTAAGGCCGACTCCGAGGGACAGTTGGGGCCGTCGGTGTATGGGCGCAATGCCGCGGAAGCGGCGAATGTAATTGCGAAGGCGCTGAAGCCTCATGGAGGGATCGTCTTCTATCGCGCGTTTGTTTACGACCATCACCTGGACTGGAACAATCTGAAAGCCGACCGGGCGCGGGCTGCCTACGACATTTTCCATCCGCTAGACGGGCAGTTCGACGACAACGTGATCGTGCAGATCAAGTACGGCCCGATTGACTTTCAGGTGCGTGAGCCGGCATCACCGTTGTTTGGGGGACTCGAAAAGACGAATGAAGCTGTCGAACTGCAGATCACTCAGGAATACACCGGCCAGCAACGGCATACGGTCTTATTTGGTACCGTTGTGGAAGGAAGTCCTGGACTTCGACATGGCGGTGGGTGGAAACCACACACCGGTGAAGGACATCATCGCGGGACGGAGTTTTCATCGGCCACTGGGCGGATACGTCGGCGTTGCGAACGTTGGGTTGAGCACGGACTGGCTGGCAAACCACCTGGCCTTGGCGAATCTGTACGGATTTGGCCGGTTGGCATGGAATCCAGACCTGACGGCGCAAACGATCGCCGAGGAATGGACGAAGCTAACGTTCGGCAATGATCCGGAGGTCGTAAAAACGGTAACGAATATCCTGTTGGACTCGTGGCCCGCGTATGAGAGCTATACAGGTCCGCTCGGCCTGCAGACGCTGACCAACATCACGGGGCCGCATTATGGGCCGGCGCCGGAATCTCAAGAGCACAACGGTTGGGGCCAGTGGATCCGGGCCGATCATGACGGGGTCGGAATGGACCGCACCGTGGCGACAGGGACGGGATTTGTCGGACAGTATTCGCCGAGCGTCCAGAAGATCTATGAACCGCTGGCCAATACACCGGATAATATCGTTTTGTTTTTTCATCATGTGCCGTATACCTACCGGCTGCACTCCGGCAAGACGGTCATTCAGACAATCTACGACTCTCACTATGAAGGCGCCGAGAAGACGGCCGATTTCGTGAGGAGAGTGGAAGTCGTTGAAGGGGCGCGTCGATGACGAGCGCTATGAAGATGTGCTGGCGCAGTTGAAATATCAGTCGGGGCACGCGATCGTTTGGCGCGATGCGGTTGATGACTGGTTCCATCAGATGTCTGGAATCGATGACCAGGACGGAAGGGTGGGACACCATCCGAATCGCGTGGAAGCGGAGACGATGGAGTTGCAGGGTTACAAGATCTTTGAACCGGTGTCGTGGGAAGGCGCTTCGGGCGGAAAGGGCGTGGCTTGCGCGACAGAGGCGACAACGTGTTCCGCGCAAACGAAGTTCAATGGAGCTGCCGGCTGGTACGAGATCGATGTCGAATACTTCGATCTGAGTAACGGGACATCGAAGTTTAAGAGTGTCAGTGAATGATCAGGTCGGTGGATGAATGGCGGGCCGATATGCTGCTGCCGGGCAAAGAGCCGAGCGCGGATTCCTCGGTCCGACATCGCACTAGAGGGTTGGCTCTGCGTCCAGGTGATGTAATTCGTATCGAAGGGACGCCCGATGGTGCCGAACGTGCGCCGCTGGACTACATAGAAGTGTTGCCGCTGAAGCACTGAGAGAGGTTGATTCCCAATGAACCTGACAAGATGCCTGGTGGTAGTCGGAGTGGCGGTGGCAGTACGCAACCTATATCGATGCGGTAACCCGCGGGGGAAAGGTGGAGTATCCGCAGCGGATACTCCCGAATCTAGATGTTGATGAGACTTGCCAGAAGTATTCGACGACTGGTCGTTGTTTCCGTCATCCTTAGTGCTGTCGGCATAGCCGTCCAAGCGCAACAGAAGTGGGTCGGTTCCTGGGCAGCATCGCAGCAACTGGTTGAGCCCGGGAATTCCATTTCTGCGGAAGATCTTACCGACACGACTCTGCGACAGATCGTTCATCTCACAATCGGTGGTGGGGAACTGCGGTTGCACCTGTCCAACCGATACGGTTCGGCTCCGCTGCATATCGCGTCCGTGCACATTGCTCGGCCAGTATCTCCCGATTCAAGCAAGATCAGCCCGGGTTCGGACCAGGCTCTAGCTTTCTCCGGGCGCCGGAATGTCACCATTCCTGCAGGAGCAGACTACCTTTCCGATCCGGTGAAGTACTCGATGTCGCCGTTGTCTGATCTGGCCATTACGATCCATCTTGAGACAGTGCCGGCCGACCAGACTGGGCACCCCGGCTCGCGCTCAACTTCGTACCTGGTTCACGGAGATCTGGTACAGGCTGTCGAACTGCAGGGCGCCAAACAAATTGAGCATTGGTATTTCATCGCGGGAATCGATGTTTTGGCGCCTTCCTCCGCGGTATCGACGGTCGCGTTGGGGGATTCAATCACCGACGGGCACGGTGCCACAACCAACGGGAACGATCGCTGGCCAGACCTTCTTGCCCGGAGATTGCAGGCAGTCCCGCAGGGTCGAACAATCGCGGTACTGAACCAGGGGATTGGCGGTAATCGCCTTTTGCTGGACGGCCTGGGACCCAATGCGTTGGCGCGCTTTAACGACGACGTGATAGCGCAGGCCGGAGTACGTTCCTTGATCGTTCTGGAAGGAACTAATGATATCGGTATGTTAGGTCGAACCGGAGAGACCACCCCGGCCGAACACGAGCAACTGGTCAATGACATGATCGGCGCGTATCAGCAGATCATCGAGCGTGCTCACACCCACGGCATAAGGGTGGCAGGCTGTACGATCTTGCCGTTCATGGGCTCGAGTTTTTATCTTCCGGGACCGGCAAGTGAGGCCGACCGCCAGATGATCAACAAGTGGATTCGGACACCGGGCCACTTTGATGCGGTGATCGATTTCGACCAAGTGATGCGCGATCCAGCGAATCCCGATCACCTCCTGCCGAAGTTCGATTCCGGCGACCACTTGCATCCTTCTCCTTCCGGATACGCCGCAATGGCCAATGCGGTTCCACTCGCCTTCCTGATGCCGGCCGAAGTTCCGGGGCCAATGCAACCGGCTTCTGCTCGAAGTGCCGCGAGTCATCGCTGAGACATGAAACGAAGAACTTCCATGTCCTTTGTGGTCGCCACTTACTCGGGCAGTAAGTGTGCGATGGCGCCACTGACAGCGAGTTTGGCCACGCTGCGCGGCGCTTCTAGTACGGGGCCCTACTTCGATTCCTTGGTGATCGCGTCCGCAGCGTTGCCGGCAACGACCCAGCTTGCCGACCCCGCCACCACGGCTTCATCCTCGAACCAAAGGAATCCGAAGTCGTCGATGCACTCCGGAAAATCCGGCTTGATGATGATGTATCCAGGAATCACGGCGCCCGGAATGTAGCCGTTGTCGGCGCGGTTGTTGCTGTAAGTCTTCGTCTTCGAGACCGTACCGACGCCGGCTACATACGAAGTGCTGGATACGGGGTGCGTGCCGAGAATGTAATTGACGGCGCGAAGTGTATATTCCGAGCTCACAAGATCCGGAAACACCTTGTGCAGAAAGTACATCCGGATGGCCATGTCAACCACCGCGCCCGATCCGCCCCAGGTGCCCATGCTCGGGGGTACGCCGAACGGGGTGGTGTCCAGTTGCTTGCCCAGACCCGCCATGTATGTCTTCACTGCTTCGCGCATTTGATCTTTCGCGCCCGCGTCCAGGTAGGGCAATGCTCGGACCGCCGTCCACCCGCGCAACTCCATCATCTCCGGAGTGATCACCTGCGGAAACAACTCCTTCAGACGCGACTTGTAGGGCTCCGCTCCATTTGTGGCAATGGTCAATTCCAGGGCCGCAGCCCAGTCCTGTCCAATGCGAGAACCGCGACGGCCGAAGCCAGCTGGAGGAAGGGTTTGTGCGCTAGTCGTGCCAGAACTTGTCGGAGCTCCGGAGCTGCCCTGTCCGTTACGACCGCCTTGAGCTCCGGACACCCCACCCTGTGACGCAGCCAGCACGCCTCCTCCGAGATCACCTGTCGGAGCAGCGTCGTAGAAGCCGCGCCCCGCCTGACTCGGCGTCGGGTGAGCCTTCTCGTCGTTCCATGCTTTGATCGCGGTCTCGAGACAGTCTTTCGCTAATGCGTCGTCCCAGCCTTTCAGCACATCGGACGCTGCCGCCAGCGCTGCGATGGCGTTCCATTGGAAATACGGGTTCGTAGTGGAGAATATCCAGCGGTCGTCCGGCTTACCGGAGTAGTCGCCCTTCACTTCGTTCGGACCGAGCTTCGGGTCATAGATGCGGCCGTCAGTTTTCGACGCTCCATCCCCCAATTGAGTGTATTGCCGCAAGTCTGGTTCGTGAGTGCCGCGGATCGAGTGGCCTATATTGTGGAACTGCGCCAGGATGAGCAGTGCGCCGTGCTTGACTTGCTGCACCGTATCGGGCACGCCATCGGGACGGTGCATCTCAACCTCACGCGAGGCTTCATCCACCATAAGCTCGTCGTACTTGAGATCGAATGCGCGATACGCCAGCGCCAGACTCTGAATCACGCTCAGTTGCGCCGGCTCCTCGAGGTCGAAATCGCCGGCATCATACCAGCCGCCCACGTTCATCCCAGGAATGTGATCGCCACCTTTGTACTTCCCGTCCGTCGCCGTAGCCTGGTTCCAGCCGTCGAATTGCTCCCCGACCACGGGCGCCAGACGGCCATCATCCAGGTGCGAAGCGCCGTGCCACACCCGGTATCCTTCGCGAACCGAAACGTGGTCCATCTGCTCCGCGAGGTGATGGTCTAAGCTGTCCTGCCAAATGTTTGCGTAAGCGTCCTTGGAGATGGGGAAGGGCGCCGTGCGCTGGTCTGCGTACTCGATCACATAAAGGCCGGGGTCGTTAACCGCGGTGAAGTCGAACTTCGAATAAACGTAACGCAGCCAGGGCGTTGAAGGCGTGATCGGGCCCTCGAACGCCTGCTTGTAAGATCCGTCCTCCATCAGGCGCAGCACTTTGGCCGTTTTCGGGCCGTTGTACTTCGGGTCGAGTTCCAGTACCGCCACCTTGGCGAAACCCGGCGCATAACCGACCTGGCTGTGCGCAATCATCGGCGGCCGCGTCCAGTTCGGAATCACGTCCGGCCTGATGTGCCACACGATCGCGCCGGTGGTCTTGCCCATAGGGATCAGCGAACGCAACACGAACCAGCCGTTCTGCGCGCGGTTGCGTCCATCGAACAGCATCAGGTCGGCCGTATCCGACTTAATGGTGATCCGGGCCAGCGCGTCGTCGACGCCGAGGGTGATGCTTTTACCCTCGGCGAACGGCAGCGGCTGAGTGTATCCCTTGGCCTTATCCCAGTCCTCCAGGTAGTACGCCTTTTTCGGTTCATCAGGCAGCGGCAACACCTTCTCCATCGGATCGTTAGGAGTTCGCGGAAAGATGCCGGCTTTGCTTCCGTCCACCAGGTAAGTCTTACCCATGTAGACCGAGGGCAGGAACTCCAAGTTGAAGCCCGCTCGCCCGGCCAGTTTCTGCGGTAGCGGCTTGTCGAGATTGATGCTGACCTTCACGCCGCCTGGTTCCGCCGTCGACTTCCAACGTGTAGCTCAGATCGAAGGTCGGGAAAGCGAGGTCGGCGGTGAGCCGATTGTTCGCCTTATCGGCGTGGCGTCCTTTGAGGGTCGCCACCAGGTCCCACTGCTCGGGCGTTGGCATCAGGCGCACGTCGCCGTTCGTGGCGATGCGCTGGCCGTGGAGAATCATCTCCATGGCCGTGTTCTTCTGGTCCACGAAAACGGGATGGTACGTGCTGTCGTAGAGAAATACGCTAAAACCTTGAGTATCGAGGTAATTCTTGTCGTTCACCCTCATGGCGAAATCGGCGCCGAACAGACTTGGGCTCGAGATCAGGACTATAAGGAGACACACTCTGTCTAGGGTGAGCATAGTCTGGGGTTAACTGCTCCTTTGCCTCCACATCATATGACACGCACACCGTCGGGGCGACGTTGGTTCACAGGATTACTCCCGGTAACGCCCCCTCGTGTTCACGGACCTCTCAACTCCCGGATCGTCGGCCAACAGAAAGCTGGCGGGGAGCCATCTCTGGGGACATCGGTGCGCAATGAGCACCCCGTGACCCGCATTTCCTCCGAGCGCGACTGTTGTTTCCAGTCCGGCTAGTAGGGTTTGAGAGGCTGCGCGATTGGGTGTGCTTCGACGGCGATACGGGGAAAGATTCAGCACGCGAGATACGGGAGTATTTCATCCCTGACTTCAGCAACTGGAAGGACCACGACTCGTATCAGACGGCGTTTGGGCGGCTGGTGAAGGATTTGAAAGCAGAAGCAAGCAAGTAGTCGCCGCCGGTGGCGGATTGGAGTCCCCAAACGGCGACAATACGCCCTAGTGGTTTAAGCGCATCCACGCTCGGTCAATGTTGAGCCATGGCGAGTCATAGCCAGGCGGATGAACTAGGCACGGAACGAGTAGGCGCTTTTATCTGGAAGGGCGCATGCGTATGAAGTTATTTCTATCGCTTCCCTTGCAACGAAGCTATTCTTTTTTCTTTCCGACTGGCTGAATCTGCACGAACTGCCAGCCGAACCGCCCTTTGATGCAAAGATTGCCATGAGTCACGCTATGGTCAAGCGGCGAGGTCACGCGAACGATCTGGCCTTCCTGCTGGTGCACGGTGAGGTCGCAGCCTACACCGCAATAAGGACAGATGGTGTCAGTCTGGGTCTGGCAGCTTTCGTTCCACGTGCCGGCCTGGCGCATGTCATATTCGCTCTTGAACATCAGGGCGCCTGTGGGGCAGACGCCGACGCAGTTGCCGCAATAGACGCAAGCCGAGTCGGGCAGGGGAACATCAAATTCGGTGGCAATGTGGGCGGAGAAGCCGCGACCGGCCACGGCAATCGCAAAGGTATTTTGCGCGTCCACGCCACAGGCCTCCACGCACTTGTAGCACAGAACGCATTTGGAGTAGTCGCGGACGTAAAGCTCGTTGTCAATTCTTACCGGCTGTGCGACTGTGGCGCGGGTTGCTCCGAAGCGTTCAGGATGAGCTCCGTACCGTTCCATAAACGCCGGCACCGCGGGCGCCGTGGAAAGATCTACGGACGAAGCCAGAAATTCCAACACCAGTCGGCGGCTTAGGCGGACGCGCTCCGAATCTGTCGTGATGGACATACCGGGTTCCACCTTGCGTGAGCAAGCAGGAACGAGCGTGCGAGATCCTTCCAATTCCACCACGCAGACGCGGCAGGCGTTAACTGGGGTGAGGCTCTCCAGGAAGCAGAGCGTAGGAGTGTCAGTGCCGAGTTTCTTGGCGGCGTCCAGGATGGTGGAACCCTCGGGGACAGAAACCGTTTTGCCATCAATCTTGATTTCAATGGAGCGGCGTTCGGACTCCGGCGGTGCTTGCGGTACGGGGCCGCGCGGTACGAGGAATTATAGGCCGGGGCGCGTCGAACGGCTGCGAAACTTCCGTCACAGATTGACTCACGAGAACAGACTCCATCGCTGCATCGCGGACTCCAGCGCGCTGGCGGCGGTTTGGCCCAGACCGCAGATTGAGGCGTCGCGCATGGCCTGGGCTATTTCGCGCAACATAGTGATTTCCTGTGCCGCCGAGCCCAGCGGCTTGGCGTTCACCAGGCGTTGCAACGCTTCTTCCTGACGGCACCACGCCGACGCGACACGGAACGCACTGACCGCAAGTCTCATGGCGGAAAAAACTTGCAATACGCAGCAGGATGTGGCGAAGATCAACCTTGTCATCAAACAGCATGACCACTCCGGACCCTAGCGTGGCTCCGATGGCGCGCGTGCCTTCAAAGGTGAGCGGCGTATCCAGTTCCTGAGGCCCAACAAAGGTTCCGGCTGCGCCGCCCAGAAGAACAGCCTGCAATTTGCCGCTGCCAAAAACACCTCCAGCGAGATCAATGAGCTGGCGCAGCGTGGTCTCCATGGCGACTTCGTAGACACCGGGCCGCGCCACATGTCCGCAAAGGCAGAAGAGTCTGGTGCCGGCGGAGTTTTCCGTGCCCAGCCTGGCGTAAGCAGCGCCGCCCTCCAGGATGATGCCGGGAACGTTGACCAGCGTTTCCACGTTGTTCACGGCGGTCGGCTGTCGGAAGAGCCCAGACTGTGTGGGGAACGGCGGCTTGTTGCGCGGTTCGCCGCGGTAGCCTTCAATCGAGTTGAATAATGCAGTCTCTTCACCGCAGATATACGCGCCCGCGCCCCGGCGAATTTCAATGTTGAATTGCAGACCGCTGCCAAGAATGTTGTCGCCGAGAAGCCCGTTTTCGTTGGCCGCTTGGATTGCTTGTTGCATACGCTCGGCAGCTAGCGGATATTCACCACGCAGGTAGATGTAGCCCTGGCGCGCGCCGGTAACAAAGGCGCCAATCGTGACACCCTCGAGCACGGCGAAGGGATCGCCTTCCATGAGGATGCGGTCTTTGAATGTCCCAGGTTCGGATTCATCAGCGTTGCAGATCAAGTAGTGGGCGCGGCCACATTCCTGCTGCAACGCATGTCTCTGCCGAAAAAGCGCCTCCCATTTCCTAGCGGTGGGAAATGCCGCTCCGCCTCGGCCCAGCAGATTTGAAGCGGAGAGCTCACGCAGCGTGCCTTCAGGGCCAAGCTCCAGGGCTTTGCGTAGGCCTCGATAGCCGCCGAGTCTTTGATAGGCTTCCAGGGTTAAAGCGCCACCCTGACCAATGCGATGGAGAAGTTGCAACGGAAAGGATTCACGATTCCTGGACTGCCTGGGGCACACTGGTTTGGACGTTCAGCACGTCTGGCTCGTCGGGCAGGCGACCCTGGACAGCATCCTCGAGTAAAGACTGCACGGCTTCCGCCGACGCGGGGGCCAACGCTCGCTCATAAGATTTTTCCCCGGCCGAGCTGACCAGAATTGCTGGAGCGCGCTCGCACAGACCCAGACACTGGCTGCGAAACCAGATCGCACGTCCGTTGGAGCAGGGGGAAGCTGCGGGACCAAGGGCGCCTTCCAGTTCGGCACAGAGTTTGTCCGAGCCGCGCGTGACACACGCAATGTCATCACAAACCTGGGCTACAACCCGAGGACGGGGGTGGAGGGAAAACATTCCATAGAAAGACGCCACGCCATGAACTTCCGCCGGGGCAACGTCCAATCGCAACGCGACATAGTTGAGAGCGCCCGGGCTTATCCAGCCAATGCGGTTCTGAATTGCATGGAGGACCGGCAGAAGATGATGCCGCCTGCCAGAAGCGGCGCTGTTCGCCACGCGCGAGTCGGCGATTTGCCGCTGGCCGCCTTGCCAACTTGACTCGGGCGCGCCCAGGTCAGAGTCGACGGCAGCGCGCTCTTCGGCAGTCGCTTGCGCGTCGGTTAGATGAAGGTCCAATCAAGTCCTCTTATATCTTTTCAATACGAATGGCCGTTGCCTTGAATTCCGCAGTGCCTGATTTGGGGTCCACAGCGTCAATCGTCAGCTCGTTAGTTGCCACCTGATCGTGAGCGTGGACTGATAAGAACGCGAGTCCCGGACGCAACGCCGAATCAAAGCGCACCGGTGCGACGAGAGAGCCACGCCTCGACGTCACGCGGACCTTTTCACCTTCCCGCAACTTGTAGCGCTGACCGTCTTCCGGAGAGACATCCAACGCTTCTTCGCGCCGCAGCGGCGAGGAATATTTCCTGCTTTGGACGCCGGTATTGTAATCATCCAGCCGGCGGCCGGTGGTTAGGCGAACCGGATACTGCTCGTCAAGTTCGTCCACTGGTGGCTCAAATTCCACCACGCTAAACGGCGCCCGGGGGCCAATCAGCGGTTCACTCCACAGCCGTCCGTGAAGAAAGAGTTCTCCGGGGTGCGATTCGTCATAGCACGGCCACTGGATGCCGCCCAATTCTTCCAGGCGACGGTAACTCATGCCGCCGTGCATGGGGCTTAAGGAGCGCAACTCATTCCAAATAGCTTCGGAGTCGGGCGTGCCCCAGTCATGGCCGAGGCGGCGAGCCAGATCAAAAATGATCTCCAGATCGTCGCGAACGCCCGCGGGAGGTGGCACCGTGCGGCGGACGCGCTGCACGCGGCGCTCGCTGGAAGTCACAGTACCTTCGCTTTCAAAAGCGCCTGCGGCGGCGGGCAGCACAACGTCAGCGAGTTCAGCGGTCTTGGTATAGAAAAGGTCCTGGACCAGAAGGAATTCCAGCCCGCGCAGCCGCTTCAGGGCGCGATGCCGATCGGCTTCAGCATCTGCTGGATTCTCGCCCAGAACATACAGCGTAGTGAGGTGGCCGTGCTCCATGGCCTCAAACATATCGCTCAAGTGCCAGCCGCGTTTGGGTTGGATCTTTACACCCCAGGCTTCCTCAAATTTGGCACGCAATTGATCGTTCTCAACATGTTGGAAGCCGGTAAGGCGGTCAGGAATCGCACCCATGTCGCCGCCACCCTGGACGTTGTTCTGCCCGCGCAGGGGATTCACGCCACTGCCGTAGCGGCCCACGTGCCCGGTGAGCAGAGCAAGGTTGATAAGGGCAACCACGTTGTCTACGGCGTTGTGATGCTCAGTGATACCCAGTGTCCAGCACAACTGGGCGCGCGGAGCGCGGGCGTAAGCATAGGCTATCTTGCGGATGGCTTCAGCGGGCACGCCGGTCTCACGCTCAGCCCGCTCGAGTGTGTAATTCTCAACGTGCGCTTTGTAGGCCTCAAATCCGCTGGTGGCGCGCTGTATGAACGTTTCGTTGGCCAGCCTGGCGGCGATAATTTCGCGGCCCATAGCGTTGGCCAGCGAAATGTCGGAACCCACGTCCAAGCCCAGCCACAGCTTGGCCCAGCGCGCGGAACTGGTGCGGCGTGGGTCCACTACATACAGGTCAGCGCCGTTGTGTATACCCTTTAACAAATGATGAAAAAAAATCGGATGCGTTTCCCGAGCGTTCGATCCCCACAGCAGAATCACATCGGTGTCTTCAATTTCGCGGTACGAGCTTGTCCCGCCGCCCGCTCCGAATACCGCCGCCAGACCGGCGACGCTGGGGGCGTGTCACGTCCGGTTGCAGCTGTCAATATTGTTCGTTCCCATGACGCCGCGAACGAATTTTTGCGCTGCGTAGTTCAGTTCGTTGGTGGTCTTGGAGCAACTGAACATGCCAAAGTCCCTCGGGTCTTTCTTCACGATCGACCTGCGGAACGCCGCCGCGACGCGGTCCAGGGCTTCATCCCAGCTAGCCGGACGATGCGAACCATTCTCGCGCACCAGCGGCTGTGTCAAACGGCCTTTCATTGATTTAGGCATAGGGCTCCCCAAGAATGTTAGGAAAATCGTAACACTCTTGATCTGGAATCCGCCGTGCGGCCGCAAAAGCGGCCTCGGCTGCTCACGGTCATCGCCACTAACGCCCTGCGTGGTCTTCGCGTCCGGGTATGACGACAATGTAGCAATCAGGCTGACCGGGTCTAATCAGGTGCGGCATATCCGGTGTGGCCGGTGGTGAACGAATGTCTTTGTCCGTGGCTTAGGGTGCATAAAACATTGAGATGGGGCGCTCATAGCAAACACTTTGCACATTTCGATCTCAACCGCTGTGCGCCAAGCCCCGAGTGGTCGGCCAACAGGACCTTATGTCAGCCTCAGGTGTGTTCTCCTTCGAATTCTCTCTGGTCACTCGGCCAATTAGCTGCTTACCGCACAACCCGTCGCGGCGATCTCTCTCTCTGGCAATCTTCGTGGCTTTTACTCGAAACTGATGTCGTGGCCGCCGCTTGTGGCTGTAACTGTGGCTATACGTTGCTACCACATCGGCAACGTTTCAAGCATTTACGAGTGATCCTCTGTGAGCGCAAGGCTCCGGTGAAGATCGTGTTGAAAGTGAACGGCGAGAAGGGAAGGATGTGGACTTCCATGAAGCATGGGCGACGACCATCGATCCCAAAGACAAGTTCATCGACCGAGCGAAGCCACCGTCACCGGGCCCACTGCTGGCGCTGCAGAAAATGGGAGAGCCACAAACCAAGGTCAATTTGCTGATGCTGGGTGATGGATACACAGCAGCCGAACGCGGCAAGTTCGAGAAGGACGCGAAACGCGCGTTGGAAATCTTGTTCTCGCGCTCGCCGTTTAAGGAACATCGCAAGGACTTCAATGTTTGGGGGCTGTGTCCAGCCGCGGCGGAGTCGGGGATTGCGCGCCCGTCCACCGGCGTCTATCGCGATTCGCCTATCGGAGCCTCGTACGACACCTTCGGCAGCGAGCGGTACCTGATGACCACGAACAATCATGCGCTGCGCGAAGTGGCGTCGTACGCACCCTACGAGTTCATCGAGATCCTGGCGAACGCCGGCACCTATGGCGGAGGCGGCATCTTCAACCTCTACGCGACGGTCGCGATCGACAATCAATGGGCGCCATACCTCTTCGTTCACGAGTTCGGCCATCACTTCGCCGGACTGGCCGACGAGTACTACACCTCCGACGTGGCCTATGAGTCGCAGGCGCAGCGCATTGAGCCGTGGGAACCGAATGTTACGGCCTTGCTCGATCCAGAGATGCTGAAGTGGAAAGACATGGTCGTCCAAGGCACGCCAGTGCCCACGCCCTGGCACAAGACGGAATTCGAAGCCTATGAGCACGACATCCAGGCTGAGCGGCGCAAACTCCGAGCCGAGAACCGGTCTGAGTCGGAGATGAATGCCCTGTTCGAGAAAGAGAAGAAACACGCGGATGAGCTGCTGGGGACGGATCAATATTCAGATCACATTGGCGCCTTCGAAGGCGCGAACTACGAAGCACGCGGATACTACCGTCCGCGGGAGAACTGCATCATGTTCACCCGATACGAGAAGTTCTGTGCGGTCTGTCAACGCTCCATCGAGCGCATCATTGGGGCGAGGTGGCCGTACGTATCCGCGGTGACCTGTATCCCAAGCCCTACACCCCCTTGTGCGACAATGACGAATTCGACCTCCGAGGATTACTCATGAAACGCTGCGCCCTTGTCTTGCTGCTCTCCATCACAACCGTTGCCCAGAATCCCTCCGCGCCCTCTGCTGCACCATTCGACGGCAAGAGTTGGTGGAACTACGTCAAGGTCCTGGCCGACGACAACATGGAAGGCCGCGAGACCGGGAGCGCGGGCCTGCGCCGGGCTGCGGCCTACATCGTCGAGCAGCTCAAGAACGACGGCCTTGAACCCGCTGGTAGCAACGGTTACTACCAACCTGTGAACCTCATCAGCCGGCAAATTGATGAATCCGGCTCCAGCCTTGCTCTGGTGCGGAACGGCACGACGGAACCGCTAACGCTGGGCGAGGACGCAATGTTCAGCACTCGCGTCGATCTCGCACCGGAAGTCGACGCGCCCCTGGTCTTCGTGGGTTACGGTCTGAATGTCCCGGAGAAGAAGTACAACGATTTCGCCGGCCTCGATTTGAAAGGAAAGGTAGCCGTGATCATCTCCGGCTCTCCGTCGGACATGCCCGCGGCGTTGGCTTCGCACTATCAATCCACGGCAGAACGCGCACAGGCGCTGCGCGCGGCCGGCGCTGTCGGGCTGATCTCGATCCCCAATCCAGCCTCGATGGACATCCCGTGGAGCCGAATGACACTGGCGCGTACCCGCCCCAGCATGTCGCTGGCCGACCCTAGAATGAACGAATCAGCGGGCATCCAACTTGCGGTCGTGTTCAATCCTGCTGCCGCGGAAAAACTGTTCCAGGGTTCGGGCCACACCTTCGACGAGATCGCGGCGCTGGCGAAAGACCGCAAACCGATTCCCGGCTTTCCCCTGACCGCCGGCATCAAGGCGCACGCAAAGGTCATCGTGAAGGATGTGGACTCGGACAACGTCGTGGCCAAGCTGCCCGGCACCGACCCCGCGCTGAAAAATGAGTACGTCGTGCTCTCGGCGCACATGGACCATCTCGGCATCGGCGAGCCCATTAACAGCGACCGGATTTACAACGGCGCCATGGACAACGGCTCCGGATCGGCGCTGGTGCTGGATATCGCCAACTCGTTGCACCGCTCGCAAACCAAACTCAAGCGTTCAGTGCTGTTCCTCTTCGTCACTGGCGAGGAAAAAGGCCTGCTGGGCTCGAAATACTTTGCTACTGCGCCTACGGTGCCGAAAGATTCGATTGTCGCCGACATCAACACCGATATGTTCCTGCCAATTTTTCCGCTCAAGATCCTCACCGTGTATGGACTCGACGAATCGACTCTTGGCGACATGGCGCGAATGGCTGGGCAGGCGCAGGGCCTGCAGGTGCAGGCCGATCCTCAACCGCTGCGCAATGCGTTTATTCGCAGCGATCAATACAGCTTCATCCGCCAGGGAATTCCGTCGGTAGCGATGAAGGTTGGATTCGCACCGGATTCGCCGGAAGCGGCAACGGAGAAGAAGTGGCTGACCGAGCGCTATCACGCGCCTTCCGATGATCTGAATCAGCCGGTTGATCTCGCTGCTGCAGGCAAGTTCGAGGACATCGTGCAAGCGCTTGCGATCACAGTAGCGAACGACCCACAGCGCCCGCAGTGGAACAGCGACAGCTTCTTCCGCCGCTTCGTGGTGGCGCCGATGACGGGACGCTAGAGGTTTATTTCATCTTGATTTAGCTGCAATTGCCCGGGCAGAAACTCGAACTGCTCCGGTCCTCCGAAGGACTGGCCTTGGCTGCACCAAGTGCTTCTGAAGATCTCTTTCCTCGTATGCAGAAAGCGCCGAACGCCTTGAAATATTGCTCGGCGTTCAGGCCGGAAGGTTCGCAGCGGTACCGTTCAATCGCAGGCGTACCGTCCGGTTTGTCGGCCACTGGGAAGCTATCCTAGCGCCACATCGCCGGGCAGTGTGTAAGCCCCGAAGGCTATGCCCCGATTACGGCGCTCGTCCCTTCAGCCTTAATACGGCCGAGGAAGTACTACCTCGTGGCAGCATCTTCGAAATAGACGTAGCAGCCCTTCATTTCTCTGCTGAGTAAGATCCGATACGTCTGCTTCACCAAATCAACGAACTCCACTTCTGGAGATTTCTTCACCACAGAGTCGTGCGAGATCTTGCGGCTGCCGCGCCAGCCAGCATCGTAAGCGAGGTCCCTGCAAAGATCACGCCCACGTAATCAAACTCAAATCCCCGGGCGGTATATACGCACCCCACTTGATTGATCCCGTTGGGGTCGGAGGCCCAGAAGTTCGACTTAGGGATCCCAGGCGCCAGCATCCGGCATCGTATTCCGCGGAATATTTATCCCGTTGGGTTTTACATCGTCGACGAGTTGTACTGAAACCGGCTTCGAGGACATGTGCCACAGAAAGATCTCACCAACAACGCATTGGACCAGACTGCCGGAATCCACTTCCGCGATTAGGGCGTTTTACGGCCGAGTGGACTGGACTAGTAAACACTGGCCAACCAACCGCGCTGAGGAACATCGAGATCATTTGCTATCCACGGAGAAGAATAGGTAAAGAGACAACCCAACCCCATTTTCCGGATGGTTCTTGTGTCCACCCGTGTTGTTCTCGTGTTCGTAGTACGGGTTGAATTCTATATGGCGGCCGACCGGAAAAGGCTGCCGACGTAGAGGACCGTGGTGCTCCATTTGCTGTACTGGCTCTCGTAATAGGGCTCGACAGCGACGTACGGGATGTGCCGGAAGGAACCTATCTTGACGGTCCGCTCGACGGTCAGTTTGTTGCGATAGCGCCAGTTGAAGCCGCCGTCTTTCCAGTTGAGGCCAAATCGTTGCGGTCGGAGATGCTGAATCCGGCTTTCAGGGGAAAGTTGAAGGTTGCGGCTATGATCATGCGACTGGTGGCCGGGGTGTTGGGCTCCTAGACGTAACGATATCCGGAGCGGAGAACTACCTTGTCCTGAGCCAAAACGCAAAGCGTTTGAGCGCTGGGAGCCCAATCAGAGTAGACGCCACCCTCTCCCTGACCATCACTGAATGAGACTCCCCGAGCCAAACGCGAGCTGTGAGTAACAACTGCGTCAGCATCCCCACTCCGCTTGCCCAGGCTTTGCAAAGTAGCGCCGAGACTCATCGTGCATGTGTGCATTAGTATCCAACTCGAGAATCGCCAAACGTGCGGCGGCTACCAGGCGGTTGCGCTCTTCGGGCGACACTGAATTCCATGACGCGCTTTCCTGTTCCACCTCGGGCGAGAGGGCTTCGCGATAATGATGGAATAATCTTTCAAACTGCTGGACGAATACTTCTTGGGTTGACATATTCTTTCGAGACGCCTTCCTATGCTCACTCGATTAGACTTCTGGGCCTGTAAGGTTTGGATAAACTGTCCGTAAAGAGTTTGTAAGTCTTTCCCAAGTTGCTTCACCTCTCGGTCGAGCATAGCTCCAGCGGGACGCGGGCCTTTCACAACGGGAGCAAGCTTGGCGGGTAATGAATTGCAGTTTGCTATCCAGATGCTTGAGTTTATTCTTCTTCTCGGCTGATCTAATTCGTCCACATCGCTGACTCGTTTTTTCTTTTTCCTAACCGTGTACGCCAAGTCAACTTGTCGCTTCAATTCAACCTGGGCCGATTTATTTGTCTTGGGTCAGGTGACCAGATAATGCCCGAAAAATACTCTGGCTAGCCCTTTAAAGCCATCTTTTGCCGTATCCTGCGGGCGACACCTTTAGAATCCGCTCGTCTTCTCCTTCGACGTTAATTGCTTTCCCTCTCTTTCCACGACGAGTACGCGCGCGGTGCCAGGCTTCCCATGTAACGCTGAAAATATGGCGCCACGCGTTGCACCATCCAAAACCAATCCATCGATCTGGATCAATTTGTCTCCTGCCCGAACCCCCTCTACAGTGGGTTTACCATCAATCTCCGCAACCCTGGCAATGAAGTATCCTTTCTCCCCATCTCTTGTTTCGAGCGTCACTCCCACCTGGTCGAGGTCATGCGGATCGAGCTCGCTTTCACGATCCCAATAGGTCATATGCTTCGGAAAATCAATCGTCACTCGGAATCCCTTGAGCACGTTCCCGCCCAGCCAGCCAATGACAGGCTCGGGAGCTTTCTTCGAATACCAATCGAAGAAGTTTCCCTGCACCACGCTCTCTCCCGGCACCGGAGGAAAGGGAGGTGCCGGCGGAGCGATTCCCAGCGCCCCGATCTGCTCCAGGCGTAGCGCACCGAGCCTGATCTCTGGAATGCGGAGCACGGTGGCGTTGGCTTCCGCCCCATCGGACCGGGTTTGCATGTTGGCTTCGCCCACCGCGCCTCTCCCTCGCTTCCATTCGGGATGTGCCTTCACCCATTGCTGGGCGACGTCCTCTCGAAACCATGTATAGGCAGATCCTGAATCAATCGCCACCGCGTAGGAGTGACCGGCGATGATTGCTTCGACGGAGACGAGTCCTGTCTTGTCGTTCACCCGGCAGGACACGGCAATGCCCTTGGGCTTGATGGTGTCGGGGCGTGCAATCGTCAGGCTCTGCTTGGTGTAGTCGAAGACAACCTGATAGTTCTTCATCACACTGCCGGGCAAAACCGCTTCGACCGGAATTGCTCCTCTTCCCATTGGGACCAGTCATGAAAGATCCGGTATCAGTCTGTACCGCAGAAGACTCAACTTGTATCTCGATCCCTCCCACCCGGAAGACCAATGGCCGCTTCTGATCGATCTGCAGTTCTTTGAAAAGCGGCTCGAGCAGGATCGGCTGAGGCGTTCCCAGGTCCACAAACGCTAGCGCCTTGCGCAACGTGCCGTCCGGCCGCACAAATTGCAACTCCACGAAAATCCGATTGTCGTCGAAGATGAAGGGTACGGTCCCGGACGAAGGTGAGGATGGAGACGAAGACGCAGAGGAAGTTGAAAGCGTTTCCGTGGCGAGTGCCCGGCAACCAAGCGAGAGTATGGTCCATGACACAAGAAGCAGCAGACAGCGCGTGATCCGCTTCGCCACTTCAGCCCTGTAAAGCTTGCGGTCCGCCATCGCTCCTCCCGGACTCCCGAGTCCTACCTTCCTGCTCTTATCACACTACGACGTGATACACGTCCTTTCGTACCACTTGGCTATGTTGTATCAACTGGATTGTGAGGGGAGGGATTTGTGTCCCTGCCCAGTCCGCGCCTCTGGCTGCGGACACGAACGGCTCTTTGAAAAACAGCCTCTTCGCGGGCGGTCTAAGTCATTTGATTAGAATATTTTGCCCGTAAGTCCCGCGTCCTCAATCTTTTGCGCGGAAATCGGGCTAAAGCCCTGATTCTAAGGATTTTCAGAGGTGGGGGGGAGGGGGGTACCGAACCGCCCGACACCACATAGAAGTCCAGGTGTTGCGGCGCGAAACCTCCGACTCGTGTCACGCGGCGACCTTTCAGGCGAAACTCCAGTTCAGCCTTGGATCCTGCCGCAGCGACCACGAGATGATCGCCTTCCGGAATCTCGTTGCGCTCGTAGCTGGCGATTTTCTGATTGCGGTAGAACTCGAGACCGTATTCCACGCTGCGCGGCACGTCATAAACAGCGACCGCCGGAATCTCTCCAATCGCCGTTTCGCCGAGAGCTATCTGCACTGGACGCGCCGACTGCAGCACATCGATAATCGGCGCGGTGCCTTTTAGCACGAGGGCAAACGCGATCAGCAGCGGAATCAGCGTCGTAAAACGCAGCAGGCGATAACCTTGTGCGCGAAGGCTGACCAGCAACGTCAGCACCGTGATAATCGCCAGCGCAGCCGCCACAATCATCGCAGGCTTGCTGACTTCCAGATGTAGGAGTTTGAACGGAACGACCAGCGCGGCAACCGGAAGCGCAGCGCACAGCACAGCATGCGTTATCGCCAGCCATAAGCTGGGCTTGTCGCCTTCCTGCTCGCGACGCAAAACGAAGTCAGCCAGCAGGATTGTCGCCGCAGGAATCGCCGGCAGAATGTATCCCGGCAACTTCGACTGCGAAAGCGAAAAGAAAATGATCGGCAGCAGAAACCACAGCGCGAGATACGTTCGCAGGTCTTCTTTGGCTTGCGGCTCGGCGACCGAAAACCGCCAGTCGCGAATGGCATCCACCAGAGCTGTGGTGACAAACACTGTCCACGGAACCAACCCGATGAGTGCAACCGGAAGGTAATACCAGAACGGTTGCTTGTGGCGGAACGCGTCGGTCGTGTACCGCGCCAAGTTGTGCTCCAGGATGAAGACCCGGAAGAACTCAGGATTGGCGTGCTGCACCGCAGTAAACCAAGGGAGAACGACCGCCAGATACAGCGCGATTCCCGGAAGCCACAGCGTGCGCAACAACAAGTCGCCAGTCGCGTCGCAACGCCGCGAAAACCACAATAATCATTGCTGCCAGGAAAACGGCAACCGGCCCCTTCGCCAGCGTGCCCAGTCCAGCGAATGCGTAAAACGCCAGCAGCCATGCGCGGTTCTGCGATTCATACCAGCCATACCAAGACAGCATGGCGATGGTGAACGTCGCCGCCAGCGGCATGTCAGTGCTCGCGCCGCGGCCGAAGCCAATGATGAGGACTGATGACGCAGTGATCAGCGCCGCATCCAGTTGCATGCCTCGGCGAAAGCGCCGCGCCCATACGTAGACGAAGAAGACCATCAGCGTGCACAGCACCGCCGAAGGCAATCGCGCCGCCCAACCACTCACTCCGCCAGCCATTTTGTAGGCCAGCATCTCTCCCCAGTAGAGCAGCGGAGGTTTCTCCAGCCATGGCTGCCCAAACAGCACCGGAGTCACCCAGTCGTGGCGTGCCATCATCTCGCGCGCAATTTGCGCATAGCGAGGCTCATCGGCGCCGAGAAGTCCGATCACTTGCAGTCCGGCAAAAAACAGGAAGCCGCAGAATGCGACGAGCGCAATCAGGTCCGTGGAACGGCGAGCGCGCTCCCGGTACTGCGCTGTCGTCTCTCAGGTTGGAAGTTGTCCGCGCGATGGCTATTGCACCTTGCACTCGTAGCCACGAATGCGCAACTGGGCCGCCATGCGCTCGGTCGCCACCGACAGCGGACCTTCGATGGCGCATCCGCTGGCGCACTCGTGGCCACCGCCGCCGAACGATGCCGCCACTGCGGCGACGTTGACCGCGCCCTTGCTGCGCAGACTGACGCGGAAGCGTCCGTCGGGCTGTTCGCGGAAGAACAGTGCGACCTCGATGCCCTCGATGGCCAATGCGTAATTGACCAGTCCTTCGCAATCTTCTTCCTGCGACTCGCAGAGTTCCATCGTCTTGTGGGTGACGTGCATCCAGGCCAGGCTGCCGTCGCGATGCAGCGAGTTGAGCGCCGCGCCCAGCAGCCGCATCTTCGAGAGTTGCGTAGAGAAGTAAACGTGCTGCGCAATCTTGACCGGATCGGCGCCACATTGCACCAGTTCTTCGGCCAGCGCGAAGGTGCGATCCGTAGTGCCCGCAAAGCAAAAGGCACCAGTGTCGGTCAGCACCGCAGTGTACAGGCAAGTCGCAACTTCGGGAGTAATCTTTACGTCGGCCTCGCGCGCCAGCCGGAAAATCATCTCGGCAGTCGCGCAGGCGCTGGGATCGATCCAGTTGACGTCGGCAAAATGGATGGCGGTTGCGTGGTGGTCAATATTGATAAGGAAGTGCTTATCGAGTCCAGAGAGCCGCGTGCGAGCAATTCCGTCGCATTCCAGAATGATCGCCGCCTCGGCATCCGGGGCTTGCTCGACATCCAGCAACACGGAGTCAGCATACGGTAGCGGGCGATAGATGCCGGGAACGCCGTCTCTCAGGACAACATCGGCCTGCTTTCCCATACTGCGAAGGATTTCGCAGCACGCCAGCGCCGATCCGACGGCATCTCCATCGGGCCGCGCATGCGAGGTCAATATGAACTTCTGTCTTCTCCCTATCTGATTCAGGACTTCGTCTAGCATTCCCTTTGGTCCCGGTTACTTGCTGCGTTTTCTCTTTTCGATACGCTTCAGCAATTCCTCCACTCGGCTGCCATGCTCATCCCGGTGGTCAAGAATAAACAAGAGCTCGGGCGCGTGACGCAGGCCCAGGTTCGTCGTCAGCGCATGGCGAATAAAGCCGCGAGCGTCGTTCAGGCCCTCAATGCTCTCCTCTACTTCTTCGTCACTTCCCGCAACTTCGATGAACACTCGGGCGACCTTGCCGTCCGTGGCCATGACTACTTCGTTGACCGTCACCAACCCGATCCGAGGATCTTCCAGCTCGCCCTCGACCAGCGTGGTGATCTCTTCGCGCAGAGCTTCACTGCGGCGGGCTCGAAGATATTTTTGGGTTCGGTTTTCCATCTGTCCTGATTCACCCTGCAAAAGGTGAACGTTAGAGGATACGCCAATCCGTCAAGTTGGTGGTGATAACGATCACGATTCCCCGGTTATTCGGTCGCCGAATTCCGCTTCGCTCAGGAAGTCCAGAAAGGAGTCTATGACCTCGCCGCCGCTGTTATTGGCGACGCGGACGGCAAAACGCTCGACGTTACGCATGAGGCCGTCGAGGTAATCACGGGAAGAGGAGATGCTGACGACGCCCAGCGTGGCGCGCTGCCAGGCATCGCTGGGATCGATCTCGGCCACCGCCACGTTGAAGTGGCTGCGCAGGCCGTCTTTCACGCTACGCACTACCTGCCGCTTGTCTTTCAGCGAGTGCGCACCTTCGATGCGGATCTCGAGCGTGAGATGCGCGATCATGATCGTCGGCAAGTTACAGATTCCGAGCGGACTAGAGTCCGCTCGGAAGACTATAAATAACGGGCTTAGACGCTGGCCCTTCGGCTTCGCTCAGGGCAGGCTCTAAAGGCCAGCTCTACCGTTTAGGCGAACGCTTCCGCCGCCACTTTTTCGATGGACGAACGCCTCGATGACATCGCCTCGCCTTGATGTCGCCGTAGTTCGCGATGCCAATGCCGCACTCCATGCCATTGGTCACTTCCCTGGCATCGTCCTTGAAGCGGCGCAGCGATCCGATCTTGCCCTTGAACACGACAACATTGTCGCGCAGCAGGCGCACATCGGAATCGCGCTTGATCACGCCATCCGACAACCTGGCAGCCGGCAATCGTGCCCACCTTCGGAATGCGGAAGGTGTCCTTAACTTCGGCCCGTCCCAGGTAGGTTTCCTTGACGATGGGCTCCAGCAGGCCGGTCATGGCGCGCTTCATCTCGTCCTGCAACTCGTAAATGATCGAGTGCAGCCGGATGTCGACCTTCTCCTGCTCGGCCAGTTCCTGCGCCTTGCGCTCCGGGCGGACGTTGAACCCGATAATGACCGCGTTCGAAGCCGAAGCCAGCAGCACGTCGGACTCGGTGATCGCGCCCACAGCCGTGCGCGACGATCGTGATCTTCACCTTCTCATTCGACAACTTGTGTCAGCAGGTCGGTCAACACTTCGACCGAGCCTCCCACATCGCCTTTGAGGATGATCGGCAGGTCTTTCTGCCCGGCGGACTTGATCTGCTCCGCCAAACCTTCGAGCGACACCCTCGAACTCTTGGCCAGTTGCGCTTCGCGGGCCCTGCCTTCACGATATTCCGAAATATCGCGGGCCTTTTCGCGATCCACAACCGCCACCAGTTGATCGCCGGCTTGCGGCAATCCGTCGAATCCGAGAACTTCGACCGGAGTAGACGGAGGCGCTGTGTCCAAGGCAACGCCGCGGTCATTGAACATGGCGCGGACCTTGCCGAACACATTGCCTACGACGAAGTTGTCGCCAGCGTGCAGCGTGCCATTCTGGATCAGGACGGTCGCCACCGGACCGCGTCCGCGATCGAGTTTGGCTTCGAGCACGGTGCCGCTGGCAGGACGATCGGGCACAGCCTTCAGGTCCTGCAGGTCGGCTACCAGGCAGATCATCTCCATCAGCAGATTGAGATTCGTCTTCTGCTTGGCGGAAACATCAACGAATACCGTGCTGCCGCCCCAGTCTTCGGGCATCAGGCCGCGATCGGCCAGTTGCTTCTTGACTCGCTCGGGCATGCGCATCGGGCTTGTCGATCTTGTTCACCGCCACGATGATCGGAACATTCGCGGCCTTGGCGTGGTCGATGGCTTCCAGCGTCTGCGGCATCACGCCGTCGTCGGCCGCAACCACCAGCACCACGATGTCGGTGACCTTCGATCCACGAGCACGCATGCGCGTGAACGCTTCGTGGCCCGGAGTATCGAGAAACACAATCTCGCGGCCAAACGCCGGCGAATTCTTGTCGGTGATCGCCACTTTGTAAGCGCCAATATGCTGCGTGATTCCGCCCGCTTCGCCTTCCGCGACGCTGGTCTTGCGGATGGCGTCGAGAAGGCTGGTTTTGCCGTGATCGACGTGGCCCATGATGGTGACAACCGGCGGACGAGTCACTGCAACTGCCGTTCCTTCTTCGCCAGCGCCTTCAGCGGGGGCGGTGTCTTTCGCCAACTGCTCTTCGAAGGTGATGACGTCGGTACTGGCTCCGAAATGGCGGGCCATGTCGGTGGCCAGCTCTGCGTCAAGCGTCTGGTTGACGGTGGCGAAAACGCCACGCGCCAGCAACCGCGCGATGAGGTCTTTAGCGCGAATTTCCAGCTTTTCCGCCAGGTCCTTTACGCTGATGCCTTCCGGAATGGTGATGGCTCGCGTGATCGGCAGCGGCTCGCTCGACAGCGACAAGCGCGGCGGCGGAGTAAAGCCCTTCATCGGGCCTTCCTTCACGCCTCGTGGTACGTAACGCTGACCGGGACGCGCAGGACGTCCCATCGGGCGACCAGTCGGCGGTGGCGGCGCGACGCCTACTCCACCTCCTGCTCCAAATGGCGGACGGCTGCCCGGCGGTCCGGAGCGCGTAGGATGCGGACCCCGGCGCTCACCCGGACGCAGTGGCGGCCGGTTGGCTCCGAAAGCATTCTGTCCCTGGCTTGGACCCTGTCCCTGGCCTTGTCCGGGCATGTTCGGACGCGGCCGCTGAAAGATCGGCTTGCCCCGCTCGGGCATTCCGACGCGAGGCGGTGGTGTGGGACGAGGCGGCGTGGCTGAGGGCGGCGGTGCTGCATAGACCGGACGAGGTCCCGTTTGCGGCACGATCATTCTGCGCACCGGCGGTGCAGGCCGATGTGGGGCCGGCGCTGGCTTCGCAGGAGTTGGAGGCACGGTCGCGGCCGACGCTATGGCGTCGCTCGCCTGATCACTACTGGCTGCTGGTGCTATTGGAACCTCCACCGGCGGGGCTTGCACTGCCGGCACTACCACTTCGGGCTTGGCGTAAACCGCGACTGGAACCTGATCTTCGGCTCTAGTTTCTTCCGGCTTAACTGGCGCATTAACGACTGCGGCAGGCGGCGCCGGCTTCGCAGGGATGGTAATTGTGGCCGGCGGACGGGCCACCGACTGCGGTGTAATGAAGCGCGGTGCGGGCTTGGGAGTTTCCACCGGAACGACCGGCGAAGCACTGGCAGCGACCGCCGGCGGTTTGGCAACGCTGCTGGGAGGACGCGCAGGCACAGCCGACGGCGGAGCCACGGTCTGGCGCGGCGGCGCTGCGGTTGCGCGGTGCTTGGACGCGGAGAAACGATGGGCTGGGCAGCCTTTTGCGTGATCGCCTTCAACACGTCGCCGGGTTTGGAGATATGCGACAGGTCGATCTTGGGCTTGAACTCTTCCGCCTGAGGGCGCGAGGTACGGCTGCTGGTGCTGCCGGGCTCGCCGTGCTCAGCGTAATATTTCTTGACGCGCTCCGCCTCATCCACTTCGATGGAGCTGGAGTGCGTCTTCTTTTCCGTGACTCCGACTTTCAACAGCAAATCGAGAATCACTTTGCTTTTGACCTCGAGTTCCCTCGCCAGGTCGTTAATTCGAACCTTTTGCTGCATTCCGCCCTGTTTCCTCCGTATTGTCCCGTCCGCTTACGCGTTCATAGCATCCTCACGCCTTGGTATGTCGATCCGCGGTTGGACCGGGCTCCCGGCTGCCCCAAATACATGCCGGGTCATAAGGCACCGCAGATCCATGAAACTTAACGCTGCTCGCCGGGCAATTCTTCGTCCGGCACGCTCTCGCCTTCAACTTCCGGCCGCTCGTGGGTCGTGACTTCCGCCTCATCTGGCAGGCGGAGCGTTCTCGACACCATCCACCACTTCAGCTTCGAAGTATTGGCCTTCTTCTACCAGTTCCTCAACGGACTCGCGACAAGCTTCGGGCTCGTCGGAAATCCCTCGGTATCGCCCGACTGTCCACCGGAATCAGGACTCTCAGCGTCACCGTTGTCTGAGTCTTCCGCCATCAGCGTATCCTCGGCGACAGTTTCTTCTTCCCCAGTTGCTTCGCTCTCTTCGGCGGCGACAACCTCTTCGCCGACGATCTCGCCTTCTTCGGCAACCGGGACTTCGTCCACCACTGCGGCTTCGTCGCCGATCACCGCTTCCTCTTCGACCGGAACTGCCGCCGCGTCGAGAGTCACGAAGTAATTGTTCACCGCAATGCTGATTTTCTCGACCGTCTTGGGACCGACGCCGGGGATCTCTTCCAGTTGCTCCGGCGTCATGTCGGCCACCTGCTCGACCGTGGTAATGCCCGCGGCGACTAGCTTCTCGATGATGCCCGGCTCAAGGTCGGGCACGCTCTCCAAAGGCGTGGTTGGCTGGCCCATCACCTGCGACATCTGCGCCTCCACTTCCTGGCGCTTCTCTTCCTCGCTCTTGATGTCGATCTTCCAGCCCAGCAACTTGGCCGCAAGGCGGACGTTCTGCCCTTTCTTGCCAATGGCAAGCGAAAGCTGGCTGTCGTCAACGATCACTTCCAGATGCTTGTCCTGGCCTTCAAGCACGGTCACGCGGCTCACCTTCGCGGGCTGCAGGGCCTTCTCGGCAAAGGTGACCGGGTCTTCGTGATACTCGATGATGTCGATCTTCTCGCCGCGCAGTTCGCGAATAATCGACTGCACCCGCATGCCCTTCATGCCGACGCAGGCGCCTACAGGGTCGACGTCTTTGTCCTTCGACATGACGGCGATCTTGGTGCGCTCGCCGGCTTCGCGCGCAATGGCGCGGATCACCACGGTGTTGTCGTAGATCTCGGGAACTTCCGTCTGGAACAGGTGCGACACCAACTCTGGCACCGCCCGCGACACCACAACCTGCGGCCCTTTGATGCTTTCTCCACGCGCACGATCACGACCCGCACGCGCTCACCGGGAGCAACGACTCCAGACGTGACTGTTCTTTCTTCGGGCATGCGCGCCTCGGCCTTGCCGAGATCGACGATGACGTCCTGTCCCTCGACGCGCTTGACTGTAGCGTTGATCACTTCGGCGACGCGCCCGATGTACTCGTTGTAAACCGTGTCGCGCTCGGCCTCGCGCACCTTCTGAAAGATGACCTGCTTGGCCAGTTGCGCCGCGATCCGGCCGAGAACTTCGGTTGGCTTTTCGGTACGCAACTCGCCGCCCACTTCCGCCGCGGGATCAATGCGGCTTGGCGTCGTCGAGCGAAATTTGGGCGTTCGGGTCTTCGACCAGTTCGGGGTTTTCGACGATGGTCCGCACCGCGTAGGCGCGGATGTGGCCGGTTTCTTTGTCCAGCTCGGCGCGCAGGTTTTCTTGCGTCTTGTAGTACTTCCGGGTGGCAACAACGATGGCATCCTCCACCGCGCTCACGACGATGTCCGGATTGATGCCCTTCTCCCGGCTCAGAGCGTCGATCACGTTGTACAGTTCACTTGCCATAAAATACCTGCCACCTTACTCGGAAACTCAGATCCACGTTTCGTCCTGCTACAACGCTAAAACTCGGGAACGAGGTTGGCTTTCTCTACATTCGCCAATTCGATCTCGACCTGCGGCTCCTGCCTCGACTGCTTCGTGCTTCTTGCTCTTCTTGCGGCCCGTCAGCTCGCAGGCTCAGCCGCCCGTCCCGGAACCACGTCAGGCGTCCCTCAAAATGCCGGTTGCCGTTGACCGGATCGCGCGTCATCAACTTCACCAGGCTGCCGGTGAAACGCTCAAAGTCAGCCGGCTTGGACAACTTGCGGTCCAGCCCCGGCGACGAAACTTCCAGCGTGTACGTCGCTGCCCGGAACCGCGTCCTCCACGTCGAAAATCGTGCTTACTTCGCGGCTGAAATTCGCGCAATCTTCGTGCGTTACCCCATCCGGCTTGTCGATGAAAATCCGCAACATGCGCGCCTTGCCGCCGCCGACGTAACTCCACCTCGACCACTTCCAGGCCGCTGGACTGCGCCACCCGCTCGGCGATCTCCTCGAATCTTGTCCAAACCAGCCGCCATTTCCTTCCGTACACCCGACACCGGCATCAAGCGAAATCCACCCATCAGGCTTTCGTTGCCGCCTCGGACTCGCCAAGAACCAGCGGATTGAAAGGGTGGGAATAATAAAGTGGGCTCTCGCCCACCGATGTGCTTCGCCAAGTACGCTGGAGGCGTCCGCCACTCCGCCCAGAGCGACCGGAGCCGCTGAACACACAGGCGTACTTTTCTAACTATACGCCCGAAATCTGCGGAAATTCAACGGCACCGCTGGAAACTGGTGCTATGCCTCTTTGGCCGCTTGGTGGGCGGTGCATCGGAAATGCTGACTTGAGGCATTCCGGGACGTTTGCCTTACCGCCGACCCAACTCTACAATGAAGGATTATCCTTCCACGGACCAAATGCCATGATTCATTTTCCTGTACCTGAAGCGCTGACCTTCGATGACGTGTTGCTGCTTCCTGCCAAGTCGGACGTCGTGCCGGCTGCGCTGGACACATCAACCCGCCTGACCCGCAACATCTCTTCTCCAGATTCCGCTGATCAGCGCCGCCATGGACACCGTGACCGAGTCGCGCATGGCGATCGCGATGGCGCAGCAGGGCGGACTCGGCATCATCCATCGCAACTTCACCATCGAGCAGCAGGCCAGCGAAATGGACAAGGTGAAGCGGTCGGAGAGCGGCATGATCGTCGATCCCATCACCATGTCGCCCGACGATAAGATTTCCGACGCCCTGGAGGTCATGCGCCACTACCGCATCTCGGGTGTGCCGGTCACCAAGAACAAGAAGCTGGTCGGCATCCTCACCAATCGCGACCTGCGCTTTGAAACCCGCACCGATATTCCCATCAGCGAAGTGATGACCAAGGAGAACCTCATCACGGTCCCGGTCGGCACCACACTGACGGAGGCGGAGGCCATCCTGCACCAGCATCGCGTGGAGAAGCTGCTGGTGGTCGATGATCAGTTCCGGCTCAAGGGCCTGATCACCGTCAAGGACATCCAGAAGCGGCTGAAGTATCCCAACGCCGCCAAGGACGACCAGGGACGCCTGCGGGTGGGCGCGGCCATCGGCGCGACCGGCGACTTTCTGGAACGCGCCGCGGAGATGGTGAAGGCCAAGGCTGACTTGCTCGCCATCGACAGCGCGCACGGCCATTCGACTCGCGTGATCGAAGCCATCAAGCTGGTCAAGGCGAAGTTTCCCGAAGTCGATCTCATCGCCGGCAACGTTGGGACCTTCGAAGGCGCTTGCGAACTGGCCCGCGCGGGAGCCGACGCCATCAAGGTCGGCATCGGTCCCGGCTCCATCTGCACCACCCGCGTCGTTACCGGCGCGGGCGTTCCGCAGATCACGGCCATCGCCGAAGCGGCACGCGCGGTGCGCGATGCCAACATCCCGATCATCGCCGATGGCGGCATCAAGTATTCCGGCGACATCACCAAAGCCATCGCCGCCGGCGCCAGTTGCGTCATGATTGGCTCGCTGTTCGCCGGCACCGAAGAGAGCCCGGGCGAGACCATCCTTTATCAGGGCCGCTCGTTCAAGGCCTATCGCGGAATGGGCTCGCTGGCCGCCATGGCGCAGGGTTCCAGCGAACGCTACTTCCAGACCACCGACGCCGACGCGTCGACGCAGGTGCTTGTCCGAAGACGGCTCGGAAGGCAACCGCCTCGCCAAGCTTGTCCCTGAAGGCATCGAGGGACGCGTACCCTACCGCGGCACCGTCGGCATGATCGTCTATCAGCTCGTCGGCGGGGTGAAGAGCGGCATGGGTTACGTGGGCTGCGCGACCATAGCCGAGCTGCAGCAGAAGGCGCGCTTCGTGCGCATCAGCGGAGCCGGCCTGCGCGAAAGCCACGTGCACGACGTGATGATCACGCGCGAGGCCCCCAACTACCGTGTCGAATAGCTTTCCGGCTGAGCGCCAGACCGAACGCTGACGAGCCGCTGCGCAGGAGTTCTCCCCTTGCTGAAACCTCCGTCAAGGTCCTGGCCAAGACTGGTGGCCGGTCGCCGTCTGGCTGGTCGATCATTCGCATGGAGTCCACGGACTACGCCTCCGCGAGCAACACTTTCGGCTTGCTCTACAGGGTCTGCACCACGATATTCGGCCGCGTCGATGCGCAGATACTGTTCGCGATCAATGAAGTGCCTGCGCAAGAGCGGACACTTCGTTGGCTATGCCATCTTGAGCGCGCTGGTGTTCCTGGCCCTGAAGCACACCCATCGCGACCGCTTGCGACCCGTGCTGCAACGAAGCTGGGGAATTTTCTTCCGTGACCTGTGGCGGTTCGACTGGGCGCTGATCGCGCGTGCTGTTCACGCTGATAACCGCGTCCTCGACGAGATTCACCAGACTTCGCTGCCTTCGCGCACCGGCCGCTGGCAGGACGTAGCGATCGACACCAGCGGAGCGGTGGTCATGCAGCTGCTGCTCTACGCGCGTGTCGGCGCATGCAATGAGCGATGCAACCGCAGTCGAGCGCAGGACTTCGTCACGAAGTAGTCACTGCGAGACCGGTGAGCGTGTGACTGCAGAGTAAGACCGACTTCACCGGTGCCTAAAATAAAGGCGCACTCGCTCGGCGAGTGCGCCTTTAACTTTCCGGCAAAGCGTGCACTTGCCCTGGCTTACTTTTCTTCTCGTCGGCGGCTTGCTTCGCCTTCAGCCGGAGCGCCTGGGCGGCTTCGGCATTCGCCGCTTCCATCGCCTTGCGGTTCTCTTCGGCACGCTTGGCACGCGCTCATTGCGCTTCTGGCGCTTCTCGTCCAGCGTGGCTTCGCTGCCCAGCAGCTCGACGAACGCGATATCGCCGCCATCGCCCTGGCGGAATCCGCCATGAATGATGCGCAGGTAGCCGCCATTGCGGTCGCCGTAGCGCGGCGAAATCGTGTCGAACAGCTTGTCCACGGCACTCGCGCGTCATCAGGTAAGACGCAGCCTGCCGCCTGGCCGCCACGTCTCCGCGCTTGCCCAGGGTGATCATCTTCTCCACGTGCGGACGCATGGCTTTGGCCTTGGTGAGCGTGGTCTCGATGCGCTCTTCCACGATCAGCGAGGTCACCAGGTTGCGCAGCAGCGCGCGCCGGTGCTCGGTGTTCCGCCCTAATTTCCATCCTGCTCTACGATGACGCATGTCCGTGATCCTTCACAATCTCGCAAAAGTCGCGGCCTTGTGCCGCGCAGGATACAAACGAAAAGGTGAGGGCGCCGCCGTGAGGGCCGCTCCCCTTAGAAGTTTGGTTCCGAACTGCCGCCGTAGCTCAAAGACGAAGGCAGCGACGATGCCGGCGACCGGCGAACCGCTTCCCGGTACCGCATTGCCATGCTCGTCGATCTTCATGCCAAGGCTCAGGCCCATGGTGCCCAGGATCTCTTTGATCTCGTTCAGCGACTTGCGGCCGAAGTTCTTGGTCTTCAGCATTTCCGCTTCCGACTTCTGCACCAGCTCGCCGATGGTCTGGATGTTCGCATTCTTCAGGCAGTTGTAGCTGCGCACCGAAAGCTCCAGCTCCTCGACCGAGCGGTTCAGGTTCTCGTTGCGAATTTCCGGCTTGCCGGAATCGGCTCGCCGCCTGCGCTTCCAGCTCATCTTCGAAATTGATGAAGATGAACATGTGGTCCTTCAGCAGCTTGGCCGCCAGACCCAGCGCATCCGCCGGAGTTACCGAGCCGTTGGTCCAGACTTCGATCGCCAGTTTGTCGTAGTCCGTGATCTGTCCCAGTCGGGCTGCTTCCACCGAGTAGTTGCATTTGCGCACCGGCGAGTGCACCGAATCGATGGGAATGAATCCCAGGCCAAGGTCTTCGTCGAAGTTCTTGTCGGCGGAGACATAGCCGCGGCCCTTCTTAAGCCGCATTTCCATGTCGAGCTTGCCGCCCTCGCTGATGGTCGCGATGTAAACGTCCTTGTCGAGGACTTCAACGTCCGAGTCCGCTTCGATCATCCCGGAGGTAATCACGCCAGGCTGCTCGGCGCGCAGGTAAATCGCTTTCGGCGCGTCGCCATTCAGCCGGAACGGAATCTGCTTCAGGTTCAGGATGATGTCGGTCGCATCCTCGACCACTCCGGGGATCGACTGGAACTCGTGCAGCACGCCTTCGATCTTGACCGCCGTAACCGCGGCGCCTTCGATGGACGAAAGCAATACACGGCGCAGCGCGTTGCCGATGGTTGTACCAAATCCGCGTTCAAACGGCTGCGCCCAGAAATGACCGTACTTGTCGGTCAGCGATTCGGTGTCGGTGGCAAGCCGTTTCGGTTTTTGAAAACCTTTCCAAAGCATTCTTAACTCCTGTCTCTCTGTTCGGCCATGCTGCACGGGTGATCCTGCGAAGGAATCACGACCGGCTGATCTGGCTCGACATTGTAGGAAACGCGGCACCCATGGGTTTGATCAACCACGCCAGGCGCCGCGGGTGACTACTTACTGTAAAGTTCCACGATCAACTGCTCGTTGATCGGCAGGTTGATGTCTTCGCGCTTCGGCAGTGCGAGGACCCGGCCTTTGTAGGCGTCGCGATCGACCTGCAACCAGTTCGGCGGAGCCTGATGGCTGGCGAATTCCTTCGCCGCCCTCCACCACGATCAGCTTGTTGCTCTTCTCGCGGATCGCAATTTCGTCGTCCAGCATTGACCTGGAAGGAAGGGATATCAACCTTGCGGCCGTTGACGGTTACGTGGCCGTGGCGCACGATCTGGCGTGCCTGGCGCCGCGCGACGGCGAAGCCAAGGCGATACACCACGTTGTCTAGACGGCGTTCGAGTTGCTGCAACAGCAATTCGCCGGTAACGCCCTTGGACCGGGCGGCGCTTCTCGAAGTAGTTGCGGAACTGGCCTTCCTGGGTGAAGTACATGCGCTTCGCCTTCTGCTTCTCGCGAAGCTGAAGTCCGTAGCCCACGATCTTGGCCTTGCGGTCCTTACCGTGCTGCCCGGGTGCGAAATTGCGCTTTTCGATCGGACACTTGTCCGTGAAGCACTTTGCGCCCTTGAGGAACAATTTCATTCCCTCGCGGCGGCAAAGGCGGCATACTGCGTCTCTGTACCGTGCCAAGTTACTTTCTCCTAGTGGATAGTGGTTAGTGGATAGCGTAAAGCCTCTATCTACCCGGACTATTCACGTGTTGTGGATCGGTTTACAGGATTGGCGTCCCTTCGTCCCGATCGAATTAGTGGCTAGTGGATGGTGGTTAGTGGCTAGAAAAAGCCGGGATGGTCGTGTCACGTCTGCCGAGTCTATCCACTCATCCACTAACCACTATCATCTTATACTCTGCGGCGCTTCGGCGGACGGCAGCCGTTATGCGGAACCGGCGTAACGTCGCGAATCGAGCGCACATCGAGCCCGGACGAAGCCAGGGCACGAACCGCCGACTCGCGTCCCGAACCCGGGCCGCTGACCACGACGTCCACACTGCGCATGCCATGATCGCGCGCCTGGTTGGCGGCGTTGGCCGCAGCCTGCTGCGCCGCGAACGGCGTGCCCTTGCGCGATCCGCGGAAGCCCAGCGAACCCGAACTCTTCCACGACACGGTGTTTCCCGCCAGTGTCGGTGATGGTGACGATGGTGTTGTTGAACGACGCCTGCACGTGCACCAATCCGTGCGGAACGTGCTTGCGCTCCTTCTTCTTGAACTTCTTGCCCGACTTGCCTTTTTTGTCGGCTGCGGAACCCGCTGCTTTCGCCATGTTCTATGTCTTCCCAGTCGCTTTCTTCTTATTGGCTACCGTGCCCTTACGCGGGCCCTTGCGGGTGCGGGCATTGGTGTGGGTGCGCTGGCCACGAACCGGCAGGCTGCGGCGATGACGATACCCACGATACGATCCGATTTCGATCAGCCGCTTGATGTGCATCGAGATGTCTTTACGCAGGTCGCCTTCGACGTCGCCTTCCTGCTCGATGACCTGGCGGATGCGATTGACCTCATCTTCGTTGAGATCGCTGACCTTCTTCGTGCCTTCCACGCTGGCGGAGGCCAGGATGCTCTTCGACCGCGAGTTGCCGATGCCGAAGATGTAGGTCAGCGCGATGCTGATGTGCTTGTTGCGCGGAAGATCCACGCCTGCAATACGTGCCATTTTTGCTCCAGAACCTCTTGGCTCTTGGCTATCAGCTTAGCTCATTACCGCTAACCACTAGTAACGTAGTTATCCCTGCCGCTGCTTGTGCTTGGCGTTCTCGCAGATCACGCGCACTACGCCGTGACGGCGAATCACCTTGCACTTGTCGCAAATCTTCTTGACCGATGCCCGTACTTTCATGATGACGTAACCCTCAACTGTCAGTTGTCAGTTCTCGCTTCTCAGCGTCCATGACCGACAACTGATCACTGCCCGACGAACGCCGTTATTTGTACCGATACACAATGCGTCCCCGGGTCAAGTCGTAGGGCGAAAGCTCCACGGCCACCCGGTCGCCCGGAAGAATCTTGATGAAGTTCTTGCGCATTTTGCCGGAAACGTGAGCCAGAACCTGGTGTTTATTTTCCAGCTCGACCTTGAACATGGCATTGGGCAGCGGCTCGATCACCACCGCCATCACTTCAATCGCGTCTTCCTTACTCATTCAGCTCCTGAAACAATCTGTCCGCTTCGCGGAAACTCCACGTTCCCTACTCCGTTAAGATCACCGGCCCGTTTTTCGTCACTGCCACGCAGTGTTCGAAGTGGGCGCTATAACTTCCGTCCTGCGTAACCGCCGTCCACTTGTCGTCCAGCAGTCGCGTCTCCGACCGGCCCACGTTGACCATCGGCTCGATCGCCAGCACCATGCCGTCGCGCAACTTCGGCCCGCTGCCCGGCGTGCCGTAGTTCGGCACCTGCGGATCCTCGTGCAGCTTGGTGCCGATGCCGTGACCGACAAACTCTCGCACCACGCTGAAGCCGTTGGCCTCAACCAGTTGCTGTACCGCCGCCCCACGTCGCCAACCGTGTTGCCGATCCGCGCCGCTTCGATTCCCCGGTACAGCGACTCGCGGGTTACCTCGAGCAACTTTTGCAGCTCGGGAGTCAACTCGCCGCCCACCGGAACCGTGATCGCCGAGTCACCGTAATACCCGTCGAGCACCACGCCGGTGTCGATGGAGACGATGTCGCCCCGTCTTCAGCACTCTGCGTTCCGACGGGATGCCGTGCACGATCTCGTCATTGATCGACGTACAAAGCACGCAAGGGTAGTCGTAATAACCCTTGAACGCCGGCTTGGCGCCCAGATCCTTGATCTTGCGTTCCGCCACCCGCTCCAAGTCCATCGTGCGTAACGCCGGGAGCGACCACTTCCTTGACGGCTATCGAGCACTTGGCGAACGATGCGCCCGCTGCGGCGCATCTTCTCGATCTCTGACGCGGACTTACAAACGATTGACATTCTCTATTGCACTAAACGCCTGTGCGGCTACCGCTTCCACCGCCTGCTCGCCATCCACCTCCACCAGCCGTCCCTTGGCTGGTAATAGTCCACCAAGGGAAGCGTCTGCCGCTCATAGGCTTTCAGGCGTTCTGCGACGACTTCTTCCGTTGTCGTCGGGACGCACAACAAATCGCCCTCCGTCGACATCACAGATGCCTTCAACTTTGGGAGGCTGGAAGTAGACGTTGTAAATCCGTCCACAGGTGGGACAAGAACGACGTCCGGCAATTCGTTGCAGTAACTGATTATACTCCACCACTAGCCGGATCACAACCGGCGCTATGGCACTAAAAGGCGCCGCGTTCCGTTCCCCGCCTGCCTGATTTTCAAATATCTGTCCAGCCACTCGGCCTGGCCCACCGTTCGTGGGAAGCCGTCCAAAATAAAGCCTCGGTTGCAATCCGGAGTGCTCAACCGCTCCGCGACCATGTCGTTGACCAGGTCGTCGGAAACCAGCTCCCCACGTTCCAGAAGGCCCTTTACCTTAAGTGCCAAGCTCGGTGCTGACGGGCCACGTTCTCCCGCAACAGGTCCCCGGTAGAGATCTGCGGGATCCCGTAGGCGCTGGCAATCAGCTTGGCCTGTGTGCCTTTGCCGGCACCCGGCGGTCCGAACAGAATGATGGGACCGACCACACTCGTCTGTCTTACATGACGCCCAATGCTGACGAGGAGTCTGTGTCTGGCACGTCACACCCCCGCGGGCCGATTGCTTGGCCCATCTGCCCGCTTCAGCGGGCCGGAGCCTCCCGGTAGCTCCGAAATACAGTGGCTAGTGGATAGTGGGAAGTGGATAAGAAACGGTACATCCTATTACCTCCACTATTACAATTCCCAACCGCTTCGCCACAATCCAGTCCCGAATGCCGACTTCCTTCAATCCGCTATCCGCTATCCACTATCCACTGCCTTACCACGTCGCCCGGCGTCCGCGGATGCGTCCGCTGCGGGGCGTAAATCCCTCGTAGTGGCGCATGATGAGCTGCGATTCCACCTGGTTGACCGTATCCATGGCCACACCTACCACGATCAGCAGCGAGGTTCCGCCAAAGTAAAAGTTCACGTTCAGACCGCTGGTCACCCACGTCGGCAGTTGCTCGAAGAACGCCCCGACCGGACCCTACAGGTGGTTCAGGTGGATGCCGGTAATCATCCACTCCGGAATGAACGAAATCAGGATCAGGTACAGCGCGCCTACCAGGGTAATGCGGGTCAGAATGTCGTTGATGTAATTCGCCGTGCGCGCACCCGGCCGGATGCCCGGAATGAATCCGCCGTACTTCCGCATGTTGTCGGCAACCTCGTTGGGGTTGAAGACAATCGAAACGTAAAAGTACGCGAAGAACACGATTCCCACTGCGTACAACAGCGTGTACATCGGCTCTCCCCAACGCAGCGCGTTAAATACCGGGCTGAAGTAACGGTTGTCTTTGAACATCGGGCATCGCTCCCAGCGTCTGGGGAAGCGTCAACACCGAAGAGGCGAAGATGACCGGCATCACGCCGCCGGAGTTCACTCGCAGCGGCAGATGGGTGGACTGGCCTCCCATGATCTTGCGTCCCACCACACGCTTGGCGTACTGCACGGGTATTCGTCTCTCACTTCGCTCCACAAACACAATGAAAGCGACGATGCGCGATCATGACCACGATCAGCAACAGCATGGCCGGGACGGTAAATGCTCCCCAAGCCTGGGTGCGGACTTTGTCGTACAGATCAGCGACGGCGCGCGGCAGGCCGACCACGATGCCGGCAAAGATCAGCAGCGACATTCCGTTGCCTACGCCGCGCTCGGTGATCTGCTCGCCCAGCCACATGATGAACACGCTTCCCGTGGTCAGCGTGAGCATGGTCATCAGCACGAAGCCGAATCCGGGATTGTTCACGAAGCCCGGCTGGCGCTGCAGCGTAAAAGCGATGCCCAGCGACTGCACCGCGCTCAACAGCAGGGTCAGGTAGCGGGTCCACTGGGTGATCTTCTTGCGGCCGAGTTCGCCTTCCTTCTGCAGCTTGGCGAGCGGCTCGTACACCACCGTCATCAACTGCAGAATGATCGACGCCGTAATGTACGGCATGATGCCCAGGGCGAAAATCGTCAGGCGGCGAAGCTGTCCGCCGCTGAACAAGTCGATGAATCCCAGGAACGTGCCGCGGTTCTGGTCAAAGAACTGCGCCAGCACGTCGGCATTGATGCCGGGCGTGGGGATGTGCCCGCCGAACCGGTACACGGCCAGCAGCCCAAGCGTAAACAGAATGCGCTTCCGCAGATCGGGAACGCGAAATACGTTGGCAAGCTTCTCAAGCATTGAACAAAACCCTCAGTTGCCGGTCAACCAGTTACCAGCTAGCCGGCCTACAGTACGAGTGATCTTGCCGCCCGCCTTTTCGATCTTTTCCTGCGCCGACTTGGAAAACTTATGCGCGTGCACCGTAAGCGCCTTCGACAAATCGCCCTGCCCCAGCACCTTGACCAGCGTGTTCTTCGAGGTCACCACCCCGGCCTTGCGCAGCACTTCCGGAGTGATCTCCGTCTCGCTCAGTCTGGCCAGCCGATCCAGGTTCACGACCTCGTATTCGGTCTTGAAAATGTTGGTGAAGCCGCGCTTCGGCAAACGCCGGTGCAGCGGCATCTGGCCGCCTTCAAATCCACGCATCAGGCTGGAGCCGCTGCGCGATCCCTGGCCCTTGTGGCCACGCGTCGAGGTCTTGCCCATGCCCGAGCCCATACCGCGGCCAACGCGCTTCTTGTTCTCATTGGCTTTGCGGGGCGCCCGTAAATTACTCAGATTCATTGTGTACCGTACCTGTGCGGCCTTTCTCTGTGCGCCGCGTCACATTGCTTGAACTAGCTAAACTCGGGCTGTTCGATTTTCGCTCTTGGTAGTTGCGGTTGCCCGTGGTTCTTCACCAGTTGCCAGCTACAGTGACCAGTTACTTCGACGATCTCAACCAGGTGCGGCACCTTCGCCACCATCCCCCGGATCGACGGCGTGTCTTCCCGCTCGATCACCTGGTTCAGGCGGGTAAATCCCAGACCCTTGATCACCAGCTTGTGCTTCACCGGCGTGGCAAATCGCCGAACGCACGTACTTCAGATGGATCTTCGACCCCGCCGGAGCAGCCTTCGTTTCGGTTTTTCTGCGAATCCGCGCCATGATTAAAGCTCCTCGACGGACTTGCCGCGCGCCGCCGCAATTTCTTTGCGGTCGCGCAGCCAGCCCAATGCGTTAAAGGTCGCCTTGATCACGTTGTGCGGGTTGGTGGTTCCGATCGACTTGGTCAGCACGTTCTGCACACCCGCCGAAGTCATGACCGCGCGCACCGCTCCGCCCGCAATCACGCCCGTTCCTTCCGGCGCCGGCTTCAGCATCACCATGCCCGCGCCATAGCGGCCCAGCACCTGGTGAGGAATGGTGGTCTGCGTCAGGTTGATGCGCAGCAGGTTCTTCTTGGCCGCTTCGATGCCCTTGCGGATCGCCTGCGGAACTTCCTTCGCCTTGCCGGAACCGTAGCCCACGACCGCGGCGGAAGGATCGCCCACCACCACCAGCGCCGCGAACGACATGTTCTTGCCGCCCTTGACGACCTTGGTGACGCGGTTGATCGAGACCACTTGGTCCTTCAGTTGGTAGCTGTTGGCGTCAAGCTTTTTCTTAACTATTGGCATTCCCTTAATCTCTCCAAACTCTCTTGCGACCGCTTGGTCGCTAGTGCTAGTGGCTTTTGCCGTTCATCCAGTTACCAGTAACCAGTCACCAGTTACCGCTCTTTAGAACTCCAGTCCCGCTTCGCGCGCCGCATCGGCCAGGGCCTTGACGCGGCCGTGATACAGGTATCCACCGCGATCGAAGACCACCTTCTTGATGCCCTTCTCCTTGGCGCGCTCGGCAATCAGTTTGCCGATTTCCTTGGCCGAGGCCACGTTGCCGCCAGTGGGGCGCTTGTCGCCCTTCATGCCCTTGCCTTTTTCCACCGAGGCCGCCGAGGCCACGATGGTCGCGCCCTTGGTGTCGTCGATCACCTGGGCATAAATATGGCTCACCGAGCGATACACATTCAGCCGCGGCCGCTCCGCCGTGCCCGCCATCTTCTTGCGAATGCGGGAGTGGATCTTGCCCGCGTCTGGTTCTTCGAAGTTTTTCCAATCATCTCTGTTCTTCCTTAATCCCGGGGTTCTGAACCGGGGAGACGGGGCGTTGCCGCCCTGCCGTCAATGATCTCGGTTGCGGGCGATTATTTCGCGCCGGTCTTGCCGACTTTCTTCTTCAGCCTCTCATCGCTGTAGCGCACGCCCTTGTTCTTGTACGGATCGGGCGGACGCAGCGACCGCATTTCGGCAGCTACAAATCCAACCTTCTGCCGGTCGATACCGCTCACCGTCAAGTGCGTCAGCTTGGGATCGATGGTCACCTCGATGCCCGCAGGCAGCGGATACTCAATGGGATGCGAATAGCCCAGCGTGAACACCACCATGCCTTTGCCCTTCAATTCGGCGCGATAGCCGATGCCGACGATGTCCAGCTCTTTCGTCCAGCCTTTGGTCACGCCTTCGACCGAGTTGTTCACCAGCGCGCGCACCAGTCCGTGCACCGCGGCCTTCGAATCGTCCTCGCGGACGATGGTGAGGACGCCGTCTTTGGTCTCCAGCGTCACGCCACCCGGAATGTGGGTCGTCACTTTGCCCTTGGGGCCCTGCACCGTCACGGTGTTGCCTTCGACGGCGTAGCTCACGCCCTTGGGCAACGGAATCGGTTTCTTTCCAATTCTCGACATAATGTCTCTCTCACTCTCAGCTAACAGTCATCAGGTTCTAATCCGACTGTTACCAGTTACCAGCTAACAGTTACTTCTTAATAAACTTCGCAAAGTACTTCGCCGCCCAGCTTTTCCTTGCGCGCCTGGCGGCCGGTCATCACGCCCTTGGGAGTGGTGAGGATGTTGATTCCCAACCCGCCCAGCACGCGCGGAATCTCGCTGTGGCCGACGTACACCCGGCAGCCCGGACGCGAAATGCGCTTGAGCTGCGAAATCGGCGAAGAATTGTCGGCGGAGTACTTCAGGTACACTCGCAACACTTTGCGGCCCTCTTCTTCCGTCGTCTTGAAGTTCGCGATGTAGCCTTCGTCCTTCAGAATGCGGGCCATCTCCACCTTCAGCTTGGAGAGAGGAACGTCCACCTTCTGGTGCCGCGCGTTGATGGCGTTGCGAACGCGCGTCAGAAAATCTGCGACCGGATCGGTCAAACTCATGCGTATCTCCTCAAATCGTCGCCCGTTAGCTTTCTGCCGAACTTCTCCGTGGGTCCCTGTCCGCACACGTGGGTGACGCTCGTGAAAGAACCAGCCGCGACGTACTTACTCAGCGTTCGGTAGTGCGGCCCAGCCGCGCTGGCACCAGGCTGCCGACGGCCCTGCTCTACTGACTTACCAGGAACACTTCGAAACCCCAGGAATCTCTCCCTTGAGCGCCAGGCTGCGGAAGCACAGACGGCATAGGCCGAACTTGCGCAGAAAAGCCCGCGGACGCCCGCAAATCTTGCAGCGGTTGTGCTGGCGGCTGGAGAACTTGGGTTTCTTGTTCGCCTTGGCGATATTGGATGTCTTAGCCATCGTTTCCTTTACTCTGGGCCTGCGCCCTTGTTCAACTGAACTCGTGTTACTGCGCCACGCGGAACGGCATGCCCATGTGCTTCAGCAGCGCACGCGCCTGGTCGTCGTTGCCCGCCGTGGTCACGATCGTGATGTTCATTCCCTTCATCTTCTCGACCTTCGAGTAGTCGATTTCCGGGAAGATCAACTGGTCGCGCACGCCCAGCGTGAAATTGCCGCGGCCATCAAACGACTTGGTCGGCACGCCGCGGAAGTCGCGCACGCGCGGCAGCGCAATGTTCACCAGCCGGTCGAAGAACTCGTACATGCGGTCGCCGCGCAGGGTCACCATCACACCGATAGGATTTCCTTCGCGCACCTTGAACTGCGCGATCGACTTCTTCGCCTTGGTGATGATCGGCTTCTGCCCGGCAATCTGCGTCACTTCGCTGGCCGCAGGATCGATCACTTTGGCGTTCTGCGTGGCTTCGCCCACACCCATGTTGACCACGATCTTTTCCAGCTTCGGGGCCGCCATCGGGTTGTCCAGGCCGAATTCCTTCATCAGCGCCGGCAAAACTTCCTTGACGTACTTCTCGCGCATGCGCGCGGTCGCCCGGTTGTTCGCCTTGGGACGCGCCGGCTTGCCCGCGCCGTTCGCCGCCTGCGGCTTCCACCTGCTCTGGCTTCGCCTTCTTGCCCTGCGGCTTGCCGCCGCCTGGGCGGGCGCCGCGCTCTTCTGTTTCTTGTCTCTTCTCGTCTGCCATTTCTCTGCTTCACCTTTCTCACGGACTCGGCTCTTGACCGTTTCGTGAGGAACTCAATTTGATAGCCAGTCTGCTCAGCTACTGATCTGACCATGCTACTTCTCCAGCGTCGTGCTGCAGTCCTTGCAAACCCGCACGTGCTTGTCGCCGCGCTTTTCGTGGCCAACACGCACCGGCCTTCCGCATGCCGCGCACATCAGCATCACGTTGCTGATGGAGATGGAGCTCTCCTGCTCGGCGATGCCGCCCTTGATGTTTTTCTGCGGATTGGGGCGCACGTTCTTCTTCACCATCATCACGTGCTCCACCAATACCTTGCCGGCGGCGGCATCACCCGCAGCACGCGGCCTTCCTTGCCCTTGTCGCGTCCGGTGATTACCCGGACCTGGTCGTTACGTCGAATATCTACGATCTTCTGCATGTCTTCACTCACTCCGGTAACTGGTCACTGGTAATTGGTAACTCGATCAACCACTCATCAACTCTTGGCTCTCTAGTCCAACTTCCGTCTGTCGCCTTAGCCAGTTACCAGCTACCAGTAACCAGCTACCCTCTACAGAACTTCCGGCGCCAGGGAAACGATCTTCAAAAATTTCTTCTCGCGCAGCTCGCGCGCCACGGGACCGAACACGCGAGTCCCCACCGGCTCGCCGCCTTCGTTGATCAGCACCGCCGCATTCTGGTCGAAGCGGATGTAGGTGCCGTCGCGCCGGCGATGCTCTTTGCGAGTCCGCACGATCACGGCCTTCACCACCGTGCCCTTCTTGGCGGTGCCGTCCGGCGAAGCTTCCTTCACCGACGCCGTCACCACGTCGCCCAGGTGCGCTACCAGGCCAACTCCACCGCCCAGCGGCAGAATCACCTGCAGCTTGCGCGCGCCGGAGTTGTCGGCGACATCGAGCATGGTTCTCATCATCACTGCCATAAAACTCTCTCCTTACCGTCCCGCGTACCCAACTTTTGGGTGCCCCATCCTTTCCCTTCATTTGGGAAAGGGTAGGTTCAGGGTTTAGACCGCCGCTGCTTCCACCGGCGCGACCTGCGCGGCCTTCCGCACGATTTCCTTCAACTGCCAGCGCTTCAGCTTCGACAGCGGACGCGTCTCTTCGATCTTGACCACATCGCCCAGCTTGGCGGTGCCGTTTTCGTCATGCGCATAAAACTGCTTGCTGCGCTTCACTACGCGCTTGTAGAACGGATGCGCCTTCTGCCGATGTACCTCGACAACAATGGTCTTCGCCATCTTGGTGGAGACCACTTCGCCAATCAGGATCTTGCGGCGTCCCTGCTTCTTCTCTTCAGTCGCTGCGGTTGTCGTTGTTTTATCGGCCATGGCTTACTTCTTCTCCGTCGCAGCCGTCTTCGTCTGGGTCTTACGGCCGCCTTCTTCGCCTTCGCTACCTTGGGCGCTGTTTCTGCCTTCGCGACCTTTGTCGCTTTCGGCGCCTTCGGCGCTTTCGCCACCGGGGCCGCAACCTTTGCCTTCACTTTGACCGAGCCGTTGCCATTTCCTAGCTGCTTTTCGCGCTCGATGGTCTTGATCCGTGCAATGTCTTTCTTCAGGTCGCGGATCTTCTTCAGGCTCTCGGTCTGGCCCATCTTCAACTGGAACTTCAGCTTGAAGAGCGTGTCGGCCAGCTCGCCCTGCTGATGCTTCAGTTCCACATCGGTTAAATTGCGGATCTTGTCTGCATTCATTTCAAAATTCCCGGTAGAGCTGACCTTTAGGTCAGCGTCTAAGCCTTTCAGTAATACTTGGGGGCTTTAGCCCCACCGTTCTTTAGTGGACGCCTTCACGCGCCACGAACTTGGTGCGCAGTCCCAGTTTGTGCGAAGCCAGGCGCATGGCCTCGGCCGCATCGGCCTGCGAGACGCCTTCCATCTCGAACAGGATCTTGCCCGGACGCACCACAGCTACCCAGTGATCAGGAGCGCCCTTGCCTTTACCCATACGGGTTTCGGCCGGCTTCTTGGTGACCGGCTTATCGGGAAACAGCCGGATCCAGATCTTGCCGCCGCGCTTCACGAAACGCGTCATGGCCACACGGCTGGCTTCAATCTGCCGATCGGTGATCCAACCCGGCTCCATGACCTTCAGGCCGAAGTCGCCGAACGACAACTCGCCGCCGCGCCACGCCTTGCCGCACATACGACCGCGCTGCTGCTTGCGGTACTTAACTTTCTTTGGCATCAACATAATGATTCGCCCTAGTTCGCGGGACTACGTCCCTGCATCTCTCCTCAGCTTTTGCTAGCCACTAACCACTAGCCACTGACCACTGCTTTTAGAACGCTCCTACACCCTGCGGTTCGCGCTTCTTCTCGCGCAGGATTTCGCCCTTGTATACCCAGCACTTCACGCCGATGATGCCGTACGTGGTGTGCGCTTCCGCAAAGCCGTAATCGATATCGGCGCGCAGCGTGTGCAGCGGCAAACGTCCCTGCAGATACCACTCGGAACGCGCGATTTCGTTGCCGTTCAGGCGGCCGCTCACTCGCACCTTGATGCCCTTGCATCCGAAGCGCAGCGCCGAATCCACGGCCTTGCGCATGGTGCGGCGGAAGCTGACGCGCTTTTCCAGCTGCAGCGCGATGTTCTCGGCCACCAGTTGCGCGTCCAGTTCCGGCTTGTGTACTTCGAGGATGTCGACGTACACATCGCGGCCCGTGCGCTTGGCAATCTCGCCCTTCAGCTTGTCGATCTCCGCGCCCTTGCGGCCGATGATGATGCCCGGACGCGCGGTGCGGATGATGATGCGCAGCTTGTTGCCGGGACGCTCGATCTCGATCGAGCTGACGCCTGCCGACTTGAGCTTGTCTTTCAGCTCAGCCTTCAGTTTCACGTCTTCCAGCAGCAGTTTGTCGTAGTCACGCTCTACGAACCAGCGCGACCTCCACGGCTTGGTAACGCCGAGGCGGAATCCGTAAGGATGGACTTTCTGTCCCATAGTCTCGTTTACTCTCCGCAACGATCGCCTTCCGGCATCGCCGCTTCGTCTCAGCGATGGCCTTTCGGCCCCGCCGTTTCGTATCAGGGCACGACTTCAGTCGTGCCGTACGCTTCGCTATATTTGTCATCCCGAGCGGACTTTAGTCCGCGAGGGATCTACTCTTACTTCTTCGTCGCCTTCTTGGCCGCCGCTTTTTTCGCGGGAGCCTTCTTGGCGGCAGCCTTCTTGACCGGAGCCTTTTTCGCCGCTTTCTTTGCGGCCTTCTTCAACGGCATCGCGTCGCCGGTAGTTCCCGCAGCGCCGCCATGTCCATTGCTCGAAACCTTCTCCGCCAGCACCAGCTCCAGGTGCGAAATGCGGCGCTGGTAGCGGAACGCCCTTCCCATCGGGGCCGGACGGATGCGCTTCATGCGCGGGCCATCGTTGGCGATCGCATGCTTCACGTAGAGCCGGTCGAGATCGATGTCCAGGCCCTTCTCGGCGCTCACGTAGTTGGCGTTCTCTACCGCCGAACGCAGCAGCTTATAAATCTGGGGCGCAATGCCCTTCTTGGTGTACAGCAGCGTGTCGAGCGCCTCTTCCACCCGGCGGCCCTTGATCAGGTCCAGCACCAGGCGCGCTTTCTGCGGCGAAACTCGCACATACATCAGTTTGGCTGTGAATTCCATGTTCTTCCCTTACCTCGCCGGCGCCGGCTTGGCCGCCGTCTCTGTCGCCGCCTTCATCGAGTGACCCTTGAAGGTGCGGGTGAGGCTGAATTCGCCCAGCTTGTGGCCGACCATATTCTCAGTGACGTACACCGGAATGAACTTTTTGCCGTTGTGCACCGCCAGCGTGTGTCCCACCATCTCCGGGACCACGGTCGAGCGGCGCGACCACGTGCGCACAACCTTCTTCTCGTTGCGCTCGTTCATGCCCTCGATCTTCACCAGCAGGTGCTTGTCGATGAACGCACCTTTTTTCGTTGAACGTGCCATATCGCCTCAGTCCTACTTCTGTCTGCGGTTCACGATGAACTTATCGGTCCGCTTGTTGTTGCGTGTCTTGTAGCCGCGTGTCGGCTGGCCCCACGGGGTCACCGGATGCCGTCCGCCGCTGGTCTTGCCTTCGCCACCGCCGTGCGGATGATCGACCGGGTTCATGACCACACCGCGGTTCGTCGGGCGAATGCCCATCCAGCGCGTGCGTCCGGCCTTGCCGATGGAAACGTTTTCGTGGTCCGTGTTGCCCACCTGGCCGATGGTCGCCATGCAATCCACCAGCACCTTGCGGGTTTCGCCGGAAGGCAGCTTGAGCAGCGCGTAGTCGCCTTCTTTGGCCACCAACTGCGCCTGCGCTCCCGCCGAGCGCGCCATCTGCGCGCCCTTGCCCGGCTTCAACTCGACGTTGTGTACCGTCGTGCCCGGAGGAATGTTGCGCAGCGGCAGAGCATTGCCTACCAGGATGTCGGACTCCGGTCCGCTGACAATCTTCGAACCAACCTTCAGGCCGACCGGGCAGATGATGTAGCGCTTCTCGCCATCGGCATAGTTCAGCAACGCGATGCGGGCTGAGCGGTTGGGATCGTACTCAATCGTCGCGACCGTCGCGGGAATCCCCGTCTTGTCGCGCTTGAAGTCGATCGTCCGCAGCTTGCGCTTGTGTCCGCCGCCACGGTGCCAGATGGTCAGGTCGCCCGTGTTGCGGCGTCCGCTGGTACGCTTCTTCGATTCGGTCAGCGGCTTGTGCGGCCGGTTCGTCGTCAGGTCGTCGTTGACGGTGCTGGTCGTAAAGCGCCGCGTCGGAGTAACCGGTCTGTAAGTCTTGATTGCCATAGTTCTACTCGCTTCTTCTATCCACTAACCACTATTCACTAACCACTGCTTTAGAGATTTTCCGCGTACTCGGGCATCTTCTGGCCCGCCTTCAGTCGCACGTAAGCCTTCTTCCAGTCAGGACGGTAGCCGGTAAACTTGCCCCGGCGGCGTTCCTTGCCCACGAAGTTGGCGGTGCGGACCGTCTCCACCTTCACCTTGAAAATGCTCTGCACCGCGTTCTTGATCTCGGTCTTCGATGCCTTGGAGGAAACCTCGAACACCAGCGTGGCTTCCGTTTCCTTCACGCCCAGGCCCTTTTCCGTGATCACCGGACGGCGAATGATCTGGTATGCCGACTTCATTACGCCACCTCCGCTGTCTTACGCTTGGGCGCCGTCGCCTTCAGCGAGTCCTGCAACTTTTCCAGCGCCGCGCGCGAGAACACCGCACTGCTGTACCGCAGCAGGTGATACGGATGTACCGCGTTGCCCGCGATCAACTCCACGCCCTTCAGGTTGCGCGAGCTCAGGTGCAGGTTCTTGTTGTCGTCCGAGGTAGTTCTCCACCAGCAGCGTTGTGCCCTTGGCGTTCAGCTTGTTGAGCGCGGCGCGAAACGGCTTGGCTTTGGCTTCTTTCAGCTCGAAGTTTTCCACCACCACCAGCTTGCCGTCCGACAACTTCGCCGCCAGCGCCGAGCGCAACGCGCCCTGCACTTTCTTGCGCGGGAAGTCGTAGTCATAGGAGCGGGGCTTCGGTCCATGCACCGTGCCGCCATGCCGCCACAGTGGGGAACGGATCGACGCGATACGCGCCCGTCCCGTGCCCTTCTGCTTCCACAGCTTCTTGCCGGCGCCGCTCACCAGACCGCGGGTCTTGGTGGAGTGGGTTCCGGCCCGCAGACCGGCGCGGTAATGCTTGACCGCTTCCCAAAGCAGGTCTTCGTTCACCGCGCCGAATACTTCATCGGCCAGCTCCAGCGAGCCTACTTTTTCGCCATTCAAATTCACTACATCAATCGTCGCCATAATCTCTTCCGATCAGTAGCCAGTTCACCAGCTACCAGTCACCAGTTACTTTTTCTTCGCCGCCTGCCGCTTCGAAGCCTTCAACGGATCGACCGTGCCTGAGCCGCCAAATCCACGGCGCTCTCTGGGTGGCTTCTTCGCCCGCGAGATCAGCACATAGCCGTCTTTCGCTCCCGGCACCGCGCCCTCGATCACCAACAGGTTCTCGTCGCGATCGATGCCCAGGATGCGCAGGTTGCGGGTGGTCACGCGCTCGTTGCCCATGTGTCCCGACATGCGCATGCCTTTGAACACGCGCGACGGAAATGCTGAGGAGCCAATCGAACCCGTGATCTGGAACATCGAACCGTGCGAGGCTGCGCCGCCGGCAAAATGGTGGCGCTTCACCACGCCCGCGAATCCGCGTCCCTTGCTGGTGGCCACGATGTCCACAAACTTGTCGCCTTCGAACATGTCCACCAGAACCTTGTCGCCGACCTTGGCGCCATCCTGGTTCTCTTCGTCCACCACGATCTCCACCTCGCGCATGAAGCGCACCGGCGGCAGGTTGTTCTTCCCGAAGTGGCCCTTCATCGGCTTGGTCAGCCGCGACTCCTTCACGAATTCAACCAGCCCGATCTGGGCGGCATCGTAGCCGTCTTTCGCAACTGTTTTACGTTGCGTGACCACGCAGGGTCCGGCCTTCAGCACGGTGACCGGACGAACATCGCCCTTGTCATCGAACAACTGCGCCATCCCGACTTTCTTTCCTAAAATTCCGCTGACTGCCATCTCTATCCTCTGACTCCGCTTCCTGTTTCCGGTGTTTGCTGCGCCGGGGGCTGTTCGCCGCGGAAGCTTTGTTCTTGTCCAGTTACCAGCTACCAGTAACCAGCAACCTATTTATGTTCCTTGCCAAAAGCCTTGATCTCGACATCCACACCCGCGGGCAGCTCCAACTTCATGAGCGCGTCCACCGTCTGCTGCGTCGGCTCGAGAATATCGAGCAGGCGCTTGTGGGTGCGGATCTCAAACTGCTCTCGCGACTTCTTGTCCACGTGCGGGGAACGCAACACGCAATACTTGTTCTTCACCGTCGGTAGCGGAATCGGTCCCGCTATCTGCGCGCCGGTGCGGCGTGCCGTGTCCACAATTTCACTCGTGGACTGGTCGAGAACGCGATAATCGTAAGCTTTCAGGCGGATCCGGATTCGTTCTTTACCAATCACGTTAGTTTCTCTCAAAGATCATGTCTGGGGCTCGTCCAACGTCTCCGCCTTCGGCCCTGCGGCGCTTGCCGCGGTTAGTAAGTGGGTGCGGCGGCTGCCACCGCACCCGGTATGAAAACTCTACGCAATAATCTCGCTGATGGTCCCGGCGCCCACGGTGCGTCCGCCTTCGCGAATCGCGAACCGCAAGCCCTTTTCCATCGCCACCGGCGTGATCAGCTCAATCTCCAGCGCCACGTTGTCGCCCGGCATCACCATCTCCGTGCCCGCCGGCAACGTCGCCACTCCCGTCACGTCCGTCGTGCGGAAGTAGAACTGCGGCCGGTAGCCCTTGAAGAACGGCGTATGCCGTCCGCCTTCGTCTTTCGACAACACGTACACTTCGCCCTTGAACTTGGTGTGCGGCGTAATCGATCCCGGCTTCGCCAGCACCATCCCGCGCTCCACGTCTTCCTTCGCGATGCCGCGCAGCAGCAGGCCGGCGTTGTCGCCCGCCATGCCTTCGTCCAACTGCTTCTTGAACATTTCCACGCCCGTCACCACCGTCTTGCGGGTCTCGCGGAAGCCCACAATCTCCGACTCCTCGCCCACCTTCACCTTGCCGCGCTCGATACGGCCCGTGACCACCGTGCCACGGCCCTGGATCGAGAAGATGTCTTCAATCGGCATCAGGAACGGCTTGTCGATGTCGCGCGCCGGCAGCGGAACGTTCTTGTCCACCGCCTCCATCAGCTCATCGATCTTGGCTTCCCACTGCGCTTCGCCATTCAACGCGCCCAGCGCCGAGCCGCGAATCACCGGCACATCGTCGCCCGGGAACCCGTACTTCGACAGCAACTCGCGCACTTCCATCTCGACCAAATCGATCAGCTCAGGATCTTCCACCGCATCGCACTTGTTCAGGAACACCAGCACGTAGGGCACGCCTACCTGGCGCGCCAGCAGCACGTGCTCTTTGGTCTGCGGCATCGGACCGTCCGTCGCCGCCACCACCAGGATCGCGCCGTCCATCTGCGCTGCGCCGGTGATCATGTTCTTGATGTAGTCGGCGTGGCCCGGACAATCCACGTGCGCGTAGTGACGGTTCGCCGTCTCGTACTCCACGTGCGCCGTCGCGATCGTGATGCCGCGCTCCCGCTCTTCCGGAGCGTTGTCGATCGAATCGAACGAGCGGAACATGATCTTCGGATTGTGCTTCTGCAACACCTTGGTAATCGCCGCCGTCAACGTCGTCTTGCCGTGATCGATGTGCCCGATCGTCCCTACGTTTACGTGCGGCTTGCTGCGATCAAATTTTTCTTTCGCCATTTCGAGCTCCGTATCTCTATGAAGTCGTCTGAATACTGCGTTAACTTGGCGGGCTCAGCGTCCGCCGCATAATTACTTCGTGCCTGCCGGACTCTTGCCCTGTACCTTGGCCACAATTTCCTCGGCCACGGCACGGGGCGCCTCTTCGTAACGCGAAAAATGCATGGAAAACGTTGCGCGGCCCTGCGTGTTCGACCGCATGTTGGTCGCATAACCGAACATCTCGGCCAGCGGAACCATCGCCTTGATCACCTGCGATCCCGCGCGATGCTCCAGACCCTCGATGCGGCCGCGACGGCTGCTCAGGTCGCCGATGATGGTGCCCATGTATTCCTCGGGCACAACCACTTCCACCGACATGACCGGCTCCAGCAGCACCGGACTCGCCTTGCGAGCGGCTTCCTTGAACGCCATCGAACCGGCGATCTTGAAGGCCATTTCGTTCGAGTCCACATCGTGATAGCTGCCGTCGTACAGCGTGGCTTTCACGTCCACCATTTCGTAGCCGGCGAGTACGCCGCCTTCCAGCGCTTCTTTAATGCCCTGGTCGACCGGCTTGATGAATTCCTTGGGAATCACGCCGCCCACCACTTCGTTGATGAACTCGTAGCCCTTGCCCGGCTCGTTCGGCTCCAGCCGGATGCGCACGTGACCGTACTGGCCGCTGCCACCGGTCTGGCGAATGTACTTGCCTTCCGCCTGCGATGCCTTGCGGATGGTCTCGCGATACGCAACCTGCGGCTTGCCTACATTGGCCTGCACGCCAAACTCGCGCATCATGCGATCGACCAGAATTTCCAGGTGCAACTCGCCCATGCCGGCGATGATCGTTTGCCCGCTGTCCGGATCGGTTGATGACCTTGAACGTCGGATCTTCCTGCGCCAGCTTGCCCAGCGCGACGCCCATCTTTTCCTGGTCGGTCTTGGTCTTCGGCTCAACCGCGACAGCAATCACTGGTGCCGGAAACTCGATCGACTCGAGCACGATCGGATCGTCTCTCGTCGCAGATCGTGTCGCCGGTAGTGACGTTCTTCATTCCCACACACGCGCAGATATCGCCAGCGTAAATTTCGCTGATTTCTTCGCGCTTGTTGGCATGCATCTGCAACAGGCGTCCGATGCGCTCGCCGCGCTTGCGTCCGCTGTTATAAACGGTGTCGCCGGTCTTCAGGTGACCCGAGTACACGCGGATAAACGTTAGCTGGCCGACATACGGATCGGTCATGATCTTGAATGCCAGCGCCGAGAACGGCGCCTTGTCGTCGGCCGTGGCGCTCTATCTTCTGCGCCAGTATCCGGATTCTTGCCCTTCACCGGAGGAACATCCAGCGGCGAAGGCAGGTAATCGATGACCGCATCCAGCAGCGGCTGCACACCCTTGTTCTTGAAAGCCGTTCCGCAGATCACCGGGAACACCTTCATCTTCAGGGTGGCGCGACGCAGCGCAGCCTTCAATTCGGCTTCGCCAATGGTTTCGCCTTCGATGTACTTGTGCATCAGCTCATCCTGGTCATCGTTCTCAACGACCGTCTCGATGAGGATCTGATGGTAGGCAGCCGCCTTCTTTTTCAGCTCTTCCGGAATTTCCTCGACATGATATTCGGAGCCAATGGTCTCGTCATGCCAGACGATCGCCTTCATGGTCATCAGGTCAATGACGCCCTTGAACTTGTCTTCCTGCCCGATCGGCAACTGGATCGCCACCGGCTTGGCATTGAGGCGCTTGCGAATGGTATCGATGGCGTGCTCGAAATCAGCACCCGCCTTGTCGATCTTGTTGATGAAGCAAATGCGCGGCACGCCGTACTTATCAGCCTGGCGCCACACTGTTTCCGACTGCGGCTCCACGCCATGCACGGCATCAAACACAGCGCAGGCGCCGTCGAGCACGCGCAGCGAGCGCTCCACCTCGGCGGTGAAATCCACGTGGCCGGGCGTATCAATAATGTTGATCCGAATGTCTTTCCAGAAGCAGGTGGTCGCTGCCGACGTGATGGTGATGCCGCGCTCTTGCTCCTGCGCCATCCAATCCATCGTCGCAGTTCCTTCATGGACCTCGCCAATGCGGTGCGTGCGTCCCGTATAAAACAGGATGCGCTCCGTGGTCGTGGTCTTACCGGCATCGATGTGCGCCATGATGCCGATATTCCTGCAACGCTCTAATGGAACCTGTCTCGCCACAATTCCTTCCGTTTCCTGCTATGCGGCTCTTCGTCCGCTTTCGAACCTTGGTAGCGCGGGCCACCAGCCCCCGCCATTTCTATTTCACTGTCATCAGCGGGTGCCCCATCCTTTCCTGTCCTTTGGGAAAGGGTGGGATCGACACTCTCCCTACCAGCGATAGTGCGCAAACGCCTTATTGGCCTCGGCCATGCGATGCACGTCGTCCTTCTTCTTGATCGTCGCGCCGCGGCCATTGGCCGCGTCCAGCAACTCATTCGCCAACTTGTCGACCATGCCCTTTTCGCCACGTCCGCGGCTGTACTGCAGAATCCAGCGGATCGCCAGCGACACTCGGCGGTCGGCGTTGACTTCCACCGGCACCTGGTAGTTCGCTCCACCAACACGGCGGGTCTTCACTTCCAGCACCGGCTTGGCATTCTCCACGGCCTTCTTGAACAGCTTGATGGCCTCGTCGCCACCCTTCTCTTCAAGCTTCTTCATGGCGTTATAGAAGATGGACTGGGCGGTCGACTTCTTCCCGTCCCACATCATGGAGTTCACAAACTTGTTGACCAGCGTGGACTGGTAGACCGGGTCTGCCAGTTGCTCGCGCTTCGCGATATAACCTTTTCTCGGCATAGTTCCTCGTTACGCCTTCGGGCGCTTGGCGCCGTACTTCGAACGTCCCTGCTTGCGATTGGCCACGCCCACTGAATCCAGCGTGCCGCGCACCACGTGATAGCGAACACCCGGCAGGTCCTTCACACGGCCCCCGCGGATCAGCACGATCGAGTGCTCCTGCAGGTTGTGGCCGACGCCGGGAATATAAGTCGTCACTTCGATGCCGTTGGTCAAACGCACACGCGCGACTTTGCGCAGCGCGGAGTTCGGCTTCTTCGGCGTCTGGGTGTACACGCGGGTACAAACACCGCGCTTTTGCGGGCAGGACTGCAGGGCGGGGCTGGCCGTCTTGTACTTCGGCGCCGTCCGTCCCTTGCGCACCAGCTGATTAAATGTAGGCACTCTTTGCAGCTCCTTGGTTCATCTGTGCCGGCTTTGACCGGCGTCAGCTCGCTACTCGAAGCTGCAGGCACGAAACTTCGCGGCACATGCCGCAATCACACATCGCGCAGGACACACGCCACGCGGCGCGTTCCCATCCCAGCTTTTGGGTCTGGGCAGCAATCCGTTGGCCTCAATGGCCCATCTGCCCATACTTCCCCATAACTGCCGGGGAGCATTCGGTTCGTTCAGATTAAGCAAACGACGGTGGCACCATGGCCGTTCCCCGCACCGGCTCATTCACCCCGGCATGGAGTTCTGGAACGAGGGCACTCCGTTTCGTTGCTTCGGCCCACATACCCACCGGAAAGCTCCAGTGGAAGCGCAGGCTCGTTTCAGCGAGGAATCCTGTGACACAAACTCACAGGACATTAGATTACTGCACACTGCCACACACACTACTGGCAGGTTAGGTAGAACTCGCGGAACCTGATTAGTGTAGCAACTTGGGTTCCACGCGTCAATCGGATCCGGCGCAAAAAATCGCCGCCTCACCGAACCTGTTCATCCGCTTCATCCGCCTCAACTTTTCACAACTCCAAGGGAAAATCAGTGTTAGGAGAACTCGGTGGTTGCCTGCAGTTCCCTGCGAAACGCTCCATTTGAGCGCGGCTTGCCGAAACGTAGGTCAGCTTCTACACTGAGAAATTCTGGCAGGAATCTCAATTTTGGTCTTCATGCATCCGTCGGAACCAACCCGGCGGGGAGGAAAAATGCGTCGGTTTTCAGCGGCTCAAGTCTTGGCTGCCCTATTCTCGGTCCTTATTTTAAGCCTGATGCCAGCCTGCAGCGGAACCAGTGTGGCTAAGAGCTCCGTATCGCAGCTTGTTCTTAGTCCGCTTTCCATGTCCCTGAATCCAGGACAAGTAGCCCAGATCACCGCACAACCCGAGGACTCAACCGGTGCGGCGGTCGTCGCCGACGTCACCTATGCCAGCGGCAACACCAGTGTGGTGACCATTTCCCCGGCTGGGTTCGTATGCGCCGGCATGTGGGACGCCAACTTCATCGTCTGCAATGCGAACCCCGGCCAGTCTGCTGTCGGGCAATCCACCATTACCGCCACCACAGCAAACGCGGTCACCGCAACCTTAACCGTCTATACTCATCTTCAGGCCGACCGCATTGTCGTCGATCCTATTCAGGGCTGCGTCAGCATTGGCGCTCTGCCGACCTATAGCGCTTCTGTCTACAACATCACCTCGCCCGGTTGCACGGTGGCCAGTCCCTGCAACATCACGTCCACGGTTGGTCCCATCAATTTCAACAGTACCGATCTTCAGGTGATGAGCAAGAACGTCACCACCGGCGCTCTGACCGCTACCAACCCTGGGGAAACCACCATCTACGCAAGTGTTGCGGGCCTCAACAGCACACCTCAGCCCGCATTGGTCTGCCCGATTCAATCCATTCATATTCATGACGCCAACGGCACCGGGACATCGTTCACCCTGGCCTCCGCTGCAACTCAGGCTTTGGCTGCCGATGTGGTCGACACCAATGGCGTTACGGTGACACCAATCCTTAACTGGGCGTCGAGCCAGTCTGGAAGTTCCACCGTCGCTGGCACAACCGGCGCCAATACCGCGACGGTTACAGCCGTGAACCCGGGAACCACGGTTATCACGGCCACCTGTAGCACTCCCAGTTGCAATCGCAACGTTCCTCCGCAATACGGGCAAAACGTCGTTACCGTAACCACATCCGGCGCTACGACCACAACGGCTTTCGCGGGTGGCACCAGTTCCTTGACTTTGGTTCCAATCGCCAGCAGCGGGAACACGGCAGGAACTGCGATCACCCTGCCCTTCCTGCCGAATTCCATGGTTACCGATCATGCGGGAACCAACCTCTACCTGGGATCTGCGTCCGGCATCATTACCGTGAATGCAGCGGCCGGAACAGTAACGTCGACCAGCGCCGTGAACGGAACCATACTGGCGATTTCCAATAATGACCAGTATCTGCTGATCGCCAACGGACCTGCAGGCGTCGGTTATCTCTACAGCATCCCCGGAGCCTCGATCACACTGTCGGAGTCCGTCGTACCCACCGCTGGAGCCTTTACCGCCGATAGCACTTCTCTTTCCTTCACGGCGGGACAGCAGCTTTATTACGAGACCACGCTGCCCACGGCAACCATTGCTAATCTGTCCTACACTCCCAGCGGTATCGACGTCAGCGCCCAGGGCGGCATGACCTACGTAACCAGCGCGACCTCGCATTCCATCGACGTCCGCTCGACCTGCAATCAGAGCAGCTGGCAGACACTCGCGGCGAACAATCCGACCCTGGTCGCCCATCTCCCTAACGGCACCGGCGCTCTCGTCGCCGATTCTCCCAACGTCGACCTGATTACTACCGGAACGCTCCAGAATGGATGCCCGCCGTCGCCGCAAAACACCATGAATAGTTACCCCTTGAATGGCGGCGCCTTCAATCCGCGCCAGATGCTGATCTCGTCCGACGGAACACGCGCATGGATCATCTCCGACTTGACCTCGGTTCTTGGCTTCAATATTTCCAACCTTACGGCGTCGAGCATCGCACTGGCCAACAGCGCCCAAGCTTTCAGCGGAGGCATTACTCTTGATGGCGCTCGTATCTATGTGGGGGCCAGCGACAATAACGTGCACGTGCTGGACACCGCTGCTGGGACCGATTCGGCGCAGATCGCAGTTGGCTTGAAAGACGCAAACTCGAATCCGGTTGCTCCCAACCTCGTAGTCGTCCTGCCGAAGTAGGGCGAAGAAAACACCAGAAAAAACGCCCTCCTAAATCGGAGGGCATTTTCTTGCCTGCAAAATCTGGTTCTTCACCAAGTTCTCTGTTGCAAAGGATTTAGTGCGGCTTGGCTTCTCCCAATTCGCGCGCCACGCTGTCCAGGACGCCATTGATGAACTGCACCGACTCCGGAGTCGAAAACCGTCGCGCAATCTCCAGCGCCTCGTTGATCACCACCGGCCGCGGCGTATCAGGAAATCCAAGGAACTCGGCGATTCCCGCCCGCAACAAATTGCGATCGACCGCGGCCATACGATCCATCCGCCAATGCTCCGCATTCTTCTCGATCAACTGGTCGATCTCCGCCTCACGCTCCGACGCAACGCGAAATAGATCGTCGGCAAAGCCTCGCACCTTGTCATCGAGGTCCTTGCGCTCGCTCCAGAAGGTCTTGCGAACGTCGTCGGTCGTCTGCTTGCCCATGTCGAGCTGAAACAGCATCTGCAACGCCAGTTCGCGGGATTTTCTGCGTGTGCCGGATTTGCTCATCGCTTCCCCGCAGTCGCAGTGGCCGTTGACTCGGCGACCTTGCTGTGCAGGGACGCCATTTCAACCGCTGCGAGTCCGGCTTCGTAGCCCTTGTTGCCGGCTTTCAGCCCCGCGCGATCGATGGCCTGCTCAAGCGTGTCGCAGGTGAGTACGCCGAACGCATGCGGCACGCCCGTTTCCTGCGCCGACTGCCCAATCCCGCGCGTGACTTCGTTGGCGATCACGTCATAGTGCAACGTATCGCCGCGCAGCAGGCATCCGATGCAGACAATCGCGTCGTACTTCCCACTCGTCGGCCAACTGCCGCGCTGCCGACGGAATCTCAAACGCTCCCGGGACGCGAACAATCGTTATGTCGCTTTTCGCCGCGCCCGATTGCCGCAGTGCCAACAACGCTCCGTCAAGCAGACGCTCGGTGATGAATGAATTGAAACGGCTCACTACGATGCCGAAACGTCTCCCCACAGCGTTCAACGAGCCTTCGACGCTGTGGTCGGTTTCTTTGTTGGCATAGTTCACAAATGTGATCTTCATTCCGCTGACTTCAACCGCGAAAAAGCGAGAACCATCGGGAGCGTCGGCGATTTCGCGCAGAACTTTGAGCTTGCGCTGGCGAACGATCTCCCATGCGGCATCGGCATCGGACACTTCGACAGCAAGGTCAGACAGCGGAACGCTTTCCGCGGCGAGAAACTCGACTGTACCTCGGGGCGCCTCGAGTTGATAACCTTGCGCGCTGCCGTCGTCGCACTCGTGAACCGGTACGGCCCCCAGGGCGCGAAACAGTTCAATCGCAGGTTGCAAGTCTTCGCGGGTCTTCCCCAACACGCGGGGAACAATAAGATTACGGATCATAGGACTCCATTGTAGATGGTAGCCCGATCAATGCCCGGCACTCGGAGGCCGATAGCCCTGCCAGACGTACTCCAGCGCCTCGCGCAAGGTCTGCTCTCGGACAAGGCGATCGACGTGCACCGCGTTCCGGGCAAACACGAACTGGTAGTGATAACCCTTGCTGGCCAGCACGCTCGCCATGCGCTCATTCGCCAGCACCCAATCGTGCATGTTGTCACGCATCACGTTCGGGTTATAGAGGTCCCGATCGCCAACTTCCATCCAGATTCGAATCGGCCTGGCCGGGCTCTCCGGAATCAGGTGCTCGTGAAACTCCCACGCCCCGTGCGGCGACTTCGGGTCGTACGGCCATTGCTGGTTGATGAACGTTCCGGAATAGGTCAGCACGCGGTGGTACCGCTCGGGGTGATACCACGCCATGATCAACGCGCACGAACCTCCTGAGCTGTAGCCGATGGCCGCGCGACCCTCTGGGTCTTTCGTGAGCTTCACGTTGGCCTTGGCCTCGACCAGCGGCAACACTTCTTTCTCGACGAACTCGGCGTAGGCGTCGGACATGGTGTCGTACTCAAGGCCGCGTTCACTTCCCTGCGCGTCGCCGCCACCGTTGCCGATCGAGATGGCTACCATCACCGGCACTTTTTGCTCGCCGATGAGTTTGTCGAGCGCCGAAAAGAGCAGGCGGTCCGGCCCGTCCGCTCCTACCATGAAGGGCGCGACACCGCCGGGCACGTACTGCTTGGGAACGTAAACGAACACATGGCGCGTGTACGGAGCGGGATGGCTGGTGGTTACGACGAGCTTGGCTGGGTCCTCGGGATCGGGAGTCCCAAAAGTGTTCGGCTCACGCGCAATGCCGGGAAAAATCTTGCTATCGACGGACTCCATGGTGAACTCGACGACGCGTCCCTGCAGCGGCGCATCTGGCGCGGACAACTCGGGCGCAGGAGTATGCGTCGGCCCGATGATGAAATTGCCATCCGCACTCGCGGGAGGAACCTCGCCGTCCGGCAGTTCTTTGGCGGCAACATATCCCGCAGTGTGGGGATCGCGAGTTGGAGGCGCGGGCCGCTCAGCCTTTTGCGGAGGTGCAGGTGCCTGCGCGAAAGCAGAAGGTAATGCTATAACGCCGATGACAAGCGTTTTGACCAGAAATCGAAGTAGTTGGGATCTCGACAAAGTCTGTTCCGTCCTCCATTTCATTTTCCCAAAACGGGCCATTTTAGTTACCGTCGTTCCATTGACCTGACGATTTCCTGTGACACGCCAGTAGCTCTCGATCAAGCTCGATTTGCGCCAAAGCGGCGTTGCTCGGCTGGCTCTTTGACAAACTAACGGGAATTTCCCAGTGGAAACCTTACCATTCAAGGGACAAGAATCGTCCGGGCGCTATGTCCCTACTGGTGCCCGCCGCCGAAAACGCCCCAGCAACTTTTTTGTTTGCAAGACTTTACGTATAAGTCTCAGGCTTGCACGAACTTGCAGCTAGTGGTGCTGTAAACCCTTTGTTTTCAAGATAGGGGGAGGGGTACCTCTTCTTCATTCGCCTCGTTCAAGGATGAAACTCCCGTAGATCCCGCCTACTAAAAACTAGGCCGACTTCAGGAAGTCGGCCCGATCTACGGCTCTTCGTCTATCCACTAACCACTATCCACTGATTTTGTTTCACTTCCCCTTGAACTGCGCCGGGCGCTTTTCCAGAAACGCCTTCGTGCCTTCGTTCTTGTCCTCAGTGGAGCAGCAGACTGCGAAGAGCGTTGCCTCGAGGTAGAGGCCTTCAGCGAGGGTCATATCGAGGCCGTGGTTCACTGCTTCCATGGCGTACTGCACGGCCAGCGGAGCGTTGGCGATGATCTTGGCTGCGATGGCTTCTGCGCGCGGAATGAGCTCAGCCGCGGGCACAACCTCGTTCACGAGCCCGATGCGCAAGGCCTCGGCGGCGGTGATCATCTCGCCAGTGAGCACCAGTTGCTGCGCGATGCCCTTGCCCACCAGCCGCGACAGCCGCTGGGTGCCGCCGTAGCCGGGGATGAGTCCAAGCTTGACCTCGGGTTGGCCGAGCTTGGCGTTCTCGCTAGCCAGACGCATGGTGCAGGCGAGGGCGAGCTCGCAGCCTCCGCCGAGCGCGAAGCCGTTGATGCATGCGATAACCGGCTTGCCCAGGTTCTCGATGGAGTCGATGATGGCCTGGCCGCGGTGGGTGTACTCCTTGGCCGAGATGGGCGACTGCTGCGCCAGCTCGCTGATGTCGGCGCCGGCGACGAAGGCCTTCTCGCCCGCTCCGGTGAGGATGACCACGCGCACTTCGGCATCGTCTTTGGCGGCGGCGAAGGCTTGGCGGAGTTCGTCCATGGTGGCCATGCTGAGGGCATTGAGCACCTTGGGGCGGTCGATGGTTATGTAGGCAATGTGGTTTTTCGTTTCGAGATGGAGGTTCTGGAAGTCGGTCATGATCATGCCTCGGAGTGACTAGCGACTAACAACTAGTGATTAGGTTCAGAACTAACGTCTAACAGAGCCAATAATGAGCCGTTGGAAAAGCCAAAAACCACACCGAACGAGACTCGCAAGTCGAGCGGGCGGAATGCCGCGCATGGGGGATATTTCAACATCTCCGGGTCAGCTAGTTCGGCAGGAGTTTGCTGGAGTTTTTCGAGGGACGTGACGAAAAATAGAGTCTCCGGCACCGAGGACGTGCCGCCACCATGCACAACGCACACCGATCCGTTCCGAAGCTCAAGTCTCCCAGTGGCCCGCAACATGATTCCTGTCTCCCGGTCGAAAAAGAAAGCTAATACGTTATCCGACTCGGTGGCTAGCTTGCGTATGACGTCACTAACTTCTTGTGCCGATATTGGATTTCTAACACTCATGAGCGTCAACTAAGAGCTACACAAACTTCCCCGGCACCGGGTTCTTCGGGTCCGTGTAATCGTAGAATCCCTTGCCGGTTTTGCGGCCGTACCAGCCGGCGAGCACCAGGCGCTTCAGCAGCGGAGGCGCGGCAAAGCGGCGCTCCTTGAATTCGTCGTACATGACGTGCGTGATGTAGTAAGTGGTGTCGAGGCCGACGAAATCGAGCAGCGTGAACGGGCCCATGGGATGGCCGCAGCCCAGCTTCATGGCCTCGTCGATATCGGGAATTGAGCCCACACCTTCTTCATAGGCGCGAATGGCATCAAGCAAATAAGGCACCAGCAGGCGGTTGACGATGAATCCCGGCTTGTCGCTGGTGCGCACCGGAACCTTTCCGAGCTTCGCGCCAAACGCGACCGCGGCCTCGTAAACTTCGGGAGCGGTGGCGATGGTCTTCACCACTTCGACCAGCTTCATCATCGGGACAGGATTGAAGAAGTGCAGCCCAATGAAGCGCTCGGGACGCTTGGTCGCCGTCATCATCTCGGTGATGCAGATCGACGAAGTGTTGCTGGCGAAGATGGCATCTTTCTTCACGATGGAATCGAGTTGCGCGTAGGTCTTGCGCTTCTCTTCGAGGTTTTCGATGATGGCCTCGATCACGATGTCGCAGTCCGCCAGGTCGTTCATGTTGGTCGTGCCTTTGAGCCGCGCCTGCGTTGCTTTCTTCTGGTCGGCAGTGAGGCCGCCTTTTTCGACTCCGCGCTCGACCATGCGAGAGAGCGACTTGTCGATTCCGGCAAAACCTTTGTCGAGAAATTTCTGCTCCTGCTCCAGCACGACCACGTCGCAACCCGCAGAGGCCGCAACCTGCGCGATGCCCGAGCCCATCAACCCACAACCGAGTACACCAACTTTTTTGATTTCCATCAGAACCTCGTGAAGAAACCCATTTCGAGTTTTAAGTCTCAAGTACGTCTCGTATCAGGGCACGACTTTAGTCGTGCCGATAGCCACCGTCTCTTGTCGGGCTTTAGCCCCTGCCGTCTTTTGTCGTGCCAGATAGTCGAAGCAGTAAGGATAATCTTCGGGAGAGTTGACCAATCCGCGCTTCACCGGATTTTCGGCAATGTACTGTCTATGCGATCTAAAGCTCTCGCGATCACTTACCCGGACCTCGGAAAATCCAGGCTGCCAGACCTCGCCGGACAAACCTAACTCTTTCCTCAACCGATACGAAAAGCCACCCTTGATGAACTGCACGGCTTTCTCGATCGACATATCAGCGTTGACTGTAATAAGCAGGTGAACATGGTCGGGCATGACGACAAAGTCGTGCACTTGAAACTTCTTCGCGGCGACGTAGGAGCGCAAGACCTCAATAAACAGCGCCGCATTGCGCTGGGACTGCAACAGCGCACGACCCTCACTGGTCTTTGTTGTGACGAAGAACGTTCGCGAGGCGCGAACAATATTCTTCGAGCTCGAATTGCGGGTAGCTATAGCCATAGGCAGGGGCTAAAGCCCTTTCAATCCCTACATTCTGCGGCATGGCTAAAGCCATGCCCTGATACGAAGCCACGACTCAGGACTTTGTCGTTCTACCAACCCTTCTCGCCACGATTGCGGTCATGCCCTGGTATCCACCGACCCCTACCGCTGCAGGTTCTCGACGATCACTGCGATGCCCTGGCCGCCGCCAATGCATGCGGTCGAAAGTCCGTAACGCGCTTTGCGGCGCCGCAATTCGTAGAGTAGCGTGATCAACAACCGCGTTCCTGTCGCTCCCAGCGGATGCCCCAGAGCGATCGCTCCGCCATTTACATTGGTCTTGGTGCGATCAAGTCTCAACTCCTTCTCGACCCCAAGATACTGCGCTGCGAAGGCCTCGTTCACTTCGACAAGGTCGATGTCCGACAATGTCAGACCAGCTTTCTCGAGCGCAATGCGGGTCGCCGGAACCGGTCCCGAGCCCATGATCTTGGGATCGACGCCTGCGATGCCCCAACTCACGATCCGTCCCAACGGCTTGAGGTTGCGCTTCTCGGCGTCTTCGAGCGAGGTCACGATCACGGCCGCGGCGCCATCGACGATTCCACTGGCGTTGCCGGCAGTGACGGTACCGTTCTTGCCGAACGACGCCTTCAGCTTGGCAAGAGTCTCCATCGTGGTCTCGGGACGCCGATGGTCGTCCTCGGAAAACATCTCACCAGTGGGCTCGCCCTTGCGATTGCGCAACGAGACGGGCGTGAGCTCTTCCTGGATGCGTCCGGCCTTATATGCTGCGTCCGCGCGCTGCTGCGACGAGACGGCGTACTGGTCCTGCATCTCACGGGTGATGTCTTGCTGCTCGGCATAGAGTTCCGCGGTGTTGGCCATGTACAGGCCACAATAGCTGTCGAGCAAAGCCACCATCAGGGAATCTTCCAGCTTACCTTCGCCCAACCCGACGCCCCAGCGCATGCCACGGATCACGTGCGGTGCCTGCGACATCGACTCCATGCCGCCCGCGAGCACAGTCTTTGCCTCGCCCAACTGGATCATCTGCGCGGCAGTCACGACGGACTGCATTCCCGAGCCGCACAGCCGGTTAACGGTGAGCGCCGGAACTTCGATGGGCACGCCCGCTTTCAGCGCTACATGACGTGCTCCGTAAATGGAGTCGCCCGAGGTCTGCTGGGCATTGCCCATGACACAGTGATCAATCTCGGTGGGTTCGAGCCCGGAGCGCTTCATTGCCTCATTGGCGGCTATCGCGCCCAGGTCCATGGCGGTGAAGTCGCGCAGCTTCCCGCAGTAGCGCCCCATAGGCACCCGCGCGCCGTTGACAATAACGATTTCAGGAAATTGGTTAGACATGATTGGATAAGTCTGCTCATACACGTCTCGGCAGACGACTGAGCAAACCGACAAGTTTATCAGCGCTACGAAAGCGCCGCAAATGATCCGGTTGGATGAAGGCGAATCTAAGCGCGGTCCCGATTTGGTTAGAGGAGTGGGCGGCGTTTCAATTTGCAGGCGCGTAGAAGTAGTAGTCGGCGGTGTAGTTGCTCTTTACCTCGACATTCTGCTTGGCGGCGGTGCAGTCGGATGCCGTCGGAGGCATCCCGCCGGTGGTGTGAATACGCTGAATGCTGCTAACGCGGCTGAGTATGCCATCGCCGGAATGACTGGTGGCGGTGACCAGCAGCCAGGGAATCGAATTAGCATCGGGCGAATCGACCTTAGCGGATGCTTTGCCCACGACTTCGCTTCCATCGTTGTCCTTCCACGTGGGTCCGGCGAAGTGATGCCCAATAATCGCACCTTGCTGGTCGTGAAGTTCTGCGTCCGGGGCCTTTAAGGACCATGCGAGCTTGCCGTCTGTCGCCGGTTGGCACACGTAGATCTGCGAGCCCGTCGCATGCGCCTGGAGAACGATCTCCTCGCCGGCAGGGGCTTTGATTTTGTCGGGCACATCAGGGCGAGGGATGCCTTGGCCGTGTGCCTGGGGAAGGGTTGCGAGTACGGCGGCGATCAGAAGTAATCGTGGCTTCACGGGCAAGAGTTTACCACCGTGGCTACGTAGTGCCGCAGTGCTGAGCAAGGCTTTTTCCGCGACAAGGCGGGACTGTTGCGGTGATGAGGCTCCGGGGACTGCGTTCTCTTACTTAGCGGCCTTGAGGTGACGTCTCCGTTGCCGCCATTCGTCGCTATTAAGGATTCCGGGCCCCGCTTCGATTAGCCGAGGCAGCATCTGGAAGACCGAGACCGGGGTCCAGCGCTTGCCCTGCCTGGTGCGGAGACCACGGCGGTTCAGTTCTTCCGCGATGCCCGAATAGGGACCGTCCTGGATGGTCAGTTCCATGATCTGGAACAGCACTTCGCGCTCTGTGGGGTTCTCTTCCAGGTGGGCACAGTCGCCGGACACCTGCAGTCCGAACGGGACCTCGGGCGCGGGAGCAGTCTGCGTGGTGACAGCTTGGGCTGGGACCTCGCGTTCCCATTCGATCGCGACCGGCTTCCATCCTTCTTGCAGACGTTGGCTGAAGTCCTCCGGCCCAAACAGGCCGGTTACCACCTGGCGCGTACGTTCCTTGTTGGCCATAGTCTCCCCTTACTGCCGCAGAGCTTCGTCAGTCACGAGTGCATTTACGATGCCACGCGGAGTCGCTTGCAGGTACTTGGAAAATAAGCGGTTGGAAGAGGGAGCGAGGAATTCGGAGTCGCACGGATGTCCGCCGATAAGACGGAGTGTACGAAATCGGTCAAGCGGTGTCTTCCCAAGGATCGGCGACTGGATCGCTAGGGCTAAGCTGCGGCTGCGGTGGCCAGGGAGCGCTTGTCGGTTTTGCCGGTCATGGTACAGGGGTACAGACCTGTGCCTTGTGCCCATCAAAAAGACACGGCCTAAGCCGTGTCATTCAAAGCCTATTCCTGTAGGTCGGTTCTAGAGCGTGGCGAATGCGCGATCGATGGTCGCGGCTACGTGGTCCTGAAGGTGTTGAAAGTCGTGAACCAATTTGTGGGTCGCGCTGTGCGCCGCTGGACTTTGGGTCAGCGCGCTCACGCCCGAAACATCCTGGGTGGAAACCACGACATGCACATTGTTCCGCATGTTCTGGTTCACGCGCTGGGTCATGACTGTCCGCATCTGCTGGGCGACAACCTTCGTGTTAACGCACTGCACCGAGGTTCGACTTTGGACGGCGCTGCGAACCTGTTGATCGAAGTCCGAAGGTAGATTGATTTCGAAATTAATCGGAATCGGAGCACTGGGTGCATTGGGAACGTTGGGCAGCACGATTTTCCATTTGGATTTGTTGATCGCCCGTTGCGCGTTTTCCACAGCGCGGACACTCATAGCCTGTGCCCGCTCCGAAGCCCGCATGCTCACTGTCATGGCTCGCGCCTGCATCTGCTCAGCGGCGCGTTCCTGGGCGCGTTCGGCCAGGCGGAGATTGCGCTCCTGCGCTCGAAGACCGGCTTCTTGAGCTCGCAGCGCCCGTTCCTGCTCACGCACCGCAGACTCGTAGTTCTTCTCGGCGGTGAATTGCGCGACCTGGGCCTGTACCTCGGCGATCTTTTCGTTGGCAGCCGCCAGGACCGGCAGATTCATCTCAGCCATCATCTGGCGCTCTTCCACATTTCCACGCTCGAGAAAAGGCCGAACCTTGGCGACGAGACGGCCGGCGACGTATTGCTTGGCGCAGGCGAGCTCGGCCCTCAGTTGGGCACGCGAACACGGGAGGTTGGCCAGGTGTCCCGAGCGAAATTCCCGGGAGAAGATGGCAAAGGTCGCCACCAGGGCCAAGGTCGCAACTAAGTATCGACGCTCCATACAGCCTCCTCGCTGTGCTTAAGACGTGAGAGCGGGACGATAGTTAGGAAATTTTTTGAATCCCAGCGTCAAGCTCTGCAACGGCTGCAAAACATAGTTACACGTTGCGTGCCAAAGTCGGGCGGTGCTGTAAGCCACTGTAATGTAAAGAGATACCGCAGAGTATGAAAGGACGGTGAATGACGGGCCGTCCGGAAACAGAAGGATTTGTCCGCCGGCGGACAGTCGACGCTGGGTCGGCGCCGCGCGGCGCTGCCAGCGGATTTTGGTGTTACGCTGTTGCGATCATGACTGCTGAGGAAGTGAAACGGTTGCTGCGATTGACGCCGCTCGAATTGGAAGGCGGATTCTTCCGCGAAACCTACCGGTCGCGCTGGCATGTTTCGCGGGAATACCTGCCGGAAGGCACGCACGGCTCGCGAAACATCGGTACCGCGATCTATTACATGATCACACCGGAAACCTTCTCGACATTGCATCGGTTGCCCGGTACCGAGGTCTTTCACTTCTACATGGGGGATCCGGCAGTAATGTTGCAATTGCATCCCGACGGAACGGCGCGCACGGTTACGCTCGGAACCGATCTAGCGGCCGGACAGGAACCGCAAGTCGTGGTGCGGGGAAATGTCTGGCAAGGATGCCGACTCGCGCCCGGAGGCAAGTGGGCGCTGATGGGAACGACCATGTCTCCAGGATTTGATTATGCCGACTATGTGACGGGAGTACGCGATGAGTTGATTGCGCAGTATCCTGCGATGGCGGAGATGATACGCGAGTACACGAAGTGAGTAGAGCGGATCGTTTCGTGGTCCACTCCACGAAGTGGCAGAATGCATTCCTAGCTCTGGGCATTTGTCGACAACTAAGTAGCAGGGCCCAAGGCGAATAGCGGACAGAGTCGCGGCCGCACCAAGTTCGTGAGCGTTGCCGAACATCACGCGTAGGGAGGGTGCAGGGTCCGAATGATCAATTGCGCGACAACTGCGCAGCAATCATTTGCCATTTTCCGTTCCTGCGTAAGAAGACGCTGGTGACACTGAGCTGTGCCCCGCCCTGCTCGCCGACCAGGTGAGCCATAAGCACGGCAGTGTCTCCATGTACCCGGACGGTGGTCTCCTGTAGGGAGAGTTTAGGCAGGCGATTCGAGCTATTGGCCTCCGGCATGAGTTCACTCTTGGTCACTACCGAGCCGGTGGGAGTGGTCGCGATAAAGTCATCCGCTTCGATTGAATCCAGCGCGTCGGCGTCAGCAGAGTGCCCAGCCGCGAGCCATCGTTGCGTCAACTGAATGATTTCGTCTTCTCCGGAAGTTGATGAACCAGGATTAGCTGCGGTTTGAGCGATAGCCGTAAGCGACATCAGAATCACCAACGCGAACAGTCGTTGCATACCTCACCTCACTGGAGATATTCGACACCGGCGGTCGCGAAGATGTTCCTGGAGCTTTAGTGTGACCCGGAATTCACCCGCACCTCCCTGTTCCGTGGCACTTGCGATCGGTGGATGAGCAGGTGCCGGGTTCGGCCAGTTGGCCGTCGGGACCGATGCACGTCTGGGTGTGGATGCACCAGAACAGACCGTCGTTCGATGGAGGCACCGTCGGATCGTGATCCACGCCGATGAATTGCTGCTTCCAGCGCAGCGAGGTGCACAGGCTCTCGCCGCTAGTATCGAAGCGCTCCTGATCGGGGAATAGCATCATGCGAGGCCTCCTGCTGTGGAGTTGCCGGGGTGGCCATTGGCCGCGTTCAGAACGGCGCGTTTCACGGCCGCCTTGGTTAGCGTGATCTTGTACTTGTTGCGACTGAGTGGCTTGGCTTGAGCTACCGCCGCGTTCGCGGCGGCCATCGCCGTATCGGGCGTGATGGTCTTTCCAACCAATGCCTGCGCGGCTTCGGTCGAGACCCACGGAATCGGGGCCACGTGTCCGAGGATCACGCGCGCGTGCCTGACGGTATTGCCATCCATCTCAAGCGCAACGCTCGCCATCGACAGCGGCCAATCGAATGCGGCTCGCTGACGCACTTCGTAGGTTGAGGCTTTCAGGTTCTGCGAAGGCGATGGGATGATCAATTCGATCACCATTTCGCCGGGCTTCAGGTCATGCTCGAGCTGGCCCTCGGCGGTGGGAATGACGAAAAACTTCTCCAAAGGAATTTCGCGCACGCCGCTGCCTGAGGCCTTGGCGGAGTAGGTGCGGATCTTCGCGCCGTAAGCAATGAGCACGGGGGCAAGAGTCGAAGGGCTGACGAAATAGGCAGGGCCATCGTTACCGAGAATGGCGGAGTAGCGGTTGTCCCCTTCGACGACCATGGACTTGCCGTCCTTGGTGGCCAGCAGTCCCATGCCGTTGCGGAAGTACCAGCAGCGAGGACGCTGACACATGTTTCCGCCAATGGTCGCGAGACTCCTGATTTGCGGGCTGGCGGCTTCGTTGACCGCCTCGGTCAGCACAGGATAGGAAGCGAGATCGCGTGTCGCAGCACTTATTTCGGCGAGAGTGGTCAGGGCCCCGATACGAAGGCCGTTGCCAGGCTGATAGGAGATGCCGCGCAATCCCTCGATGTGCTTCACGTTGACCAGTCGTTTGGGAGCTACGACGTCATCTTTCATCAGTGCCAGGAGATCAGTGCCACCGGCGAGGATCGCGCCTTGACTACCCAGCAGTTCGGCTACTTGTTCCTTTTTAGTGGCGCTGGCGTATTCAAATGCCTGCATGGGTGCCTCCTTCGCGGCCACCCGCGGGCTAAAGCCCGCTTGGGATAACAAAAAGAGACTGCTTATCGGCACGACTAAAGTCGCGCCTGATACAAAGCTGCCCGAGATAAATTTCCTGGCAGCGTGCAAAGCCGTGCGCCCTCGAATCCCGCCTACGCATGAGAACCTCCTGCGTCTTCCAGCGCGGCGAGAACACGATCGGGAGTGAGCGGCAGGAATGGCACACGCACTCCGATGGCGTTAGCGACGGCGTTGGAAATTGCCGAACCTGGCGAGACCACCGCGGGCTCCGCCAGGCCGATGACGCCGCGCTCGTCGTAGCCTTTGCCGGTCATCATGTGGACCTGCAGTTCGCCAATGTCGTTGAGTCCGGCGAGGCGATAGAACTCCAAGTTCGGATTCAGCACGGTGCCCGTCACGGGATCGAGAATCTTCTCTTCGTAGAGCGCATAGCTGATGCCCATGATCATTCCGCTATAAACCTGGCTGATGGCCGTCTTCATGCTGACCACGAGGCCGCAATCCTGCACGGCGACGATCTTGTTCACGCGGACGATGCCGGTTTCGATATCGACCGAGACATCCGCCATCTGGACGCCACCGACACCGCTGTTGGTGAGATCGGGCGGCTCGGCTTTGTTAGGGTTTTTGCCGCGAACGGTCAAGGGTACCGCGCCAATCTTGGCGCAAGCCTGCTTCCAGGGCAGGCTGCGGCTGGGATCGGCCTTCACGCGCACCGTTCCGTCGACCGCTTCCAGCTCTTCAGGCTGTGCTTTGAGCGACGGAGCCACTTTGGCAAACAGAGCATCGCGAGCGTCGACGGCACCGCGACGGGTCGAGGCGGTCACGCCGCCCGAGGTTGTACTGCCGCCGCTGCCGCCTGACTGCGGATAGCGATTGTTGCCGATGAGCAGATTGATTTTGTCCATCGGGATACCGAGCGTGTCGGCGGCGACGATGGTGATGATGGTGCGGCAGCCGGTACCCAGGTCCTGCGTGCCCATCTTGATTTCGACCGAGCCATCAGGATGGATGGTGAAGTCGCAATCGCTGTTGTGACCGCGTCCTCCCCAGGTGTGCATGGAGAGGCCGAGGCCGCGCTTGATCGGTCCCGGAGTTTTGTCGCCGCGCGGATGCCAGTCTTCTTCCATCCCATCATTTCGTCGGCGATGGCGAACTCTTCGCGGTAGGTCTGGGCGCGCGGTCCAGCAATACCCAGATTGAGTCTGACGAACTCTAGTGGGTCCATGTTCATCTTGGCCGCGAGGTCATCGACGGCACCCATGGTGATGACGGCCGCCTGCGGATGGTTGGGCGCGCGCCAGGCACGGGCACTGCCCTGGTTGGTGGAGATCGCCGTGTTCTGCTTGCGCTGGTTGGGAATTTCGAAGATGTAGGGCAGAGGAGGAGTTCCGCCGCCACCGACGCCGCCGGTTCCCCAGGAGCGCGAGTCCCAGGCAACGATTTTGCCGTCTTTGTCGGCGGCAATCTTGACCCGGGCGTAGGCTGAGGGCCGCATTCCGGCAACCTCGAACTCGGCTTTGCGGTCAAGCATGTTCTTCACCGGCTTTTTCCCGGCCGCCTTGGAGAGGTTCGCGGTGTTGATGTCCCAGACGTCGGCGGAAAACTTACTGCCGAATCCGCCGCCGATGTTCTGCTGCAGGACTTGTATATTGCCCGCCGGCACGTTCAGCGGCTCCGCCATTTGCGCAGCGATGCCGGAAACATTTTGCGTCGAGATGTGAACCACCAGTTCTTTATCGGCGGTCCACTCGCTGGCCGAACCATGGGTTTCCAGGCACGAGTGCACGATGCAAGGGGTCCCGTAGATGCCCTCGACTACCGCAGCCGCGGAGGCGAAGGCCTTGTCGGGATCACCCTGGGTCTGAAGTCCAGTTTTCTTGTAGGGCGTTTTCGCTACCGCCGGAGCCGGAACATATTTGGCCTTGCGCAGGGCGGCGATCACGGGGGCCTCGACGCCCATACCCTTCATCGACGCGTAGTCCTTCTCTTCCGGCTTGAAACTGATGCCGTCTTTCTGGATGCGCGCGATCACTTGGTCGTCCGGCACCTGGTTTTCTTCCATGTCCTGGAAGTCGTCGCTGCTGAGCGGGCCGGTATCGGCGCTAATGTTCTTGGGCGGCTCGGCATCAGAGACAAAATGAGGCAGGACTTTGTACTCCACCTTGATGGCTCGGAGAGCGTCTTCGAGCGTGGCCTCATCGACCGCTGCCACTCCTACGACCTCGGCGCCGGCCCAGAAAACCTCGGTACCGGGTTGCTGAATGGCCACCACTGCTTTCACGCCGGGCATTTTTTCGGCTGCGCTGGTGTCGATGCTGATAATTTGCGCGTGCGCGTAAGGGCAGCGCAGGATCTTTCCCGCCAGCAGACCTTGCGGGTTGTAATCGTAGGTATATTTCGCGCGGCCAGAAGATTTCGACGGGCCATCAACGCGATCAATGCTCTTGCCGAGCAGAGGACGGGTTGCAGGATCAGGCCAACTGTATTGGCTCATGACTGTTTACCTCCTGCCTGGGCAAGGGCTACGGCGCGAATGCCATCGTACGTCCCGCAACGACAGTAGTTGCCGCTTAGTCCGTGACGAATGTCTTCGGCGGTCGGCTTGGGATGTTGCTGGAGGAAGTGGGTGGTGGCAACGACGAATCCGGGAGTGCAGAAGCCACATTGTTGCGCGTCGTGCGCGACGAATGCTTGCATCACGGGACTCAACGAGTCGCCTTCAGCCAGGGCTTCGATGGTCGTGATCTTGGCACCCTGGGCGTCGATCGCCAGCACCGAGCACGCGTAAACCGGCTTGCCATCGAGAAGGACGGTGCATGCGCCGCAGGCTCCGCGATCGCAGACGCGCTTGGCGCCGGTGAGATCGAACGGCCCGCGCAGGGCATCGAGCAGAGTCACGCGGGGTTCGAGCTCCGCGCTGAGTTTCTTGCCGTTCACGTTTAGGGTAATCGGCACTTTGCCGGGGCCGTGTACGGTAACGTCTTCCCCGGCTGCTTCGACCACCTTAGGTCCCAAAACCAGCGGGACCGCGGCGGTGACAGCCGAGATCTTCATGAAGTCGCGTCGCGAAACTCCCGAAGCGGATTCAGGCTTGCGCGCGTCGTCGTCTTTCATCTTGCCTCCACAGGTGGGTACAGCGGAGTAGTTCTTTTTTTAGACGTCAATGGAAAAGGTTAGTTTCAGAAATGAAAAAATGGGCTTGCCTGAGCCACTCGAATTGTGGATTCAAGTTGCCATTGAGCGTGAGTATAACTCTCCGAAGGGAAGTCGGACAGAGAGGGCTGATTGGAGCCAGGTTGACCGCTATAAGTAGAGGAAGGCGACGAGAGGTGTGAACCGCCGCCTGGCTTTGAATCGAGCGCTAGATTACTTCATGGTCTTTACGTACTTCACCACGTCGGTAATTTGGGCGTCCGTCAATTTGCCTTTGTATGCCGGCATTTTGCCTTTGCCGTTGGTAACGAGGGCGGTCAGATCGGCATCCGACATATTCTGCACTTCCGGACTGCTGAGCGGCTTAAGTCCCATACTCTTTCCCATTCCGGTACCGGCGTTGCCGTCGGCGCCATGGCACATGGCACACTTTGCCTTGAAGGTGTCCTGGCCTGAGGACTGCGCGGTGGCGATCATCGGGGCCGCCAAAGCCAATGTGAGTGTTACAAGTGCAATACGCTTTACTAACGTCATCGTTATCTCCTTCGATTCGCCCCACCTTCTTGTGGGTTAGCACGAACACAAAGTGCCGTCCGGGAGGGCGCACCTACTGTAACTCGCCGGTACGAAGTTGGCTACACAGGCGGACCCTCATGCGAGGGAAAAAACACGCCATCCGCGTGATATGCCGCACGATTTGGCTGTCGGAACCGCTGTGCGCCGATTACCGCGGCATTAAGTCAATTTATTTCAATAGGTTAAGATCATACGCGACACCGCTGGGGTTTGGCACTCGCGGTGCCTTTGTCTTATGTGTATTCCTATTTGCGGAGGCGTCCTTGGAACCGACATTGGCCGTCATCGGGCTGAATTATCGGACATCGCCAGTAGCGGTCCGCGAGCGGTTCTGGATTGCCGAAGCGCACCGCTTCGAGGCTCTGCGCCAGCTGGTGCGCTCCGAGGGTATCGAAGAGGTGATCGTACTGGCAACCTGCAATCGCACGGAATTCATCGTTTGGGCAAATGACGTGCCTGCAGGGGCCAATTCTGTACTGCGGTTCCTGACCCACGAGCATGCGTTGAAGCTTTGCGACTGGTCGCACTTCTACCGCTTGATGGACGATGCCGCCCTCACCCATATTTTTCAGGTGGCGGCGGGACTGGATTCGATGGTGCTGGGTGAACCGGAAATCGCCACACACCTCAAAGATGCGTTAGAACACGCACAAAAAGCTGGAACCACCGGACGCTTCCTGGATGGAATCGTTCAGAAAGCGCTGGCCGTGTCGGCGCGCGTGCGTAACGAGACTGCCATCGCCGACTCCACCATGACGGTTCCCTACGCCGCAGTCGAGCTTTCGATCGAGGTGTTGGGAAGTCTGGCGGGCCGTGAGGTCCTGCTGGTTGGCGCGGGAAAGATGAGCGAGCAGGCGGCAAAATGCCTGCAAAACGCCGGCGCTACTCAACTGAACCTGATGAACCGGACGCCGGAGAAGGCAGGCGAACTTGCGTTCAAGCTGAACGCGCAAGTGGTTTCCTGCAACGATCGCCTGGCATACCTGCAATCCGCCGATATTGTAGTTTGTTCGACGTCATGTCCGCACAGCATCATAAGCGTCGAAGACGCGCGTCACATTGCACGCGCACGTCAGGGCAAACCTATTGTGATGATCGACATCGCCGTGCCGCGCGACATCGATCCCAGGGTTGGGGAAGTTGACGGGATTCACCTGTTCGACATGGACGACCTTGAACAGGTCGTTAAGAGGGACATTCATCAGCGCCGCGCCGCTGCCAACGACGCAAACAAAATCGTGGCCTGCGAGGTGCAGGGCTTCCACCGTAAACTCATGGCGGAAAGGGTGATTCCGACGGTAGTTGCACTGCGCCGGCGCCTTGAGGAGCTCTGCCAGCAGGAAGTCGATTTTCTTCGCCAGGAGTACGGCCCCTTCACCGAGGACCAGGACCAGGTACTGACGACTCTGGCGGCGCACATTACGCAGCGGATCGCCGGTTCGCTGGCGCGGGAGCTGAGAGACCTTCCGGACCGCAGCGGGCAAGACAGCCTGACCGTAGCGCTACATCATTTATTCCAACTGGAGCCGTCATCACTGGTCGAAGTAGGAAAAGAAAACTGATCGTAAAACAATCGCATTCGAAGGAGTAAGTAATGGCTCAATCTGCGCAAGAAAATAAGACGAACACAAACTTAAGTTTCACCAGCATCCAGGCTTATAGTCTGGCAATCATCACGCTGGTCATTGGAATTGCCGTGGGCTATTTTGCCCGGGGCTCGGCTCCAACAGCGGTCGCGCCAGAAGCGGCACAAACCGCGGCCACGACGGCCCCTGCCGGAATGGGCGGCGGAGCCGGAATGGGCGCTGGGCAACTACCGGGCATCGGCAGCCAACAACAGGGCGCAACCTCACCTGAGCTGCTGGCACAGTCAGCTCAGCCGTTACTAACCAAACTGCAAGCCAACCCCAAGGACTTCGAAACATTGCGGCAACTCGGAAACCTGTATTACGACGGCCAGATATTCCCTCAAGCCATCGAGTACTACAACAAGGCACTCGCAATTGACCCCAAGAATCCCGACGTGATTACGGACGTGGGGACCGCGTACTGGTATAGCGGAGACCCGGACAAGGCCCTGGCGGAGTTTGATAAGTCGTTGGCTATCCGGCCTAACCATCCCGGGACCATGTTCAATGAGGGAATCGTGATGTGGCAGGGCAAGAAAGACCCCAAGGGCGCAGTCGTAGTGTGGGAGCAGTTGTTGAAGACCAATCCCAACTATGAGCAGAAGGAACAGGTACAGACGCTGATTGAGCGCGCGAAAATGCACGGAGCCGGCGCTACCAAGGGCTAAGTTTCGTAAAGCACGGAGCGCCTGCTCCTGCGTTCGCATTCGCTCACCCCGGGACGACGCCCGCGCAGAGCGTGTCCCGGGGTTTTAATAACTCCGCGTCAATTGAGAAGCTAGGCGTGAGTCGGCATCTTGGACATAGCCTCGTCCATCGCGGCTTTCATCTCTTCCGGACTCTGGTCCTTGATATGGGTCGCGATCGACCAACTGTGACCGAACGGGTCCTGGACGGTTCCGTAGCGATCACCCCAGAATTGGTCGGCCAGCGGCATGGTTACTTTTGCCCCAGCTGCCACGGCGGAAGCAAAGACCTTGTCAGCGTCCGGCACGTAGATGTGGAGCGTCACGCAGGTACTGGCTTTGGTGGACGTTGGCGACAGCACTCCCATTTGCGGTACTTCATCGTTGAACATCAGGATCGAATCGCCAATCTTGACTTCAGCGTGAACGATTTTGCCGTCCGGGGCTTCGGCCATGCCGCGGACTTCGGCGCCAAATGCCTTTTGATAAAACTCGGCGGCTTTCTTCGCGTCACTTACGAAAATGTGTGGGGTGATGGTGTGATATCCCTTGGGTACGGGCGAAACTGCAGGACTCATGATGTCTCCTTTTTTAATTTTGCAGGTGGCAATCCAGCGCGGGGAGGACAGCGGGCTGGGGCGATCTAGTCAATCCGCGGCCTCGATCAGAGATTTTATCGCATTCCGTTGTGGCTTGGTCCAGCCTCGACCGTCAAATTGGTGTGAGTGTGGCGGAAAGAGTTCTAGTCAACCGGCGGAGAGGGACAAGTCGCACGGCAGCGTCTCAGAGTGAGTTACGACTGCCGACATCAGTCAATCACTGGCCGATAGCTTGCCCGAAGGCAAGCAGGTTTCCATCTGGGGCAAGCACGAGCAACTCACGCTGGCCATAGTGTTGGTTTACGGGCCCGTAGACGTCGCCCTTGGGGAGAGTATCGAGCTTCGGCTTGAGTTCGGCATGAAGCCGATCGACATCGCGAACGTCGATGTAATAGGCGAAACGTCGAGTGCCGGCCGGAGCGGCGTCGGCTCCGGTTTGTTCCCAGATACGGAAACCTGCCGTTTCGCGATGGACATAGGCATAGTCGGTTTTGCGAACGCGCACCTCAAACCCCAATATGTCGGTGAAGAACATTAACGCCCGATCAAGGTCATCGACGATCATGAAGGGCGTAACCTGGATGAAATTCGACATGGCGATGCTCCTGGCGAAAGATTAGCCCGCCGGTTCCTGTGTCGAGCGTCGCGGAAAAATTCGCGCTCATCGTCTCGTTAATCGCCGCTATTCCGTGCGCAAGGCCTTCACCGGATCGAGCGAAGCCGCCCGGCGTGCCGGCAAGACGCAGGCCAGCAGAGCGATTCCGGCAAGAATCAATGCGACAGTCAGCAGAGTCAGCGGATCGCGCGAGCTGCTTTGCACCCAGTGCGACACGATCTTGTTGAGCCCAATGCTGACCGCGAGACCGACAACGATCCCGACGCCCACCGTCGCCGCGACCGAGCGCAAGACGAGGCGGACGATGTCGAGACGTTGCGCGCCCATCGCCATCCGAATTCCGACTTCTTGTTTGCGCTGGTTTACGGAGTACGACACAACGCTGTACAGCCCAGTCGCAGCCAGAACCAGTCCCAGCAACGAGAAGACGGCAAAAAGTGCCGCGATGAAGCGTTGCTGTCCCCAGATCATGGTTTCCATGTACCAGGTCAGCGGATGTTGGTCGACCACAGCAATCGCGGGATCGAGTGCCTGTATCTTCTGTTCGGCCGACCGGATGGCGGAAGCTGCGTCCCCGTGAGTCCGTACCAGGAAGTTCATGTATGGCGTGAGCACCACGGTGTGCGGCACAAAAAAGGCCGGCTCTATCGGCTGTTGCTTTCCGTTGGCCTCGCTGTTGCGGAACCCGGCGTTGTTGCGCGCATCCCCAACGACACCGATGACCTCAAACCAACCCTCATTGTCATCCCCAAACACAAAATCCTGCTGATCGAATTTCAGCATCGGACTCTTCACGTGATTCCCAAGGGGTTCGCCGTTACCCAGGTACTTACGCACAAACGCCTGGTTCACCAGCGCCACGTGCGCCCCGCGCATCACCTCTGACTCTGTGAAATTGCGACCTTGAATCAGCGGAATGCCGAGGGTTTCAAGCATCTCCGGAGTCGTCAGGACCACTTGCGATTGGATTCCAGTGAGCTCCTGTTTCCCTTCGATCTCGGTTTTGACGTTATATCCCTGCAACGGCGGCAGCCATGTGGTCGATATAGTCGCCTGCTCTACTCCTGGAGCGGAGGCAATCGCCTGCCTGAACGGATTCGTATTTGTTGGCCCGCTCCGTCCAGCCCGGATACGATTTCCGGGGCAATGCGAGATTCAAGCTGGTGACTTTGTCGACATCGAATCCCACGGGCACGCGATACGCAGTCAGAAAAGCACGCGTCGCCGCACCGGCTATCGTCAGAAGCACCAGCGTCAGTGCCACTTGGCCGGCAATCAGCAGACGATGCGTCCGCTTGTCTGCTCCACCGCCAGAGTGACGGCCGGCGCCGGACTGGATCAGTCCACTCAAATCGGGCCGCGACAACTGCAGCGCGGGCGACATGCCGAACAGAATCCCCGTCAGCACTGCTACCAGTATGGAGAAGAACAGCACGGGCAGACTGACATGGATGGCGGCTTCATGCGGGAATGAGTAGAAAGGAAGGGCGTCTGCGATCCACTTCACTGCACCGAACGCTAGCAGCACGCCAATGGCGGCACCGGTCAGCGATAACAGCACCGACTCGGTCAAGAGTTGCCGCATGATGCGCCAGCGCGACGCTCCCACCGAAGAGCGCAACGCCAGTTCGTGCATGCGCGCTGCGCCTCGTGCCAGCATCAGGATGGAAACATTGGCGCATCCGATAACCAGAAGCAACACTACGGCGCCAAACAGCAGCATGAGGGTCCCAGAGAACTGGCCCAGCACCTGCTCATTGAGCGTCACGGTCTTGGTGCGGACAACGGGCGCATAACCCTTGGGGTCACGATCCTTGAAACTCAGAACCAGTGGCTGTAATTCTGCATTGGCGGCTTCTAAAGTGACGCCGGGCTTGAGCTTGATGAAGCTGTTGCGGTAATCCTTGGGGTCACCGGTTGGAATGTAGGGGACGTAGACATCCGAATCGCCCCAGGTAAATCTCGGGGAGGCGACTCCGATGATGGTGTAAAGCTTGTGGTCCACTTCGATCGACTTACCCAGCACGTCGCGACTCGCGTTGAACTGCTTCTTCCAGAACAGGTAGCTCAGCACGGCTACGGGTGACGCTTTGCCGTCAGTCACATCAGCGGTCGTGAACTGACGGCCCAGCAGCGGCGGCACACCCATGTATTCGAAGAGATTGAGCGTGTATTCACCCAACTGCAGGGAGACCGGTAGCTGGTCGGTGCCGGTCATGGTCACGGTGTTGCCGCCCTGCATGAAGATGTCGTCGACGCACTTGGCCTGCTTCAGCTCGGTCAACTCCGACCCTGTGTTAAACAACAGGCCCATCTGGCGCCCAGTATTGTCGAACAACTCCACGTGCACCATACGCTTGGCGTCTTTGTAGGGATAGGGATCGATAAGAACGCCATAAACCACACTGAAGACGGCTGTGGTGGCACCAATGCCCAGGGCAAGCGAAAGGATTGCCGTCAAGGTGAAGCTCTTGTTCTTCAGCAACTGACGAATGGTGAAGCGAAGATCCTGCATTACCGATTCCATAAGTGCTACTCCTCCGAGCCGAGCCCCCAATGAGGTCCCTGCATTCCTGCCGCCAACGCAAGTCACTGAATATAGACACCGCTGGAGTTCATTCGGGTTGCGAGTTGTCCGCGGCAACAAACCAGTGTCCGTCGCCGGACAGAGGCTGGTACACCGAATTGTGTTGCCTCAGGACGCCCGGTCTCGTAACGGGAACGCCCGGCTGCTTCCGTCGTTGAAGACCGTAGTAAGCTAGTGATACGCAATGCCTTCGGAAAAGGTTCTCATCGTAGACGACGAGAAGCTGGTTCGTTGGTCTCTCAGACAAAAGTGCGAAGAGTGGGGATACCGCGTACTAGAGGCTGACAACGGCGCGGCTGCGCTTCGCGTGGCCCATAACGAGTCTCCGGACCTCGTGCTGCTCGACGTGCGCCTGCCCGATGTCAGCGGCATCGACGTTCTGGAACAGATCAAGAAGGCTAATGACGCGCGGGCGATCATCATGATCACCGCCGACCCGCAATTGGAAGACGTCAAGACGGCGCTGAAGCTCGGAGCCTACGATTTTGTGGGCAAGCCTCTGGACTTCGACGAGCTTGCGGTAACGGTCAAGAATGCTCTGGAGACCACCCGGTTGCGCACCGAGGTCGAATCGCTGCGGGGCGAAGTACGCCGCCGTGCCGGCTACCACAGTGTGGTAGGCGTTTCCGCGAAAATGGCCGAACTGCTGGGGTTCGTCAACAAGGTCGCAGCAAGCGAGGCCACTACCATTCTCATTCAAGGCGAGAGTGGTACCGGCAAGGACCTGATCGCCAAGGCCATTCATTACCAGAGCCGCCGCCAGGACAAGGCCTTCGTTGCCATCAACTGTTCGGCGATTCCCGAAACGCTGATGGAGGCGGAGCTTTTCGGACACGAACGCGGCGCCTTCACCGATGCCAAGGCCATGAAGAAGGGAATGTTCGAGATGGCCGACGGCGGCACACTCTTCCTGGACGAGATCGGAGAGCTATCGCCCTTGCTGCAGGCCAAGTTGCTGCGCGTGCTCGAAGACCAGATGATTCGCCGCGTAGGCGGGGTGCGCGACATGCAGGTGGACGTCCGTGTCATCGCCGCCTCCAATCGCGACCTGGAGCGTGCGGTGCGGGAAAACACCTTCCGCCAGGACCTTTATTACCGGCTGGCGATTATATCGATCTTTCTACCGCCACTACGCGAGCGCAAGGAAGACATTCTGCCGCTGGTTGAGTACTTTATCGACCGCTACAACCGCAAGTTCCGAAAGACGGTTCAGGGCATCACCGAAGAATCGCGGAAACTCATGCTGAAGTATGACTGGCCGGGCAACGTGCGTGAGCTGAAGAACGCCGTCGAGCGGTCCATGATCCTCGAAGACAAGGATGTGCTCCGGCCCGACTACTTGCCATTCGCCGTAGCGCAACAACAGGCGTCGTACACTGCGTTCGAAATGTCATCGGGAAGTAGCAATGGCGACAGTGTCACACAACTGCCCGATGGCCGCAGCCTGCCTCGCCTCTCTATTCCCGAGGGTGGGACGTCGTTGGAAGAAGTCGAACGCGCTCTGGTGGAGATGGCCATGACTCAGGCGAGTGGCAACCAGACCCACGCGGCAAGGTTGTTGGACATCAGCCGGGACGCGCTGCGCTATAAGCTCAAGAAATTTGGCTTGATCCACGCCGAAGAAGACGAACCGTCGAACGCAGCGTCGTAACCCCGATTCTCGCGGTACAATTCCCAGAGCATTGTTAACGATTTAACAAAACTCTTTGCAGTTCCCCCCCATAATTTGCACCGCTCGTCCAGAAAACGCTTCTATCTTATGAAGACGAGTTTTCATAGACTTGGGTGAGCGCCAGCTGGCAGTCTAGGAAAATAGGAGGCCCGTATGCAGAAGATCCTGATCGGTGTTGCTGCCGTGATTGTCCTTCTGGTTGTCGTGATGCTGCTGCTGCCGCATCTGATCGACGTTAATCAGTATCGCGGCCAGATCCAGACGGAACTGCAGAACCGCCTAAGTCGTCCCGTCAAGCTGGGTGCCATGTCGCTTGCGGTCTTCCCGTTGCGGGTACAAGTGCAAGACGTGACCATCGGCGAGGATCCCCGCTACAAGAGTAATCTGCCATTCGCCGATGTCGGCGAATTGGACATTAGCGTGAAGCTGTTTCCGCTGCTCAGCAAGACAATCGCGATCGAAAGCCTGACGCTGAAGCGCCCCAAAATCGAACTGATCAAGGACCAGGCGGGGGTCTGGAATTTCGCGAGCCTCGGTCAGGCCCCGGCGGTTCCTGTGACGACCACTGCTCCCGTTCCTGCGCAGACCCCAGCGCAGGCAAAGCCTTCCGCACCGGCGCAGGCCCCGGCAGCAAGTGGAGGCAGCTCGTTTGCTCTCGACGAGCTCAAGATCGCTGACGGACAGGTCGCGGTCACCGATTTCCAGAAGCACCAGCCGCGCGAAGTGTACGACCACATCGACTTGACGCTGAAGGATTACGCTCCGAACCAGCCGTTTTCCATCGATTTGACGGCGCATGTTCCCGGCAAAGGTGCGGAGACATTGTCATTGAGCGGCAAGGGCGGCCCCATCAACCAGGAACAGATGTTGAGCACACCTTTTGACGGCAAGCTCAAGCTGAACGAAGTTTCTTTGGCCGGTGCGCAGAAATTCCTTAATAACGCGGCTCTTGAAGGCACGGATGCCATGCTCTCCGGCTCAACCGATTTGACCAACTCAGGCGGCAAGATGTCGGCCAAGGGCTCGCTGAAGATCAACGATGCCGTGATTCACAACGTGCAGGTTGGATATCCGATTACGGCCGACTTCAACGTCACGGACGATCTCAAGAACGACGTGATCCAGATCGGCAAGGGCGACGTGAAGCTGGGATCCACTCAGCTGACCCTGACTGGGACGTTGAATACCCACGCCGCGACCACCGTGGCGGACGTCAATGTGTCAGCCAGCGACGCCTCGATCGAGGATGCAGCCCGACTGGCGGCCGCTTTCGGAGTCGCGTTCAGTCCGAACGCAAAAATTACGGGCAAACTGACAGCCAACGTTCACGCGCAAGGCCCGACCGACAAACTGGTGCTAAACGGAACCGTGAACGGTCACAACCTCGAAGTAACCGGAAAGGACATTCCCCAGGCAGTCAAGGTGGCCGCGCTCGACCTCAACATGACGCCGCAGGACATTCGATCCAATCCGTTTACCGTCACCTCCGGGGCTACGACGCTCACTGGCCAGATGAGCATCGCGCAGTACACGACGCCTTCGCCCACTGTGGATGCGACCTTCAAGACGGTCAATGCCAAATTGGATGAGCTGCTGAACATCGCCAAGGCTTACGGGATCAACGCCGTCGATGGAATGAACGGCACTGGAGCCGTCACCATTGATGTTCACGCGGTTGGTCCAATCAAGAACACCGACGCGATGACGTTCACCGGAACGGGGGCAATTCAGAACGCTTCGTTGAAGACGCCGACGCTGACCCAGCCGGTCAATGTTCGCAATGCTAACCTGCAGTTCACTCAGAACTCGGTCAACCTGACGAACCTGGCGGCGTCGGTCGGATCAACCAATGCCAGCGGTAACCTTAGCATTGCCGATTTCCAGGCGCCGCGACTAACTTTCGCGCTCGCGGCTGACAAGATTAATGTCACAGAGTTGCAGAAATTGATGGTGCCGGCCAAGCCGGCTCCTGCTAAGAAGGCTGATGCATCTTGGAGCCTGGTCCCCAGCGCGGAAGCAGCTCCCGCACCTCAGCCGAGCTTCCTTGATACGGCGACCGGCACCGGCACCATCACGGTCGGCAGTTTAGTGTACGACCGCACCACACTTACCAATGTGCACTCCAACGTGAATCTTAACCACGGCGTGGTTCAGTTGAATCCGCTAACGGCGTCGGTTTTCGGGGGGCAGATCAATGGCAGCATTACGGCCGACCTGCGACATGAAACCTCGAGTTTCGCCGTCAATGCCAAGCTCAACGGGGCCGACGCCAACCAATTGCTGACGGCCGTAGCAAATACGAAAGACACCGTCTACGGAACGTTGAATGCCACGATGAATCAGACGTTCTCTACCCCTGCGTCGGGAGACGTGACGCAGACCCTGAACGGGCCGTTCGCCTTCACTCTGACTAACGGCAAACTCGCTAAGCTTGACCTGCTGAACGAACTGGGCAAGATCGGCAAGTTTGGTGGAGGCGGAAAAGGCTATACCGCAATCTCCAGCATGAGCGGGACATTCGATGTGAGTAACGGGGCGGCCAACACCAATAACCTCAAAGCTGCCCTCGACGTCGGCACCATGGATGCGACAGGAACCATAAACCTGGTCAACGAGGCTCTCGCCATGCACCTTACTGCGGTACTGAACAAGGGGTTCAGCCAGTCCGTGGGCGGTACGGGAGTTGGGGGCTACCTGAATACTGCGCTGGCCAACAAGAATGGCGAACTGGTGCTGCCGGTAATTATTGGCGGAACCATGAGCCATCCATCGGTGGCGCCCGACGTACAGAAGATCGCGCAAATGAAACTAAACAACATCGTCCCTGGGGCCAGCGGCATTCTCGGATCGCTCCTGGGTGGAAAATCGCAGCCGGGACAAACGGCAAAACCGGGCGCACAGCAGCCATCACAGCAGCAACAACTGCAGAATGCGTTGGGAGGATTGCTAGGTGGCAGCAAGAAGAAGCCGCCACAATAGTGGGATGGGATTCTGCTTCCTGTGGCGTCGATCGCGCGATTTCGAACAAAATAAAAGCCGCCCGAACGAGCGGCTTCTTTTATGACAAGTATGGCCGGGCAGGTTACGTCCCGGTCGCCTCCAGCAGTCCCTGTTCCACCTTTTCCTGGCACTCGATGCAATGACGGGTCCACGGCACCGCCTCCAGGCGTTTGGGGTTAATCTCCGAGCCGCAGGCGATGCACTCGCCGAAAGATCCTTCGCGGATGCGATCGAGCGCGCCGTCCACCATCTGTAGCGTCTGGCGCTCGCTATTGCTTTGGCTGAAGAGAAATTCCTTAGTGTAGGAGTTCGCCGCGCGGTCGGCGACATCCTGCGCCGATTCCAGATCGGCCTCGCGACCATCCTGTGCGGTGCGGCTCACATTGAACCGCAGTTCCCGTTGCCGTTCCTCGAGCCGTTTTTTGAAGGCATCCAACTTCTTTTTATCCATAAGCTTCACATCCTCGCCTGCCAGCTTGGGAGCGCTCCTAAGCGAAAATTTCGGCACGGCGAATGAAAGATCATATGCCCCACATTAGAACGCGTCAACGTGCGCATAGTTTCTTATTTTTCTGTCGTAAGGCTTTCTTCCCGAAGTGGGAAACAGCCCAATCCGGCCTGCTCGTAGTGCACGCCACGACGCCACTTGGACGCAATGAAAAGGCGGCTGGTTAGCCGCCTTCCAAGCTTACGTAATCGGTTGCGAGTCTAGTTCCCCCCAGGCACGGTTCGCAGTTTGCCGGGCATGAAATGGTAGGGTGGCCAAGGTCCGGTGATAGTGACTTGGCAATCCTTGAAATGCCTGGTGGCTGCCGAGTAGCGGTTCTGGTATTTGGTTACGGTGCTGGTATCGATCAGGTGGGCGAAATCCATAAGCATCTTGCCGGGTTCAGTGCGCTTGCAGACAACATCTTCTTCGAGGGGACAGAATAGTTTATGCACCTGCATGGAAAGCGCCCGGGCCTTAGTCTGGCGCTCCCGCTCGCGACTTGCCTGGTCGCGCAGCTTGCGAAGATACTCGCCGCCCACTCCCACTGGCATGTCGGTGATGGCTTCCGCGACAGCTCCGTCTTTCACGAGGATCTTGACGTGCATTTCAGACTTGCCCCGCAGGCGGGCCACACTTTCCAGAAACGCCTTGCGGTTGCCTCGCACTGCACGACGCAGCGCTTCGTCTGACTCAAATATGGTTCCAAAACGAAAAGGCAGCACGGTCAAGGTTCGAAAACACTCGCTAATGACACGCGCATGATCGACGATGGCTTGTTGGGTGAGGGTTTGGAGTGGAGAATGTTCGCTGACAATAACTGCGAAATCTCCACTGGGATAGGCTAGAACAGGAACATCGTTTACGCCCTTAAGGTTCTCGATTGCAAAAGGGCGTCGGGCACGGCTACCACCTTGCAAGCCCGACTGCTCAGTAATACAGTACGCGTACCACGCCATCTCGGTGTTCTCCTGGGGATGCTCATACGCCGAACTACAATCTGCGCGTGAGGGGTTTTCCGACTTCGAACGTGGGGCTTTATCTGATTTAATTTAAGGTGGAGGCGGGAGAGAACCGCTTCCAGTTCTCATCCTAATCCCATCTGCACGAAAACTGCAACAAAGAACCGCAAGGCGTTGACGCTTTTCCTCAAAATAGTCCGCCGAGAGGTGCGCCGAAACCCGCACTGGACGGCGGTTTTCGGTCATAGCAAACAACGCTGCCAGGAGAGGAGCGTTCAGCTAATACGGAACATGGCAGTAGACATGCCTAAAGAAACTCGCAGAAACTAGCGTTTCACAGGCTTTTTGGCAGCCTTCTTGGCTGCTTTCACGGCAGGTTTTCTGGCAGGAAGCTTTGCGGCCTTCTTGCTGGCAATCCGCACTGCGGGTTTGCCGGGCGGTTTTGATGCCGGTTTCTCCTCTGCCTGAGGCGGGGCCTTCGACATTGGCGGCGGTTCGACCTCCGGCGGCTGCGCTTCCAGACGTTCCAGCGCCTTGGTCACTACGAAGCTCATTTCCGCAATTGGCGCGGGCTTCCCGCTCCAGATCTCGAATTGGCGGGCGCCCTGTTGCACGAACATTTCCAGTCCGGGAATCACCTGAATGTTCTTGGCCTTCGCCATTTTGACCAGCTTGGTCTCGGCGGGCACATACACCAAGTCAAACAGGAACTTGGTGTTCAATTCTTTGTCTTCCAGCGGCGATTGCCGATTGGCTCCCATGCCGAGAGGGGTGGCATTGATAATCACATCGAAACCCATCTTGGCCACATCGGTGCGTTTCAGATACTTGGCCTTGGTCTGCCGAGCCAGCGCCTGACCTTTTTCCGGCGTGCGGTTCACGATGAACACTTCGGCGCCTTTGTTTTTCAGACCGAATGCGGCGGCGCGCGCGACTCCGCCTGCGCCAACCACGAGGATTTTGGCGCCTTGCAACGTCATCCGCTGCTCCAGGGGAACGACGACCCCGGCCACATCAGTATTAAAGCCGTACAGGTTTCCGTCCTGACTGCGAACGACGGTGTTGCAAGCGCCGATCTGCCGCGTCAGTGGATCGGAATTCGACAGGGTTTCAACGATGTCCTGCTTGTAGGGCATGGTGACGCTCAGGCCGCGAATGGGAATATCCGGTATGCATGCCACAAGGTCCTTCATTGTCTTGGCATGGAGTGCGAGAAACACGGCATTGACCGTCTCGCGGCGGAAGGCGGCGTTCATCATGACCGGCGACAGGGAGTGGGAGACGGGATTTCCTGCGACCCCATAGACCTGAGTGGCGGCATCGACCATCTCGATACGATAGGTGTCGCGCAATTCGCTGGCGGTAACCTGGCCAGGAGCGGTTTCCTCCCCACGAGTGGCGGCCGCGAAGGTAAAGACGCTTCCCGCACGCACTCCCAGAACGCGGCTGATGATTCCCTGCTCACCCATGCACAGGCCCACCATCTCGTGCTGGGCGGAATGGGCTTGCAGGAACTTCATCATCAGGACGTTGTCATACAAGGTGGTAGCCGTCGAAACTAGTTTGTAGAAGTCCGCCGGATATCGCTTCATCTCGGCAAAGGTCTCTTCCAGCTTCTTGGTGGCCTTGAAGTCATGGAAGGACAGGATCACTCCCACGCGATCCTTAAGTTGGGCGAGTTCGGCGGTTTTGAGAACTTCAGCGCTCTGCAACTCGATATCCACGAGTTGGAAGCCAGTCGCCGCGGCCTTGGTCAGGATATCCAATTGAGCTGCCGCGCCGCCCTTAAACTTGCCCCCATTGACCGCCCGGCGACAGGTAGCAATCACCGTCGCTTCCGGGTGCAGATCCAGGAATTGTTTCAGTTTGGGCAGCGCCGTACCTGGGTTCGCGAGGTAGTCTAACCTAAACTCCAGAAAGGGGTTATCGCGGACCAGGGATTCGGCGCGATCAATGATATTGGAGGCGTCTTCGCCCACCACGGCGACGCAAACGCGGGGGAGACGGAAACGTTGAATGCGGGAGGCGAAAACGGTTGTCGACACGTGCATATGAGCGTCCCGATGGTACAGATGCACAACGAAGGATGCAACCTTCTTGTTGTAAAAGCATGAATTTATTACCACGCTGGGTGGAATCGGCGCGAACTCAGAGCTATGCTCCTTTAAGTCTGCCGAGGTCGGCCAGCAGTCAAGGGTTCTCCAAAGACTTCTGCTGTAAAAGCTTGCAGATCAACAACTTGCATCCAAGCGTCGGCGGACAGGCCAGCCTTCAGGCAGGTTTGCGACAGGAAGGTTTCACGATCCCAATTCCATTCCAGAGGAACCTGTGGAAGCAATATTCCGCGGCGACCATCTTTTGTGACCAGCAGGCCATGAACCCCGGTCACTACCTCGTCCGGACGAATCGGCTTCAACGGGGAAAGCACGCTGATTTCGACTTGGAGGACGGAAGCCTCCTCAGCTGTTACCGCGGCGAACCGGGGGTCGTCAAAAGCGGCGGCCTGGGCGGTTTCTGCAACCGTCTGGTACAGAGAGCTCACCGGAATAACGTAGCCGATACAGCCGCGAAGCCGGCCGTCGCAATGCAAGGTTGTGAAAGCACCTCGCATCTCGCCCAGGTGGACCGTGGGAGGCTTGAGGTCGAGCTCTTGTCCCGCTAATGCAGACTCAATCGAGCGGTGCGCCAACTGCAGCAAAAGCATGCGCTCTTGTTGAGAGTATTCCGGCGTTGTGGGAGAAGCTACCGATTGAGTTTCAAATTGCGGGGACATCATTGCGCTTCCTGCGACGGCTCAGCACGAAAGAACGCCGACGGCGGCGCTTCTCAGAGTGCTGATTGATCTTGTTCCAGAAGGCGACGAAGTAATCCGCGGCCGAAACCAGTGACAATCCCACCATAATCCAAATGGAAGCCAGCGCAATGGGGTGCACCGGAAGGCTGAGGAAGTACCAAGGCAGATGAGTCCAGTGATGGTCGATAATGGCGGCTACTACTGACACAATCTGCACCAGCATTTTCAGCTTGCCGAGATCGCTGGCTTCGATGGTGAATCCTTCCGACGCAGCAATCGAGCGCAGACCGCTGACCAGGAATTCGCGTCCAATGATGATGACCGCCATCCATGCGGGGACGGTGCGCGGATTGAATTGCACCAGCGTAATGAAAGCGGCCGCAATCAGCAGCTTGTCGGCCACCGGATCGAGCAGCATCCCCATGGTCGTAACCTGGGCTCGTTTGCGCGCCAGGTACCCGTCAATGGCATCGGTCAGCGACGCGGCTATAAATACCGCGGAGGCAAGCAGTTCGCGCTCACCGTTGGTCGAGCTGAAGTGACTGCTCGACAGGATCCAGATCAGCACCGGAATGCTGAGAATGCGTGTAAGCGTGATGTAGTTTGGAAGGTTCACAAGACCGGACGGAAGCTGGCGCCGGCGTCTCGCCACTTACCAAGCTGATTATCGTCCACGGCTTGCTGGTAAAGCAACCGAGCAAAATCAAGGGTGGGTCAGTCTATTCGTCGTGGTGCACGACGATCTCGTCGAGCATACTGGGCGCGTCGTATTGCACCCAGTAGGTGTAGCCGATGGGGATGCCCTTAATCCAGTCCATCACGCTCATCCAGAGGCGGAGTGATGTGTGGAATTTTGTCTTTAGTGAGGTAATGGGATGCAGCAGGGTTGCATAGGCGATGACCAGCACAATGGCTGGCAAACTCACCGCCACCGCAAGTAAACGGAGGGAGTAGGTAAGGCGAAGCATGCTGACCTTGGACTGGGCGTTCCCCACGGCCACTTCCTTGCCAACTATTATGCCCCCATTTAGGGCCACAAAGGACAAGCGGGGGAATTTTTTCTGAATTTTAAAATTGTCGAATTATCGCAAAAAAAAGCGGCTCCCGTCGGGGAGCCGCATCCAAGTTAGCTTTTGTTTTGTCCGCTACGCGTAAATGCCGCGCTGGCGGATGGTGAACGCGACGCGATCAATGGCCAGCATGTAGGCTGCGATGCGGTTATTCACGTGGTGCTTCTCGGCGAAGCTAACTACCGCTTCAAACGACTCGACCATGATGTCTTTCAGTTGCTCGTTGACCACCGACTCCTTCCAGAAGTAGCCCTGGCGGTCCTGTACCCACTCGAAGTAGGAAGCGGTCACACCGCCAGCGTTAGCCAGGATGTCGGGCATGACGAACACGTGCTTGTCGGCGAGGATCTCGTCCGCCACAGCCGTTGTCGGACCATTCGCACCTTCGACGAGAATCTTCGCCTTCACTTTATCGGCGTTTAGCGAGGTGATGACAGCTTCTGTGGCGGCAGGAACCAACACGTCGCAATCAGTGATCAGCAACTCTTCCGTATTGGCGGGCTCAGCACCCTTAAACCCGTGGATTGTGCCTTCCTTCTGGCGATACTCCGTGAGCGCAGCGATATCGATTCCCTTGCTGTTGTAGAGGCCACCGTCCCACTCTCCGATGCCGATAACCTTGTAGCCAGCCTGATGCATCAGCAGGGCGGCATTGGATCCCACGTTGCCAAAACCTTGAACGATGACTCGCGTATTCTCCCGCGTCATTCCCAAGTATTTAATCGATTCGTCGGCGATGATCATTACTCCACGGCCAGTGGCTTCGCGGCGTCCGCGCGATCCGCCCATGTTCAATGGTTTGCCTGTGACGACCGCCGTCACCGTCTGCCGCATATGCATGGAGTAGGTGTCCATCATCCATGCCATGGTCTGTTCGTTGGTATTCACGTCTGGGGCGGGAACATCCTTTTCCGGCCCGATGAACTCGATCAGTTCCGAGGTGTAGCGGCGGGTCATGCGCTCCAGTTCGCCGCGCGACATGTGTTTCGGGTCGCATATGATTCCACCCTTGGCGCCGCCGAACGGGATGTTCACCACGGCACACTTCCAGGTCATCCAGCTGGCGAGAGCGCGCACTTCATCCAGCGAAACGTCGGGAGCATAGCGAACGCCGCCCTTCGCCGGGCCCCGAGCGATGGAATGCTGCACACGATAGCCCGTGAACACTTCAAGCTGTTGATTGTCCATCATGACCGGGATGTGGACGATGATTTCGCGATTAGGCTGCTGCAGAACGCGCCATAGCCCGGGATCCAGATTCAGCTTCTCGGCCGCAACGTTGAATCGCGCTGCTTGTGCTTCCCAGGGGTTTTTTTCTTGTTCCAGCGTAAGAGAGGTTTCCGAGGTTTCCATAGTAATTCTCCGAAGATTGCGGCAGATGTGAGCGTTCGCGAGACCCTAAAACTCATCTTCTGGCGGGCAAACCTTACGAGTATATGCACGGGCTTATGACGAAGCAAGGAAAACCACCATCGCTAGTAATCCGTCAGCTTCTTGCCAACGCCGGCTATTACGTCCGGCCTCGGAGTCGGTTGATTTGGCGTCGATCACGTTTCGAGGGTCTGCCCTCGGGCAAGATTTCAAACTGGCGCGTGGCTTTCCGTTCCTCTGCCAGCTTCTGGCGAAGCTCTCGGCTTGCTTCCGTCTCCCGGTAAAGCGTCTGCGCGACGGGGGCGGGACCGCGCACCTCAGTGAGGAGCAGGACCTCGACCTGGAATTCGCCTGCGTCGTTGGTCACCTGCAACGAGTCCCCCACGCGGACTTCGCGAGCGGCCTTGGCCGGCTTCCCGTTGGAAAGGATCCGGCTGAGTTCACAAGCCCGAGAGGCCAGGGCCCGCGTCTTGAAAAACCGGGCGGCCCAGAGCCATTTGTCCATGCGTACTGCGGTATCGTTACCCATCGATAACTTCACGGATTTTCCCAGCCAGGGTCTCAAAGTTGAACGGCTTCTGCAGGTGCCGAATAGCGTGGCTACCTTCGCTGGACGGGTATTGCTGAGTGTCGTTGTATCCCGAGATTTGGATGATCTTGATGGCCGGCCAGATTTCGCGGATTCTCTTCGACAGCTCCGGTCCTCCCATCTTCGGCATGATTACGTCGCTGATCAGGAGGTCGATGGCGCCAGTGGCGCCCCTGGCCAATTGCAGGGCGTCCAGCCCATCGCAGGCCTCCATCACCTGATATCCGAGCCCTGAGAGTTGGCCGCCAATCAGCGATCGGACACCTTCCTCGTCTTCCGCGAGCAATATGCTTTCCGTTCCCCGGGGCATGGCGACCGGAACGTCGATCTTCTGGAAAGCAGGTTTCGACTTGGCCACTGGCAAACAGATGCGAAAGGTAGTTCCCTCGCCCGGCGTGCTCTCAATTTGAATCCCTCCGCCGTTTTGAGTCACGATGCCATACACCGTGGACAACCCAAGACCAGTGCCTTTGCCGCGTTCTTTGGTGGTAAAGAACGGTTCGAAAGCACGCCTCATAGTGTCCGTATCCATACCGCATCCATTGTCAGCCACGGAAATCTGAGCATAAGCACCGCGCGAGAGTTTGCCGAAAGCTTCGGCAGACTGCTCATCGAGATTGAGGCAGTTGGTTTCGATGCGGAGCTTCCCTCCTTTTGGCATGGCATCGCGGGCGTTGACCACGAGGTTCATGATCAACTGTTCCAACTGTCCGGAACTGATTTTGACGCAGATTCCGTCGGAGTGAATTTGCGTGTTCAGTTCGATGTCTTCGCCGACCAGCGTCCGTACCATCTTGATGATTTCCTTTACCGTGCGGTCTAGTGACGTGATCAGAGGATCGCTGGGGTCTTTTCGACTAAAATCCAGAAGCTGCTGGGTGAGACGGGCGGCCCGCGCGCCCGCTTCGTGAATGGCCCCCGCCTTCTTAGCTAGCGCCGAATCGTGGCCGCTCTCATCCACGATCAAACTCGAATAGCCGTTGATCACCTGGAGCAAATTGTTGAAGTCATGGGCAACGCCGCCGGCCAGACGGCCTATGGCCTCCATCTTCTGAGCATGCAGGAACTGCTCCTGGAGGGACTGATATTGTTGTTCCGCCAGCTTGCGTCTGGTGATATCGCGCAGCATAAGGACCGAGCCCGCTAACTGGTTGCCTTCCCACAGCGGCGCGCAGGAAAACGAGACATCGACAGCTGTGCCGTCTTTGCGAAAATGCACGTCCTCGTAACCACTCAAGGTGTTGCCTGAGGCAGTAGCTTGAGCAATGATGCACTTCGATTGGGGTAGCGGACTGCCGTCCCGCAGCCTGCAGTGACAGACATCATGCAAGACCTTGCCCTGCAGCTCAGCTGTTGTGTAACCGAGCATTCGCTCGCCCGCGGGATTCATGAAAGTTACGCGCCCTTCGGTGTCCAGCATGAACAAAGCGTCAGGCGCTGTGGAAGTGATTGCTTGCATTAACGAAAGTTGCTGGCTCAGAGCGCTAACCGTCTGTTTTCGTTCGGTGACGTCAATCACCATACCCTCGATACAGGGCGGGCCGCCATCCTCTGGGGCCAGCAAGTTGACATTGTGCAGACCCCAGAGAACCGCGCCGTCGTTCCGCCTGAGCCTGATCTCGACATTGCTGATGGCGCCGGTTTTTGCCAGACTGTGCAGCAACATCTCTTGCTCCGCAGGCTCGTACAAGATTTCCGCCGAGGCGCGACCCAATAGCTGATCCGAGGAGTCGTATCCCAGCATGCGAACCAGAGCCGGATTGCAGTCGAGCAGTTTGCCGCCGACCTCTGCCCGAAAGACTCCAGCGAGGTTCCTTTCAAAAAGTAGCCGGTAGCGTTTGTCGGCCGCTTCCCGCGCGTACTCTGCTTCTTTTCGTGCGGTGATATCCGTGAGTACGCCGTCGGCGTACAGGACGCCGCCTTCCGTATGAGTCTGGACTGCGCGGTCGTGCACCCAGATCCAGCGGCCTTCTTTGTGCCGCGCGCGAAATTCCTCATCAAACGGCCGGCCATGCTCGAAGAGTGCTCGGTAATTATCGATGACGCGCTGTCGATCGTCGGGATGAAGGGAGCGCAGAAACACCTGTTGGCTACTGTCGTAGACCTCTTCCACAGAGAAGCCGAAAATGCCCACAACATTTGGGCTGACGAAAATGGTATGAAAGTCTTCCGACGTGGTCCAGGCCACATCCGGCAGGCTGGCTACCAGCCTGCGCATCCACTCCTCACGGGTGCGCAAGTCTTTTTCCGACGCAGTTAAGGCTGCGGTGCGGCTAGTAACAATGTTTTCCAGGTTCCTGTTGATTGCCCCGAGCCGCCGCGTCATTTCGTAAATCACGCTGCTGGTGATGATCACGTATATAACGTGCCTTATCACGTCCCAGCGAGCTGCGGCAGCCACGTTAAGCGAGAGATGTGCGACGAGCTTGTCGTTGAAGAATATCCACGCCCAGGTAAACAACACGTACAGGCCAGCGAACCAAATCGGTCGGCCAGATCGCAGATAGTTGCGCCCAGACTGAATGAGTGGCTGCATCCAGTACTCCTTCCTGACTCGATACTTTGCGACCAGGGAGCGAAGTAGTCCCGGATCCCAACTCGGCCTCTCAAGAGGGTCGACAGATCGGCCGGATTCATCACGGGGGAGCCTGTGGTGCAGCAGGACCCAAATTGCAAACATGTTAACTCTTATAAAATCTATTCTTGGTGACGTGTGCCACAAAAGGGTGTGATGCGTGGTCTCCCAGCGCGTTCCTAGCTCACCAAGCGAGACGGCGTCGGGCTCTCGTATAATCCGAATCACTCCCGCAACTTGCGCCAGGAACTGAATGGTCACACCCGACTACAAGAGTTTTCTGCAGCTCAGCCGCGACGCGACCCTGATTCCAGTGGCCAAGACGCTGAGCGCCGACCTGTTGACGCCAGTGGGCGCGTTCCTGAGCGTCGCCGCGAAACAGAAATATTCCTTCCTGCTGGAATCAGTCGAAGGCGGCGAGAAGATCGGCCGTTACACGTTTGTGGGCGCGCAGCCCAGCATGGTGCTTACGGCGCGTGGCCGAGAACTGACGATCCGCCGGGGAGCGAACGAAGAGCGCCGCACGGGCAACGTCAACGACGTATTGCGGGAGACGCTGCGACAGTTTCGTCCCGCGACGGTTCCCGGATTGCCACCGTTCACGTCCGGAGGCGTCGGCTATTTCGCCTACGACATGGTGCGCCAGTTTGAGCGGCTGCCTTATACCGCGAAAGCCGATGTCGATTTGCCGGATTGCATCTTCACTTTCTACGACCGGCTGCTGGCCTTCGATCACCTGAAGCACCAGTTGCACATCATCGCCTCCGCCGACGTTCGCGCCGAGTCGCCGCGCAAAGCATACGACCGCGCCCTCGCCGACATTGACGCCTGGAACGCAAGCTGGTGCGCGGAATTCATCGGCAACAATTGGGCTGGTCGTCTCCCGCGAAACGCAAAGCCATCACGGTGCATAACAGCACATCGCACGAAGAGTTTTTGGCCAGCGTGCGCCGCGCCAAGGAATACATTGCCGCCGGCGACATTTTCCAGGTCGTGCTGTCGCAGCGGCTGGACTTCAAGCCGCCGGCTGAGCCATTCCAGATTTATCGCGCTCTGCGCACCGTGAATCCGTCACCCTACATGTTCTTCCTTCAACTCGACGATTTGCACGTAGTTGGGCGCGTCGCCGGAAATGCTGGTGCGCATCGAGGGACGCAAGCTGGAGTACCGTCCGATCGCGGGCACAAGGCGTCGCGGCGAAGAAGCCGCCGATGACGAACGCCTAATCGAAGAACTGCGCACTGACGAAAAGGAACGCGCCGAACACGTGATGCTGGTCGATCTCGGCCGCAACGACCTAGGACGCGTCAGCGACTACGGTCAGTAAAGGTTCGCGACCTGATGTACGTCGAGCGCTACTCCCATGTCATGCATCTGGTGTCGGCGCTGGAAGGCCAGCTTCGCCGCAGCTCGATGCCCTCGATGCGGTGGCGGCGTGCTTTCCGGCGGGAACTTTGAGCGGCGCGCCCAAAGTTCGCGCCATGGAAATCATCGAAGAACTGGAGCCGGTGCGTCGTGGAGTGTATGGCGGAGCAATTCTCTATGCCGATTACGCCGGCAATCTCGACTCGTGCATTGCCATTCGGACTATGGTCCTGCATCGCGGCCGTGCTTACGTGCAGGCCGGCGCAGGCATCGTTGCTGACTCCGATCCTGAAAGCGAATACCAAGAGTGCATGAACAAAGCGAGCGCACTGCTCCGCGCGGCGGAGACGAGCCGGATGAGGCAGTAGTTTCGAGTTTCTAGTTTCGAGTAAAGGCTGGGAGGTTGTTTGTCGCACACCTATCGTGACTTGTTGGTATGGCAAAAAGCATTCGCCTTGGTCGGAGACGTTTATGTGCAGACGCGCGAGTTCCCTAAGTCGGAGATATATGGTTTGTCGGCGCAGATGCGGCGTTCGGCTGTCTCGGTCCCCAGCAACATCGCTGAAGGTCAAGGACGGTTGTCCAAGGGTGAATTCAAGCAATTTCTAGGAGTGGCCAGAGGATCGTTACTGGAATTGGAAACCCAGATCTTGTTAGCTACAGATCTCCATTTTATTGAAGGGACATCCGGGGAGAAGTTAGTGGTGCGAACACAAGAAGTTTTGCGAATGTTGAATGGCCTGATTGATTCCCTCCCCCATTGAATCACCGTAGCGTTTGCGTGAGAGCACAGCAGGCGCGTCCGAGCTGTAGCTGTCAGGCCGAGTTGGCGTGCGGGGTGCAACTTGAAACTTGAAACTCGAAACTTGAAACTGTTCTCATGATTTTCGTCCTCGACAATTACGATTCCTTCACCTACAACCTGGTGCAGTACATCGGTGAGATGGGTCACGAAGTAGTAGTACGCCGAAACGACCAGGTTACGGTCGAAGAGATCGAACGGCTCGCGCCGACCCGCATCGTGATCTCTCCCGGGCCCTGTACTCCACAAGAAGCGGGCATCAGTATTGAGGTAATCAGGCATTTCGCAGGACAAGTGCCCATTTTCGGCGTTTGTCTTGGACACCAAGCGATTGGCGCGGCCTTCGGGGGCAACGTCATTCGCGCTGCCAATCTTATGCATGGCAAGACTAGCGCTGTCGATCATGACGGTAAGACCATTTTTCGCGGAATTCCTTCTCCCATGACCGCGACTCGCTATCATTCGCTGGTGATCGAAGAAAAATCGCTTCCCACCGACCTTGCGATATCCGCGACCTGCGTGGATCTTGATGGCAGCCGAGTAATTATGGGTGTTCGTCACCGGAAGTACGACGTTGAGGGAGTACAATTCCACCCTGAAAGTGTGCTGACCAGTTACGGCAAACAGATGGTCCGCAATTTCATCGAGCCAGAATCGTAGGTTCCACATTTGAGCCGCCCGCTCCGACCTGAAATATATGCCGTAGCTATTAGGTGAATGTTGGCCGTGGAGCAAATTCATATACAACGCGAGTCAGATAAACGTGCGGAGCACGGGTCACTTATTGGCTATGGCGAAATCTCGCCGTTGAGCGTCAACTCTGTAGGGGAAGGATTGCGTACCCTACCCGATTTGGCCATGCCCGATTTCCGATCGATATTTCGGTTTATTCCCCAGCGCGATTCGCAGCACAATATCCTGCTGCGATACGGCGGGGCCGTGCTGCTCTCGCTCGCCTTCATCGCCGCGCGTTGGCTGGTAGGTCACTTCATAATCGACGACGGTGTTCCTTTTGCCACTCTGTTTCTACCCATCGCGATCTCCGCTTTCTACGGCGGGTTGGGACCAGGGATTGTTGCGGTCCTTACCACGGTGTCGTTGACTGACTACTTTCTGATTCCTCCTCTGTACACGCTTGGGCTGCCGGACACGAATGCCGTGGTTGGCACGCTGATGTTTGCCATTTGCGGGCTGGTCATTTCCGCTCTGGGCGAGGTCAGCCGCGAGGCGGTGCAGCAAGCGTCGGTTGAGGCTGAAATCCGCAAAGCGGCTCAGCAACAGTTGCTGGCCAACGAGGAACGCCTCCGCATTGCGGAGGGAGTCGTATCAGGCGGCGTGTGGGACTGGGATGTTGCCAACAACAAGGTCTACTGGTCTGATGGCTTCCAGCGCATTTGCGATTTCGCACTCGATGAAGAGCCGTCCTACGAGAAATGGATCGGAAGCTTGCATTCTGACGATCGTGACCGCGTGGTGGGGCAACTGGAAGATATCTTCCGAAGACGGATGCATAACTGGTCCGAGGAGTATCGCATTCGTACCGCCAGGGGGCGAGTCCGCTGGGTTTCCAGCCATGGACAGGTTTTCTACGATGCCGCGGGAAAACCTAAGCGCATGGTCGGAATCAATCTCGATATTACGGCGCGCCGATTCGCCGAAGATGCTGCCCGCGACTCCGAATTGCGCGTGCATCTGGGATAACCTTCGGGCCCAGTAATATCTCTGTTCAATTTTCTTCGCCATAAGGTATCGGTACAATCGTAACGGCACCGTTGACCCGTGATCACTTACTAGACGGCAATGTACGGGCTGTTTCCTCGGCCCGACCAAACTTATGCCCGATACCGTAGAACTACGCGGAATTCACAAGACCTACGATCAGTTTGTCGCCGTCGATCATCTTTCGTTCAAGATTCGCGAAGGCGGCGTCTACGGTTTGCTCGGCCCCAACGGCGCCGGCAAAACCACGACTATCCGGATGATGATCGGCATCAATATTCCCGACGAAGGGGAAGTTTGGCTCTTCGGCGAGAAATTTCATCGCCAACAGTTGCAGCGGGTCGGCTACCTGCCGGAGGAGCGTGGACTCTATAAGCGGATGAAGGTTCTCGACCAACTCATCTTTCTTGGATCTCTGCACGGTTTGGCGGCGGCCGAGGCACGGCAAGCGTTCGCTGGACTGGTGCGAGCGCCTGCAGCTTGCCGAATGGGCCCAAAAGAAAGTCGAGGAGCTGTCCAAGGGCATGCAGCAGAAGATCCAGTTCATCGCCGCTTTGCTGCACGATCCCGACCTCATGATCCTCGATGAGCCGTTCTCCGGGCTCGACCCAGCCAATGCCGTGATGCTGAAAGACGTGATGATTGAGCTAAGAAAGAAGGGCAAGACTATCCTCTTCTCTACCCACCGCATGGACCAAGTGGAGCGCCTGTGCGATTCCATCTGCCTGATCGATCACGGCCGCAGCGTGCTGGAAGGCGAACTCAAGAAGATCAAGGCGAGCTACGGCAAGAACACGGTGCAAATGCAGTACGAGGGCGATCCGCCACTTGAAGACAGCGATCTCATCGAGTCGTTTAACAACTACGGCAACTATGTGGAAGTACGGTTGAAGCCCGGCGCCGACTCGCAGCAATTGCTGCAGCATGGCGTCGCAGCACGCGCGCATCAGCCGCTTCGAACTGGTTGAGCCTTCGCTGGAGGAAATCTTCATCGACGTGGTAGGCCAAAATGCATAACACCTGGCTGGTCATCCGGCGCGAATACCTGGAGCGCATCCGCAGCAAGGCCTTCATCATCATGACCCTTCTGATGCCGGTGTTCATGGCGTCCACGATCCTCATACCCGCGTTGCTTTCTGACATGAAGTCGGAGGGCACCCGCCATATCGTTCTGGTGGCCAACAATCCCGGAAATAGCCGAAGCGGTGAAGCAGCAGTTGATGCCATCGCAATGGCGAAACCAGCCAAGCCGATGGGACTAAGAGCGAGGCCGGTCGGTCTGAGGCAGAAAGCGCCAGCGCCTCGTTACGCCATCGACATCAACACCGAACGCCACGGAAGCGGAGCGAAATTCCTTGCGGCAGCAAGTTTCTGACGGCAAAATCGATGGCTTCCTGTGGCTTTCGGACAACGACCTTGCCAACCGCAAGGTGGTTTACAGCGCCAGGGACGTGACTGACTTCGGCGAAAGCATCGAATTGCGCAACGCCGTCCAGTCTGCGCTGGTCAAGCGCCAGTTCGCGCAAAAGGGCATGAGTGGCGCGGAAGTCGAAACCCTGCTGAAGCCCATCGACCTCGACTCCATCCGCATCGAGAAAGGCAAGGAAGGCGCCAGCGGCATCTCGGTGTTCCTGGTTTCGTTCACCATGGTCATGCTGCTCTACGTGAACGTGCTGGTGTACGGATTCGCCGTCATGCGCTCCATCATCGAGGAGAAAAGCTCGCGCATCCTCGAAGTCCTGCTCTCCTCGGTGACGGCGAAACAACTGCTCGCCGGAAAGATTATAGGCGTGGGCGCCGTCGGCCTGACGCAGATCATCATCTGGCTGGCCGTAGCCGGGGCCTTCTCCCTCCCCGGACTGATGGCCTCGCGGTCGATGTTGTCCAATGTCCACATTCCCATGGCTGGATCATCGCGTTCGGGGTGTTCTTCATCCTCGGCTACTTCCTCTATTCCACCATGTACGCTGCCTGGGCTCGATGGTGAATTCCGACCAGGAAGCGCAGCAGGTGCAGTGGCCTGCCATGCTGCCCATCATCTTCTCCATCGTCCTGAGCACGCCGGTGCTGCAACATCCCAACTCGCCGCTCGCCTTCTGGACGTCGATGGTTCCGTTCTTCGCGCCCATCCTGATGTTCGTGCGCATCATGGTCGAGACGCCTCCGATGTGGCAGATCGTTCTGTGCATCACGCTGATGCTGCTGACGACATGGGGAATGCTGGGTCTGTCTTCGCGGATTTATCGCGTGGGCATCCTGATGTATGGCAAGCGTCCGACGCTGCCGGAGTTGCGCAAGTGGCTGCGGTACTCGGGATGATGCGAGTGATCACCGGTAACTGGGAACTTGCTTTGTCGCTACTGATTTAGACTCTCCTCGTGCCCCTCGAATCCACCGCTGGCATAACTGACGCGGGCGAACGCCAATTCACGCTGTGGCAGCGAGTGCAATTCGCGCTGGTGGCATGGGCAGCTTCCGCGTTCATCTGGTTGGTCGGTCGCACGCTTCGCATCGAGTTCTCCTGGGAAGACGGCTCCATCGGCAGCATGGACAATGTCTATCCCGGCATTTATCCCTTCTGGCACCGCTGCGTTCTGGGGGCGACATGGATTTTCCGCGATAGGAATTTCGCCGTGCTTACCAGCAGAAGCCAGGATGGAGAGTTCATCGCGCGCGTCATTCGCCGTTTCGGTTATCTTCCGGTACGCGGTTCCAGTTCGCGCGGAGGCCAACGCGGTCTGCTGGAGTTGCACTCTTTCGTCACGAAAGGCGGCGGCGCTGCCTTCACCATCGATGGTCCTCGCGGTCCCCGATACGTCGCGAAACGAGGGCCGGTGTTGCTGGCTCGCACGACCGGAGTCCCTATCACGGCGTTTTACGTCGCGATGGATAACGCCTGGGTGCTTAAGACCTGGGACGCGATGATGATTCCCAAGCCGTTTTCGCGCGCTTACATCCGAGTTGCTCGCAAGATTTTCGTTCCTCCCGATGCCGATGACGAACGCCTTGCGGCTGCGCATGTCGAAATGCAGGAGGCTCTGGAGCGCATCACGGTATACGCCGAATCGCAATTTTCCTCGCTTCGCGATTGACACCTGTTCCACTGGTCGATAAAGTCAGAGTTTCCCCTGGAGCAAATATTTGTTCCGGGTTGTTCTTTTCAGATCATCCACGATTTTGGTTCGCGCGTTCCGCCATTGCGGCGGAACTGGGAAGCGGGTGCAAATCCCGCGCTGCCGCGCAACTGTAAGCGAGCTGTTTGGCGCCAGGCCACTGTGCAAACGGGAAGGCCTCCGTCGTTGTTCGCGATGTCCGCATCGCAACTCGCAAGTCAGGAGACCGGCGCGAACCTTCATCCAACCCCTTTCGCGTGAGGAGGAGAGTTGACCCGCGTTCGCATCTTCTTTTTTTTGCTTCTGACTGCCGGCACCGTTTTCGCCGCCAACCTTCAACTTATCGTGCAGAGCCCATCCGGCGAGCGTGTCTCCGGAGTGCAGGTGACGCTTTATCGCTCCGCTGACAACGTCGGAGTCGGAATTCTTACAACCACTGGCGATGGAGTCGTGTCGTTTTCTAACCTGACCGACGGAGACTATCAGGCCGTGATTCTCGCGCCTGGATTCGCGGAGCAGTCCCTGCACGTTGCTGTTCCGCGGACTGAACCTGCAGTCGTGAAATTGAACCTGGCGACCACGCCCCAGACCGTCGTGGTCTCTGCCACCGCAACCCCTAGCACGGCGAATGACACAGCCGTCTCGCTCGACTTCCTCAACAACGATCAACTCACGCTGCTCAATCCACCCGCCGCCGCCGATGCCATCACATACATTCCCGGGGCCATCGTCAACACCAGCGGCCGCCGCGGCAGTCAGGCGAGTTTGTTCGTGCGCGGTGGAGAGTCCAGCTATAACAAGGTCCTGATCGACGGCGTGCCGGTTAACGATCCTGGCGGATTCTACGATTTCGGCGTCACGCCAATGAACAACATCGAGCGACTGGAGGTCGTGCGCGGTCCCGAAAGCACCATCTACGGCACCGATGCCATGACCAGCGTGGTGCAACTCTGGACCACGACCGGCACAACCTTGAAGCCGGAATTTGAGTTCGGCGCGGACGGCGGCACGTTTTCGACCGCCAACGGATACGCATCGGTCGCCGGTGCCGACAAGATCTTCGACTACAACTTCTTCCTGAACCAGTTCAATACTGAAGGTCAAGGAATCAACGACAGCTATTCCAACGGACTCGAGGGTGGCAATGTCGGGATGCGTTTTTCGCCACGCATCGCTCTCCGACTTCGTCTGCGGCATTCGAACAACTGGACCGGCGTGCAGTCAAACTGGTGGTTCAACGGCGATCCTGTCCTGCCGCCCAACTCCAATCAACTCGCGCACCAGAACAATTTTCTGATGAGTGCGGAGCTTGCCGTCAGCGGACCAGGTGCATGGCAGCACACGTTCAGCGGCTACGAGTACAACCACCTGCAAGCCAACTCGCAGGCTGTCGTCGATCCCGGTCGAGAGTTCATCGACAGCCCCTTCTCTAACCTCAGCAAGTACAATCGTGCGGGTTTCGAATACCAGGGTCAATGGACACCGCGTCCCTGGGCGCAAACCACCATCGGCTACACCTTCGAGGACGAGAACGGGCACATCACCTCTAACTTTGCGCCCGGTACCGACTTCGCCTCGTTCAGCAATACCAGCGGCGTGCGCTTCAACAACTACCTCTTCGCTCAGGAACTTCTCACATGGAAACGGCTCGCTGTGTTGGCGGGAATCGGCTTTGTGAATAACTCCAGCTTTGGCAACAAGGGTGTTCCCCGCGCCTCCGCCTCGTTCCTGCTGTTCCGCGGGAACGAGGCTTTCAGCGGCACTCGCTTACGAGCCGCATATTCCGAGGGCATTAAGGAGCCAAGCTTCCTGCAGTCCTTCGGCATTTCCGGCACATTTCCCGTCCTGCCGAACCCGAACCTTCAGGCCGAGCAGAACCGCTCCTGGGAAGCCGGCTTCGAGCAGGGTTTTTTCGGCAACAAGCTTTCACTCAGTGCTGTTGTATTACGACAACCAGTTTCACAACCAAATTGAGTTTCAAACCAATCCGGTCGACTTCACCAGTCAATACGTGAATCTCAACAAGTCGATGGCCCACGGTGCTGAGGTCGAACTGCACGGACAGTTCGGCAGTCACCTTTCCTTCACCGGTGCTTACACCTACACGTCTACGCAAATACAGGAAGCCCCGCCCTGCGATCCGCCGTTTTGCGATCCGCTGATCTCTGGCGTGGGAGCGCCTTTGTTGCGTCGTCCCAAACAGGCCGGGACCGCGATGTTCACCTACGTGCGTACGCGTTTCGGGGCGAACGTGGCAGTAGTCGCGGTGGGACGCCGTCCCGACTCTGACTTTCTCTTCGGCCTCATCCCGCCCATTTACTACGCCGCGGGATACGCTCGCGTCGATCTTGGAGGGCTGGTACAACGTGACGCACCACATCACCGCCTATGCCAATGTCGGCAACGCGCTCAACGAACACTACAACGAGGTGCTGGGATACCCGGCGTTAAAGGCGAATTTCCGTGCCGGAATGCGCTTCCGCTTTGGTGGAGAATAAAGATACGCCGCATCTTGCTTGGCCTGTTTCACGCTGGCGGCGACACATTGAGCGACGAGGGATCAGTGAAATGTCTCGCCGCTGGCCAGCATAGCTAGAATCATTTCCATTCGCTTTTGTTTGGTTTCTGGTTTCTTCGCAGTTTGCAGCCGGTAAGCAATCGCGTAGAGGTTTGCTTTGTTGAGGGTCTTGAAGAACGCTTCCGCCTTCTTGTCTTTACGCAACGCTGCCAGAAATTCTTCGGGGAACGTTGCGTTGCTAGGGGAATCGTAAGCTGTTTGCCAGCGTCCGTCTTTTTTCGCGGCATCGATTTCGATCTGGCCCGCCGGCATCATCAGGCCCGCTTCCATCAACCGTTCCGCATGTTGCGTGTTGATCTTGGACCATCCGCTCTTTGGGCGCCTGCGGGTGAACCTCTGCCGCCACGAAGTATCGTCGTGACGCTGCTTTTGTCCGTCGATCCATCCATAGCACAGCGCCTCATCCAACGCTTCAGCATAGGTGATGGAGGGTTCTCCCGAGTCTTTCTTGAAAATCCGCAGCCAAATCCCTTCTGACTTGCGATGATTGGCCGCCAGCCACTTGCGAAATTGCTGCGATGTTCGGAAGGCGAGAATTTCATTCATACAAAGGTGATCACCCTGCCACCAATAAATCAGGCGCGATTCACTCGCGCCTTTGTGCCTTCACAAATCGATTGAACTTAGTCCTCGCCGCGCGCCGCGCCAACGTGGTTTCGTGCGTGATACTGCTGCCGGATCTCGCGCAGCTTGTTGACATGGACGTCGCTGAGCGGTTGTTGCTTGCCCAGCATGTGCGTGACCAATGCGATCTTGGCGTAGTGCTCGACGGTTTCCATGTTCATGTATGCAGTCAATAGGTCTACGCCGTAGGTTACAACGCCATGGTTTGCCATCAGGATGGCGTCATGATCGCCGACCAGAGGAGCTAAACCTTCAGCCAACTCCGGCGTGCCCGGCGTTTCATAATTTGCCAGCGGCACCGTACCCAGCGTGATGACGATTTCCGAACATAGCGCGCTGTCGAGGGGCATGCCGGCAGCGGCAAATCCAGTCGCAGTGGGAGGATGCGCGTGTACGACCGCGCCCACGTCAGGGCGTTGGCGGTAAATAAACAAGTGCATCGCGATTTCGCTGGAAACGTTGCGGCGTCCGCTGACCTTATGTCCGTGTGCGTCGACGATGACCAGGTCATCAGCTTCCATAAGGCCCTTGCTCATCACCGTGGGCGTGCATAGAAATGTGCCGTCGCCCAGGCGCACCGAGAGGTTTCCGTCGGTCGCGGCCACCAAACCAGTCTGGTGCAACAACTTACCGAAGCGGACAATTTCGTCCCGATGCTTTTGTTCGCTCGTCATGCTGTAGGGCTGATTGAGGTACGAATCTCCAGTCTTTCTATGGTACCGCAGTTTGCGAATTCCGCGAAAGCCCGAAGCCGTTCGTTTGTGATTTCCCGTAGGGCATAATCGGATCTGTGCTGGTTTCTGAGTTCGACTATCACTTGCCTGAGGAATTGATCGCCCAGCAACCGCTCGCCGACCGCGCCGCTGCTCGCATGTTGCACTTGACTCGCGGAGGGGATCGTCTGCGCGACACCAGCTTCAGGGAATTCCCTGAACTGCTTCGCCCCGACGATTTGATGGTGGTAAACAATACGCGCGTTCTACCGGCGCGGCTGTATGGGCGCCGCAGTGGCTCACGCGCACAGCCCATTTCTCCTTCGAATCCCGCCGCCGCGCGGTTCCTGCACGGCAAAGTCGAGGTGCTACTCACTCGTCAGCTCTCTACCGAGCCTAATATCTGGGAGGCGCTGGTCCATCCCGGGCGCAAGCTGGGTATCGGTGAGCGCATCTACTTTGGACTGGAAGCCTCCGAGGGATCGCATCATCTCGCAGCCGAGATTGTCGCGCGTGGTGAATTTGGTGAGCGCCATCTCCGCTTCGATCCTGTCGGCGACTTCTTCGCGGTGCTTGAGCGCATCGGACACGTTCCGCTTCCTCCGTACATCGATCGTGCCGATACGCCGCTTGATCGCAAGCAATACCAGACCGTGTACGCCAAGCCGTCAGGCTCGGTCGCCGCTCCCACCGCCGGATTGCATTTCACCTCCGAAACACTCGACCGCATTCGCGCCCGGGGCATCGAGACTGCCGAAATTACACTGCACGTGGGCCTTGGCACCTTTCAGCCGATCCGCGTCGATGTAATCGAGGAGCACACGATCCATCGCGAGCGGTACTCGATCTCGCCCGAAGCCGCAGAACAAATTCAACGTGCCCGTGATGCCAAACGAAGGATCGTCGCGGTCGGCACCACCACGGTTCGCACTTTGGAGGCGGCCACGCGGCAGTCGCCGGACGGGCGCATCGTTGCGCTGTCGGCCGAGGCCGGCATCTTTATCTATCCTGGATTCGACTTTCGCGTGGTCGGCGCCCTGTTGACCAACTTCCATCTGCCTAAGTCGACGCTGATCATGCTAGTGTCGGCCTTCGCCGGGCGTGAACGCACACTCGCCGCCTACGAGCATGCTGTCCTTGAGCGCTATCGATTCTTTTCCTATGGAGATTGCATGTTTGTGGAATAGCGCAATGAAAATGGGCACTCGGGTATGAGTGCCCTTATCGTTTCGACTGAGTCTTCTGGCGTCTACAGCAAGAATCTGCGACGGATCGTTCCGGCAAGCAGGGCGAGTCCGCTGCTCATAAGAACCACTCCTCCAGGTTCGGGAGTAGTAGAGACCGGAGCCACCGAGGTTAGAAGCATCGAATCCTCTAAACCGCCATCAGTTGTCATAGTGAAGTAAAACGTGCCAAGCGGACCACCATTGGTAAAGAAGAAATTGAAGTCTCCACTTATGCCATCAGGTGTCCCCCAAGGATTCCCAAAGGTTGGCTGTCCGACAAGTTGCTGGTTCATGTTTAAGGCGCCCCCACCAGTCCACCAGTAGGTGAAGGTGCCAAGGGCGCTGCACGCACACAGATCGGCCTTCGTCCAAGTTCCATTGCCTGAGCTTGCCCCGATAACGGTTATCGTAAGGCTCGAAATGTCGTTGTACATGTCATAAACGGTAGGACCAGGGTTCGGCAGGGTGGTAAGGTCGAGGGTGATTTGTCCAGTCGCGGTCGCGCTGTTGCCGAAGGTAGCGCCTGACCAGGCTAGATTGTAGGTTTGGAACGTGTCAGCGTATGCCGTGGCTACCAGGAACAGCAGACCAACGATCAGCGCACATTTGAGTAGCTTCATTGAAATCCTCCTCGTGCGAGGACGTTTATCGGAATTCCTTCCTCGCTTGTAAGCGAATGGGCCTGGGCCAGAACATCCATTCCGCCCCAATGGACGGCAATTATGCTTCCGCTCCACTTGAAAAGCAAGATAATCTCTCCTTTCGAGTAAGACCCACGCGGCTTGGTTCTGCACCGGCTCGCCCCATCGCCGGCGCACCACTCCAGCTTGAGGGGGGATTTTCATCTGGTAGTTCCGGTAGAATTCTCGCTTGCCTGCGAAGAAAAAGTCCGCGCCCTCCGACGCCGTCGCCAAGCCTTCAACCGCTTCCGCGCTTCCCACTGAGACCGCCGGTTCCAAGGGACGCATCTTCCTCATCGATGCGATGTGGTTCATCTTCCGTGCCTATCACGCGATGCAGCGTCCCATGTCGACTAAGACCGGCATCCCGACCAGCGCGACTTATATCTTCGTCAACATGTTGCGCAAGCTGCGCGCAGACTTCAATCCGCAATACCTCGCGGCGGTTTTCGACGTGGCCGCTCCTACCTTCCGCGATGAGCAGGCCGCGGCCATGCCCAGCTTCCGCAAGTTCGATGCCAAGACTCAGACCCACGTCGATGTTCACTACAAGGGCTACAAGGCCGACCGTCCGGAAATGCAGGCCGACCTCGCGCAGCAGATTCCTTACATCCGCCGCGCCCTCGAGGCCTATCGCATTCCCATTCTTGAGGCCAGCGGCTTCGAGGCTGACGACGTCATCGGCACACTCGCCCGCAAAGCAGCCGACGAGGGATTCTCGGTTTACATCGTCTCCAGCGATAAGGACATGATGCAGTTGGTCAACGATCGCGTGTCGGTCTTGAATCCGCTGAAAGACAATCTCATTTCCGACCCCGCAAAAGTGCAGGAAATTCTTGGCGTGCCGCCGGAACGCGTGGTGGACGTCATGGCGCTGCGTGGCGATTCCATCGACGAAGTCCCCGGGGCTCCCGGCATTGGCGACAAGGGATCGGTCGAGCTGATTCAGCGCTTCGGCACCGTTGAAAATGCGCTTGACCGCGCCGCCGAAATCGAGCGCAAGACCTATCGCGAGTCGCTGCAGAACAACCGCGACATGGTCCTCCTTAGCAAAGAACTCGTCACCATCAAGACCGATGTCGCGGTGGACTTCGATCCTGCCATGATGCTGGCGCAATCGCCCGACCCTGACGCCGCTCGCGCGCTTTTCACCGAGTTGGAGTTCAACACGCTCACTCGGGAATTTCTCACCGAGAGCGTCGAGCTTGGCGAGACTAACTACCGCGATGCCACGTCTGCGTCGGACATTGAAGAGGCGGTGGAGGCTGTCCGCAAGAATCCTGGCAGTGCCCTGGCCATCGCGCTGGAAAACTCCGGTCAGTCAGGCGCCGAATCCACCGAAACCGAGACGGAGGAGGAGCCAGACGCGCAGATGATGCTTTCGGCCACGCCGGCTGTCCCTGCCGCGCCTTCACAACTTCGTATTGCGATTTCCGCCAAAGAGGCCACCGCGCTTTCGCTTGTGCTCGACGAATCAGTGGTCGCACAAGAGTTGAGGCGGGCACTCGCCGATCCGTCGATCCCAAAGGCAATTCACGACTCCAAGGCCGCGATGCACACCTTCAGGGAGCGCGGCACCGCTGTGGAAGGCGTGCAGCACGACACGTTGCTTTATGGCTACCTGCTCAATCCTACCTACACGAAGTATGGCTTGGCGGACGTCGCCTTCCGCACCTTCAACCTGAAGATGGGTACCCATCTCGGCGAAGCCGCAGATCTCTCCTCGCGCCTCGCCGCTAAATTTCGCGACGAACTCACACCCGGCCTGAAGAAGGTCTACGACGATATTGATCTTCCCATGGTCGCAGTGTTGGCGCGTATGGAAGCCGCCGGTATCAAGATCGACACTGAAGTGCTCGCCGAAATGTCGCAGCGCCTCGAGCGTGAGTGCAGCCAGAAGTCACGCGAGATTTGGGAGAAATGCGGCGCCGAATTCAACATCAACTCGCCGAAGCAACTGGGCGACGTGCTGTTCAACAAGCTCAACCTGACCAAGCCGTTCAAGTACGGCAAGGGCAAGACCATCTCCACCGCGGTCGATGTGCTCGAGGGTCTGGCTTCGGAGCACGAAGTCCCAAAGCTCGTCCTCGAATACCGCCAGCTATCCAAGCTCAAATCGACCTACGTCGATGCCTTGCCCGCGCTGCTCAATCCAGCCACGCGCCGGCTTCACACCACCTTTAATATGGCGGGATCGGCCACTGGTCGCCTGTCGTCGATCAATCCCAACCTGCAGAATATTCCGATTCGCACCGAACTGGGCCGCGAGATCCGCGCTGCCTTCGTTGCCGAGCCAGGCAACCTGTTGCTCGCCGCCGATTACTCCCAAATCGAGTTGCGTTTGCTCGCTCACTTCTCCGAAGACCCGCTGCTGGTGGCCGCTTACAGCCGCGGCGACGACATCCATACGCTGACCGCCTCGCAGGTCTTCGGCGTGCCCGCAGGCGAGGTAAATGCCGAACATCGCAGACGTGCTAAGGCCGTGAACTTCGGAATCGTTTACGGGCTATCGCCCTTCGGGCTGTCGCAGCAAATTGGCATCGAACAGAAAGAAGCCAAACGCTTTATCGACGCCTACTTCGAGAAGTACGTCGGTGTACGTCAGTTCATCGACCGCACACTGGAGCAGGCCCGCGCCGAGTCGAAGGTCGCGACGTTGTTCGGCCGTGTCCGGCCAATTCCCGACATTCTCAGCAAGAACCCCAACCTGCGCGGCTTTGCCGAGCGTACTGCCGTCAATACTCCACTGCAAGGCACCGCCGCCGACCTCATTAAGCTGGCAATGATTCGCATCGACGCCGAAATTCGCCAACGCAAAATGCATTCGCAAATGCTGCTGCAGGTGCATGACGAACTCGTCTTCGAAGTCCCTGAAGCCGAACTCGACGTGATGAAACGGCTCGTCACCCAGCAGATGGAGGACGTTCACGAGTTGAAAGTCCCGCTGAAGGTCGAAGTAGGCGTCGGACCGAACTGGCGTGACCTCGAGTAGAAAGCAATTAGCAACCAGCAATTAGCTCAGGCCAGCGTGTACAGTTGATGCGGCACTCAATTGCCGGCATCGATCCGAATGAACGAAATCTTGAAGCGTATAATCTGCGTTTCTCTCGGAGATCGATTGATGTCACTGGGATTCAACGTAGAGTGCCCCAAGTGCCACGGCGACAGGACCTTGCTGGAAACTTCATTTGGCCTTAACGGATATGTCAACCCGCGTGAGACGGACACCACCAAAACCGAAAACGCGAATTGTGCCTTACCGGTTCGCCTGATCGTCTGCGTGCGCTGTCATTATCTGGAGATGTACCACGACGTAGGATTGGGCAAGCTCGACTGAGCGAAGCGGCGACCAGGCCTCCTCGAAGGAACGCCCACCTACGCGCCAATTGCCTTCTGCAACGCACTCGCGATCGTCTTCACATGCCGCTCCATGGCTTCTTCCGACTCGGCTTCCACCATCACCCGCGCCAGCTTTTCCGTGCCGGAGTAGCGCACCACCACGCGGCCATTGCCATCCAGTTCGCTTTCCGCGGAACGGATCGTTTCCATCACTGCTGGCAACTGATCCATGGGGACCTTCTCGCGCACGATCACATTCTCAATCCGCTGTGGGAAGACCTTCATGTCGGCCACCAGCTCGGCCAGGGGCTTGCCGGCGCGCGCCACCACTTCCAATACGCGCAAGGCAGTCAGAATACCGTCGCCTGTCGTGGTATCCATGTCGCGAAAGAGGATGTGTCCCGACTGTTCGCCGCCTAGCGAAGCGCCGGTCTTGATCATCTCCTCGAGCACATATTTGTCGCCGACTGCAGCACGAAGCATGCGGATGCCGCTGCGTTTGAGCGCAGCTTCCAGTCCCATGTTCGACATCGTGGTGGCCACTACAGTGTCGTTATGCAGCAGCACATGTGCCTTCATGTCGCGCGCCGCCAGCAGCAGCACGCCATCGCCGTTCACCACGTTGCCCGCCGCATCGGAAAACATCGCGCGGTCGGCGTCGCCGTCGAACGTGATGCCCAGGTCGTACTTGCCGTTCGACTTCGCCACTTCCGCCGCCACATGCTCGGGGTGCAGCGCTCCACAATTGGCGTTGATGTTGCGGCCATTGGGATCGATGTGCAGGAAGTCGGCTTCGATGTCGCAGTCCTTGAACACCAGTTGGGCAACGCTGCAGGCCGCGCCATTGGCGCAATCGACCAGCACGCGCAGCTTACCGAAATTGCCCGGACCCACCAGGGATGCCAGCCACTCGGCATACTGCTCTCGCAGTTTGGCATCGCCCGGCAACATGCTGTAACCAGCGGCATCGGCCTTGGACGGCACCCGCCGCCAACTGCTCGATGTGGCTGAAGATGTCAGCTTCGATCGCGTGCTCCAACTCATCGGAAAGCTTGTAGCCATCGGCGCCGAAAACTTTGATGCCGTTGTCGTGCCATGGATTGTGCGATGCCGAAATCACAATGCCCGCGGAAAATCCGTTTGCTCTCGTCAGGTAGGCCACGCCTGGCGTGGTAATGACCCCAGCGCCCACCGCTTTGGTGCGCGAGGCCTCCAGTCCGGCGGCCAGCGCTTCGCTGATCCACGCGCTCGACTCGCGGGTGTCCTGCCCAATGACGACGCTTGCGTTCGGATCGCGCTCCGCCAGACGCTGACCAAGCGCGCGGCCAATCGCATAAACGGTTGTGCGGTCCAGCGGATACTCTCCCGCCACGCCGCGAATTCCGTCGGTGCCAAATAATTGCCGTTTGAATACTTTCTGCGACGTAACACTCAAGGCTGGCCTGCTCCTCTGGATGATTTTCCTGTCGTGACAGTCACGTGAATCGGCGCCGGATGCTGAATCCGCACCAGCGGGTCGGGCACGTAAGCGTGCGTGGTGAACGTCGCCTTGCCTATCACGCCCGTGGCATCGACTGGATCGGTGATCGCCGTTTCGATCGCGTTCACCCGGTTCGCCGGTCCTTCGATGACGATGGTCGCCGGGTCGGGCGTGACGTCGGTTATTCCATATCCACTGACGAACGCACCGATCACCCGCGGACGCACGTCAACCGTGCGGGTCGCGCTCGGGTTGAACTCAATATGGATCTGCGACGGCACGACTCGCTCCACCTTCACTCCCCGCGGTACGTGAATCTGTTTGGGGCCCAGGTCGAACGTTCGCTCGCCCGCCTTTACTCCGGAGAGGTCAATGACAGCATTGATCTCCGCCTGGTCCATCGACCGGATGATGCGTTCCGGCCCACTCACCGCCACTTGAACGTCGAAAGTCCTGTCGGACGTCATTACGAGGCTCTCAGGCGCATGAAGAAATTCAATGGGAGCAGTGACGATCGATTCCACCATCGGATCACGTGAAACAACCCACCATAGCCCAACCGAGATCGCCACCGCGAGGACTTTCAGCCCCAGGTTATTCAGCAGATAGTCGCGAAAAAAGCCGCGCGTCCTCACAGTTCGGCCCCGTTGGCAACACCCTTGTCCTGCGCCACCCGATCGGAAGCAGGTTTCAGGTTGTCACGCTCGGTCGCGGAAGTCGGCAGGGTGGTGAGCGGAATATACCGGCGCAACAACTCGCCGATGCGCTCGCGTAGGCGCTCGACGGTGATATCACGCTCCATCTCTCCGCCGGAAGCAATGCTGATGCTGCCGGTTTCCTCGGAAACGACCACGGCAATTGCGTCCGTCTCCTGGGTGATCCCGATGCCTGCGCGATGGCGGGTTCCTAACTGCTTTGAGAGTTGCGGGTCGGTCGCCAGTGGCAGAAAACAGGCCGCCGCTGCGATGCGGTCTTTTTGCACGATCACCGCGCCGTCATGCAAGGGAGCGTCCTTCAAGAAGATGGTGGCCAGCAAGTCGTAGGAAAGGTTCGCGTCCAATGCCACGCCGCTGTCGATATAGTTGCCCAGTCCGTCCTGGCGCTCGATGATAATGAGCGCACCGATTTTATTTTTGGCGAAAAGGTTGGCCGCCAGCACAATGTCGTCATAGGTTTCAACCTCACGACCGCTAAGCCGCGACATCGTTAGGCTTCTGCCGAGTCGCCCCAGCGCGTGGCGGATTTCTGCAGCGAATACGACGATCAGCGCGAAAACAGCCAGCGGCAGTACCGCAGCCACCAGCCAGTCGATCGTCTTCAACTGCTCGATATGTGCGGCATATAACGCGAACCCGATTGCCGCCACGCCCAGCAGCGCGGGCATCGCATGTGTCCGCTTCAAAAGTTTCAAAAACCCATAAATGACGAACGCCACGAACAGGATATCGACGACCGAAGTCAGCGATACCTCAGGGATATGTCCCAGGCGCTGCAACATTCAGGGTTCCTTTCATGTGGCGCTGATTGAGTCTGCTTTTATTCTAATGCAGGGCGACGAAGCCTCGGCGCGAAGCGCTTGAAACAGCTGACGTCCCGCGACGCCCTATTCCGTGTCGGAGTCGAACTCGATGGAATTTACCGCAGCGGTAAATTCTCCCCGACCCAGTTGCGCGCGCACGGCGTCCCCCCGTTTGACTTGCGAAGCTTCCTTGATCAGGTTGCCGGCGGCATCGAATACCAACGCATATCCACGCGCAAGGATGGCCTTGGGAGACAATCCATTCAGGGTGCTCTGCAATAGCTCCCAACGTGATCGCCGCCGCGACAGGATTGCTCCGGTCGTGTGTCCCAACGCAGAAGTAAGTTCGCCGACGTGTGTCTGCTTCTGCGACAGCAGCCGTTCTGATTCCCGCTGCAACTCCCTGGTGCGGGTTTCCAACTGGCGCCGGATTACACTCAGTCGCACGCGCAGGTCCTGATGCCGCAAGCGAACGTCAAGCGACTCCTGCCGTCGCCGCAAGCTGTCCAAGTTGCGTCGATGGGCCTGCGCCATTCGGTACAGCAAGTCATCCACACGCTGCTGGCGGCGCGCCAGCATGTCAGACATGCGAACGAACGCTGAATGGCGGGTCAGGCGCGATAACGAATTGTTCGACCGCAGCAGTTTGTAGTTGATGGACTGTCGTAAGCGATCTCGCAACATTGCCAGCCGGCCGGCCAGTTCGTGTTTCGACTGAATCACCAACTCAGCCGCTGCCGACGGTGTGGGTGCCCGCAGATCGGCTACAAAATCGCAGATCGTGAAGTCAGTTTCGTGCCCAACCGCAGAGATCACGGGCGTCGTCGTCGCCGCAATCGTGCGCGCCAACGCCTCGTCGTTGAAGGCAAATAGATCTTCGAACGAACCTCCGCCACGCGCGATGATGATTACATCCACTTTATGGGTGCGATTGAGATGTTTCACTCCAGCGCCCACCTCACTGGCAGCGTTTTCGCCCTGCACGCGCGCGTCGTAAATCAGCACCGACACCGACTCATGCCGCCGTCGCAAGATATTCAGGATGTCCTGCAGCGCGGCTCCACGCGCTGAGGTCACAACTCCTATACACCGCGGCAGCGCAGGGATCGGCTTCTTCCGACCGGCATCGAACAGACCCTCGGCCGCCAGTTTCGCTTTAAGTTGCTCGAATGCAATCTGCAAGGCGCCGGCGCCTTTCGGCTCCAGCATCTCGGCCTGCAGTTGCAGGTCGCCGCGCTCGTCGTAAACGGTCACGCGCCCGCGAGCGATCACCGCCAACCCGTTTTCCGGACGGAAGCGCAGCAGTCGCGCCTGCGTCCGCCACATCACCACGCGTAACTGGGCTGCACCGTCCTTTAGGGTGCAGTAGAAGTGGCCCGACTCCGCGGGACGGCAGTTTGAAATCTCACCTTCCACGTAGATGTCGGTGAACGAGCGTTCCACCTGCGTGCGCAATGCCGCCACCAGCTCGCGCACCGCATACACCTTGCGCTGCGGAGCCGCAAACGCCAGCCCGAGTTGTTGGTTGTCTGCCACGCTAAAAATGTCGTCTCGAAGGCAGTGTATCGCAGCACAGTCCAAGCCTGACACTTCACCACGGTGGCAAAGAGGACGGGGAGAAAAACAAACTAAAGAAGAAGAATGACTCAGTGCTCTCCGTGTCTCGCGGTGAATTCAGAACGTCTCGTAAGGAATACAATTACTGGGATCCGAGAGGCCATTCGCCCATGACAACAACTTCGCGCCGCGACTTCCTCAAACTCGCTGGAGCCGCATCCGTTGCCGCGTTCGCTTTTTATGACACGCTTCTGCTGGATGCCTATCCGCTGGGCTTGCCGCTGGGGCTGCAGCTCTATTCTCTTCGGGAATTGTTGCCCAAAGACTTCGACGGCACCCTGAAGGCAATCGCTGCCGCCGGATATACGGAGGTCGAAGCGGCGGGTTTCTACGCCATGAGCGCACAGGAGTTCAAACAGTCGATGGGCGCGGCCGGCCTGCGCTGCGTTAGCGCGCATTATCCCCTATCGATGTTGCAGCCGCAGTTGGAATCCATAATTGCCTATGCCAATCAGTTGGGACTGCAGTATGTGGTGTGCGCATCGCCATCGCTGAAGGATCCTTCGAAGGTAAAGCTCTCTCCCAAAGACCCGGGCTATCACGAGGCTTGGGTCAACGCTTTCACCCTTGACGACTGGAAGTGGAATGCCGAGCAGTACAACGAGATCGGCGCGCGGATAAAGGGATATGACATGAAGTTCGGGTACCACAATCACACGACCGAATTCCGCAAGCTGAAGAACGTCGTGCCCTATGACGAGCTCATGAAGCTCACCGATCCCGACCTGGTTACTTTTGAAATGGATTGCGGATGGGTCTCGGTCGCAGGCTACAACCCTGTCGAATACCTCGCCAAGTATCCGACGCGAATCTCGATGCTGCACGTGAAGGACTTCGACCTGAAGAAAGGTACCGAGCACGTGCAGTCCACCGAACTCGGTCGGGGCACCATCGACTACCGTCCCATCTTCGAAGCCGCAAAGAAAGGCGGCCACATCACACACTACTTCGTCGAGCAGGAGGAGTTCGACATGGATCCGCTGGAAGCGATCAAGATCGATGCGGAGTACATGCAGAACTTGAAGGTGTGAGCCTTGGGGAGAGCTGTCCTTTAGGCCAGCGTCTAAGCTGTCTATATTTTGCCATTCCGACCAGGCTTCAGCCTGCGGGGAATCTGTTTTTCGCTGGCAGCAGCAGATCGCAGATCCCTGGTTGCGCTGGTGCTGACAAATCTAAAGAGTATTACCGCCTCATCCGGTTCACCACCCACAACACCAGCGACAAAATAACGCTCAGCACAATCGACGTCATTGGCGGAAAGCAAAACAATCCTATTCCTAACGCGTGCACGTCCCTTTTTGGGACGCATTGAACTTCGCCAAACGATTCCTGCTTCAACGAATGCGGGCTGGAGTACAGTGAGCTTGTTCAGACATCTTGCTGGCAACTCACCTCCCTCTCCAGTGCAGTTCAGCTACACGTCTGGCTCGCGACATGTGTCGCGCTGAGTTCGTTCCTATTAAAAAGGCGCACCCCAGCACGCTTCCGATTGACAGTGTCGCACGCTCGGCCATGCGCCCCATTGAGCAGTAACTACTTACGGGGGAGTTATGATTAAGTGGAGTACGGTTCTTGCATTTTGTTTGGTCTTAGTAGCGTCGAATGGCTTCGCTGGCAATGTTTTGGTCAACCCAGGTTTCGAATCTGGTGCGCTGCCGCCGTGGGCCAATACCCTTGACTTCTGCGGTGGATGCACGTGGGCTGTTACGTCGACGGACGCGCACAGCGGGCTGTATAGCGCGTTCGTAGGAGGCAACAGGGCGCTCGAGCAGGATTTTGCGGCGATCCCCGCTACCATGATTACGGACGCTTCCCTCTGGCTGAAGATGCCGAATACTGGAGTCGCTGCCGTTTTCTTCATCTATAGCGATACCACCTACGCACAGAATATCTTTACTGTCGGCAATACTTGGACCGAGTTCGACATGACACCATTTCTCGACCCGACTAAGTCATTAGTGTCCTTCGGTGTATTTGGCTGCACCGGTTGTGCCGGATTGAGTCAGACCTTTGCCGACGACTTCGTCGTCAGTGCAACACCCGAGCCAGGTTCGATGATCCTGCTGGGTACCGGATTGATTGGCGCGGCAAGCATTGCACGGCGCCGTTTTCTGAAGTTCTAGGTAACGGAAAGATTGTTTTTCTGGGACCCTGTGTAGTTCGATGAGCTAACGCCGGAGACTTCCATCCGGCGTTCTTATTTTTAGCGCGCGTTTTCACCGCCGCATCCGGTTCACCACCCACAGCACCAAGCTCAAAATCACGCTGAGCATGATCGACGTCATCAGCGGGAAATAGAACGTCGTGTTCTTGCCACGGACCACGATGTCGCCCGGCAACCGTCCGATCGGCAGGTTCATCTTGCCCGCAAGCATCAGCACTAGCCCTAGCACGAGCACCAATCCACCGATGATTACCAACATGCGCCCCAAGTCGCCCATGTTTTGGAATTTTATCTGTTCACATGTGCTTCCGCCTCACTCCACGTCCTTCTGATATGCTTTCTCGTTTGCCTCGCACCGCGCGGCGATTCCCTTTCGAAAGGTCTATCTTGGCTGCGAATCCACTGATGCTCGTTCACGGCGGCGCCTGGGCGATCCCTGACGACGCGGTCGACGCACATCTGCGAGGCGTTCAAGCTGCGGCGGCGGCCGGGTTCGCCATCCTCAGGAAAGGCGGAAGCTGCCTCGACGCCGTTGAGGCTGCCGTCGTCTTCATGGAGGATGATGAGACCTTCGACGCCGGCCGCGGCTCCTTCCTAAATATGGACGGCCGCGTGCAACTCGACGCATGCATGATGGATGGCGCGACCCTGCGAGCCGGAGGAGTGGGATGCGTCGAGCACATTCGCAATCCCATTCGTGCTGCCAAAAAGATCCTCACCGAGAGCCCGCACGTGTATTTTGTCGCCACCGGCGCTGAGCGGTTTGCCCAGGAGCATGGCATCGAATTGTGCTCTAACGACGATTTGATCATCCCGCGCGAGGTTGACCGCTTGCGAGAAGCCAAAAAGCAGGGTTATCTCGAGATGCCCGACGAGTTCGGTCCAATGCGCTCGCACGACACTGTGGGAGCGGTTGCACTCGACGGAGATGGCAATATCGCGGCCGCCACTTCCACGGGCGGCACGCTCAATAAAGCCCCCGGACGCGTTGGCGACTCGTCTCTCATTGGCTGCGGATGTTACGCCGACAACTTGAGCGCCGCAGTATCCACCACGGGATGGGGCGAGCCCATGATGAAACTGGTACTTAGCAAGTGGACCGCCGACCGCGTGGAACAGGGCTTGGCTCCCCAGGACGCCGTCCAGCGAGCACTCTACTATCTGAAATCGCGCCTGAATGGACATGGTGGCATCATCATGCTGGATTGTCGGGGCCGCGTTGGAATCGCCCATAACACGCCGCGCATGGCGTGGGCCCTGGTTTCGCAGGCGTCCACCTCTTCCGGCATCAAGTTCCAAGCCTAACCGGGACTACTAACCCTAATTGGGACTTGCGCGAACCTCCCTTATTGTTATAAAAACCGAAGCTTGTCCGGGTGGGATTTTTCTCTCGATTCTGAAAGTTCGGCCCATGATTCCCAGTGTCCAGCGCACCGCGCGGCATAGCTTCGACGCCTCTGAGTCTGCCGTGCCCTCCACGAACCGGATCGCCACCCTACAAATTCTCCGTCAGAAGGAAAAACTATGACTTTTGCCCGCAGATTCTGGTGCTTGCTGGTTGCGCTTGGATGCATGCTGGCTGGTGCGATGGCCCAGGTGCAGACCTCAGAATTGCACGTGGTTGTGAAAGACGCCAAGGGTGCCGTGGTGCGCGACGCGACAGTTACGGCCGACGAAGCAGGTCGCGCAGTCTCCCGAACCGCGACCACAAATGGCGAAGGTCTTGCCGTCCTGCTCTCGTTGCCGCCCGGCCTCTATTCCGTAACAGTAGAGGCTCCTGGATTTGCCAAGCTGGTGAACAGCTCAGTGCGCCTCACGATCGGCCAGGTCGCCGAGTTGCCGGTGCAGCTCTCCGTTGCAGCAGCCTCGGAGACTGTTACCGTCACATCGGAAGCTGCTCTAGTGGAGACCCAGCAGACCGCTTCCGCCACCACCATCGACCAGACGCGCATCGACAATCTGCCGATCAACGGCCGCAACTACATAAGTTTTGCCTTGACCAACTCGCAATTGGCCCGCGACACTGCGCCGAGTATTGGTGCTGCCCCCACATCTGGTCTCAACATTGGAGGACAGCGCGCACGCAGCAACCTGGTGAATATTGACGGCACCAATGCCATCGACAACTCGACCAATGGAATTCGCTCGACTGTTTCTCAGGATGCAGTGCAGGAATTCCAGATCCTCACCAACGGCTACGCCGCGGAGTATGGACAAGCGGCCGGCGGCGTGATCAACATCATCTCCAAGTCTGGAACTAACCAGTTTCATGGCAGCGCCTATGGATATCTGCGCAATCGTTATATCCAGGCGACGAATCCGTTCAGCAACGTCGATCAGCCGGCATATACCCGCGCACAATACGGTCTCACAGCTGGTGGCCCAATAAAAAGCGACCGCACTTACTGGTTCTTCGCATATGAAGGCACTGACCGTCACGAGAGCGGCTTTAACGATATCGGCTCTGACAATTTCGGACTCAGCTCACAAGCCGATGTCACTCGCTTCGTGAACGCGGCGCTCGGCCTGAATCTGCCGCCGGGATCCTTCGTCGCTCCGGTTACTCCCGCACAAGCGGCCTTCCTCGGCGCAGCTCCCATCAGTCCGGCGACCATTGCGTATGCATCGCTGGTCGCGACCAGCGGTCCGGTAGCCATCTCTGGCGTTAACCCACTGACCAAGTTGCTCGGACTGGGAAGCGGCTTTTTTGCGCCTACGGTCCCCGGACAGTTCGATCCGCTGCCGGCTTCGTATGTTCCCTTGCAAACTGTCCTGGGAAATTTCCCGGTTCATGAACTCGGCGATATCTACTCGCTGCGCCTCGACCACAAGATCAACAACAATCAGCAACTGATGCTGCGCGGCAGCGTCAATCCGGACATTACCACCGGAGTCCAGGTCAATGCCCAGGGCCCGCAGAATTTCGGCCAGAACTCCTGGTCGCGTACCTCGGTCAACAATTTTCACGACTGGAGCGTGATCGCGGAACACACCTGGACGTTAGGCAGCAACAAGGTCAATGAGTTTCGCTTCCAGTATGCCCGCCGGTCGGTAAATTACACCTACTCCAACGGTCCCGGCGGTAGCGACGTAGCCAGCAACATTCCCGGCTATGGTTTCATCGGACGCGAGCCCTTCTCCTACGTTCAGCGCGTTGAACAGCGCTGGGAGCTTCTCGACAACTTCTCCATTACGAAAGGCAACCACAACATCAAGTTCGGCGTGGACTATAACCTGATACCGCTGACCGCGAATTTCACCGTGAATTTCGGCGGCCTGTACGACTTTGGACAGGTGTCCGTCAGTCAGAGCGCGCCGCCGCTCAACCCGATCCAGGCGTACGGCGCCGCCTTGCCGCAATACCTGGTGCAGGGCGTGGGCAACCCGCACCTCGCCTTCGATAACAATACAATCGGCGTTTTCGTCCAGGACTCCTGGCGCATGACTCCCAAGCTGACTGTCAATTATGGCCTGCGCTACGACGTTGAGTTCCTGCCGCAATACGCTCCCTCGACCGCCCTTGCCGGCGCGGCGTACAAGACGCTCGGACTCACCAAGGGCGTGCCCCCGTCGAACCTGAATTTCCAGCCGCGTATTGGTGTCGCCTATGACATGTTTGGAGACGGGAAGACCGTGCTGCGCGCGTCCTACGGCATCTTCTTCGACCATCCCATGATGGCTCTGGTTTTCGACTCAGTGGTCGCCGACGGCACGCAGGCACCCCAGATTCTGTTGTTCGGCGGCAACCTCAACCAGTGCACAATCCCGAATATTGCCAACGCGCTCAACGCCGCGAACTCGTTCGCGGGACGCCTCGGTTGCCTGCCGCCTTCTTTCACTTATCTGCCGAACCAGCAGCGATTCGATCCCACGCCCAACACGCAATCGGTGTGGATCAACCAAAACTTCCTCGCTCCCGGCCAGCCGCCGGTTCCGCTGTCGGTACTTCCGTTTGGTTATCCCACGGCGGCAAATTTCAGGTATGGATATTCGAATCAGGCGAACCTTGGCATCGAGCACCAGTTTGGCAACAACTTCACCATGTCGCTGCAGTACAACTTTAACGGTGGACGCCGCCTGAACCGGCCTATCAACGCCAATACCTCGATCGGGTCGATCCTGACGCAGAACTGGTATAACGCAATGACCGACCCGTCTGTCACTCCTGCGCAAAAGGCGGATTTCTTTAACAACCCGCTCGCGGTCGACATTGTGGGTGTGAATCCAATCGTGGCTGCGCAGTGTGGCAATCCAGCCTGTGGGGCCTATATCCCTCCTGCGCTGGTGAGCTTCTTCAGGCCGAGCGGCTTCAACGCGACCCTACAGTACTACGCGCCTCCACAAGTGAATGGTCTGGCGCAGCAGGTGCTGAACTACTACCACCTCGGCTACGGAAACCAGGTGATTCCCTTCAGCGACATGGTCGCCAACTACTCCAACGGAACCTCGGACTATAACGCCTTCACCGTCAACGCGACGCGACGGTTCTCAGGCCATTGGGAGATGCTGGCCTCCTACACCTGGGGACACGCCATCGACGACTCCACCGACTTGCAGGCTACACTTGAGCCGCAGGACAACTATCATCCCAACCTCGATCGTTCCAATTCGCTCTTTGACTTACGCCACCGCTTTGTTTTCAGTGCTGTTTATCAGAGCAACAGCCAGGGCTCGGGGTTCAAGGGCGCCCTTCTTAGCAACTGGACCGTCGCTCCGATCATTGAGGCCGCCTCAGGACGTCCCTTCAACATCGTTACCGGCTTCGATCAGAACTTCGACTTCTCCAGCGGCACCGATCGCCCGATGACCGCGCATGCTGGACAGACCGATTCCTGCGGCGACGTGGCCGCGCCCTCAAAGTATTCGCCCACCGGATACCTGATTCCGACCTGCTTCGCGGATGCGCTGGTCACTGGCCAGGTCCCGGTACTGATCGGCAATCTTGCCCGCAACGCCGGCACCAAGCCCGTGACCGTGTTCAACGATTTGCGCATTGCGCGCTCGTTCAAAATTCACGAGCGGGCACAACTCCAGGGCATCATGGACGTGTTCAACGTGATCAACAAATTCAATGTTGCCGACGTGAATCCCATCTGGAATTCAGCCGGAACACCGACAGCGGCCTACGATCCACGCCAGTTCCAATTCGCTTTGCGCCTCACCTGGTAAGACTGAACGCGTTTCTTCACCATGGCGCTCTTCCGGGAGCGCCATTTTGCATTTGTCATCCCGAACGAAGTGACCGGGGGGCTGTGGCGTCGAATTTCCGCGGTTCCCGAAACTCTTTCGCTGCCATTTACAATCGAACTCTCATGAAGCGCACTTCTGACGCCACCCGCTGTGTTCACGCTGGAGAAGACCGCCACGGACAATCCGCTCCACTGACCACTCCGATTGCGCAGACCTCGGTGTTCGTCATTCCCGGGCTCGATGAACTGCGTCGATATGCCGAAGGCGATCGCGATCTGTATCTTTACTCACGCTACGGCAATCCGACGGTCAAAGCGGCTGAGGACAAGATTGCGTCTCTGGAAGCCGCGGAATGCGCGGTCATCACGTCGAGTGGCATGTCTGCGACGCTGATCGCGGCACTTGCTGCCTGCAAGGCCGGAGACGAGATCGTCTCCATGCTCGACATTTACGGTGGCACGGTAAAACAGTTTGAAAATGTGCTCGCGCGCTGCGGAATCACCACGCGCTTCATTCCCTATTCCGATCTCGGGAACCCGGAGCGTTATTTCACCCGCAAGACCCGCATGCTGTTTTTGGAAACTCCCACCAATCCAACCTTGCGATGCGCGGATATTGTGGCCTTGTCCGCCATCGCGCATCGCCATAAGGCTTGGGTCGTTGTCGACAACACCTTTGCCACGCCGATCCTGCAAAAACCACTCGCACTCGGCGCCGATATCGTAATGCACTCTGCCACAAAGTATCTTGGCGGACATAGCGACCTCACCGCCGGGGCACTCGCCGGACCAAAGAAGTGGATGGACCGCGCCCGCGAGATGATGATTCTCACCGGCGGATGTCTCGATCCCGGGTGTGCTTACTTGTTACTCCGCGGATTGAAGACTCTGGAACTACGCGTTTCGCGTGCTTGCCGCAACGCTGCTGCCATTGCCGCAGCACTGGAGCGCCATTCCAAGGTTTCTCATGTCTACTATCCTGGACTCGCCGGCCACGAAGCACACGAACTGGCGTCGCGTCAGATGTCTGACTTCGGCATGATGGTTTCCTTTGACCTGCGCGGTGGAGAACCAGCAGTCAATCGCTTCATCAAACGACTCAACCTCTGGTATTTGGCCACCAGTCTCGGCGGAGTCGAGTCCATCCTTTCCTATCCCGTGCTGTCGTCGCATATCGGACTGAGCGCCAAGCGCCTGAAGTTGCTTGGCGTCTCCCCCGCGACAATTCGCCTCTCAGTCGGGATTGAAGACGCGTCCGACCTAATCGCTGATCTCGAGGCCGCCTTGGCTCGCGCTTGAGAATTTGCCGCGAAGCAGGTTGGCCACCAGCGACGTAAATTGAACTCACAGAAATAGCCCCGCCCAGATCAAAACGAGCTCGAACGGGGCCACCGAGTGAGACAGCTAGTCAGACCAGATCACAGGTGGTGCGGTACCTTCCTGTCTTTCGCATCAACCGGACTTGCATTCGACGGCGTCGCTGGCTGCTTCCCGTTGGTCGCTGGAGGCACAGTCAAATTCCGCGACGGATTCAACGTGGTCCCCGAAATATGGTCAAACGGAACGGTTTGCGCGAAGGTCGGCAGGTTGTGAGCGCGAGTCTGGGTGAAGGCTTCGAAACCCGAAGCCAGCTTAATCAGCTTCGGCTCGCTAAATGCTGTTCCGAAGAAGCTGATTCCCATTGGCGCTCCGAACACCATCTCTGCCGGCACCTGCACAATCGGATAACCTTCCGGTGCCGCCAGTCCCGACGTACCAAAAATAAAGTGATCTCCAAAGATTAAATCGGTTGACCACGGCGGGTTGTCGGTAGCAGTGACGACTGCGTCGAGATTGAACTGACTCAGCGCGGCGTCGATGCCGTTCACTCCAAAGGCCTGGTCAGCGGCAAGCGCCTGATTGTAGGTCATGCCACCGAATGCGGGCTGCGGATCGTCGGGTCCCGGCGCCATCGACTCAGCCAAGTCCCAGATGTCCTGGTTAAAGTACGGCATCTCGACGTCGGCGTGAGCATTGTTGAACGCGATCGCGTCGGCTAATGTCCCACCCGCTACGGGAACTCCCGTACGACTAGCAAAGTAAGTCTGAACGTCTCTGCGGAAATCGAAGCACAGAATCAGGAGTTCACCCGGACCCGAGCCACCGTCGGGCCAGACGAAGCCCGCGGCATCCAGGTCGATAACGGTCGCACCCGCTGCGGTGAGTGCCGCGAACGCCGCTTCGAACGCGTCCACCACCGGCTGAGGCGTAGTCACGTTCGTGAAGCCATTGAGCCCGAGCCGAGTCAGGCCCAGCCTCGCGCCCTGCAGGCCATGCGGGTTGAGGAATTGGGTGTAGTCGGTGGGAATATTCGTTGGACGGGGGAACCGCCCCTGCCATCCTAGCGGAACGCCGCCTGTAGCTGGATCGCGGCCATCGAACGTTATGCTCTGCACCACGCCTAAGGCCACGGCTGCGTCCGCCACCGTCCGGCCATGCGGTCCGAAGGTATCCTGGACGTGGGAAATTGGCACGATGCCGGCTCGGCTGGTTAGGCCCACCGTCGGCTTGATACCGACCACCCCATTAGCGTTGGCCGGGCACACAATGCTGCCATCTGTCTCCGTCCCGAACGATACCGCGGCGAAGTTCGATGACGCCGCTGCAGCTGAACCGGCACTCGATCCGCAAGGATTTCGAGCGATTCCGTATGGATTATTGGTTTGTCCGCCCCGACCGGACCAGCCGCTGACCGATTCGAACGAACGGAAGTTCGCCCACTCCGACAGGTTTGTCTTGCCGAGAATCACAGCTCCTCCCGCACGAAGTTTGGCAGCTACTGTGGAATCTTGCAGAGAAGGTCTTCCTACCAGGGCGAAGGAGCCCGCGCTGGTCTGCATCCTGTCGCTGGTATCAACATTGTCCTTGAGCAGCACCGGGATTCCGTGCATGGGGCCAAGCACATGGCCGTGCCGCCTGAGCTGATCCATCTGGCGCGCGATCTGTATCGCGTCCGGATTCAACTCAATCACCGCATTCACACCCGGGCCATTCTGGTCCAGCGCTATGATGCGGGCAATGTAATAGCTGGTCAGCTGCTCGGATGTGAGGTGACCGCTCGCCATCGCAGCCTCAAGCTGCGCCACGGTCATTTCGTTGTAGTTGTGCGGAACATTGTTCGGTTCTTTCGATTGCGCGGCACCACTCGCCGAATACAGAATCGACGCGAGCAGAGTTGCAAGAAAGAAACTGCGTAGCGTGAGGGAGTTCATCTCGTTCCTCCTGAAAATACCGGCCGTCTAAGGCCGGATGCGGAAGTAAGAGAAGGGGCGCTCGCTTAGGCTAAGAGAAGTTTTGGCGGCTGTCCGACCGGCATGTCGCCGGTCACCGCCAAGGCCGCTCGAATCGTGCTATCTCGCGGTTTCCGTTGTCAAGCGGTTCGTGCAAATTTTATGCAAATTTTCCACGCTGATGTACTCGTAGGCACGTAAGGGCCGCATCCTCGCCGAAGCCGCATCTCCATGCTGAGTCGGCCTCTATCCCGCACGTGCATCCTGTCCCGTTTCGTTGATTCACTTCTCGACCGCGTAGTACCATCACCCTGGGTCGCAATCATTTCACTTGGAGACGGTTTTTTCGCAGACATGAAGTTTTTTCGCTGCCTGGTTGCTCCCGCCGTGCTTGCCGCCGTGCTATTCAGCGCGGGCTGCGAAACCGACCAACCCAAGAAAACTGCGGCCAAGCTCCCGGCCCAGGCCACCGCCCCGACCGTTGCGCCCCCGAGCACAAAGCCTGTAGCTGCCCAGCCATCCGCCGCCGCCGTAGCCTCTGCTCCCGCCCAGCCCGACGCAACCGATGCCTTAATCGCGCAGGCCGAAAAGCTGTATACCGCGGGCCAAGCTGACTATCAGTCGGGGCATTTAGATGCCGCTAAACAAAGCTTTGACCAAGCCTTCAATGTGCTGCTGTCCAGTAACGTTGAAGTCCGGGATAACCCGCGCCTCGAGCATGAGTTCGACAAGATCGTCGAGGGAGTCCACCAGCTCGAACTGGTTGCACTACAGCAGGGCGACGGCTTCACCGAGCAACACTCCGAGCCCGCCCCTATTGACGAAGCCAACGACATCACGTTCCCCATCGATCCGAAAGTCCGCGCCCAGGCCGAAGCTGAGATCAAGACCACCAAGTCCGACCTCCCGCTCATGCTTAACGATCAGGTCGCGATGTTCATCAACTACTTCTCCAGCCCCAAGGGACGCCACACCCTCGAGCACGGGCTGGCTCGTGCCGGCATCTATCGCGACATGATCTCGCAGACGCTCAAGCAGGAGGGCGTTCCCCAGGACCTGATCTATCTCGCCATGGCCGAGTCGGGATTCCAGCCCCTGGCCGTTTCGCGCGCGAGTGCGCGCGGCATGTGGCAATTCATGGCAGGAAGCGGTGCCTTGTATGGTCTGGAGCGCAATTGGTGGGTTGACGACCGCCAGGACCCTCAGAAATCAACCCGGGCGGCCGCCCGTTATCTGAAGGACCTCTACGCCCAACTCGGTGACTGGTACCTCGCCATGGCGGCCTATAACTCCGGCGCGGGAACCGTTCAACACGCGGTTGAGCGCACCGGCTATGCCGATTTCTGGGAACTTTACCGCCGCGGCGTGCTGCCCCAGGAAACCCGAAATTACGTCCCGATTATCGTCGCCGTTACGATTATGGCCAAAAACCCGGCCCAGTACGGTTTGGAGAACGTGATTCCCGAGAAGCCGGCTGTGATGGACCAGGCAACCATCAATTACCCGGTTGATCTTCGTCTGGTCGCGGAATGTCTGGACACCTCGGTCAACTCCCTGCAAGAGCTCAATCCCAGCCTGTTGCGGATGACCACCCCCAAGGACCAGACCTTCACCTTGAACCTGCCCGCCGGATCGAAAGACAAGTATGAGACAGCTATCGCATTGATTCCGCCTGACATGCGCACGTTCTGGCGCTACCACCGGGTGGAATACGGCGACTCTCTGGCGTCCATTGCGCATAAATATCACACCTCGACCGGCTTGATTGCCCAGGCCAATAACCTTTCCGATGACGAGGTCAAAGCGGGATCCAAGCTCATCATCCCGATCGCGCCCGGCAAGGGCGGCGACACCGTCGCTTACTCGCACAAAGCGCCACGCATTATAAGGTCCGCAAGGGTGACACCGTCGGCTCCATCGCCGATGACTTCGAGGTTCCTCTCGATAAGTTGAAGAAATGGAACCACCTACGCGGCAATACTGTCGCTGTTGGACGCACCTTGGTCATCTATAAGCCACTCGCTGAGGGATCCGGCCCCGAAGTGGCGTCCTCCGGAAGCAATGAACCCACGTCCAAGTCCGGCAAGAAGGGAAAGACGGTTCAGTCGGCCAAGTCCGGCTCCAAGTCGTCCGGTAGCACTCAGTCTGCAACCGTTCACAAGGTCAAACCGGGTGAGACTCTTAGCGGAATCGCTCAGTCATACAACACGACCGTCGCCAGCATTAAGAAGAATAACGCCAATTTGACCGCCAACCTCCGGGCCGGTGAGGTCCTCGTAATCCGAAAGTGACCGCCCGGGCGCCCAGCCTGTGAGCTTCGTCACTGTTCTTTGTTTGCGCTCTTCCCTTGTCGCCGATGATCTGATACAACAAGGCGCGTTGCTGTAGAAGCATTCCGCAGCATCGCAACCGGCGTAACATTTTGCCGTGCTATAATCGCGCGCCTGTTGACGTGGCATTGTTTGCGGTTTAACTCTTAATCAGCCTTGCGAGCTGCCTCCGTTAGTCAGCGGAGTCCGGCAACCTCAGGAGGACACATGACGGCTTTCGACGAAACTCTTTACGGTCGCGATGACGAAATGGATGACTACGGAGACGGCGCCTTCGGCGATTCGCTCGATGATGAGGAATACGAAGAGGAAGAAGAGGAAGAAGAAGAACCTGAATCGATTTCAGTAATCGAAGAAGTGGTCGAGGTGGAAGACAGCGAACCGGAAGAGACGACGGTCACCACGGCACCTCCCTCCGCCAAGGCGGCAAAGAAGGCCGCGCCTCCGAAGCCTCCGGCTGTCAAACCCGCTCCGCCTGCTGCCAAAGCACCAGCGAAGAAGGCTGCACCCGCGAAGAAGAAGGCAGCTCCCAAGAAAGCTGCTCCAGCGAAGAAGAAGGCAGCCAAGAAAGCGGCAAGCAGCGAAGAAGGCGGTAAAGAAATCTGCAGCTAAAAAGCCCGCGAAGAAGGCTGCGAAAAAAGCCGCGAAGAAGCCAGCTAAGAAAGCGGCCAAGAAGAAAATCATCGTTGTAGGCGGCAAGAAGAAGAAAGCCGGTCGTCGGCGCTAACCAGAAGATCTCGCGGTTACGCAAAATCCCCACTCAGGCATCGCTTGGGTGGGGATTTTGTTTCGAGCGAACAAGAAAGATGACGTCCTTGCCAAACTGAATTACGATTGCCTCGGCAAATTTACTTAACGTTCCATCGAGGTGGCCTCTTGACCGACAATCCCTGGACCCGCCGTCAATTCATGCGCATCGGAGCAGGCGCCGTCGCTGCTGGTGCCGCCGCCAAAGTCACATTGCTCGAACCCGCTGCGCTTTGGGCCTCCGCCACACAGATGCAGCCTAGCGACACCGTGCGCTTCGCTTCCATCGGAACCGGTGTGCGCGGATGTGAACTGCTGAAGGCCACCCTGCGTGTACCGGGAGTCGAGTGCGTCGGTGTTTGCGATCTCTGGGAAGGCCGCCTCACCGCTGGGCAAGAGGCAGTCAAGAAAACGGTTGCAACGACTCGCAACTACAAGGAGATCCTGGACCGCAAGGACGTAGACGCCGTCATCGTCGCTGTCACCGATCATCAGCACCGCCGCGTTGTGGTTGACGCCTGTGCCGCCGGCAAAGACGTGTACTGCGAGAAGCCGCTCTCTCACACCGTCGACGACGGCTTCGCCATGATCGCTGCCGCGCAAAAGTACAACCGCATCATGCAAGTTGGCAGCCAGCGCGTCAGCTCCATCCTTTATGCGAAGGCCCGCGAAATTTATGCATCCGGGATGCTGGGCGACGTCTGCAACATCGATGCCTACTGGGACCGCAACTCCGCCAGCGGCGCTTGGGTCTATCCCATTCCTCCGGGCGTAAACGAGCAGAACCTCGACTGGACTGCGTTTCTAACCGGCGCGCCGAACATTCCCTTCGACCTCACACGTTTCTTCCGATGGCGCTGCTTTACCGACTACGGCGAAGGACTTGCCGGCGATCTCTTCGTCCATCTCATCTCCGGAATCCAGTTCATCACCGGAACCAACATGGTGGCATCGCGCGCCCAATCCTCCGGCGGACTCTTCCGCTGGAAAGACGGCCGCCAGTTCCCCGATCTTATCGAGACGATGTATGACTATCCGAACTTCCGCGTCGCCGTGCGCTGCAACCTGAACAATGATGGCGGCGAGTTCATCGGCTTCTACGGAACCAAGGGAACGCTCATCATCAAGGACGCGACGCTTACCTACACTCCGCAAAACACGGCCCCGGAACCCGAAGGCTACTCCGTCGTCGGCTGGCCTGCCGAACTCCGCAAGCAATACCTCGCGCAGTGGGAGCAGGAACATCCTCTGCCGGCGCCATTCGTTTCGAAGCTGACTGAAGAAGTCGAGACCTTCATACCGCCGCCAGGATACAGCGACGTCGTCGACCACCAGGCCAACTTCTTCAACGCCGTGCGCACCCGCAAGCCGTGCGTCGAGAACGAAGTCTTTGGCAACAACGCCGCCATCGGCTGCCATCTTGCGAACTATGCATACTTCAATAAGAAAATCGCCACGTGGGATGCGTCTGCGAAGAAGATCACCGGCTAAGGACGGTGATCGCGCGTCGTCTCGAGCAGGGGCGGGAGAAATTCCCGGCCCGGAGCCAGGAGCGCGACCTGCTCGGCATTTGGCGTTACCTCAGTTTCTCGGATAAGCTCTGAATGGCGGTCGAGGTCTGACAGCGCCTTCCAGTTTCGGGGATGTGGTCCAACGGATCAGGGCACATGGCTTCGAACCATGAGATCAGAGTTCGATTCTCTGCATCCCCGCCATCTCGTCACTATTCGCGCAAAGCGCTATTCTTGAGGAACCTCGGTTCACATATTCTTTGAGACGCTCCAACTATGTCGACCTTTCGTAGCGACTGATGCTCAACTTTTCTACGAGGCGACCGGCAGCGGCCCTGACGTGGTTCTGCTGCATCCGTTCCCGCTGAACCATCACTTCTGGGACGGAATCGTCGGCCAGCTAAATACCCGTTATCGAGTTATCCTGCCCGACCTGCGCGCGCACGGCGACTCCGATACTGGCGACGGTCCCGTGACCATGGCGAAGCTCGCCAACGACCTCGACCGCCTCTGTCGCGAGTTGGACATCAATCGCGCAGTCTTTGTCGGCGTGTCTATCGGAGGCTATGCGCTGTTCGAATTCTGCCGACGTTACCGTGAACGCCGGGCGCGCTGGTATTGGCTAATACACGAGCCGGTGCCGAGACTCCCGAGGGACGCTCCACGCGCCTGCAGATCGCCGACACGGTTGAGCGCGAAGGTACGTCGGCATTCATCGACGATCTTGTTGCGGAAGTTAGTTCTCGACAGTCGACGCTGACCAACCGTCCTGACATTGTCGACGCGGCCCGCGTCATGGCCAAAACGATGTCGCCCTCCGACATTGCTCAGGTGCAGCGTGGCATGGCCGACCGTGCCGATTCAATTCCCACGCTCAGCGCCATTCAGGTTCCAACCTTAGTGATTGCCGGAGCAGACGACACCGTCCCACTCAGCGAAATCGAGCTCATGCACCAGCGCATCCCAAGCAGCCAATTCCGCGTCATCCCCAACGCCGGACACTATGCCGCCCTGGAGCACCCCGCCGAATTCGGGCGCCTGCTGCGGATGTTCCTCGATGCGCTACCGCGCAGCTAAGCAATCTTCCGCGGCGAAGCTGCCCCACTACCAACTACGAGTCACCAGCTACTTCCTCGTCGCCTTGCCGTCCATCATCTCCGTCCACTTGGTGCCGTCCGTCGACATCTCAAACTTGAATGCGTAGGAAGTGGGCGATAGGACTTTCATCGTGTAGCGGCCTTTAAAGGTCTGCCCGCCCATGTTCTCGTCGGAGTTCCAGGTCCACGTGTCACCGTCAACCGTGCCGAACGAGCGGTCGGCTTGTCCCATGCTGTCGTATTCGTTATAGGTGTAGACCTTGCGCTCCGGGTCATAGCCGAAAACAGCGAGTGCCGTTCCCTGACCCATCGCACCTCCAAATTTCGAGTGCATGACAAGAAAGAATTTGCCTTCCATCCATTGCAGTTGGTCGGTGCTGGTGAACTTACCACCGGGGCCCATCGGGCCCGGTTTCATGTCGCCTTCGGTTATCCAGTTGCCGGCAAAGTAATCGAGTTTGCTCAACTCCGGCGCCGGCTTAGGCATGGGCATCTGCGCCCGCGCCGCGATTGCGACAAACATCATTATCATCATTAAGGATAGACACGCGATTGGGAGACTCATCCTGCGCATAGCTTCGCCCCTTTTGCTCTTGAAATCCGGCCCCATCGGGCCGCAGCGGCGGACATAGTACGTCTTCAGTGAACGGAAGTCAAAGCTAGATTTCCAATAGACCTGAATAGATCGCCATCCCAACCACCGCGTCCACACCGATCGAATCGAGATTCTCGATCTCCCGCTGGCTGCGAATTCCACCCGCCGCGATCAGTCGTCGCGAAGTCAGCCCGCGCAATCCCGACACGACGTCCATCGGTATGCCCTGCAGCAAACCTTCAGTATCGATGTGTGTGTAGAGGAAAGCCGAGCAGTACGGCTCGAGCGCTTCTATCATCTGCCCCGGAGTAATCTCGGTGATGGTCTTCCAGCCGTGAATCGCCACTCGTCCGCCACGCGAATCGATGGCCATCACCAGGCGTTCGGCGCCAAACTCCTCGCACAGTGTGCCCGCAAATGAGCTGTCGATGGCGCCGTCCCTTATTAACGAGGAACCAACAATGACTCGTTTCGCGCCAGCATCCAATACCTCGCCGCGCGTTCTCGGTGGAGCGGATCCCGCCTCCTATCTGACATGGTAGTTTGCCGCAGAGTTCGCCGATCAGCGCCTGATTGCTGCCCTTGCCCATCGCCGCATCGAGGTCGATCAATTGCGTCAATGGATAACGAGAGAACCTCTCCAGCCACTCCGCGAAGTTGTCGAACTCCAACGCCTTCTTTTCGCCCCGCACCAGTTGGACGATCTTGCCGCCCATCAAGTCGATGGAAGGAATCAGCAAGTCGGCCTCACTGCGATGCCCGCGTCCCGCAACTCCTGTTTGATCGCCGCCACTGACTTCAAGCCAAAGTGAAAGACCGACGCGGCCAGCGCCGCATCCGCCGCTCCCTCCTGAAACACCTCCACAAAATGGTGCGGCTCACCCGCTCCTCCCGAAGCGATAACCGGAATGCGCACGCGGGTGGCAATCGTCCGGGTCAGCGCACAGTCAAATCCTGACCTGGTTCCGTCACGGTCCATCGAGGTCAACATGATTTCCCCGGCACCCAACTCTTCCGCCGCAATCGCCCACTGTTTCGCATCGCGCCCGGTCGGCTTGCGCCCACCCCAGATATATACCTCCCACGCTGTGGGAGTCGCCTGGCGGGCGTCGATAGCAGCCACTACTGCCTGCGACCCGTAGCGTTCTGCGACCTGAGTGATCAGTGTTGGATGGGCGATGGCCGCCGAATTCATCGCCACCTTGTCGGCCCCGCAATCCAACACCGCCGCCGCGTCATCGAGCGAGCGGATGCCGCCTCCCACTGTGAACGGGATAAACAACTGCCGTGCAGTGCGCCGCACGGTATCCAGCAGCGTGTTGCGCGACTCGGCCGTAGCTGTGATATCGAGCAACACAATCTCATCGGCACCCGCTTGGCTGTGTGCAAGCGCTAATTCTGCCGGATCACCGGCATCGCGCAACTGTTCGAACTGGACGCCCTTCACCACGCGTCCGGCATTCACGTCGAGACAGGCGATGATGCGCTTGGCTAGAGTGTCAAAGGGCACAGAAGTTCTCCAGTATTTCCAGCCCCACGTCGCCCGACTTCTCAGGATGAAACTGCACGCCAAAGAGATTTCCTCGCTCCGCCGCGGCGGTAAAGGGCTCCTCATACGTGCAAGTTGCCGCCGTGTCGGCGCATATTGGCGCACGATAGGAATGGGTGAAGTACACATATGCTCCCGACGATATCCCGCCCAGCAAGCGGGAGCGCGCATCGATCACGATGCTGTCCCATCCCACGTGCGGTGACTTCACGCGGTCCGAAAAGCGCGTGCACTCTCCCGCGAAGGCCGCGAGTCCGCGCAACTCCGGAGCCTCGCTACTGCCTTCGAACATCCACTGCAACCCTAAACAGATTCCCAGGACGGGCCTATCGCCGTCATCGACGCCATCACGCAGCACCGCTCCCAGCTTCCCGTTTGCCAGCGGCGCAGTGGACTTGAAGTTGCCCACGCCGGGGATGATCCATTTCGCGGCATGTCCCACAACGTCAGGGTCATTGGTCACCGTACACTCTTGCCCTAGGTGCTGCAGCGCCTTAACTACCGACGTAAGATTGCCTGCGCCGTAATCCACGATGGCAATCACAGCAATCCCTTCGTGCTGGGGAGCATCCGTCCCAGTTGCTTGTCTTTCGAACACGCCACCCGCAGTGCGCGCGCAAACGCCTTGAACAGCGCCTCGATCTTGTGATGGTTCGACCGTCCATAGATCGTTTTCGCGTGCACGTTGGCCTTCGCGCCTCGCGAAAATCCGTCGAAGAAATCAACAACTAATTCCGTTTGCAGATCGCCCACCACTCGCGCGCGCACCTTGGTGTCGACGACCGCCGCAGCTGCGTCCTCCGAAATCGACGGCCACCACTCCCAGCGTCTCATCCATCGGCATGACGAAATAACCTGCACGCAGAATTCCCCTCTTGCTTCCCAGCGCCGCGGCGAAAGCCTCTCCCAAAGCAATGCCGACGTCCTCCACCGTGTGGTGCTGATCGACATCGAGATCGCCGACGGCCTGCAGTTCGAGGTCAAACGCTCCGTGCCGCGCCACCAACTCCATCATGTGATCGAGAAAGCGTATGCCGGTGCTCACCTTCGCCCGCCCATGCCCTTCAATCGTCAGCGCGACGCGAATGGCGGTTTCGTTGGTCTTGCGATGGATTTTCGCCCGCCTCATGCCGACACCTCCGCTCCCAGCCTCAACTCGGTCACCACTTCGCGGAGCGCTGCCAGCAGTCGATCGGTCTGTTCGCTGGTACCGATCGTGATGCGCACGCAGCCCTCGCACCCTGGATCGGACGAGCGGTCGCGCACCAATATCCCACGCTGTCGCATTGCCGCTACAAATTCGCGATGCTTCTCCCCGATCTTCATCAAGACGAAGTTCGCCTCGCTCGGCCACCAGGTGAGGCCCGCCCGCGTCAGCTCCAGCTCCAGAATTCCCCGCCCATTCATCACTTGTGCGGCGTAATTTGCAACATACTCGCCATCAGCCAGTGCCACCGGCAACGCCACCAACGCGACTGCATTCACGCTATACGGCGACGACACTCGCCGTACCATCGGCATCTGATCTCGCGGTCCCGCCAATATTCCGATGCGCAGCCCAGCCAACCCATATGCCTTGGAAAATGTGCGTGCCACGAACAGATTGGACACCCACCCGACGTCGGGCATCACCGTCTTTCCGTGAAACTCGAAGTAAGCCTCATCGACCAGCAACGCCGCTCCAGGCGCGCTCTTCGCGATGGTCAGCAACTGCTCGCGCGATGCCACCCCGCCCGTAGGATTGTTCGGACTGGCCACCGCAATCAGTTTTGTCGCCGCCGTTATACGCGCCAGGGCCTTGTCCAGCGGAAACCGCAGATCTTCCCCACACTGCACCCGGACAAGCTTCGCTCCTGTCGCCTCGGCGAAAATCTCATACATGCCGAATGTCGGAGTCACAACGATCACTTCATCCTGCGGCTCCAGGTACGCCTCGCACAACAGGTGAACAGCCTCATCCACGCCATTCGTGAGCAACACCTGCTCGGGCACAAGTCCCAGATGCACGGCGGCAATCGCCTCCACAGGTACGCGCTCGGGATACCGGGCTAGATCATCCGCCGTGATCTCGCGAATTCGTGCCAGCACGCGCGGCGAGCATCCCTCGGTATTCTCGTTGAAGTCGAGCCGCAGCCCCTGCCGACCCGCCAACGGAGGATGATACTCATGCATATGTTGCACGGCCTTGCGAGCGTTAAGCATTCCGGCACCTCACTCGCACTGACTCGGCATGGGCTCGCAGACCCTCGGTTTCGGCCAGCTTCGTCACCACTGGCGCGATCTTAAGCAGGCCCTCGCTCGTGAATTTCTGTACCGTAATGACTTTTACGAAGTCGGCAGCGCTTAACCCGCCACGAAAACGCGCCGCCCCAGCCGTTGGCAGCACGTGGTTGGGTCCGGCCGCGTAGTCTCCCGCGGATTGCGGCGAATAATCGCCCACAAACACTGACCCAGCATTGCGCACGGCCATTAAATCCGAATCATCGTCCACCGTGAGATGCTCGGGGGCAATGCGGTTGACCCACTCCATCGCCTGCGCGCGCGTCGATGCAACCAGCGCATAGGCATTGTGCAGGATGGCCTTTGCCGCGATGGCGTTGCCCTTTGCCTGCCACCCTACGCACTGCGCCACATTTTTGGCTAACGTCTTGTTTGTAGAGACGAAGGCCACGATCGCGTCGGGATCGTGTTCCGCCTGCGCCACCAGGTCCGACGCAAGAAACTCCTTACTTCCACTCTCGCTGTAAACCACGGCCTCGGTCGGCCCTGCCAGCATGTCGATGGCGCAGTCGAAACTCACGAGTTTCTTCGCAGCAGTGACGAACGAATTGCCCGGACCCACAATCTTGTCCACCCTCGCGATAGTCTCCGTTCCGTACGCCAACGCCGCAACGGCCTGTGCTCCGCCGCAGCGGTAGACTTCCGTTATGTCCAGCAAATACGCGGCTGCCAGAGTGCCCGTCTGCGGATTGGGGGTTACAACCACGATGCGCTCCACTCCCGCCACTTGCGCGGGAATCGCCGTCATCAACAACGTCGACGGCAACGGATACCGCCCACCCGGCACGTAGCATCCTACCGAAGCTAACGGACGTACCATCTGCCCTAACTCTCCGCCGGTGATCTTCTTGCGCCACGAGGAGGGCATCTGCCAGTTGGCGAATCGTCGGATGTTGGCCGCCACCCGCTTCAGCGCAGCGCGCGTTTCAGGCTGCGTCGCTTTCCACGCCTCCTCGATCTCCTGAGCTGAAACTCGGAGGGCCTGCCTTCTTTCCAACCCATCCCACAATGTGGCATAACGTGTCAGCGCCTTGTCGCCACCCTTGCGAACACCCTGGATAATCCTGCGGACTTGCGGCTCAACTGCTCCCAACCGCGCTGCCCGGCCCTCCAACTCGGTCACGGCGCGCTCTGCTGCTTTCCCCTCGAGTACCCGCATCACATCACCACCTTGTTTAGCGGATACTCCACGATGCCCATTGCGTTCGCTGCTTTCAGCCGAGGGATGACCTCCCAGCACAAGCTTTCCTCCAGGATCGTATTCACCGCGACCCACGCCTTGTCGCTCAACGTGGAGATGGTCGGACTGTTCAGCGCGGGAAGTACCGCCAGTACAGCCTGCAGGTCCTCGACCTTCACGTTGAGCATCAGTCCTACCCGGCCCTGCGCTTCCATTGCTCCGCGCAGCATCAGTGCGAGGTTTTCGATCTTCTGCTTCTTGTCGCCGTTGCCCCATGCTTTCTTGTTGGCGATGATTTGGGTATTCGATTCGAGAAGGGTTTCGATGATGCGCAGCCGATTAGCTTTCAGCGAACTGCCGGTTTCGGTGACTTCGACAATGGCATCCGCCAATGTGGGAGGCTTGACTTCTGTTGCGCCCCATGAGAACTCGACTTTTACGTCTATCCCACGTTGTAGGAAGTAGCGAGTCGTGACGTTGACCAGCTCGGTCGCGATGGTGGCCCCTCGTAAATCCTCCGGACGCTGCGCCTGCGAATCTTCCGGGACCGCCAGCACCCATCGCACTTTCCCACGGCTTTGCTTGGCATAGATCAAGTCTGCGACCGTTACGACTTCTAACCCGCTCTCTGTCACCCAATCGAGTCCGGTTAGTCCGGCATCGAGCGCGCCGTGCTCGACGTAGCGCGCCATCTCTTGCGCCCGAATCAGCATGCACTCGATCTCAGGATCGTTAGTTCCGGCGAAATACGATCGCGGACTGACATACACCTGCAAGCCCGCGCGCGCCAGCAGCGCCAGCGTCGCCTCCTGCAGACTGCCTTTGGGAATGCCCAGCCGCAATTTCATTGGGCACCTCCCGCCGCGATCGCCACCGCCAGTTCGGTGTTGAAGCACGTACGCGTGCCGGTGTGGCAAACCACGCCTTGCCCCTCGACTTCTACCCGGCACAGGATGGTGTCGAAGTCGCAGTCGGCCAGCGCACCCACCACTTTGAGGCGGTTACCCGAGGTCTCGCCCTTCGTCCAGAGCTCGTTGCGCGTGCGGCTGTAAAACGTGACATAACCCGTGGCCAGCGTCTTATCGTAGGCAGCGCGATTCATAAATCCCAGCATCAGCACCTCGCTCGTGGCCGCGTCCTGCACAATCGCCGGTGCCAGTCCCATCATCTTCTCGAAATCAATCTCTACCGCCATACCCATTCCTTTCGCAAAAATAAAAAACCCGCTGAATTTGCGTCAGCGGGTCGGAGGTATAAGTGCTAAAAGCTTATACGATGATCTCCGCTGACACGCTCGCCACGTGCGAATGGTGATGATGGCGATGGATCAACGAAGTCATCTTGCTTTTACCTTACCGGGAATTTCGCATCGCTGTCAATGCGCAGCATCACAACCTACCGAATACCGCCAGAATTCCGGTCCTCTCGTGGGCCTTGTGCTAGGGTTATCCAGTTTTCAAGGAGGCCCAATGTTTCCAGCCGATTTTCTCCGAAGCAAGAATGCACTAATCGCCGCCATGGCAGCTACACTCGCGCTCGTTGGCCTTGCTGGAGCACAGAAGAATGCTTCTCCGTCGAAACCGATTTTCGACACCTACCGCGCTGGCCCCTGGGAACAAGAGATCGGATACTCCCAAGCTGTCAGGAGCGGCGACATGCTTTATGTTTCGGGCACGGTCGGCGCCGACGCCAAAGGTCAACCGGCTGACCTCGACGGCCAGATGAAGAAGGCTTACGCCGGCATTCAGAAAACGCTCGCCCACTACAACACCGATTTCTCGCACATCGTTATGGAGCGTATCTACACCACCGACATCGACGCGCTCATCCGCAGTCAAGAGACGCGCAAGCAGTTCTATGGGACTGCCGTTCCGGCCGCGACCTGGGTTGAAGTCAAGCGCTTGTATGGTACGGCCGACAAGATCGAGATCGAAGTCCAGGTCGCACTCGATTAGTTCAGGTCGTTGTTGACGGTCGTCACTGCGCTCGCCCGCGTGCCTGTGCTACTTTTATCCGTTTCAGAAAGGGGCCCTCATGTTTACCAGCGATCTCTTGAAGAACAAACGCTTTCTCGTCACCGGCGGCGGCACTGGAATTGGCCGCGCTCTCGCCGAACGCTTCCTGCAACTGGGAGCAAGCGGCTACATCTGCGGACGCCGCGCCGAAGTCGTCCAGAAAACTGCAACGGAATTGGCGGCTTCTACGGGAGGCACCATCGAAGCCTTCGTTTGCGACGTGCGCTATTCGGACGACGTCGACAAAGTCATCGAGCAGATCTGGGCCAAGGGTCCGCTCGATATCCTGGTCAACAATGCCGCTGGTAACTTCCTAGCAAAAACGGAAACCCTTTCGCCACATGCCTTCGAAGCCGTGATCGGGATCGTCCTCAACGGCACCATCAATATGACACTCGCTTGTGGCAAACGCTGGCTCGCGGCCAAGCATCCGGGCATGGTGCTCAACATCGCGACCACTTACGCCGATACTGGCTCTGCTTATGTGGTTCCCAGTGCTGTAGCCAAAGCTGGAGTCGCAGCGCTCACCCGCAGTCTTGCCGTCGAGTGGGGAGGCCGCGGCATACGTTTCGCTGCCATCGCGCCAGGAGCCATCCGCACCGAAGGCGCGTTTTCGCGCTTACTGCCCTGTGCCCGAAATGGAGAAGGCTCTGCTCGAGCACAATCCTCTGCATCGACTGGGCACGCTGGAAGAGATCTCCAACCTCGCGGCGTTCCTGGTCAGCGACCAGGCCGGCTACATCAACGGCGACATGATCTATATGGACGGCGGCGAAATGTTGGCGGGCGCGAGTGCGTTTAGTCTCCTCGGCCGCAAAGTTCCCGACGCGGCGTGGGAGATGCTGAAGCCGAAGAAAAAGTGATCGGTGGCTAGTGGATAGTGGATAGAACTAACCACATCCAGATAGCCACGGCATACCACCTAGACAAAATCAAGACAACTCATCAGGGAGACACAGAGGCACAGAGGTTTTGGATCTGAAATTCCTCTGTGCCTCCGTGCCTCTGTGGTAAACCTACCTGCTAATTCAACACATGAATATTCTTCTTCTCGCACATCTCCTTCAGCACTTTCGGCCACACCGTGACGCTCACTTCGCCGAGGTGCGCCTTGCGCAGGATCTGCATCATGGTGCGTGACTGCCCGATACCTCCACCAATGCTCAGCGGGATCTCATGATTCACGATCGCCTGGTGATACGGATACTTCAGGAAGTCCATCTGGTGCGTTAGCTCTAACTGTTTCTTGAGCGACTCCGCATTCACCCGAATCCCCATGGACGACAACTCATGCCGCCGCCGTGTCACCGGGTTCCACACCAGGATGTCGCCGTTCAGGCCGTGCAGCAAGTGGCCGTTCTTGCTGATTGTGGGAGTGACCCAGTCGTCGTAGTCAGCCGCTCGCAGCTCATGCGGATATCCGTCCTTCAGCATCCATCCAATACCAATAATGAATACCGCCGGATATTTCTGCAGGATCGCTGTCTCCCGCTGTTTGCGTGGCAGGTCGGGATATAGGTCGAGAATCTCCTCGGCATGCAGAAACTTGATCTGCTCCGGCAGGTTGGGATACTTCGGATCGCACAATGCCGGGAACAACTCTTGTGCGTATCGCTCGGCGCCGACCATCACCTTCCAGATCTTGCTGACGATCCCCTTCAGGAAGTCGAGATTACGCTGCTCGGGCGTGATCACGCGCTCCCAGTCCCACTGGTCGACGTAGGCGCTGTGGTCGTGATCGAGGAAGTAGTCTTTGCGCACAGCGCGCATGTCGGTGCACAGGCCTTCGCCCGCCGCCATGCCGAACTGCTTGAGTGCCATTCTCTTCCACTTGGTCGCGGCCTGCACCACCTGCGCGTTGATGGGATGCTTGTCGCGATCGTTGGAGATGTGGAATCCGATCGGCGTTCTGGAACCGTCGCGGTCTAGCAGGTCATTGACGCCGCTCTCTTCGTCCACAATCAGCGGCACTTCCACCATCATCAGGTTGAGTTCTTTGCAGAGGTTGTCTTCGATGTAGCGCTTCACCTCGAAGAGCGCTCTCTGCGTCTCTTTCGGTGTCAGCAGCGAGCTGTAGTTGTCCGGCAGGACTTTTTCCAGTTCCAGGTAGTCGCCGATGCCGGGTCCAGCGAGGTCCGCTTTCTTGTCAGCCATGCTGTGCTCCTTAGGATTGCGGTCGGCGCGCGTGACGCTGCCTTGCGGGCTTATTCGCACCATCCTTTTCCCCGCTATTGGGAAAGGGGTGGATGTAAGGCAATCCGCACACCGCCACCGTAATCAAACACCCGCCCCGAAGTGTCCGCTGTAACCGACATCACGTGGCCGTGTGTCGTGCGGGCCTCAGTCGGGTGCCCCCTGAACTGAGCCAAGAAGGGAAATCTCTTGCTTTCGTTGGTATAGCGTAGTACAACTACACCACTTCCCAAGCTCACATTTCGCAGTCCAAAGCGGAGGACCGTTCGCATGAAGTCGCCTTTCGTCGCAGCCGTGTGCCTCGCCGCAATTGCCTTCACCGGAACTGCTTTCGCCAGCGCCGGCCCAACTAGCCCTCTCTACCTGACGTACACCTTCGACCTGAACGGCGGACACAGCATCGTCGTCGTCCAAGGCAATTCCATCACCTCCTTCGCAGAAGCCTACGGCGCCCCCGACGAAGTACCCATCGCCGTGGCGGGCGATGTTCGAACCACCGGGAACTCGTCAACTACTATTGGCGGCCAGTACTCGTTGGCCGGAACCCCCACCGGCACAACTTATCGTTTCGCTTGCGATTGCCAGCACCGCGTATGATTCCACCACTGACGGCTCCCACAACTACGTGGTGGACTATACCTACGGAGGCGTTTACCAGACCGCTCGTGATTTCACCAACCTCGTGCCTTTGTTTACTGTCCAGCGGCTTGTACAACCTGGGAATCACATACGACAAGACGAACAATTCGCTGTGGATCTCCGGATGGGGCAACACTATCGTGACGGATTATTCCCTGAGCGGAACTGTCATCAGTTCGTTCGATACCGGGCACAACGAAAACGGAGCCTTGGCGATGGATCCGGCGACCCATACCCTCTGGCTGGTGGATGACGAGAACACCTTCAGTTTGGAACAGTATTCGACGGCGGGCGTGCTGCTGAGCACCGGGCCTTACGTCGGCTACTCGCTGGGCGGCGAGTTCGACATGGGCGCCGCTCCTACTCCCGAGCCCGGAACGCTGATCATGTTCGGCTCCGGCATCCTCGGCCTCGCGGGTCGTGCTGCGCCGCAAGATCAACCTGTAGCTCGAGTTGAGTTTTCGATTCTGATAAGCCGGGGCAATCGTCCCCGGCTTTCTTCTGCCTGCGCGCGTCCTTGGCACGATCCTCAACCGGTCGCGCAGTTACCAGTTACCGATTCCGTCCTGCGCGGTGTTACTCTTGTATGGTTTCGCTGGCGCACTGCTGCTTCTGCGCCGCGAGTTGGCATTGCCTTTCGCCAGCCACCAGGAGAACGCGACCATGGCACCATCGGACCCTAAAGAGCAACCGCCGGCTAAGAAGAAGGCTTCCGCCATCGAGTCGGCTGCCCCTGCGGTGCAAAGCGAAGCGCAAGGCGGAGACCCAGGCTCGGTCCTGCTCACCAGCCTTCGATCTTCACCTCTTCAACGAGGGCAACCACAACCGTCTGTACCAAAAGCTGGGCGCCCACCTCACCGGATCGATGGCTATAAAGGTACCTACTTCGCCGTGTGGGCGCCCGACGCCGAACGCATCTCCGTGGTCGGCGACTTCAACGGCTGGAACTCCGACTCCAATCCCATGACTCCGCGCGGCACTCCGGCGTCTGGGAGTGCTTCGTTCGCGGCCTCGGCAAGGGATCGATCTACAAGTACCACCTGCGTTCGCGCTTCCACATGTACCAGGTCAACAAGGCCGACCCATACGGCTTTCATCACGAGACTCCGCCGCGCACCGGCTCGATCGTGTGGGACCTCGACTACCAATGGGGCGACGACGACTGGATGGCCCAGCGCCACAAGCGCAACGCCTTCGACGCGCCCATGTCGGTGTACGAAGTGCATCTCGGCTCCTGGATGCGCAACCAGGAAGAGGGCAACCGCTGGTTCAGCTATCGCGAACTCGCGCCCCGCCTCGCCGCCTACGTCAACGAACTCGGCTTCACTCACGTCGAGTTCATGCCCATCATGGAGCACCCTTACTTCGCCTCCTGGGGCTATCAGGTCACCGGATACTTCGCGCCCAGCAGCCGCTTCGGCACGCCGCAGGACTTCATGTACCTGGTGGACTACCTGCACCAGCATGGCATCGGCGTCATTCTCGACTGGGTGCCTTCGCACTTCCCCAACGACCAGCACGGCCTCGCCTACTTCGACGGCACGCACCTCTACGAGCACGCCGATCCGCGCAAGGGGTTTCATCCCGACTGGAAGTCGGCCATCTTCAACTACGGCCGCAACGAAGTGCGCGCCTTCCTCATCAGCAACGCCATGTTCTGGCTCGACGAGTACCACATCGACGGCCTGCGCATGGACGCCATCGCCTCCATGCTCTACCTCGATTACTCGCGCAAGCAGGGCGAGTGGATCCCCAACATGTACGGCGGCCGCGAGAACCTCGACGCCGTCTCACTGCTGCAGCAGCGTGAACCACGACGCCTACCAGGAGTTTCCCGACATCCAGACCATCGCCGAAGAATCGACCGCATGGCCGATGGTGTCGCGCCCCACGTACATCGGCGGCCTCGGCTTCGGCATGAAGTGGGACATGGGCTGGATGCACGACACCCTGGCCTACTTCCAGCAGGACCCGATCCACCGCAAGTATCACCACAACAAGCTGACCTTCCGCGGACTCTACGCCTTCACCGAGAACTTCACGCTGCCGCTCTCGCACGACGAAGTCGTGCACGGCAAAGGTTCGCTGATCGGCAAGATGTCGGGCGACTATTGGCAGAAGTTCGCCAACCTGCGCCTGCTCTTCGGATACATGTTCACCCAGCCCGGCAAGAAGCTGATCTTCATGGGCGGCGAAATCGGCCAGTGGTCGGAGTGGAACCACGACGGCAGCGTGGACTGGATCCTTCTGAACTTTCCTTCGCACCAGGGAATCAAGCGCTGGGTCAGCGACCTGAACGCCTTCTACCGCGGCGAGCCCGCCATGTACGAATACGACTTCAATCCCGCCGGCATGGCGCTGGATCGACGCCAACGACAACGAAAACAGCGTGCTCACCTACCTGCGCTATGGCAAGGACGAGGACAGCGCCGCTGGTCGTCGCCTGCAACTTCACGCCCGTCCCGCGCCGCGGCTATCGCATCGGAGTCCCCTACGCCGGCAAGTGGCGCGAAGTGCTCAACAGCAACGCCGCGATCTACGGAGGCACCGACGAAGGCAACTACGGCGGCGCCACCAGCGAGCCCATTGCCATCCCACGGCTTCGAGCAGTCGCTGCTGCTCGAACCTGCCTCCGCTGGGGATGGTGGTGTTCAAACAATAGGAACGACGAGATCATGGACGAAGCGCATCCTCCACGCCGACTTGGTCGAAGCCTGATCGCCTTGCTCGCGGGAATGCTGACCGGCATCCTTCTCTCCCTGGGCACAGACGTCTTGCTGCACAAGATCGGTCTGTTCCCGCCGCTAGGTGATCCGGTATCGAGCCCACTCTTGTTGCTGGCCACCGCCTATCGCACGGTCTATGGCGTCATTGCCAGCTATGTCGCGGCTCGGCTGGCGCCGAGTGAGCCGATGATGCACGCCCTGGTGCTAGGCATGTTGGGCTTCGTGGTGAGCATCGCGGGAGCTGTCGTGACCTGGAATATGGGGCCAGCCTACGGGCCGCATTGGTATCCCGTCGTGCTCATCATCCTCGCCATTCCGACTGCTTGGGTCGGGGGACGCCTCTTCACGATGCGCGCGGGGTAACAATAGCCGCTCGACCTTCCGACTAAGGCAACCACGGGCGGAGACACCTGCGAAGGTGTCCGCCCGGGATGGTCGTATTCAAAAAACTACAGCGTCCGTTTGCGCCGAAGCAATCCGCCGAGTCCAACGATGCCCGACCCCAACATCAGGAGCGTTCCCGGTTCGGGAGTATGGGAGTTATCGCTGTCGAGAAATCGACCGTGCAGAATTGGCACGCTGCCCCACCGGATAGGCTGTTGGCGTCGTTGGGCCAGATCCAAAGCGCGGTGGAGCTGATGCCGCTCCTGAAGCCCCACGGAGCGACGCCATTTGCGCCGAAGCTGACCACGCCGGCCGTCGGCGTTACCCAGGGTTGCGGAGTCACCGCGAAATTAGAATTGTTGTAAATTCCCGCCCAATGGCTGGTGTCGGTCGACAGGGCCTGGGTTCCATTGGCGAACTGGAAACCACTATCGCTCAGGAAAAAGTCCCCAATGAACGCCCCGGGGCCACCGTAGTTGATCGCTTCAATATGCAGATAGTTGGTCACTCCGGGAGTGAGCGTGACGCCACTGAAGCTAAAGGTTGTGGGCCAATTGTTGCCTTGCGCGACAAGAGTCCCCAGCACGGAATCGTTGGTACTGATGTAGGCGAAGAAGGCATTATCGACGGTCAGATTTCCGCTGATGTCCGTTGCCTTCGCGCTATTGACGACCGAAATCGACGCCAACGCCGATATGGTCACAATGAAAAACTTTCTCAATACATTCTTCTTAGCCAAATTCACGGGAAGCCTCCACTTGCGCCCCTCGGCAGCTTGTCTCTATGGACTCCGTCGGAATGTTGAACCTGCACCATGCCCCCTCCCACAGCTGAGAATTGGGGGCCCGACGGCTTGTTTACAATATAGCCCCACGACGTACCAGAAAATCGGGTAAAAGCCGCAGGTTGGCCTTAAAAATCACCCTGCAAACTGCTTCGGGTAGTGAACATGAAGCAATGGTTCAACCGGGAGACCTATGCCAAACGGGTGGGTGCCGTCCGCTGCGCGGGCTTGGGGAGGGGTTTTCGTCTCGCATAACGGCACTGCGAGTGACCCATCCCTTCCACTTTTTTCCTCGCGGCTCGTCTCGCGCTCAGTGAGCCGATGATGCACGGGCGGGCGCTCGGTATGCTCGGCTTCGTAGTCAGCATCGCAGGCGCTGTAGTCACTTGGAACATGGGCCCGGCCTACGGCCCACATTGACATCCCGTCCTACCCATCCTCCTCGCCATATCTACTGCCTGGGTCAGGGGAAAGCTCTTCATGATGCAATTGGCATCCCGCTCGCGGCGTCGGACCGCATCCCTCGACTACGAAGCTAGCGCATCCACGTACTGTAATCGCTGCGACCAGACTGCAGGAGTCACGTTATAGGCCGTAAGTGCTTCAATGACGTCGCCTCCGACCGTCTGTTCCTGATCGTTCAGAAAAGCGTATGCTTCCGTTTGTGACTCCTCTGAACGTGCGGCTCGGGTATCACTCAGTGTCCAGAGATACGCGAATATATTGTCCCTCCTGGGAGCAGCAATAGCCTGTAGGATTCGCTCAGGGCGCCTTTTCGACTTGGGAATGAGGAAGTCTATCCCGTGGTCGTAGCCACTCTTGCCTGCAAGTTTTACTCGGGCGGTGTAGCGAATTTCTTGGCTATCAAGAAAATTCCGAACGTCTTCAAAAAAGAAACTCGCAACCCGAGGTTGCGCCATTACGAACATGTCGTTTACCGCAAGCATGGCCTGGACTAGGGAATGCAGTCTTTGCCCCAGATTGTTGGCGGACGCCTCAACCAAGAGCTGGTTGTTTTCGGCACGCACACCGAGCCCCTTGAGCACGCCGTCTAGAACCATCTTCCGCTTGGGGCTATCAACGTCCAGTCCGCTCGTCCTTAGGTCAGAAAGGATATAGCCGTCGTCGGATAAAACAATTGTTCCGTTGTCCCGAGTGGCATAGACCTGCAGGTGGTCATTATGTCGATCAAGAAAGGGTGTAGTTAGCTCGCAAGCTTCGCCGAGTTCTTCGACCGAGAGTCCCTGCCGCAGCCACCCCACGTACGCGTCAATCAGCTTTTGACACTCCTGTCTATTCACGTGATCACCCCTTGCACTGGTGGCGGCGCCTCGATCTTACAGAAGGCACAGAAGTCTTGGAATGTCGTACCAGGGTCACTCAAGAGCGTGAACATGCTTGGATTCACCGAATAGGCCCATCGGTCGTCATAGCCTTCTTTAAATAAGTGCAAGTGCGTTCCGGGAAGCAAGACCCCGTCAGGATTCGTGTGAGGTGCCCCGTCCACGTCGAGCCGAACTAAGACTATAGTGGTCCTTATCCGGTTTTGGTACTTCAGCTTCGAGAGTCGAAGCGTCCCTCTCCATACGTCAAGCTGAAACTTGTCCCGGTCAGCGAGGCCTGCGAGTTCATAGGTATCGTCCGCTCCCGGCGGAATCGAGATCGTTGAGGGTGGGTCGACAAAGCGCTTGCTCATCAGCATGAACTGATCGGCTTCTGCTTGGCTTAGCATAGTTCGAAGTGCCCGCCTTGCTGGGCTGCGAGAAGCATAACATTCACTCGTCGTACCTTCACGAGGATGTCGCGATCGCCTTTGCGTGTGCTGCTCGCACCTCTAGGTTACTTTCGTAACTTCCCCCTGCTCTAGATCACTGACAACGCTGCTCCTCTTCCCCACGATTAAAGTCGGAGAGTCCCGCCGACCGCGCCCTACGCGCGCTCGTCAGCCGTGGCTCTCGAAATTTTTCGCGCGCATCGGCTTTTGGCTCGGTTTCGGTTTTTCGTCTCAGCTCTTGCTAATTACTAATTACGAGTACCAGTTACGAGTTACCAGTTACCAGTCACCGGCTGCCAGTCACCGCGCGCCAAGGGAGCAACAATGAGCGACAAACTTAACACCTGCCACCACCTCTACGACGACGGTGGCGCATGCAATTCCGCCGCCGTCACTGGCCAGAACTATTGCACCTACCATCTTCGCTACCGGGCCCGCCAACTCCGCAACGCCCAAATCCGCGCCCGCAACCAGCGCTTCGACCTGAAGCTTCCGCCGCTCGAAGATATGTTCGCCGTGCAATCGGCCCTCAACCAGATCGTCGAAGCCGCCGCCGCCGACATGATCGACCTCAAGCGCGCTCAATTCCTTCTTTCCGCTCTGCGTGCCGCGGGCAAGTTCCTGCTGGCTCGCGACAAGTGGCCCGCCCGCATCACTCATTCTGACCAACCCGTCCCCTCCACCGCCGTCGATCTCGCCGCCGAGTACGGCCTCCCCCGCGACCTCGACCTTGCCACCCCGCCCGAGGTCGCCTTCCCGCCCTCTGCAGCGGGTGCCCCACCCTTATCGCCTGATTTTGGCGATAGGGTGGGAGTCACCGCCTCTCCCACTGACAACTGCTTTTCCTCGCCTATGCCGACTGTCGCCTATTGCAAACACGGCCCCGGCTGCCCCGAGCACACCATCCGCGTCGACTACCCCGAGACCCCCGAACTCGCCGAACTCCGCGAGATCGAGGCCACTCAGGGCATAGACGCCGTCAGCGACCGATACAAGCAACAGCAACGCAACCAGCATCGGCGCCACATGAACACCAGCCGCAAGCGCTACGCCGCTATCGCGCTGGAGAAAAACCTTCGCCTCGCCGCCGAACGCCTCGCCGAACAGAAACTCGCCGAGAGGGACGCGCAGGAAAAACTCGCTGCAAAAAAGCCTCCCGCCTCCGTTTCTGTAGAGAATGCCGAAACCTCCGAGGGAAAGGAGGCCGCCACCGCCTGACTACCTGCGACTCTGCACCGGTAGTAACGGCGCGAACCGCATGCAGTCTTATGAATTCTTTTTGAAGAGCGCGGCCACAGCCGCAGGGGGTCAGCGTGTGCCTGAATATGCTCTGGATATGCTCTGCCCGACGCCGATCGTCTTCCCGATGGGACGAACCAATCCGCTTACGGCCGAATCATCGTCTGGTGATGGGACGAACCGTGCCGGTTACGGCGGAATTTGTGTTAGGCGCGGCGTAAGCCCGCGTAAGCGGCCGACCTTTAGATCGGAGCCCGCGCACCGGGCGGCACAGGAGTCGTATTTGGGCGCTAACTTAAACCGGCTGAATTGGATACGTATAACTATCAATTAAATCAATGGATTACAAACAATTTTCCGCTAACCCATTGAAAACAAAGGACGACGAAATAAATTTTCAGCACCTACTCACTTGGCACGTCGAAGTTGACCAAGTCCGCCTGGAAGCCTCGGGTTTTCCAGGCTCCATAGGCGACGCCTGCGGCCATCCAGATTGCGCCAGCGATTTTGGCGGCGTGCGACAAGTTCCACCAGATGGCGGCGCAGATCACGAAGCCCGCGATCGGCGGCCAGAGTTGCGAAAGTCTGCGATCGTTGCCGCGAATGTAATAGTGGGTGAGGGACGCCAGGTTGACGCCCATGAAGGCGATCAGCGCGCCGAAGTTGAGCAATTCGGCGCCGCGCTCGTAGCTCATGAGGAAGGCTCCCAGCAGCGCGATCGCTCCTACCAGGATCACGTTGTTGCGCGGAATGCGGGTGCGGGGATCGATGGCTCCGAAGAAAGATTTGGGAATCGCGTTGCTGCGGCCCATGCCATACAACAAACGCGCCGCGCCGAGTTGCGCTCCCATACCCGAGCCGATGGTGGCAATGATCAGCGTCAGGCTGATGGCCTTCGAGAGGAAGATGCCGCCCGCAATCGCCGCCACGTGAATGAATGCCGTCTCGACTTCGGACTCGGGGAAGAACCATTCCGGCCGCAGCAGTTGCGCTCCGTAGACTTCGGCGGATGCGAGCACGCCCGTGACGACGCACACCAGAACCGTCGCCAGCAGAATGTTGCGCTTGGGGTTGTGTACCTCTTCCGACAGCGTGGAGATGCCGTCGAAGCCGATGTAGGTGAGCACGGCGAGCGAGGTTCCGTGAAAGACGATGCCCGGAGAAAACGTCTTCGGGTTATAGAACGGAAGGGTGAAGAACTGCGCGCCTTGCGGCGGCAGATGCAAAAGGTAGCGCGCGGTGGCGACGAAGAAGACGAGGATCACCAGTCCCATGGCCGCGCACAGCGCCTGGTTGATGCGCGCGGAGGTTTCGACGCCGCGCAGGTTCATCACGGTGAAGAGCACGGCGAAGGCGACGAACCAGATGGGCAGCGGAACTTCGGGAATGAGGTCGGCCATCGCCTTGCCGCACCAGATGGTGCAGATCAGCGGGTTGAGCATGTAGTCCATGGTCATGCTCCAGCCGGTGACGAAGCCGAGCGAGGGATGCAGCTCGCGGCCGACATAGGTGTAGGCCGATCCCGCGCTGGGATAGACCCGCGCCATGCGCCCGTAGCTGATGGCGGTGAAGACCATCGCCACCATGGCGATCAGCACGGCGGTGACCACGTGTCCCTTGCCCGCATTGGAGAACGCTCCGTAGGCCGGCATGGGCGCGGTCGGCTGGATCACGATGATGCCGTACAGGACGAGGTCCCACAAACCGAGTGCGCGCTTCAGGCTGGGTGCGGTGGCGGTGGTGCCCACGGCGGGGCTGGACATGTTCGGCGAAAGTCCTTCTCTAGATTGGAGACGCCGGATCATTGTAGTCGGAGAACCCGGGTGACTGGTCACCGGTAACTGGTTGCGTGTTGTTATGCTGTTTGAGTGTTGGTTCGCGTTTTCATCCTGACACTCTTCTTCTGTGCACGCTGCCTGGCGCAGAACAACTACGAGATCCAGGTCTATGGCTCGGAAACGGTTGCGCCCAAGACCACCATGCTCGAACTGCACTCAAACTTCACTTTCCAAGGCAGCAAGGAGACGGTCGACGGAGTGCTTCCCACGGAACACGCGCTGCACGAGACCGTCGAGATCACGCAGGGTCTGACATCGTGGTCCGAGCTAGGTTTCTACATCTTTACTTCGGCACGAGACGGACAGGGGTGGGAATGGGTGGGCGATCACATTCGTCCCCGCGTCCGCGCACCGGAGAGCTGGCACTGGCCGGTGGGTGCGAGCCTGTCCATCGAATTCGGGTATCAGCGCGCGCAATATTCCACGTCAACCTGGAACATCGAAATCCGCCCCATCGTCGACAAACAGAAAGGACGCCTCTACTGGTCGGTGAATCCGGCGTTCGACCGTGGAATCGTCGGGCTACCCAGCGATCAGCAATGGAACTTCTCTCCCGACGCGAAAATCTCGTGGGACTTCACTCCAAAGGTTGCGTTTGGATTGGAGTACTACGGAGGATGGGGGCCGGTCAGCAACCTGTATCCGTTTACCGTACAGTCGCAGCAGTTCGTGCCCGCCTTCGACTTGAACGTGTCGCCCAAGTGGGAAATCAATTTTGGCGTGGGAGTCGGCGTGACCGCGGGAACCGATCACATGCTGGTGAAAGCAATTATCGGAAGACGCTTCTCGTGGGCGAAACCACATTCGAAGAGCGACAACCTGTTCCCTGTCGGCGGCCCGCCACGGTCACCGCAAGGCCTGATCACGAACTGATCGCAGGTGGCCTTGCGCCGTCCCTACGAGTTACCTTTCGCTTTCTTCTTTTTCTTTCTGGCTTTGCCCTTGGGCTTGGCTTTTGCAGCTGCCGGCGCCGTCTTCTTGTTCTTTTCTTTCGGCTTGCTCTTCCTGGCCGCAGACTGCGTCACAGGGACGGTCCCCGCCCGGATCGCCTTAAGGAGTTGCTCGAAGTCGCGAGTTCCCTGGTCGGCATAATCCACAGCAAAATTCACCAGTCCTTCATCGAAGCGGTCCGCGGTGCCCAGGTATCCCGATAACATGGATGGATCGCCCGACCGCGCGTGACCTTTCGCCAGCAGCTCGCCGCAAACCTCCGCATATTGCAACAAGCCGTTGCCTTCCAGATCGCCGGCGGCAATGCCGGCTTTATGGTCGCGCAACTGCCGCACCAGATAAGGACGTCCTTCGATCGTCGCCCATCCCATGAAAATATCGAACTGCACCAGCATCTGGCGCACGCCGAAGGCAACGCGCTGGCCCTGGTGCCTGGGTGGATTGCTGTTCGGCAGATAGCGCGCATAGACTGACGGCAGTTCCTGTTTCAGTTGCAGGAACAACGGGTCGTCTACCGCTCCGGCGAACATCAGCACGACGTAGTCGCGTGTTCCCACACTGCCGGTGCCCACGATGCGAAAGCCCACGTCGGCGGGATGGTACTGGCGGAAGAAATGATGCCGCTCAGACAGTAGCGTCTGGACGTAACCGGGCAATGCAGCTAGAACCCGCTTGGCGGTCGACTCCGGCACACGGTATTGCACGGGAATTCCATAGGTCGGGTCCTTCAACTCCTTAAGTTCGTACTTCGCCGCTCTTCTCGACAGCCAACTTTTGAAGAGTGGCCTGGGGCGTCGCATGCTCCGCCTTGCGCAGTACCGACAGGACCGGCGAAACCTTCAGATGACGCATGACCTGGTAGCGCGCCAGCTCAAGCACCGACAGCTGCGAGAGGCCTTGCATGGTTTCGCGATAAGTGCGGCTGAAACACTCCACGGCATCTTTGCACTGGCGCTCGGAATTCCGCGCCTCGCGACCGGCCAGAACCAGACTGGCGGCCATGCGCTTCACGTCCCACTCCCACGGGCCCTTGATGGTCTCGTCAAAATCGTTGATGTCGAAAATCAGATGGCCGTCCGCGCCGCCGCCATACGCGCCCAGGTTTTGCACGTGCGCGTCGCCGCAGATTTGCACATCGATGCCGGTACGTGGCAGTTGCGCCAGGTCCGCCGCCATCACCGCCGCAGCTCCACGGAAAAACGCGAAGGGAGTCGCCGACATGCGAGCGAACTTCAGCGGCAACAGCTCGGGAAGCCGCCCGGCACGCGTCGCCATATAAAATCTCGACAGGATCAAATTTGCGCACCTTGGGATCGAACTGTCCCTGCTTGATGCGGCTGATTTTGTCGCGGCAGGCCTGGCCCGCCTTGCGCCGTTCTTCGCGCGTCGGATGCTGGCCGAATTGGGCTGTCATAGCAATTGATCAAAAATCATACTCTTGCTGAACGTAGCTGCAATGAAAGAACCGTGCCACACCACTAACGTCGCACTGGCGACCTGCTCCGAAGTGTTCTCATGTAACATTCTTGCCGAGGAAGTTCTATGTCCTGGCCTGCTTCGGCAGTTGTGAGAGGTGTGTCGCGTGTCGCCGTTTTCGTCATTCTGTTGGCATCCTGCATTCTTCGCGCCGCCAATCCTCCAGCGCCGGCCGCACCGGTGGCGCGCCTGGACCTGCACTCGGGATGGCAATTGCAGTCGGCCTGCGTGTTACAAGGGTCTTCCACCGGCCCTGCCGGCTTGAAGGACAACGGTTATCCCAGCCTCGATGGCGAAATACTTTCGTCCGCGCTCTACCGCCCGATCGGCTGGATCTCAACCACCGTGCCCAATACCGTCGTCGCGGCCCAGGTCGCCGCCGGCATCATCAAGGACCCGTTCTACGGAATGAATCTTCGCAAATTTCCTGGCATGGACTATCCCGTCGGCAGCCAGTTCGCGAATCTCGCAATGCTCGAAGACAGCCCGTACAAGTGCGGCTGGTGGTATCGCACGCAGTTTCATCTACCTGCGGCTTTTGCCAGGACGCGCCGTCGCGCTGCACCTCGACGGCATAAACTATCGCGCCGACGTCTGGCTGAATGGCAAGCAGATCGCCAGCAAGAATGACATTGCAGGAACCTGGCGCGTGTTCGAACTCAATGTCGCCGGCGGCCTCTCCTACGGTAAAGAGAATGTTCTCGCCATCGAAGTATTTCCGCCCACTCCTGACGATCTTGCCATCACCTGGGTGGATTGGAATCCCGCGCCGCCCGACAAGAACACCGGCCTGTTCCGTGACGTCTACCTGACTGCCAGTGGCCCAGTCCAGTTGCGCTTTCCCTTAGTCGCCAACAAACTCGACGACAACTTCACCACCGCGCAACTCACTCCGGTCGTGGAGGCGTGGAATGCCACTGGCCACGCGGTTAAGGCCGACGTCTCATGGGAGATCGAGGGCAAGAACATCCATCAGGAGGTCGTGGTCGAGCCCGGGCAAAAGACGACCGTAATTTTCGCGCCCGAACAGTTCCCCGAATTGACCATCAAGAACCCCAAGCTGTGGTGGCCGGCGCAATTCGGTACTCCCACGCTCTATCACGCTCGCGTCACCGCCACGGTGGACGGCAAGCTCTCCGAATCGCACGAGGTCAACTTCGGGATTCGCCAGGTCACTTCGGAGTTGAGTAATCAGCACGCGCTATTCAAGGTCAACGGCAAGCCAATCCTTATTCGCGGAGGCGGCTGGGCGCCCGATATGCTGCTGCGTTCTTCGCCGCAGCGCATGGAAACCGAATTCCGCTATGTGCGCGATCTTGGACTGAATACCATCCGTCTGGAAGGCAAACTCGAGAGCCAGGCCTTCTACGATCTGGCGGACAAGTACGGCATCCTGATTATGGCGGGATGGTGTTGCTGCGATATGTGGGAGCGCTGGAACGAGTGGGGTCCCGAGCAGTACCGAGTCGCGCAAAGCTCAATGCGCGATCAGATGCGGTTGTTGCGCAATCACCCCAGCATGCTGGTGTGGCTGAATGGCAGCGACAATCCGCCCATCCCGTCGGTTGAGTCGATGTACCTGCTACATTGGCAAGGAACAGATGTGGCCCAATCCCTTCTTGTCTTCGGCTTCGGCCGCTTCTACCACGGTGACCGGGCCGTCAGGCGTAAAAATGACCGGCCCCTACGACTACGTTCCGCCTAACTATTGGCTCACCGATACCAAGTTGGGCGGCGCGTGGGGATTCAACACCGAAACCAGTCCCGGCCCGGCAATTCCGCCACCTGCGAGCCTGCGCAAGTTTCTCCCGCCCGACAAACTATGGCCGCAAAACGAAACCTGGGGACTGCACGAAGGCGGCGAGCACTTCCAGACCATCACTTTCTACAACACCTCGATGGAACACCGTTACGGCGCGCCGAAAGACCTCAACGACTTCGTGCGCAAGGCCTACGCCATGGATTACGAAGGCGAGCGCGCCATGTTCGAGGCCTATGCACGCAACAAGTTCAACTCCACCGGAGTCATCCAGTGGATGCTCAACAATGGTTGGCCATCGCTCATCTGGCACCTCTACGACTATTACCTTGCCCCCGCCGGAGGCTACTACGGCACCAAAAAAGCTAACGAGCCGATGCACGTTCTGTACTCCTACGACAGCCGCTCGGTTGCCGTGGTTAGCGACTTGGCGAGAACGATACGCCGTCAAGGTGACTGCCGGACTCTACAACATGGATGGCACCGAGAAGTGGACGCAGGACGCCATGGTCGATGTTTCCCGCGACAGCCACTGTGGCGTTCACCGTTCCGCAGTTGCCTGACCTGTCCACCACTTATTTTCTCAAGCTCTACTGCCACCGACCGCTTTGGCAAGGTCGCGAGCGACAATTTTTACTGGCTCTCGACCAAGCCCGACGAAATGGCATGGGACAAGACCGCACGAAACCGTGAACACGCCGCAGAGCGCCTACGCGGACATGACCGCACTGCAAGATCTCGCTCCGGTCTCGCTGCAGGTGCAGACCAAGCCTGCCGATTCGGCTTGCGCGACGCCCTTCGCGGTGCGTCCCGTTCGGCCGCAGCCGACGAAACCCGCAGTGTCGCCCGAATGTGAAGCAGGATTGCAGTTCGTCCAAATGACGGTGAGCAATCCCACCAAGACCGTGGCTTTCATGACCCATCTTCGCCTGGTAAAGAGCGATGGCGAAGACGTCATTCCTGCTTTCTTCGAAGACAACTTTGTTTCGTTGTTGCCGGGCGAATCACGCTACTTGGCAGTGTTTTACCGCGCAGCGGACGCGGCAAAACCCCGGCCCATCTCGAGGTCAGCGGGTGGAACGTGCAACCGGAAAACATCGCGCTGCACTAACTTGAAACTCGAAACCGGAAAGTGTTTCTTATGAAGATTGCATTTCTAGGACTCGGCAACATGGGCATACCGATGGCCCGAAACCTGCTGCGTGCCGGGCATGATGTCACCGTCTGGAATCGCACGCTTTCGAAGGCCGATGCACTTCGTTGGCGAACAACGCCAAGGTTGCCGACTCGGTTGCCGACGCTGCTCGCGGGGCGGAGATCGCCATCACCATGATGGCGGACGATCACGCGGTGAGTTCAGCCGTGCTCGGTGCTGGAGGCATTCTCGAGACTCTAGCCCCCGAGGCTATCCACATCTCCATGAGCACCATCAGCGTGGCGCTGTCACAGCAACTCGCGGCCGAACATGGCAAGCGTGGACAGCAGCTATGTCGCCGCCCCTGTCTTTGGCCGTCCCGAAGCCGCCGCGGCTGCGAAGCTTTTCATCGCCGCTGCAGGAGATGCTGCCGAGCTCGAACGCTGCCAGCCGATCTTCGATGCCGTCGGCCAGCGCACCTTCGTTATTGGTTCCGCTCCGGAGATGGCCAATGTGGTCAAGCTGAGCGGCAACTTCCTCATCTTTTCGATCATCGAGTCTCTGGGCGAGGCAATTGCCCTCACCCGCAAGTACGGCATCGATCCCCACTCGTACATCGACTTCTTGACCAATACGCTGTTCTCGGCGCCGGTCTACAAGACGTACGGCGGCATCATCGCCGACGAGCGCTTCGAACCCGCCGGCTTCAGAATGCGACTGGGCTTGAAGGACATTCGGCTGGTGTTGGCCGCCGCCGAAGCTGTCGACGCGCCCATGCCCTCCGCCAGTTTGATTCGTGACGCAGTGCTGGCGTCGATTGGGCGCGGCATGGAAGACCTCGACTGGAGCTCCATCGCCCGCCACGCGGCACAAAACGCAGGGCTGCCGGACAAGAAGTAGAGATGACCAGCGGTACCGTCGTGAGAGTTTTAGCCGACACAGGGGCAGCGGACCTGCATTTACTTCAACATCGTAGTATACTTACCTCAGCATGTCGCCTAAATCCCAGCAACGCCTCGCCTTGACGACCTATGTCCGTCTCATGCGCGCCGCCAATGCTGCCCGCATCCATGCCGGCCGCCATCTGGGTGGCACCTCGCTCACCCTTACCCAGTTCGCCGTACTCGAGGCGTTGTACCACCTCGGCCCGATGTCGCTCTCCGATATCGCCCAGAAAATCCTGACCACTGGAGGCAACCTTACCATGGTAGTCGGCAACTTGGAAAAACTGGGCATGGCGCACCGCCAGAAGTGCCCGGAAGACCGGCGCGTCCTGATCGTCGTGCTGACCGCCAAGGGTAAGGCGCTGATTCGCAAGCTGTTTCCGGAACATGCTGCCGGGATTACCGAATTCATGAACACGCTGTCTTCCGCCGAACAGCAAGAACTGGGCGATCTTTGCCGCAAACTCGGCACCCAAGAACCTCTGTCCTCCTGAACCTCCGGACCAACTTCTAAGTGCAACCGCACCCCCGAATCTTACTTTAACGTTAAAGCATCTTATAACTTGTATTCAGGGGGACACCATGATTAGAATCCGGCCATCCGAAGACCGAGGACATGCCAACCACGGCTGGCTCGACACCCATTACACCTTTTCATTTTCCAACTATTACGATCCGAGTCACATGGGCTTCCGCGACCTGCGGGTCATCAATGAAGACTGGATCAGTGCCGGCAAGGGATTTGGCTCTCATCCGCACCGCGACATGGAGATCATCACCTATATCATCGACGGTGAGCTGAGCCATCGCGACAGCACCGGCACCGAAGCCACCATCCAGCGGAACGACGTGCAGCGCATGTCAGCGGGGACGGGCGTGGTACACAGCGAGTACAACAACTCGCCGAACCCGGTCCACCTGTTGCAGATTTGGATCATGCCGGAGGCCAATGACCTGCGGCCCAGTTACGAGGACCGCACCTTCACCCGCGAAGAGAAGCAGAACCAACTGCGTTTGATCGCTTCGCATGACGGCCGTGACGGCTCGACGAAGATCAATCAGGATGCCAGTGTCTATGCCTCGCTGCTGGACGGTGGCAAGACGCTCGGCCTGGATCTGCAGCCTGGACGCCATGCCTGGGTGCAGTTGGTCAGCGGCGAACTCGACGTGAATGGAACGCGGCTGAGCAAGGGCGATGGAGCCGCCATCAGCGACGAAAGCAAGCTCACGCTAGCTAGCGTCAGCGGTAATGGCGCGGCAGAGTTTCTGCTCTTCGACTTGGCGTGATCACGTCTCGGAGACGGCGGCGCGGGACGGCAGAACGGCCTTCCGCGCTGTTCCTATTTGCTCTTGGTGATCGCGAAGGACTTGGCGAAATCGTCGAAAACAGGCGTGAACTTTGCAGCGTTGGCAGAATCAACCATCCCGCTCAGCAGGATTTGAGTGTCGCCCTTGCCGCGAAACAGATATTGATTCCGGATCAACTCCTCGCCGTTCTGAGATTTGATGGTCCACACCAGCTTGTAGCCTTTTTCGCCGCTGGTGCTGGTAAAGTCGCCCTTCGAGGTCAGCACGCGGTACGGGCGTGGCTGTCTTGATGGTCTTCGTGATCCAGTCATCGTAGGAAAAATCTGCGCGGGTCATCACAGCATTGAAGGTGGCGTTAGGATCGCTGGTACTCACCAGCCAGTCGCAATTCCGTGGCTTTTGCGCCGTTACGCTGGCCTTTGTTCCAGCCATCGCCGTAGCTAAACGAAAACACGCCCGGCACATCGTATTTTTTCTCCTCGGCAACCGCGACGGACGCGTACAGCGCCAGCAGAGCGGCAACAACTATCAATCGTTTCACTTAGAATTCTCCTTAGTATCGGTAGGAACGGGATCTGTCACTGGCGGCGCCGCGGCGGTGTTCCCGGAGTGGCGCGGCGGTGGTTGACCGGCGACTCAATCGTAGAGGATTGGCGGATTGCAAACTGTTCTGAATTGTACACTCGCACCGGCAAAGCGGCTGCAGTTCCCGCGGGTTCATTTACTATCGCGACGTGGCCCATCCGTCCCAGCCCGCAGGCGCAAGGAATCGGGGAAATGCCTTTGGCTGGATCCGCGAAACCCTTCGTTCACGCGGCTTGCTGGGTGCGCTCGCTTATTACCTCGGGGAGACCGCGGAGTTGCTGCGCGATCTGACTCCGACGCGCCGCCGCTCGCGCTACGGTGACATCGATTACGACTTCGAGCATAGTGTGGATACAACCTGGGCGACCGTTCCATTGCGCACTCGCATCCGCGAACTTCTCTCCGGAGCCCGCTACCAACCGTCGGAGCCATCGCTGTTTCACCAGATTCTGCAAAACCTTCCGGCTGCGCCGGACGGATTCACCTTCATCGACCTTGGATCGGGCAAGGGACGCACTTTGCTGATGGCGTCCGACTTCCCTTTCGAAGAATTGTAGGAGTCGAATTACTGCCGGAGCTGGACGCGATCGCGCGCCAGAACATCGCTCGTTATCACAGCGACCAGCAGAAATGTTTCGCGCTGGAGTCCCATGACTGGAGATGCGCGCGACTTCGTTTTTCCGGATGAGCCCACGGTGCTCTACTTGTTCAATCCGTTTCCCGAAGGCGTCCTTCGCACGGTCCTTGGGAACTTGCGCGATTCCTTAACTGCCCATCCTCGCCCCGTTTACGTTCTCTATCACAATCTCATTCACGAACGGGTTTTTGCCGAATTTGAGTGGTTGCAAGCGATCCGCCGGACCACACAATACGCTGTGTATCGGGCCCGTCCGCGGTGATCGCGTCGCGAAATTTGCGAATTCACGACTGTTTAGAATCAATGATTTACGAGGAAATTGTTTGCAAGTTATCATTCTAAAGGAGTTATACGTATCCATTAGTAGCCGTGGGACTTACTGGCGAAAAATGGCCCGTTTGGCAACAAAGACCGGCATACAAGTCTTACTGCAGGGGCAGACTGTAGGTAGCATTTGATTGTCAAAGAGCGACACATTTCTTCCGCCGAAACGGTGGTGAGAGCAAAGAGACACTCCTCCTTTTGCCCCACGCAGCATGTTTTACCGAACTGGAGTTCGGAAGGGATAGGACCCAGGACACAGAGGTGAGTGATAAGAGAGGCTCTCCCACCCTTTCCCGAACCTGGGAAAGGATCGATGGATCGGCACGAGCTGGTGGAGATGCGGACGCGAGTGAAGAACGGACTGCAGCATCTGGCAATGAATCGTGGCATGCAGAAGAAGAGCAGGCTGTGGAGCGCGGCGGGACAGAAAGCGCTGCGATAGCTGCCACTGCAAGGCTGGGCCGCACGGCGGCGGGCGGACTTGCTGGGATTGCTGCAAAGTCTCGATCAGCAGATCGGCGAGCTGGACTGGGCGGTGGAAGAAGAAGCTCAGAGAGACAAAATGGCGCAGCTGTTAAGAACGCAGCCTGGGGTTGGGCCGATCACGGCGCTGGCGTTTGTGGTGACCATCGGCGACGTCTCGCGCTTTCGGCGAGGCAAGCAGGTGGCCAGCTATCTGGGCCTGATTCCGCGCGAGCGCAGTTCGGGCGGACGACAGCGGCTGGGAGCGATCAGCAGCAGGGCAATCGGTTCTGCGCACCTTGCTGGTGGAAGCGGCGCACGGCGCCAACAGGGAAATGGGGCACCCTGAAAGAAGCTGTTGGTATACCCACATTTGCCAACGTCAGTCAAATGTGGGCCACCCGAGGCATTGTTATCGCAAACGCTAGAACGTGACCTTGGCCGCGAACTGAATGCCGCGCGGCCCGCCTCCCCCGAGGAACGGGTTGCCGATACCCACATCGCCGGTCGCAGTCAGAGCGTAATAGCCCACGCCCCGTCCGGCGGCATCGATGCCGTTGACCCCAGGATCGGCGATGAAATTCGGCAGCACCGGATTGGCGAAGTTGGGATGATTGAACAGGTTGAAAAACTCCGCGCGCAGTTGCAGGTTCACACGCTCGGTGATCTGCGTGTCCTTAAACACGGAGAAGTTGAACTCCTTGAACGACGGGCCGCTGTAGCGAGTTGCGCCCGAGGTCGCCAAAGTGGCGCGTCCCCGCCAGGCAATTGCTATCGCCCGAAGACGAAATGGCAGTGGTATTGCCAAAGGTGCAGGGTACCGCGAATGAGGTAAGGTTGATGTAGTTCGCCGGGCTGTTGCCATACTGAACCGGCCCCACCACATCCGGCCGATCAAAACCTTCGCCTGAGCCCGAGTAGTCGCCCTGGAAGTTGTAATTGAAGTTGAACGGCTGCCCGTCTTGCAGGCTGAGCACGCCATCGATTCCCCAGCCGTTTTTCAGCTTCTCATACTCCCCGCTGTACTTGGGCAACTGATAGGTGAAGTTCATGCTGAAGCGCTGGCGAATGTCGAAATTGGAGTTACCGCGCTCGAATTGTGGCGCCAGGCTGTTGTTCGGTTGCGCTGCGTTGGGAATGAAGTCTTCCAAGTCGCTGGCGTTATCGATGGAGTGCGACCACACGTAGTTGGCCTGCAGCGAAAGCCCATGCCATGCGTTCATGTGGAGGCGTCGCCTGCAGCGCGTTGTAGATCGAGTTCGCCGACGACTGCTCCTGGTTTACGTAAAACAGGTTCGGATAGGCGGTGCGCGGCACGTTGAAATTCACGCCATCGGGGCCGTCAAAGCCCGCGATGTAGCAATTCGGAGCAGTTTGGCCCCAGGTTGCGCATTGACCCAGATCGAACGCCGTAATCTGCGACTGGCTGGGCTGGTTGGTGTCGACGAAGCGGAACAGCTTGGTGCCCTTCGATCCGACATATCCCAGTTCCATCATGATTTTGTTGGTGATCTGCTGCTGGATATTGAGGTTCCAGTTCTGGACATAAGGCGTGCGGATATTGGGATTCACGCCAAAGTAGCTGCCCAGTGGCGAGGCTGCTCCATACACCGGCACACCCGGAGCGATGGCATTTCCGCTGAGATCCGCGAACCCGATCGGCGCAGCGCCCACTCCCGTATAAGCGGGACCGGGACAGAAGGTGCAATTGTAGGGAGCGTGGCCGAGGAAGATGTCCTGGGAGAACGCGTCGTAGAACATACCCCATCCGCGCGCGCAAGACCGTTTCCCCTTTGCCGCTGAGGTCGTAGGAGAAAGCGAAGCGAGGAGCGAAATTGTTGTAATCCTTGTTGTACAGGCTCGATGGCCCGCCATTGGCCCCAACCTGCACCAGCGTTCCACCGTTGGCGGGAGTAAGTTGGTAGAACAGGTTGTTCTTCTCGCTGGGAACGCCGAAGTAATCCCACCGCAACCCATAGTTCACGGTCAGGCGTTTGTTCCAGCGGAAGCTGTCCTGCACGTACAGGCCTTCGCTGTTTTCCGCCTCGTGGCGGTTGGTGTAGCCGGACGCCTGACTGCCGCCCGAGGGCATTCCTTCCAGAAACTCCGCCAGAGGTGATTCAAGTCGTCGCCATTGAAGCTCAGCTTGCCGCGGAAATTATTGTTCTGGATGAGGTTGATGCGTGGTGCGGCGAAACTCGTATCCGAACTTGAAATCGTGACGTCCGACCTGCCAGGAGTAGTTGTCGATGAAGTGCCAGTTGGTAGTCGACCCGTTGGCGGGGGACGCTAGCGGTGGCGCCGATGACTGAAAACGACCCAACAGATAATCTTCGGCAGGCCGTAGTTGTATGGACGTCACGCCGGTATCCGAGACCGATGGATGCCGGATTGAAGCTCTGGTCCTCGGGGAAAAATCCTTCCACGAAACGGTTCCACCCCAGGCGAGCTTCGTTCACCTGCGAAGAGTTCACCACCTTGACCCAGGAAAGCGATACCAGTTGCACCGTGGTGGGCGTGACGGTATTGAACCCCGGCAACAGGCCGCCCGCCAACTGCGCGAAAGGAAAGCTCTGGTTGCTGTTGCCGTAGTAATAGCGTCCAGTGAAGTTGTTGTTGGTGTTGGGATTGTAGTCGCCCTTCGCGATCAAGCTGTCCACGTTGTTGTTGAAGCGGGTGGAAGTCGCGAGGTTGTCGGCAGCCGCGCTGGCATTCGGCGGGTTACAGGTACCGTCGAGATTGGCGACTCGCACCCGGGATGTTGGGTGACGGCCACGGATTACGTGCCAACAGGTTCAGCATGGTCTGGCTGAGCGGAACGCCATTCGCGGCGGCCTGCGCTTCGGCGGCGGCAATGGAGCTGCCGCGTCGGGAACGCAGCTCAATCCGGCTTGCGCGCCGCTTTCCCGCTGGCCCTCGTAATCCACAAAGAAGAAGGCCTTGTCTTTGACGATCGGGCCGCCCAGCGATCCGCCAAATTGATTATTGGTGAACGGGTTCTTGGGCTGGCTGTCGATGTTGAAGTAGTTGCGCGCGCCCAGGGCCCCGCTGCGGTAATACTCCAGCGCCGAACCATGCAGCTGGTTGGTCCCGCTCTTGGTCACGATGTTGACCACGGCTCCGCTGTTGCGTCCGTACTCGGCCTCGTAGTTGGAGAGCACGCGCAACTCGCCTACCGCGTCGATCGGCAAGATGGTCGCGGGGTCGCCGAACACGCCGGCTTCGTTGATCGCCGGATCGTTGCGGTATCCGTCGTTCATGTCGGTGCCGTCGAGCAGGTAGTTGTTCGAACGTCCGCGCGAGCCGTTCATGGAGAATGTGCCGAACGATCCCGGCGAATCACTGATCTGGTCGGGCGATCCAGCAACTCCGGGATTCAGGTAAATAAGCTTGGTGTAGTCGCGCCCGTTTACCGGGATATTTGCGATGGTCTGCGCGGTCAGGGTCCCGCCCAATTCATCGGTCGTGGTGTCCACCTGGGCCAGCGCTTCGCCCGTGACCTCGACGGTATCCGTGACCTGTCCTGGCTTCAGTGCAATGTCCACTCGGCGTTCGGTAGCAACGTCCACTCCCACGCTGCTGGTCACAGACGTCTGGAATCCAGCTTGTGACACGGTTACCGCGTAGGTGCCGATGGGCAACTCGGAGATCGTATAGTTCCCCTCGGCGGTGGTCTGCGTCGTTCGTTCCAGACCCGTTGCCGTATTTCGCACTTTCACGGTTGCGCCCGGAAGCACGGCGCCGGAGGTGTCTGTCACAATTCCCACAATGCTTCCGCGGAAGGTTTGCGCGGAAACAAAATTCGCTGCCAGAAGCAGCGAGAGGAGGAGGAGCACGAAACTCTTGCAATTCATCTGTCCCTCCGAAAAATGAACAGCTATGGTGCGTGATTATAAACTGCCACTCGGGGTTGGAATATTGCTGGCGTGGTTCATTCGCAGCATCACATACCAACTAATGTCGCAGGTGCACGATCAGTCTTTTAATTTCTGGTATTCCGACTGAGCTTGCTTGAACAGCGGCAAATCCGCATCCGCCTGTTTCCACAGCGCCAGGAAGTCCTGGTACGACCGCCGGGCTGCCGGCTTGTCTCCACTCATAGCTTCCGCCCGGCCCAATTGCAATTGAGCCAGGGCTGCCAGCGGAGAATTTTTTGCGACGCCGCGGTGTGAAAGGATCTTGCCGAATTCGGTTGCAGCCGGCTCCCCCTGCTTTGCTTTCAGGTAAGCCAGTCCGCGAACGTAGATGGGATACATCGGTCCATAGCCCTCATTGCCGAGCTCATACGGCAGCACCGCTTCGAGCGCAGTAATCGCCTGCTGCGGATTATTGCGTTGCAGCGCGATGGACGCCCTCATTGTCGGCAGCCAGTAGCCCTGGATGATTGTGTCGAGTGGAAATTGCTGGTTGATCCGCTCAATTGCCTTCTCCGTGCCCGCAGCGTCTCCCGCCCGAGAAAGCGCCATCCCAGCGTGGATGGATTCGTCACGCCCGTTGCTCAACGACAAGGCATCTTTGGCCAGCAGCCGCGCCATCTCGTCGTTCCCAAACTCCGCTTCCCGTTCGGCCTGCAGCGCTTTCAGCAATGCCAGACGCTCGGTGTCGTTTCCAGCCTTGGCATATTGCTCCGCCCGCTGTGCCAGGATGCGCGCAGTCGCGAGCTGCCCATGATATGCGGCTGTTTCCGACTGCGCCCAGAGCATTGGCGCCTCCGCGGTCGCTTTACCCCGTGCCCAATCCATTTGCTCCTGCATCACCGCATCATCATTCTGCAGAAAGGCCAAGTAGTAGCGCGCTTCATGCAGAAACTCCCCATCCGGAATTTTCGCTATGGCTTGTTCGTAAGTGGCCTTCGCTTCGTCGAACCGGCCAAGTGAGAGATAAGCGTTCATCAGGTTGCTAAAAGCGGCACCCGACTCTGGAGACAGTCGCAATGCCTGGCTCGCCGACTCAGCGGCCTTTTCGTACTCGGCCAGCGACACTTGGTTGATCGGAAGGTTGGCGTAAGGAATGTAGTCGTCAGGATACGCGGCAATCCACTGCCGATAACTTTCGTTCGCTTTGGGTAGTTCGCCGGTTACAAAACTGTAGTAGCTGGCCTCAATATAGAAGCGCTCGCGGTCGCTTACCCGATCACGCAATTCGAAGGCTTTGCGGAAGTTCTTCATCGATTCCTGCGTGCTCGCCGAGGTTGTTGTAGGCCATTCCTAGCGACCCATAGGCGCGGGCAAAGTTCGGGATCCAGTTGCGACCGCCCGCTTGTGAAAGGGCACAGACTCCGCATCTCCTTCTTTCGCTTGCACGCGAACGGCCTTCCGTAAAAGCCTTGCAGCGCCTCGAGCGACGACGTGGTGGCCTGCTCGAGCGGCTTGTTGTAGCGCTTCACCGAGATGCAGCGATTCTCCCAGCTTCTCGCGCAACTCATTGCCGGCTTCGCCCAGTTGGTTGAGCACGTTATCGCGGTTCGTGGCTTCCGCCTGCGCGCTGGCCAGGGTGTCTCCGGTTTGGCAATTCACTGCCTTCAGCCCGATCAGATAGTGGCTTCCGACGCTGCCGATCGAGCCTTCCAAGCAGGGCCTTGCTATTGCTGCGCAGGCACACCTCGCGCGCCACTTCGTTGGTCAGGCGCTGGTCCGCAGGGCGGTCCATCAGCTTGAGCGTGGCATTCAACCTGCGGTCGGAAAGTACGTTCAACACCGGCGACTGCTCCAGTTGGATCGCCAGCGCCTGCTTCAACGTTCCGTCGAACACTGAGTCGCCCGTGGTGTTAACGAAGTCGGCCAGCACAATCGTGTCCTTCTGGCCTAGTGGAGCAACCCGATGCGAACGCCAGTACATCCAGCCACCCACGATGGCCGCCAGCAATACCACCGCAGCGCCGATGGCGCCCAACCAATTTCCAGTTCCACGCCGCTGAGCGTCTCTTCTTCCAACACCGGTTCGGGATACACCGAAACCGACCTGGGCTTCTCAATCGATTTTCGCGAGGGCGGACGCACTCCCGACTTCGAGGGCCTGGGCGCCTGCCGCTGACCAGATTCAGAGACCACGAAATGCTGCGTCTCCGTGGTATCACGATGCAACCGTTTCAGGTCGGCGGAAATTTCGGACGCGTGCTGATAACGTAAGTCGCGGTCCTTCTCCAGGCATTTGGCGATTACGTCTTCTAATTCGCTGAGGCGTCGGGATTCAGCCGCACCGGCGCAATCGGCTCCGAGTGAAACAGCGCATCGAACATGTTCGCCGACGTCGCTCCGCGGAACGGCAGCAACCCAGTCGTCATTTCATACAGCACCACACCGAACGAGAACAGGTCCGTACGCGCGTCCAGTTCCCATCCTCGCGCCTGTTCCGGAGACATGTACGCCAACGTGCCCACCAGCTTTCCGGGGTTGGTCAGCCGCGCACCATCCGGCTCGGTGTTCAACGTGCTGTTCTCCGCATCGAGCAGCGGCGACGGCAACAGCTTCGCCAGTCCGAAGTCCAGCACCTTCGCGATGCCGCGGTTAGTCACGAATATATTGGCGGGCTTGATGTCGCGATGCACAATTCCGTGTTGATGCGCGACGTCCATCGCTTCGGCCACATCCAGCGCGATGCGCAACGTCTGATCCATGTTCAACGGGTTACCGTCGAGCATCTGGAACAGGGTATGGCCTTCGAGGTACTCCATCACGATGAAAGGCCGGTCGTCTTCCTGGCCGATCTCGTAAACCGTGCAGATGTTGGGATGATTCAGGGCGGAAGACGATCGCGCCTCGCGCCGAAAGCGCTCCAGCGCAGTCGCGTCCCCAGCTAGCTCGTCGGGCAGAAATTTCAGGGCAACATGGCGGCCGAGATCCAGGTCCTCAGCTTTATAAACCAGTCCCATGCCACCACCGCCGATCAATTCAACGATGCGGTAGTGCGATATGACCGTGTCGATCATTGTTGGGAATTTTCGACGGAAGCCCTTACGGCTGAATGTTAGGGAGTGATTTCAGCCAAGTCAAATACTACGCGGGATTCCGCACCTTGGTTGCATCGTTGGCTACCAAAAAGGGACATGGTCAGCCGAACAGCAGTGCCGTCGAAGCTGCTTCATCCATCGCTAGGCAACGGCTTCGGCGCGGCACCTGGATCACTTTCTTATGAGGACGCAGTTTGCGCCGCGCCGGCTCTTCGATGAAGCGATAGACCAGGCACGAAATTGCCAGCATCATCACCAGCCAAAGTCCGATGCCGACGAATCCCTGATTGCGCACTTGTTGAGTCTGCGTGTTATGGAAGAAGGGCCACACCGTCATCGAGTGCAACAGGTAAAACGAGTAGCTCGCGTTGCCAAACAGAACCAGCACGCGATTGTTGAGCCACGACACCCACTTCGGCTCCAGAGCGATGCCATACACCAGGCAGCAAATGCCGGCCCCGACAATCGCCGTGTGGACCACAGGTAAGGCACGAATCGCGCTGCCAGCGTGGCCGCCGCGACGCCGACGATACCGAGTGCGACAAGCGGCATCCCGTGTTTGGGATTTCGCTGGCTGCGCAGGAACAGGTAGCCGCATGCCATGCCCATCAGAAACTCCGGCAGGCGTACCACGGGGAAAAACTTCACGAACTGCACCGCGCTCGACCAATCGTTGCTGCTCACATAGCCCAATGCCGCCGGCCGCATAAGCAGGTAACCGCCGCGAGACCGCTAGCCCGGCCACCCAGCACGCTGGAATCAATGCCCACAACACCGTGCGCGAAAGTTTGCTGTACTTGACAAAGCGAACGGGAACACAAGATAGAAAAACGCTTCTACTGAGAGACTCCAGGCCACGGGGTTCCACGCCAGTGCGGCCGCCGGCACCCATGCCTGCAGCAGTAAAAGCACCAGCACTGACGCAGCGCGAAGTGGTGTTCCGAAAACGCAAAGAACGGCACATGCATCTTCAGCGAGCCGTAGTAGAAAAACGGAAACGAAACTACCAGCGAAAACAAGTATGCGGGATAAATGCGGGCGAACCGCGTCTGCCAGAAGTCGCGCAGGTTTATTTCGCGGCCGGCGTAGGTGTAGACCAGGATGAATCCGGAGAGCACAAAGAAGAAACTCACGCCCACATAGCCAATACGCGCAAGATCTTTCAGCCACAGAGGTCCCGTGAGCGCTCCCATTTCTTTCATGTGGAAGAGCGCCACATGAAATGCCGCGAAGAATCGCAGTGAAGTGACTGCCGGCAACCGCGGACGGGTTTCCTCGAAGTTCATAAATTTATGGACGAATTCGCGACAAAAATGGTTCCGTCAGTCTAGCAGTTTTCGTTGAACGAAGTTATGAATGTCCCCGGTTCGCTCAACGGACTGCTTGCACCTTCAGCTGCTCGAAGGGGACATTCATGATGGGATACAGCTGCCAGTCTTTGTAATCGAAATGCCACCACTCCTCGGGATTCACCGTAAATCCCTCCGACTTCCATCGCACTTCGTAGCAGGGCGCGGTTCGCATTCTGCTGAGGCGTGCCTCCCGCGTAATCGGAATGCGCTCGCTCCGACATCTCGTCATAGCCGCTTGGCATGTCGAGCGGCTGACCGGTGTGCAGGTCGTACACTGTCAATCCACTGCGCATCCCCGGTTGTGCTTCGAACCCTTCGCCGGATCGGCGACATAAAGATGGTCTTCCGGCGGCGTGCCGTCCCAGAACATCTTGGTCACGTACCACGGGCGGTAGCCATCGAAGATCAGCAGGCCATAGCCCTGCGCGTGCAGCTTGGCGTTCGCGCGGACGAGCGCCTCTGCCGCGGGCTTCTGCAAAAAAGCCCGCGCCTGGGTGTAGAAGGGCGTGCCCATAAAGTTGTTGGTCGAGGCGTAGTGGATGTCAAGCTTGATTGTCGGATCGAGCTTGACCAACTCCACCAGGTCAGGCTGGCGAAAAGGGCCCGTCTCCGCCGGAGGGTTTGCAGCCAGGGCCTCGGTACGCAACTCAGGCACCGGCTGCAGCGGCTGGATCTTGAAGGTTTGTTGCTGCTGCTGCGCCCACAGAGCAGCGCAAGCTAACGCGATACAGAGAATGACTCGCCTAACCATCGCGCTAGCATAGCGTACCGGCAGCCTGCGGTGCCTCAGGGCACGGCAAGCACAGTCAGGGTCGCAGTATTACTGGTCACACTGCCCGTGTGATTGCTCACTACCACCGCAAAGGTCGAGTTGTTATCCGTTAGTGCGACAGGGGGCGTGGTGTAACTAGCGCCGGTCGCGCCAGAAATCGCCATGCCATTTTCCATCCACTGATAGCTGAGGGGCGTGGTTCCGGTAGCGACCACGGAGAACGTCACCATAGCGCCGACCCCGGCCGTTTGGCTCAGTGGTTGTGTGGTGATTGTGGGAGGCATGCCGGAGGAACCGCCGCAGGACATAGAGCCCATGGCAAGAGCACAACAAATCAACAGCAAAACTACTCGCTGATGGAACATTTGCGTCACCTCGTTCAATAGTCTGGCAGCGCAACGTCACAAGTGGCGACTACATCCGGCAATCGCGCCGAAGTGAATTCTGCTTAAGTTGGATGATGCTTGGCCGCCGCGGGTTGCGGAGAATCGCTATTTCGGTCGCTCATAACCGGCAAACAAAAACTGGCGATCATTGCATCCCACACTGTAGGATCAAGAAATGAAAAAAGTCAGCAATGACACACGCGTCTGCGCTGACGCCGCCAATTCGGGATGTTTCTTCGAACCGGGAAACGTGGAAGAATGCCGAAGCACGGGTTTCGGGAGGCATACAGCAAAGTGACTGAATGGGATGCGGCTGACTACGCGCGGATATCGGGACTGCAGCAGGCGATGGCCGAGGAGGTGCTCAACCTGCTCGAACTTAAAGGCTCGGAGCGAATTCTCGATGTCGGAAGCGGCAATGGGAACATCACCGCGGAAATCGCTGCCCGCGACCCGCACGGATCGGTCCTGGGTGTAGATCCGTCACAGGAGATGATCGCCTTCGCCTCGAGTCATTACAGTCCGGCAGTGCGGCCCAATCTTCGTTTCGAAACGGGCGACGCGCGTCGGCTACCCTACCGTAACGAATTCGATCTCGTCGTCTCCTTCAACGCACTCCACTGGATACCGCAGCAAGACCAAGCGCTGCATTCGATTCGCTCCGCACTGAAGACTGGCGGACGCGCACAGCTTCGCCTCGTCCCCAAAGGTAAGCGCAAGAGCCTGGAAAACGTGCTCGAGGACACACGGCTGTCCGAGCGATGGGCGCGCTTCTATCACGGCTTCCACGATCCTTACCTGCACGTCACGCCTGAGGAATACGCCAAACTTGCCGAGCAATGTGGCTTACATGTCGTCCGAACTCATACAGAGGACAAAGCCTGGGACTTCGGCTCTCGCTCTGCCTTCTTCGCCTTCGGTTCGGTGACGTTCGTGGAGTGGACCCGACACTTGCCGGAGGAGGAAAAGCCGGCTTTCATCGTTGACGTGCTGGATCGCTATCGATTAGTCGCATGCGAAAGGCCCGGCGAGGAAAATACCTTCAAGTTTTACCAGATGGATGTCGAGCTTCGGGCCTGATAAGTGGGGCTCCCGAGTCCCACCGTGTCAGATAACCACGGTCTCTTTGTATTCGCCATAGACCCGGCGCATGGCGTCGGAGATTTCGCCTACCGTCGCGTTGGCTTCGACTGCTTCGACGATCGCTGGCATCAAGTTCGCGCTGCCGCGCGCGCGAATCTTCCACCTGCTGGATCGAGGCCAGCCACTTCGCCTGGTCGCGTTTCGCACGCAGAGCTTTCAGCCGCTCGACCTGTTTGCGCTCCAGTGACTCGTCGATATGCTGCAGCGGAATCGGCTTTCTCTTCGTCGATTCCGAAGGCATTCACGCCGACGACGATGGCTTCCTTGCGATCCACAGCCTGCTGGTACTCGTAGGCGGCGTTCTGGATTTCCGCCTGCACGTAGCCGCGCTCGATGGCCTTAAGCGTGCCGCCCATGGCGTCGATCTTGTCGAGATAAATGCGTGCGCCCGATTCGATCTGGTCGGTCAGCGACTCGATGTAATACGAGCCGGCCAACGGATCGATGGTCTGTGGCGCTCCCGATTCGTAGGCAATGACCTGCTGGGTACGTAGCGCGATGCGCGCCGACTGCTCGGTGGGCAACGCCAACGCCTCGTCGTAAGAGTTGGTGTGCAGCGACTGGGTTCCGCCCAGCACAGCCGCCAGCGCCTGCAATGCGGTGCGAACGATATTGTTCTCCGGCTGTTGCGCGGTCAGTGTCGAGCCCGCAGTCTGGGTGTGGAAGCGCAGCATCTGCGACTTGGGGTTCTTGGCCTTGAAGTGATCGCGCATGATGCGCGCCCACATGCGGCGGGCGGCGCGGAACTTCGCTACCTCTTCCAGAAAATTGCTGTGCGCGTTGAAGAAGAACGAGAGACGCGGCGCGAACTTGTCCACGTCGAGACCGGCGTCAATCGCCGCCTGCACATACGTCATGCCGTTGGCCAAGGTGAACGCGACCTCTTGTGTCGCCGTGCATCCCGCCTCACGCATGTGATAGCCGGAGATGGAAATGGTGTTCCACTCGGGCACGTGCTGGTTGGCGTAGGAAAAAATGTCGGTGATGATGCGCATCGCCTGATGTGGCGGATAGATGTAGGTTCCGCGCGCGATGTATTCCTTCAGCACGTCGTTCTGAATGGTGCCCGACAGCTTGAGCACGTTGCGCCCAGTGCGCCGCGCCACTGCGATATAAAGCGCCAGCAAGATCGACGCGCTGGCGTTGATGGTCATCGAAGTGGAAATCTTCTCCAGATCGATGCCGTCGAAGAGCCGCATCATGTCGTCGATGGAATCGATCGCCACGCCAACTTTGCCGACTTCGCCCATGGCCAGCGGGTTGTCGGAGTCGAGCCCAATCTGCGTGGGCAGGTCAAACGCGATGCTGAGCCCAGTGGTGCCCTGGCTCAGCAGATACTTGTAGCGGCGGTTCGACTCGTCGGCGTCGCCCATGCCGGCGTATTGCCGCATGGTCCACAGTCGGCCGCGGTACATCGAGGCCTGCACACCCCGGGTATAGGGAAACTGGCCGGGAAAGCCGAGTTCGCGATCATAGTCCCAGCCTTCCAGATCGGCAGGCGTGTACAAGGGATGGACACTGAGGTGCGAGGAAGTTTCCTGGTTCTCCGCCAGCTTGCCGGAGACGGCTTTGGTCTTGGTCTCGGCCATACGATTAGGCCCTCGATGAAGATTTGACGCTTTATTTCGCGATCATCCAATTATCGCGGTCTGGTCTACCACAACCCGTGAGCCCCGTCACAGGTAGGGGTGATGGAAGGCTAACGCGCCTTTCGTTTGCGCCGCGTGCGCCAAAAAGAGTTGACTCCAAAATACAGAAACAACATGGCAAACGCTGCCGCCAGTACCACCTTACTCGCGCTGGTGGTACCCGCTGCATAGCGGTGGAACTCGCGCACGGTAGCGCCTCCGCCAATCACCGCCAGCACCAGAAAGAGGAAGCCCGTAACTTCGAGCCACAGCGCATGGAAGACGTGCCCCACGCTGGCGGCGGTGACGCTGCCCGCGCGATAGAAGGCGCGCACCCAGCGGTTCTCGCCGGTCTTACGCCCAGCCACCCGCAGCGCGGCGCGGCTTTGCCTGCCGAAACCAGGTGCACTCGCGGATTTGTCTTCAATGGGTGCCGGCATGCGCTCCAAAGGCGTATTCTAGCAGCCAGAAGGACGATGTTTCGCGTGCCGTGAGGCCGTCGTGCGGCAATCGAGCGCGGAGAGTGTGCCGTTCGTCGAGTACGTACATTTGGATGGCATTGTGGACCAGGAACTAAAAAAACTGATGAAGGAACTAGGCGAAGCCATCAACCAGTCGGTGGCCGAGTCCGACCAAATTTCTGAGGTGATGGCACGAATCAAGGCGGGAGGCTATGACGTCTTCCTGATGCTGGAAGCTACCATTGGGTTCAACCAGCGGGAAGGCGGCAGTGAACCGGCGCAGCAGAAGGAGTACAACTCATCGGGCGAGTTGGAGATCACTGGGCAGGACTTGAAGTTCCTGAGATCGCTCCGCATTACTGTCAACGACGAAGGCTAGCCCAGTTCACTCACACGTCGCGTTATTAGCGGTGTGCTAAGATTTCGACGCTCAAAGGCAGGCCGCCGCTGGAGAAGCGTGGCCGGTCTGGGGCACACGAAGGTTCACCCCGGTTGGGGAACGCAGCACTCAGAAAGCCGCCAAAATGAAAGATACCCTGGGAGTCTTACTGGCGGGTGGCGCGGGGGAACGTCTCTACCCCCTGACCCGCGATCGTGCCAAGCCCGCCGTCACCTTCGGCGGCATCTATCGCATCATCGATATCACTCTATCCAACTGCATTAACTCCGATCTGCGCCGCGTATACATCCTCACGCAGTACAAGGCGTTGTCGTTGAACCGCCATATCCGCGAAGGCTGGGGCAACGTGGTCGGACGCGAGTTGGGCGAGTTTATCGAGATCCTGCCGCCCATGAAGCGGGTCAGCGAAAATTGGTACATGGGCACCGCAGACGCGGTGTACCAGAACATTTACTCCATCGGCTCCGAGGAGCCCAAGTACGTACTCATCCTGTCGGGCGACCACATCTACAAGATGAACTACGATTTGATGTTGGCGCAGCACAAGGATTCGGGCGCCGACGTCACCCTGGCGACTATCCTGGTCGATCCCTCGGAGGTGCGGCATTTCGGCGTGGTCGAGATCGATCGCACGGGCCGCGTGACCGGGTTCCAGGAGAAGCCTGAACAAACCGAACTGCGCTCGCCCTACGATTCCCGCATGGTCTCAGCCTCCATGGGCATTTACATCTTCAATGCCGATGTGCTGATACCGGCGCTGCTGAAGGATGCCGAAGACGCTACGTCGCGCCACGATTTTGGACACAATATCCTGCCCAAGATGGTCGACGACACCAAAGTTTATTCGTTCAACTTCATCGACGAGAACAAGAAGCAAGCACTCTATTGGCGCGACGTTGGGACTTTGGACGCCTACTACGAAGCCAACATGGACCTGGTCTCGGTGGCACCTGTCTTCAACGTCTATGACATTCATTGGCCGTTGCGTACTCACATGCGGCAGTATCCGCCGGCAAAGTTTGTGTTCAACGATCCGGGACGCACCGGCGAAGCCCACGACTCAATCGTATCGATGGGCTGCGTGCTTTCAGGCGGCTCGATACGTGGCTGCGTACTGTCGCCGGATGTCCGTGTCAACTCCTTCACCGAAATTGAGAACAGCATTCTGTTCTCTCATGTCGATATCGGGCGGCATTGCAAAATCCGCAAGGCGATCATCGACCGCGACGTGCACGTTCCCGAGGGAACGGTGATTGGCTACGACACCGAGGCCGATCGCCAGAAGTATCACGTCACCGACAGCGGTATCACCGTGGTCACGCGCGATTACTCGCTGTTCGAGAATCCGGTGGCGGCAAACTACTTCGATCCCGAATAATCTGGCCGTGGACCGATGTAATGGAACGGGACCCCGAATTTGTTCTGGGGGCTCCATTTCCATCCTGACCCCATTTCTTCATTGTGTCGTTTGTTCATCTGCACTAACATTCCTGCCTACCGAAGCGGTTAGGTGCCCGTAATCTTCTGCCCGGTTACGGCTAATGACCGGCGCTGGCGACAATCGCGCGTTACATTTCTGACCGTGCGCGGGGAAACTGGTTATGGACCAACGCGGAGGCTGGGCAGCAACACTGGCGCTTCTCATCGCCGCCATTGTCGGGGCATCGTACCTGCCACGCAAAGCGGTTGATGCCGTAAAGACACCTGAGGCCCAGAGTTCGCCCACAAAAGCAGGTGCCCCGAAAACTGCCGAAGCGGCAGGTGGAACCCTCATTCTGTCGTGCGCGCAGATCCAGCGGCGGCTGATGCGGTTCTATCCCGACGGGGTTCCCATACCCGCGTCCGCAAATTGCTACGACAAGGAACCAACAGCTACTCCCCCGCAAGCGCCAGCCGAGCAACCGGCGAGTTTCGCGATTGCCATCGTTCCCAATCCGGTGCAGACCCATCTGCCGCTGATGTTCGATCGCCAGATCGATGTCATCCAAACCGCGGCCCAGGACACCGGGTTCAGTTATGACGATTCGTGGTTTCCCTGGTATCACTCCGACAAGTCCTACAACACCCTCGCAGACGAAGAAGAGGCTGCAAGCCGCGAGAGCCAATTGCAGGCCCAACCCGGCATCATGGTGTTCCGCCGTGGAATCTCGGCGAGTGATTTCGGCGATCCTTATGCCCACGGCCTCATCATCTTCATCGTTGCCGAGCAACCCACGGGCGGCGTGAACGATCGGCAGTTCACCCACGCCATTCAGTGGATTACCGCTCTGCGCAGCAAGACTCCTCCCGATCCCTTGCGAATCATCGGACCGACCTTTTCCGGCTCGCTCGCTTCCCTCTACCGCGAGCTAACGGTCCAGAACGTCTACCAGGGTAAGACGGCCCAGGAGGTGTTCGCCTTATTCCCCGGCGGCATTCGCATCTTCAGCGGCACCACCAACGCCGACGCCAATGTGAAGTGGTTCCGCAAGCGTCTGGAGGACCACGACCCGCGGCAGGGTTTGTTGCCGGAGCAGAAATTGTTCCAGTTCCACACCTTCTACGAGAGCGACTCTCTCATGGTCGATCGCTTTCTGTGCTATATGCAGCACGAAGGCTATGACCTCAATCACTTTGCCATTCTTTCGGAGGACGAAACCGCATTTGGCAAATCCGCGACCGGCGCCGAGCAGGAGCTAGAAAACAAGTCGAACACGGACCAGCAGTTCCGACGCTGCCAGGACCACGTTGGGCAGCCGGAAGGAACGCCGCTCTATCTCTATTACCCCCGCGACATCGCCTCGTTGCGTTCGGCCTACGAGCAGCAATCCATCTTCAGCGCCGGCAAGTCCCAGTCAAACGGGCCGGGTACGTCGTTGAAGACGGACTTGAGCGAGCCCGCCAGCAGTGAGCACGACACCGTCCGCACCTACGCTGGACAACTGACGCCGCAAGCCCAGGAAGCCGAGTTGTTCGGCATCGCCAATCTCCTCGACAGCAAACACATTGAATTTGTGATGGTGCGCAGCAGCAATACACTCGACCAGCTATTCATCAGCGAATTTCTTCGACGTTCGTATCCCAACGGGCGGGTCGTCCTCGATGGCTCTGACCTGATGTTTCGCCGGGGCATGCAGGGCGCCTCCCTGCGCGGCGTTATCCTGCTCACACCGTATCCCTTGTTGAGCTGGACCCAGGACGCGCTGCCCACAATCGAGGGAGGTCCCAGTCCAAGCCACCGCGTATTTGTCCAGGATTCGTCAGAGGGAACCTACATCGCGGCGCGGCAACTGCTGAAAGAGGTAAAGGGCGCGGCGCCGTCGGTTTCCATCGGCGATTACGCTCCTCCGCCGTTAGGAACCGACTCCTATGCGGCGGAGGCGAGCCGCCGTCCGCCCACCTGGATCACGGTGGTGGGACACCGTCAGTTCTGGCCCTTGGCCATCCTCAACGAGATGAGCGAAGTGACCGACTGCAAGGCAAAATTCTTTAGCTTGTCACGAGGGCGCACCGGAAGCAATTGTCTTCCCCAGCCCTACGGCCCGCGTACGCCGTCTCTACTGGAGCCCGCGCCCGTGGAACCGGTGCCACTTCACCGCACCGGCTTGCCCGGTGAGATGTGGGCACTACTTGCGGCCTGTGCGCTCCTGGCCTTGTGGCACTATTACTGCTGCTCACACGGATCCATCTTTCGTCCACCTCGACTACTGGCTTACTTCGCGCCAGTTCCGTGGCTGCAACACACCGTGCTCATTTTCCTTGGAACCCTTTTGCTGGGATACCTCAGTATCTCGCTCTGGTTCGTTGTGCAGCTCGCGTTTCAAAGCTTGACCCCGGCAGCATCGCTCGGACTCCTGTTCGCGGTCCTGTTGGTTTTGATCATGCCCCTCTTGGGCTGTATACGTAATTACTTCTTGCCGGTGATCAATGGCGAGACGGACGACGCCCGAAAACAATTACTGGCTCGTATCCGTATCTGGCGGCTGCGCCTGGTACTCCTGTGGCTCCCTACGCTAGGAGTGCTGGCCCTCGCTCGCTATTTTTACCTCACCTATCATCTGCACCTCGCCAATCGCTTTCCGGCTTATTGGAGAAGCGTGTATCTGCGCAGCGGAGTTTCACCACTGCTGCCTCAGGTTCTGGTGATCCTCGGCCTCTATGCCTGGTTCTGGTTCAACCTGCACGGCCTGGCATTGTTTGGCGACGACCGTCCGGTGCTGCCCCGGGTCGACGATCTTCCGCAATATGAAACCGCAGCCAACAAGCATGAGGAAGCCCACGCTGAGCACACACAGGTGGTCAAGGTCTTCCGCATCTTCAGTCAGGAGGGTGCAGGACAGAACATCGAGGCCAACGGGCTGCCGCTGGGAAAGCGATACGTGAAATCTCTGGCCGTCACCGTACCTTTCTCTTTACTGGCCCTCGGAATGGCCATGGGGGAGCCCTCGTTGCGCACACTGGGCGACCGCAGGTTCGGCGTCATGATCTTCGGATTTGTCGGTCTGTGTATCGGACTCATCCTGGCCGACACGTTCCAGTTGATGAACACCTGGAGCGAATTGCGCCGCTTGCTGGTCTTTCTCGACCGGCTCCGACTGCGCCGGACACTGGCCAACCTTCGCGGCCTCTACGGCGGCTCGGTGTGGAAGCTCAGCGGCAATGTTCTGGAAGAGCGCTACCACCTGATCTCGCGCCAGTTCGAAAGCATGCGCAACTTGCGCACCGCGCTGGATGGCTGGATGGTAACCAGCCCTGACGATGCCCAGCGCAAGCGACTCGTGACCGACCAGTTGACCCAATGCGACGAGAAGGGACGGGCCTTCGTCACCTGGTACGTCAACCTGCTCGACGATCAGTACACCGGTCCCGACAAAGAATCCAACGTCGAGGCCATCGCCACTTTCCAACAAATGCTTGCCGCCACCGCTGGCTGCGTCATGAAACTGATCATCATGCCGGCATGGCAAAGCGAATCGCAGTCGCTCATCCGCGCCACCGGCGCCAAGGAAGAAGCCGCTGCCTTCGAGAAACTCGTGGCTGACCTGCCTCCTTACCTCAGCGCTGCGGAAGAGTTTTTCCTGCTGCCCTACATGGGATTCATTCGCAATATTCTTGGCAGAGTACGCACGCTCGGACTCGCGGTTGTCACTCTGTTTATCGCGGTTACACTTTGTGTTTCGAGCTACCCGTTCGATCCTTTGCCCGTAATTGGCACAGTATTCCTCATGCTCTTTGCGCTGGTGGGCGTGGTGATGATCGTCACCTATGCCGAAATGATGAGGGATGCCACCCTGAGCCGCATGGCCAGCACGAATCCGGGGGAGCTGGGATGGTCTTTCTGGGTAAAGATGATCGGCCTCGGCGCAGGACCGTTGCTGGCGCTGCTCACGACGCTGTTTCCCTCGATGGCGGATTTCATCGTGTCGTTCCTGCAGCCGGGAGCGCAGGCCATCAAGTAAGAGGAAACGGATCTCAGCTGGTCAGGAGTTTGGCCTTCATGGTGACCGCGCCGACGCACCACAGCAGCGCGTCTTCCACGTGATCGCGCAGTGCTTCGCTGGTAAAAACTTTCTTCAACGATTGCCCTTCCGTCAGGCGCGCGGCGAGTTCCGTCAGGATTCCCTGGTAGCGCTCGGGCATGCTGATGCCTGAGGCACGAACCAGGTCGTCGAAGATCAGCAGGCAATCGAGCACAACGCCGTCAGGATCCGCATCCTGCGAGTTGACGAGGTACAGGGTCTGGGCTACGTCGCAGATGGTCTCGACTTCACGCGGAGGATTTCCCAACACTGCCAAGCTGGGATCCATAGCCAGGGCCTTATGCACCAGCGTGGTCCGGAGGAAAAAGATAATGCGCCCATCTGCGGTGAGTGGCCGTTCATTGTCTCCGCCAACCGCCAGCAGAGTGTAAAACTGTGGGCCTTCATGGGTGGGGTCGATGCGAAATCCGGCCATTGCCAGTTCTTCTTGGCGGCCAGAACGAGGCGTGGAATTGAGAACCGGCAGGTCTGACATAGGCCTAATGGTACCGAAAGCGTTCAAAATGCGCAGTGAGATTGTAGCGAATTGGAGGAGAACTGTGGGCAAGGTCGTTCAGTGCCAATTTGAGACAAATCAGGTCGTAGCGTAGCTATTGTCCAGCCTTCCTACCTGAGTCGTGCCGCTCGGATCTGGGCGGGCTGCTACAATTCGTTGCGAAATCACAGGTGCAGCCGCCGTCAGTCAAACGAACTCGTAGACCTCGAGTTTGCGTACAAGTCTTTAGCCGTCATAACGATTTGAAGGTCCCAAGTTAAGTCAGTGGCCGGTCGTAAGTCTGCATCAACTGTGAAATTGCAATAGCCGTTGGGAGCTGTGATTGGACGACAACCAGGCAGTAAATGCGCTAGTCCGCCGCTGTGTGTCGGGCGACGCTGCGGCATGGCAAGAAATCGTCCAGCAGTATCATCGGCGCATTTATAACATCTGCTATCGTTTTTCGGGCTCGCCGGACGACGCGTCGGACTTGACCCAGGAAGTCTTTATCAAGGTTTACCGCACCCTGGGCAGCTTTGACGGATCGCGGGCTGCATTCATGACATGGGTCACTACGGTGACGCGCAACTTGTTGGTAGACCATTTCCGCAAAGGCAAGTACGACCGGGTAACCGACTCACTGGAATCGACATCGGGTGGGCAGGAAGACGGCCTGACAGTGGGCGAGCAACTGGAAGACCAGTCGGCGACCCCGGAACAGCGGGTGCAAACCCAGCAGACCCAGAAAATGGTGCATGAAGCGCTCAAGAAGCTGTCTCCCGAGCTGCGGGAAGCGGTGATTCTGCGGGACTTACAGGACATGGACTACAAGGAAATCGCCCAAGTATTAAAAGTTCCTGAGGGAACGGTCAAAAGCCGGATTAATCGCGGGCGAACGGAACTTGCAAGGCTCCTACAACGTAATTACAGGCAGGTGAATTGATGCACGGCGAAGCAAAATCCGGAGTGCAGTGCGTGGAGTTCGAGGCCCTTCTGGCAGAGGCCCTCGACGCGACACTGCCTGGCGCGACACTGGCGGCCTTTGAGGAACACCAGAAATCGTGCCCCACCTGCGCGGCGATGTATCAAGAAGCCGCGGCCGGCATGCACTGGATGAAGGGCCTCGAGGACATCGAGCCTCCAAAACACCTGGTGCATAACATTCTGGCGCAGACGATTGGCACGGTTGCGGAAACCAGCACCAAACCCGCCGCAGCCGGCGAGGGTTGGCTGGAACGGTTGAAGGGCAAACTTTCACCCGTGTTTGCGCCGGTGGTGACGCCGCGTTTTGCAATGTCGTTTGGCATGGCCTTCTTTTCAATTACCATGCTGGCGAACATTGCGGGCTTCCACTTCAGTGACCTGAAGCACCTGGACCTGAGCGCGAAGGGCATCGAGAAGACGTACTACTCAACCCAAGCGCGGGCCGTGCGTTATTACGAAAACATTCGAGTGGTTTATGAAATCGAGTCTCGCGTACGCGATTTGCGCCGCAGCGCGACACCCGAGAAGAGGGAGGAACCGAGCACGCCAACCAATCCGAAGAAAGGCGCTGCCCAAGAGCAGAACCGCAAGTACCAAAACTACAGCCGGGATACGAACCAGCCAATGCTGGCGCGGTGTCCGGCGGTAGATGAGCAAGCGACCCCACAGGCCCGGCCGAACTGGAGAATTTTATGAACTGCGCCAACCATGTCGAAGTACCCGCGGTTGCCTACTGCCGCACATGTGGCAAGCCAATGTGCAACAGTTGCTCGCGGGATGTGCGTGGCGTCGTCTTCTGCGAGGAGTGTCTGGCCTCGCAAATGAGCGGCACCATGCCGCCACCACCGGGTCCGGGAGTAGTAGCTCCGGGCACCCCTCCACCCGTCGGCGGAAACAGCCCAGGGCTGGCCGCAATCCTCGGCTTCATACCTGGCGTGGGCGCCATGTATAACGGCGAATACACGAAGGGATTTATCCACGTCCTGATTTTCGCCACCCTGATCTGGGCGACCGACCATGTGAATGATCTGTTCGGCCTCGGCATCGCGGCCTTCGTGCTATACATGCCGATCGAGGCCTATCAGACCGCGAAAGCGAAAATGATGGGTGTGCGTCCTCCCGATCCTTTCGGCCTGAATGGCCTGAACCTGTTCGGAAACGCCAGCCAACCGGCGGCAGCGACTGAGGCTGTCGCGGGAGCGCCGGTCGAAGGACAGCCGGTGCAGGAAGACTACAGCGGAGGTTCGCGCATACCGGTCGGAGCGTTTGTTCTGATCGGCCTGGGCGTGATCTTCCTGCTGGAACAGTTTGGCTGGTTCCGCATGGATTGGTTCGGAAGGTTCTGGCCCGTGATCCTGATCGCTATCGGTATTCGCGTACTGATGAAGCGCACAGGGCGGGGATGGTGAGGAGGACGTCATGAAATACCGTTATAACCCCAGTTGTGGTTGTGCCCGTTGCCGGGCTCACGGATTCATGGGACCCGCCGTCCTGATAACCCTCGGCGTATTGTTTCTGCTCGACCAGGTGGTGCACGTTTACTGGATGGAGTTCGGCAGAACGTGGCCGGCGCTGTTGATCGTGATTGGCCTGATCATGTTCCTGCAGCACAATGCTCCGGCGACCGGGCATGTGCCACGGGAGTACATGGGAATGCCTCAAGTGCAGCCGCAGCCGCCTTATGCTGGTCAGCCCGCGCAGCAATGGCATCCGCCAACGCCGCCGGGGCCGCCCGCTCCACCCGCAGGCTCATATAGCGGAAGCGATAAACCGGAGGTGCCCAATGGCTAGCGCTTATCCACCCACCGGTCCGCTGCCCCCGGCTCCGCCGGTGTACCGTTACCGGCGTTCGCTGGCTGGTCCGCTGATTCTGATCGTGATTGGCACGATCTTCCTGTTGCGGAACTTCGGGGCGCACATTCCGGTGTGGCACTTCTTTGGGCGCTTCTGGCCGCTGTTGATCATTCTGTGGGGCGTGATTGCTCTCATCGAGCACTTTACCGCCCTGAAACAGGGCTACCAGACCCGGCACCTGGGCGGACTCGGTGTGATGCTGCTGATCCTGATCGTAATCGTGGGACTGGCAGCACACCACACTTCGGACCTCAACTGGGAGGGCATGCGCGACCAGATGCAGATCGACGACGATCTGGGCGGCATGTTTGGCAAGGCATTCACCTTCGACGACACGCTGGAGCAGTCGTTTCCCAAGAGTGCGAGCTTGCGTATCGTGTGTGATCGAGGCGCAATCAATGTGACTCCCGCGGATGGAAACACCATTCGCGTGGTGGTGCACAAGAAGCTGTACGCCAATAACCAGGATGACGCCGACAAGTACAACGAAGGCAGCAAACCGCAAATTACCGTGAACGGCACGCAAGTATTATTGAACGCCAACACCAACGGAGCCGGCGATCATGCGGTCCAGGCCGACATGGACATCTTCGTGCCGCGTGATGCATCGGTGGACGTCGCCAGCCGGCGCGGCGATGTCAGCATCAGCGATCGCAAGGGCGATGTGAAACTATCGGTGCAGCACGGCGACATCGCGCTCACTGGAATTGCAGGCAGCGCGAAGTTGAGCATGGAGAAGGGATCGATCCGCGCCAGCGACGTGGGTGGCGATGTCGAGATCGAGGGCCGCGTCGACAACGTGACGCTGGAGGACGTGAAGGGCGGTGTGCGGTTGAACGGCGATTTCTTCAACGACATCCGGCTGAGCAAGATTTCGAAGACGGTGGAGTTCAAGTCGGCGCGTTCCGATATTTCGCTGGCGTCAGTACCGGGCGATCTGGAAATTTCCGGTGATTCGCTGCGAGCGACCGACGTTAGCGGCCCGATGAAGCTGGTAACGCGCTCCAAGGACATTCACCTGGAAGGCGTGATCGGCGAACTGGAAGTTGAGAACGCTAATGGCGAGATCGAGATCCATCCGGCGGACAAGTTGCCGATCGGCAAGATGGTGTTGACCGGCAAACACGGCGATATCACGGTAGTGTTACCGGGCAATGCGGGCTTCCAGGTGGAAGCTACGACGCGCAAAGGCGATATCACGTCGGACTTTGGATCGGTGAAGATCGAAGACAACAACGGATCGTCGCGGGCTACTGGAACGGTGGGCAACGGTGTCACCAAGTTGCAGATCAACGCCGATACCGGGGACATTCGGATCAACAAGAGTTAGCAGGCTGTTGTTTTAGAACTGAAGGAGCCCAATTCGCGATGCGGATTGGGCCTTTTTTGTGCGTTGGGGTTGCAGCGCGGGCCGAGGATCAGAGGAGTTGGCGGGCCAGCTCTTCGACGCGAGAGACCACATCATCAATCGCAAGGTTGGTGGAGTCGATGACTACCGCATCGGGAGCAGCGACTAGCGGTGAAACGGGGCGGGTACGGTCTCGCTGGTCGCGGGCGACGAGTTCTTCGACGATGCGCTGTGCTTCTTCAGGAGTATGCGAGCCATTCTGCGCGACGCGGCGCTCGGCACGAACACGGGCGTCGGCATCGAGAAACACTTTCACCTCCGCATTAGGAAAGACTGCAGTGCCGATGTCACGGCCCTCCATCACGACTCCGCCATTGGCGCCCAATTGACGCTGGCGGGAGACCATGACGTCGCGCACCTGCGGGTGAATCGAGACGCGCGATGCGGCGAGGGTAACATCGCCATCACGGATACGTGACGAGATGTCGCGGCCGTCGAGCAGCACGCGATTGCCTTCGGCCTGTGGCTGGAGCTCAATCACGCTGGCAGCGGCCAGGTTCCGGAGAGCATCGGGGTCCTCGAGCGAGACGTTCTGCTCGAGTGCCTTGAGAGCAAGCGCGCGATACATGGCCCCGCTTTCGAGGTTGATGTAGCCAAGTTTTTTCGCGAGGCGGGCGGCGATGGTGCTCTTGCCCGAGCCGGCGGGGCCATCGATGGCGATGACCAGTTGGCGGGCGGCGGTCATTCCTTGTTGTCTTTCTGGCGGGGTGGGGCGGTCATCGGAGACCGTGGAGAGCGACGGGGGCGCCGCTCAACCAGAGGCTGGCCGGGCCGCCGTTCAGGCGGATTTTCCTCAGACCACGGCGTCTTGCTGCGTTCCGCGCGAGCCTGGTGCGGCAGGCGGACTTCAGCAGCCTGCAGCATCACGCGCCCACCGACGTGCACGAATCCAAGTTCGCGTCCGGCCTGCAGCGCGTTGATGGCATCGCGTACGCGGGCGCGGCCAACCAGGGGAGAGAAAAATTTCTCCACCTCTTCCTGCTGCACGGCCTGCACACAGTCAATATATTTGGAAACTAACGCGGTAAGCGCTTCGGGCACAGAGAGGTGCATTCCCTCCTTGACTGCATCGGGCGACCAGCGGAAGAGCACGTCCCAGAAGACGCCTTCGTCGTGCTTGTAATCGACGCGGGTGATGCGCAACTTGGCCCAGAGTTCATCGAGAGCGCGATCGAGGGCAGCCTCGGAGATGTCACCGCCGAGTGCCTCCCGCAGGCGTTGCTTAGAGATGGGGCCATGCTTCTGAACAATGAGAAAAGTGTCGATGGCGAGAGGCGAGTATCCCGAGCGCGCTCCGGCCTTGGGGGCCTGGCGGGGATTGCGGTCGCCGACCAGTCCATAAAAATAGGGAAAGACCGCAGCCGATACCAGAAAGTTGTTGTCGGGAAAGACCAGCGTCTCGTAGGCGGCCTTATCGCGCAGGAGGCGCACCATAAGCTTCTTAGCCTCGCGGGCGTCAGGATCCTTGAAGGCCATCTGCCAGGTAGGCAACTTTTCGCCGCTGCCGGCGTAGGCTCCCACGAAAGTCGGCGCCAGCACCGCGGGCTTTTGCGGGTAAAGCGTACAAAAGCCGACGGAGTCGATGAACTGGCGCGCGTCCTCGATGGTGCGGATGCACTGCCCATTCAGGCACCACTTCTGGTGGCGCAGCTCCTGTAATTGCTGATCGAACATGTGAGATTGGCCAATGGCGCTTAGGCTTACGCCCTCGCGAGAATGTATCGTCGGTTAAAACCGACTTCGGATGAAAATAAAATGCCCGTCAGCACGGCTGAAGAGGCTGCGGAAAAAGTCTCTTCTGACGTTGGACAGGAACACAGGGGCTAAAGCCCGTGACCTATCTGCAACACTCTGCGGCACGACTAAAGTCATGCCCTGATACGAACCAGTCGCAAAAGCGAATTTTTCCGCAGCCTGCGAAATCGTGCCCTGATACAAAACGCCGCCGTGCGTTTTAGCAGGCCGTCAGATACGCTTGAAGGCCCGCTGGATGTCCTTAACAGAATACCGCAGAACGACCGGGCGGCCATGGGGGCAACTCATGGGGCAGTCGGTTTTGGCAAGTTCCTGAAGAAGCCACTCCATCTTATTTTGCTCGAGCGGCATGTTGACCTTGATGGCGGCGTGGCAGGCGATGGTGGCAGCGATATGAGTGCGAATCTTTTCAAGGTTGAGCGATTGCTCTTCGCGCTCGAACTGCTCGAGGATTTCGTGCAGCATGTGCTCGACTTCGGCGGCCTTCACGCCCGCTGCGGTTGTCTTGACGGCAATGGTGCGGGTGCCGAAGGGCTCGACCTCGAAGCCATTGTGATTGAGTTCGTCGGAAATCTCGGCGAAAACCGCCATCTGGCTGGGAGTGAGCTCGACCAGCAGGGGCATGAGCATCTGCTGGCGCTCGGGCGAGTCAGCGAGACGCTGTCGCAAAATCTTCTCGAAGAGCACGCGTTCGTGGGCGACGTGCTGATCGATGATCCAGAGGCCTTGCGAGTTCACGGCGAGGATAAACGATTCGCGAATCTGGCCCAGTGGTTTCAGAGTGGCAAGCGAATCGAGGCTGACAGGCACGTCGTCATCGGCGAGGACAGTGGTGCAACCGTTATCACCAACCGCTGGAACAGCCTCAACTGCCGGAACCGAACCGCCGAAGGTCTGAGCACCGAAGCGCGGCACAGACACGGCGGCATTGGCCTCGATGGCGATGGCGTCGTTGCCGAATTGCAAAGGCGCGGTGAACGGAGGCATCTCGGGCGCTCGCAGGGCGAAGTCGGCGTCAGCGTCGGTGACGTGCAACGGATCGGGAGCGCTCAAGCTCGCGCGCGCTGGGCGAGAGCGATGCCGAAGCGGTGGGCTGGGCGTGGATCTCGGCCATGAAGGCCGGTACCGGGCGAGCCTTCATCAGCACGGCGCGTACCGAGTCGCGAATGAAGTCGTGCAGTCCCGACGACTGGCGGAAGCGCACCTCGGTCTTCGAGGGATGCACGTTGACGTCAACTTCGGTGGCCGGCATTTCGAGAAAGAGCAGCACCACGGGATACGAAGTGGGTGGAATGATGTTGCGATAGGCCTCGGTGAGCGCGTGCTGCACAACGCGATCGCGAATGAGGCGTCCGTTGACGAAGATGAAGATGGAGTTGCGATTGAGCTTCTGGATCTCGGGTCGCGAGACAAAGCCGTGGAGACGGATTTCGCCTGGCACCGGCTCCGTTCGGACCTTCGTCATTTTCTTCCTGGGGTTTACGCCGCCACGGCGGAGGCTGTGGCAGTCCGATGCGATCGAGCGGTAGCAACGCGCTCAGCGGGATGAGTTGGTCGAGCGTCTCCTTGCCGAAAACTTGATAGATGCGCTGCGAGTGGTCGGCAACCGGTGGCGCAATCAGCATGGCATTGGTGGCGGAGTGCAGCTCCCAGTGCATCTCGGGATGGGCGAGCGCATAGTGAGTGACCAGTGACGCAATATGCGACAGTTCGGTCGATTCGGCCTTGAGGAATTTGCGGCGCGCCGGGATGTTGAAGAACAGATCGCGCACGCTAATCGAAGTTCCCAGAGGCAATCCAGCTTCTTCGACAGTGAGAATCTTGCCTCCGGCAACTTCGATGATGGTTCCGGCGGCGTCTTCGGCGGCGTGCGTCTCCAAGCGTAGGCGGCTGACGGAGGCAATGGAGGGCAAGGCTTCGCCGCGAAAACCCAGGGTCGCGATATTCAGTAGGTCATCGGCGCTACGAATTTTCGAGGTGGCGTGACGCTCGAAGGCGAGCATGGCGTCGTCGCCCACCATGCCACATCCGTCATCGATCACCTGGATCAGCTTGCGACCGCCCGCCTCGACGTTGACGCGAATGCGACGGGCCCCGGCATCGAGCGAGTTCTCCAGCAGCTCTTTCGCGACCGATGCGGGGCGCTCGACGACCTCGCCGGCGGCGATCTTGTTGGCTACATTTTCGGAGAGAACGTGGATGCGGCCCATCGATTACTACGTTACATGAGTGGAGGCGAGTTTCAAGTTTCGACTGTGGAGCTTCGAGAAAAGGCAGGTCGTTTCGCTCGTCGATGCCGACGCTGTGGATTCATTCTGGCGATAGGGATCTCTTAGGCTGTGTTCGCCCGCTGCGCGGACTCACTGCGCTCAGCATGACAACGCGCTGACGACTATTTCGGCCTGCCGAGCCACGAGTACTGCCAGGCGAGAGAAACGTTCTGATAATTGCCGCCGAAGCGAATGTAGGCACCGTCGCTGTAGGCGACCTTAATCGACTGGCGCTGGGACACCGGCAACGAAACCGTCGCGCCGATGCGCGAGCTGGTCTGTTTGGTTTCAAGATTGCGAATACTATTGACCGCAGTAATACCGCCCCACCAGTAGTTCCCATCCAGTGAGGCCCACAACCGCGCCCTGCGAAACCCCTTTAACTTTGGGATGTCGTAGCTCAGATGACCCTCGAGGCTGCCGATGGGCGCTTCCGTCTGCGGCTGCGGAACCGGAACATTAAAGAAGGCGGGATTGGTGGTATAAAACCATACTCCTGCATAACCATCCAGGATGACATTCCCCCAACGCTGCGAGTAACCGAATTCGGGCTTGAATGCCCAGCGATTGATTCCCCAGTTAATGAGCTTGGTGGGGTCATATTGTCCAGTGGGAGCGACGATCCGGAGGCTGGCGCCCAAGAGAACTTTCTGCTTCCACTTGCGAAAGTCCTGAACAGGTAGGGCACGGCCGCCGTAGAGGTTGACGGAGATCCGGCCGTTGAAATCGAGCAAACCAGAACGATAGACCGACCGTTGCTGGCTCTGATATTCGCCGGTGAAATTTCCCACGGCATAGGGAAGCGACAGATTGAAGTTGGCCGAACGCCCGAAAAAGCTGAAGGCGTGATACAGCGTGATCACCGGTACGTTGTAGGTTCCCTTGGCGTCTTTGATGGGAACCGTACCGTTGAAGTCCAAGCCACCGTTGTAATACGCCCAGGTCACAGTAACGGCATTGGAATGCAGTGGGGTGATGGTATAGGCGCGGGGAGAGAGGTCTTGGGCCCGCAGCTGGCGCACGTAAAAACAGGCCACAAGCGATGTCAGCAGCGCAAGTCTGAAGGCTCGTTTCATTGAAAAGGTTTCGCGGAACGGTCTATGTTAACTCGCCCTGAAACGTGCACGGCATTGCCGGGTTGCCACCGGCCAGAGGCCAACCAACGAACAGTTGGCCTCTAGTCGGCGAGGATCAGCTGCTAGTTCCCCGAGGGAGCCGCGGCAGCTTTCTTGGCCTTCTTCTTCGGAGCAGGAGCCGCTGACCGGGACTGACCCTGCACAGCGGATTCATCGACGGTCGTGCCTACTTCCAGTTGTCCACCGCACAGGCCGCCTTCGGGCACGAAGTAGAAGTGGGTGGCCTTACCCTTGGTACCGCCCTGGCGAGGCTGAACGCGGCTGGCGTCCACTTTGTTGGGGCCGTCGGTGGTCATGTAGTACTTGACGTTGACGGAACGTTGCCCACCCAGGGTCTGCTCGTTAACCACTTCCTCCTGGTCGGTGTAGCCCACGACGTCCAGCTTTCCATTAGGCATCTGCTGCAGCCGCAGGGTCAGCTTGTCGAGCGTGTCCTTGCAGTCGTTGTCCACGCGCCACGGCTTCTTGGGGTTTTTCTCGAAGGTGCACTCGCCCCAGTCCTCGATGTTGGCGCACTTCTGCACTGGCGGCACGGTGACCTGGGCCGTGCAACTTGCGCTCAGGTTGTGATCGTCGGTCGCGGTTCCAGTGACAGTGATGGTGTTACCTGCGTCCGCACTGGTGGCGGTAACGGTGGCTGAGGTTCCGTTACCGTTTAGCTGCCCACCGGTGCTCGTCCAGGCGTAGGTCAAGGGACGGTTCTCGGGACTGGTGGCGGCGATGGTGACGGTGGAAGGTTCGCCAATGGCAATCGTTCCGGGACTAGCCGAGCAGCTGGCCGTCGGTGGGTAGTTCGGCCGCGCTTTCACCGTGAAGCTCGCACTGCAGGAGGCGGCGTTGTTCTTCTTCTCTTTTTCGTCGGTAGCGGTTGCGGTCACGGAATAGCTGCCCGGCGCCAGACCTGCGGTGTCGACGTTTCCCGTTGTACCGGTGCCGGAGACGTGACCGCCCGTGCTGTTCCACTTATAGGTCAAGGTATGTTTGGGATTGAAATACTGGGTGTTGATCGTCGCCGTTACCGGATCGCCCGGATAGACGTCCGTGGGGGATGCTGAACAGCTGGCTGAGGGTGGAACCGGAGGCTTGCCGCCGAAGTTGAAGTACACTCCCGCCAGCGCCCCACTCATGGTGGTATTAAGCACGAACTGTTTGTTGGTTGGCCGATAGTCTTCGTATAGGTAGCGCCAGCCGAGTCCGAGGCCGATTTTGGGCGTGAAATTGTACGAGAACAGACCGATCACCTGGTAGTCGAGATTGGCTCCGCCGGCTCCGGCATTACCCGACACGGTGATCGCCGCTTTCTCGGCAATGGGGACGATGAAGCGTGCGCCGCCGAGTCCGTCAACCCAACTCTGCGACCGAACAAAAGCCGGAACTGCGACCTGCGTCCCTATCAACTGCAGGTTCTGTCCGACATACCAATAACGGATACCGCCTAGGGCGTCGATCTTGAGGTGCTCGCCGTCCAGCAGCCGGTATCCGGCCATCGGAGTAAAAATCGATTCCGTCAAATGGACATTGACGTAGTTCGAGGTGAGGTCGGTGAAGGGCGTCGCTTTGCCATCTGCCAACTTTACCCAGAAAAAATCGATCGGTATGACCCAGCGGCCCTTGTCGGCTTCGACCGCGATCGGAATGATGCCTTTGAGGGTGTGGAAGACGTCGCTGAACGGCGCATTGAAGCCTGCGTTGTGACCAAGCGCGCCAACGGTTCCGCGGACGCCCGGGAACCATCCGTAAATTGAGATCGTGCCGCGCCAACCGTCACCCGTGCTGAAGGGGCTGCCGTACTGCGGCGCTGGATTCGCTGGTGGGACGGGCGGGGCGGGGGGAGCGGGGTCGGCGCTAGTCGTCGGATCGGCGACCGTCAGATCGGCTGGTCCCTGAGCGAGTGCCGGAAGGCACAGCAATAAAGTAAGTATCAGTGCGGCAGTGGCGAAAAAAGTCTTACGGTACAACTTCATGGTGTTCTCCTTGATCAAGCACTCGGGCGGTTCTCACTGATATGCGCCGCCAGCCCGAGGGGACAGCGCATTGGTTCCCTGCCAACTTAATGCCGGCCAGGTTGAACAACCTTCTCCGCAGACACGCCCGCATAGGCTGGACGGGCCATCAGGACCGCCAGCACGGCGTGAAAAACGCATGCAGGCCAAAGCAGATAGCTGACGAAACCCCCGGCAACCCTGAGATACCCCAGATACAGAGCTGCCAGTAAATTATAGAGAAACAATGCCCTGGTGGCGGGTGGGGTAACCTGATCGCCACCCGCCCATCCCGCCATACCCAAAGAGAACAGTCCGATGCCCGCCAGCCGGGCGACAGCGATGCCACTGTCGGAAAGACCGGCACCTAACAGCACGCGGGCAATCAGGTCGGGGGCTGCGAGCAAGGCAATCCCCGTCGCCACCTCAATCGACCCGGAAATCTTTACCAGCGTTCTGATATTCATCTGTTGCTCCGAGCCTGCACGCGCAGGTTTACTTGTGCTGGTAGTTCGAGTTCTGAGTCGCGACCGTTAATTGTTTGCTGACGCCGTCCACCAACGTGCTGGCTACGTGATTCGGTCCGCCGGGAACCTGGGCAAATTGCGCCGAAATGTTGACCGCGTCCTTGGGATCATTGAGATAGGTCGCCACTCGTACGCTCTCAATCGCTTTCGCCGCAGAGTTAAACACCAGCGTCATCGAATCGTTCGGCTTCAAATAGCTCTTGATCACCAGGCTGTCGGTTCCGGCAGATCCACCCAGGTCGATCGAAACATTGCCCGCCTTGTAGGCGGCCTGCAGTTTCTGGGGGTCCGGCGGAGCATACTGCTTGGCAAGTGCGGCAATTTGCTGCCCGTATTGCTGATACTCGTCGGTGACGTGGGTGACGACCCGCTTCTTGAGACGGCCCTCTCGACCGTGCGCGGCTGGATCGTTGCTGACCTCGGTCTTCTGCGGCTGGCCGTTAGGACCCATCTGCACCTGGTAGGTCTTGGTGTCTTTGACCTCGCCCTTGATGCTGATCGTCTCGACCTCCTGCCAGGTATATTGCGCCATTGCCTGCTTGTTGGCAGTGAGGGACTGCTTGAGCGCCATCACTTTTTCTTCCAGCTGGGGGTTCTGCGCCGCAATCTGTGGCACTGCCGTTACGAGCATGGACACAGCCTACTGTTGTGGCCAGCGCGAAGGCCGCCATCCTGCATAGGCGCGCGTATTGGACCTGCATGGTTTCTCCTGTGTATCGTGTCACTGGCTGTTAATTCTTGGGCCACTGTTTGAACATTTTCTGCACGGCTTTCTGGACCATCTCCTGGTTCTTGTTGCCATTGTTGTTCAGCGTATTCTGGGCGATTCCGCGCCAAATCAGAGACTGCGTCTTAGCGTCGTAGAGGTCCACAATCATGGTTGCTTCCATGCTCTGTTCGGGGCTGATTCCACCCATGCCGCCGCCAATGCCACGCATACCCCATGCGCTGTAAGAGGTTTGCTGTTTCATGCCGCCGTTGGAAGTCAAGATGAGGTCGGGGCTCTGCGACTCCTGCACCATCTGCAAGCCCTTGCCCTGCATGGCAGTGTCGATGTCCTGGTGAGCTACCTGCGCCAGAATCGAGTTCCTAATTTCGTTACTGTTGTTGGAACCCCAAGCGTAGGTGTGATACTGCGAAAAGCTGGCGTTGTGGTTGTAGTTGACCGACACCTGCTGGCCAACGACGATGGTGGAAGCGACGCACAGGAGCATCGCGCAAACAGCAATTCTGATTTTCATGTTTATCATCCTTTTCGTACCTGGGGCTGAACCCCGAGTAATAACAACTATTTGTGAAGCGTCGCTCTAATCCTCGCCGGTAACTCACTAAACTTCGTGACCGGTTTCCCGCTTTGCCTGGCGCTCGAAGTAGAACGCGATGCCCAATGCGAGAATCAACGCCGCCAATCCGAACAAGGTCAGGCTGGGCACGGCGTTCGGCTCCTCGATGATCACCTTGCGAGCCATCGCGATGAGCGCCACTTCCAACACCACCCGCACGTGAATGACGTCTTTTCTCACATACGCTTTCAGCGTCTCTAGTAACTCGACCCCGATCAATACCAGCAGGAAGAAGCCAAAAATCTCCAGCAGGCCTTGCACGGGTATGAGTCCCTTTGGCGGCTTCAGGATTTCTTCGTACACGAGCCAACCCAAGTGCACGGTGGAAAGCACCATGACGACGATGAGCATGATCGCCAGTGCCATGACAGCGGCCTTCTGGACCGTAGAGATCAGCGTTTCCAACACGACTTCCCACGCACTCGGTTCGGTTCGCGTTTAAGCCTCTCCTTCTTTTAAGTGCTGCCAGCTTCGGGGCTGCCGCGGAAATGATTGATTTTCCGGTGACTCAGTTTGCCATAGACCTAGTTGTTGACCGCGGCCATGGCGGCGTCGGCTTTCTTCTGATCTTCGGCCGACATCTGCGACGGTCCGAGCTTATAGTTCAGCTTGTCGATGGTCCCGGTGAATGCGAACGGCACTTCGTAGCTGAAGTCCACCGGCGTGCGAGTGTCGAGCCCGATGTCAAAGGTCTCGTCGATCGACATCAGCAGCGGAATGGTGTGCGCGATCGTCTTGCGGGCGACCTCCTTGCCATCCACGCTCAGCACGCCGGTGCCACCTTTGGCAGGGCCCGGGCCGTCGTACTTGAAGTCGAAGACAATGGTGTGCTTGCCTTCGTCGAGGGAAGAAAGTCCTTCCCAGCGGAAACGCTCCAGGTCGAGGAAGTTGTAAACGAATACCGGCCTGCCTCGGCCGATGTGGAAGATGTCGGTGGCGAACGCCAGAACCAGTCCAATGGCGGCGACCAGCAAGAATGCGTAGCCGAAGCGTTTTCTCCACCTGCCGGCTGTGCCAATGAGAAGAAGAAGCAATCCGAAAATCAACAAGCCCAGACCGAAGTACTTGAACGGTTTGCTGCTGAGGAACCAGCTTGCGCTCGGACTCAGCATGAGCGCGTAGCCACCGAAGCGGCCGCCCAGGGTAGCGATCACTCCCTCGGCGCCGCCGTCAGGGATCGTTACGTTAGCAGTAATGGTGTAGTCCTTGTCCAGAATGCTGGGAGCATTGCCGACTGGAATGCCAGGATTCACGCCCGTATAGGTGAAATCCGTAACTCCCGCGGTAGCGCTCGGTTTGGGTGCCAGCAAGCGGACGAAACCGGAGTTATCCAGCGGGAAGACCTGATACTTCCCCGCTTCCGTGAGGAACAGCGCCTGCATCTCCTTCAACTTGTCGGGATTGCTGGCTGCGAGGTCGTTGAACTCCGAATAGTCATCGGCGATGTGGTAGAGCTCCCACTTGTATTGGTCCAGCGGGGGCATCGCACCGGTTCCCAGCTCCCACGGCGGCGAGGGAGGCGTGGTGGCGGCAACCCAACCGTCGTGGTAGATGGCGCGGTTGCCGACCATCTCGAAATACTGCGTGTCGCGTTTCGAGGGCGCGTTGGCATTTGCCGAGTCGAAGGTGTAGAGCATGCTCACGCCTTCGATCGGCTTCTGCTTGATACCGTTGACGACATCGGGCGCCTGAACGCCGGCGGCTTCGAGGATGGTCGGGACGATATCAATGACGTGGTGGAACTGGGTGCGAATTCCGCCCGGATCTTTAATGTGGCCGGGCCAGGAAATCGCCAGCCCCTGCCGGGTGCCGCCGAAGTGCGACGCCACCTGCTTGGTCCACTTAAAGGGCGTATCGAACGCCCAGGTCCATGCCACCGACATATGTGGATAGGTCTTGTCCGAGCCCCAGTCGTTATAGTGCAATGCATTCATGGCCAGTGACGGGCTTGACCTCCGGCTCGTTCAAGATGCCGTTGTAGGCGGTCAACTGGTTGAAGGTGCCGTACAGGCTGCCTTCCGCGCTGGTGCCGTTGTCGCCGTCGATGTAGATGATCAGCGTGTTGTCGAGTTTGCCCATCTTGTCGACTTCGTCGATCACGCGGCCAATCTCATAGTCGGTGTAGGCGGTGTAGGCGGCAAAGACCTCCGCTTCGCGGGCATACATCTTCTTTTCCGCCGCGCTCAGCGAGTCCCACTTGGGCAGCTTGGCTCCGCCATATTCCGCCTGTCCGTCCGGCCACGGCGTTAGCGTCGTGTTCTGCGGAATCACGCCCAGCCGCTTCTGGTTTTCGAAGATCTGCTCGCGCATCTTTTCCCAGCCCATATCGAACTTGCCGTGGAACTTGTCGATCCATTCCTGGGTCGGCTGGTGGGGAGAGTGTGAGCCGCCGGGCACGTAATAAAGGAAGAACGGCTTGTCAGGAGCGGCGGCGTTCAGGTCCCTCAGGTAGCGGATGGCGTCGTCGGCCATATCGGTGATGAGGTTGTAGCCCGGGTGACCGACCCAGGGAGTGACCATCTCCGTGTTGCGGAACAGATAGGGCGTCCACTGGTCGGTCTCGCCGCCCAGGAAGCCATAAAAATATTGGAAGCCCATGCCGATCGGCCATTGATCGAAGGGCCCGGCAGTGGTGCTGTAGGTGAAAGCCCGGGGTGTTGTGGTCTTTGCCGAACCACGAGGTCGCGTAGCCGTTTTCCTTCAGGATCTCGCCGATGGTGGCGCTCTCCGGACCGATGACAGAGTCATAGCCGGGGTAGCCAGTGGACAATTCGCCGATGACGCCGAAGCCGACCGAGTGGTGGTTGCGGCCGGTGATCAGCGCCGCCCGCGTCGGCGAGCACAGAGCCGTAGAGTGGAACTGAGTGTAGCGCAGCCCCGACTTGGCGATGCGGTCCAGAGAGGGTGTCGGGATGACGCCGCCGAAGGTGCCCGGCACGCCGTATCCCTGGTCGTCGGTCATGATGAGCAGCACGTTGGGCGCGCCCTTCGGAGGCACCACGCGAGGCGGCCACCAAGGCGTGGAATCCTTGGCGTCTTCCTTGATCACGCCGCCGAACTTCGGAGGCGGTGGCGGAATCTGCTTGCCGTTGATGGTGGTGGTGGCGTCGGCCTGACCCAACGTTCCTGTGACCACCTGGGCGTAGCCCGGCGCAACCGCCGCCAGCAGAAGCGTTCCCCAAGACAATTTTTGAACCACGGCTGCAAAGTGCATATTGCGTCTCCTCACGCGTATTTCCGGGTTAACGTCTGCTTAGGTTGCGACGAACTACTCCTTGCGATCAGCAAGCGCAGAATTCCCACCTTCGCTGATTCGAAGCTTCCTACTCTCTGTTGTTCGAGTGCTGTGAAGTGTAATCTGAGCAACTGCCCTTCCATCAATCACTTTTGCGACTCGCTCACTTTCCATGTCGCCGAGCACCACTTTTTGGTAGCTATTTGTCTCCGAATCTCACTGCCTCGACATATTCCAATCCACGCACTGCGGACACGACACGAACTTCCAGCACAGGTGGCTCGGGTGCGGTTTCCATCAACATCAGCAGGTCGGTAAAACTGCTCGAACGTATGTACGATCTCATCTCCGACTCACTTGCCCAGTCTTCTTCCAGACAGACGAGGTCGGATTGTCCGGCCTCTTGATAAATGCGACTTGCGATGAACCCACGTTCCACTTGCGCTGCGATCGTGATCGAACGCAGGGCTTTGACTGCTTCGTCCGACTTATGCGGTCGAGCTGTCATCCTTAAGTTCAGTTGAAACATTCCTATCCTTGCTCGCAGTTGAGTTGGACACCCCTACCCACTGCTTGAGTAATTGATTAGTTTTCAGAAGTACCCTTCCAAGCATTCAGCGAAATATCTACCCCCAAGCCTTGTTTTTGCTTGTGATTCCTAATTGCAATTTCGAGGCCATGCCAGGACTGAGGAAAGCGGCACAATAAGTTGTTGCTTCGAGACGGCTTAAGAATGAGAGCCACGCAGGTATGGAGGTTTCTGAACGTCGGGACTCCGGCGGATCGGAGGCGCCTCCGATCAGTCAGAGTTTGAGTACAACTGGAGGGCGCAGCGGAGGACGATTACTCGTTTCCGTCGTCGGCCCTTCGCATGATGCCGAGCCGGACCATCATGGAATCGAGTGTGGTGGGTTTCAAACCCAGGATTTCGGCGGCGCCACCTTTGCCGCGAACGCGCCATCCGGTTTTATCCAACACGCTGCGGAGATGCTCGCGCTCGGCGTCGACTAGGAGCCGGGCAGGCGCGGTAGCCTCATAAGCGAGTGTCGCTCGGTGTACCAATATGCAACTTGGGCCCGGTGGCCATGATGACAGCGCGCTCCACAATATTACGCATCTCACGGATGTTGCCCGGCCAGGAATATCGTTTCAGCGCTTCGATGCTGTCCTTATCGATGGCCTCGATTCCCTTGCCAAACGACTTGGCGAACTCGTTCACAAATGACTGAACCAGCAGAGGGATATCTTCCACGCGCTCGCGCAGCGGAGGAACCCGGATGGGAAAAACATTCAAGCGGTAGTAGAGGTCGTCGCGGAACGTTTTCTCGCGGACGGCCTTTTCCAGATCGCGGTTGGTGGCAGCAATGATTCGTACGTCTACGGAAATCGTCTTGCTGCTGCCCAGGCGTTCGACCTGCTTTTCCTGCAAGACCCGCAGGAGTTTGACCTGCACCTCAAGCGGCAGTTCACCTACCTCATCCAGAAAAAGGGTCGAGCCATGCGCGATTTCAAAGCGGCCGACCTGCCGCGACATCGCGCCCGTGTAGGCTCCCTTTTCGCGTCCGAACAGTTCGCTTTCGATAAGTGTCGCAGGAATCGCAGCGCAACTGACACGGACCATGGGACGCGAACTGCGCAGACTGAGCTCATGGATGGCTGACGCGAGCAGCTCTTTTCCTGTGCCGGTCTCGCCCAGAAGCAATACGTTGGAGTTGGTGGCCGCCACTTGCTCTACCTGCTCCAACACACTGCGAAGCGCAACGCTCTGGCCGATCAGGCCCTCACGACCACGGACCGCTCTTACTTCCTGCTGGAGATACGTATTTTCGCGTTGAAGCTGATCGCGCAGCCGGCGCACTTCATCGAGTGCCTGCTGGGTTGCCTTTTCGGCGCGAGTGCGCGCGAGTGCACTGCCAATCATTTCCACGAAGAGCCGCAGGCGACTCAATATGGCGTCGGGCCATTCCCGCTCCCGTATAAACGGTGCCGAAGGAAATCGCACCAATGACTTTGCCGCCAACTCTAAGAGGTGAAGTGAAGCTTGAGCGAGGCCCGAACCGGCGGGCAATCTCCTTCTCGCGTGCCGCTTCCTCGGGCAGGTCTTCGATACGCTCCCAGCAAACTTCTTCGCCACCCAATACGAGGTTCGATAGCCAAGGTAAGTCCTGGGCCGCGAACCCGGGGAAAGGCGGGAGGCCCGCTACCTGCCAGGAATGGGTGACGTCGTATTTTCCGTCACCTTCAACTTGAAACAGAGTGCTGCGTTCGAGGCCCAACGCCTCGCCGATTTGCCGCTGGGCATTGACGATCTCGTTATCGACGGTTTCGGCGGTAACGCTGACGAACCGGGCCGAGAGCTCGGTCAACAGCATCTCGAAGCGTAGTCGATCTTCAATCTCAGAATTCAAGTGCAGGGACGAAGTGTTCATTATGCAGTTTGTAGAGTCCGATTTCGTTCGGTCTTGCCCCGAAACCAGTGGCTGGCGACAAAATATCTCAGCAGAATCCTGACTTTGAGAGTGACTTATCGTACTTCACATCGCAGGTATCAACAAGCGCGATCGGCGCTGACGCCGGGCAAAAATAGCCTGAAGGTGCCGAACCGAACCTACAGCACATCAATGACGATGAGGGTAATGTCGTCCTGCTGGGACGTGGAAGCGGGCTGCCAGGCGCGGACTTCTGAGAGCAGAAGCAATGACAATTCCGCAGCCGGTAGCGACGGGTTGTCGCGCAGAATTTGTTCCACCTTGCGGTCGCCGAAAGCCTCACCCTGCGCGTTTTCAGGTTCGCTGAGGCCGTCGGTGTAGAGCAGGAAGCGGTCGCCGCGAGCGAAGGGAATGTCACGTACGGGATACTCGCCAGCGAAAGGCGCACCGAAGAGCATGCCGTTGCTTTCGATGCGGGCCAGCTTACTGCAGGCGGCACACCAGTAGACGAGCGGCGGATGACCGGCGGCGGAGTAGCGCGCCGTGCGGGTTGCGGTGTCAATCCAGAGATACGCAGCAGAGACATACTGGCTCTGCAATTGCGCCGACAGGATGTCCCTCAGACGACGCAAGATTTCCGATGGATCACTGGCGAAGGAAGCAACAGATTGGGTCGCAACCTTGATCATCGAGGCGATGAGGGCGGCAGGGACGCCGTGTCCGGAGACGTCGGCGACCAGAAAGCCGCTGCGGTACTCGTCCAGTGGCAGATATTCGTAGAAGTCGCCGGCCACTTCGGTCATCGGTTCGTAGACGGCGGCGATGCGGAGATTGCGTAGCTGGGGAGTCGTGGTGGGCAAGATGGAGAACTGTAACTGACGGGCGACCGCAAGTTCATTCTCAATCGACAGCAGGCGGCGCTCATTGGCGAAGACCATCTGCAGGGCGACGTAGCCAAAGGAAAACAACAACACCGCGAACGCTAGCGAGTCCCATACGCGAGCCGTTTCATAGCCGAAGGGCCGCGATAAGTTGACATAGACTGCCTCAAGGACAAACACGATGCTGCCCACTGCCAGCGCGCCGCGGGAGGGTAGCACGAGATACTTTTGCGATAGGCTCGGCACCAGGATGACGGTCAGCAGCACAAGAAGGTCAGCAACAGCGAGCAGGTTGTTCCAGGGCATCAGCCTATCGGGCGATCCGGTGAAGATGAAGTACGCGAAACCGATGACGCCGATGGCGAGGCCTACGACCGAAAGCGCGGCAAGGATATGCCTGACTTTGCCAAGGCTAAGTTGACGCCAAGCCATGGTAGCAATCACTACCATCAGATAGGTGAAGCCAGTCCTCACGTAGGGAGCCGCGGGTTGCAGCCGGCCCGGCAAGGCGGCGACGAATGCCGGAGCACCACTCAGTCCAAGAATTCCATAGGCAGCGCTCCAGATTCCCAGCCAGACAACAGCGAGGACCCCGGTACGACGGCGGATAGCGGCTGCCGCCAGGGCCGCCATTCCGATGATGACGAAAGCCGTGCCGCAACAGATTTCGATCATCTGGCCGCGCAATATGGACAGAGCTTGTGCCTCAGGATTCACGGCAGGCTCCCCTCAGCGTTCCAGCAACAGCAGGAGACTGAGTGGCACTGGCGATTAGATCCGGCGAGCGGAATTGAACGTTAGCCATTTGTCTGTCGGCCCCTGGGCATCGCGCATGCGGGCACTACGAAAATTTGAACAGCAAAGCCGATGACTGTCTGTGATCAGTAGCCCAACCCGGCGTGAGGGTCGCCGGGCCGCCCCTACGAACTTTCTTCTCCATGTAGCGGGAACTGGACGAGTCGGGTCTTAGTAGCGGTAGGGGCCGCGGCTGGAGGTCAGCATGCCGTGCTGAGACGGCAGATCTGGGACGCTCGATACCCAGGTTGATCCACCCCAACAATTCCGGACATCGGTTTTCCACCCGGTGGACCGGTGGCCGCGCTCGTCGGTGTAGCTGATGGGAAACATCTCCATGGAAAATCCGCAGGACTGCGACATTTCCGCCGCAAAGGGCGACGGTGAGTCGTACACGTATTCGGAAGTCAGGAAATGGGTCGAACTCATCGCCGAAAAGATCACGGCCCACGCGCTCGAGACAAACAGAAAAGCAAATACTGTCAGCAGGCTGGTGCGGACGCGGCGGCGCCGGTACCAACGCCGATGTAAGTGAGGCCGCATGGTCGCGCGCGGAGTGCGATGGTGGTCGCGGCCCGAATGCCACTCCGCATCGTATTGCGCGCGGCGCTCGGGATCGGACAAGACTTGGTGCGCCTCGTTGATGTCTTGAAACTGCAGAGTAGCGCCCGGAGCGGGATTGCGATCGGGATGGTACCGCCATGCCAAGCGGCGGAACGCTGCGTTGATCTCCACTGGCTCGGCGGTGGGATAAATCTCAAGCACCGCGTAATAGTCGAGTTGAGCGCGAACGAATGGCGGCATGAGCCTTCTCTTTATCGCACCTGCGCGTAGTACCCTTTGCGGGCCCGAACTTTGTACTTCTTGTTATCGGCAAGAATCTGAATTGTGTGATATTTGCCGTTGGCCTGCAAGTCGGCCGGCTTGTATGAGATGGCGTATTGGCTGCGTAGCTCGTCCTGAATCTGCGAAAACGCGTCGGACACGTCCTGTATCTTGAACGGGAAGAAGGCGCGTCCGCCGGTCTCCTCGGCAAAGTGTTCCAGCACCTTGTCGCCCTTGAGCTTTTGCCCACTGGTGTTGGTGGAAATCGTATAGATGATGACTTCGGCCTTCTGCGCCATCTCAACCGCTTCTTCGCGCGACACCCGGCTCTGGTTGTCGTCTCCGTCGCTGAGCAGAATAATGGCGCGGCGCGTGGCAACATTCCCCTTGTCCTTGGCCATGATCTCGTCGCGGCAGGCGTAGTAAATGGCGTCGTACATAGCGGTGCCACCGCCCGGCCGCAGCATGCGCACTCCCTTAGACAGCGCTTCCGTGTTGTCAGTAAACGCCTGGGTCACTTCCGGCGTCGTGTCAAAGCCAATGACGAAGGCCTGATCGTACTTCTGGCGAATGATCTGGTTCAGAAACTCAATGGCGGCTTCCTGCTCGAACTTGAAGCGGTCGCGAATGGAGTTGCTGGCGTCGACCAGCAGCCCGACCCGCAGCGGCAGGTTAGTTTCGCTACGGAATGACCGAATCGACAGAGCCGGCTTGTTGTCGTCGATGACCTCAAAATCGCTCTGCTTCAGGTCCTTGACGAACTTGCCGCGCTTGTCGGTGACGGTGAAGACCACGTTCACTTCGTCCACTTGCTTGACGATAGTGGTGAGCTTTTCTTCCTGGTTGGCGGAATTCCCTGCGTCCTGGCCCGCGTTACCCAAGGTCCCCAGATTCGAATTTGGGCTGGCGGCCGGATTCGCCGGTTCACTTGCCGGAGTCTGCGGCGCGGAAGTGTTACCCGTCTGCGAAGGGTCGGTCGAAGTCGCTGGCGGCGTGGTTTGCGCCGGCGCCTCAGTTTGCGCGGTCGCAGGTGCCGGAGTTTGGGCGGTACTGGCTGGCGGCTGTGTCGCCGGCTTGGGCGGATACTTTGTTGCCGAAGGTGCAGTCGGCAATGGCTGCGAGGCATCCTGTCCATAGATACCGAGGGTCAGAAACAGAAGAACTACTGGGATGCAACGAGCGCGCATTGAGATTGTCATTATAGCTGTTGCGGGCCGCGCAGTTTCTCCAGGAAGCTAGTCAACTCCACCGGTAGTGGAGCCGTAAACGACAGCGGCTGTCCGCTTCGCGGGTGCAGTAACTCAACCCCGGCGGCGTGAAGATAGTTGCGGTTAAGGCGCAGCGCGCCCGGCTGAGCATCGGGGCCGACCGCACCAGCCTCGCGTTCCGGAGCATTGCGCTTCCGCGACACCTTGCGTGGCGCTTCGGAGGAACGGAGAACGCCTGCTGCTCCGTACAAAGTGTCGCCGACGACTGGATGCCCGATGGAAGCCATGTGCACGCGGATCTGGTGGGTGCGTCCCGTCTCGATGCGAACGTCGATCAGCGCGAACTTGCCGTACGGCGAGTCGATGCGCTCGCGCACTTCGTAGTGCGTGACGGCGGTACGGCCTCCGCTGCCGCGCGTGGTCATGCGAATCCGGCGGATGGCGTCGCGACTGATTTCGGCGCTAATGGTGCTGCGAGGACGTTCGGGCCAGCCATGCACCAAAGCGATGTAGCGCTTCTTCACTTCGCGCGAGGAAAACTGCTTTCCCAGGTTGCGATGGGCAACGTCGTTGCGCGCAACCAGAATCAAGCCGCTGGTCTCCTTGTCGAGACGATGCACGATGCCGGGACGCGTCTCGCCGCCGACTTCTGAAAGCTGCGTGAAATGATGCAGCAGCGCGTTGACCAGCGTCCCGCGATTGCGGTCGTCATCGGTGGCGCCGGCCCCGGCGTGGACCATCATGCCGGCGGGCTTGTTGACGACGGCAAGATCGTCGTCTTCGTAAATGATGTCGAGCGGAATGTCTTCGGCCATGGCGCGCAGCGGCGGAGGCATGGGATCGCCTAGGACGGTGATGGTCTCGCCCCCCTTTAGTTTGAGCGACGGCTTCGTTGCCTTCCCGTTAACCAGCGCCTTCTCTTCTTCCAGCAGCATCTGCACGCGGGCGCGGCTGGTGTCGGGGAGCTGCGCGGCAAGAAACTGGTCGAGACGCTGCCCTGCGGCGTCAGGGGGGACAGCGATGGTGATGGGAAAGGCGGAGTCGGACACTGAGAAGGATGGTAGAGCGCGACGGGGAAATTAGCCAACCATGGGTTTTTTAGCGCCGAATCTCATATTATCTCGCGGGAATGTTCGGCACAGGCATGATTGTGGCCAGCATAGTGGCTACCATCGTCTCTTTGCCGGCGTTAGTGGCAAAGGCATCCGCTGTGCAAACTGTCAGCGTCCGCCCTGCTTTTTTCACTTGTGCCCTGGCCACGAAGACCTCGCCTGCAGCGGGAGCCAGCAGGTTCACCTTTAGCTCCACGGTGAGGACATCCCTATCGTCTGCTGCCACAGTTCAGGCGGCATAACCGCAAGCCGAATCCAGCACCGCGGCGATGGCACCCGCGTGCAGGTAGCCGTTCTGTTGCGTAAGATTCGGCGAAAACGGCAGCCGAATCTCCACACCACCTTGGACCACTCTTGTGAGCTCGGCCCCCAAAGTGGACATGAAGGCCTGCTGGGAAAAGCTCTCCCGGACTCGTTCCTCGAGCGTGGTCACGTATCTCCTTTATTAGCCGGACACTGGCACGTGATCAATATAGTTCGGAAGCAGCGAGCTACGCCAAAGCTAAAGGGGATGTGCGTTCGGCCGGGCCAACAATCATCGTAGAAACCAGCCACCGGCATCCAACACCCTACTAACTTAATGCACTACCGCCGCGAGTCGGGCGGCACCAGGTTGTTCGCGCGGTAGTACACCACAAGCTGCCCGTAGTGCTCGGCGCTGTGCTCGATGGCGAACGTCCAGATCGCGGAGTTGTGGGCCAGCCGGTTGCCGAAGAATTTCGATGTTTTGTCCAGTCCCGCGTCGCCCTGCTGTTGAATCACTTGCGCTCCGTCGGCGACGGCCTCTTGCACGAACTTCACCACGTCGGCTTTGGTTTTGAAAGCCTCACGCGTAGGATTGTCGCCCTCGCCGAAGTCGGGTCCGAGGTTCGATCCGGAAACCCTGCGTATCAGGATGAAATCCAGCGCGGCGGCGTGGAGAAGGTTCAGGGCAAATGTCCGCTCGTCTTTCTGCAGCTTGTAATCGTACTTGTCTTCGGGAAAATCCTGGGCCATGGCGATGAGCTTGTTGCCGATGGCATTCCACATCTCCAGCGTCTCGTCAGCTCTGGAACGCGCCGGGCTCGGAGGTTGATTCTGGGTTTGGCCCTGGCCGTAAAGGCTGGTTCCGACAATCGCAAGTAGAGTGATGGCAAGTAAAGCACGCGAAGACCGCTTCATTACGATTCTCCTTTACTGGCAACTATCCGCGAAAGAACAACCCACAACGGGTGGTTTCATCCGGCACCCGCTCTAGTCTGACGGCCACGGGCTGGTAAAGTTAGGAACCGAAGCCGGAGGGCCTATGCGAGACGACGTGATACGGGTAGTGGAGACGTATATCGATGCGGTTCGGAGGAATGACGCTGACGGTTTGCCTCTTCATCCCGACGTGGTGTTCGAGAGCCCCCTTGGTCGTTATCAGGGTCTTGCCGCGTTTCAGAAGGGCTTGGCCGACTTTTTCAAGATCCTGAAGAGCATCGAGGTGGTGCGTCTCACAGCCGACGACGAGACCTGCGCCGCCGTGCTCAAAATCGACACAAGTTTCGGAATGATCCCCTTCCTCGAGTACTTCCATGTGTTGGACGGGAAAATCGTATCTATCCGCGGTTACTACGACCCGCGTCCCGTTCTCGAGGGCATGAGCCGAGTTACGAAGGCGTAGGCCAGGGGCGTGACGCGGCAAAGCGGGTCATTCTTGTATTCACGGGAGTCGCGACGCCGACTCTGGTAGGAAGCTTGAGCGGCTCAGCCGAAATCTTTTCTCACGGGATAGTCGACGATGATGGCCCGACCATCGGTAAGGGCCTTCACCGAGTGGCGAACATTGCCGGGAACGATCGCCACCAAACCTGCCCGCGCGGTTTGCGCCACGCCGTCGATGGTTATCTCGAGTTCGCCTTCGATCACCTCATACACCTCTTCCTGCGGATGAAAGTGTTCATGTATGGTCGAGCCCCCTTTGAATTCGTAGTGCGCAAAGGTCATGTTGGACGAATGGAAATAACGTCCGCGCCAGCCCGGCAGACGTTCAATGACATTCAGGCTCTGGGTGTCGACAAACGGCATAGCGCATCCTCCCGAGAATGCGATCGTAACGTGATTTCCCTGCCCTCGAAACCCGGGACTCTACCGCGCTGCCTTAAGTGGCACCGGCTGCCGCAACGGAACGCGCCTCAGCCACAGCAGGCATCCGCCAATGACCAGCAGCAACGCAATGCCCTGGGTACCCGACATGAAGCCGAAGAACTCGCCTCGCCCGGGATCTCCGCGGAAGAACTCAATGAAGTAGCGGCCGATGCCGTAAATAATGAGGTAGGTGCCGATAATCTCGCCTTCGAACTTCTTGCGGCGAATGAGCCACACCAGGAAGAGGCAGTTGGCCAGCTCCAGCACAAATTCATAAAGCTGCGTGGGGTGCAGCGGGATGCCAAGCGGCGTGCCCACGATCTCAGCCGCCAGCGGATTATGGAAGGTTACCGCCCACGGCACATGGGTCTCGCGTCCCCAGCAGCAGCCGGCGGCAAAACAACCGATGCGGCCGAAGGCGTGTCCCAAGGCCAGGCCGATGACGAACACATCGCAAGTGCGCAGCACCGGCATGTCATTGCGGCGCATGTACCAGATGCACATCACCAGCGCCAGCAGTAGTCCGCCTGACCAGACTCCTCCGGCCTGCAGAGTGGACAACGCGAAAATTTCGCTGGGATGCTCGCTGTAGTAACCAAAGTCGACCAGGATCATCAGCAGCTTGGATCCCAGCACGCCCGAGAGAATGGCGATGATGCCAAGGTTCCAAAGCTTGTCGGGATCGAGACCCTGCTCGCGTCCCACCTTGATGATCAGCATGAGGCCGAAGATCAGGCCGAGCGCGGCCATCACGCCATACGTAGGGAGGTTGAAGTTGCCTAGATGCAATAAACGTGGAAACACAGTTCTATTGTAGATGCTGCCGCGGATTCGCAGGACGCAGACGCCGGGGCGATTGGTTCCCGTCCCATTCAGAAGCTCGCTCCCACCTCCAGAACTACCGAGGTATCGGCAAATCCGGGGTTGAAAACGTAGGTGGTGAACTCCAGCTTCTTGTGGGTGACGCCGACGAGGAAACCCCGCTGGACATCCAGCTTCGTCCGGAATGTCCGTGTGCGTTGCGCTACCAGCCCGACCTTCAGCCAGTCCAGCGCCTGATAGGTGAATTGCGGCCAGGTGTAATAGAAGTTGCCGGACTTCGCAGTGGTGTCGAAGACATACTCGTTATCGATCGAGAGCGTCAGCTTCTTCCACTCCACAGACGCCTCGCAGCCCGGTGCGATGCCATTAGTGCGGCCAAAGACCCCTCCGATCATGGGCGTCACCGCGAACTGCCAGGTCTTGCCCCAACTGAAGTTGTATCCCGCCCAGAGTGAGGCGGTCCGAATGTTCTCGTAGTTGTAGCGGGCCTCCAGGTGCAACCAGTTGTGGTCGGCGGTGAAGGTGGGTGAGGCGTATCCCTCCTCGCCGGAGACGATATAACCATCGACGGTGAGCGAGTACTCCCATGGCTCGGCATTGGTATCGGGCGGCTTGGGATTCGGGCTATGCGGCTGGGCCGGTGTCGGCGACTGGGCCAATCCGCTGGTCGCCAGCAGAAACACCAACGCAATCCGGCACCGTCGGATCATCGATGAGACACCGGTCAACTTCCTCGCAGACGTTCTCGACCATGCGGCTTCAATTTACGATATGTCGGCATCGCGATCGTGAAGCCCGGAGACAAAAAGAGGGAAGAAAAAACAAGCCGACCCGCGTGGCCGTATTCGGTGGGCCGTCAATGAACCCGTCGTAACGGTGGGAACCCCCCGCGGTTCTTTAGGCATCTCCGCATGACGGAGCCTCGCACACCGAACCGTTATACGAGTAGGGCCCCCTGTTCATTGAGCATTGGTTCAAAAAACGGTTGCCACCAACACCAACTTTGCAGGCCGGCTGTCTGAAGGGATGCTACGAAAAACACCACGCGATAGCAAGGGCTGGAGCGAAAAATCGCGCCAAGTCTTTGACCAGTGATCGCAAACAAAAAAGCCGGAGCCCAATTCAGGCTCCGGCCAGAAAAGACTGAAAGCGAGATTACAGGCTCAGCTTGCGGCGAATTACTCCCGCCAGGCCGAGAATTCCAGAACCAAGCAGGATCAAGCTGCCGGGCTCGGGAGTGGAGGTGCGGATGATGAAGTCCGCACATCACGTGCCCTCGACGCTCCTGGCGTTTCCGGCAAAACCAGTACCGAAACCATTGATCCACTAGGTCGGGACCCACTACTCCGTTCCAGAAAACGGTGAAGTCGTTAGGAGTTCCGCCGTCGTTCTCCAGCCAGAACGACACATTGTACGAGGTGACGCCAGCCGCGCCCACATTCTGACTGAGCGTAAGTCGCTACCTACCGGGCCCATCTGGGAGCCAAAGTTGCCGAAAACATAAGTCGGGTTGTTGGTGACGGCAGTGAAACCTGTGTTACCAGCCAGAGTCCAAGCGTGTAATCTCCCGTCTCGAAGCCACAATTTGCGACCAGATTGCCCACCACAGTGCTGCAGTCCGTGTAAGGCTGCGCCGTATCGGACACGGAGACATCGTCCAGCCCAAAATAAGAGGGATTCTGGTAATACGAAAACAGGAGCGTGTTTGAACCCGCCCCCGAATTTCCGCTGAGGGTGAATGAGTACTGGGTGTAGCCAAATGTCCAGCGTCGACGAGCACGGATCCTGGGACAACGGCATTGTTCCACAGTAGCTCGAAACCGTTAGGTGTACCGCCTACGTTTTCCAGCCAATACGAAATCGTGTAGGTGGTACTGCTATCGCCAACCGCTTGGGACAAGAGGCCGGAATCGTTGAAGACGCCCGCGAAGGACGTCGAACCGAGCAGTAAACAACACGCGATCGTTAAACATGCGGCACGAAATTTCATTTCGTTAAGCTCCTTTTGCACGAAGTTATCACCAACGATGACACGGACATTCTCTGTGCCGCGAGCCTCCGTTAGCGCCCTAAAAAAGAGAAAAGCCAGAAGCCTCGCCGATACCTCGGAAGGACTCGCAAGTTAGAGGAACGCAAAGAGCACCAACGGTCAACGTGCAAGTCTGATGCCAGTCAAAATAACCGTAAGTCCTTTTGCTTTAACAATTTTGTTGCACCTCCAGCGTGAATTATGCAAAACCTTGCAACTTCAGGTCGAGAACGGTTCCGCGGGCCACGAACTTGATGCGCCTGCGGATTTCCACACAGATTACCGCCGTATAGATGCCGCCTATTGTGCCCGCAAGTGCTTTGTATTGATGTCGCCAATCGCATGTACATCCCTTGAGCATGCAAAAGTTTTCACACCAGTAGGAAAGGAGGTACTCATAGTTCTAGTTACTACTCGGCGTTCGGCCCAGAATTACCTTTAAGTTGCGCAGTATCCAGATTCGCGACTTATCAGGACCTCAAGCCGAAATAAAAAGCCGGAGCCTCGTGCCAGGCTCCGGCCAAGAAAACAAGAACGCGGGATCGGTTACAGGCCCAACCTCCGGCGAATTACGCCCGCCAGACCGAGAATTCCAGAACCAAACAGAATCAAGCTGCCCGGCTCCGGAGTGTTTCCCTGAAAGCCGAATCCAACATACTGGATATAGGGGAACCCACCAGCGTTGAGCAGATCGGGGCCGACATCATTTCCGTTAAATAACACCGTGAAATCATTCGGGTTCCGCCGTCGTTGTAGAGGTAGAAGCTGGCGTTGTAAAGGCCGCATCCTACGCCGCATGAACCGACGAACGTCACGGTAATGTCATCCAGCCCCCAATAAGCCGGGTCCTGGCGAAATGCGAAGGTCCAGGAGTTGCCCCAGATATTCTGGGTCAAAAATCCATCGCTTCCGATCGGCCCCAACTGGGCGCCGAAAAGTCCGGAATTGACATAGTTGGAAGGATACGGGGACACCCCGGTAAAGCCGAGGTTTCCGGTGTGCGACCAGCTCGAGAAGCTGCCGGTCTCGAAGCCGCAATTGGCGACCAGATTTCCTGGCGTCCCGTCACAAATGCTTGGAATTTGGGCCCAGGCGGGACTTGTGACCAGGAAGCAAAACGCTGCGAATAATAGTACTGTGGCGCGTAGTTTCATATTGCTCGAAGCCTCCGTAAAAAGCATGCGAATGGGAATTGCGAAAGCCCTGCAGGGAGAGCAGGATTAGGTGGCCGAGGGATGGTGGAATGACGATGCAACGCTACACCTCGGAGTGTGACCCCGGGTTCTAGCGCTGTCTATAGAAAATTGCCAATTCGGGATGGAAACTCACGTTGCTTCCCAGAATGGGAAGCAGTCACACTGGTTTGCCATTGGCACGCAGGCAAAACCTCGACGCTAGCCCACCCGCCGCGGTTCTTCCAGGATCTCGTCGAGCGCTTCGGCAAGATGTCCGGCGCGCGCGCTGTAGTCGACGGTAGCGGTATCGAGCTTGCGCTTCAGCATGAGGTATTCGTCGGCAATGTTGAGTGCCGCCAGCACGGCGACCCGCAGGGAGTCGACGGTCGAAGCCTGCTGCGCCACAACCCGCATCTTGGTGTCGACAAACTCGGCGAGCTTGCCGATGTACTCCGGATCGGAGCCTCGCAGCTGGTACGTCTGATCGTAAATTTCGACACGGACACTGCCGTTGCCGTTGGATTGAGCCAAGCTAGCCTCCTGGATCTCCCATTACCTGCGCGGGGCGAAAACCCCGCATCAATTCGGCGGCTGTTTTGCAATGGCAAAAAGCTGCGTTACCCGCGAAACATCCTGCGCTGCAATTATTACGCCGATTCTTCCGCCGTCATAGACTCAATTTGTCCGAGCATCTTTTCTACTCTGGTTCGTACCTCTTCGCGCTCCTTGCGCAGGGAGACGAGTTCGGCGCGCAACGTGTCGAATTCTTCTTCGCGCTCATTCAATTGCTCGCGCAGACGCGCGGCGGCACGCTCGGCCGTGGCCTTGGCTTCACGGGCTACCTTCAGGAGTTCGATGGTGCGAAGGACTTTTTCTTCCAGCGACTGAAAATCTGCGGGTGAGACGGTGGCGGTTTCAACTGCATTGGATGGCATATCGAACCATGATCCTCGAAATTAGATGATTGAGCGCAGTATATCGCAGGCTCCTGTGCATCGCGCTGCTCGCCATCGCGTTTGCCGGAAGAAATCGCGCGAGGAACCGCGTTGTGCAACCATCCTGGTGCGAACCCCGCAAATTACTCGCTCCCGCACGCCTCTGTACAATGCAAACACGAGCAAAACCAATCATGAGCAATCGTTATACGCCCGAGGAGTATTCGACGGAACTGCAACGTCAGGCGCGGCAGGTGACGTCCTTGGTTGGTGGACTAAGCGACTCGGCGCTGAATTGGCAGCCCGGTCCGAAGGCATGGAGCATCGGACAATGCCTGGATCACTTGGCAGTCATGAACACGGCGACCGTCGCGTCCATGCGCGCAGGCAGTTGAGGAAAACCGCGACCAACTGGAGCCGCGGCAGAAGCCGATCGAGGCCGCGACTTGGCTCACTCGCTGGTATGTCGACCACACGGAACCGCCGCCCAAGATGAAGCTTCGGGCTCCCGGCAAGATCGTTCCGCCCTCGCGGGTTTCCGGCGCGGTGGTTGCGCAATTCGAATCGGCGCAGCAAAGTCTTCTGGACTTCGTGCGCGAGTGGGGCTCGGCTGATCTCGGGGATTTGCGCTATAAGAACGCCATTGTCGCAGGCATCCGCCTCAGCATCGACACCGGCCTGGCGCTCGTCGCCGCGCACAATCGCCGGCATCTGTGGCAGGCAGAGCAAGTGAAGAAGAATGCGGGGTTTCCGAAGGTGGGATGACGAAGAGCTTCCGTTAGGTTCGACCGAATACCGTCCTACCACAGAGGCACTGAGGCACAGAGAAGTGAGTTCGGAATCAGAACGCATCACAAAGCGTTCACACCTTCGACACTGCTTCACTTCCATCGCCCAAAAGAAATAGACGGAGGCTCTGTGCCTCGGTGTCTCTGTGGTGGATTCGAGCTTATTGGGTCCGCAGCGTCCCGCCCAGCGCTTCCAGTGCCTTCACGATCTGCGCCGACCACTGCGCTACTTCATCGTCGCGCAGCGTGCGCTCCTTCGACTGGAACTCGGCATGGAGCAGCGTCGAGTACTTGCCCGGTGCCCCATCCGGGCTGGTTTTGCCCGGGTGGGTCTTGTCGCCACGATAAATCTCCACCGGCGCGAACGACTGCAATTCCGCGATGCCCAGCGCCTCGACGGCGGAGTGGATGCGCTCAAACGTGACCGCATCGTCGAAGAAGAACGAGAAGTCGCGTCCCACGGCAGGAAACTTGGAGAAGCGCTGGTACTTCGGCTCGCGCAGCGCGTGCTTATAGAGCCGGTCGAGCATCACTTCGGCGAGGAACACGTCCTGCCGCAGCTTGCGCGCCGCCGCCACCTCGGGATGCAACTGCCCGAGGCGCGCCACGGTCTCGCCATCGAGCACGGCCCGCGCCGACCGCCCGGGATGGAAGTACTCCGGCGTCTTGTCGTCGAAGTAGAGCTTGTTGTGCTGGAACGCGCCGAGCAATTGTTCGACGTCGCCCTTGATATGAAAGAACGTGACCGGCTGCACTCCGCCATGCACGCTATGCGGCGCAAGGTTGCCGGTGGCCGCGAAGGCCAGCCGCCGATGCTCGTCGTGGCGCTCGCCCAGCTTCTCGAAAACCTCTCCCGCCTCGAACAGGCGCACGTCGCTGGTGCCGCGATTCAGGTTGTAGCCAATCATGTTCAGCAGGCCGGGCACCAGCGAATTGCGCATGTAGCCCGCCTCTTCGCTCAGCGGATTGGCCAGAGCCAGCGGCTCTGCCACCACCGAACGTCTTGGCATCTTCGGCTGGAGATGAACGTGATCGAGATGGCCTCGTCGTAGCCCAGCGCCAGCATGGTCTGGCGCACGCGCGCGTCCTTCGCCTCGTCCGGCAGCGCGACCACCGCGCCGGTAAACGTCGGCAGCGTGTTGGGAAACTTGTTGTAGCCGTAAATGCGCGCCAACTCTTCCAGCACGTCGATTTCGCGCTCCACATCGAGCCGCCAGGTGGGAATCGTGACGCTGAACCCGTCGCCAGCTGCCGGTAATGCCGAAGCCCAGCGAGCGCAGAATGCGCTCGACTTCGCTGTCGCTGATATCAATGCCTAAGATACGTTTCACCTCGGAGCGCCGCAGCGCGATGGGCGTGCGTTCAACCTTGCGCGCGACGGCGTCAATGCGGTCGCCTGACAAGCTCTCCGCCGGCGGTTTCAAGAATCAGTTCAGCTACGCGATCGCAGGCCACGGGCGTGATGCCCCAGTCGGCGCCGCGCTCGAAGCGATGCGAGGCGTCGGTGTGCATGCCGTGGCGCTTGGCCATGCTGCGCACCGTCGCCGGATCGAACCACGCCGACTCGATCAGCACGTTCTTCGTCTTCTCGGTGATCATCGAGTCGAAGCCGCCCATCACGCCGGCCAGCGCGACCGGCTTCTCCGCGTCGGCAATGACCAGGTCGTCGGTCGTGAGCTTGCGATCGACGCCGTCCAGCGTCTTCAGCACTTCGCCGTCGCGCGCGCGCCGCACGATGATCTTGCCGCCTTCCAGCAGGTCGAGATCGAAGGCATGCGTGGGATGTCCGAGTTCGTTGATCGCGTAGTTGGTCGCGTCGGCAGCGTTGTTGATGGCGCGCGAACCCAGCAGTTCCAGCCGCTTGACGATGTGCTCGGGCGACGGACCAATCTTCACCCCGCGAATGATCCGCGCCGTGTATCGCGCGCAACCTTCGGCGTCTTCGATGACGATAGGGAAATTCGCTGTCATCCTGACGGAGTGGCCGATGGTCCCGGAGCGGAGGACCTGCTTCAGGCAGCTTGGGTCGAAACGGTTTCAGCTCCGACCCCGTAGATCGCCGCCGCCTCGCGCGCCACGCCGTAGTGGTTCATGGCGTCCACGCGGTTGGTGGTCAGGTCCATCTCGTAGATGGTCGCGCCGTGCTCTTCGACGACCGATCTCGACGGCGATTCCAGCCGAGGTCAGGTCTTCGGCGAGTTGGCGGTCGTCGGCCTTGATGTCAACGAACTCACGCAGCCATGCGGGGAGGATTCTCATGCGAACTGCTCCAGAAACCGCACGTCGCCCTCGTAGAACAACTGGATCTCCTCGACGCCATACTTCAGCATGGCGATGCGCTCCACGCCCATGCCGAACGCGAAGCCGCTGATCTTCGACGAGTCGTAGCCGTTGTGCTTCACGAACTCGAACACATTGGGATCGACCATGCCGCAGCCCAGCAGCTCGATCCAGCCGCTGAACTTGCACTTGCGGCAGCCCTTGCCGCCGCAGAAGATGCAACTCACCTGCATGTCGGCGCTCGGCTCGGTGAACGGGAAGAACGACGGATAGAAGCGCGTCTTCACCGACGAGCCGAACAGCGACTTCATGGCGTGGTCGAGCGTGCCCTTCAGGTCGCAGAACGTGATGTTGGTATCGACCGCCAGCCCCTCGACCTGGTGAAACACCGGCGAGTGCGTGGCGTCGAGCGGATCGTTGCGGTGCACCTTGCCGGGAATCACGATGCGCACCGGCGGCGGCTGCTTCTCCATGGTGCGAATCTGCACCGGCGAAGTGTGCGTGCGCAGCAGCAGGCGATCGCGCGCCGGCTTCGACTCCTGCCCGGCGATGAACAGCGTGTCCTGCGTGTCGCGCGCCGGATGGTTCGGCGGAAAGTTCAGCGACTCGAAGTTGTAGTAGTCGGTCTCGACCTCGGGGCCTTCGCCGACCGAGTAGCCCATCGCCTTGAACACGGCGACGATCTCGTCCTGCACGCGCAGCACCGGATGCTTGGTGCCGATCGGGCGCTGCACGCCCGGCAGCGTGATGTCGAGTGCGTTCGGCGGCGAGCTTCGCGTCAGCCGACGACGCCTGAATCGCGAAATTGCGCCGGCCTCGATCGCAGCTTCCGCGCGCGCTTTCAGTTCGTTGACTCGCTGTCCGACCTCGCGCTTCGCCTCTTTCGGCGCGGCCTTCAGCCAGGTGTCATTGACCTGCGTCAGCAGGCCATTCTTGCGCGCCAGCCAGCGATCGCGAAATGCCTTCCAGTCGGACTCGGAGTTCAGCGCGGCAGTTTCCGCCTCCAGCGCAGCAAACAAATCAGCGACGGCGCGATCCAGCGCCGCGGGCGAGTAATCGTCGAGTTTGGGAACGGTGTACATGGGTCGTCGTCGGACTGAATGCCGCTTGTTAGAATCTGTCTTGAGGGCACGGATCCATTGACTACGTCTACCCAGGCTGAAATCAGGGCACGATCTTATCGTGCCGAGGCTGTACTGATCTTCGCGATTCAGCCTCGCGACCTAACTTGACGAAACTGTTCTTAAAGCACAACGGGCGGCCCTCAGGCCGCCCATCGCGTGAATACAGATTGTTCCTGGGATGAACGGCTTTAGGCTGCGGCTTTAGGTGCAGCTGCGTGCGCGGCTTTCGCCTGCTCACACAGCGCCGTAAATCCGGCTGCGTCCTTCACTGCCAGGTCTGCCAGGATCTTGCGGTCCAGCTCGATGCCGGCCTTCTTCAGGCCGTTGATGAACTGGCTGTAGCTGATGCCGTTCATCTTGGCGGCGGCGCCGATGCGCACAATCCAGATCGAACGGTACTGGCGCTTCTTCTGCTTGCGGCCGCTGTAGGCGAACTTCAGTCCGCGCTCAACCGACTCTTTCGCCTGCCGGTAGAGCTTTGATTTTGTCAGATAATAGCCACTTGCGCGCTCAAGAATCTTCTTGCGCTTGTCATGACGCTTGGTACCACGTTTTACGCGAGGCATGCTGCTCCTTTTTAAATCGTTTAGCGGCTGGAGGCAAGAAGCTTGGAAAAACCTGCCGGTTGATCCGAAGTTGGCCCACGCTCGGGTGTCGAATCCGGGGGGCCGGGTGAAACTGTGCCTCTTCACTCGCTGTTGGCCGTCGTGAGTTCGCTCACGCCGGCTGCCGCACCGTGCGGCTAGCGGTGCCGACGAGCGCATGCGGCCCGCTTGGGTGTACTAGTAGGGGATCATGCGTGCAACTTTATTCTGATCCGCCTTGTCGACCATGGTATCGGTATCGAGATGGCGTTTGCGCTTGGTCGCCTTCGAAGTCAGGATATGGCGCTTAAACGCGTGTCCGCGCTTGAACTTGCCCGTACCTGTCTTCTTGAAGCGCTTGGCGGCGCCACTATGTGTCTTAAGCTTAGGCATAACGTCTCTCTATTTACAACACAAACGCGCGTACCCGGCCAGTGCTGGGCCCGCGCAACCTTGAACTGTTCTCCGGAAATCTAGCTGGCCTGCTCGCCTGTTCCCGTCGGCGCCACGGTGCCGGCGTTGCCTGCTGTGGCGGCTGCGACTGCTGCGGAGGCCGTACTGCCGCCGGCTTTTCAGCCTTGGGCGCATGCGACTTCGCGGTGCCTGCACTTTCGGCGGAGCCAGGATCAGGTGCAGCGTATTGCCTTCCTGCCGCGGCCTGAACTCCACCACTGCCTTGTCGCCGAGGTCCTTGATCAGGCGGTCGAGAATCCCGCGGCCCAGACTCTGCCGCGTCATTTCGCGTCCGCGGAAGAAGATGGTCGCCTTCACCTTGTCGCCCTCGGCAAGGAAGCGCAGCACATGGTTCTTCTTGGTGTCGTAGTCGTGATCGTCCACATTGATGCGGAACTTCACTTCCTTGACCACGATCTGGTGCTGGTGCTTCTTGGCCTCGCGTTCGCGCTTTTCCTGCTGGTAGAGGTATTTGCCGTAATCCATGATGCGGCAAACCGGCGGCTGTGCCGTCGGCGAAACTTCAACCAGATCCAGGGTTTTTTCTTTGGCGATCTTGAGCGCATCGAAGGGTGTCATGATGCCCAACTGGTTCCCTTCATCGTCGATCACGCGAACTTCGCGGACGCGAATACGCTCGTTGGTGCGGATAAAACTTTTGTCGATACCGTCCTCCGGTGAAACTTACTGTAAGCCGAAAGTATAGCATGGTGCGACAGCCATCACGCGCTTCCGAGGCACGCTGAGCGCGCTCGCAACGCTGTTTTTGCGCGCGTTTGGAGAGAAGAAAAAGGGCCGCCGAAACGAGCGGCCCTCAAAAGTGGTGTATGCGTTATCAGCGTGCAGCTTGACGCTAGTTTGTCTTGCGGCGAAGGCGGCGAGCCACGCCGGCAACCCCGATCAAGCCGGTGCCCCAGAGAACAAGTGTGCCGGGCTCGGGAACCGAGCCGTAGTACAGCGTCGTGATGGCGAAGTCATTGAGGTTAGTGCCAGCCGTCTCGGAGAACGTCACGCGCGTAATGTTTGCACCGGTAAGGTCCAAACCGCCGATGAAGATGGCGCTGCCGTCGGCGTTACTGTCGCTAACGCCACTTTCAGTAACCGAACCAAGCAGTGTGGCGCCGTTGAAGAAGCTACAGCTTCGCAGTGAATGCACCAAACACCTCCTGCTGGAAGTGGGCGCCAACGAAGTTATAGCCGCCGATAAAGAAGCTCAAGCCGAGCGGCCCATGATTCGTGGTCCAAACCCCAACGTCGCCGGGATTGAAGTTGCCGTTCCAGTTTCCACCGGGATCCTGAACGATGACCTCTCCCTTGTTGGAGTTTGGTGCGGCGAAAGAGCCGGTTACGGCGTCGCCATTGCTGCCGCTGGCTACGAAGAAATGAGGAATGACCGTGCCTGCCGACCCGAGTTGACTCCAGTCGACCGTGGCAGCGTTTCCTATCGGGGAGGTCACGAGGATAATCGTGTCAGCCTGCGCGACGGTGAACGCCGTCAACATAAAGGCTGCCACCAGTATCAACACTTTCGACTTAGTACTCGACATGGTCCCTCTGTCCTAACCGTTCAACTTGCGGTTGTCTGCTAAAGCTGTTTTTCAATCCGCACAGCTGCTTGGCGTGCCAGAGTTACCATTCCAAAAACGGCGGTGCAAATGGGCTGCCATTCGCACTTGGCAGAACCCTCTTGAATCGTGTGGGATGCAAATCCGCACGTCAAGCAAGGTGCATTTTCTTGCACTTTGTGGGTAATTGTCTGCCACTATGAGAATGAGTAACGATAAAAATCAGGTTACTCATTATCTACTGACGAAGGAGCTATCCGATCAAGTTTTGCTAGAGTAACCGCAATGTCAAGATTCCGCAAGTGATTTTTTTAATAATTTTTTACCCATGTAAATAGCTGAAATAAAATCAAATATTACAGTTACGTGACGACCAGCGCTATCGCATTTCAATCGCTTGGTAACGTTCTTAAAACCGGAGATGGTCGAGTCAGGTGGTGGTCAGAGGAGAGCAATAAGTAACACTACAGTGTGTGACCTAACAATCCATCGCAGCCGACATCGTCCACTCGTGCGCGCACCGCCACGTTGGAGGAGTGCCGGCCGTTCACAAGCAGCTTCAGGAAGTTGTCGGTCAACGCTTCCGTGGCCTCGCCGTCAAAGCGAGTAAGCGTAAGTGCTTCCAGATCGCGTCCGATAAACGATCGCATAAAGCGTCTGCTTCTTCGCGGCGGCGAGATCGCGCAGTACGCGGTTTCGTTCGCGCGCAACCTGTACCGGAACCTGGTCCGGCATTTCTGCCGAAGGCGTTCCCGGCCTCGAGGAATACGTGAAAACGTGCAGGTAGGTGAATGGCAGGCGTTCGATAAGGGAGCGGGTTTGCTCGAAGTCGGCTTCAGTTTCTCCCGGGAAACCCACCATAACATCGGCGCCGATGGCGGCGTCGGGCATAGCGTGCCGGATGCGTTCGATGCGGTCGGCGTAGTGCCAGGGCCGGTACTTGCGATGCATGCGGCGTAGCACCTTGTCGCTTCCCGACTGCAAAGGGACGTGAGCATGCTTGGCAATGCGCGGTGACGACGCGACGAGACTCAATCAGTTCGTTGCTCCAATCCATCGGCTCGACCGAACTGATACGCAGTTTTTCGATACTCGGTGTTTTCCAGGATCGCGCGCAGCATCGCAGCAAAACTTGAGCGCGGCGCCAGATCGCGTCCCCAACGCCCCAGATTGATGCCCGATAGCACGATCTCCCGGTAGCCTCGCGTCACCAGAGCGTTGGTCTCGCGGATTACGTCGTCGAGCTGCAGCGAGCGGCTGCGGCCACGAACGAACGGAATAATGCAAAACGAGCAGCGATTGTTGCAACCGTCCTGCACCTTGAGATTGGGACGCGTTCTTTCGGCAGCGTCCTCACCTTCGAACACCGGCGCAGCCAGCAGTTCGGTGTGAGCAAAAATGTCGCCAATGACGACGTTGCTCGTAGCCCCTCCACTGATCTGGGTCAGCGGCACAAATCCTGTTCCAGCCGTCAACGGGAGCGCGTAATCGGCCACCTCGTGCTTGTGGGAATTTCCCACCACCAGGCTCACTCCCGGCAACACGGAGAGTTCTCCCGGAGCGCGCTGGGCATAGCAGCCCGTAACCAGGATCTTCGTGGCAGGGTTCTCGCGATGAATACGACGGATGGTGGAGCGCACGTCCTGGTCGGCCGAAGCGGTCACGGTGCAGGTATTCAGGACGACGACTTCGGCCTCGCCTGCTGAACCGGCGCGCGCCAGTCCGCGATCGAGCAGTTGACGCTCAATCGCCGCGCCATCCGCCTGGGTCGCGCGGCATCCGAAGTTTTCCACGAAATACGTTGCCACCAGCTAATTATACGGGCCTGTAAACGTAGCCCCGCGACTGCGCGCAAATGTCGGCGCAGAGTCGGAGCGGTTCCGCCCGCCAGCCGCTTTAAGCGGACGAGGGACAGACTCTGACAACTGTCGCCAGAGAGTCGTGGTCAGTGCGGAAGATTGTACTGCCGGCTTTCAGGCCGAGGCAGCGGTGCGCTTTTGCTGGAAACATTCCCGGCAGAACACCGGTCTGCCTTGGGTTGGCTTGAAGGGGACGGTAGTCTCCTTGCCGCACCCGGAACAATTGGTGCGGGTTTCGACCTTCGAGTAGTTTCCGGCGCGAGGTCGCGCCCAGGTTGCGCGGCCCGTTTCGCTTTGCAGGGCTTGCACCGTTTCGGCTCGTTCTTGAACTGCTTGTCGTGGAAGAACAGCTGCTCTCCGGCGGTGAAGACGAAGTCGCTGCCACAGTCGATGCACTTCAGAACCTTGTCCTGGAATTCCATGGAATGTGCTCCCTTCAGCCCATGATCCCGGCGACGGACTGGGGGAATTGCAACTTCCCGCAGAACCGGACTGAGGGTCCTAGACGGCGTCGCAAACCCATCGCTCAGGTACTGCCCCTGGGTTCGGCCCACCATGCCGACAGCATGGATACACATCTAAAACTGCGGCAATTCCAGTTATGAAGGTCCCCAACAACGAGCTCGCAACGGAAAAACACAGGGCCGCCTTTGTGACGGCGGCCCTGCGGTTAGATTAGTCCTGCTCTTTACGAGCTTTTTTGCGGCTGCGCTTGCGCGCCAGCGCTTCCTTCACTCGCTTCTTTTCGCCCGGCTTGAGGTAGAAGGAGTGACGCTTCACTTCCTTAATAATGTCCTCTTGCTGAACTTTGCGCTTGAAGCGGCGCAGGGCGTTCTCTAACGACTCGCCCTCTTGAATGCGTACTTCGGCCAACGGGAAAACACCCCCAAACTCGTCCTAAACGGACATATCAGTTATCCCAATGTTCGTCGCGGGAAGTCAAGTTAAGACTCCCGCTACGATGCCCCATTTAGCGGCTATCGCAGCCTGCACGAAGGTGTCGCCTCGACTGCGTCAAGTAGCTCAAAAACTTGCCTTTAGCGAGAATTGCACCTGCCTCGGAGCATATGAATTGGTGGGAATCAGGAATTTCGAATTCTTCTACGAATTCGCCCGGGTACGACGACTTCTCGCTATGTTCGTCGAGTAGGCCACGAATTGGCCAGCCGAATTCAGAAATCCGTCATCGGAAATATCGACTCGCTGGTTCACCCGATTGGTCACGTTGAACGACTCGGCCAGCAGCGTGATCCGCACCCGCTCGCTCAATTGAAAGCTCTTGCTGACGCGCAAGTCGGTGGTGAAATAACCGGGTCCGATGTAGGCATCTCTGCGCGACGCTCCCGGCAAGCGGTCATTGTAGGTATTGTCGTCGCGATTGGCGTCACCGGCCATGGTCGCATTGATCGGCCGCCCCGAGCCTGCGGTAAAGATCGATCGAGACCTTCCAGTTGTTGAACAGCGCATTCAGCGCCCTGTCTCGTAGTGAAATGGGCTCGGGCTCGTACACCGTGGAGGCCACCAAACGATTGCGCTGGTCGGTCACACTCAGTCCGCGCTCCAGTTGCGTGGCATATGCGTTCTGCACATTGCCCGGCCGTCCCACCACCAGCGAATCGGTGCCGTCGTCAATCGCCTTTCCGAAGGTGTATCCCGCGCGAATAAACAGCTTGCTTGCTGACCTGCCCCTTCAGCATCAGCGTCAGCCCGTTGTAAATCGCTGCTGGCGGCGCTCTCGAACGAGTTGATCGTGCCCAGCCGCGGATCCGGCCGCTGCACATCGTTGAGGCACGGTGGATACGGGCAGTCCACCGAGCGCGTGGTCTGCCAGGTTGCGAACGACTCCACCGAGTAGTAGTCGCCCGTGAAGACCGATTGGTCGTCATACACCGGATATTCGGTGATCGTCGGCTTGGGCAGGTTGGCGTCGAGCGAGCGAATCAGGTGCTCGCCGTGTACATACAGATAGCTGGCGAGCCGTCAGGTTGAGCTGCCGCGTAATCCATATTCCAGCGTGACGCTCGCTTGTTCGGTATAGGGCGTCTGGAAGTTCGGCGCGAACGCCGAAACCTGCGTGGTCAGGTGGCTGGCCACCGACGCCGGTGCCGTGCACACCGTCGCTCCCGACGGGCAATTCACCAGCGCATTGGGATATGTGGGGAAGATGGCCGCATCCGCCGGCTTCATGATGTCGAGAAACAACTGGCTCTGCGTCAGGCCGTTGTCAGTCTCGACCTGCGACGCGTACATGCTCGGAATCAGGCTGTAGAAACGGCCGAAGCCGCCGCGCAACACCACGGGATGGCTGCTCCCCAATCGAGTACGTGAAGCCGACTCGCGGCGAAAAGTTGTCCGTCTCGGTTGGCACCTTTCCCGCCGGTGCATAGAGCGGATTGCTCACCAGTCCGGGCACCTCGAATGTTTGCAGGTCATAGCGCAGCCCGGCATTGACCGTCAGGCTCCGCGTGACGCGAATGCCGTCCTGCACAAACAACGAATACGAGCGCGAGTTAGGATGCGATACCGCGTTACCGAAGTCCTGCATGTAATAGCGCGGCACGTCATGGGCATAGGCTCGCAGCGGCGTCAGCGGCATCGCCATACTTGGCGGGCGTAAAGAACCACGGATTGACCTTGACATTGGTGAAGTAGATATTCGCCGCCGAACATCGCGGGGTAGTAGTTGTAAATCCAGCCCTGCAGGAAGTCCCCGCCGAACTTCCAGTTCATGCGGCCGGTGTTGTAGTTCATCGTGTCGGCGATGTGCAGCTTGTGCTCGCGTCGTCTGGCGCGGCAGCATGCTCGACCGCCCCATGCCGTCGACCAGGTTGTAGATCTTGATCTTCGGCGACCTCCGAGTTGGCGAACGACTGCTGCACATCGCGCGAGAACTGCGCCCGCAGGTTGGTCGACGAGCGGTTGGTCCAGGTGCTCGTCCACGACGCCGCCAGGCTTTCAGTCGCTACGTCCTCGCTGCCATTGTTGTCTTCGGTGTAGTGCGTGATCGGGCTGGCCGGATCGAAGAACACGTTGTTCGTGCCCGAGTAGCGCGATGTGCTCAGCCGGAAGAACAGCAAGTGCTTCGACGAAAGGTTGAAGTCGAGCTTGGCGAATCCGGCGTTGCCGCCCATGTGCGTGGGATACTCGCCCGCCATGGAATTGAGTTGCGCGGCTGCCGCGAACACCAGGTCTTTGTCCAGGCGGTCGTAGTCGGCCGGCTGCGGCACCACACTGCTGGCGCCATTGCCGAATTGCATGATCGACGGCACCGTCAACTGGTGCTGGTCGTATCCCAGGTACAGGAATGCGCGGTTCTTACGCAGCGGACCGCCAAATGTGCCACCAAACTGCCGCTGGTGCTCGTTCGGCATGCTGGCTCGTGACATAAGCCGATTGCGCATCGAATGTGCGATCACGCGCATACAAGAACCCTGTGCCGTGCCAGTGGTTCCCGCCTGAGTTGGTCACCACGTTGAACACCGCTCCGCCCGCGCGTCCCAACTCCGCGCTATAGCCGTTCGAGGAGACCCGGAACTCCTTGATCACCTCGTCGCTGAACTGGTAGGGCGCGCGATAGCGTCCGCGCGCCTGGGCAAAGAAGCTGTTGTTGTTGTCGGTCCCGTCCACCAGGAAGCTGTTCTGGTAGCCCCGAGTCCCGCCATACGAGAGGTCGCCGTTGGAGCCCGACGTCAGTCCCGCGCGGGTCCTGGGTCACTCCCGGCAACAGCAATGCCAGGTCGGTGAAGCGGCGTCCGTTGAGCGGCAGGTCGGCGATGGCCTGCTCGTCGATGATCTGCGAGACTTCGCCGCTGTCCGGGTCGATTAGCACGGCGGAGGCGCGACCACCGTGATGTTTTCAGCGCGTCCCGCCGGCCGCAGGCGCAGTTGCAACTGCATCGAGCCGCCAACGTGCAACTCCAGGCCCGACTGCGTTGTCTCCGCCATTCCCGGCGCCGACGCTGTCACCGTATAGCGCCCGGGAGCCAGCATGGCGAAAACTGAATCGCCCTTCGCCGTCGGTGGCGTCACGTGCTATGGAATCCGTTGTCGGGGTTCAGCAGCGTGACCGTCGGCGCGAGCGATGCGCGCGCCGCTCAGGTCCTCGACCAGTACCTTCCAGCGAGGTGTTGCCGTCCTGCCCGCGCGCCGGAAGCATCAGCACCAGCACCAGCGCCGCCAGCGACAGCACCAGACAGATGACCGAACGCCCGTAACCGCGGGCTCGCGGACGATCCATGGCAGGAGGCCCCTTCTTCCGCCACCATGTTTTCGCTGCGCGGTCAGGCGGTTCTGTGACGGTCGACACAACGGTCGTGTGTCAAGGGGTTACGAAGGTACATGGGCAGGAAATTTTGCCATGTACTTTCGTAACGGGAAGGTTCCAAAACGGGAGGCACGTAGGCCGCAACCGGGCGATAGCGTTAACCGTCGTACGCCTTCTGCAAGTCAGCGATGATGAGCTTCTTCATGCCGAATAGCGCCTGCATCATGCGATTGTTCTTCTCGGCATCGCCTCGACCCATCAATTCCATGAACTTCTTCGGAACGATTTGCCACGACACCCCGAACTTGTCCGTCAGCCAGCCGCATTGCACTTCCGTTCCGCCCTCGGTCAGCTTGTCCCAGTAGTAATCAACCTCTTCCTGGTCCTCGCAATTCACCATCAGCGAAAACGCGGGAGTCAGCTTGTAGTGCGGCCCACCGTTCAGGACCATGATCTCCTGCCCCTCCAGCGAGAAGGTGCCCACCATGAACGATCCCTTGGGAGCGGGCCCGGCGTCGCCATAACGCGAAGTCTGCACAACCTTCGAGTTTTTGAAAATGGAGACGTAAAAGTTCATCGCCTCTTCGGCATTATTATCGAACCAGAGAAATGGGGTGATCTTTTGCATAGGCTGTCATCCTCTGTATATTGGCGGTCCCTGGGCTATTCCAAAACTTGCATTCACCACAGAGGCACGGAGCACACGGAGGTTTTTGACCAAGCTCTCTCCGTGATCTCTGTGCCTCCGTAGTGAGCGGTTTCCGTCATTGAAGCGATGACGGTCGAATCACTTGGCGCTGACTTCTTCGTGGATCTGACTCTCGACCGGCAACTTCGCCTCCACCCACGCATCGAAGCCGCCGGCAAGATCTACCACATTGTGGTACCCGGCGCGCTCCAGCGCACTGACTGCGATCAGGCTGCGGTAGCCGCCTTTGCAGTGCACCGCGACCGGCACATCTTTGTCGACCTCCGGCAACCCTGCCTTGAACCGGTCCAGCGGATGCCAATCTGCGCCTGTGATATGCCCCGCCTCGAACTCGGCTTCCCGGCGCACGTCCAGCACCGCGATCCCGCCACTCGCCAGCCGCGTCGCCAATTCCTGTGGAGTGATCTGCTTCACCTGCGCCACCGGCAGGCCGGCCTGTCGCCAGCCTTCGACTCCGCCTCCAGGTATCCCGCAACATCTTCAATCCCGATGCGCGCCAGGCGCACTCGTGCCTCGCTCAGTTGCTCGGGAGTCGCCGCGATAAGTACCGGCTTCGATGCCAGTCCCAGCACTGCTCCCGCCCACGAAGCGAACTGTCCCGACAGCGGAATGCTCACCGATCCCGGCACATGCGCGGCAATGAACTCGCCGCCCGGCCGCACATCGAGTGCCACCGCACCACCGTCTAGCATCTTTTTTACGTCTTGCGCCGCAATCGGCTTCAACTCCGGCAGGTCGCCAAGCGCAGGAGCCCCTGCGCGATTGATGGCGGCGTCTTCCAGGAAGTAATCAGGGCGCGCCGGAAGGTTGCTGGTCATCTGCCGGACGAACTCGTCGCGGTCCTTGATCTGTAGCGCGTAGTTGGTAAGCCGTTCTGTGCCGATCGTCGAGAACCTCTCCGCCCGCATGTTGCGTCCGCACAACGAGCCTGCTCCGTGCGCGGGATAAACCATCACGCCGTCAGGCAACGTCATCAACTTGCTGTGCAGCGAGTCATACAGCAGCCCTGCCAGTTGCTGCGGAGTATGCGTTGGCGAAAGATCAGGACGCCCCACGTCGCCGATGAATAGCGTGTCGCCGGTGAGCACCGCCCACGGCTTCTGCGCGTTCTCTTCGTCGGTGACCAGCAGGCTAATGCTTTCCGGACGTGTGCCCGGGCGTCGCCAGCACTCTCGAGATTCAGTTTGCCCACGCGCAGCGTGTAGCCGTCATCCACATCAACATGCGGAAAGGTAGCTCCAGCGGCGCGCGACAGATAAATCTTGGCGCCGGTCCGCGCCGCCAGCTCCTGATGTCCGGAGACGAAGTCAGCATGCAGATGAGTTTCGAAAATATAGCGGATCTGCAGCCCCTGTTTCTGCGCGGCTTCCAGGTAAATTTCGACGTCGCGCTGGGGATCAACGACGATTGCTTCGCCTTCCGAACCCAGCATGTAGGAGGCATGCGCCAGGCAGCCCAAGTAGAACTGTTCGAAGTACATAAGGATGGCCCCTAACTCACAAAGTGTGCCCAACGAAAATACTCGCAAACGCGGTCGGAAGTCCACCGGCAGAAATTCTATGTTTCATCGGGTAATCGCGTGGTAAGTTACGGAATCGTTCCAAGCGGGCGCAAGACCCACTACCCACAGAACGCGAGGAGCAGCTTCATGATCGTCCCACCCACGTCGCCCTCCACCAGCAATCGAGTCCTGAAGTCGCTCACCCGGCGCGTGCAGACCGCAGCCCACGACGCGTTGGTCAGCGCTCCTCCCCAGATCGATAACGGTGACGAGACCCGTTACTCCGACAAGTCCGGGACTTACACCAAGGGTGTGAAGCAGTCAGGCATCGGCCTCGTGGACCCCGCAGCCTACCACTCGTTCAAGAAGGCTCTGACCAGCGGTGATCCCGCCGACTTCGCGGCCATTCAGTTGGGAGGCACGCGCACCCTCAACGGTCCGCAGGGCGGCCTGGCCTTCGATCTCGAAGGGCTCGACAGCAGCCAGTTCGCGCCACCACCGGCCCCGGCCGTAGCGAGTGAAGCCTACGGCACCGAGCTGGTCGAAATGTACTGGGCATCGCTGCTGCGTGATGTTGCGTTCACCGATTACGCCTCAAATCCCGTGGCGGCGCAGGCGGCGAGTGAACTGTCTTCCATGGGCGGCTACGCCGGCCCGAGAGACGCCAGCAATAATGTCACGCCCGATCTGCTTTTCCGCGGACGCTTTCCTGGCGAGACCATTGGTCCTTATATTTCGCAGTTCCTTCTCAGACCAACGTCCTTCGGTGCGTTGGATCTCGTCCAGCAATACTCCACGCTGGCCGCCGACGTCGACTACATGACCGACCCAACCACTTTCTTGCAGGTGCAGAACGGCATTGCCACCGGCAAACAGGTCATGCCCGAACCTCCTGTGTACTTGCACGACGGACGCGGCCTGTCGGCCTACACCCACCTGGACGTGCTCTACCAGGCATACTTCATCGCCTACCTTGTCCTTAACACCATCGGCGCTCCGTTGAATCCCGGAAATCCCTACATTGGGTCCAAGACGCAAAACGGATTCAACACTATGGGACAGCCCGACATCGCTGCCACTTTCGCCGCCGTGGCCAGCGAGGCGCTCAAGGCGGTGTGGTATCAGAAGTGGTTTATCCACCTTCGCCATCGTCCCGAGTCCGGTGGCGCGCTGGTGCATTTGATCAAGACCGGCCAGGCTCACACCATCCAGGGCCATCCTCATCACAATGTCCTGCACTCCCAGGCAGTACAAAACAGCTTCGCCAAGTACGGCACGTACTTCTTGTCCCAGGCCTTCCCCGAAGGCTCACCCACGCATCCGGCCTACCCCACTGGACACGGAACCGTCGCCGGAGCCTGCATCACCGTCTTGAAGTTTTTCTTCGATGGCAGCTTCGTGATTCCGAATCCGCAAGCGCCATCAAGCGATGGAACCACGCTGAACGACTACACCGGCAGCGACGCCGGACACATGACGGTCAACGGCGAACTGCATAAAGTGGCCGACAACGTCAGCTTTGGACACGGCATCCATGCCGGCATTCACTGGCGCAGCGATACGGATACGTCGGTCGAGCTGGGCGAGGCGGTGGCACTGAGCGTTCTGCGGGACCGCGCCCACACTTACAACGAGAAGTTCACCGTGAAGCTGACGAAGTTGGACGGGAGTATAGCTACCATCACCAACCAATAAAGTGTAACGCTGGCCTGGGTTGGCGCCCGGGTGTATGGCCCCCAACCTGCGAACTGACTCATTCGCGACCCGAATTGTACTTAGCTGCTCTTGCGCGATCCCGCTACCAACAAAACCACACCGGCGACACACAAGATGCCGCCAACATAAGGAGGCAGTTTTTCGCTGCTATGGGTGGTGATGCCAATCGTCGCATCGCCAACCTTCGCGCCGTGAGAATGGCTGGTGGGAATGGGTACGACAAAGGAAAAAATGCCCAGCACCAGCACCACAAGTCCGATCAAAAACAATGGCCGCATTCATCCTCCAATGACGCAAAAGTAGTTTCACTGTAATGTACTCCGCCCGCCGCCTTGAAAGCGCACGGCTTCACCGGCTGCGGAAGAAGTCTCTTTCCGACAGTTTCGTATCAGGGCACGACTTCAGTCGTGCCGATAAATCGTTTATTTCTGATCCGCCGAGCGGACTTTAGTCCGCGAGGCGTCTCCTCTCAGCCGTGTGCCGTCAGAGGCATCTTTGAACCCGAGCTTCTCGTCCCGGAGGGAAGTCCGTCTCAAACGACTCTGGCTGCGTGGGCTGCGTTCGCCGCTGACTTGGAGCGTTACCGAATGCCTCATCATCTCGATCCCTCTTTCGACCCCACTTCCATCAAGATCTTCGTCATCCACACTAGTCCGAGGACCTGCGTCCATTCCGATACCAGGTTGCCGACCACCTGTCCCCAGCGGCTGTTGGCGTCCATGTGGCTGAAGACGAACACCCAGCCGGCTCCTGTGATTACCAGAAAAACCGTGAGCGAGTGTTCGCGCAGAAACTCCAGCGTGGGAGATTTCCATTTGCCCTTCGGATTCTTGCTCTCTGCCGACCCTTTCTCGTACAGGTGCTTGGTTAGCAGTACGGTGATGAGCACACCGGTCCAGTCGGCGATGGCGTTGCCGAAAAACGAGCCCCAATGGGTCGAAGGATTGGATCGAATGTAAGCCACAATCAGCGTGGCGACGATTCCCAGGGCGACCAAGCCCAGCGAGTGTTTTCGCAAGAACGATTTCGGAACAGGCTTCGGCTTAAGAGTGTTTTCCGGATTGGGCTTAAGACTAGGATCAGGACTGACATTCGGCTTCATGCCAATACTCTACTAGCGGGCCGCGCCCTTTGGGTGAATCCAGCATTTGCCTTTGTCCCACTCCGATCCGCGTCATCTGCGTAAATCCGCGGTTGCTCTTGCCTTTGCTTTCTTACCCAATCTTTCTCCGTGCCCTCCGCGCCTCCGTGGTGAATCTTGTCTTTTGTTCGACTCCGATCCGCGTCATCCGTGTAAATCCGCGGTTGCTCTTGCCTTTGCTTTTCTTGCCCAATATTTCTCTGTGCCCTCCGTGCCTCCGTGGTGAAGCTTATCTTTTGCTCGACTCCGATCCGTGTCATCCGTGTAAATCCGCGGTTGCTCTTGCCTTTGCTTTTCTTGCCCAATATTTCTCTGTGCCCTCCGTGCCTCCGTGGTGAAGCTTATCTTTTGCTCGACTCCGATCCGCGTCATCCGTGTAAATCCGCGGTTGCTCTTGCCTTTGCTTTTCTTGCCCAATATTTCTCTGTGCCCTCCGTGCCTCCTGTCTTTTTGCTCGACTCCGATCCGCGTCATCCGTGTAAATCGCGGTTCCGCTTTGCTTTTCTTGCCCAATATTTCTCTGTGCCTCTCCTCCGTGGTGAATCTTGTCTTTTGCTCGACTCCGATCCGCGTCATCCGTGTAAATCCGCGGTTGCTCTTGCCTTTGCTTTCGTGTCCTCCGCGCCGAAGCCTGCCCTGAGCGAAGTCGAAGGGTGGTGAATGATTTTCGACGATGCCCTGACATGGTATGTTGAAGGATTCAGGACTGTACTGATGATCCGCTCCTACAAAGGCATCTGGCCCACCATTCCCGACTCCTGCTACGTGGACGAGTCGGCGCAGGTGCTTGGCGACGTGGTGTTGGGCGAGAACGCCAGCATCTGGATGAACGCCGTTGTGCGCGGCGACGTGAACTACATCCGCATCGGCGCCAACAGCAACATCCAGGACTGCTCGGTGATGCACGGCATGTTGAACCAGTGGCCGGTGGAGGTGGGCGAGTGGGTCACCGTCGGCCACAACGTCACGCTGCACGGTTGCGTGGTCGAAGACCGCTGCCTGATCGGAATGGGCGTCATCATCCTGAACGGCGCGCGCATCGGCGCGGGCTCGATCATCGCCGCGGGCACGCTCATTCCCGAGAAGACAGTGATCCCTCCCGGCTCGCTGGTGATGGGCGTCCCCGGCAAAGTGCGCAAGCAATTGAGCGACGAGGAGCAGGAAACAATCCTGCGCTATGCAAAGAATTATCTGGGATACAAAGAGACGTACTTGGCGGAGAGAAAAACGTAACTGGTCACTGGTAACTGGTTGCTTGAAGTTTCTGCCGAACACCAGTTACCAGCTACCAGCTACCAGCTACCATGATTCGTGCCATCCGCGGAACTCGTGACCTTCTCCCGCCCGACACCGACCTATGGAACCGTGTCGAGGCCAAGGTGCGCGACGTCTTCGCGCGTTACAACTTCCACGAAATCCGCACGCCCATCTTTGAAGACACGCAACTGTTCGCCCGCGGCGTCGGCGAAGAAACCGACATCGTCACCAAAGAGATGTTCACCTGGGAAGACAAAGCCCGCGCCGCCAGCGAGAAGTCACAGTCGCTGACGCTGCGTCCGGAGAACACCGCCGGCAGTCGTGCGCGCCTACATCGAGCACCAGCTCGACAAGCGCGGCACGCTACAGAAGCTGTATTACATCGGTCCGCAGTTCCGCCGCGAGCGTCCGCAGAAGGGACGCTATCGCCAGTTCTACCAGATCGGCGCAGAGGTCATCGGACCGCCCAGCGCGGGCAGCGAGTCTCCCGCGCGCGATGCCGAAGTGCTGGAAATGCTCGCCACGCTGCTCGACGAGCTCGGCCTGCGCGGCTGGACGCTGCAACTGAATTCCGTAGGCTGCGCCGCCGACCGAGCGCGCTACAACCAGGCGCTCCGCGAGGCACTGAAGCCGGTCGTCCACCTAATGTGTGCTGACTGCCAGCGCCGCGCCGAGACCAACCCGCTGCGCGTGCTCGACTGCAAAGTTCCCGAAGACCAGCCCATCATCGAGAAGCTGCCCAAGATCAGCGAGTATCTCGACGACGCCAGCCGCGAGAACTTCGCCGCCGTCCGCGCCATGCTCGACGCCGTCGGCGTGCCGTACATCATTAACGAACGCATGGTGCGCGGCCTCGACTACTACACCCGCACCACCTTCGAGTTCACCCACGGCGACCTCGGCGCGCAAAGTGCCGTCCTCGGCGGCGGACGCTACGACGGCCTCTCCGAATCACTCGACGGCCCCAAAGCTCCGGGCATCGGATTCGCCATCGGCGAAGATCGCCTGATTCTCGCGCTGCAGGCTGAGGGCATTACTGCTGACGACAAGCCCGACGCGTACATCGCTCCCTTGGGTGCGGGAATGAACTCATGGGCCCTGAGGCTGGCTCGCGAGTTGCGCCGCGAAGGCGTAAGCGCCGACCTCGGCGACGAAACCTTTCGCCTGAAAAAGTCCTTCGAGTCAGCAGAAAAATCCGGCGCGAAATTCATCGTCATCGTCGGCGAAAACGAAGTCGCCGCCGGCCAGTTCGCCGTGAAAGAACTCGCCACCGGCAAACAAGAGCAAGTCCCGCGCGAACAGTTGGCTATCTATCTGCGGCGCTAGCCTATTGATACCCGTTCAGACCAGTAACCCGGACGGCGACGCCCGTGAGCTATTGCCACAATTTCTATTCGCGCTTGGTTCACCTGATAGACGACGAGGAAGGGAAAATGCCGCAACAGATAGCGCCGTGTACCATGCACATATTCCGGCCACATCAGGGGATGTTCGGCGACGTTGGTGACGGCGTCGTTCACTTCGCTCAAAAAGTCCGCCGCCGCTTGTTCACTCTTCGATCGATACCAATCCAGCGCCGCATCAAATTCCGCGGCGGCTTCGGGGTGAAACGCAACCTCAGCGATCGTGCCCATGCAGCCGCGCTACTGCGCGCCTTCTGATCTCTGCCCATGGAATGGTCGCCACAGACCCGGACTTCAGCTCATCTACCCGCCGGGCAATTTCCCGTTCCCATTCCAGTTCCGCGCCTTCATCGAGCACCTCGTCCTCAAGGCTGGCGAGCAACGAGCTGACAAGGGCCGAGCGCGCCTCCGGTGGGAGGGCCAGAGCTTGCTTTAGAAGATCAGTGACCTTTTCCGCCATGGTCACATTCTACTTCCAATCGTCCCATAAAGTAGAATCAAGTTTTCCCTACTATAAGGACCTTCATGCTCGATTTTCTTGGTGATTGAAACGCACTCATATGTGTGGCGCCCTCCGCGCCTCCGACGCCGGCTCCAAAGTCGTTCTCATGGGATGGGTCAACCGCCGCCGCGATCTCGGCAACATCATCTTCCTCGACCTGCGCGACCGCACCGGCATCACCCAGGTCGTCATCACCGCCGAAGCCGGCGCCGCCATGCACGCCAAGGCCGAAACCGTGCGCTCCGAGTTCGTCGTCGCCGTCATCGGCCACGTGAAGCTGCGCGACGCCAACACCATCAACCCGAACATCCCCACCGGCGAAATCGAAGTCGTCGCCGACGAGCTGCGCATCCTCAACGACTGCAAGTCGCTGCCCTTCTCGCCCTCCGACACCGACATCTCCAACGAGGAGGTGCGCCTCAAGTACCGCTATCTCGACCTGCGCCGGCCGGAGATGCAATACAACATCCAGCTCCGCCACAACGTCGCCATCGCCATTCGCGACTACCTCAACTCGCAGGGCTTCTACGAAATCGAGACGCCGATCATGACGCGCTCCACGCCCGAAGGCGCGCGCGACTACCTCGTCCCCAGCCGCGTTCACAACGGCGAGTTCTACGCCCTGCCGCAGTCGCCGCAGCTGTTCAAGCAGATCCTCATGATCTCCGGCTTCGACAAGTATTTCCAGATCGCGCGCTGCTTCCGCGACGAGGACCTGCGCGCCGACCGCCAGCTCGAGTTCACGCAGATCGATCTTGGAGATGAGCTTCCCTCAGCCCGAAATGGTCTTCGCCACCGTCGAGGGATTCCTCACCGCCGCGTTCAAGACCGTCGGCAGTCGATCTGCAAACGCCGTTCCCGCGCATGAGCTACGACCAGGCCATTCGCGAGTACGGCATCGACAAGCCCGACATGCGCTTGCCCGCGATGACCGATGTGCGCGCCGCTTTCGCGCCCGAAAATCTCGCCACGCTCAACATCGATCCCGAACTGCCGATCGTCGCCATCGTCACGCCGAAGGTCGGAGAGCTTTCGCGCAAAGAGCGCGACGACATCAAGCCGCTGTTCGGCGACCGCAAAGACGCCAAGGTCTTCGAAGACATCAAGCGCCTCGAGAAATCATTCCCCGACGCCGTCGCGAAAATTCGCGAACTCACGCAAGCCCACGCCGACGACCTAATCGTCATCGTCGGAGCGCCAGCTCGACCGTCCAACGGCAACGGTATCGCAGGCCAAGCGCCCGCCAACTGGCGATCCCGTAGTCGCGAACTATCGCGCCGAATCGCTCATCAGGCACGTTTCGACAGATTCGGTCCGGCTCTCCACTCGCGAGCGGGAGCTCTTCGAAGCCGCCGGACAGCTTCGCCTCGCCCTCGGCCAGAAGTACGCCGCCAAGCACGGCGCGTTCGCCAAGAAAGATTACCGTTTCCTCTGGGTCACCGACTTCCCCATGTTCGAGTGGGACGAGACCGACCAGCGCTGGAACGCCGCCCACCATCCCTTCACCTCGCCGCACGAAGACGACATGGACAAGCTCGAGAGCGATCCCGGCGCGGTGCGCGCGCTGGCCTACGACGTGGTGCTCAACGGCACCGAACTGGGCTCGGGCTCCATCCGTATTCACCGCGCAAGACATCCAGAGCATAATTTTCAAGGCGCTGGGCATGTCTCCCGAAGAGCAGCAGGCGCGCTTCGGCTTCTTCCTCGAAGCGCTGCAATACGGCACGCCTCCCCACGGAGGCATCGCCCTCGGCCTCGACCGCATCGTCATGATCCTCGCCGGAGCCGACAGCCTCCGCGAAGTGATTCCCTTCCCCAAAACCGCCAAAGCCATCGACCTGATGATGGACGCGCCGACGCCGGTGAGCGACAAGCAGTTGAAAGAGTTGGGAATTGCGGTGGTTCCAAAACGGGACTTGTGAGGGGCTCGGGGTACCCCCTCCCCGCGCTATTTAACACACATCCGTGACGGCCATCACTGCCAACCCAATACGCAATCCCGTACATTTTCCTGCATACGTGGGTGCAACGCTGTGAATACAACACCAACTGAATTCGAGTTCAACTTATCAACACGCCTATACCGCCCTTCGACGATCATGGACGAGCGTATCGGCGATGGCTGGGTGATTTTCGCGCCGGACTTCGTGGGGCTTCCGGTTAGGCTAGACGATACCCAACATAATATTCTGGATCACTTTGTTGACGGGGCAACTGCCGGACAGGTCATTTCCGCCTGTACGAACGATTTGAAGCTTCCTTTTGACACCGTCCTGGATAGCATCGCATTTCTGGAAGAGAATGGGTTCCTACGATCGCACCCTGCCACCCTTCCTTATTCTCCACTAACGCAGACGTCTCCTCCCGCTTCGATGTCAATTTGGCTTCACCTGAACGGTGACTGCAACCTGGCATGTTCCTACTGCTTTGTAGAAGACAAGCATAGGACGGCAATGTCGGAAGAAGTTCAGGATAGAGTCGCGAACGCCATCGCCCATACTGTGCGAACACGCAACTTGCAGAGCGTAAATCTTAAGCTGGCCGGCGGCGAGCCGACGCTGACCCTTCCCTTGATGGAGCGCGTTCAGGACAAGGTGGCCGCGCAACTAAGTGGCCTTGACGTCAATTTCATGACTTCTGTCCTTAGTAATGGGACAGCCGTGACTCCGAGACTAATCGACTTCCTGAAACGTCCCAAGACGAGCATTGGGATTTCTGTCGACGGATACGGGGAGGCGCACGATATTCATCGCAAATTTAAAGGGTCAAACCGCGGCTCCTGGAAGGTGATCGAGGAGAACATTCACCGGCTGCAGGACAAGGACATACACCCCCATATCATGACCACAATTGGGCCGGAAACACTTAGTACGCTTCCAGAATTGCTGGAATGGATTTTTGGTCTCGGCCTGACGACCAGGATTAGCGTAGTCCGCAATCCGGACTGCACGTGGAATTACTCCCCGATGGAGATGACGAGGTACGACAGTTATTGCGACCAGCTTGAGGAGTGTTTTGAACGCGCGTTGTCCAGGCTGGAAGAGTCATCCATTGCAATCGACCTGGCGAATTCGCTGGCGGTCTGCGAATTGTCTTTTGACTATCCAGCGTTTTCTGGTGTCACTTGCGGCATTGGCCGCGACCATGTGGTCATCACGACCGACGGCTGTGTCGCTTCTTGTCCCATGACCGTCCACGAGGGGGGAATCCGACTGGACGACGATTTACTAGCGGCGTGTCACAATGCCTTTCCCTACTCTCCGGCGACCAGACACCAAACGGATGGCGAGGATTGCGTAAGCTGCCAGTGGTATCCGGTTTGCGTGGGTGGTTGTCCAATCACAAACATGAGAATCAACGGCGCGCCTTTCTCCAAATCCCCATTCTGTAAGTTTTATAAGTACTTCGTGCCGCGATATGTGCGTTTCCTGGGCAAGAAGATCGCTCAACACGAAACGCTTCAGATCAACAGAGGGCAGCAGTAACAGCCTGAAACTCGAATGACTTCAATAAAGGAACTGGGCCATGGCTAAAACTGAGAAGGTAAACGACGACTACACGATGCTGAGTGAGACGTCAGACGCGATAATTATTTTGGCCAAGATCATTGAACGGAGCGACAAGTTTACAGTTGCGCAAACCGCCGCTGCGCTCTACACCATTCCGAATGACGGCATTACCGGCGTCAGGCAATTAAAGGGCGAGGATGGCGACATTTCGGAGATCAAGGTCAAACCCGATGTCAAGATGGTGCGCAAGTCATTAGTAAGCGCAGCGGAACTCGCGGGCTTCCGGAGCATTGTAGCTACCCCTACCTTGGGCGGGACACACCTTTGCACGCAGTGCTGCACGCAGTGTTGCACACAATGCTGTACACAGTGCTGCACGCAGTGCTGCAACGACTCCAACGTCATGTATCAAGCGGCATACGAGGCGGCTAAAGCGGTCGGCGGTTTTAGAACAGCGCTGCGATAGAACGCATTTGTATCACTGATGATTCGATAACCGAAGCGAGAGGGTGAGCCCGGCGTCGCTGTACCGGGTTCGCTCTCCGGTTGGGCTGCTTGGGGTTTCTGCACCCGGTGCCCAGACGGGTGCAGATTGCATTCGGGCCAGAGATCGTGAGTTGGAGATGTCCTGTCGGCCTATCCGAATCTTGCTCTGCCCAGCACCAGGTGATCAGTGCGCTTCCTGGGCAAGAGAGTCGCTCAACCCAGAATCTTTCAGACCAACGCAAAGCAGTAGTAGTAGCGGGAAACCCGTAAATAGCTTCAACAAAGGAAATGTGCCATGGCTAAAGCTAAGAACGTAAAAGACGACTACACCGTGCTGAGTGAGGCGTCCGAGTCGGTAGTGATTGTCGCCAGGATCATTGAACGGAGCGAGAAGTTTACCGTTGCACAAACCGCTGCAGCGCTCTACACCATTCCGAATGACGGCATTACTAGCGTCAAGCAATTGAAGGCGGAGGATGGCGACATTTCGGAAATCAGGGTCAAACCAGATATCAAGATGGTACGCAAGACGCTAGTAGTCGCGGCTCGCATTGCGGGCTTCAGGTTCGGTGGCGCAATCAACCATTGCGAACAGTGTTGCGAGCAATGCTGCAATCAGTGTTGTGAACAATGCTGCAACGCATGCGACAGTGGGATCCGCATTGAACTAGCAGACTCGGCGGTTGTAGCTGTCGGGGCGTTTAGAACAGCGTTGGGATAAATCGCATTTGTCCCACTTTCGATTCGAGATCTGAGGCAAGAAGAGGGTGAGCCTGGCGTTAGTGTCCCGGGTTCGCCCGTCGGCCGCTGACTGGCGATTTCTGCACCCGGTACCCGGACGAGGTGCAGATAGGGTCCCGGCCAGTGGTCAGACGAAGGAAGTGTGCAATGGCAAAAGCCGAGAACGTAAATGACGACTACACGATGCTGAGTGAGATGTCCGAGTCGGTAATTCTCTTCGCCAGGATCGTTGAGCGGAGCGAGAAGTTTACGGTTGCACAAACCAGCGCAGCCCTCTACACAATCCCGAACGACTGCATTACTAGCGTCAGGCGATTGGAGGGCGAGTATCGCAATGTTTCGGAAATCAGCGTCAAACAAGACGCCAAGATCGTACAAAAGACATTAGTGAGCGCGGCTCAAATTGCGGGCATTCAGACAGTTGCCCGTGGCATGTTCGTTGGCGGAAGAAACCGTGCTACGGACTGTCAGTGTCCGGCGCAATGCTGCAACCAATGCTCGGGACCTACCGGTGAATTCCGATATCAGGTAGTCGACCCGGCGACTGGGGTGGCCACAGCCTTTGGAAGGGCACTGCGATAGAGCGGGCTGCGCTGATTACATAACCCGTGTCGGCTCCGATGCCGCGGGTGGCCCTCGATAAGGTCGAAGGCGTTGTCAAGCGATAATTCTCCTGAGCGGTGCGCGAGCACCGTTTTTCTTGCCACTTGTCCGTGCGGTTGAGGACCAGGACCACTGGAGAACTCGCGTTGAATCACATTTCGGTGGAACCTACTTCGTTCCACCAACCATCGATACGGCCCACGACAGCGACCATGATTCTTCTATGCGAACCTCCCGTCTCTACGGGAGGCGAGAGCGCCCAATCAATCCATCGGTCTGGCTTGCGCCGACCAGGGCCACCCGCGGGCTGCTCTCGATGCGAACGATCTCCGGATACGCGGTGTTGGTGCGCAGCATCCAGTAGAGTCGTACGGCCAACTTTCTTGCCGCCGCCACCTTGGCCACGCCTTTCGCCATGCGATGGCAGCGCTGCTGATACGTCTTGCGAAACCCTTCGTCCAGCCGGTTGGCGCTGTGCGCCGCTTCCACCAGCAGCGTGCGCACAAACCGGTTGCCCTGCTTACTGATCGCCCCCAACCGTTGCCGCCCGCCCGAGGAGTGCTCGCGCGGAATCAGCCCCAGATAGCTGGCCACCTGCTTGCCCCGTCGAAAGCGCGAGACGTCGCCGATCGTCACCACGAATGCTAGTGCCGTGATCGGTCCCACTCCCGGTTGCGTTCTTAACAGCTGCGCCATTTTGTCTCTCTGAGCTTCTTCTTCCACCGCCTGGTCCAGCTCGCCGATCTGCTGGTCGAGACTTTGCAGCAATCCCAGCAAGTCCGCCCGCCGCCGTGCGGCCCAGCCTTGCAGTGGCAGTTCGCGCAGGGCTTTCTGTCCGGCCGCGCTCCACAGCCTGCTCTTCTTCTGCATCCCGCGATTCAGCATCAGATGCTGCAGCCCGTTCTTCACCCGCGTCCGTATCTCCACCAGCTTGTGGCGATGAATCAACAACTGCCGCACATCCCGCTGCTCGCCACTCGGCATCCACAACCGCGGAAACCGTCCCTCCACCAGCAGCTTCAGAATATGCTCCGCGTCCCGCTTGTCTGTCTTCTGCTTCCTCACGTAGCTGGCCCGGATCTGCGCCGCATCCCCGACCACACCTCGTGCCCTAATTGCTGCAACAAATCCACCAACCACTGACTGTTGCCACAAGCCTCTACTCCCACCAGCGCCGGCTCCGCCAATCCGCGATAGAACCGCTCCGCCTCCCCGTCGCCGTTCACCAGCTTCCGCTCGCCCGTTTCTCCCGTCTCGGCGTCCAACCACGCCACTTGTTGCCAGCTGGGATGAAAATCGCATCCTATAATCTTCATCGAAGGCTCCTTCCTTCCCCAGCGTCTTTTTGTCCTCAATCACAAAAGACTACTCGGGTTCGATCGAGCCTTCGACCTTATCCAATCAACCCGGCGCTTCAATTCACGAAGAAATCCTGATCTGGGTGGCCCCATATTTGCCTGCCTTTGGCAAATGTGAGGCTCTTCTCCGCTGTGGCATTTCCACTCTCCACATCCCAGTCCCACAACGTGGGATGGCAGAGGATAGCCCACGGCTTCAGCCGTGGGTAAGCTGACCAACGGCCCCATTCCTCTCCGCCGAAGGCATGCGCGCAGGGAGCGCAGCGACCGTAGCGCACACAAAAATTCAAATTCTTATCCGTGTAATCCGTGCAAATCCGTGGCTGCCTTTTCCCTTGCCCGGCTTTCTCTGTGCCTCTGTGTCTCTGTGGTGGTTTTTACGCTTTTCCCAAATCGGGAAAATCCTGTTACCAAAGTAACTTGCCTACCCACGATTCCTCTTGCTTCTTCCCTTTCCACTCCCCACCGTTGACACTGGAGACTTTTCGCCCAACCGCGATCGTTCCCCACATTTTTTCGCGCGGGATAGCCAACTGCGTGGTCTGGTTGCTCTTGGCTAACACGATAATGCGAATTACCAGTTACCAATTACCAGACTACCGCCTTAAGGAGTACTAATGCCACAACCACTTCGTACCTGTTCTCACATTCAACGAAACCGGCGACACCTGCAACTCCGTCGCCGCCAAAGACCAGAAATATTGCCCCCACCACCTGCGCTACCGCGCGCGCCAGCTTCGCATCGCCCAGGTGCGCGCCCGCTGCGAGCGCTTTCACATCCAACTTCCGCCGCTGGAGAGCATGTACGCCGTGCAATCCGCCCTCGCCCAACTCGCCGAAGCCCTGGCCGCCGACATGATCGATCCCAAGCGCGCCAACTCGCTTCTCTCCATCCTGCGTCTCATGTCCTGAACTTCCGCCACCCCGAGAAGTGGCAAACCAACCTCTACCACTCCGACCAACCCGCCGAAGTCAACATCGCCCAGGAGTTCGGCCTCCCCCGCGATCTCGACCTCGACACCCCCCCGACCTCGCCTTCCCGCCGCCGAATCTGGCTCAATCAGTGGCCCACAATTGCCCGATGTTGGCAATTGTGGGAACGTAGCCGACAACCGACCACTGACAACCGGCGACCTGGCGTTTCTCGATTCGTCCCGACTCCCCCGTCTCTCCCGAGTGTCTGGAACTCCGCGACATCACCAGCATCCAAGGTTCCGAGGCCGCCACCCTTCGATTCCGCCAATTGGAGCGCAACCGTGCGCGCCGCGAACTGCGCAACGATCGAAAGCGCTACGCCGACCTCGCCCTGCGCCTCAACCTGAAGAAGGCGGCTGAACGCCTCGCCGAGCAGAAACTGGCCGAGAAACTGGCCGAAGCTGGCATCGCGCCCACACCGGCCGACCCAGAACCTCTCGACTTCGAAAGCCAGGTCGCCGCGGGCATGAAGAAGTCCGCCGCCGCCTTCGCCGAAATCGACGCCTGCCTCGCCACCAAGGAGGTCAAAATCGCCTGAAGGGTGTGCCCGCAAATCTGCGCCACTGAATCCGACGACGCAGATGCGGTAGGAGACACGGTTCGTATCAGGGCACGGCTTCAGCCATGCCGAAGGAAACCTATTTTTGATTTCCAGCGGGCTTCAGCCCGCTGACGTTCACGTCTGCTTCACGAGGCTTCGAAGGATGCCGAAAATGCGCGACGTACGAACAACCCGAGCTGCTTGCACCGAAGTTCACATGAGCTGCGTGCGTGAGCGGCTAACCAACCGCGCGCCGAGGTCCGCACCCTCCGCTAATCCCTACTCGCTCACATGGATACATATAACTTCAACGTTTTCAGCCACATACCAACAATTTCTCGCCAACCTGCTGAAAATAAACGCTGGCCGCGCGCGAATTGTATCCTCCGCCCCACTGGCGCATCCGATTCCGCAGAGGCTCCGTACTTCTAACATGCAGAAAGTCAGTCTTCTAATTACTTTCGTCTTCATCATCTCGCTAGTTGCTTGTACTACCACACAGGCTGCACCGCCCAGCACGCCGATTCCGGCCGCCAAGGTCGACGCTCCCCTCGCCGCCGCGCCGGGCAAGCAAACTGCCGTCTTCGCGGGAGGATGCTTCTGGGGCACGCAGTCGGTATTTGAGCGGGTGAAGGGCGTGGTGAAAACTACGGCGGGATACTCCGGCGGCTCGGCGAAGACCGCCACCTACGACCAGGTCACCACCGAAACCACCGGGCACGCCGAGTCGGTGGAGGTGGTTTACGATCCGTCGAAGATTACCTACGGCCAACTGCTGCGCATCTTCTTTTCGGTGGTGCACGATCCCACGCAGCTCAATCGCCAAGGACCCGATGTCGGAACCTCATACCGCTCGGCCATCTTCTATACCGATGACGAGCAGAAGCGAATTGCCACGGCGTACATCGCGCAACTCGATGCGGCCAAGGTGTTTCCCAAGCCGATCGTCACCGAGGTCACTCCGCTGAAGGGCTTTTATAACGCCGAAGACTACCACCAGGACTACGCGCTGCATCATGAAGACAACCCGTACATCCAGGTGTGCGACCTGCCCAAGATCAAGGCGTTGAAGCAGCAGTTCCCGGATCTCTTTGTCGAGTACCAGGGCAAGTGACGCGCTGCGAAGCGGAGCCTGTGACGTTGGAATAAGAGAGCCCCGCCCTAGCCAAAATCGGGCCAGAACAGGGCACGCACGCGAGGTTGCCGGTTGGCCGGGGAACCACACCGGTTGAGGATTATGGTTCTGCGGTCAATCCGGCTAATCGATCACTTCGCCGACACCTCACCACTCACTCCGGCCAGATGGGTGTGTATTCAGGATGCGGATTGTCGTGACGAACTCCGCGATGCACCGTGCCGAGAATGTGGATGGTCTTCAACTCGTCGGGATCATTTTCCATTTGCAGAGGGTTCTTCGAGAGTCGCACCATGTCGGCGACTTTTCCCACTTCGATGCTGCCAATCTGCTTTTCGCGGCCATAGACATAGGCGGCATCGCTGGTGAACGCTTTCACCCCCTGGCGGATCGATATCTTCTGCTGGGGAGCCATTACCAGCGGACACCTTTGCGGATCCAGATTGGGATACCACGACGGCTGCTGCGTCTTCCTGGTGGCTGCTACCCAGATCATGAACAAGGCGTCCGGCGCGCCGACGGGAGAATCGGCATGCAATCCAAAACGCAGACCCGCCTTCTCGGCGTCGCCGGTTGGATAAATGGGTAGAGTGCGCGCGGGGCCCAAAACCTGCTGACAGAGCGGCAGCCCGTAGTAGTAGAGGTTGGTGATGAGGAACGTGACACCGGCATCCATGCTCTTGGCGGTATTCAGGTCGGCAGCACTGGCCAGCGAAAAGTGGATCATGATGTCGCGAAGGCCGCTAGGCGCAGGCGACTGTTGGAAGGCCTGTAGTGTGTAGGCAATCGCGTTGTCTCCGTTCTGATGCACGCCCACGGGGAATCCTGACGCATGGGCCTGGCGCGCATGGTCGGCGAGAATGGATACCGTGCTGTCGGGAACGCCCAGGTACGGATCTCCAAAGTGCAACGGCGGGAAGATGGTGGGGTCGGTGAAGGGGTAGTACAGCTTGGCGTATCCATAGGTCACGCCATCGGTAGTGCGAGGGAGAAGATATCCCGTGTACCCCTGATTGCTTCCGTCGCTCAACTCCTTGATGCCGTGCAAGATCAGGTCTCGCGATCCTACGGTCAGTGCTCGATACAATCTCGCCTTGGAGAGCTCAGAGGCAATCCCGTCAGGGCCCGATCCATCGTTGTAGAGCAAGGCGGCGGTTAACGGCCGGTTTTGTCCCATCAGCAACAGATAGGCCAAGACCTGCGCGTCGCCGGCGAGTCCCTCTTGTGCGAAGGTGAAGCCTTGGTTGGCATAGGTTTCGACCGCGTAATTGAAGGTTCGTTTGGTAAAGGCGGAGTCGCGAGCTACCACGTAGGTGATCGCAGCCCCTTGCGCCGCGCCCGACAGGTCTTCGTTTAACTGGCCGAGATTGGCCATCATGACCTCTTCTTGCGGATAGGACAGAGGCAACGCCGCTTTAACGCACTTCTTGAAGACACCTGGGTAGGGTTGTGTCAGTCGAGTTTGGGTGCAGTCCAGGCTGGCACAATTCGAGGTGGCGACATCGGTTCCGCAGATGTTCAGGTTCTTCAGAAAGGCGGTATTGACATACGCGATGTGCCCCGACTGGCTTCCCACAAAGATCGGAATATTGGTGGAAATCTTGTCAAGATATGCACGAGCATTCCCGTCTTCGAAGTTTGGGCAATCGAAGCCAAGCTTGCCCGGGCCGCCCGGACAACTGGGTCCGTGGCCGAGCCGCGCAGGGTCATACATGGTGGCGAGCACCATATCCTCCGGCTTCGCCTTGGCGACTGCCGCCGTCAACCGGGCGATCGCGTCTTCCTGGGTCTGTACCGGAATAAAGCAGAACTGTGGATCGGTGGGATTGGTGCATCGCACTTTGTCTGTCGGCAAGGGCTTCAGGAAGACGTTTACGGTGGAGAGATCGAGCCAATGCGCTGGATCGGTCAAGCCTCCCCAACCTTGCATATGAGAATGTGTGTCGATGAAGCCGGGCAGCACAGTCTCGCCCTGCAGGTCGAAGATGTTCGCGCTCTTGTATTGGGCGAGAATGGTGGCCGTCGAGCCGACGGCAACGAACTTTCCGTCATTGATGGCCACGGCCTGGGCAACTGTACCCGTGCTGTCCATGGTTTCGATGTTGCCGTTGACGAAGATCGCAGAGACTGGTTGAGCTTCCGCAAAGGCGGGCGTGGACGCGGCAACCGCGCCCAGCACCAGAACAATCAATGCCAATCTCAAGCAGCAGAGTTCGAAGGACGCAGAATTCACGAGTGGACGCACTTTCATTGCGTAAATCCTCACATTCGCCAGATTTTAGGGGAGATGGTACTCGAATATCTCCGACCCTCGCAGAGTTTGTCAACAACGATCTTTGGTGAGCGGTGGCTCATCAATCGCACAAACTACAGCTGGGTCTGCTGCTCCGTCGACGCTTACCGAGCTAGACGAAGTTCTTGCGCAGGAATTGCGTGGGCCTGTCGGCGAAATGCTCGGGCAGGACGACCTGCGGATTCAGCCATTCGATGACGGCTGCGTAGCCGAGGCTTTCCGGATCGTCACTCAGATAGTGGGGGACCACGGCCAGAACGTGAAAGCCTTCCTGCAACTGAAAGCTGAGCGTCGGATCGTGACGAGCGCCTTCCACGACCTCGACGACATATTCTTCGGGCTTCACTTCGGCAGCGCATGTGCAATAGCCACGCAGGCGTGCGCCCGCGCGGATTCGCCTCAAGCGGAGCGATTCGGTGAGGTTGCGGCGGAATCCGTAGAGTTTGTCGCCGATACCATGATGCTGCAACGTGGGATCGACGATCACTTCGGCGCCGTATAACGTGTGCCCGCGGATAGGGTCGTGATTGGTGAACATGCCGTCAGCCGTGAATTGCTCCCAGGTATCGAGCATGTGGTAGTCGTCCCAATCGACAACGAGACTGGCGGCCATGCCAACTACGGTCTCGCCCGGCTGGAGTACGGCGACACACTGTCCTTGCGGGAAGACGCGGAGGTGCGACGACAGTTGTTCGGCGGTCCATGGCGGCGTGTCGGGATAAATGCGCCGGCAAAGATCGCTGATGCCGTCGAAGTGTGCGGGTGATGTGTTACAGACATATACCTGCGATGTTGGGTCGGCCATTCGATGCTTGCCTCGTAGTTATGCTTGGCGTCATGGATTGGCTAGAGTTGCCCCACGAGCGAGCCAGGGCCCGGCCTACCAATCACAATGTCACCGTATTCTAGTGCTCAGGGGAGGCCCAGTGGGAGGGTCGTCCTGTACACTACGAAACTTACTCAATAGGAGGGTGGATGCGTCGTCTGCTTGCGATCGTCTTGATTACCGCGCTGTCGTTTTTGCAATCGGGGGCACAGGTCGCGCCTACTGCGGCCAGCGATTCCCTGCTGGGATTTACGGCCCAGTCCAGTGCGGGTGAGCGGCAATGGGAAGAGAAGTTCAAGGCGATTCCCGATCCCAAGCTCATGCGCGACTACATGCAGCGGCTTAGCGCGCGTCCGCATCATGTCGGATCTCCCTATGACAAGCAGAACGCGGAGTGGATCCTCGCGCAGCTGCAGTCCTGGGGATGGGACGCAAAGATCGAACAGTTCCAAGTGCTATTTCCCACGCCGAAGTCGCGCCTGCTTGAGATGACGGCGCCCACGGTTTTCAAAGCGAAGCTGGAAGAGCCGGCACTGGCTGTCGATCCGACCAGCGGGCAGAAGGACGAACAACTGCCCACCTACAACGCTTATTCGCCCGACGGCGATGTCAACGGGCCACTTGTGTTTGTGAACTATGGACTTCCGGCCGATTACGAAGAGCTTGAGCGGCTGGGGGTATCGGTGAAGGGCGCCATCGTGATCGCCAAATATGGCAACTCGTGGCGTGGGGTGAAACCACGAGTGGCGTGGGAGCATGGCGCCATCGGATGCCTGATTTATTCCGATCCAGCCGATGACGGATATTTCGAAGACCGCACGTTTCCGGAAGGGCCGATGCGTCCAAAAGACGGAGTGCAGCGCGGAAGCGTAATGGATTTTCCGCACTCGTATCCGGGCGACCCGCTCACGCCGGGAGTAGGCGCGACTGCCGATGCGAAGCGGCTCGACATCAAGGACGCCAAGAACCTGGCGAAGATACCTACGCTTCCGATCTCTTACGGCGACGCGCAGCCTTTGCTGGCGGCGCTGACCGGACCGGTGGCTCCACAAGCATGGCGGGGTGCACTGCCGATTACGTATCACGTCGGACCGGGAGCAACCAAGGTCCACCTGGCGCTGACCTTCGACTGGAAGCTGCGCCCGGTTTATGACGTCATCGGAAAGATGGCCGGCAGCAGTGAGGCGAATGAGTGGATCGTGCGTGGAAACCATCATGACGCCTGGGTGAACGGAGCGGAAGACCCGATATCCGGGCAGATCTCGTTGCTGGAGGAAGCGCGCACGCTGGGCGAACTTCGCAAACAGGGATGGCAGCCGAAGCGGACCATCATTTATGCCGCGTGGGACGGCGAAGAGCCGATGCTGCTCGGTTCAACCGAGTGGGCCGAGACACATGCGGCGGAGTTGCAGGAGCATGCCGTCGCCTACATCAATACCGATGGAAACGGGCGGGGCTTTCTGGTTGCCGAGGGAGCGCATTCGCTGGAGGCGATGATGAATGGGGTTGCGCGCGATGTGCAGGACCCGGAGAGCGGGGTAACGGTGTGGAAGCGCGCCCAGGCGAAGGAGATTTCCGATGCAGCCGATGCGGAGGCACGGACGGCATTGCGGAATCGCGGCGATCTGAAGCTAGGTCCGCTGGGATCAGGCACGGATTACACGGTGTTCGAGCATCATCTGGGCGTGGCGTCGCTCAACCTGGCGTACGAGGGCGAAGACGATGAGGGAATTTATCACTCCATTTATGACGACTTCTACTGGTACACCCACTTCTCGGATACCGAGTTCATTTACGGCAAGGCATTGGCGCAGACTGTCGGAATGACGGTGATGCGTCTGGCCGATGCCGACGTGTTGCCGTACCGGTTCAGCAACCTTTCCGATGCGGTGAACGATTATCTGAAAGAAGTGCAGGAGTTGCTGAAACAGAAGCAGGAGCAGGCAAAAGAGCGCAATCGCGAGTTGCAGGATGGAGTGTACGCGGAAATCAACGATCCGCGGCGTCCGAAGGTCGCACCAAAGCAGGAGCCGCTGCCGCCATACATTAACTTCTCTCCTCTGCAGAATGCTGCCGATGCTCTGGCGAAGGCAGGCGAGCATTACAACGCGGCTCTGGCGAGTGCGCTGAAGGGTTCGCCTGACCCCGCGAAGCTGGCCGCCCTGAACGACAGCCTGCTGAAGGCTGAGCGGCTGCTGCTGAATGATGCGGGCTTGCCCACGCGTCCGTATTACAAGCACATGCTGTACGCTCCAGGACTCTATACCGGGTACGCACCGAAGACGGTTTCCGGGATTCGGGAGAGTATCGAGCTGAAAGATTACAAGCTCGCGGAAGAAGAGGTTCCGAGGGTGGCGAAGGCAGTGAATGACGAAGCAATATTCGTCGAGCAGAAGGCGGTGGAATTAGAGAAGCTGGGAACGCACTGATGACAGTGCCGAGTTCCTCACAAGCGCCGCTCCTTCGCCGGGAAATAGAGTTCCGCGCTTAGGCTCCCGGGCGCTCTGCAGGTTTGGACGACCCCATGGGGGTTTGTGAGCCACCGTTGCGAATCTGAGGATCAGTTACAATCCTGCTCGGTTCAACTCCACTACCGATCGTCCGATAAGGAGACTGCTGATGATCGTTCCACGTTCATGCCTTGGAGCCCTGCTTGGACTAGTCATGATTGCGGGCCTGCATACATACAGCCTTGCGCAGTCCCAGGCATCCGCTGAGGAGCAGCAGGTTCAGAATGTGGTCAGCTCAGTCATGCACCGATACATGACGACCCACAAGGTTCCAGGCGCAATCGTGGGAGTATCACTGCACGGGCACCGTTACTTCTTCCACTACGGCAAAGCCACCGACGAGGGCGCTCCGTTTACTCCCGATACGGTCGTCGAGATTGGTTCCAACACCAAGACTTTTACTACAACGATGTTCGCTGCGGCGCTGGCCGGTGGTCAGATGCAGTCCGGCGAGTCGATCCAAACGTACATGCCCAACCAAATGAAGCTGCAGCCGTTAGCTCAGCAGATCACGCCCCTGCAATTAGCGTCGTTTCAATCCGGCATGCCAGACGATCCGACCAACCTTCCGCCGCGGCTCGAGATGCGCAGCATCGAGCACTACACCCCGAGGGACTTCCTCACATGGATCGCACGCTGGAAACCCGCAGCGCCTCCGCCCGCTCCCTACAAATACTCCAATGCCGGCATCGGCTTGCTCGGTTATCTCGTCATGGACGCAACTGGCAAGAGCTGGGAGGACCTGCTGCAGAGTGAAATTTTGACTCCATTAGGCATGAAGGACACGGAGTTGCGCCCGAATCCAGAACAGATCCGGCGCCTTGCCCGCGGGCATCTGACTAACGGGAACAACGCTCCGTCGTGGCCAATCTTCGCCTGGTACGCCGCAGGAGGACTGCGCTCCACGGCTCGCGACATGTTGCGCTATTGCGAAGCGAATCTCGGGCATAGCAATGTCGAGGGCAGCGCCGTTCCCCAGGCGCTGACTCTCGCCATGCAGCAGGCACAGGCGCCGATTTATCCGATGCCCGCTCCCTCCAAAGCCCACCAGGCTATGGCTTGGGTGGTAACCGACGCCGATCCCGCCAGCGGTATTGGCTCAATCGTATGGAAGGACGGCGGTACTGCCGGGTTCTCCAGTGGACTGGTGCTTCATCATGGCAAAGACCTTGCAGTCTTCGTAGCCGTGAACGAAGCGAAGCAACCTGCGCCAGGCCTCGGGATCGATATCGCCCGCCACATGCCGTAGCTGTTGCCTGAGGACCAGGCGCGCGGCCGAAGACGCATTTCGCCCAATCAATTCTTATGGATCAGGCGAGTGGTGAATTCACGATCGGCGACCCGCACTATGACCTCCTGCTGTTACCACTAAAATACCGCTGGGACTGAGTTTGAGTCGTAAGTTGCGGCCCAAACTCGGAGTCCCTGCGGTAAGTACCTAACCCACGAGCTCCACTTACTTAGAGCAGCTTTCGCTATCTACCGCGACGTCCATTGCTCTAACGTAATGACTTATCGCGGGGGAGCTATGTTCGTTTTCAGTTCTCAGCCGGGCGCTGGGATGCATGGCATCGCCCGCGATGGTCACTGTCTGGCCGACATAATCGTTCATATACATGTCCCTGTCAGCGCTGGTCACGCCCCACTCGCTGCCGTCATTTCCCCGCACAACGTATTCCTTCGCAGCGGGACCTTGCTGCAGGCATCCAGTGATCTCAACTGTCTTGTGCATCGCCTCCGGCGCTGGCGCGGCCTGTGCGCTGCTCAGTGCCAAAGCGCTGACGAATGCGATTGCGGCTATCCACATACTGATCGTCCGTCTCATTTCAACCTCCTCGAAGCGGCACTGTACCGCTTCACTGTTATCAGGTTCTAGTTAGCGAGTTGATTCGCCCCTGTTTGAAAGATGTGAGATCTCGCCGCGAAGTTGTGCAATTCAGGGCGCGTAGTATGTTTAATTTTGTTATGAAATTGATAGTACGAATACGACCTGCCGGGTGGGCCGTGGGCGTTAGGCACATCCCCTACAAGCTGTCAGGGGCTCCGATTTTCGCAAAAGAGCGGACCGCATCTGAAAAAGGCGTTGGGAGCAGCCAGTAGCTAGTCTCTCGCCAGCGCGTAATAGCCTTGGCGAGCCTGCACCTTGTAGTCGCTGCTTTTGGTTCGGATCTGGATCTTGCGATAGGAACCATCAAGCTTGTTGTTGGTAGGAGTGTAGCCGATGTTGTACTGACTACGTAGTTCGTCCTGGATCTGGTCGAACGCTTGGCGCAGTTTTTGCTGGTTGTTGCCGACTTCAATGACGCGTCCACCAGTTTCCTCGGCCAGCTTTTTCATGTCGCCAAGACCAAAACCCTGGTACCATCCGCCGCGATCGGCGATCAGAATGACGTAGCACATGGTGTCGGCCTTTTGCGCGGCTTCGATAGCATCGCGTATTTTCAGCCGACTACCTTCATCCTCGCCATCGGTAAAGACGATCATGGCCTTGCGACCGACTTCGCTCTTCAGTTTCTCGTCCGCTGCAAGATAGATCGCATCATAGAGAGCGGTGCTGCGGGGATGCGAGTTGGGAACCGGGCCTCCGCCCATACCAACCGGTCCGCCTCCGGCAGAGCCGCCACCGATTTGCAGCTTGTTCAGGGCGCGTGCGATAGAGCCGACGTTGTTGGTGAAGTCCTGATCCAGGTCGATGTCGGAGTCGAAGTTAATTAGAAAAGCGAGATCCTTGGGACGAAGCACACTGTGGAGGAACTCGACGCAGGATTGCTGCTCGATGGTAAGCACGCGCTCCTGGCTGGGGCTGGTGTCGATCAGCAAACCTAACGTCAGGGGCTGGTCGGAATCCGCACTGAAGTACTTGATGGTTTGCGGCTTGCCGTCTTCGACTACGTCGAAATCGCCCTTGGTGAGGTTGGGAACCAGCAGACCGTGGTGGTCTTTCACATTAAAGAAGATGTTGACGACGTTGACCTGGGCTTTGAAAACCTGTCCCGATTCTTCTCCCTCGGGCTGCTGCGATTGCTGGTCTTGGGCCTGCGGCGGCACCGAGGAGGTAGGCGGCTCGTTGTCGTGTACGGTCGACTGAGCGGCCAGCCAGAGAGTGGAAGACAGCAACAGCGCGGCGACTAAAGCGAATCGGCAAAAGCGGGTCAACAACATGGGCACTCTTTCTCGTTGGACAGGATCATTGTATTGCAATACTGCGCCTCGAAACAGTTTCAGAGGCTGCAGAAAATGCCGGAAAAGCAGACCGCTCTCGGGTGACGTCGACGAAGAACGGCAAAAAACAATCGCCTGCGAGGACCCCTCGGCTTCACTCTGGGCGGGCTCATAAGGCGTGCCCTCTCGAGATCTCCCAAGATTCGCCTTTCTGCATCCCGCTCCGGCGTTCCGCGGGATAAGGGTTGCGGTTATACTGAGGCATAGTTCAGCCGCCTGGGAGATCAGCAACTCAACATGTCGAAGCTTCGACTGAATATTTGGGTCCAATCCGCCGTGTTGCTGGCGGTCGTGACTATGGCCGCTACTTTTGCGGCAGGTCAGCGGCCAAATCTGCCTGACGCCCCCAAACCGCAGAACAACGCTCCCGCCCCATCCACCGATGTGACCGCACCCGTTCCAGGCATGAGCGACGATAGCGGAACGACTCCCCAAAATAACCCGCAACCTGCACCAAATACTCGGTCGGGGGGTGACCAACCGCCTGGAACATCGAATCCAGAGGCGCCTCCGCCTGGTTCGCAGGGGATCAAGACCGTCCCGTCGACCAAGGGAAGCGGTGCGCCGGGGAACGACTTCGACGAGTTGTTCACGTTGAGCAAAGAAGTCAATTTCATCAGCGTCCCAGTGACGGTAAAGGACCCTGAAGGCAAGATGGTCGATGGCCTGCTGGCGCAGGACTTCAGCGTGTACGAGGACAACATCAAGCAGACCATCACGTTTTTTACCAGCGATCCGTTTCCGCTGTCAGCGGCGGTGGTGATTGATCTCGGCATCTCGGACAACGTTTTGAGAAAAGTTGCCCAGACCTACTCGGCACTGGACGGATCGTTTGGGCCCTTCGACAAGGTTGCAGTCTTCACTTACGGCAATTCAGTTCACAAGCAGGCCGACTTCGGCAATCCGCAAAGGCTGCAGCTGGCGCTGCAACGCATTCGCGACCTGCAGGGACAGAATCCGGGCTCGCCGGTCGTAGGCGGCCCTTTCGGCTCCGGACCCACGACCAACGGTAAACCGGTCGATCCAGGGGTTGGACCTGTACCGCAGATGAGCCGCGAATCGCATGTGCTGAATGATGCGATCCTGATGGCAGCGGGCGAGTTGGCCCATCAGCCGCGCGGCAACCGCAAGATCATCTTCGTGATCAGCAACGGCTACGAGTACGGCAGCCGCGCTAGTTATGCCCAGGTGCTGAAGGTGCTGCTCACGAATGGAATCGCAATTTATGCGGTGGGGATCGAAGACAACACTATCCCAGGGTTGGGTAAACTCGACAAGCTGCACATTCCCCTGCAGGGCTATACCGACATTCTTCCCAAATACGCCAATGCCACCGGCGGAGACGTGATCAACTCCTACTCGCGCGAAGCGATCGAGAGCGCGTATCAGACGATTACAGCGCAAGCGCGAAACCAGTACACCTTGGGATACACCACTCCGCAAAGGCCTTCCAGTACGTATCGTGATATCGAAGTTCGAGTGAAGCGGCCCGGGCTGCTGATCACCGCCAAGCATGGATACTACCCGCTGCCTCCACAACGCGAGACGCCTGTGGAAGCGCCAGCGACTCCAGCGACAACGCCGCCAGCACAGCCGCCACCATCCAGCCCCAGCAAGTAAGGGTCTCAAAGATAAGTTTCGAGTTTCAAAAGAGAAGGCGCCAGGGATGGCGCCTTTGCTTGCTCTCCGCAAAGTAGGTTCCTAGGGAACTTCGATCAGTTCGATCTTCCCGTCTTTGCGGCGGTGCAGGACTTTGACCCGGCCCTTGCCATCGCGGAAGACGAAGACTTCGCGATCGCGGAACTCACACTCCTTCACCGCTTCTTCGATCGTCATGGGACGCATAGCGATCGAGTCGGTAGATTTCACAAGGTGCGCCTCGGTAGTGCGGGCAATCGAAGGAAACTTGTGCACCACGACGGGCACAGCCGTGGAGGCGCTGGCTCCTACCGCGATCTGCGTCTCGGTCTCGGCTTCGACTGGCTCAGTCCAACCCTTGTCCTTAGCCTTGCGGTGAGTCGCGCGACGGCGTCCGTTGCTCTTGAGCGCCTGAGTCTCGATGTGTTCGAGCGCCTGGTTGACGGCGGCCACCATGTCGGTTGACTCGGCCAGTCCTACGATTTGACCGCGGCGGCGCTTGACCGTGATTTCCGCTATGAAGCGGTGTTTCTCGTTGGTCAGGATGACCTTGCTCTTGAAGTTTTCACCGAGGATTTTCTGGAGTTTGGTGAGGCCGTCTTCCACCTCACCGCGGACGGCGGGAGTTACTTCATATTGCCTGGCAAAAATCTCTACGTTCATTGAGCTCCCTCCTCACCGCGGTTCAACCGGTACGACTTGATGGCCGCGGTGCTTTCACCACTTCGGCTTTCCTTCCGGCTGGCATCCGCGGGCTGCAAAAGTTGCCCACGAAACCGGAGGACGCCGGATACAGCCGCTAACTTTTTACTCTGCGCTGGTGGGTGTTCGGGATGCGCATGTCTTCCCTGTATTTCGCAACCGTGCGGCGAGTGACCTGGATGCCCTGGGACTGGAGGATGTGGGTGATCTGCTCGTCGGTGTACGGGTTGGCAGTGTCTTCCTCTTCGATGAGCTTCTTGACCCGGCGCTTCAGGATGAGCAGCGATGTGCCGCCGCCTTCCGGACCGTTTACGCTCTCGCTAAAGAAGTACCGAAGTTCGTAGACGCCTTGCGGGGTATGAGCGTACTTGTTGGCCACCGCGCGACTGACGGTTGAGGGATGCACGCCGATCTCCTCAGCCACTTCCTTAATCATCATGGGCTTAAGCTGGTCGATGCCCTTATCGAGGAAGTCGCGCTGGCGGGCGAGAATGGAGTAACACACGCGCAAAATGGTCTGCTTGCGCTGCTCGATATTTTTAATGAGCTGGATGGCCGACTTGTAGCGCTCCTTGACGTAGTTGCGTACATCTTTTTCGGCAGCGTCGCGACTCAGCAGACGGCGATATGCCGGGTTCAGACGCAATTGCGGAACTTCTTCGTCGTTCATGACGACAAGGAACTCGTCACCTTGCTTGACGAAAGCAACGTCCGGCTCGATCAGGCGGGTTTCGGCCTTGTTGTAGCGCAAACCGGGCCGCGGATCGAGGGTACGGATAAAATCCATGGCCCGCATGACGGTCTCAAGCGGCTTTCCGATGGCCTTGGCCACTTCCTTGTAATTCTTGTTCTGCAACTCATGCAAGTGCTGATCGACCATCAGGATGGCGTCATCGATCGATTCCTTTTCGGCAAGATGGTTGCCATTGCCATTCTTGCGTTCGATGGTCCTCAGGTTTTGAAGCTGAGCCAGCAGACACTCACGCAGATCGCGAGCACCAACACCAATGGGATCGAGTTGCCGCACCACGTCGATAGCTTCGCGCAGAGCATCGCGGCTGAACGGAACACGCGACGGAGCGGTGCGTGGCGGCACGAGCGAAGGCCGGGCGGCGATCGAGGCATTGGCCTGCGCAAGAAAACCGGTGGACGCTTCCAGCTCAGCTTCGGGTGGTTCGGCAGAGAGAGACTCCAACGGTGGGGCTTCCGGCTGGTGCCCGTTGGGATGCGGTTGGTCGGCTTCGAATTGAGTTACATCGGACGCGGAGGATGGAGATTCAGGAACCGAGGCAGCGACCGGCCACTCCAGGGGACCACTCTCGTCTTCCATCAAGCCCAGCAACTCGTCTTCCGTTGCGGTCAGATACCCGTCCTCATTGAGATTGCCGATGATCAACTCGGCGGCCCGATACACGTCTTCTTTCACGTGCAACGAACCGAGTTGCCACATGAGGTGGTCAGTAAGCGTCGTCGGGCGGGACAAGAAGTTCTCGAACGAAGGCTTCTCGCTGTCTTCCATTTCTATGGAGGTGCGGAGGCCGGGATCGAGGTATTCGGAGAAAAAGGTGCCGAAGTCGATTTCTTCGAAGGGATCTTTTTCTTCGGCGGTTTTGGGAAGTTCTTCCTGAACAGCGGCCGAGCTCTCGCGATCCATTTTCTCTTCGCGAGCCGATACTTCGTCGAGCAGGGGAACCGAATCTTCCAGTTCCTCTAGAACCGGGTTTTCCGTTAATTCGGCATTAATCATGTCGGCCAGCTCAAGCTTGTTGAGCGCTAGAACACTGACCATCTGCACAAGGCCCGGTGTCAGAATTTGCTTCTGAGATACGCGGAGACTTAATTTGGGCTGCAGCAATACCATGACTACGGGAAGCCTTCTAAGGACCTGCTCCTTCTCCCGAGATTCTAAACCTAAATGCCTACACGCGGATTAAGCCAGCGCATCTGTCGTCCCTCTGGGGACTGCGCTAAACCATCGAGAAGCTCTCACCCAAGTAAACTTTCTTCACTTCCGGATCGTTGCCCAGCTGATCGGGCGTTCCGGCACGGAAGATTCTGCCTTCGTTAATAATGTAGGCGCGATCGGTGACGGAGAGCGTCTCGCGCACGTTATGATCCGTTACCAGCACGCCGATGCCACTCGCCTTCAGGTCAAAGATGATTCTCTGAAGGTCGAGCACCGCGATGGGATCGATCCCAGAGAAAGGCTCATCGAGCAGGATGAATGACGGCGAAATGCACAGGCAGCGCGCAATCTCCACGCGGCGCCGTTCTCCGCCGGACAGAGCGTAGCCGCGATTCTTGCGGATGACACCCAGCCCAAGTTGGTCGATCAGCTTCTCCTGACGCTCACGTCGTTCGTGCCAAGAAATCGGCTGCGCTTCCAGCACTGCAAGGATATTGTCTTCGACCGTCAACTTGCGGAAGATCGAGGGCTCCTGGGGCAGATAGCTGATCCCGAAGTTCCGTGCCCGAAGGTACATGGGAACGTCGGTAATATCCTGATCGTTGATGACTACGCGGCCAGTATCGGTGGGAATGAGGCCAACGATGATGTAAAAACTGGTAGTTTTTCCGGCGCCGTTGGGCCCCAGAAGGCCCACTACCTCACCTTGTTTCACATGCACGCTAACGCCGTTGACGACCCTGCGTCCGCGGTAACTTTTGCCGATCTCCTCCGCCGATAAGGTCTGCATTTACTTAGTGATACGTGCCCGCGTTACGGTGGGTGAAGAATGCTTACTTTCCACCAAAACCCTATCATCGTGACTATAGAAAGTCAACGAATCGCCCCATGTCGTGCCGTGTACGGCATCAAAAATGCTAGCGGATTTCCCAGTTAGGTAATACTTGCCGTCGTCCGCGGTATAGACGAGCCGCTCGCCCACTCCGCGGCGGTTGGGTTCGGTGATGATGACTTTTCCCACCGCAACCATGTGGTCAATCTTGCTGGGTCCGTCACTGCCAGGAATTGCCGGCTTTGTGGCTTTGGCTTCAGTACCCACCTGACTGTTGCTCCGCGGAATCAGCCGGCTTCAAGTAGACATCGATCTGCTCGTGCGCTGATGGTGCCGCTGGTGCTTTTGGCGAGAACATTGCCCGTGTAGCGCGCTCGGCGCTCAGCGTCTACATACGTCAGCTTGTCAGCGGTCACGTCTACTGGAGTGAGTTTGCCGTCCTGACCTTGCTGAACAAACAAGCTGGATACCGACTGCGCCGTGTCAGCGTGGGCAATGATAGTTCGGTTTTGCTGGTCGAAGTCGATAAGGGGGGCCCGCACCACGTTAGCGGTTTGCCACAGGCGGACATTTCCGGTGTAGTGGGCGACACTCGGCTGGTTGTGAGAGGTCATGTGCAGCGCGGTCACATGCACCGGGTCGGAAGGCGCAAGCAGGGCCCCGTCCGGTTGCGGCTTGAGGTCACTGTAGGTGGTCTTGACGTTGCCATCGGCAAAGGCTTCTCCAGACTCCCGATTGAGGCGGATCACATCGGCTGTGGTAGTCATTCCGCCATCGATCGCCCGCGGCGATCCGTTGAGCACCAGGATCTGGTCTGCCGGGGTGTAGGTAGCCTTGTCAGCAAACATGGCTCGTCCGCCCGTGTCGGGCTTTGGTGAAGGCTCGTGGTAAACAAAGTCTCCGGTCTGGACAAGCTTCTCCGCTCCTCCATCGGGGGCGAAGGTAACGTCGACATTCTGCGACGTGCTGACCTTTTCCGGCTGCCCAGGCGAGGTGGAGACGATGCGCGCATCGGGCGAGCCATGCAGCGATTGCATGCGATTGTCTTCCCCAAAGATCGCGTGGAACTTCCCTGCGGTGGCGACGGTGGTCGCGTTACCCGAACCAAAATCTTGTCCGGGCTTAGTGGAGGCCTTAGCAGGCTTGGGTCCAGCCGGCGCCGGAAAGATCGTAATCTGCGCTTTGCCGACCGTGTCTCCGGTCTTGAGCTCGTTGCCGTTCTCTAAAACAAAGTGGAGTTGGTCGGCAACAATTTCCATGGGCTGTCCGGGAGACCCGGTTTTGCCGGGCTGCGGATCCTGGCGCATACGGGCGTTCTTGATCATATGGAACAGCTCGAGGCTGATTGTCGGCCTCGAAGTCCAATACGAATGTGTCCGCGGAGCCGTGACTCAGGTTCTCGCCGCGGGTGTTGTACTTCGCGCCTCCAGAAACGACGGCCTGTTGCACCGCGTTCTGCGGGCCCATGTTGAGATCGCCGCGAGGGCCACTGATATCCACGATGGTTGGTCCCCGGACCTCGATGTTGACATTGCCTTCCGCCAGCGAGTGCTGGATGGTGTTGTCCGGTTCGAACAACATGGTAAGTTTGTCGGTGGTCAGGGTGCGGTTAGGCTCATAGATAGCGGCGTTAAGCAGGACAGCCTGCCGCGGGTCTTTCTGGATGGTCCCGCTGGAACCGAAGATGTCAGCGGCATTGTCGCCGGTAGTAATGATGTGCACGTCGGACTTCAGCTGTAGCTGGTTAGTGTTGGAATCGTAGGAAGCGCCTTTGGCTGTGCCAGATGCCTGCAAGGTGCGAAATTCCAGCTCGTCGTCGGTGTTCGCTGTTCCTGTTTGCTGGTTGAAAGTGAGCGAACTGGTCGTGATGTGAATCGGGTTCTTCAGCTCTGCAGGGGGAGCCTGGTCGGGCTTGGTAGGCCCTTCGGCATAGCCCTGGAGATCGATATGAACCTGCCCGAGCGCCTTGACCTCGCCGGTTCGCGGATCGTAAGTGAACTCGTCGCCGTAAATCTGGTCATAGCGATCATGCGCCTTGCCGTAGACAACGATGTGCACATTTTTCAGGTCGGCGTGGCCACCCTGCTTGAACTGCACCGCGTTGGACGCACGGATGGTATAGATCGTGCGGCCGCCCTCAGACTTGGAGAGTGTGAAGCCTTCACTGGTCTGCTGAATGTCAATTCCCAGCTGCTTAGGGATGCTGTGTAATTGGGGCTTCACCCTGGTTTTGGCAATGAAGTAAGAGGCCGTCACCAGTGCGAGGAGAGCGACTCCGAACCCCACCAGCCACTTGCGGACCTGCGCGACAGATTGAGACATCTGGTATCGATATTACCGCGCGCAATTGGAGAGAAGCCAATCGGGATAGGTGGACGGCGGCCGAATAAGCTCTAGCGCCGCAGGATAGAGAAGCGCTCGGGGGGAACGCGAATTACGACGCAATCGGACGGCATGTCATGGAGCGCCTGGCGGCGTTTGGTCCAACCGGCCATCATGAATCCGACAGCGGCGGTAAATAGCGAGAGGAATTTCATGAAATGGCGCACCGTTGCCTGACCAAACGTCAGCTTGTCCCCCGACGCGGTGACGACCTGTAATCCTACGATGCGCTTGCCGATGGTGGCCCTGTGACTGGAGCTTTCGCTAAAAGCGCAATAGAGCCATGCGCCGACACTCAGGAAAGCGATCGCGGCTATCCCACTTACATACGACGCGGTGGCCGGCATCAGGCCATAACTAGGGTCAATTAACCAGCGCATGGCGTAATAGACAACGACAGAAAGCAGAAGCGCCCCGATAACTTCCAGGAAAACGTCGATCGCACCCGCCCAGACTCGCAGCCAGAAGCCGGCGTACTCCGGCGGCTCGGCGACCGCCATCTCATTGTTGGGATTCGAGTTGGGAAGATTAGCTATTTGAGGGGCCTTTTCAGGGGACTCGACGAGCACGTCTCCGCAGAACAGACAGAACTTGCCGTCGGGCAACGCTGGGTTGCCGCAATTGCTGCAGACTTGCTGAGCCGCAACCACCATTGGTGCTGAATACTATCGCCGGAGTAAGCCAACTGTAAAGCCAGTTCAGATGGGACGCGCTCATTTAGGGGGTAGCGCCACTACCGGCAATGGGCGGCTGAAGTCCCCCAAAGTAAGTTGAACACCGCCGAAATCTGGATGGGTGTTGTAATCCACCGTAAACGCAAGGTCTAGAATGTCTCCCAGAAGCAAGGACTCCTGCGCGGCACGCTCGGCCATGCGCCAGCCCACGACCTCTTGGGCTCGTTGCGACTTTCCGTTTCCGTTTAGGACCGGCTGGGGACACCCGCAACTTGAGATGTTTCTCTTTCATTACCCGCGGCGGTTGCATCAGTTTCACGCCACGTGCCACAAACACGGGCGTTGGATTACCGGAGCCAAACGGCTCCAGTTGAGCAAGCGACTCCCAGAATTGCCGATTCACATCGTTGAGCGAGATTTCGCCATCGTAGTCCAGCACTGGCACGAAGTCTTCGGGCACTAGCCGCTGGCGCGCAAAGGTTTCGAGGCGTGAGCGCAATTCCGCAAGGCGTTCCGTCGGAAGCGAGCATCCCACGGCGTGCGAGTGTCCGCCGTAGCGGGTGAACAGTTCGGGACAAGACTCGAGTGAATCGAGCAGGTGAAATGCTTGGATCGACCGGCCCGAGCCGTAAGCTTCGCCGTCCTCGCAGGCAAATACAAGAGCCGGCCGGTGATAGCCGCTCAACCACGCGGGTGGCGCAGATGCCGATCACGCCGCGATGCCAGTTCTCCCCGGCGACAACCAAGGAGTACGAGTCTTTCCATTCGGGTGTGGAGTCGATCTGGTGGAAGATCTCGTCGAGAATCCGCTGCTCTTCAAGCTGGCGGTCGCCATTGAGCTCGTTCAGACGCATCGCCATTTCCGAGGCCTTGGCTTCATCCTTCTCTGTGAAGAGTTCGATGACGCGCTCGGCGAGGTCCATGCGACCGGCGGCGTTGAGGCGCGGCGCTACGCGAAAGGCAATGTCTCCGGCGCTCAACGGACGGGAACCGTCCAGTTGGCAGTTAGCCAGCAAGGCGCGCAGTCCTGCATTCCGCGGATCACGCAGGCCCTGTAAGCCCAACTTCGCGAAGACGCGGTTCTCGCCTACGAGGGGAACGGCGTCAGCAATGGTCGCGATGGCGACAATCTTCAGGAACGAGGGCAACATGCGCTCGCGGCCGGTTGCTTCGAGAAGGGCTTGCGCGATCTTGAAGGCAACGCCTGCGCCGCAAAGCGACTTACAGGGGTACTCGCATCCGGACTGGTTGGGATTCACGACTGCCAGTGCCTTGGGAACTCCGTCGGTCTGCGGGAGGTGATGGTCGGTAACGATGAGATCGACGCCGCAGCGTTGTGCGGCTTCAGCAGCGGTAAAAGCGCGAATGCCAGTGTCGACACTGATAATCAGGTGAATGCCCGCGGCGGCTGCCTGTTCGATCACCTCGTCGCGCATGCCGTAGCCTTCGCGAATGCGGTGCGGCACATGGTACTCGACCTTGCCGCCACAGATCTCGAGAGCGGTCTTGAGGATCACAATGGCAGTGGTGCCGTCGACGTCGTAGTCGCCATAGATAAAGATGGTTTCGCCACGCTCGATCGCGGCACGTAGACGCTCGACTGCCTTGCGCAGTCCGGCCATGAGATAGGGCGAGTGCAGGTAGGAGAGTGAAGGCGCCAGGAACTCGTGTGCCTGTTCAGGAGTGGTGATGCCACGCGATGCGAGCAATCGCGCGATAACCGGAGATAGCCGGGCGTCGCGAGTCAACCGCTCGACGTCTAAAGGTTCAGCTTCGCGTAGTTGCCAGCGCACTTAACGTTCTTCGTCCTGATCGGAGTCGTCCACGGTCAGCGTACCGAAGTCTTCCACCAGATCAAGCAAGCGCTGGTAGCGTTCGTACCATTCGGTGGAGACTTCGTAGAGAAACATGATGCCCTGGTGCGGCCAGCCGAGTTGCAGGAATCCGGTTTTGCCCACAAAGCTGCGCAGCCAGCGAGCTTCCTCGACATCATCGTCGCTGGGATAAGTGGCCTGTTGCAGGCGTTGCACGAGATAGTCGAGTTCGTCGCGTTCCAGCACTTCCTCATCCATGGAGAGGAAGGCGCATCCGGCTTTCTTGGCCAGTTCGACAAAGTCCTTCCAGCTTTCAGGATTGTCGCGCGGGTCCCACATCACACTATGAACGTCTTCGGTGACATATCCCTGGAAACGGCTCATACCGTGACCAAGAATGAACGCCACCATATCGTCTTTCAGGCTGGAGAGATCGTCGGACATTGAGGTTTCTCGGCGCTGAGGAGCGCAGCGAAACTGCGCCACAGCGAAATTTCATCATACTCCGAAGGGGGCACGGCGAGACAACGCGAACCCGTGGCCAAGCCCGGTGAAGGAGCGCAGAGGCCGCTGTCCTTCGGACCGACGGCAAGCGGCGGGACTCAGGCGCTTATGGGCAGGAAATTGATAGAGTGCAATAGGAGCCTGTTTTGGAAGTCCACCCCCATCGACCGACGTGGAAGACTCTGCTGGCTTTCGCGCATCATCTACTTCGTCTGGGGATCCACGTTTCTGGCAATTCGGGTTGGGGTACGCGAAGTTCCGCCTTTCCTTCTCGCGGCCATGCGGTTTCTGGTTGCGGGACTCGTGCTTTATGGCTGGATGATCGCGCAGGGCGAACGCTCGCCGAGCAGACGACAATGGCTGTCTGCATTCCTGCTGGCTGTGCTGATCTTCGTCCTCGACTACGGATTGTTATTCTGGGCCGAGCAGCGGGTGCCTTCGGGCATTGCCGCAGTCATGATGGCGACGATTCCGGCATTCATGGCGCTGTCAGAAATCATCCTGCTGCGAACGCAGAGGCTCACGGTTCGGCTGGCACTGGCGCTCTTGATCGGGATTGGCGGAGTGGCGGTGCTGATGAGCCATTCGTTGAACCTTGGCGGGGCGCCGATCGACACGGCGGGCGCCTTGGCGCTGATTATTGCATCGCTTAGTTGGTCGGTAGCGTCCGCGCTTACGCGCAAACTGCCGCTTCCGGCTTCGAAAGTCATGAGTTCGGGAGCGCAGATGCTGGCTGGCGGAATGTTGCTGGTGGTGACAGCAGCCGCGCTGGGGGAGTTTCGCGACTTTCATCCCGCGGACGGTCTCGCGCGCGGCGTGGCTCTCCTTGCTCTACTTGATTGTCGCGGGTTCGATCATCGCGTTCACCGCTTACGTGTGGCTGATTCACCATGAATCACCGACAAAGGTCGGGACTTACGCCTATGTGAATCCGGTGGTGGCGGTGCTGCTTGGATATTTCCTGGGCGGCGAAACGCTTGGCCTGCGCACGATGCTGGGGACCCTGTTTGTTCTGATCAGCGTGGTGGTGATCACCACGACGCGGGCGAAGAAGCCGGCAGCAACGCTTGCAGTGGAAGATGCCCGCTGACTCTCGGTCCCGGGAAGCGAAGCCAACCATTGGGTTTCCGGTGAAGGGCCTAGCCCACAGCGGCCGTTGGTTTTGACTTTTTGGGTTTCCATGTTTTGGGCTTCCAGCGATTACACTAATAAGGATGAATACTTTGCTTATCGCTACTGCTGTCGTCATTGGTCTCAGCACTCTTCCTGCATTAGCCGCGAGTGCGGACTTCGGTCCTAACAATCCTTTCTACGCACCAAGTACGCTCCCGTTCCAGGCGCCTCCTTTCGACAAGATCAAGGACTCGGACTACCAGCCCGCGATCGAAGCTGGGATGGCGGAGCAGCTTAAGGAAATGCAGGCGATTGCGGATAACCCAGCACCGCCGACGTTCGAGAACACCATTGTCGCCATGGAGAAGGGCGGCCAGTTGTTGGAACGCGTGCAGGCGGCATTTTTCTCAGTAACCGGCGCGAACACGAATCCGGAACTTCAGAAAGTCAGGTCCATCGAGGCGCCTAAACTCGCTGCTCATCGAGATGCGATTTTGCTGAACGCGAAACTGTTTCAGCGGGTGGCAGCCATCTACAAGGAACGCGCCTCGCTGAAGCTCGATCCGGAATCGTTGCGCCTGGTCGAGTACACCTACGACCAGTTTGTGCATGCGGGCGCCAATCTTAGCGAAGCCGACAAGACTGAACTGAAGAAGCTCAACGAGGAGTTAGCGACGCTCTCCAATACGTTCAGCACAAAGCTGCTGGCCGCGACGAAAGAAGGCGCGTACGTGACAACCGACAAGTCGGCACTGGCGGGCCTGAGCGATGCGCAGATCAGTGCAGCTGCCGAGGCCGCAAAGGGACGCAAGGTTGAGGGATACATCCTACCTTTGCAGAACACCACGCAACAGCCGGATCTCGTTTTGCTGACTAATCGGAACACGCGTCAGGCCCTGTTCTCGAATTCGTGGAACCGTGCCGAACGTGGCGATGCGAACGATACACGCGACACGATTGCCCGGATCGCACAGTTGCGGGCCCAAAAGGGCAAGCTTCTCGGCTATCCCAGTTTCGCCGCGTGGAAAATCGAAGACCAGATGGCCAAGACTCCAGAAGCGGCGTTGAAGTTCATGGATGCGCTGGTGCCCGCCTCCACCGGTAAGGCCACTAGCGAGGCGCAAGACATCCAGGCGGTGATCGACGGACAGAATGGCGGATTCAAGCTGCAGCCCTGGGATTGGGACATCTACGCCGAGCAAGTGCGCAAGGCGAAATACGATCTCGACGAAGAGCAGGTAAAACCCTATTTCGAACTCGACAATGTGCTGCAGAATGGCGTGTTCTATGCGGCAAACCAGCTTTATGGGCTGACCTTCAGGGAGCGCAAAGACATTCCGGTGTATGCCCAGGGCGTGCGTGTGTTCGAGGTTTCTAACGCCGATGGCAGTTCACTGGCGCTGTTTTATTGCGACTACTTCAAGCGCGACAACAAGCAAGGCGGGGCTTGGATGAATAGCCTGGTAACGCAGTCTAAGTTGATGGGCACCAAGCCAGTGGTCGCGAATGTGGCTAATTTTTCACCGCCGGCCGCCGGCGAACCAGCCCTGCTTACCTCTGACGATGTCAGAACGATGTTCCATGAATTTGGTCATGCGCTGCATGGCATGTTCGCGAACACGGAGTATCCGAGCCTTTCCGGCACTTCGACGGCTCGCGATTTTGTGGAATTCCCGTCGCAGTTCAACGAGCATTGGGCCAGCTATCCGACGGTTTTTCAGCACTACGCCAAGCATTACAAGACCGGAGCGCCGATGCCAGCGGAACTGGTAGAGAAGATCAAGAAGTCAGCCACCTTCAACAAGGGTTATGACACTACCGAACTACTGGCGGCTGCAGAACTGGACATGCGGTGGCACACGCTTGCGGCCGATGCGCCACTACAGAACCCCGACGCCTTCGAGACGGCGGCTCTGGAACAAACCCACTTGGCGCTCAGCTATGTTCCGCCGCGTTACCGGTCAAGCTACTTTAGTCACATCTGGGGCAGCGGATATTCCGCCGGCTACTATGCCTACCTGTGGACGCAGATGCTCGACGACGATGCTTACCAATGGTTCGAAGACAACGGCGGCCTGACTCGGGCCAATGGTGACCGCTTCCGCAAAATGGTGTTGTCGCGGGGCAACACTGAAGATCTGGAGAAAATGTACGTCACGTGGCGAGGAGCGCAGCCTAGCGTCCAACCCATGCTGAAGGACCTTGGCCTGGTGGCGGGTGGTGGTTCGAAGTAAGTCGCCGGCCCATTGAAACACGCCCGGAAAGCGGGCCCGACCGGGCCCGCTGCCGATGCTAGTGTCTCGCCGGACCAGCTTAATTCCTGTGCTAAAATCAAGTGTTCCGACAACCGATTTAGACAAGCATGCACTTCTCCAAAGAATATGTGGGCTATCTGGCCCGCGAAGTCACCAAAAAACTCATCGACGGTGAGTTCATCGACGCGCCCAACCCGCAGGAGGTGCGCGAGCGCATCCACGCCGCCCTGCTGGAAGAGTTGACGCTGGAAGACCGCATCAATGACGAGGTGCGGATTATTCTGGAGACCTACTCCGACGAAATGCGGCAGAGCGGCGCCAACTACCAGGAAATGTTCAAGAAGATCAAGAACGAACTGGTGCGGAAGTACAAGGCCGTGCTATGAGAATCAGCCGAGAGAAGATCAACAAGCTGGCGCATGCCGTGGCCGACACCCTGGCGGAGACCGACAGCGTGGATTTCATCGAGGACCGCAACACGATCCGACAGGAATCCCGCCGTGTACTTGAGCTGCTGATGGCTGAAGAAGCAAAGATCGACGCTGCCGCCCGGCAGAAAATCGAGAGCCAGCGCCGTACCATCCTGGAAGGCTCGCAGGAGTGGGACATCCTGTACCGCAAGTACTACAACGAAGAAGTGAAAAAGCTAGGAATTTAGCGAGTTTCGGGAATGCAATTCTGGCAATCTAGTCGCCAGCTCCTGATGTAGTCAATCTCCCTCGTATCAAATCCTCGACGTCGCCCAACTTGTCGGTCAACATGTTCAGTTTGCCTGCCAGCCCCTGGATTTCCGATTCCGCGCGGCGGTTTACTTCGTAGTCCAACTCGCCTCGCAGACGGTCTTTGGTGTCCTGACGGTTCTGGCTCATCATGATGACCGGCGCCTGCAGGGCCGCCAGCATCGACAAAAACAGGTTCAGGAGGATGAAGGGATACGGGTCCCAGGCTTTGTGGCCTAGCAGCACGTTAAAGCTGGAGTAGATGACCAGCACGATCAGGAACGTGATGATAAAGGTCCACGATCCGCCGAAAGAGGCTACTCGGTCGGCAATTCGTTCGCCAAATGTCTCCTCTTCTTCGATGACTCGTTAGGGTTGCGGCTGGCGCGCACCCTTACCAACTGTTGCGAAGCATGAAACTGCCTGCCCAGCACGGCGAGCATGTCCATGCCCGCCATCGGTTTCTTCTGTAGCAGGATGGCAATGTCGTCGCGATCGATCTCGACACACGTTGTCTCTTCCAGCGCGATGGCTGTCGTCTGGTGCGGCGTCTGCTCCAGCATGGCCGCGAAGCCGAAGAACTCGCCATGGCCAGGCTCATCGACTACCACTTCCTGCTGGTCGTCATCCACCATCGTCACCCGCACCCGGCCATTCATGAGGATGTAGGCCCGGCCACCGGGTTCGCCCATCTTGTAAATCCGCTGGCGGGGCGCGAACTTCTTCATCTCAACCTGGGTTGCGAGGATGGCGAGTTCCTCGTCATCGAGGAGGGCGAAGAGTGGAACGTGTTTCAGTTCTTCAGGATTACAGGGCATGTGCACCTCTTGGTCGAGTTAGGAATAGCAAGATTTTGGGTGAGCATGGCACAACTGCCGCCGGGAACTTAAATTGCCGGTTCGAGTCGGTGGGAGCTTGGATCCGTCGGATAGTCCGGCGTCCAATAGAGGCTGGCCGGCGGGGATGTAGGACAACGGCAGTTTCGGGAAACAGGAGCGCGAAGATCTTCGGGCACTTTTTCATGCCGGGCTCCTCGGAGACTTCGTGGCCGAGAAGGATCAGCGCCTTGTGACGCCCTTGTGCACTGGCGTCGCGGACGTACTCGACGGTTTCCCACTCGGGCACTTCGCCCACGAGCAGGACTTCGACGTCGATCGGAACGCAGCGCGAGGATTTGTTTCTGAGTGCCGACGGCTCCGGGGCGAAGGGCGACATGCGTGATGGAAAGATCGGGATTTCCGACAACGCGAAGCGTGTGAGTGTTCAGCTTTGTCTCCAGTTCGCGCGCCAACTGGAGAAGCGTGGTGCGAGGGATGGTGAGCTGGAATGGGTTGCCGCCATCCATGTAGCTCTGCCAACCGAGGGATTGACAAGGCCCATGGCGATGGGGTCGGGCGAGATGGAATGGATCTCGTCGTGAAAGCGAAAGACGACCATGTGGTGCTGCTGGATAAAGGCGAGCTTCTCGAGATAGACAGGGTCTTCGACGAAGAAGGTGGTTTCGTCGAGATGATTATAGAACGTGGGCTCGTGGGTGATGACGAGATTGAGGCCGCGCTGGCTGGCCTGGCGCAGGACGTCCATGGTGTCGAGGAAGGTGATGGCGATTCCGGTGACGGGCGTGGAAGGATCCCCGGCCTTGATGGTGTCGACGGTGCTCGATGGTACGGGAGCAGCGTAGTGGTTCTGGAGTCGCAGGATGACATCGGCGGCGGTGAGGGTTTGAGACGAGGCTGTGAGCGGCAATAGAGCGGCGACGATAAGGGCGAGGCAAGATGGGCGGATGGACTTTCGATGCGAGTTCCCTTCCCGATGATGGAACGCATAGCAGGTATTGTAATTTCGAGAATCGAGTGTCGAGAAGCAGGCAAGAGCAGGAATCCCAACCTTTCCCAAAAAACGGGTCAAAGGGATGGTGGCACCCACTGGAGATTGGCTGGATGAATGACTACAGCCGAACGATCTTGTCGGAGTCGATGCCCTTGAGGGCGTTGCGCGTGTCAACGATGAGCTGCGACGCGTCGAGCAATCCCTTGTAATCGAAGCCGGTGTGGTCAGTAATGATGACGCAGCAATCGGCTTGCTTGGCCGAAGCGAGCGCGTCCTGCGAGGCCATTTCGAGGCCGTCGAACTTCAGCGCTGGGGACGTAGGGATCGCTGTAGGTGACTTCGGCGCCGAGCTTCTTCAGTAAGAGGATGACGTCGAGGGCGGGCGACTCGCGCATGTCGTCGATATTGCGCTTGTAGGCGACGCCGATGATGTGAATGTGCGAGCCCTTCACGGCCTTGGCGTAGTTGTTGAGGGCATGCTGTACCTTGTCCACAACGAAGTGCGGCATGTTGCCGTTGATGTAGCCGGCCAGCTCGATGAAGCGCGCTTCGATGCCCGACTGCTTGGTCTTCCACGACAAATAGAACGGATCGATGGGAATGCAGTGGCCGCCGAGTCCGGGGCCCGGGTAAAAGGGCATGAAGCCGAAGGGCTTGGTGGCGGCAGCGTCGATGACCTCCCAGACGTTGATGCCCATGCCGTCGCACATGATGGCCATTTCGTTGACCAGGCCGATGTTGATCATGCGGAAGGTGTTCTCGAGCAGCTTCACCATCTCGGCGACGCGGGTGTTGGCTGACCGGCACGACGTGCTGCAGCGCCTGCGAGAAGAACAGCTTGCCCATCTCGGTGCAGGCCGGGGTGATGCCGCCGACAACTTTGGGCGTGTTCAGGGTTTGGTACACCGGGATTGCCGGGATCGACACGCTCGGGCGAGAAGCAGAGGAAGAAGTCTTCGCCGACTTTGAGGCCGTGCTTTTCGAAGGTGGGCAGCAGGAGCTCGTCGGTGGTGCCGGGGTAGGTGGTGGATTCCAGGATGACCAGCAGGCCGGGATGGAAGTACTTGGCGATCTCGTCGGAGGCCGACACGATGTAGCTCATGTCGGGGTCCTTGGTTTTGCGCAGCGGCGTAGGGACACAGATGTTAATGGTGTCGAGGTCACGGACGATGGAGAAGTCGGTGGTGGCGTCGAACTTCCCTGCCTTTACGAGTTGCGCGACATCGGCGCTGGGGACGTCCTGGACGTAGGACTCGCCTTGCATGAGGCGATCGACGCGCGACTGCTGCAAGGTCAATGCCGGTGACGTGGAAGCCGGCCTTGGCGAACTCGACGGCCAGAGGCAGTCCGACGTAGCCGAGTCCGACGATGCCGACACGCGCGGTCTTGGATGCGATCTTGCCTTTGAGTTCCTGAAACGTGCCTACGGTTTTCTCCGCAAACTGCATAGACATTGCCTCCGGAATAAATGTGTTTCTGGCCAGACAGCTGAAGCGCCAAACACGGCCCCGCTTCAAGCATCAGAGTAGCATCGCAGCCATCATCATTTGACAGTGGTCAAATGATTTGCTCGCACCCTGCTCGTCGATGACAGCCTGGCTGCGTCACGCAACGGATTGGTCTGCGAGCTTCTTTGCTCGGCGAGGTGTTGTGAAACGCAGCATCGATTTCCCAAAATTGCCGCGGCTGGCGTGATGTCGATGACGGGCGATCCGAAATGCGTGGGGCACGCAGCAGATACGATGCTTCCGCAATTGCGCTCCGCCGCTCCGCATAAGGCAGCTATACCGAGCCAGCCACAGCAACGAGTACCGCTTGATCACTGGAGAATTTCCCCAACTCGCCAAGCCATTCGCCAAAAGCGACACTGATTAACATCCATTTCCCCAGGTAGATTGTCGCCGAGATAAAGCGATTGATAGAGGTGGACATCCACATCTGGATTTCCGGCTATCCCACCTCAATTCTCGCCAGGATGGATTCCACAGCTCCTCGCACCAGCTCATTCTGCCAAGGAATGTTGATAACAATAGACTTTTTGGCTTCGTTTCGTAAAATCTCCCCTAGGACTCAACGTCAGTGCAGCAAACTTTCCGGCAACCGACCCTCCTCATCTAGTGAGCGCCAAGGTCTTGAATAAGCGTCGTGTTTCTGCTTTTCCGATAGGCCGGCCCTTCGAGAAGTTTCGCCACGGTCTCGACCTTACTCGTCGACAGAGAGTCGGACACTCACCGGCGCTGGTACCTGTTCCCCTTTGCGAGTCCGCTGCAAGCGCTCGAGCTGATTGATAGCGTGATCCAGTTGGCGCTGAATACTTGCTTCATAGCGAAGGATTCGTTCAAATCGCCTTCGAGAGGCAAGGAGAACTCATCCCGGTCTGTTTGACTATGGGCTCATGGATTCAGACTCTTCATTTATCTTTAGAGCTTCGAACGGGGGGCTCGCCGCCGCCTCCACCAGCAAAGAGCAATCTTCTCGACTAACATCTCCTCAAGCTTACAACTGGCCCAAGGTCTCCTGCGAGATCGCTTAGCAACTCTTCGAACTGGTCGGGATATTCCCAGTGTCCATCTCTGACTACGAGTACAGAACGCCAACACACCGTGCCTTAGGGCGTTCAGACGTGAATGTTGCTTTCCCACTTCGGTCTTTGGCCCCGTCGACAACTGCGCGTTGCGGCGGTTCGATTCGAGTTTCTTCGGTGAGACCAAGATCCCTTGCGGCTCCTTGTCCATGGTGACGCCTCCGTCTCTCGCATGGATCCAGTTTATCAGTTTCGCTTTTGTTTCGCTAGCCAGTACAAGCTCTGGGTGCGCGTGGTGATGATCACAACCTTCGCGAAGAGGTTCTTACTTCGCCCGGAGCTTCTGTTTAGCGACCAAGCGTCGCATGAACTTCGCCCCTTCCTTCTTGTAGGTCTCGACACCCTCGTGTAGGAGCAGCTCGCAAATTTGAGAGATGTTCCGCTGCTCATCATCAGCGATTTGCTCGATATCGCGCTTTAGCTCTGGTTTGACCCGAAAGGCCAAAAATTCGGTCTTCGCCACCCCTGCAATATAACTTCTGCCTGTGCCAATGAACAGCAGAGAAAGTGTTATACATTGTTGACTACGTTATCTAACTTGTGCTACCATCGTAATTGTCTCGTCAAAGGAGGACTCTATGATCCAACCGCAGCCCCAATTGAAACAAGAAGTGCAAGTAACTTCTGGCATTTCAAAACAGCTCCTGCAGCAAAACGTGCGGGCCGCAAAACGAATGCTGGGACACACTCTTCCTCCGCGGATGACCGGATACCTGAAGGCATTGACTCAGGACTTTGGATTTTCGATTCAGGCTGGGGAACTCCAAATCATCAACGCTAACTGGTACGTCACGCACACGGGCTAATTCGGCTGGCCCGTCGCAAGAGATGCCGCGGTATCCACGTCGAGGCCGTCGATTCGCTGTGTGATTCCGCAGCCAACCGTTTCGTCCTCAAGGCGACGGTATATCCGTCCAAAGCTTCCGCCGGATTCGTCGGCTACGGCGATGCTGACCCCTCCAACGTTTCTCTGCTGGTTCGTGGCGCCGAGATGCGGATCGCCGAAACCCGAGCCGTCAATCGCGCTCTGCGCAAGGCATACGGTATCGGCATCTGCTCGGTCGAGGAGATCGGATCGAATCCGGTCCGATGGCGGCGGCTCCCGATTCACATAAGTCGTCCGCCCAAGAGTGCCAACGGGAACGGCAACGGCTCCGGTCACAAGGTCCGCGACCGGCTCTGCCAGATCATTCGCCAGCACAAGCTCGATCCCGAGCTGGTGAAGGCTTACGCGGTCGACTTCTGCGGTACCAAAGCCCTCAAAGACGCCACCCGCGAGCAGGTCGAAAACTTCGTCCAGCAGCTCGCCGAGGCGGCCAAGAAAGACCGCGCCGCCCTGCTCTGCCAACTCAACAGCTACGCGCGCCCAAACCAGGAGGCAGCGATATGAAACGTAGTGTTCCTGGGCTTTCCGAGACCGCGCGTGATTCGCATTCCGAAGTTCCGGACGGCATCTTCCTCGTCCGGCTCGAGCATGCCCAGTACCGCTGGCAGGCACAGAAGCGCTTCTATGCCCTTCGGCTCTCCATTATCGAACCCAAGGCATTTGCCGGGCAATCGATTCTCGGCCGCCTCTACTGCACCCCAAAGGCGATGTGGAAGCTGGGTTGGTTCCTGCGGGATTTTCTCTATGACCCCGAACTGTTGAGCCAGGACGAGGTCGACGAGCGCGCCCTGCGCGGCCTGGTCGGAGTCGTGAAGATCAGCCACGCGGTGGTGAACGGTATCTCGCTCGTGAACTTCGACGGCTTCGCCCCGGCCAGCCAGTGGGAAGAATTGGGCACGAGTCCCATTCTGCCGAGATAGCAACAGTACGGACCCGCGGCAGGAGCAGGGTACCGCGATGACCTACAGCTACACTCAGATTTCCCAGTACCTGACTTGCCCTCGCCGTTATCGCCATCGCTATCTCGATGGCTGGCAGGAAAAGGACACTCGCGCCGCTATGCTCTTCGGCCGCTGCTTCGAACAGGCTTGGCGGCTCTATTCCGTCACGAGGATCCGGCGGCAGCCCTGTTCGAGCAATGGGCTGCCTTGCAAAAACTTGGAGCTGATCTACTCGAAAAACGACACATGGGACCGCATGTTCCGGCAAGGCATTCAGCTGCTCGAACGCTTCACCCAGGATGGTCGCGTCCAGATTCGCCAGCCAAGAAGCCATCAACAGATCCGATTCACGCGGACGTTGAGTTCCGGCAACAGCTTTGTCGGCTACATCGATGCTATCGGCGAGCTCAACGGCACAACTTGCGTGCTGGAGTGGAAGACCAGTTCGGTTAGCTATCCGGAGGAGCCTGACGGAATCGCGGCACTGGATCCACAGCTGGTTTGCTATTCCTGGATGACCGGGATCAAGGAAGTGGCTCAGGTCGTCTTTGTCCGTAAGCGCGCCGTGGAAGTCCAGTACCTGCGGGCCACCATCACGGACGAACAGACGGCAGGAGTTCGAGACTCTGGTCGAAGATACAGTCCGCAGGATCGAATCTGGGCTGTTCCTGCAGCACAGTGGCATCCGCTTTCCCCAGAATCCATGTACGACCTGTCCTTTCCTAGGGCTCTGCCTCGATCAGAGCGATCTGGTGGAGCCGGCGCTGACTCGCAAGCCTGGAGTTGATCTTGGTCTGTTTGACGAACTTGCGTACTAAGGATCCACCCATGCCACCCAAGCTGAATCGCCGCCGTGCCATGGAGGTCCTGAGCAGGATCGACGAGATCCTGGCCTGGGAAGCACGACACGAGAACGAGCGCGATACCAAGTTTGTGGAACTGGGCAAGTACCTGTGCGAAGTGCGGGCGGGCCAGTACTGGCGGCTGGAGAACCTGAAGTCTTTCGATGAGTTCCTGGAGCACCGCTTTCCGGAGTCACGAAGGAAGGCGTACTACCTGATGTCCATTCACGAACATCTTCCCCCGCAGGTGCGGAGAGAACTGAAACAGGTGGGATGGACCAAGGGGCTGGAGCTGGCCAAGCTGGCACGCCAGCAGGGTCAGCGCTTCGAAAGTGCAACCTGGCTGCACAAAGCCCGACAGATGCCCAAGGCGGAGTTCCACCGAGAAGTTGAGAAAGAGCTGACGGGTAAGGACAGCGAGCCGTCGGAGCTGATCTATTTCAAGGTCTATAAGAGTCAGATCCCGGTCATCGAGCAGGCCGATCGAGACTGCGGCTCTGATGCTCGGCTCCGACAAGTCCCGGGGCTACTGCCTGGAGATGATCTGCGCGGACTTCCTCGCCGGGGCCTCAATGGACGGCAACAACCCTCAGATTCTGCTGCAATCCATCTCTCGCTATTACAAGTTCCTGCCTGGCCCGCAACGGGAGGCCTTCCTGTCTGAGGTCAACGGGAAAGCTTCATGAAGAAGGTCCGCCCAAAACCCCACGACTGAGACTTGATTCGACGAGCTACCGAGAACTGCATCGGCAGGTGCTGGAGCGCGATAGCTGGCGATGCCAAGTCTGCGGCAGCATGCAGCATCTGCAGGTGCATCACCTCAGATTCCGCAGCCATTCGGGTAGCGACGTGGAACAGAACCTGATCACACTATGCGCAGAATGCCACGAAATGGCACATCGAAAACCCTAGGGCCTGTTATTAACTTTGACATCCCGTAGAGGAACTATGCCGGCAACCATGGGATTGTCCCGCAGTATGAGTGGATGGGGAATCGAAGTGGGGCGGCGTATCTAAGTGATGTGAGAGGTGAGGAAGGGCCTTCGTAGCACCGTATTCGGCTTTGTGCCGAAAGAAGACTATGACAAACACACGCGACCGTGGATACGTTGGGAGATCTGCTGCCTTGCAAATCACCGCCGCCGATTAACAGGATTGAGTACAAGTGGAACGTCTGGCCGAGCACATGCGGCAGATCACCGGAGTCAGCGTGGAGTTGGCTAGTGTCGATCAGGAGTGCACGGAGAAGCGGAGGAAGACGCAGTCACCAATAGGGCATTCACCTAGAGTTGGTCAAACATACCCGATTCAAACGCGGCTTCTCGCCGATGCCACGGCACTGGGAAGTTTCGTCTGGGCGGCGTGCTTTCATCGTTTGGCCGAGACCATTGCGCGGCTCTCCCAGTCTCGCAGGCTTTTACTACTGTGTCTTCCCCCCCATGCTCGCGAACTTGTTGAAATCACTAACCAAAGTCAACAAGAGCTTGCCCATTTCGTGTACACAATCGGCCCCCGGAACCCTCTACGTGCGGCTCTCTGGACACAGCCTGAGTCGCAGTCGCGCGTGCAGCGTAATCGGTAACGTGGTTCGGCGGCGAACCACGATGACCGGCGCCGGCTCTTTCGATCCGAAACAGCGGGATCGCCATCCGTTTTCCAGTTTACCACCTTCGACGGTGAACTCCGCAAAGTCGCCAATGTTCCAACTTCCCGCTGTAAGTTCTGGTGGGCTCACAGCGAAATGCCAGAATTGCTCGATCAAATGCTCGCCTGCGGGACCGTCGATCTGGTCAACAATCTCAAATCGATTGCCGTTCACAAACTCGATCTGTCCGTGGTATGCGAAAACCCCTGATAGCGGCACACCGCGACGGCGCGATCGCGCCTCAGCGTCGCTGACAAACTCAAGGAATGACACTTCTGGCTTCTGCGCCCAGCGAAATGGACCGATCGGGACGGCCTGATCGTGGCCGTCGATGCGAATGGTGTTGTGGGCCGACTGATCCGCGGAAGAGTCCGCGCCATTCCGGATCCATGTAGCTGTAGGTGCCGGAATCGATCAGCGCCTCCTGATCGCCGTTGTTGACGACCAGCGACAGCGTGTCCGAATGACTATGTCCGCCGCTCCACGGACCAAACGGCCCGGCATCAAACAAAGCGCACACTGCATCGCGGCGCATGACGACGATTCCGCTGTCCTGAAACCGGCGGGAGTGAATGTTCCAGCACATCGCCGGCTGAGGACTTTGACAGCGCTCCGGCCCAAGCCACCAGAAGCGATCTCTTCCGATGTCGCGCTGCGTGTAGGGAAAGAATCACTTTCCCAAGCAGCAAAGATGCGGTAGCGAGGGTTGCGCGGGCGAAGCGCGAGCGCATCCCATAGGGAGAAAAGAAGCGGCCGCCATCATCGTCTCCCAGGAAGGGCAGGTCTCCGCTATCGCTCATGATCGACGCGAGAAACTCCGCCATGCTGGCGAGTCGTCGCGATACGATTCGGGAACGTCTTCCAGCACGGCATGAAACGCGAACATGTCGAGCGCGTAGATGTGGTAGTAGGTGGACTGCTCGAAGTAGCTGCCATCCTGCTTTACGCAAGTGTTCATGTGGCCGTGGACGATCTCGCGTCCCAACTTGCGCCAGCGCCGCGCGCGGGAAGCTGGGGAACAGGCGTCCCAGAGCGTGCAGCGCAACAGCTTCGCCGAGCAAGTGCGTATTGGGAGAGAAGTAGATGGACAAGTTGTATTCGAGATGCAGTCCGTGGCGGTAGAGTTCGGCGAGAAAGCGCTGGCGAAAGTCGGCCGGCATCTTCACACCGAGCAGATGCCAAATCCATATCCACGACAGCGCGCGAAACCCGACCTCCAGCGCGCTGGCCCAATTGATGCCACGCTGAAACGGATTTTCCGCCCACCAGTGCTCGAGCTGGCGAACGACCGCGTCGAAGTATTCGTCTCGCCCGGTGATGACATAGGCCTGCGCCAGCAGCACGAGATGCTGATGACGGTTGACCTCCCAGATCAGCTTGTGGTCTCCCAGCAGCCGCGACGTCGAGATAGGGAATCCGGCGAAAATATTCTGCTGGAGTTTCAATGCCACGTTGCGGGTCGCGCCGCCATGCGACATCGCGTCCATAGTCAACCATATCGCCCAGGAGGGGAATCCGGCCCTGCACGATTTCGTCGGCCAGTCGCGTGAGTTCGTGAGCGTAGTCGGTATCGCGCAAGCGCTTCGCGCTACCGAGAGTCGGGTTCAGGAAGTAAGTCGAGCGGCGTAGTCGCCTGCAGCTTCAGATTTGGAGAAGAGAAATAGAGGAGTGCGTTGGCTGGCTCCTGGCGCAGTCGGAATGAGAGTTCGGGAAGCTACGCATTCAGCTCCGAGAGCTTCAAGCTTGCCGGGGACCGGCTCGATAGAGTGTGGAAGACGTGCACGGAGCCGCTTGCGAGGTGGATCTACGTTGCTTCAGACCGCCTCCAGCTTGGCGACCAGAGCCGTCTCGGCGCTAGCAACATTGATGACTGGGACGCGGCGACTGGGCCAGAAGCTTGTCGCGCCTCGGCAGTCGGGTCCTGGGTGACCACGATCAGCTCGGCCCAGTCCAATAACTCCGTGCAGGCTTTTCTCCATGGAGCGCCCAATGTGCGGCAGCGAGCTCAGCAGGAACGCCTGGTTGCTGCCGTAAATGGCGTCCAGCTGAACGTGGGGATCGTAGATCTTTACGTCACAGCCCTTACCGATCAGCATTTCGATCAGGGCTACGCCCGGGCTTTCGCGCAGGTCGTCGGTGTTGGGCTTGAAGGCCAGTCCATAGATGCCGATTTTGCGGCAGCCCATGTCCATCACCCGGCGAAAAGCCCGGGTGATGTGCGACTCATTGCTGGGCAGCACGGAGTTCAACAGCGGCAAGATCCAAGTCGAGTTGCCGCGCGCGGTAGATCAGGGCCCGCAAATCTTTAGGCAGGCAGGAGCCGCCGAAGGCGAATCCCGGTTTCAGGTACGCCGCAGAAACATTGAGCTTGGTGTCGCGGCAAACCGTTTCCATCACCTCCGCGCCGTCCAGTCCAAGGGAAGCGGAGAGTGTTCCGATTTCGTTGGCGAAGGCGATCTTCAAGGCGTGAAACGTATTGCAGGTGTACTTGATCAGTTCGGCAGTGCGCAATGCAACGACGGAAGTCTCCACCGGCAGTCCAGCGTACAGCGACGCGACCCGCATCGCTGCCGCGCGGTTGTGGCTGCCCACGACCACCAGCGATGGCTCCATAAAGTCCTTGACGGCGCTTCCCTCGCGCAGGAATTCGGGATTAGCCACCACAACCGCTTTGGGCTCGATCGCAGGGGCAACTACCTCATCGCAAGTACCGGGAAAAACGGTACTGCGCACGACAACCGTGAGCGGCTTGGAGCGGCCATCAAGATGGCTGGCGATCTCGACAGAGACCTTGCGCAAGTAGTCGAGATTGAGGTTGCCATTGGGCGCTGACGGCGTACCCACGCACAGGAACGCGAAGTCGGCATCGCGCAACGCGTCGGCTGTCGAAAGAGTCGCCGACAGCGATCCCTCAGCGATGTACTTGGCAATCAGCGGCTCGAGTCCGGGCTCATAAAAGGGCGACTGTCCGTCCTGGATGGCCTTGACTTTGCGGGCATCGACATCCACGCCCACGACGCGATATCCCAGCTCGGCAAAGCAGGCAGCAGTAACGCAGCCCACGTAGCCCAGTCCAAAAACCGCAATTGTGGGCCGTCCTTCGTTCGCGTCCATCGGTCGGATCATCCTGTCTTAATCTCCGGGCACATTCCTGAACAACTCGAGCTATGCAGCGGCGTAAGCCACTGCGACTTCGAACCGCCAGTCACTCGCGTCGTGCTTGCCGTCCTGACCAGCACGCTTCTCGAACTCGGCGGCAATGATGTCCCACGAAAATCGTGACGTCACTAATTGCAGCGCCTCATGCGCAACAGATTCCCGCTGCCGTCGTCCTGCAACAACGTCAACGCACTCTTCCGCGAAACTCTCTGGGGTGTCAGCCAGCCGGATGTTCGCCGGATGGCTTACATCTAAACCTTCTGCGCCGATCGACGTTGAAACGGTTGCGGTTCCGGCGGCCATGGCCTCGTAAATCTTCAGACGCGTACCTCCGCCGATTCGCAGGGGGACAATCGATGCCTTGGCTCCCCACAGCCAGGGCCGGACGTCGGGCACCGTGCCGGTGACTTGGATTCGGGAATTCGCGCTGCGCCAAAGCTTGTATGGCCGGCGACGGCGACCTGCCCACAATCGCCAATGTGCAATCCGGTTTCCGCCGCCAAATCAGCGGCAAAATCTCGCGAACAAAGTAGTTTACCCCATCGGAATTGGGCAGCCAGTCCATCGAACCCACGAAAACCAGGTCGGCCTTGCGACGGCGTGTCGGGCGGGCGGCGAAAGTAGTCCAAGATCAACGCCAGTGGCGACACTGATCGCTTCGATTCCGAACAGCTCATGCATGATCGCTGCATCCTGCGGTGACACCGCGATGACCCGAGCTGCAGCTCGGCACATGCGGCGCTCCCAATCGAACATGCGGTCGGCCTGCATCTTGAAGTAGGCCTTGCGCGATCGGATCGGGCGCCTCTTCAACGTGGCGTCGCCAGATCATGGTTTCTACGTTGTGCTGAAACAGCACCACACCACTCATATCGGCAAAATTCGGTGCGGGCGACAGGAAATCACACACCACGCTATCGAATTGCTGGGAGCGCAGAACCTTCGCGATCTGATCGCGCATCGCCGCCAGCAATAGCGACTCAGCGAAAGCGGCATCGACGAGGTGAGGTTGCCCGCGAGTTGGGCGACGAATTCGAGCGACCGGCGTGGCGGAACGTCGAGTTTTACCGGGTAAGCATGCGAGCAGTATTCACTCGCCCGCTGAAGGCCTTCGGGCTGCGAAGGATTGTCATAGGCAATGTAGTGAACTTCGTGGCGGGCGTGGAGCCGTTTCACGATCTCCAGCGTGCGGATCTGACCTCCTCGCGTAGTCGGGTGGAGGAAGTCAGTTTTGACCCACAGAATTCTCATGCGACCTGGACGCTGTTGGTGGCCACCGGCATCAGGCCTTCCCAGAACTGCTCACGGCGGCCAGTCAGGTACATGTCACCCCAGACCTGCAGATTGAGCAGCCGCCAGATACGGTCTGTCGCGTCGTGCTGGCCCTGGTCGTGTTTGGCGAGCAGATTGTCGAGATATTCGAAATTGACGTAAGCCGCGAGCAAGCCATCAGGATCGCGCAGATAATCGCGGATCACCCGGGCCTGGTCCTGCATGAGCCAAGCTGTAATAGGAGTGGGAAAGCCCATTTTCTTGCGGTAGATGATGTTGCGCGGAAGCAGGTCCTCGACCGCTTTCTTCACGATGTACTTGCCCTGCTTGCCACGGAGCTTCATGTGCGGCGGCACAGAAGCGGCGAACTCCACGAACTTGTGATCGAGAAACGGCACCCGGCTCTCAATGGAAGACGCCATGCTCATCTGGTCCTGCTTCATCAGAAGTTCGACCAGGTAGGTCTTCTGGTCGGCGTAGAGCAGGCGACTCAATGTCGGCGACTGGGTCGTAGAGTTCCAGCGGTCCAGGAAATTCGCATAGGGATTGGCGGCGAAGTGCTCAGTTCGAGCAATTGCTGTTGCTCTTCGGCTCCGAAGGCACAGTAGAAATTGTTCAGGTACAGCGACTCGATGCTCGGGCCGCGTCCCGAGAACCGTGTGCCCAAGCTTCCTGCGGACGGAAGCTGACAGCAGGGGGGACCCGGCTACTGCATTCTGAATGGCGTCGCGAACTCCGCCGGGAACGCCGCGGTAAGCGCGCATCCACTGCTGATTGAGTTGGTAAAAGCGATAGCGCCCGTAACCACCAAAGAGTTCGTCGCTGCCCTCTCCAGTCAGGACGACCTTCACCCGCTCCGACGCCAGCCGCGAAACAAAATAGAGAGAAACGCTGGAAGGCCAGGTGATTGGCTCGTCTTCGTGCCATACCAGTCGCGGTAACGCGTTGAAGAATTCGTCCATTGAGACGAGAACTTCGTGATGGTCGGTCCCGATCTGGTTGGCGACCTGCCGGGCCTCGGAGAGTTCGCTGAAT
>CAVOKT010000006.1:0-914916 GCA_963696575.1 uncultured Acidobacteriaceae bacterium
CCCCGGGATTTCGCCGGGCGCCCCATTCATTCTCGGTGTTCGAATGAATGGGGTGGAGATTCTGTTGACCCGGAGAAATGAACGATGTACGAACAAAAAAACCCACCCAACCAAGTAGCGGTTGGGTGGGGCATCCAGCGTGGATAAGCAGTTTTGGAGGCGCAACATGAAGTTACCAGGCTTCAACGCAGAGGCTTCGGCCTACACCACTACACGGCGCTATTACGCTGGTATGGCCGGTGTCGCGGATTACGGGGGCGTATATCCCGCACAACAAAATTGTCCGCCATGGTGCGTAGATGTCTGCGAGCATGGCTGTCGGGCCGACGGGGAATCCCAAGCCGTCTGTACAAAGCTCTGTCAATTCGACTGTGGTGCTTACGGTACTGGTGCACCGGTGTCTTGCGGTCCTTGCGTAGGCAACATGCAAACCTGCACGCTGTGCGGCGGGTGACAGAGTCACCAGAGCCTGCGGATCCGTTTGTGCCCCAGGCCTGACGAACTGCGGCGGCACTTGCAGAAACCTCAGCACCGACCCGATGAACTGCGGTGCCTGCGGCAAGACCTGTAGTGGTGGAATGGTTTGTGCGGGTGGCCGATGCGCTTGTCCCTCAGGGCTGACGAACTGCGGCGGCAATTGCAGGAACCTCAGCACCGACCCACTGAATTGCGGGGCTTGTGGTGCTACATGTAGCGCGGGCTTGAGCTGTGGCTGCGGCGGCGGGTTTTGCTGCCCGCCTCTAACGACCTGCCTAACTGCGTTCGGAGGGCAATGGTGCGTCTGAACTGGGCGCCCCACTCATTCGCGGTTTTCGAATGAATGGGGTCAGGATTCTGTTACCAGGAGAAATGAACGACGTACGAACGAAACTATCTCCACCCAACCAAAAGACGGTTGGATGGGACACCCGGCAAGGAGTTTCCGTTCTTTTGAGGGCGTTTTTCTTTTGCTCACGCCGCGAGCACCCGAGCCCGCCGGTGGCCCATATTTGCCTTCTTTTGGCAAATGTGGGCTTGAAATAGTCCGTAACCTTTGTGCCAAATGCCAGGAGGTCAGAAATGGCGATACCAGGATTCAGCGCTCACCATTCCGTTTACAAGTCAATTTCGAGCTATGCGTCTGACTATGGTTCAGAGTTCCTGGCTTCCGCCGTTAGTCCCTCTGCCAATTTCGGTTCCATTGTCCCTAGACCCAAAGCTCCGATGAGCTTTTCCCATTTCAATTGTCCGGCTGGTTGGACTTTTTGCTTCCCGCTTGGCCTGGGGTGCTGGGACCTCAGAAGCGATCCATCTCACTGCGGAAGCTGTACCAACGTCTGCCCCGCTCCTGCGGCGAATGGACATCGACTCGTGTCGGTGGAACCTGCGGCGTTCGGTGCAACCCTGGTTTCACCAACTGCAAAGGTAACTGCGTACCCGCGGGCCATTGTTGCGATCGTCCGATGCCATGCCCTTCCGGTCAGACCTGCTGCGGTGATGTTTGCTTACCGGCCCGAAATTGGTGTGTCGAAGTGCATAAAAACGGCACATATAGGGGCGCCCCCTGCGGATACCAGGCCTGCAAACTCGGAAATAATTGTCCTAAGGATAAATATTGTGACCCCGGATTCGGGTGCTCCGATCATGGCGGAGAATTAGGCATACAGCCACCGTGCTAGGGAAGATAGACTCGGCAACTCGGAATAGTGCCGAGCGCCCCGCCTTTCCCCCGTGTTGGCGACGCTGGAGGGCGAGAGCAACGCCGATGTAGCTACCAGTGTTTTGTAGGGTGGATTGAATCGACGAGTTCTCGTAACAAGTGACTAAGCCGTCGCCCTATTACGATCGCTGAACCGAATGAATCTCGAAAGGAGATGACCATGAATACGCCCGGATTTGCTGCAGAAAAGTCACTGTACAGAACTAGGAGATTGTATCGCGGATATAGCGGGTCGACCGTCCTGGGGACGGCTTCGACCGTTGTACCGGCGGATGCGAATAGCGATTGCGTCGGCAAGACGCTCGGCTTGGCCGCAGTTGCCGCAGGGGCATGCGCGTGGACAACACCGGCTCCTGCTCTTTACGCCTGCCTAATCGTGGCATTGCTTGGGGCGGTGGTCGGCATTAGCACGTGTCCTTCGCCTAGTGGTAGTGGCGGGGTGGGCGTCGGAGGCACGGGCCGTGGCACTAGTAGGCCGCCTATCCATATGAACTGATTCCTCTGGGAAGGTTGGATGGCCCGACTCGCGCACCCGTCAACCAAAGAGAAACATGTATGGAGGAGGAATCTACAAATGAAATCAACACCAAAGATCTTGATGGTTGCTGCTTGCTTACTCACCTTTGCCGTTACTTACTCTGGGAAGAGCTATGCCCAGATCACCATGACCGGCACCGTGCCGGCAGCCAAAACGATCGTACTCATTCAACCGTTCAAGCGAGGATCACCAACCGGCGTCGTGAAATTCAAGTTTTCCGCGCCCAGTGGCCCGGCGACGTACACACTGGGTTTTTGCATTGGCCCGGCAGCAAATCCTTGCGGCACAATTAATTCATATGCGGTTCAGGTACCGGGCGGAGAGGAACGGCTGGCTGTGGTAGCTGCCAGTCTGTTCTTGACGAATGTCTTGGCCGTCGGTAATCCGACGTCTACGCCAGTACCGTTCGCTGTTGCGATGGAGTAGTTCGCAAATGGCCCGTCCCTTTTACGACGAGCGCAGAAAGTGAAAACCCGAAACCCGATCCGCGTTCATCTGCGAAATCCGCGGTTGCCTTTGTCTTCTTGACGGATATTCCTCCGCGCGCTCCGTGCCTCCGTGGTGAATACGGTTCTTCCCGTATCGGGAATTCGCCGCAAGATTTCTCACAAAACTCTTGCAATTCCTCTCCGCCCTTTGCCACTCTCATAGTGTGGAGGCGTTGCCCCCACCAGGACGCTGTACGACTTTGCTGACGGAATACCGTCAGCGTGCATCAATTGCCGTTTGGCCTTTTGGCAAAGAGCGAAAAGCGAATTGCGAAAGGCGACGCGCTTAGCCCGTTTTTGGAGGCTCTATGTCCCTTCGTACCTGCGACCATCTCAAAGAAGATGGCATCCTCTGCGGCTCGCCCGCCCTTCGCGGCGAGAAACTCTGTTACTTCCATCAACGCGATCACAAGCGCAGCCAATACGCCGCCGCTGCCATCCGTCGCGCCGACGTCCTCGGTCCTCGCCTCCCGCCTATGAAATCTATCCCCCAAATCCAGGCGGCGCTCTACGAGATCCTCACTGCCCTCGTCGCCCATCGCGTGTCGCATCAGCGCGCCGGTGCTAGATTGTTTGACCTGCAGCAGGCCGCAGCGGCCCTCCGCAAGCGAGATTCGGCCCTAGGAGCGACCATGCAACCCCTTATAGCTCAATATTTTAGATATAACTACCCTGCCTGCATAGGTTTGCGCGGCTTTCCGCCTATCCCGTTGAAAATAGATATTTTGCATGGGGGGAGGGGGGAGGGGGGTACCCCTCGATGATCGCGCGGTCACTTGGCCGGTTTGGACATCTGGTTGTACACCCGTTCGAAGGGCGCAGGACTGACGCTAACTTCACCGCGATAGGGATTATCCAGCGCAGCCACCATGAACACCATCAACCCGAGGAGCAATGCGAGCAAGACAGTCATCCAGACATGCATTTTCAGGCTCTCCATATGGAAGAACCAGGTAAGAACGATGCAGATCAATGCTCCCATCAGGATCAGCGCCCACAGCGGTGGAGGCAATTCGGCATTCACGCTATCCAGTCGAATGCTTCGCGACCCCTCCAGAGTGTCGAATTCCCGGGAAATGTCGGCCGCCAGAACTTTCTGTTCTTCCGTCGCGGGCACAAACGACTCAAAATTCGTTTGGAATTTATCCAGAGGCTCACTGTTTTCAGTTGGCAGCATGCCGCGCCTTTGCTTAGGCCAACCTACGTCAATCACCTGGCGGGTGTAATAACGGAGGTCATCCTGCAGCAAACTACGCGAAGGTTCCGGAAGACCGCTAACGCTTCGATAGAGGGTGGACAAATCCGCTGCCTCCTGCGCCACTTTGCCCTCCGTTTCGGTGTAGGTCGACCATGCTCCGATGGCGAGCAAACCCAGCGAAACCCCGTAGAGTACGGTTATTCCAGCCAGGTAGAAGCCGACAATATCGTTATAGGAGCGTTCGACGTGCATACGACGAACCCGCGCCCGAGTGAGAAACATCCCGGCCAGACTGAAGGCAACAAAAATGCCTACAGTCAGGAATTCAAAAAGCCAGTTGGGTAGGTTATAAACCCAATACATATCCATCGGCCTGTCTCAGACAGACGAAGCTGCCTGGGTATATTTCGGCAAAATAGATGTTCGGATTACGCAAGCTACCGAGGATCAAATCAAGACGCTTGCGGGATTAGTATCCGGATTTCCGAGTGTATGTCGGGAACGATCAGATTGCCAATAGCCGATGGAGGACGCGTCGCGTCCAAGAATGCGGGCGGGACGCGGGCGAGACCCTTCTACTGGATCGATGAGGGCCTCTGGGCCATGAGTTCCGTGAAGCGCTTGTCGGTGCGCAGGCTGGCGAACTCGGAATCGGTGTAGACCTTGTTGATCTGGCTGTAGCCGTCCTCCATCGCCTTGCGGAGGTATTCGAGCGAGCGGTCTACGTCTCCTGCCTGGGCGTACATCTTGGCCACCATAAAGGAGAACGCAGCGCGGTCTTCCGGAGAGCTGGACTGGGCCATGATTCCGCTCTTCGAAACGCGCTGGAAGATGTCGGGATCAAGCTGATACGCGGTGCGGTATTCCTGAACTGCCTTGTTTAAGTCGTGCTTGGCGAAGTACGCCGCGCCCAGGTTGTAGTGGAAGGTAGGAGAATCGGGCCGCGCCTGCAGGGCCTTTTCGTAATACTTGATGGCTTTGCCGTAGTTCTTCTCAATCTGCGCCACGAAGCCCAGGTTGTTCAAAGCCTCAGGCGAGTTCTTGTCGAGCTTCAGGGCTTGCTGAAAACACTTCTCCGCGTCCTTGCGGCGGGTGAGGAAGAGGAGCGAAATGCCCTTCTTGTTCCAGAGCAGGGCAGTGGGCTGCTTGTCCAAGGCGGCGTTGTAATAATCAATGGCGTCGAGATAGCGCTTCTGGCCGCGAAGCTGGTCTCCCTGCCTCTCCAGTTCCTGTGGGGTACTGGTGGTCAGCGACACCAACGGCGCAGGTGCTTGTGCCTGCTGGTCCGAGGCCGCCGCCGAGTAGGCAGCGAGCGCCGCGACCAATGCAATCGATAACAAAGACCGAACGAAAACCCTCGCAATTTGGCGAGTAGACATACTGCTACCCCCGATCCCCAGTGCCCACTATATTAGACCTATTCCGGGGGAGGTTTGTTCCCTTTTTCGGCAGACGAGTCTCCGCTATCGGCTTTCTGGTTCTGATCGTTGCCCTTGCCTCCAAACACCCGGCTGAAAAATCCCTTTTTCTTTTTCTGTTCTGCAGGTGCCTGGGTTGAAGCGGCCTCTCCTGAGGTGGCTCCATTAGGCTGGGAGGTCAGCGGCCCATTTGTGTTAGGAGGAGGAGCGGCGACCTCGGGCGAGCCGAGTCCCAGGATCTTGGAGAAGAATCCGCGGTGGTCGCTGAAGGCCTGTTCACAGTTTGCCTTGGGCTCGGTTCCGGCGATGAATGCCACGTAGTAGGTTTGGGGACACGCCGTAGTTGCCAGCCGGTTGGTGACCTTGTCGAGTTGGACTTCCACCACTCCCGAAGGTGCAGGGAACGGTTTCATGTCGGAATACTGCGGGACCTTCTGGGCGCGCTTCATGAACTCCGCCCAGATCGGCGCGGCGGTAGTGCCTCCCGCCAGCTTGATATCGGTGTAGTCGTCGTTGCCCACCCAAACGATGCAAAGCAGGTTGCTGGTATAGCCGGCGAACCATGCATCATGCGATGTGCCGGTCTTGCCGGCAGCCGGGGCAGTGAAACCCCGAGCCCGAACCGGATAACCCGTTCCACTGTCGACGACCGCTTGCAACATGGTTGTCATCACATAGGCGACGCGGGGATCGAGCACATTCTTGGAGTTCCTTGCGATAATCGTTCAGAACGCCGCCACGGGCGTCGCGCACCGACTTCACCATCAAGGTGGAAAGACGCGTACCGCCATTCCCGAAGACGGTATAGGCTTCCGACATTTCCAACGGGCTGGCATCGTATGAGCCCAGCGCGATGGAGGGAGTGGCGCGCACGCTGGTGATCCCGGCTGCCTTGGCCAACGCGGCCACAGTGCCAAACCCTACGCCCTGTGCGACCTTCAGGGTAGCGTTGTTCAGCGACATCGCGAGCGCGTAGCGGGCGGTGACTTCTCCGTGAAAAGCTTCGTGATAATTCCGCGGCTCGTAAACCTGGTCGCCGTAGGCGATGCTCACTTGGGAATCGTCGACCAGCGTAGCGGGAGTGAAAATTCCCGGCTTGCCGCTCGTGTCAATGGTGGGCGGACTGCTGCCGCCATCATCAGGTTGAGCGGCGGCGAACGTCAGCATCTGCCCGGTCAGGGCTGTGTTGACGGCCGCAGCGTACACGAAGGGCTTGAAGATTGATCCCGTGGGACGTTTCGCGACGGCATGGTCGAGCTGACTGGTGCCGTAATTACGACCCCCGACCAGCGCCAAAACCTCGCCAGTGTGCGGATCCAGGACAACCACGGCGACCTGGGGCAAAGGACCGGAGTCAACATTCACTTCGGTTGTTGCGCTACTCCCGATACCAACCTTGGTCTTGTGGGTGCGCTTCTTCAAGATCTGGTCATCGACCAGCTTCATCCCGACTTCCACAGCTTCGGCGGCGGCGCGCTGCAAGTCAGGATCAAGCGTGGTGTAAATGCGCATTGCCTGCTCATTCAACTCGCTCTCGTTGTACTGGCTGGAGAGCTGGTCTTTCACCAAATCCACGAAGTAAGGCGCATCGCTGGCCTCGACATTCGGGGCCGCCAGCTTCAGGGAAGTGGCCTTTGCGCGGTCGGCCTGATCGCGGGTAATTGCTCCCGTCTCCACCATGGAGTCGAGCACCAGGTTGCGGCGCTCAAGGGCGCGCTCGGGATGGCGGTAGGGCGAGAGGTAGCTGGGACGCTGAATGATGCCGGCGAGCATGGCACATTCCGGCAGCGTCAGGTCCTTCATGTCCTTGTTGAAATAGGCGCGAGACGCCTCGCCGAAGCCGTTGATGCTGAACGAACCTCGTTGTCCCATGGGGACCTGGTTGGCATACATCTCGAAGATTCGTTGCTTGGAAAACTTCTGTTCCAAGCTCGATGGCGATCAGCATTTCCGTCAGCTTGCGTTTGACGGTTTTCTCCGGCGAGAGGAAAAAACCACGCGAAAGCTGCATGGTCAGGGTCGATCCGCCCTGCGCACGGTGGCCGTGCAGGATATCAGCACTGGCCGCTTCCATCAGGCGAAAGTAATTCACTCCGCTGTGCTGGAAAAAGCGGCGGTCCTCAATGGCGATCACCGCATTCACCAGATTGTTTGGAATCTCGTCGAAGGTGACAATCTGGCGTTTCGAGCGGTCCGTGGAACCAGACAACGAGGTAATCAACTGGGGCTCGAGTTCGTAGGCCGTCAAGGTTTGACCGTCGCGACGGTCGGCAGCGATCGAACTGACTTTGCCGCCGGCGAAGCGGATGGTCACATTCTCCGGAGCGTGAAACGACTCCTCACCGGGCAGTACGTCGATGGATCCAGATGTCAGGTGGAAAGTCCCAACGGGGGAGTCGCTGTCCTTGCCGTGCTCGCTATAGCCCGCGCGCCGTAAGTACTCGGCAATTTCCTGCGGGGTAAAGGGCTGGCCGACTGCAATGGAACGCGATCGCGCATAGATTTTTGCGGCGTTGGTGAAGAGCGGCCCGGCCATTCGACGGTCCACAATTCCTTCGTATTTCACATAGAAATAGGCGAAGGTCGCCATGAACAGGATGCCGGCGAACAGAAAACCTGCGACGAGCATCTTGACCATGGGATCGCCCAAGGTGAAATGGTGCCCAGTCGCGGGCGAGCGACGGCTATCACGGCTCGCCCCCTTAGGAGCCGTTCGGGGAGGCCGGTTTCCAGATAATTTGACTTTGATTGCCACGTTTATGGGTCTGCAGAGATGCCGCCTATAAGTAGACGGCGCAACCGGCCATTCGATTCTTTGAGATGGCGGGTTTCCGGGATACTGTTCTGAGCCAAAGTCATAGCGAGCGTGAACCTTGGGAGCACAACACACCTGACGCCGCGCCTACCTGGCTAAAGCCGCCACCAGAGCAATGCTCTTATTGTAAAACACCATCCCTCAATATGACCGCCAGGGACGGTTTACCGTCTGGGAGCCCCGGATTGATATATTGAGTGCCAGGGATTTTTTTGGAGGCATGAGTGATGCGTAAGTCAATTGCCCTGTTGGTGATCGTGCTATTTCTCACGGTTTTGGCGCTGGCGGCCAACAAGGAGTCCGGGAGCACAACACTGAAAGACGTTCAGCCAGCCGGAACGACGGATAAAAAGCACAAGAAGCAACAATACGATCTCTCATTCGCTTCCGCGACCCACGAGTACACCTGCCGCAGCAATGAGAACGAAAAGGTGAAGGCGACGGACTTTGTCGTGGGAACCGAAGTGACTTTCAAAATCGATGGCAACAAGGGCCAGGTGAAGAGCACTTCCAGCGGAAAGAACGTGAAATGCACGCTGGTAAGGGTAGCTGCGCTAACTCCGCAATAACCACGTTTCGATTTCTACGCTGTCCTTTGCGCCGAGGCCGTAGGATGCCAAGAAAACCCGATCCCGAACTGGAAACCCGGATCATCGATGCGGCGCTGCGTCTGCTCGACCGGGGGGGCGAAGACGCCATTACCATGCGTGCGGTCGCTCAGGAAGCGCGGACCTCGACGCCCACCATTTACGAGCGCTTTCCCGACAGGGACGCTGTGCTGCGGGGGGTTGCCCAACGTGCGACGGAAGAACTCTATTCGAGACTGCGTGAATTCGACGCTGTCGAAAAGCTTGCTCGCGAATATCTTCGATTCAGCTGTGACCATCCTTTGCGCTTCGATCTAACGGTGGAGACCTTTGGAGAGCGATCGGTTGCAGGGGAAGCCCGTCCGGTATTCGAACTCTTGAAGTCGCGTCTCACCAGTGAAGTCGGAGTCTCCGGCAGCAAATGCGATGACTTGGCACTCGCCATTGCCTCACTGTTCATTGGCACCGCAAGGGGAATGGTGGCAGCGGGCACCCATACGCGTCATGCCAACGAACTGAAACGCGCTTCTTTAACGGCGCTACAACATCTGCTGAAAGCCTTCTCCGATGATGGCGGCGGGGACGAGGGTCACGCAAAGAGGCTAAAGCAGCGCGAAGCGGTGGGCGCAACGCGTCGTTAGTGCAGCACCTGCGCCAAGGCTCCGCTGGCGATCAAGTCGGCAACGCGGGCGAAATCCTGGGTAAGAATGCGGTCCTGCGAGATGGTCGGCGACACGGCCCGAATTGCCGCGTACGCCGCCTGGGCCCGTTTTCCCGTCTTCAGGGGAGCGCGAAAGTCGAGCGCCTGCGCCACCGCCATTGCCTCGATCGCCAGAACATTGCGAGTGTTGTCGACCACTCGCAGTAGCTTGTTTGCTGCCGTCATCCCCATCGACACGAAATCTTCCTTGTTACCCGATGTCGTGATCGAGTCGACGGAAGCCGGATGGGACCAGACTTTGTTCTCGCTGACGAGGGCGGCCGCGGTGACCTGGGGCATCATGAAACCGGAGTTCAATCCTGCACCAGGTGCGAGAAAGGGAGGGAGCCCTTCGTTCAAAGCGGGATTGACCAGTCGCTCCAGCCTGCGTTCCGAGATACCTGCGAGCGCGCTGAGGGCGATGGCGAGAAAATCGAGCGCGAAGGCCAAGGGCTCGCCGTGAAAGTTTCCGCCCGAAATGATGTCTCCCAGCACAGGATCGCCGAGTTTGGGTGGTCTTCGCGCCGACTTGCTTTTCTCTGGGGAAGACCAGCGGGTTGTCAACCGCGGAATTCATCTCGATCTCGAAGACTTCGCGGCAGTGCGCCAAAGTATCGCGCACAGCGCCATGCACTTGCGGAATGCAGCGCAGGGAATAGGCGTCCTGGACTTTGGCGCAGCCGCGATGGGACTCGCGAATCTCGCTACCTTCCAGCATGCGGCGCAAGTTCTGCGCCACCAGCAACTGTCCGGGATGGGGACGCGCTCGTTGGATGCGCTCATCGAATGCGACATCGGTGCCCTTCAGCGCATCGACGGCCAGCGCTCCAAGAACGTCTGCGGTGTCGGCCAGGATCGACGCCTGTAATGTCGCCAGCAGACCAATGGCGAGCATGGCTTGGGTACCGTTGATCAGGGAGATGGTTTCTTTGGCCTCGAGTATCAGCGGCTTTATGCCGGCGAGCCTGAGCGCCTCAGCAGCGGACATTCGCTTGCTTTGGACAAACGCTTCACCTTCGCCGATAAGGACGAGGCCGAGGTGCGCTAGAGGCGCCAGGTCTCCGCTCGCTCCCACGCTGCCCTGCGACGGAATCACCGGATGCACGCCGCGGTTCAACATTTCGCAGAGAGTATCGATGACGACCGCGCGCACGCCTGAGCAGGCTTTCGCCAGCGAGTTCGCGCGGAGCAGAATCATGGCACGACTTACTTCTTGGCTCAGGAGATCGCCAACTCCCACGGCGTGCGACCGCAGCAGGTTCACTTGCAGCTGGCGGATGTCGTCGGGAGGAATGCGGACGTCGCTCAACTGCCCGACGCCGGTGGTCACCGCATAACCGACCCGGTCGTTGATCACCAGATCTTCGACCACCGCGCGCGCGCGATCGACCGCAATACGAGCCTCGGGCTCTAACATTAAGGGACGCCGCTCCAGCACTACCGCTCGGACGTCATCCAAGGTCAGATCGTTACCGTTGATGTGGAGTAATTTCATCAGCTCTCAATTTGCGCAGTACTTGCTTCGGATGATTCCGATCGTGGCCTCAGTTTTTTCCCGCGGCTTGCAGAAACGATGCCATGTATTTTCCCGGCATATGCCTTCGCTTGAACTCGGAGTTCACCACGATGTGAACACTTTCGCCTTCGGCCAGGGTTTTTCCGTCGGCTGCGCGCACGATTTCATAGCCAAAATGCAGCAGCGACTCGCGGACGTTGATCAGCCGCGTGCGGATGGTGATCAGGTCGTCATAACGGGCAGGGAACTTGAAGCGGCAATGAACATCCGCGACGGCGATGTGCGTGTCGTCTTCGTGTTCCATATCCCGGTAAGAGAAACCAAGCTGGCGAAGCATTTCCACTCGCCCTACCTCGAACCAGACGATGTAGTTGGAGTGGTACACCACGCCCATCTGATCAGTTTCGGCGTAGCGCACGCGAAGCTGTGCTTCGTACACCTGGGCGGTTGTTTTAGTCTCCGGCTGCATGAGTCGCGTAATCCAACTTACCACGCAGCCCTACCGCGGCGCGGAAGGAGGCGCGCGGGTGGGTTTTGCTCAAGCTCGGGGCGCGACGCGCGATGTCCTATTTCGGCGGGCTGGCTGGTGCCGCCGCTGCCGGGGCGGAAGCCGGATTGTTGTGGACAATCTGACCACGGAGAGGCTCGCCCGTCTCCACCGGGGTTCCGTCGGCGACGTAATCAACGAACTGCGCAGGCATAGTTTGGGGAAGCGGCATACCACGGGAATTCTGCAGCCGGTATTCCAGATGAGGGGCGGCGGAAACGCCGCTGTTACCGCACTCGCCGACGACGTCTCCCTGCTTAACCTTCGCGCCTTGTTTCACTTTGATGCTGTTCTGTTTCAGGTGCGACAGCAGAGAGTACTCCTGTTTGCCGTGCGCGATCATCACCCGGTTGCCGGAAGGAAGTACCTCATCGGGCCGGCCGGGAGGGTTGTCGGCGTAAGTATCGGTGACCTGGACGACGGTACCGTCCGCGGGCGCCAATACCGGTTGTCCGTAACAGTAAAACTGCTCATTCTTGGTGCCGTCACCAGAGAACGTACGGCCATCTTTCATGACCGTGAACGTCATGGCATAGCGTTCGGCATCCCGGTAGGCGTTCGGGTTCTGGTAAACAAGTCTGCCACCCTGGTACACCAGCCAATCGCCATTAAAGGGAAGGCGAAGTTTCGTGGTGTCTTTGTAGTCGACAAATCGGTTGCCGGTCGGCGGAGGGTCAGGACGAAACTGGAACGCCTCGATTTGTCCCTGCTCGTTCAAGATCATCGCCGTGAAGATTGGATCTTTGCCCTTGCTGAATTGCGAATACCTCGAGTAGACGGTGTTGGCCGAGAGCATGTCAGGTACGAAGTTCTCCCCGAGCATCTTCTGTTCACGTCCCCATTCCGTCCCCATCTGCTTGGCCACCGAGGCCATTTTTGCAGCGTCACTTTTCTTTTTCATCTGGGGCGAGAACGCCGCATACAGCGCGGCCGATTGACCGCTCTCAAAATATCCGAATAATTGGCGAGCCCGGTTTTCGGCCGCGGCACTCATCACGGGATAGGTGCCTCCGGCAGCCGCAGGGGAAGGGGTCGCCTTTTTGGCAGTTGGTGAGGCGGCTTGGGCAAACATCAAGGCTGGGAACAGCAATATCGAGATCCACACTTGCTGACGAAGTTTCACAATCTACCTCCCCATCCAATTCGGTTTACGTTTCTCGAGAAACGCGGCGACCCCTTCGCGGAAGTCATGGGTGGTGCGAATGCGCGCATTTTCATCGACCGCCGCCGCAATTTGCCGGTCGAGTTCCGCATGGGAATAAGCCTTAAGGAGCCGTTTGGTAGCCAGTAACGACTCCGGGCTGTTTGCAGCTAAAGTTTCGGCCAACTCGCGCGCCCGAGCAAGGAGTTGTCGGGGGGAAGTACTTCATTAACCAACCCCAGATGTTTCGCTTCCTCGGCATCGAGGATGCGGCCAGTCAGTAGTAGATCACGTGCCTGCTTTTCGCCTACCTGCCTCAGCAGAAAAGTAGAGACAATGGCCGGCACAAATCCGATGCGGGCCTCGGTGTAGCCAAACTTCGCGGTGGACGCCGCCAAAGTGAAATCGCATAGCGTGGCCAGTCCGCATCCGCCGGCAATGGCAGCTCCATTCACGGCGGCGATCGTCACTTTCGGGAATTCGTACAGTGCACGGAACATGTGGGCCATCCGGCCGGAGTCGGCCAGGTTTTCTTCCTCGGTGTTCCGGGTGATCGCCCGCAGGTTGTCCAGGTCCATGCCCGAACAAAATGATGTCCCCGCGCCGGTGAGGATCAGAATCTGCGCTGGCGACTTCTGTACGTCATGCAGGGCGCGGTGGAGCTCCTCAATCAGTTCATAGCTGATGGCGTTGCGCTTGTCGGGCCGATTCAGGGTAAGGGTTGCGACAGGCCCATCGGAGGCTAGAGTGAGGTTCGCGTATTGGTGAGGGTGCTGGAACATCGCTTTGTCTCAGAGCAACAAGCCCGGGTCATGCCAAACGCTGGGTACATGTCAACTGCAAATTGTATTGCTTGCTTCGCTTTGGCATTATCACACCTAAAGACTTTATCAACTGATTTCTTTTTGTGCGGGGCAGCGTAAGTCATGTCATCGCGCCCGTTTTGGGAGACTAATGCGATCTTACATTTTGGGCCCGCTGAAGCGTGTCCCGATTTCGGCCGCCATCTCGATCAGTTCTGCAATGGATTTCTTGATGGGCGAAGGCACATTGCGCCGTTGCAGGGCTTCCAGCACCTTCTCGGTGGGAATGTTGCCGACCAACACATCTTGGGCAAACGGGCAGCCGCCCAAGCCTCCGATGGCCGAGTCAAAGCGGCGGCATCCCGCATCGTAAGCGGCCAAGACTTTGTCCATGGCCTGATCAGGACGGCTGTGCAGATGCACGCCGATATCGATGTCGCCAAACATCTCAATTACCGGTCCTACCTGCTCCGAAATCTGTTGAGGCGTGGCCAGTCCGACGGTGTCGGACAGCGAGATGGCCTGCAAATCCATGTCGGCCAGCAGACCCACACCCTCCATCAGTTCCTCGACGTTCCATAAGTCGCCATAAGGATTTCCAAAGGCCATGGAAATGTAGGCGATGGTGTCAAGGCCGGCTTCATCCGCTTTCTGCTTCACCCGTTCGAGGATGTCGAGGTTTTCTTCCAGCGTCTGGTTCTGGTTGTTCTTCAGGAACGTGGGTGATAGGGAATAGGGAAATCCCACGGTCCGTACGGCTTCGGTGGCGATGGCACGTTCGACGCCGCGCTCGTTGACCACGATGGCGATGATCTCGACGTCGTCAGGCGGATCGAGTTCGCTGAGGACGGTCTCGGAGTCGGCCATTTGCGGTACGGCCTTGGGCGAGACGAACGAAACGGCGTCAATGTGCTTGAATCCGGCGGCGACCAGTGCCTTCAGGTATTCGACTTTGGTAGCGGTTGGGATATGTCCCGGCAGTCCTTGCCAGGCGTCGCGGGGACATTCGATGAGTTTGATCATAATAATTAAGTGGATAGTGGTTAGTGGATAGTGGATAGTTTTCGGGTGCCGACACCGAGCGAAGTCAGTAAGCCATTCAAGATGCGCGCGACTTCTTCGGCATGCTTTTCGAGAGCGAGTGAACTGTCCGGTGAAAGATAGCCCAGCTTCTTGGCTATCCATACTTGAGTTTCTAGCTCGAATAGTGAGCCGCGAGCGTGCGAGAGGAACTGGATAAACTCACCTTTCGTCGCTCGCCCTTGGCCCTCTGCAACGTTGCTGGGAACCGAGACCGCGGACCGACGCAGTTGAGAAGTAAGTCCGAAGACCTCGTGCCGAGGAAATGTGGACGTTGCGGCATATATGTCAGTGACCAGATCAACCGATTTTTGCCAAACGATGAGATCTCTATAGCTGCTAATTTTTCGATTCTTCAACTCCATTGGGCCCTCTCTTCTATCGACCGTCTTTTACGCGCTATCCGCCAACCACTATCCACTGTGGTCTATCCACTATCCACTACTCACTATCCACTGCCTCTCACGTCTGCAGCACTCCCACGCTGAATTTCGGCACATCGGGATTCAGCGCCGCCGCGTCCAGCGCAGTAATCAGCGCCTCGCGCGTTTCCATGGGATCGATGATCTTGTCGATCCACAGCCGTGCCGCGCCGTAACGCGGATCCATCTGTTCGTCGTAGGCAGCTTTCGTCTCGTCGAAGAGCTTCTTCTTGTCTTCCTCGCTCAGCTTTTTGCCACCGCGCTCCAGTTGCTTGATTTTGATCTCGACCAGCGTTCCCGCGGCCGCAGCGCCACTCATTACGGCGTATTTGGCGGTCGGCCAGGCGAACAGAAAGCGCGGGTCAAAGGCCTTGCCGCACATGGCGTAGTGTCCCGCGCCAAACGATCCGCCAACGATTACGGCGATCTTCGGCACCACCGAATTGGAGACGGCATTCACCATCTTCGCGCCGGCGCGGATGATGCCGCTCCACTCGGCGTCGCGTCCCACCATGAAGCCGTTCACATCGTGCAGAAAGACCAGCGGCACCAGGTTCTGGTTGCAGTCCATGATGAAGCGCGCCGCCTTCTCCGCCGACTCGGTGTAAATCACGCCGCCGAACTCGATGCGCTTGTTGCCGCTGCGGTCGACCTGCTGCACGTGGGTCTTCTGGTTGGCAACGATGCCGACCGCATAGCCGCCGATGCGCGCGTAGCCGCACAGCACGGTCTCGCCATACTCGGCCTTGTACTCGTCGAACTCGCTGCCATCGACGATGCGCGCGATGATCTCCTTCATGTCGTACTGCCGCGAAGGGTCGCTGTCGAAGATGCCGTAGATTTCCTCGGCCGGATAGAGCGGCTCGCGCGAAGGTTTGCGGTCGAAGACGCCGAGCTGACGGTTGCCCATCTTGTCGACCAGCGAGCGGATACGCGCGATGCAGTGATCGTCGTCAGGCTCGCGGAAGTCCACGGTGCCGCTGATTTGCGCGTGCATCTTCGCGCCGCCCAACTCCTCGGCGGTGTACTTAGCGCCAATAGCCGCCTGCACCAGTGCGGGACCGGCGAGGAAGAGTCCGCTGCCTTCGGTCATCAGCACGTGATCGCACATAACGGGCAGGTATCCACCGCCCGCCACGCACATTCCCATGATGGCCGCGATCTGGGGAATTCCCATGGCCGACATCACCGCATTATTGCGGAAGACGCGGCCGAAGTCGTCGGTGTCGGGGAAAACATCTTCTTGTAGCGGCAGGAAGACACCTGCGGAATCGACCAGGTAAATCGTGGGGATGCGATTGTCGATGGCGATGTTCTGGGCGCGAATGACCTTCTTCGAGGTCATGGGAAAGAACGCGCCGGCCTTCACCGTGGCGTCGTTCACGATGAGCATGACCAGGCGTCCCTGGACACGCGCCAGACCGGTGATCACTCCCGCCGACGGCGCGCCGCCCCATTCTTCATACATGCCCCAGGCAACGTAGGAGCCCAGCTCGAAGAACTCGGTGCCCGGATCGATCAAGCGTTCGATGCGTTCGCGGGCAGTGAGACGGCCCTTTTTGTGCTGAGACTCAACGGCTTTCTCGCCGCCCCCCTGCTGAATGGCCTCCTCGTCCATTTGAAGCTGCGCCACCAGCTCAGTAACGGCGCGTTGGTTGTGCTCGAAGCGGGGAGAAGCGGGTTTGACCTTGGTTGGCAATTGGGCGGACGATCCGGCGTGCTGGTGATCAGTCATGATTGAGGTTCATGTGGCCCGAGGGCAGACCGATAACGATAAAGCAGGGGCGCGAGTGCGCGCAACGGATGGAAGCGATTAGCAGTCTGGAGTGAGCGTTTGTTCAGATTTAACCCCATGACCGCCATATCATATCCAATCCCGGAAGGGTCACACGGGTTGGGGGACTACGTGCGACATGGCGATTTCACAACTGTTAATCGCCGCCGACTGTGCAATCCAGCTCGTTGTGGCGGCCCCACAACTCGTTCGTGAAAAACTGGACGGTGTACCAGTGAGCTTCGAGCTTACTGATTGAATCGACCTCGCAAGGTAGGCCATCCAACTTGCCCGGTTGGTGGTTCCTCGCCGCTGCCGATAGCGCATCGGTAGGGTCGAATACGAGATATACCGTCGTATCTTGTCCAGCCCACCCCCAACCGTCCCATTCGATGTGCCTCAACGATCCGCCTGATAGGACCGGCTGCGTCAGAACCTCGGCTTTATAACGATGCGACGACGCAAACCATCGCGTCGCAGTGCGGACTGAGTAGAACTGCCAAGCGAGAGCTAGTGTGATGAGGGATAACGCACCTATTGCCGAACACAACATCAAGTCCCTATTGCGCCGGTTCGGTTGTGCCAATCGCAGTTTCAAGTAACGACTTTACCCGAGGTTAGACGGGATTTCCAAGATTGTCGGCGATAACAGGCAACAGGAGCAGGGCCGCGCAGCACGGATTACCTACGACATGGCGATTTCACGCCAACTATTTAAGGAATTGGCGACAAGGCAAGTCCGAGTAGAACGACGATCTGGGACAGCCCGTGCCTCAATGTTCTTCGCCGGGCAGGCTCACGTTCAACGCAGAACCTTGCTCTTGATGATGGAATCGTCGGAAATGTAAAAGATGGGCTCTTTTGTTCGGTGTTCGATGATCTCAGGCACACCGTTCACTTTGACTAGAACGAACCCAGGATACTCAGAAACGCTATTGATAGGCTTGTCAGTCCCGCTAACCTCTTCCAAAACATCTCCGTGTCTATTCTTCAGGATGAATTTTGCGGTGGGCCCAAAGGGGTTCGAGTAGTAGTTAAGGGTGAGCGAAACATCTTGTCGCTTAACCGTTGGAGGAAGTTTTATCCACACCGGAAGCCTCGATTCATCTGACAGCCGAAAACTTGATTCAAGACAGCCATTCAGTAGGCAGCAACCGCTGCACAAGATCGCGACGAGCAACCGCTTAACGGGCTTCAATCTGATGTCTCCTTGCCTTGAAATCTTCGTCATCCTGATTGTTGGCGATAACAGATGGGATGAGAAGGCCGGTCTCCGGACGGGATGCTGTAGGCTCCCAAGTTATCGACGCGCTCGAAGCGCAAGAGATAAAGGAGACCGGCAATGAAAAAGAGTAGCACTGCGAAGGCAGCGAGCAACAAGAATTTTAAGCGGAAGCTGACAGTCGGTTTAGATCTGGGCGATCGCTCCAGTTGGTACTGCATGCTGGATGAAGCTGGCGAAGTCGTGGGCGAGAAGAAGTTGGGTACGACACCGAAAGTAATGAAGGAAGTCTTCGCTGCGATGCCCCGCAGCCGGATAGCCCTGGAGACGGGCATGCACTCGCCGTGGGTCAGCCGGTTGTTGAGCGAACTAGGCCACGAAGTGATCGTGGCGCACGCTCGCAACGTCCGTCTGATCGGAGAGAGCCGGCGGAAAGATGATCGGCTGGATGCCAAGATGCTGGCGCGGCTGGCCCGAATCGACCCGCAGTTGCTGTCTCCGGTGAAGCATCGCAGTGCCCACGCCCAGGCCGACCTGACGGTGATTCGAGCGCGAGCCAGCCTGGTACGGGCGCGGACGGCGCTGGTGAATGCAGCGCGTGGGTTGACGAAGTCGTACGGCGAGCGGCTGCGGGGGTGCAATCCGCGCAATATGGATGCAGAGAAGGCTCAGACTTTGAGTCCCGAACTACAAGCCGCGCTGGGACCGCTGCTGCAAGCGCTGGAGTCGTTGAGTGAACGCATTACCGAATACAACCAGCGCATCGAAGCCATCGCGCAGCAGAACTATCCGCAGACCGCAGTGCTGAAGCAGATCAAAGGAGTAGGCACGCTAATCGCGTTGACTTACATGCTGACCCTGGAAGATCCACATCGTTTCCGCAAGAGCCGGGACGCGGGTTGCTACCTGGGACTGCAACCGGGGCGCAGAAACTCAGGGCAGAGCGAACCGCAGATGCACATCAGCAAAGAGGGTGATCCCTATCTGCGGACGTTGCTGGTGCAGGGAGCGCACCACATACTCGGCCCATTTGGAGCTGATAGCGATCTGCGAAGATGGGGTCTGAAGCTGGCCGAGCGTGGTGGCAAGAACGGAAAGAAACGAGCCATCATCGCGACGGCTCGCAAACTGGCGGTCCTACTGCATCGGCTGTGGGTCAGCGGAGAAGTGTATGAACCGTTGCGCAATACGAAACGGACGAGGTTAGTAGCAGCATAGTTGAGCGAAGTGCAGGAAAAACCCAAAGCCGAGTTCCGGTGACTGCGCAAATGGCCTGGCCCAACTTCTATCCGCAAGGACGGAAGCCAAGGTCGCCGAACAGGTGGCAGCACCGGCTGAAACGAGAACACCCAACTTGCACCGAGCGACAATCGCTCACTAAAGAGTGCGGATGGAAGGGTAGCGACAGGGCTTAACTCGGCGGAGAAAAACCTTGCTTATGAATAAGGACGGATAAAGGTTCTACTTGACTACGACCGGCCTTCTCATGGAAGGCCATATCGTAACCAATCTCGCATGAGTCTGCATCGATTGAGAGTTTTGCCTGAGATCCGGCAGCTCCACTCTTGTCACAACCGAGGGTGTCCGGCGTCCTTTCGCACTCGCCCTACGTTTCGGTAAATGAACTATGTGAGGCAGAGGGACTGGTGTGCCTTATGCTTTCTGCGCTCAGGCTGCGGCGTTTCACGGTTCTTTGAAAACTCCGAATTTTACCCGAAATTACCCAGTGCGGGACTGGCTTGTCTCTAAGCCTATGCAAATAAGCGAGTTATGTGGCGGGAGCGCTGCTCATCATACTTGTATGTAAAGTATGTCGCAAGGTTGGCATACTTTACATACAAATCATACTCAAATTGGGCTTCATTGGCGAACAATCGACGAAATGCGCGGCTCTAAGTCCAATCCCTGGACATAGATAGAAATAAGTAGTTAGTTTTCAATCGCTTAGACACAATTTCCGCCTAATCTGTTGATTCTAAGGGAATCGCAAAAAAAAATTTTACAACAGGTACAGTCCTACTCGCTGACCAGCGCGAACGCGACAATCGTTTTGCCGCTCTCACCGGCTTTCGCCAGATCGGCCACCAGTTCAGCTTGCAAAGCGTCGGCTTCGCCGAGGTCAATCTCGCACGATTCGACTTCTTCAGGAGTGGCTCCGTGATAGCACAATTCGCACACACCCAGGCCGCCTTCGGACCGCACGGGTGGCCCAAAAGCCCGGCAGGTAATGGGACGCCATTGGTACACATCGCAGGTGCCACGCTTGGGATCGAGCGCCGGGCAAGGCTCGTAGTTGGCAAATTCTTCGAAGTGCTCCGCCGCCTCGTCGTCGTCGCCCAGCACGCCTGTGCGCACGTCACCCGGGAATTCCGGTGCAATTCTGGCGATCGATGCCTGTGCTCTTTCGCGTACACGCGCAGCACGCTGCGGATCAGAGGCTTGCAACTCCGCCATTCCTTCTCGCAGTCGCAGGGCGTCAAGCTGATCGATGGCAAACACGCCGATGCAACAAGGCGTGCATCCCGGCTTGCAGATCAGCCACTCGCCGCTGCGGCGCTCAGCGCTGGCCAACGCGGTGTCGACGATTTGCACGAGCTTTTGGTCCAGATGGGGAAGCGAACTCGGCATAGCCTACAAATCATAGCGCAAGGAACACGAGTCCCGTCGAACTCTGAGACAGCTGGAAGGCTGTTCAATTCGTCAGTGCAGCCAACAGCGGATCGTTAGTGATCGCCTCGACCAGGCCGCAGGCCAGGGCCTCGCGGGCGTGCAGCTTCTCCGCGGCCAGAAACATTTGCAATGCACGGGCCTTACCGACAATTCGCGGCAGGCGCTGCGTTCCTCCCCAGCCGGTGATCAGACCAAGCGCCGCGCCGCGGTGTCCGAAGATGGCGTGGGGTCCAGCTATGCGACGCGAACACGCCAGGGCCAGGTCGAGTCCACCACCCATGCAATAGCCGTGGACAGCCGCGATCGTGGGGGCAGGGAAGCCAGCAACAAGGTTCATCAGGCGTTGCCCCATCTGGGCAAACCGGAATGCTTCGGCTCCATGAATCTCGGCGATCTGGTTGAGGTCGGCTCCCGCGGAAAAGAAGTGCGCGTTGCCGGTGATCACCAGGCGCGACGGTGGACGTTTCGTCAGGTCTTCCAAGGCTCCGGTCAAGGCGGCGACGCGCGCCCGTGTAAGGCGATTGGTGCCGTCATCTGAAATCAGGCGCACAACTGCGATGGCGTCGTGCATCTCGACGGAGTACAGAGTTTCGGCGGACTGTGCTGGTTGGTTCAACAGAGAGGAGGGTAGCAAACGCGGCCTTCCGGCGTTAGTTCTAGGCCTCGATCATGTGCGCCAGCTCGCAGCCGTCGTCAGACAGTTCGAAGCTGCCGAAGCGCATGGCCTCGCCGATGATGCGATGCGAGACGGGATCGCGTGCCAGCCGCGTGATCCACTGCATGCCAACGTCGAACTGGTTCGAGGTGAACCAGTGCTGCGGCAATACTTCCACTAATCCGGCGTGGGGATAAACCACATAAATGGCCGCTGCTGCGTCGTCTTTCGACTTGGCTCCGTATTGTGTGGGGACCAGCAACTCTTCAACACCGTGAAACTCGAGCGGGCGCGTCGATAGGGTGGGCGCCCGCCTTCAGCATGGCGCTGACTGAAAACTCCGCCCGCGGCGCTGTGGCTGAGTAGATGCGTTCCGGCGAAGGCTTGAACCATCCAGCAATTTCTTCGTAGCCGAAGGTCTTCAGAGCATCCAGATCGAAGAGCGCGAAGCGCAGATTGCGTCCATCCGGACACCAGATTCCCAACCGATGAGGATCGACGGCAAAGGGCCGGCAATAGGAGTTCAGCGCCAGGCGCGGATTGTCGGGCTCCGATCTGAGATGCAGCGTGACAAGATAGGCAAGCTGGCCTTCGCTGCCGTGATGCTGCCAGGTGAAGATCTGTCCTGCTGGGCCGCGTAGCTCGGGAAAGGTCTCCCAAAACCAAGGGGCCGGGCCGACAGTCTGCTGAAGGAGGCGCTGCAGGCGGCTGCTTTGGGGATGGGGCGGCGCCATTAGCCGCCGGCCGTTACGCCGCGTGGCTTCACGTTACCGCGAATGAACTCGATGATGGAATCCATGGGCGTGCCCGGCTGGAACACTGCGGCAACTCCCGCTTTTTTCAGGGCATCGACGTCCTGATCGGGAATGATGCCGCCGACCAACAGCAGCACGTCGTCCATCTGGTTCTGCTTCAGCAGGTCGAGCACGCGCGGCACGATAGCGTTGTGCGCGCCTGACAGGATGCTGAGGCCGATAACGTCCACGTCCTCCTGCAACGAGGCGGTGACGATCATCTCGGGGGTCTGGCGCAGGCCGGTGTAGATCACTTCCATTCCGGCATCGCGCAATGCACGGGCTATGACCTTGGCGCCGCGGTCGTGACCGTCGAGGCCAGGCTTGGCTACAAGTACACGGATTTTCCGGTCGGTAGGCATGAATTGCTCTTTGCTGAACCAAGCATCATAAACCCTGAGAGAGACTTCCGTCAGCGACGTGCGTTACAGGCTCGCCGTTTAGCGGTTGAGACGATCCAAGGCGGACCTTGCAGCTCGCACTCCAAAGGCCAACCAGAGCGCCAGCAATACGGCCTCTTCCGCCAAGTCACCCGCTTGCCGATGCGGATGGACGATTGCGATGATCCTAATACTCTCTGCGCCGACGAAGAAAGCCGACATCATCGCGTAAGCGAGACACATGTGGGGAGAAATGCGACGGAACGGCCCGTCGGCATCGAGTCTTTCGAACGATTCGAACAATCGAGACATGGCGAAACCTCCTAGTCGATGCTTGACGGAGATGGAAAACGGTGGGGCTTCAGGTTGCTTTGCCCGGCACAGCACCCCGTAGATCACTCTCGCATCGCGAAACGCGACTATTGCGATAAGAACGAACAACCACCGGTCAGCCACTTTCACGAAAGCACCGTCGAGCAACATGCCGAGATAAAAAACGTAAATCAACAGCGACATAAACAGCGCCTGCGGCGAGCGCTTCGACAGCACCCGGGTTTCGTAGCCGGTACCAAAGATGTAGTCGTAGAAGCGGTTCATGCGATCTCTCCATTACGTTGCGGAAAACTGATCGACAGGCCCCATGCCTCGCGTTTAGTCTGCCCGCTTTCAGGCGCAGATTAGGTTGTTTCCCCGCGGCGAGCAATGGTTGGCGGGTGATTTCTGGGTAAGTATCATCTGATCGTGCAACTGACTGAGTGCATTCATGTTAGGGAACTGCGCGATCCAGCGATCAAGGAGATCAGGGATTTGAAGGATGAGCAGTCTGCCGACCGGTGCCCACGCGGTTGCGCGCTGATCAGTCGCGGAGCCCGGATCTTAATAAGTCGATTACTTTCTGGCGGTCCGCTCGCATTCGTTCTTAACAATGCGCTTTGGAACCCAGATGATCGTGTCGGCCGAATAAGTGCTGGGAAGCAGCCAATAGGGTCGGTTGACGGTAACGCTATAGCTACGCAACCCATCGGCCGAGGTCCAGGCGTAGTCCTTGATGGCCACGCCTTCGCCCGTGGCGTGCAACGTGCGTTCGATCTCATCCGCAGAAATTTTTTCCTGCGCCGCAACGGCATGTGCTGCCACCTTGTTGGGGTCAGCAAGATAGTCGAGATTCTCCGAGGGTTCGCGACTCAGGCGTTGCAGCTTGTCTTCTTCGTCGTGCGCAGCAACCGGGGTTTCCGTGTTCTGGCAGCCCTTGGCGAGTTTCGGAGTGGCTTGCGAGACTGGGGTGAAATCGACGGGATCTTCCAATCGATTAGTGACCAACTCGACTTCGGAGATCACCAGGCGCAGGTTCGCGTGTTTGATCTCCCCGGATTTTGTACCGAAGGCGGGTCCGGCAAAAAAACGGCCAATCAGGGTCGCTCGCAGCATCTTGGTCTGTCCGGAAGCTGCGACGGACGTCATCAGGCGCTGCATGGTTTCGTAGTCGGTGTCCCTCTTCAAAGGAACCGTGCTCGCCTCCAGCCGTTCTCGCGAGAGCTTAAAGCGATCTGCCGGATCGGACGGGTTGCCGCCAAATTCCAGGCGCAGAACTTCGTGATCGTCCGTACAGTCATAGCCATGTGCTGTGAATTCGTGCTGATTGAACAGAACCAGTCCCGTTACGCTGACCAGCGATTCGTCGTACATGCCAGGGTTCTTCACTAGCTCACACGACGACAGAGACCATGGGCGCTCCTGTGCGAGTGAGCGCGGTGTGAACATTCCAGCAGCCAAGGCGAGGGACACTAGTGCCAAGCTCATGGTTGTCATTGGTCTCGAGAGCATCAGCAACAGTCTACGTGAAGCCGAACGAGGGAACAGGCAGGCTGATTCTGGCCGCTGTCCCGGTTGAGGCGTGTAGAAGTTGCACGGTCGCGGGCAGTGTTTTCCGTTGCAACTCTAACTTAGATAGCGAGTTGCGTGTGGCACGATATTTGCATTCATGACGGTGATGAGATCTCAAGACGCCATAACTCGAAACCGAAAAGCTCCTGGTCGTTGTGATTCTGGCAATTGTTATGCCGGCGCTGGGCGTTGAGACCCCAGCCGCTACGCCCGCTGCCGCACTCAGTGATCCGCTGGGCCGGACATCACCGCAGGACTCGGTGTACCAGTTTCTTGAGGCCTGTCACTCCCGTCAATACGCCAAGGCATGGCACTTTCTCGATTTACGCCAGATGTCAGCGGCAGACCGCGAAAAGAACGGACCGGAGCTGGCGCGGCAGTTGGAAGATCTGCTGGACGACACACCGTTCGATATCGCCACGCTGAGCCGCAGTCCGATGGGCGACCTGGATGACGGCCTCGCGCCTGCGCGTGAGCACCTTCTTACGTTTCAGGTCGAGGGAAAGCCTTTGAGCTTGCAACTCGAACATGTCGAGCTTAAGCCCGGTCTCAGGGTCTGGCTGGTCGCCGCCGACAGCATCCCATTGATTTCGAAAGCCCACCAGCTTTTGGCCGAAACATCATTTGAGAAGAAGCTGCCGCAGTTTCTGGTAACGCACGAAATACTCGATACGCCGTTATGGCGGTGGATCGCTCTGCTAGGGAGCGGCTTCGTGGTCTGGTCTGTAGCGAGGCTGGTAGCTCACCTGATTTTATTGATTTATGGCCGCTTCTTGAAGGCGAGCCGCGCTGGCGCTGAAGAGCTTCTGAAACCCGTGTGTTTGTGCCTGGGAATCATCGGTTTCCGTGCGGCACTTGAACTCGCACCCCCCTCCGCGATTGTGCGGCTGTACCTGGGGAGAGCACTGGCGATGGGCTTCTTTCTCGCTATAGCCTGGGCTGGTGCCGTCGTAATCGACCTTGCCAGCGAGCGGTGGCGTGCCCGTCTCGATCCCCACATGAAGGCCATGACCTATTCGGTGCTTCCGTTGGGCAGACAGATTCTAAAGATGTTGCTTTTCTTGATTGCGATCCTCGCGGTGCTGAGTGCGTGGGGCTACAACACAACCACACTCATGGCTGGTCTAGGGGTGGGTGGACTCGCGGTCGCATTGGCAGCCCAGAAGACCATCGAAAATCTGTTCGGGGGAGTTTCGGTGATTGGAGACAGGCCCGTCCTGGTAGGCGATTTCTGCCGCTTCGGAAACCGGGTGGGAACCGTAATGCACATCGGACTGCGCTCTACCCGCATACGCACCCTTGATCGGACGGTGGTTAGCGTGCCCAATAGCCAATTCTCCACCATGGAGCTGGAAAATTTCAGCGCTCGCGACAAGATGTGGTTCCACCAGACGGTGAGCTTGCGCCGGGACACGAGTTCAGACCAACTGCTGCGGGTGTTGTATTCGATCCAGGAACTACTGCGACAGCATCCGGGTGTCGAAATCGGGGAAATCCCCGTCCGCTTTACGGGAATCGGTGCTTACTCGCTCGATCTTGAAGTGTTCGCCTATGTCTTGACGCCGGACTTCGATCACTTCCTCGGGATCCAACAGGACTTGTTATTGCAGCTCATGCAGGCGGTGGAAGGTGCCGGAACGGGCTTGGCGGTGCCGCTCTACGAAAGCCTTAATGGGGAGCATTTCGTTCCCATGTCGCGAGCGAGTTAGCAACCCTCGAATCGTTTACGCGAATGCGCTCTCTTCGTACGTTCCCATACACCTCACGCGCAGATCGTGTCCAAAACAAACTTGACGATGTGACACATAATGTGACACATTGTGAGTATGCCAACCGTTAATATGCGCGAACTCAGAGACACTCGCCGGCTGAAGGCGTGGCTGAAGGACGGAAAGACAGTCGAGTTGCGAGATAGGGACCGGGTCATCGGACGGATTGTGCCTGAAAGATCCGAGAAGCAATCCAAGGAATTGCCCGATTTTGAGGCGCGGGCGAAGGCGATTTTTGGGGATCGAGTCTTCCCGAATACGGTGCTTGAGGAGCGGAAGCGCTCACGGTATTGAGCACCTACCCAGACTCAAGTTTCCTGGTTTCGCTGTACGTCCCCGATGCTCACTCGTCTCGTGCGCGTCGGCAAATGCAGCAAAATCCGCGCGTTTGGCTGACGCCATTTCACCAGGTGGAATGTGCGCATGCCATTGTGCAGCAGGTCTTTCAGCGCAGAATCTCTGCTGCCGAAGCTGACCGGGCGTACGACAACTTTGAGATTGACCGACGGGCGGGCCTCTGGCTTGAAGTCGTCGTGCCGGAAGCGGCTTTCGATCTCGCGGTGGAGCTTGCTAGGCGCCATGTGGCGAAGCTCGGCTGTCGCACTTTGGACACGCTGCACGTGGCCTGTGCTCTCGAACTCGGCGCGACGAACTTCTGGACCTTCGATCAGCGGCAGGAACGATTGGCGAAAGCTGCGGGGCTATCGGTTTCGTAGTGGAAAGGACTCTCGTGGTCGAGCCACGCGCTGGCTGCTTCTACGCGAAGGCGCTCTCTTCATAAGTTCCGTAAACCTCGCGCAGGGCATCGCAGATTTCTCCGACTGTGGCATAAGCTTTGACGGCTTGAATGATGAACGGCATGGTGTTCACCGGAGAGATCGTGCCATCGGCCGGAGCTTGGGGTTCTTGCGCCGCAGCTTTCTTCAATGCATCGAGGCGGCGGCGGACTTCGTCATTCGAACGGCGTTGACGCAGCGAGTTGAGCTTCTTCGTCTGCGCCTGCGCTACTTCTTCGCCGATATAGAGGATGTTCGGAGACGGCTCTTCCACCACAAACTCGTTGGCGCCGACGGTGACTTTCTCTTTGGCTTCCATGGCGCGCTGGAACTGGTAGCTGGCCTCGGCGATTTCCTTCTGTGGATAGCCCTTCTCGATGGCCTTCACCATGCCTCCCATGGCATCGAGCTTGTCGAAGTAGTCGAACGCGCCCTTCTCCATGTCGAGCGTCATGCGCTCCACGAAGTACGATCCGCCGAGCGGATCGACGGTCTGCGCCACTCCCGACTCGTAGGCGATGATCTGCTGGGTGCGCAGTGCGATGCGGACGGCTTCTTCGGTGGGCAGAGCGAGGGCTTCGTCGTAGCTGTCGGTGTGCAGCGACTGGGTGCCGCCCAGCACCGCCGCCAGCGCCTGGATGGCAACGCGCGCAATGTTGTTCATGGGTTGCTGCGCGGTGAGCGAAACGCCCGCCGTCTGGGTGTGGAAGCGCATCAGCCAGGTGCGTTCGTTCTTGGCGCCGAAGCGATCCTTCATGAGGCGGTACCAGATCTTACGGGCGGCGCGGTATTTGCCGATCTCCTCAAAGAAATCATTGTGTGCGTTGAAGAAGAAGCTAAGACGCGGGCCGAACTCATCCACATCGAGGCCACGCCGCTGCGCCCACTCGACATACTCGACACCGTCGTAGACGGTGAAGGCCAGTTCCTGCAATGCGGTCGAACCGGCTTCGCGAATGTGGTATCCGCTGATGGAGACGGTGTTGAATCGCGGCGTGAACTTCGTGCCGAACTCAAAGGTGTCGATCACCAGGCGCATCGACGGCGCGGGCGGATAGATGTATTCCTTCTGCGCGATGTATTCCTTCAGGATGTCGTTCTGGATGGTGCCGGAAATCTTCTTCCAGTCAGCGCCCTGCTTCTCGGCGACTGCGAGATACATCGCCCACAGAATCGACGCAGGCGAGTTGATGGTCATGGAAACTGTGGTCTTCTCGAGATCGATGCCGTCGAAGAGAATTTCCATATCTTCGAGCGAATCGATGGCCACGCCGCATTTGCCGACTTCGCCTTCGCTCATCATGTGGTCGCTGTCGTACCCCATCAGCGTCGGGAGGTCGAAGGCGACGGAGAGCCCTTGTCCGCCGTGCTCCAGCAGGTACTTGTAGCGCTGATTGGTTTCCTCAGGCGAAGCGAAACCCGAGAACTGGCGCATGGTCCACATCTTGCCGCGATAGCCGGAGGAGTGGATGCCGCGGGTGTAAGGAGGCTGTCCCGGATAGTTCAGGTACTCGTCGTAGTTCCAGTCGGCGGGAAGATCAGCCTGTGTATAGAGCCGTCGCACAGGCATGCCTGAGATGGTGGTAAAGCGCGCATCGCCATGTTCATCGAGATTCGTTCCCGTCGGCGCACCAATCGGCTTCTCGGGAGACTTGTGCAGTGACGGCGCGAGAGTGTTCTCCGCCCATTGTTTTTCTACTTTGGAGGGATGGCGACCGTCGGCGAATAGATCGGTGACCGGCGTTTCGGCGAGAGTCTTCCCACCGGATTTGGTGCTATCAGACATGGACTACCCCACAAAGTTGCGCTAAAGGCGGACGCTGCAGTTTAGTTGATGCAGCCGTGACGAGCAAGGGAGCAGCAGCTTAACCAGAGTAAACCAAGGGGAACCTCGGCCGGAGTTCACCCAATTTTATCTAGACACGGCGAGTGTCAACGCTCCTCCGCGCCGCACATGCCGAAAGGAGTACCATCACGCTCCATGGGAATCAGCCTCTATTGTTGCGATTGCCAGCAGTGCCAGAGCGAAATTCTGGTCGATCTGGAATCGTCGCATCGTCCCTTCGGAGATAACGAGAAGATGCTGTACCGAGTGGCGTGCGGCACCTGCGGAGCCTCCCACGATGTGCACTTCGAAGACCTGCGGCTCTACGAGAAAGCGGACGACACGGACGCGCCAAGCTAGTCCGCTTCACTCGCGAGCCTGCAATGTCACCAGCATTTCCTGCTCCGATTCGGTCAATTCGGGCGAGGTTATCAATCCAAATTCAGCGGCCTCTGCGGCGAAGCGCTGCGGCGCGTCGGGTAAGGCGTCGGGTCCGCTGAGGCGGAACGAAATTGGGGTCAGGGGACCGAACAGCAACGCCCGTTTGAGTTCGGGCCATTGATCCACATCAGGTTCGACTCCGGCCAGGCGGGCAAAAAGCAGGCACATCTCGGACATACGCATCAAGGTGTAGGCATCGGTCGCATGCCTCGCGATCGCGAGCCGCATCTCATCCGATGTGGGCCGCGGGCGCAGGCCGCTCCAAACATAGGAAATCCAGCGAGCCTGCAACTCCAAGGGCGGAAAGTAAGGGCCTCCCTGATGAAACGAGCCGGCGAACGCGAAGTTGGGCAGATTCGGGTGGAAGGTATGGTGATAGAGCCTCAGGACGTCAGCATCGGCGCCGAGCGCATCGCGAATGGTCTGGCCGAGGAACGGCAGATCAAGGGCGAATCCAGTGCCAAAAAGGATGCCGTCGAAGTCTTCCGAGGCGCCGTCTTCGAAAGTCACGGTGCGGCCGGCAATGGAGCGGATCCATGGCTTGGTAACGATGCGTCCTTCGCAGACGAGCGGCAGATAGTACTGGCTCTGGGTGATGCCAGCCACTAGAGGATCGTCGTCAGCCGGGCGAGCGCCCCAGAATTGCGGCTCACCACTGGTGTGAACGATGAACTCCTTCAGGCTCGCCTTGACGGCCTCAATTGGAAAAGTCTCACCGGCGAGAACACGGAAGCGGGTGAAGGCAACCGCGTCCAAGGGCATTCCGGCGATGATTCTCTGCAATACATAACGTTGCCGGCGGTAGCTGGACACAACTCGTGCGGCTCCGGACATAGCAAGTTCGCTGGCAATCTCGACCGAGCTGATACTGCATCCCAGTATCAAAATGCGCTGGCCGCGGTAAGCATCGGATCCGCGATAAGAGAAGGTGTGACCGACTCCGAGCGAACCGGAAAAAGTGTCGATGCCGGGAACGCTGGGAATCTCAGGCTGGTGATAGCGTCCCGAAGCCACTACGACATGAGAAAACGCCTGTGTCGTTGCGGTGCCACTGGTATCGACTGCGGTGATCATCCACGCGTCGCCGTCGCGCTCGATCGAATCGATCCGATGTCCCAGCTTGACGCGCGCCGCTATTCCGAAGCGTGAGGCGAATTGCTCAAGATAGTCGCGGACTTCGCCGTTGTGGGGGAACATAGGCGTGCCCGCGGGCCAAGGCAGATCGCTGAAGCAGGTCGTGAGGCGACTGGTATTGGTGAGCATGGCGGGCCAAACCCCGCTGTGTGCAGCGCCCTGGTTCCACTGGCCGCCGATACTGTCGCTTTGCTCGAAGACGACGACTTCGAAGCCATGGAGTAGCAAGTAGCGCGCCGCGACCAGCCCTCCTGGTCCGGCGCCAACGATCGCGACTGTACCAAGTTCACTCACCTATTGCGGCAGCCTCGGATCACTTGCGACTCCGCTCCCACGCCTTGGCATACTTCCAGCTCACATAGGTTGCATGGTAGAGGTGCAGCAGCAGGCCTTCGCGGCCGTCGAGGAATCCAAGTCGCAGGATGTAGTTGTAGAGAAACGTCAGCTTGGGGCGCACCACGATGTCGAGAAAGCTGAAGCCGCGCGGCGCGTTTTGCGACCGCCATCTCCGCGCCCAGCGACGAGTAGCGGTTCATGTGTTCGATGTAGCTCTCGAGCGTGGGATAGGCGTAGTGCAGCAGGTTGTTTTTCAGCGAGGCGGTCGTGCCGTCGATGCGCAGGTCTTCATGCACGAGGCGGTCTTCGAACTGGCCGGCACCGCGACGGAACAAGCGCAGCTTGGGATCGGGATAGAAGCCGCCGTGCTTGATCCAGCGGCCGAGGAAGAAGTTCTTGCGTGGAATCCAGAAGCCTGCGACGGACGGGTTGGCGGCGAGTACCTTGCGGATTTCGTCGGCCAGCGCGGGCTCGACTTCTTCGTCGGCGTCGAGCGAAAGGATCCAGTCGCCGGTGGCTTTGGCTAGCGCGGAGTTCTTCTGCGCCGCGAAGCCCTTTCCACGGCTCAACGATAGAACTTGGCGTGAAACGATTCGGCTACCTCGCGGGTGCGGTCGGTCGAGCCGGAATCGACGACGACGATTTCGTCGGCCCAGGCGACGCTGGCCAGCGTGCGCGCCAGGTTGGCTTCCTCGTTAAGGGTGATGATGACGACGGAGAGGCTCAAGCAGTCCATGCTAACCGCGCGGCCAACTTCACAGAAACAAAAAAGCATGCCGTCCGCGAGGACGGCATGCTTGATTTGGGTACTCGGATCTCGGGCTATTGGTTCGGCGGGCGGCGGCGGGTTTGGCGGCGGCGGCTGGCTCGGCTTCGGCTCCAACGGTCCGGGATTCTGCGGGTTGGTCGGAACAATGCCCGGTACTTTGGGCATCTTCTGCACCTTGCCGGATTCGGCGTCCTCCATGTCGATGCCGAGCTTGGTTGAGCGTTGCGGCGGTGGTAGAGGTCGAGTTGCACCTTGGACTTTTCGTAGTTGGTGGCGGCCGCCAGCACATTGGATTCAGCCTGCGTCAAGGCACTCGATGCCTGCAGTACCAGCGTCGAGGTGGAAGCTCCCAGCGAGTATTTCTTCTGCTCGGCATCGAGGTTCTGCGACGCGTAGTCGCGAGCGGCAACGGCGGCCTGCAGCGCTGCGTAGTTCTGCGTCAATGCAAACTGCGCATTGCGGACCTGCAAGGTGATGGTATTGGCCTGCTGCAGGGCCGCCATCTGGGCCTGCCGGTACTCAATCACGGAACGCACCTGGTCAGCCTGGTTTTGCCGGTTTCGCAACGGGATGTTGATGTTGACGCCGACTCCCTTGTCGGGCGCCGAGCTGTTGAACATATTGCCAAAGGCATGCCCGTAGCCAGTATCAGGAATGCTCCCCGGCGGAAGGCATTGGCCCGGAGGCGCCGCTGGATTGCCGCAGGTGATGTAGGGATTCTGGGCGCCCGCCCAGGCCCTGTCCCGCCATAAAACGCAAACAAGTCCACGGTCGGCAATTGCAGGTTCTTGATCGCCTTCAGTCCGACTTCGCGGTTGGTCAGGTTAAGGCGCGACTGAACGATTTCCGGCCGGTTCTTGAGCGCCGAATCGATGAGTTGTTCAACCGGAGGCGTCTGGAATGGCTCGTTGATCTGCAGCGTATCGGTCGGAATGACCGGCGCCGTAGCCAGGATCGGATCGGTGTTATTGCGCGTGATGGCGTTCTTCATCAGCAACTGTTGCAACTGCAGATTGGTCTGCGCGATGATCAGGTTTTGCTTGGCGGTGGCCACCGAGCTTTGCGACTGGACCACCGTGATCGGCGCCAGCGTGCCGATTTCCACCTGTTTCTGGGTGTCGGAGAGGGTCTTGTCAGCCAGTTCCAGTGCCCGCTGCTGCACCTTCACGTTTTCGTAGGCGTTCACCAGGTCCCAGTAGATGTTCTCGATCTGCGAGACCGTCTGCATGATCTGGTTCTGGAAGGCGGCGTCCATAATGGCCCTGTCGTTGCGCGCGATGCGGATCCAGCGCAGGTTCGAGTTGAAACCGAACCCCTGCAACAGATGCTGGCGCAACTGGAACTGGAAGTTGGCGCTCAGTGCTCGGATTCACCGTGTTGAAAATCGAATTGGTGCTGATGCGAGTGTTGTTATAGCCGACCGACATGAGCGTGCCGGTGGGAAAGCCCTGGGTGTAGAGCAGGTTGGCGGTCGTCGTGGCCTGATTCAGCGCCGTGGCGCCAGCGAAAATATTGGTGGTCGGCGAGATCGCGTGTTGTTCCTCGCCGGTGCCAGTGAGGACCGGATCGAAATTGTCAATCGGCGCGCCTTCGCCCTGGGTCGAGGCAACAATGCCCGCTGCGCCCGCGCCGCTCCGCCTACGCCAATGCGTGGTGCCGCCTGCGCCGCCTCCCGTCGAGCCTGTGGCAGCGGTGCCAGTTCCGCCTGAGTTGTCGATCCGGGCGGGCCGCCCGGAGTTCCCTGTACCAGACCGGTGTTCACGCCGAGTGCGGCCGCGCCGGAGGAGGTGCGCAGGATATCCGCATCGGCGGTGATCAGGTTATAGCGCTGGATGGCGATGTCGAGGTTGTTTTCCAGCGCGAGGGCGACAGCATCATCCAGCGACAAGTACATCTTGCCGTCACGAATGACCCTGTCGATGAGCGGCGAATTGGTAAAATTCGGCGACGGCAACTGGTCGCGGACGCTCCACACGGACCAGAATTTGGGCCATTGTGACTGGCCCTTGGCATAGTTCTGGTCGGAATAGAATTGTAGGCGTTGCCCTGCGGCTTTGGCGCCTGAGGTAACGGTAGTGGTGGCTTGCGTAACTTGATCCGGAGCGGCGGGCTGGGCTGGTTTCTGCGCCGGCTCTTGCGCAAAGCTCGTCGTCATAGAACCCCAACCATGCCGAGCGCAAGGATTTGGCGGACCGCTACATTCACGAAACGAAAAACGGGCATTCCCTCTTCTCCAGAAAAGTGCATGTGAACTCAGTGTCCTAAGTGTGAATTCCTGTCGCCTTTCTGTAATACGGACGAAGAGCGATGAAGGTTCAAATTCGAGCTGGCGTCAGGAGCGTGTCCTCTGGATTTGAGCCTCGTAAGTTGCAGTAATGGCTTAGTATAGCTGACGTAGTGAGGTTAGCGGTACGCGCTGACACCAGATTTACACCTCTTAACATTCGACTGCATGCGCGCGTACACAGCAAGGACAGCCAGTTGAGTCAGAACCTGAAGATCACTTTGGCCTACGACGGAGCCGAGTTCCACGGGTGGCAGATTCAGCCCGGATTTCCGACGGTGCAGGGCGTTCTGGCTGAATGCCTTGGACGGATTACCGGCGAAAGCGTATTGCCGCAAGGTTCGGGACGTACCGACGCAGGAGTGCATGCTCTGGCACAAGTCGCCTCGGTGCGCATCGACTCTCCTATCCCAGAACGGAACTTGTTGATCGCATTGAACGATATTCTTCCTCCGGCCATCCGGGTGACGGGTGTAGAAATAGTCGAAGACAGCTTTCACGCGCGTCACTTGGCGTCAGCCAAGACCTATCGCTATCGCATTTACAGGAACGATATATGTCCGCCGTTCTTGTCGCGCTATGTGTATCACGATCCCTATCCACTGGATGAAGAGGCCATGATTCAGGCTTCGGAACGGGTTGTTGGAACTTTCGACTTCACCTCATTCGCGGCCTCCGATCCGGAACGCAGCGCTCGGATAACGCGATCGCAGGCCAACCGCGGGAAGCGAGCGGCTGCTGCAATGGGAGTATCGCGCGAGGAGAATCGACGAAGTGTTGGCCAAAATCGGGACCGAGAGCCTGGAAATCTATGAAGACAACGGTCCCGATGCCCTGACCCAGAAGATGGGAAACGTACGCACCATCCACTCGTCGCTGTGGGCGAGAACAGACGAAGAGCTCAGCTACACCATTCGCGGCAACGGATTTCTGCACCACATGGTGCGCAACCTGGTAGGGACCTTTCTGCAGGTAGGCAAGGGCGCTCTGAAGCCGGAAGACGTTTCGACCATCCTTGCAGCCAAGAACCGGAGCGCTGCCGGAGCGACCGCACCCGCCTGCGGTCTGTATCTCGTCAGCGTGGAGTACGGAAGGTTATGAGCACAATCACGCAAGTCGCGAGCGGAGAGACGATCATCAGCACGAATCCTGCAACTGGCGAGAAACTGGCCGAATTGGCTTGTGCCACGCCGGAAGCAGTACATGACGCGGTGCGGCGCGCCCGGCAGGCGCAGCCGGCATGGCAGGCGCTGCCAGTGAAAGAGCGCGTCGCCGTGCTGAAGCGCTTCCAGCGCAAGTTGAGCGAGCAGCGCGAACAGGTGGCGACGTTGATCTCTCGCGAGGCCGGCAAACCTACAGTGGAGGCACTGACCACCGAGATCCTCGTGGTATTGGATGCGGCGGAATTCTGCATTCGCACGGCGCACAATTTTCTGCGCGACGAGCCGCTGCCGCATGGCAACCTCGCCATGAAGACCAAGCGCGGCAGGCTGGTGCGCGAGCCCTATGGCGTAATCGGAATTATCGCGCCGTGGAACTATCCCTTCTCCATTCCGGCCACCGAGACCTTGTCGGCCCTGGCGATGGGCAATGCTGTCGTCCTGAAGCCATCGGAATTGACACCGCTGATTGGGCTGGAACTGCAGAGACTACTGCGTGCGGCGGGACTCGATCCCAACTTGATGCAGGTTCTCATCGGCACTGGCCCGGTTGGCGGTGCCCTGATGGAGTCGGACATCGACAAAGTGATCTTCACCGGGAGCGTGGCTACTGGCAAGCGCGTAGCGGAAACCGCGGCACGAAGGCTCCTGCCGGTAGTGCTGGAACTGGGTGGCAAGGACCCCATGATCGTGCTGGAAGACGCCGATCTCGAGGTGGCGTCGAGCGGCGCGGTCTGGGGCATCGATGGTGAATGCCGGGCAGACCTGCCTGTCGGTCGAGCGTTGCTACGTGCAGCGCAGCGTGTACGACAGGTTCCTCGAACTCTGCCGCCAGAAAATCGAGAAAGCTGCGAGTGGGAGAGGGGCTGGCGTTCCGAGGTAGAGATGGGGCCACTGATCCACGAACGCCAAGTGCGCACCGTGGAAGAGCAGGTTAACGACGCAATCGCGCGCGGAGCGAGATTGCTGGCGGGCGGTCGCCGGATGACGGAACTGGGCCCGAATTTCTACGCTCCCACGCTGCTCGCCGACGTCACCCACGAGATGCGCATCATGCGCGAGGAGACCTTTGGTCCGGCACTCCCGGTAGCCGCCTTCGACACCGACGACGATGCAGTCGCGCTGGCCAACGACAGCGAGTTTGGACTGGCGGCCAGCGTGTGGACTGGCAATCGGAAGCGGGGCGAGGCTCTCGCCGCGCGCATCAAGGCCGGAACCGTGATGATCAACGACGCGATCTCGGGGTTCGGGATCGCGGAGGCCCCACATGGCGGGTTCAAGCAGAGCGGCATCGGCCGCACCCACGGCAGGCTGGGTCTCGCTGAAATGGTGCAGGTAAAGTACGTCGACGTGGACCTTCTGCCTCGCATGCCTAAGGTGTGGTGGTATGGCTACGGCGCAAGCTTCCAGCGGCAAATGTCGGCATTCATCGACATGCTTTTCGGCAGAAGCATGGTAGCGCGGATGAAGGGAGCGATAGGGGCGATGGGAGCGTTGCGGCGGCGAAATCGGATTTGATCTGCTCCCTCACTACGCGGCGAGTGTCCCAAAGCACCGTTGAGGCTGGGTTACAATGTGCCTCGGGACTATGTGCTTGAGTGCCTTGTCTCCTAGCGTAGTGCGCCAGCAAAGGTAGCTTCGAGGTATCCGCCGCCATCATGCCTGATCAACAAGACGAGGCTCCTGCCCAGTTACCGAACCATAAGGTGAAATACAAAAAGCCGCTCCAGCGATCCTGCAACGAAAAGGATGCGAAGGGAAAGTTCTGTGGCGGTCACCTCAAGCGCTGGTTCTATATGGCTGACGTGCTGGAACAGGGTTGTGGCGACGTGCGACAAGCCTACGGAGACCAGGGCGAAGTTTATCGTTGTGAGCATTGCAAAACCCTTTACCTTCCCAATGTCGAAGAGCCGCGAGGGAAGAACGTGGCGGGGGTTGGCATGCTGTCGGTCTTTGGCGTGACTGTCGTTCCGAAGACGCCGCCCGCAGCGGGTCGCCGGCTGAAGCGGAAGGCAAAGAGTAACCTTCCGCTGCACGAGGATTTGCAACGCAACGAGTTTTGTTCCATCTGTGGGGATGGAATGATTATTCGGTGCTGTGGGGCGCCGGAAGCGGACTAAGTCGCAGGAATACTAAGAAGCGCTGATTCGGCACGGCTGAACCAGAGTCTTTCAAAGGACTCAAGGTACGGAAGGGGACTGTGTCTGCAGAAGTTTCTGAACTGATCTACGACTGGAACAAGGTTTACGCGCGGTCGATGAAACCGGCTGGGCGCGTCCTGTTGAACGACGAGTCGCTGCGCGACGGTTTGCAGTCACCCTCCGTTCGCGATCCCTCGATCGAGCAGAAGATCGAGATCCTCCACCTGATGGAGGCCGTCGGCATCGACATGCTCGACATTGGCCTGCCCGGAGCAGGGCCGCGCGCTGTGGCCCACTGCGAGGCGCTGGCGCGGGAGATTGCGCGGGCCGGTCTGAAGATCAAACCCAACTGCGCTGCCCGCACCCATGAGAACGACATCCGGCCGATTGCGGAGATCGTGCAGCGAACCGGCGTGCCCATCGAGGCCGCAACCTTTATCGGGTCGAGCCCTATTCGCCGTTATACCGAAGACTGGACCGACGACTTCCTGTTGCGCACCACCGAAAAAGCGGTGAAGTTCGCCGTGTCGCTGGGTCTCGAGGTCATGTATGTCACCGAGGACACGACCCGCTGCGATCCCGAGACCATAAAACGCCTGTATTCGACCGCAATCAATTGTGGGGCGCACGCCATCGTGATCTGCGATACCGCTGGTCACGCCACGCCCATGGGAACAGTGGCCCTGATGCAGTTCGTAGTGAGCGAGGTGGTGAAGCCTTCCGGCCAGGACATTCGCGTGGAGTGGCACGGGCACTGCGATCGCGGACTGGCCGTGGCCAACTCCATGGCCGCGCTGGTTGCGGGAGCCGAGGTGGTACACGCTACCGCTTGCGGAATCGGCGAGCGCGTGGGCAACACGCAAATGGACCAGATGCTGGTGAACCTGAAGTTGATGGGCATCGAGCCGTGGGCGAGCCAGGACCTCAACGGGCTTAAAGATTATTGCGACGCCGTTTCCAAGGCCACCGGCATTCCCATACCGCACAACTATCCGGTGGTGGGCGGAGATGCCTTCCGGACCGGCACCGGGGTGCATGCGGCCGCGGTCATCAAGGCATACCGCAAGAACGATGTGATGCTGGCCAACAGCATTTACTCAGGCGTGCCATCGCACTACTTCGGGATGGAGCAAATCATCGAGATCGGTCCCATGAGCGGCAAGTCGAATGTGCATTTCTGGCTGGAGAAGCACGGCATTCCCGACACTCCGGAACTGGTGGAACGCATCTTCCAGCGGGCCAAGAACTCCGCGACCATGCTTACCGAAGCCGAGATTCTGGAGTGCGTCCAAGCGGAAGGTGTGCGGACCTCTTTCGCGTCATAAAGCCTTACCGATTCGAATCCAAAACACATCTCTCGGGTTACCTTACAATTCGAATAAACATTTCTCGGCTCACCAAACGTATTACCATCACTCATGGCCTTAGGTCCTCAGCAGCGGCCGACGTTCGGCGAGGAGATTTTGCCTGTGCCTGGCGAATCGCGTGCTTCCCGTTCGGCGCAGCAGATCGTTGCCGGGGTTGCCGAACGGCGCTCGGTACACGATGCCTTCGCCTGGTTTCGCGCTCATGCGCGCGAACTGGAAGACATTCAGTTGGAAGTGACCGCGATTCCCGCGCCTCCCTGGGGCGAATCGGCGCGAAGCCACTGGCTGAAAGCCCGATTCCAAAGCCTCGGGTTGTCAGACGTTCGCCAAGATGAGTTAGGCAACGTATTCGGGACCCAGCCAGGTACAGACTCGAACGCGCAGTACATTGCTCTCAGCGCCCACCTCGACACGGTGTTTCCTTCGGGATCTGCAATCGCCGTCTCGCGAGAAGGAAGCAAGCTTCATGGCCCGGGCATATCTGACAACGGTTCAGGCATTACCGCGATGCTGGCAATCGCGGGAGCGTTGCGCGATACCACCATCGTCAACCAGGCATCGATTCTGTTCATCGGGAACGTGGGTGAGGAGGGCGAAGGGAACCTTCGCGGAATGCGGCATATCTTCCAACAGCCGGAGTGGTTGCGGTCGATCGGCGCCCTGGTCGTGCTGGATGGGGCCGGGACCGACACCATTATCGCCGAGGGCCTGGGTAGCCGGCGCTACGAAATTACAGTTCGCGGGCCGGGCGGACACTCCTGGAGCGATTTCGGAGTACCCAACCCGATTGTGGCGATAGCGCGCATCATCGACCGGTTCAGCCAGACGACGGTGCCCGTTACGCCGAAGACGACGTTCAACGTCGGGATCGTGCACGGCGGGACATCGGTAAACTCCGTTCCGCAGTCGGCCACCATGCGCGTTGACACACGCTCGGCGTCGGTCGAGCAGTTGGATCGCTTGCAGCGCGCGCTTGACGAAGCGGTGCAGGAAGCCACGACTGTGACCGCCGGGCGGAAAAAGAAACAAGATGGGCTGGTGGCCGAAGTGCGCGTGATCGGAGACCGTCCCGCCGCTGACCTTCCTGCGGACTCACATCTCCTGCGGGTGATTCGCGCGGTCGACGCGCGGTTGAACAACAGCTCCCGCGTGCAACGGGCTTCGACCGACGCCAACATCCCTTTGTCCCTGGGGCGTGAAGCCATCGCAATCGGAGCGGGCGGAAGCGGAGGAGGGGCGCATACCATCAATGAATGGTACGATCCGACCGGCCGCGATCTGGGACTCAAACGAATTTTGCTACTGACACTGGCTCTGTGCGGAGTTGCGGACGAATGAAATGGTTATTGCTCTCAATCCTGCTTTTTGCGACCGTGCTGCATTCAGAATTCCTGACTGGTCAAGACGTCGCGATTAAGCCCGACACGATCTTCGTCAACGGCGACATTTACACCCAAGCCACTCCCTCTCGAGTCCAAGCCATTGCGGTAGGCGGGGGGAAAATCCTGGCGATCGGTTCCAACGAAGAAATCGTCAAGCTGAAACAAGGAAACACTCAAGTCGTCGATCTTGGCGGGCGCTTCGTTATGCCGGGCTTTAACGACGCGCACGTGCACCTTGCGTCTGCAGGATTCAGCCAGTTAAGCGTCGACCTGCGTGGCACCAGCAATCTGCAGGGGATGCAACATCTCATTGGGCTGCGAGTAAATCAGGCGGCGCCGGGAGAGTGGATCCAGGGCAGCGGGTGGGACCACACGCTGTGGCCGGGACAAATGCTGCCCACTCGCCAGGATATCGACAGGATGACCAACGGACATCCGGCGATTTTCGTGCGGATCGATGGACACATCGCGATCGCCAACACCGCGGCGCTCAAAGCGGCGGGTATCACGGCCCAGACCCAGGCCCCCCAAGGTGGAAAGATCGATCACGATGCCCAGGGCGAACCCACGGGTATCCTTCGCGAGGGGGCGCAGGAACTGGTGTTGGCCAAGGTTCCCCCGCCGACTCCCGAGCAACGACGCCACGCAGCTGAACTTGCGCTAGCCGACGCAGCGCGGTGGGGAATCACGTCGGCCCAGGACTATTCCGATTGGGATGACTTCCTGGTGTTTGAAGACCTGGAACGCGAGGGCAAACTCACCTTGCGCATCAGCGAGTGGCTTGTTTTTAGAGATCCAGTCGCGGTGCTGCAACAGCACCGGGAGCATCATCCCTCCGCCGATCCCATGTTGCATACGGCGATGTTGAAGGGCTACATGGATGGCTCGCTAGGTTCTCGAACGGCAGCACTGCTGGCGCCTTATTCGGACGATCCCGGCAATTCCGGGCTGCCACAGTACGATCAGGCGACGCTGAACAAAATGGCCAGTGAGCGCGTCGCGGCCGGATTTCAACTGGGCTTCCACGCTATTGGGGACCGTGCCGCGCAAATGGCGCTGGACGCCTTCGCCGAGTCAACGCGCAATCCGCACGCCCATGCCGCTACCGGCGCGAAGTCTGCGCACGACTTCCGCTTTCGCATCGAGCACGATCAGGTGATTGCGCCAGATCAATTTGCGCAGTACAAGAAGCTCGGCGTGGTCGCTTCAGTGCAGCCCTGTCACCTGCTGACGGACATGAACTGGGCGGTAGAGCGAATCGGTCCGGAACGCGCCAGAACCTCGTATCCGTGGAAACAATTCCTCGATAACGGGGTTCCGCTGGCCTTTGGGACCGACTATCCGGTCGAGCCGATCAATCCTTTTCGCGGCCTCTATGCTGCGGTGACGCGCAAAAACGAGGCGGGAACCAAGGATTACTATCCCGAGCAAAAGATAACCATAGAGCAAGCATTGTTGGCCTACACGACAGGATCGGCTTACGCTCAGTTTGCCGAGACGGAGAAAGGAACGCTGGCTCCGGGAATGCTCGCCGACTTTGTCGTGCTGGATCGTGATCTGACCAAGTTCTCGCCTCAGGAAATCCTGAAAACCGGGGTGGTGCGGACGGTCGTCGGCGGAAAAACGGTGTATCAGGCTGAGAACTGAACGAACCGGTGCGAGTTAGCGCGGGCGCGGCTGTCAACTAAACAACGCGACGCGGTTGTCAACTAAACAATTGGTAACTATTGCTTGCAGTTGGCGTCTAAGAACTCCGGGGATTTCCCCACCACCTGTCACGATTCATCTGGCTCCTGACAGCAACGTATAATTTAAGTTTGGGTCTAATTGTTGGAGGGTTTTCAATGGATCGGCAACACATGGGTTTTGGGGAGAAGATGAAGGCCAATCGCTTCGCCTCGACCCTCGTCATCCTGGCGACGCTTTCGCTGGGTATCTTGATTGGTACGGTCGTGTCGGCTGGAGTAAAGGGAAAAGAAAAGTCAGTTTCGTCCTCGGATGCAACGCCGCTCCAAGTACCCTCACCGCAGCAACTGTCGAGCCAGTTCTCGCAAATTGCGCGCCAGCTTGAGCCGGCCGTGGTCAATATCAATACCGAGTCAACGATCAAGAATCCGCACCGCAAGGGCGGCCGCGCCGTCCCCGGAACTCCCGACGACAACGACGGCGGCGACGATAATCCCATGCAGGACTTTCTGGACCGATTCTTTGGTGGTCAGGGTCAAGGGCAAGGGCAGGGACAAGGACAGATGCCGGGCGCCCCCGGTGGCGATGACTTGCGCGAGCGTTCCCTGGGATCGGGCGTAATTGTCGATGCCAAGGGCTACATCGTTACCAATGCCCACGTAGTGGAAAAGGCCGACCGCATCCGGGTTAAGTTGATGAACGATCCTGAGACGGTGACCTACGACGCGACCGTGATTGGCGTTGACAAGGAAACCGACCTGGCCGTCATCAAGATTGACGCCAAGAAAGCGCTGCCCTATGCCAAGCTGGGCAACTCTGACAGCATGTCCGTTGGCGACTGGGTTCTGGCCGTGGGCAGTCCGTTTGGCTTGGAAGAAACCGTGACCGCCGGCATTGTCTCGGCACGCGGCCGCAACATCGTTCCGCAGCGGCAATTCCAGTCGTTCATTCAAACCGATGCGGCCATCAATCCTGGCAACTCGGGCGGCCCTCTGGTCAACATGAACGGTGAAGTAATTGGCATTAACACCGCCATCTACACCAGCGGAGGCGGCTATCAGGGCGTCGGCTTTGCGATGCCGTCGAATACCGTGGTGCAGGTTTACAACCAGTTGATCAGCCCGGACCACAAGGTTTCGCGCGGATCGATCGGCGTGGAATTCAACGCCATCGTGAATCCTGCTGTGCAGCGCGTGTACGGCGTCAGCAGTGGCGTGACGATTGCTAACGTCACTCCTAATGGCCCGGCACAGAAGGCCGGTTTACTAACCGGCGACACCATTGTCTCGGTGAACGGAAAGACGGTCGCGACTGGGGATGAACTGGTCGCCGAGATTTCTGCCATTAAGCCAGGCACCGTCACCAAGATCGGTTACGTGCGAAACGGCAAACCAGCTAGCGCCGAAGTTACCGTCGCCGACCGCCAGAAGCTCTTTGCGACACGCTTGGGAGATGACGACGAGGGCGGCGAACAAGCCAAACCGGAAGAGAGCAAGCTCGGGGTCAACGTGAAAGACATCACCCCGGAGATTGCCGACCGGATGAAACTCCCGAACTCCAAAGGGGTCATTGTGCAGGACGTGAAGCCTGATGGGTTTGGGGATACTGTCGGCGTCAGCCGCGGCGACGTCATCCTGGAGATCAATAAGCAGCCGGTCAACAGTGAAGGCGATTTCCATAAAGTGGAGTCGCAGCTTAAACCCGGGCAGGATGTGGTGTTTCTGGTAAGGCCACGCGGCCTGGGGCCGAATGCGGGAACCATCTTTATGGGCGGAACGCTGCCTTAAGCCGACTCGTCACTTGCGTTACTGCAAAAGCAAACCGCATGAGATTCCACGGAGAGCGACTCCGCTGAGTCTCATGCGGGGGCTCCGGAAATGGCCAACGAGATAGTTCCTTTTTTGGGAACCCCTTAACTTTTGTGGTTCCCATTTTGGTGAACGTGCGGTTACAATTGGCCCTTAATTCTGGAATTCATAGATTTCCCCCGAGGTGCTACGTTTGCGCTTGAATCTACGAGTTCACAAATCAATCGCCATAATTGCTGCGCCGCTGCTACTTATCGGCGTGTCGAACGCAACCACCAGCCAGACAAAATCGACTAAGTCGACGACATCAGCTTCCAGCTCTCATAAGTCATCCAAGTCCTCTAAGTCGAGCCAGTCCAGCAAGACTTCCAGCAAATCCAAGAAGAAGTCGGCCAACGCGACCTCTCACGGTCAGCATGGAATCGACCAGGAACGCACCTTGGAAATCCAGCAGGCGCTGGTGCGAGAGCATTACCTCTCCGGCGAGCCTTCCGGGAAGTGGGACCAGGGGACAAAAGACGCTTTGGTACGTTTTCAGGCCGAGAATGGCTGGCAGACGAAGGTCACCCCTGATTCGCGGGCGTTGATCAAGCTTGGCCTTGGACCAGATAAGAAAGGGCTGCTGAATCCAGATACGGCGGTAATGTCTTCCCCCCACGAGTTGGGAACGCAGCACGAAACGCTTCCGGGGGGATCATCCCAGCAGTAACACCTTTGCGTGAATTTCGGAACTCTGACAGGCGCGGAACGCTCCGCGCCTTTGCTTTTATGGGACCTTTACCTTCGAGGAGCCACTTTTAAGCGGCTTCCGCGATGTCAGTGGGTGTAGAATGCCGTGTTCCGGCCCCACGAACCACAACCTAAGTTTCGATTCAGGCTCGACCACATCTTTGCTGGGAGATTCATGATGAAGAAGTTCGTCTTAGCGCTTTCGTTGGTAGGAGTTTTGTTGTTTCTTGTTGCCGCCGAGGCGCAAACCGCGCCAGCAACTACTGCGACGGCACCCGCCCACCAGGGCCGCAAGAAGCGCGTGGCTGTTTTCGACTTCGACTATGCCACAGTACAAAGCTACTCGTCTGCGATGTTTGGCACCAATGTGGATGTAGGCAGAGGAATGTCCGATCTCACCGTGAAATATCTCGTGCAGGATGGGACGTACTCCGTGATCGACCGCAAGGCGATGGACAAGATCCTGGCCGAGCAGAACTTCTCCAACAGTGACCGTGCGAATCCCAATTCCGCGGCCAAGCTGGGCAAAATCCTTGGCGTGGATGCGATCATCGTCGGCAGCATTACCCAGTTCGGCAACGAAACCAAGAACACCAATCTGGGCGGGGGCGGCGGCAATTGGCACGGGGTAGGTGTGGGCGGTTTCGGCCAAAAGAAGAGCAAAGCGATTGTCGCGGTCGACGCACGGATTATTAATATCGATACCGCCGAAATCATGGGTGTGGCTTCCGGCAAGGGTGAGTCCTCCCGCGAGAGCACCTCGCTCCTGGGAGGCGGCAGCAACTGGCACGGATTTGGCGGCGGCGCGGCCGATTTCGGCAGCAGCGATTTCCAGCAGACCATCATCGGTGAAGCCGTCAACCTCGCGGTAAAGGATCTCAGCGCCGGATTGATCGCCGACAACACCAAACTGGAAGCTCGCACGATTAACGTCGAAGGCCTTGTCGCGGCCGTCGACGGCGGTCAGATCGTCCTCAACGTTGGCGGCAAGGCCGGACTGAAAGTCGGCGATCAGCTGAACGTCGAGCGAATCACTCGGGAGATCAAGGATCCCTCTACTGGGGCGGTGATCCGCAAGATGAGCTCCACGGTTGGCGTGATCAAGCTTACCGATGTGGACGATGTTTCCGCCGTCGGTACGGCTGTTTCCGGTTCGGGCTTTAAGGTCGGGGACGCCGTCAAGACCGTCACACAGTAGAGAAAATCCGTACGATGCGCGCTTCAGCGAGCAGCAGATCTGTCATTAGGCAAAGGCGCGGCTCGTCCGCGCCTTGTGTTCTTGTTGAAGCCCCCCTACGAAGCCTGAGCTTCACGGATCGCTTCGCTTAACTGCTCGACCGCCCAGCGAATTTCATCTGCCGTGATGACCGCCGGGGGCGCGATCATGACGTGGTCGCCGCGCTTGCCGTCTGCGCAGCCCTGCATGGGATACAGCATTACTCCGCGCTGCTGCGCGAACTCGCTTACTCGGGCTGCGAAATTCATTTCAGCGGAATACGGCTCTTTCGTTTGCCTGTCAGCGACGAACTCGACCGCCCACAGCAGGCCGAGTCCGCGAACATCTCCCACGCTCTCCAGCTTCCACAACTTCTGTAATTCGTCTCGCAGGATGGACGCCATGCTGCCATCGCGCTCCGAGTCGGCAGCTTCGACCAGATGTCCATCGATTAGACGCCTCAACACGGCACGGCCGGTCGCGACGGACACTGGATGTCCGTTATAGGTGAATCCGTGCAGCAACGTACCACTACCCTTGGCGATGGCATCAACCACGTGGCGCTGCGCAATGACCGCGCCCAGCGGAGCATAGCCGCTGGAGATGCCCTTACCTGTGGCGATGATGTCGGGGGCGACGTCGAAGTGGTCCATGGCGAAGCGGCGGCCGGTGCGGCCGAATCCGGTCATCACTTCGTCGGCGATCAGCAGGACCTGCTGTTCGCGGCAAATTTCCGCCACGCGTTTCACATAGGATGGCGAAGGTACGGCCGCTCCCAGCGTGGCTCCGCTGATCGGCTCCATGATAAAAGCGGCGGCAGTGCCGTTCGTCTCGGCGATAGCCTGCTCAACCTCGGCGGCGTACTTGAGGCCGCAGTCGGCGCATCCATTGCCGCAATCGTAAGGGCAGCGGTAGCAGTACGGGATGCCGGCCTTGGGAAACTCCCGCAGCATCGGCAAATAGATCTCGCGCCTGGCTTGATTGCCGCTGACCGCCATCGCGCCCAGCGTCGCGCCGTGATAGCTCTGGCGGCGGCTGACCACCTGGTAGCGCTCGGAGTGCCCGCTCTCCACCTGATACTGGCGCGCCAGCTTCAGCGCGCTCTCGACCGACTCGGAGCCTCCGCTGGTGAAGAAGACAGCGCCACCTTCAAACGCCGGGCCGGCGAACTCGAGCAATTCCTGCGCGAACTGCTCGGCGACATCGGTCGTGAAGTTACTCGAATGTGCGAACTCGAGCTGTGACGCCTGCTCGGCCATGGCGCGAACGATGGCCGGATCACCGTGTCCGATAAAGTTGACCACTGCACTGGATGCGAAATCGAGAAACTTGCGACCGTCGGCGTCGAACAACCACGCGCCCTCTCCGCGAACAGCCACGGGATAGCTCTTGTTCAGCGCACGGTGCAGGACTGCAGAGCGACGCGCAGTCACCGGGGATTCGAGTGGGGCGATAGCGGAACGGGCGTCTTTCTCCACCGGCGGATTATGCGGGAGGCGAAGCCAATGTGCAACCCGCGAAGCTTGGGGGCCAAGATAATCCAGAACGGGACGAGCGTTCGCCGTTACAGAAAACCCGGTGTGCTAATCTTGCCCGCTGATACCCTACGCGAGGTTAGACATGGACCAGCAAGACCACAACTTCCAGATCGATTACGTTGAATTTCCTGCCATAGATATAGCAGCGTCCAAACGCTTCTACAGCGCGGTGTTCGGCTGGAGCTTTACCGACTACGGCCCCAACTACACCAGCTTTCATGATGGCCGCCTGGCCGGAGGCTTCACCATGAGCGCTCAGCCGGTCAAGGGTGGCGCGCTTGTCGTCCTGTATGCGAAAGCGCTGGAAGAAACTCGCCGCAAGATCATTGAGGCCGGCGGGAAGATCGTCATCGAGACGTTTGAGTTTCCCGGAGGACGGCGTTTTCATTTTGCCGATCCCAACGGAAACGAACTGGCCGTGTGGAGCGAGTAGGGCTTACATCGTCGGTCGAACTCAACGTTTGGGAGGGCATCAAGCGTGGCAGGCAAGCTCAACTATTATCTGGTGAAGAGCATCATCGTGGGCGCTCTCGGCGGCCTGCTGTTTGGCTTCGACACGGCGGTCATCGCCGGAACCACCCATCAATTGACTCAGGTCTTCAACCTCTCTCCGGGCGAGTTGGGCTTTACCGTGTCGATCGCGCTGGTGGGGACGATCATCGGCGCGATGTCGTCCGGAATTCTCGGTGATCACCTGGGCGGGCGGGAAAGCCTGCGCATTCTGGCCCTCTTCTATGTGATCTCCGCGCTGGGTTGCGCCTTCGCCTGGAACTGGCCTTCGTTGCTGATTTTCCGCTTCATCGGCGGACTCGGGATCGGCGGTTCGTCCGTGCTGGGCCCCGTGTACATCGCGGAAATCGCTCCCGCAAAATGGCGCGGCATGCTGGTTGGGTCGTTTCAGATCAACATTGTCATCGGCATTCTGGTTGCCTATCTCAGCAATTACTTGATCGGGCTGGGAAACTTCGGCCTCAATGAATGGCGCTGGCAACTGGGCATTGCGGCCGTCCCGGCGATTTTGTTCCTCATCATGCTGTTTGGCATTCCACGCAGTGCGCGCTGGCTGGTCACCAAGAACCGCATTCCGGAGGCCCGCGAAGTGCTCGATCGGCTGGGTTCCCCAGATGGCGCCAGCGAACTCGACGACATCATCGCTTCGATTCATGTCGACGGCCAGGTACACTCCGAGCCGCTCTTTCAGCGCAAGTATCGCCTGCCCATTTATCTCGCATTCACCGTCGCTGCGTTCAATCAACTCGCCGGCATCAACGCCATTCTCTATTACCTGAATTACATCTTTGCCATGGCCGGATTCAACAAGGTTTCGGGTGATCTGCAGGCGGTTGCGGTGGGAGCCATGAACCTGGTCGCTACTCTTCTGGGAATGTCTCTCATCGACAAACTTGGCCGCAAGACACTGCTGATGATTGGTGGCTTTGGCATGACCTTCTGCCTCAGCGGCGTGGCAGCGGTTTTCTATACCCACCAGCATCAGAATCTGCTGGTGTGGCTGCTGGTCGCTTACATCGGGTTCTTCGCGATTTCACAGGGCGCCGTCATCTGGGTTTACATCAGCGAAGTATTTCCCAACCGCGTGCGCTCGAAAGGCCAGGCTCTGGGAAGTTCGACTCACTGGATCATGAACGCGCTGATCGCCTTTATTTTTCCTATCTTCGTTCAACGATACGGCGGCGCTTTTCCGTTCGTGTTCTTCGCCGCCATGATGGCGCTGATGTTTTTCGTGGTCATGTTCACCTTCCCAGAAACCAAAGGTGTCACGCTGGAAGAGATGCAGCACAAGTTGGGGATCGAGTACTGACATGACCGCGTGCGACCCTCGCAGGACAGGTACATACTGCAGTCCTGCTGGGACGGCAGATCTTAGCCCAGCCCTTCAGGGCTGGGTAGCAATGAGTTGAGTTGTCGAGTCCCGGAGGGACGGCAGAAGCCCCTTCGCGACCTTTTCCAGGAACAGACAACATGAAACGCGCACCTTTTTTCTACGGATTGTTCTTCTTCATCGGAACCGTCTCCGCCGTAGCGCAAACGACGCCATCCGATCCCTACAAGCCAGTCCTCGATCGCCTGCAGGCAATTACGACGATGCCGCTGGATAACTGGCTGGTGCTCGACTCCGACCTCCCTCATGGCGAGACGCCCGACAGCGCACTGTCTCAGGCCAAATCCCTCGCCTTGAAACAAAATCTCCAGCTGCCGGTGTGGCTTTACGAGAACGTCGAGGTGCCGTCGGCCCTGAAGGGCAATGCGGTCGCTGGCTCCCGCGTGTCTCTCGACCTCAACATTGGGGGCAACACCGGCATCCTGATATCGGTTTTCGTGAATGGCAACATGGTCGCGCGCGGCGACGAGCGATTCGCAGGTCCCGATCATGCTGACCCAATCCGCGCAACCCGGCCAAAAGCTACTGATTGCTGTCCGCATACTCCCATCGGGCACTGTCGGCTGCTGCGGCGGGCCGCCGGTAACCCGCATCGAATCGGCTTCGCTGGACTTCGATCAGCCGAAGGGCCGTCCCGATCCGACGATCCTCCGCCAGGAAATCATGGCCGCCGAGCTACTCATCGCCGCCTATCCCGACGGCAAAGCTGAGCGCCAGCAGCAACTCGACGCCGCAGTCAAGGCTATCGATCTCTCCGCGCTCGACAAAGGCGACCAGGCCGCCTTCGACGCCTCGCTCAAAGCGGCGCAAGGCCAAGCTCGACGTCCTGCGGCCTTACATGAAGCAGTTCACTGTGAAGGCCGTGGGCAACAGCCACATCGACATGGCGTGGCTCTGGCCCGAGACCGAAACCGTCGAGGTCGTGCGCAATACATTCCGCACCGCGCTCGACCTGATGCGCGAGTATCCCGACTTCAAGTTCGCCGCCTCGGCGGCGCAGGCCTACGTCTGGATGGAGGAGAAGTACCCCGCGATCTTCAGCGAGATCGAGCAGCGGGTGAAAGAAGGCCGCTGGGAGATCGTCGGCGGCATGTGGGTCGAGCCCGACCTCAATATGCCCGACGGCGAATCGCTGGTGCGGCAAATCCTCTACGGCAAGCGCTACTTCAAGCAGAAGTTCGGCGTGGACGTGAACATCGGCTGGAACCCCGACTCGTTCGGCTACAACGCGCAGTTGCCGCAAATCTACAAGCGCTCGGGAATCGACTATTTCGTTACCCAGAAACTGTTGTGGGCGTCGGAGTTCACCAAGTTTCCCTACCGCCTGTTCTGGTGGCAGGCGCCCGACGGCACCCGCATGATGACCTACTTCCCCAGCGATCTATGGCAATGCCATCGAGCCAGTGCGCATGGCGCGTGACTCGTCGGTGTACGGCCCGATGATGTGGAAGTACAACGGCGGCACCAACTCGGCTCCCGATGGCGGCCTGCAGATGATGTACCTCTACGGCGTCGGCGACCACGGCGGCGGTCCCACTCGCGTCGATCTGGACACCGCGTTGCGTTGGCAGAAGCCAGACGTGGTATATCCCAAGGTCGAGTTTTCGACCGCGGCAAGCTTTCTCAACAACCTCAGCAAGAATGAGAGCGACCTCAACCTCCCGGTGTGGAACGGCGAGTTGTACTTCCAGTATCACCGCGGCGTGCAGACCACGCAGTCGGAGACCAAACGCGGCAACCGCAAGGGCGAAGTCGCGCTGCTCGATGCGGAGAAGCTGGCGTCGATCGGCACGCTGTTCGGCCAGCCCTATCCGCAGGCCGATTTCGACGCGTCTTGGAAGAAGGTGCTGTTCAACCAGTTCCACGACATCCTGCCGGGCTCGGGCATCGGCATCAACTACGTCGATGCCGCGCGCAAGTATGCCGAGGTGCAGCGTTTCAGCCGGTGACACGATGAAGTCCGCGCTGGACGATTTGGCGGCGCGGGTGAAGAGCGATGACGTTGGCGTGTTGGTGTTCAATCCGCTGTCGTGGACGCGAACAGGGGAAGTGGAGGTCGAGGCACAGTTCCCAGCTTACCGTCGCCACTCGGCATGATCGTTGTCGCTCCGGACAGGACGCCGCTGATGTCGGAGGTTGTCGAGTTCGGACCCGGCCACTGGACGGGTAAAGGTTCGCGTTCTCGTAAACGACATTCCCGGCGAACGGCTACAAGCTAATTCAATTGCGCCCGGCGAGCCCCAAACTGACAGTTGCAACGCCAGAAATATTGGCCAAGGCCGTGCTTCGGAAAGACCACCCTTACTCGCGACCGGCACATCCTTGGAAAACGACTTCATCAAACTCACCGTCGATCCCACCACCGGCTGCATCACCAGCCTCTTCGACAAGCGCAGCCAAGACCGAAGCGCTCGCCCCCGCCGTCGCAGGCGTCGGCGCGCCGCCGACCCTGCCCGACGGCAAGCCTTGCGGCAACCTGCTGCAAGCCTTCGTCGACAAGCCCAAACAATGGGACGCATGGAACGTGGACGCCGACTTCATCGAGCACCACACCGACATCCTGCAAGCCGACGAAGTGAAGCTCATCGAGAACACGCCGTTGCGCGCGGTCATTCGCGTCAAGCACACCTGGCAGAACTCGACCTTCATCCAGGACATCACGCTGAACGCGGACTCGCCGCGCGTTGACGTGAACATGCAGGCCGACTGGCACGAGAAACACATCCTGCTCAAAGTCGCGTTCCCGCTGAGCGCGCGCAACGACAAGGCGACGTTCGAGATTCCCTACGGCACGGTCGAGCGCCCCACCACGCGCAACACTCCGGCCGAGAAGGCGCAGTTCGAGGTCCCAGCGCTGCGCTGGGCCGACTTGTCGGACGCGACACACGGCTTCAGCCTGCTCAACGATTCCAAATACGGCTACGACGCCAAGGACAACGTGCTGCGTCTGTCGCTGCTGCGTGGGCCGGAGTATCCCGATCCCAACGCCGACCAGGGACATCACGAGTTCACTTACTCGCTCTATCCCCACGCGGGCACTTGGCGCGAGGCGCTGACCGTTCGCCAGGGCTACGAGGTCAACTATCCGCTGATGGCGGTCACCACTACCCCGCACCGGGGCACTCTGCCCTTGCGCAGTCGTTCTTCTCCACGCAAGAAGACAACGTGGTCATTACCGCCATCAAGAAAGACGCCAGATGACACTCGCTCATCGTGCGCTTCTACGAGTGGGCAGGGAAGAAGGGCGACGTGCACCTGACTCTGTCGGAGAAGGCAACCTCGGCCAGTGCGACGAACCTGATGGAGGCCGTCGAAGGGCCACTCAGCCTCGACGCTACCGGCAAGATCGTCACCGTGCCAACAAATCCCTATGAGATCAAGACGGTGAAAGTGCAGTTCGCAAAACCGTAAAACCAATTTAACCGCGGATCGCCGCGGATTGCGCGGATAGATCGATACCAAATCCTGATCCGCGGGATCTGCGTAATCCGCGGTTGCTTTTGTTTTTGACGACGCCTCAACGATAATTGACCACTTATGTCCTTCACCCTCCTCGACTGGTCGGCCATCGTCGGCTATCTCGCCATCACCCTCATCCTCGGCCTGTGGTTTCGCGGCCGCTCCGGCAAGAGCGTTGACGACTACTTTGTCTCCGGACGCAACGTGAACTGGTGGCTGGCGGGCACCTCGATGGTCGCCACCACCTTCGCCGCCGACACGCCGCTGGTCGTCACCGGCCTCGTTTACTCGCAGGGCATTTCGGGCAACTGGCTGTGGTGGGGCTTCCTTTTCTCGGGAATGATGACGGTCTTCCTCTTCGCGCGGCTGTGGCGGCGCTCCGGACTGCTCACCGATGTGCAGTTCGCCGAGATCCGCTATTCCGGCAAGCCGGCGGCGTTCCTCCGCGGCTTTCGCGCGATCTATCTCGGCCTGCTGATGAACTGCGTCATCCTCGGCTGGGTCACCAAGGCGATGACCTCGATCGTCAGCACCACGCTGGCCAACACGCCGATGCTGAACAACATCAGCGGCTTCATGTCGCGCTTCGGCTCGGTGTGGAGCGGCAACGACGGCGCGGCGCTCGCCATCTGCGTGCTGTTCCTCATCCCGTTCACCGGCCTCTACGTCGCGCTCGGCGGCCTGTGGGGCGTGCTCTGGACCGACCTCTTCCAGTTCGTGCTCAAGATGAGCATCGTGATCGCCGTTGCGTATTACGCGATCGCGGCCTGCGGCGGCATGAGCGCCGTCATCGCCAGCCTGCAGCAGATGCAGGCGCACGCCGGGGCGCAACGCCGAGAGCCCGCTGAACTTCCTGCCCAACTTCTCGCGCGGCGTGACCTCCGAACCCATGTGGATGGTCCCGCTGGCCAACTTCTTCGTCTTCATCGGACTGCAGTGGTGGGCGTTCTGGTATCCCGGCGCCGAGCCCGGCGGCGGAGGCTACATCGCGCAGCGCATCTTCAGCGCCCGCGACGAGAAGCAGGGCCTGCTGTCGGTGCTGTGGTTCAACATCGCGCACTACGCCATCCGGCCGTGGCCGTGGATCCTCACCGGCGTCGCCGTGATCGTGCTCTATCCCGGCCTCGCGCATCCCGAGACCGGATACATGCTGGTGCTCAACAACTATCTGCCGCACCAGTATCGCGGCATCGCCATCGCGGGATTTCTCGCGGCCTTCATGTCCACCATCGCCACGCAGTTGAACTGGGGCGCGTCGTACCTGGTGTCGGACTTCTACCGCCGCTTCGTAAACAAGAGCGCAAGCGAGAGCCACTACGTGCTGGTCTCGCGGCTGAGCACCGTGCTGCTGGTGATCGCCGCGGCCTACATTTCGGTGCAACTCGGCTCCATCGCCTCCGGCTGGGAGATCGTGCTGCAGGTCGGCGCGGGCACCGGAGCGGTGTACATCCTGCGCTGGTACTGGTGGCGCATCAACGCCTGGAGCGAGATTTCCGCCATGGCGTGCATCGCTGGCCATCAGCCTGGTGCTCAGCCGCTGGCATCCCTTCAGCGGCAACGGCTCGCTAGTATTCGCCAAGGGCGCGATCATAACGACCATCGTAACGACGATGGTTTGGGTCACGGTCACGCTGCTCACCAAGCCCGAGCCGGAAGAAGTGCTGACCCGTTTTTACCGCAACGTGCGTCCCGACGTTCGCGGCTGGCAGCCGGTGGCGAGACTGCTTCCCGCTATTCCCGCAAACCGCGACCTTGGCGCCAACCTGTGGGCGTGGCTGCTGGGCTGCGCCATGGTGTACATCTGCCTGTTCGGTACGGGGAAGATTCTGCTGCACCAACCGGCGATCGGGATCGCGTTGTTAATCGTGTCGGCCGTGTGCGCTTTTCTTCTGTATCACCGCGTGGTACGCAATTTTGCTGTGGAATCCCAGGAGCCCGAAGGCAGCGTGCCCGATTGGGTGGAGACGCCCGCGACAACCGGGCATTAGTGTTAATGGCGAATCTGTTGCTATCTGCTTGCGGGTGTTTGCGTCTCACTCAAGGGTGATGTGGATGCGCAAGATAACGTTCTTTCTCATGTGTGCCTTTCTGGCGCCTGCTGTCGCCGTGTCGCAGGTTAACTGTAGGAAGGGCTTTGAGGAATCGGGCGAAACTGTTTCCGAATCTCCAGCGCCCATCTTCGAGTTGAAGAGCCCTTTCAAACGTCCGGTGGAGCTTCCCACTCAGGTCCTCACTTTGCTTCGCGCGGACCAAGACAATACCGGGAAATTTGAAGCTTGTCGTTCGCGGCAGAATCTCGCCGAAATACCGGCGAAATGGTTTCACGCTACCCAAGTCAGGATGGCGAAGGACGAACTAGCAGGTCTGGTTGTCAAAGCAGCGAATGCTTGTCTTTGGGAGAAGAAACAAAGCCAGGACGTCGGCGGATTCTGGGTCTTCCGGCAGGCGCCGAGTGGGTACGAACTCATGTTCGCGGAGAAAACCCAGATGCTTCAGGTGCTTGATTCCCGCACCGCCGGCTATCCGGATCTTTGCACCAGTTGGGGACAATATGGCCAGTATTCACAGACGATCTACACGTTCCGGGAAGGCAAGTATCAGCCATTTACGAACGGTACTTTAATCTTCGATTTCTTCCCACCGCCGCCAAAATAACTGACTGGTAATCCGAGTGGAGCGGAAATGGAACCGAACGCAGTAACCACAGCTAACCTCAAACAGGTTGTCCCCTTCCTCGGTGTCACGGATATGGAGCGCTCACTGCGCTTCTATGTCGACGGCCTCGGCTTCACCCTGAAGAACAAGTGGGAGCCCGAAGGCCGCATTCGCTGGTGCTGGCTCACGAGGGGCGGCGCGTCGCTCATGCTGCAGGAGTTCGTCAAAGAAGGTCACGGTGGCGTCAGACCCGAAGGCGTGCTTGGCCAGGGAGTCAACCTCTGCTTCCAGTGCGAAGATGCCGTTGCGCTCTATCACGAGTTTCGCACCCGCGGGCTCGAACCCAGCGAACCATTCGTCGGCAATTCCATGTGGGTAACATCTCTCCGCGATCCCGATGGCTACCGCGTCGAATTCGAAAGCATGACCGACGTGCCAGAAGACACGAAGCTGTCGGAAATGGAGAAGTGAAGCGAGCATCTCCGCCGCGTTAGCCATTTGTTTCCAGCTTCTCCGCCATCTCCAGCAACTTCATCACGGAGTTCCAGTTCCTGGCTGTTCCCTTGTTCTTCAGCGTTCTCGACAATATGGGCGTGAATTTCGAGCTGCCCATTCCGTCGGGAAAATACACATAAACTTCGCGGCCATTCAGACGCAGTTCTTCGGGCTTAGGTTTAAGCCCGAGGAGCGCTGCCTGCGACTCTGCGGTAAGCTCACTGGCGAGAAAGGTGACGATCAGCTTGGCGGGCTCGATTCCTTTGCGTTTGGCGAACGGATTTCTCGCAATCACTTCGCGCATTTCAGCGGCGGTGCGCAGTATGACGTCGGGCCGGAAGCCGTGCTTCTTTTCGATTGCAGTCTTCGATTTTCTGCGCCGACCTTTGACGGCATCGCGCTCTTTGGTTTGAAAGACGACATTGCCGCTCTGCACATACGTTTGCACGTCGCAATGGCCAAGCGATTCGCAGAGGGCGCGGAGGGCGTCCATCTTGATCATGTTGTGGCCGCCGACATTGACGCCACGGAGGAGGCAAATCATTGCAGTTCATGGTGTGCTCCAAGTTGCCTCGCGGAGGACTGAAAGGAAGCTGCACGAGCGGCATGACCAGCAGTTTGCGAAAAGATCCCGCCGACCTCGCGGCTAAAGCCGCTCGGGTGACAAAGATAAACAACTTGGACGCTGGCCTAAAGGCCAGCTCTACCCAGGAATCGAGTTTTTCAGCAGCCTGTAAAGTCATGCCCTGATACGAACCAGTCGCAAAGCAGCGTTTCCGCAGCCTGTAAACTGTGCCCTTTCAAACCATCCGAAGCGATTTTTCGCAGCCTGTAAGCCGTGACCTTTCAAAACTCCGCGAACCCGCTCATCGGATCTTTAAAGCAACGCCCGCGACACGCACAGCGCCGCGGCTCCCGCAATTCCCGAATCCGCGCGGTACTTTGCTTCGGCAAACGGGATCTCGCTGCAACGCGCATTCACCGACCAGAAGGGCAACTGCGAAGCGATGCGGTCAAACCAGCGCGCCATCAGCGAACTCAGCCCGCCGCCGACCACGATGATATCGGGCTCCAGCAGATCGACTACATTGCCGAACCACACCGCAAGAATATCGGCGGTTTCGCGCAGCATCTCCGTGGCCAGAGGATCGCCTTCTTCCCACGCCTTCGCCAGCGTCTCGCTTGTGACCTTCTCAATTTGCCACCCGCCAATTCCAGAATGCGTTTGCCGCGCGTGGCTTCGCGCGCCAGCTTCTCTTGTGCGCGCGCCGCAATCGCCCATCCCGCGGCAAAGGTCTCGATGCATCCTGACTTGCCGCAGCGACAGCGCACGCCGCGATAGTCGATGCTCATGTGTCCGCCTTCGCCCGCGGCGCCGGTGCGTCCAAGATAGAGCTGCGCATTATAGGTGATCGCGGTGCCCACGCCCGTACCGAGCGTCGCATAGAACATGCATTTGTAGCCCACGCCGGCTCCCCACAGCGCTTCGGCTAATCCCGCTGCATTGGCGTCGTTGTGGACGTGCGTGGGCAACCCGTAGGCCTTCTGAATCTCGTCCTGCCAACGGATAGTTGTGCCAGCAGGGAAGGTTCGACGGATTGAGCACCATGCCGGTCTGGGGATCGACAGGGCCGGGCGAGATCAGTCCGATGCCTCGGATTTTGACGTCAGGATGTTCACTCCGAATGGCATCAATGGCAGTGCGCACACATCCGAGGGCTTCTTCGGCGGTGCCGCGAGCGTGCATCGGAGTGCGCGTTTTGTGCAGGATTTCGCCCTGCGTGTTGACCAGTCCCGCGGCGACCTTGGTGCCGCCGATATCCACTCCGATGTAAACGTCCGCCGCGTCGGGCATAAGAGCTCCACAATTAGTCCGTGTTCCTAGTCTAGCTGGTAGCGGGGGAAGTATTGGTTCGCACCCCCCCTCCTACACCCCTATTGAAATCAGATAGTTACGCAATGAATCCGTGTCAAAGTCGGGGAAATAGGATAGTTAAGTGCAATTCATAGAATCTATTGAAGTTATGGCATCGGTACCAGCGCTCGAATCATATGTGCGCCTCGAGGCACTGAGGGTCTGTCGCACAGTTCTGGTTGTCAAAGATCACACAAAAACGGCCGCTAAGCTAAGCGGCAGGATGCGAGGCACACTTGTCCTCCCTCGCAACTCCATCATTTACGCGAGTTGGTCAACCTGCGATAGGAGCAAGGACACACCGCTGTGTGATAAGCCAGCAGGCTTCGACAGCGGTCGCAAAAGGTGCAGAATGTATGTGCGATGAATGGAATGAACGGGCCTGCGCAAGTCGAAACCTGCCAGCAATCCCGGCAATCGCCAACGTTGACGGCGTAGAGGACTGCACTGTGGTCATCAACGGCGTGCACTGGCGCTATCTGCATGCTGGCAGCGGTCCGGCGCTGCTGGTGGTCCACGGCTTCATGGGTTACTCGTTTTCCTGGCGCTTCGTCATCAGAGGGCTGGCGCGAGCATTATTCGGTTTATGCGGTGGATCTGCCGGGTTGCGGATTCTCCCAGCGCAGCGCATGGCTTCCCGGCCACGCTTGCCAGCGACGCCGAGGCTTGCTCAGTTTCATGGACCACCTCGGCATCGAGCAGTTTGACGTGCTGGGCACCTCGCGCGGCGGCGGAGCGACGATAGCACTGGCTGGACTGATGGCGGAGCGAGGCATGCTGCATCGTGTCCGCAAACTAGTGCTGTCGGCGCCAATCAGCCCGTGGTCGAAATCGGGCTGTTGCGCATCCGGATCTTGCGCACGCGCGTCGGGCGCATCTACGTAGTCCATCTCGCGCGGCAGGTTTCCTTTATCCTCAAGGACTTTTTCAGGAAACTTTACGCGAACCCGGCGGCCATTCCCCCTGACAGCTTCGCTGGCTATCAGGCAGGGGCTGGAACCGCCGGCAGCTTCGAGCATTTGTGGAACATCGCTTCGTTCGTGGATGAACGACCTGAAGCGCATCTGAACCGTTTTGCCTGGGGTGGAATCGGTTCCGGCACTTTTGCTATGGGGCGAGCGTGACCGGGCCGTCTTTCGCACATCGGCAATGGAGTTGCATCGCCGCTGGAAGAACAGCGCCGTGCTTGATAATGACGGGAATCGGGCACATGCCGTACGAAGAGGTTCCTGAAGAGTTCAACCGCATCGTGCTCGACTTCCTGCTGCGCGACACGCCTTCTACGCCGCTGCAGAGTGAAGAGCGACGACAATGGCAGCGTGCCACAACGGAGCCCGGCCGCGCCTGAGCATTCTGCCGGACCTCTTCGAGGTGTTGCGGGAGCACTTCACCACCCATGGCTACTGGACGCTGGCTGTCACGTTGCTGCTGGAGAACGCCGGCATACCTCTGCCCGGCGAGACCATGCTGTTGTTTGCCAGCTTCCTCGCCTTTCAACACCACGAACTGAATCTCGGACTGATCATTCTGGTCGGCACGGTGGCCTGCACACTGGGCGACAACCTGGGCTACTGGATTGGCTTCCACGGCGGACGTCCGCTGCTGCATCGCTATCAGAAGTTCTTCCGCGTCTCAGACGAGAAGATCGCGCGCGGCGAAAAGATGTTCGAGCGCTTCGGCCCGGCTGACGGTGTTCTTTGCCCGCTTCGTCTTCGGCATGCGAGTGATTGCCGGACCGCTGGCGGGCGTGTTGCGGATGCATGGCGCCGCTTTGTGCTGTTCAACTTTCTGGGCGCCGTCGCTTGGGTCACTGTGATCTCGTGCGTGGGCTACTTTTTCGGTCAGCACTGGCAAAAGCTGCTGGAATCGTCGGCCGTGCCAATGCAGTGGTGTTCGTGGTGGCGGCGGTGATCGCGCTGTTCGCATGGTGGCGGTATCGGAGACGCGAGAAGAAGTAGCTTGTGCAGAAGTTGATCTGACCAATGGTTCGCCAGCAGAGCAGAAAAAAACAAAGCACGCACGCCTCGCGGACTAAAGTCCGCTCGGCAGATAAGTAATAAAGGGTCTGTACGGCGCGGCTGAAGCCGCGCCCCTTCAACCCTAACATCGGCTGTACGGCGCGGCTGAAGGCTGCGGAAAAGTGGGGAAAGCGGATCCCTCGCCGACTAAAGTCGGCTCGTGATGACAAAAAGAAAGCACTTGGACGCGGCGCTAAAGCGCCGCTCTACCAAAGTCGAACCCACAGAGACTTATCCGCAGCCTGTGAAGCCGCGCCGGCTTTTCAAACCCAGCAGCCTGCTAGTCTGCAGCGAATAGTTTGACTCGAGCGCCACTTCAGGCTGGCGCAGGCCACCATGCCGCGAACGCGGCTCCGAGATACATCGCCGCAACAATCCAGAAGCCGAATTTCAGTCCGTCGCGATGGGCGGCTTCGCCCGCCAGCAGAGCAGTGAAAATCTGCAGCGCGCTGGCCAGGAAGAAGAACGTGTTCTGCACGCGTCCCATGAAGTATTTCGGGACCATCTCCATCATCTCCGATGAAATGGCGATACCGCCCACGCCGCGGCCCGATCCCATCACGAAGTAGATTGGCACGGCGAGGGTGATCCAGCGAGTTTCGCGGCAACAGGAAGAGCGACGACGCAATGACGCACATGGTCAGGGTCACCGAGCGGTGCGCCCCATTGCGTCGAATGAACCACGCCGCGTAAAACATGCTGGTGAACGCGCCCAACGCCCATCCTGCGTTGAGCCACCCGTAGCCCACCGCGCCGCGATGCAGAATGCGTTCGCTGAGCGGCGCCGAGATGACTCCCTGCGTCATCATGGCCGCGATGAACAGCGCCCAAGCCAGGCCCAGCAGCAACACCTGACGGTTGGCGGCTACACGTAGCGAAAGCCTTCTCCCAACTCGTGAACGTAGCGTGCCACGGCGGTGGCGGGCGCAGTGACGTTCGATGGCGGAGCGAGGTGCGACACGGTCACGCGTCCCTTGCGCACCTGATACACGCAGGCGATCGAGACCGCATAGGTCGCGCAGTCGAGCAGGAGGATACCGCCCAGTCCGATCTTGTTGTACACAAACCCGACCATCGCTCCGGCCAGCACCCATCCTCCCTGGACCGCCGCCAGCATCAGGGAATTGGAGTCGAGCAACTTGTCTTCCGGCGATGAGTTCCTGCACCAGCGCGTTGATCGTCGGCCAGAACATCCAGAAGCCCGACGGACACCAGGATGGTCATGCCATACACCTGCCATACATGCACGTGATGGGTCAGCGCCAGCACCGCGACCAGCAGGATGACCAATCCGCGCGCAGACGTCCAGCCACATCATCAGGTGGCGGCGGTCTTCGCGGTCGATGAGCACGCCCGTGAAGGGAAGCAGCACCAGCGACGGCAGCGTCTGCAGCGCTACCAGCAGGCCGAGCGACACCTCGCAGTGGGTGGCTTGCAGGATGTACCAGATCACCGCAGCCGCGTTCATGCCGCTGCCGATCATGGAGATGAGGTTGGCTGCAAACAGCAGCCTCATCCCGCGGTGCTGGAACATCTCGCGCATGCTTCACTCTAACCCGGTCGACAGAGTGCGACCGACGGAGCCTTGTCCGGGGCTGAAGCCCAAAAATTCTCTGGGGTCACCTCGACTTTGGCCTGAAGGCCAGCTCTACCACCCACATGGAATTGTTCAAGTGTACCGTCCAACGGTCACTGCCAGCCGTCACTTATACTGAGTGTGCAAACATCGCTATCGAACCTGCGAAATCGACTCTGAACGGCAGCCGCGAAAGGCGACGATTGGGACTGAAACGTCTCTTCAAGAAAGAAAAGCAGGAACACCGCATCATGCGCGAGGCCAAGGAGCGCGCCGGCGCGCTGGTTCCCGAGTACCACCGCGCCACCCCAGAGTGCCCGCATCCCGAGCGCTGGAGCATGTATGACTCCATGACCGCGGAGATCGAAGTGCTGGAGTTTCTCCGCACCCTGGTCACGACCATCAAGCCGCAACTGGTGGTGGAAACCGGGACGTTCATGGGCGTCAGCACCCTCTGGATCGCCGAGGCCATGCGCACGAACGGCTTCGGCCGCATCATCACCTGCGAGTACGATCCTAAGGTTTACGAAACGGCGAAAGAGAAGTTTGCGGCCTCAGCGTTCAACGACCTCATCGACCTGCGCAATGAATCGAGCCTGGAGATGAAGGTGAAGGCACCATCGACCTTTTCTTCAGCGACAGCGACATGCCCATTCGCGAGCAGGAGGTACGACGATTCCTGCCGCAGATTTCGCCATTCGGATTGATCCTGATGCACGATGCCAGCTCGCACCTGAAGCAGGTACGCGAGGCCGCCTTGAAGTTGGAGCGGGACGGCCTGATCTCGGTCGTATTGCTGCCCACGCCGCGCGGTTTGGTGGTGGCGCAAAAACGCGAAGGCCGGAAATAGTCATCTCCTGCCGTGCGCGATCGAAATCGCCGCAAATCTCACTCCCTTGTGCGCTATGTCATAGCTTCCGCCCAGCAAAAGCGGTAGGATTCCCTGCGAATCAAACGATGCGGGCTGGTATGTGACGATCGGAGAAGGGCCTCGGCTTCTGTTCCGCTGGCTCTCGGTCCGCACTCTTTCGAGGTGCGATATGCGAAAAGTTGGTCGCCTGCTCTTGATCCTCAGTTGTATCTCGCTGCTCTCGCTCTCTGGCTGGACGCAGAGTACGGGCATCTCGATTCCCGCCGGTACTCCGGAAGACAAGGACCTGGCCGCGATTGCGGCTGAGACCGATGCGCAGAAGCGCATAGCGGCATACGAGGAATTCCTCACCAAATACACTGACGACAAGCCAGCCATGGCCTACGCGGAGTGGCAGCTTTCGCAGCAGTATCTCGCTGCCGGAGATGCTGCCAAGGCGATGGAGTATGGCAGCAAGGCGCTGGAAGCCTATCCCAACAATCTCGACATCATCATGTCGCAGACCAGCGTGGCGCAGGCCATGAAGGACAACAGCAAGGTCGTGGACTACGCGGTGCAGGGCGCGGGCGTCTTCCATGCGATCGCCAAGCAAGCCAAGCCGGCTGACGTCGCCGATGCGCAGTGGGCCACTCAGATCAGCGAACAGGAGAACGCGGCGCGCAATTCGTATGACTTTCTGGAGACCTCTGCCTACAATGCCATTGCGTCGGAGCAAGATCCCAACAAGCGGATGAACGAAATCGAGAAGTTCACTCCCGCTTTCCCGAAGTCGAAGTTTGACGGCCAGATCACGCAACTTGCGCTATATAGCTTGCGGCAACTGAACCAGCCGCAGCGATTGATCGCCTATGGGGAGAAAACCCTGGCCGCGAACCCGGACAACATTCCCACACTGTTGATGATGGCGGATGCTTACGCCGGCGATCCGAAAGAGGCCGCGAAAGCAGCGACCTACGCCAACAAGGTGATTACCCTGGTTGGCCCAAGTCCGGCCGATGATAAAACAAAAAGATCCTATGCTGGGCTGGCTCACACTACTCTGGGCCGTGCCGAACTCGATCAGGAGAAACTGGTGGCCGCCGTGGCCGACCTAAAAACCGCCGTGGGCCTTTTGCAGGGCGATCCGCAGGACCAGCAGCCGGCATTGTTCTATCTCGGGTACGCGTATGCCAAACAGAACCACAAGGCCGATGCGGTGGCGTCACTGCAGAAAGCTGCGGCCATCAATGGTCCATATCAGGGGCCGGCGAAAGACATGTTGGCCAAGGTGAGCGCGGCCGGACCGACAAAGAAGAAATGACGCGCAGGACCTATTCAGCGATTGCAGCCCTAAGTAATCATGGGTTGAATCCCGCTCTGAGTATTTGCCTGGTGCACAGGCATAAAGACGCGCACAGCGCCGAGGAACCTATTTCTTGATCAACGCGTCGGCGAGCAACTGTGCTTTCTTGGCAAGATTGAAGGCGCGTTCGAAGTCGCCGTCGGTAGTCGCCTTGCGCGATTGCTGAAGGTAAGACTGTATCTGGGCCCTCATAGATTTTTCTTCCTCGCTTAGCTGACGGGACAAGTTCTTCAGGCTGTTCTCCGTAGCATCCACGATCTGGGCGGTGTCTTCCTTCTGCTTGGTGACGTCTTCGCTCTTCATGACCGCTGCGATAGCGGTGTCAGGAGGCTGTGGAGAGTGCAAGCTAGCGACTGTTTGGTTGTTGCTCGCTGGTGGCGGGGTCACAGAAGCGTTTGCAGCGGGTGCAGTTTTCTTGACGGTCACGCGGGGCGTTTTCTTCGGCTTCGTCTTAACCGGCGGCGTCTCAACGGGAACTTTCGCTATCTCAGGAAGCTGCGTCTCCGGGCTTTCGGGTATTTCGTCAGGGAGCGCCACGGCTATCGTGGGCGCGAGGGAGCGGGGCGGCAAAACAGGCTTTTTCTTGTTACAAGCTTCAGCGAACAGCAAAGCTAGAACGAGAAACGTAATGACGAATTTGCGTAGCGCCATCATTCAGGGACCGTGCTCGTTGTTCGGTTGGATGCCGAATGGCCAGTGAGCTAAACCAATTGTTCCATCATATTCACTTATTTCAAGAAAAGGGAATCCTTCCCACCACGATGGGCCTTGAGGCTCTTCTTTTGATTCAGATCCTGGTCATAATCTCCTTTTTTTCCTTAGCTTGAGCGCCCGCAATCGGCAGGAAAAGCCGAAACGTCGTTCCCAATCCAGGTTGAGTCGTGAAATCAAGAGAACCGCTATGCATCTGTAGCACGCGATAGCTCATGGCCAAGCCAATGCCGCTGCCTGACTTCTTGGTGGTGAAGTAGAGGTTAAAGATCTTGTCGCGAATCTCAGACGGGATCCCGGTACCTTGATCTCGGACCTCAATGGAAGCGGCAGCGTCGTCGCGACGGGCGACAATCGTAAGCGTCCCGCCTTGCGCCATCGCCTGCACTCCGTTCAGCACCACGTTCAAAAGCGCCTGCTTCACCAGGTCATTATCTGCCTTGACCGGCAACGGCTCCGACCCGAGATGGGTTTCAACTTTCACTCCCAGGAGCGCAGCTTCGGGAGAGGCCAGCATAACGACCTCGTCGACGAGGCGCCGCAGGTCAAATGGCGACAAGCGAAGATCCACTGGACGATTAAAGTCCACCAACGTTTCGACCACGCGATCAAGCCGATGAATTTCGCTGCCAATGATGTCCACATGGCGTTGTGTGTCGGGATCGATCCCGCGCATTTTTTCGCGCAGCAACTCCAGATGCACAACGATCGCGTTGATGGGGTTCTTCACCTCATGCGCGACGCCCGAAGTCAGCCGACCAATCGCAGCCAGGCGGCGCGACAGCTCGATCTCATTTTCAATGCGGCGAACCGACTCAGCGTCGCGCATCGTCAAAAGGGCGCCGATCCGCTCGTTCCGTTCGCCGATGAAGTCGAGCGCAATCTGAATGCGGCGGCCGTTTTCCAGCTCGATTTCGCGTTGCGGAATGGCCTGATGGAGGGCGAAGGCATCCAGCACGATCCTGCCGAGCATAGTGGCGTCGGTGAAGATATCCTCCACCACGTTGCCAAGAATCTCTTCGCGAGGGCGCCCAATGAATCGTTCCGCCGAGGTGCTCACCATCACGACGTGAGTGTCGTTGGTGAATAACACCAGGCCGTCCTGCAGAGCGCCCATGATCTGGTCGAGGTTTCCCTTGAGAACGCTGAAGACCTCCTTGACATCCCGAATCTGGCGGCCAAGGCGGTCGATCTTCGTATTCACCAGGCTGTATTCGTCGACTGGGCCCGAATTGGATTGAGGATGTGAGTCAGGCACCTCAGCCGTCATCTGGTCCAGCCTTCGTCCAATGGCCTCCAAAGGGCGAAGTGCAATGTTGGAAACACCTGCAGCCAGAGCCAGCGCAAGCAGAATGGCGAGTCCCGAAAACTCCAGGGCGCGATTTAGCTGTGGCTCCACTTCGTTTCGCAGGAATACGGTGGAGATTCCGACACGGATGGTTCCGAAACGCCGGCCTTCGCCCTGCTGAATCGGCTGATACAGGTCATAGACCTTTGGAGCACCATAAATAATCTGGAGTTGACGAAAAAAGTCCGCAGAGGCCAGTACGCTGTAGTCTTGGCGATGTTCCAGGGGCTTCCCCACGAGTGTGGAGTCGGTGTTCACGATGGCGCGACCGTCTACGTCGACGATTCCGGCGTCATAGATGGTTCGCGAGTAGGCCACAATGGTCTGCAGAAGGTTGTTTAGTCCCTTGTCATTCTGCAGTTGGTCTTCCAGCACGCTCTGCACCAGTTGCGGGTCATCTACGTTTACGTCGAGGCGGCGCAGGTCGATCTGGGTCGCCTCGCGGGCGCTCTCTTGAATTTCTTTGGCAACGAAGTCGGCTCTCTCGTGGGCCTCCGTCGTACTCTGGCGCACACGATGGGATATGTAGACGTAGCAGAAGACAGCCACCAGCACGAATACCATGCCACTGATGGCCAAGACCAGCTTGGTTTTGAGGCGGACCCTTACCATGAAAGCGCTCGCAACGAGCGTGGCGATGGGGGCATCATATCAGTATTGATGGCGTGGCAAAAGCAATGCACCGCTTGCGGTCGACTTGGTTTGTGCTAAGGTTTGCGAGGCAACCTCGGGTGCCGGCCGTGGATCGGGCCGGATTGCGAGAGCACGAGGGTCGAAGGCGACCTCAGGCCTACACTCGTTGCTGGGGGAGAAAGTCCGGCGTCCACCATGGAAGGCGACTCGACAAAGATGGCGAAGGATACCGTAGCCACGCTGCGCACCTTGGCGCACGACCTCAGTAATTCCATAGAAACCGTAATGCAGGCCACGTATCTCCTGGCGCAATCGGAACTCGGCGACGAAAACCTGAAGTGGTTGAAGATGATCGACGCCGCGGCCCACGATGCCGCCAGGCTCAACCGGGAAATCCGCGAGATTCTTCGCTCCCATAGCTGAACGGAATCCCCCTCACCGCACCCCAGATGTTTGCTGTCGACTGCCTTACGGTCGTCGAGGCACGGCACATAGAATGCCTTATCCCAGGTGCGAGGTCAGAGGGGCTGCCCGGCGTCGCGCCAGGCAGCCAGACGGTGCGTAATTGTGGACGGGGATTGCGGCAAGAGCCTAGGAAATCAGCTTCGCATCCATCGTGACCTTAGCGTTCAGAACCCGTGAGACCGGACATCCAGCCTCTGCGGCCTTGGCAGCCGCGTCAAACTTTGCCTTGTCGGCGCCCGGAATCTTGACGGTAACGTCGAGGTGCGAAGAAGTTATGGTGAATCCCGCGTCCGTCTTGTCTAATGTGACCGTTGCGCTGGTGTCAATGCTCTCCGCTGTCATTCCGGCATTGCCCAACTGTGCGGACAGTGCCATGCTGAAGCAGCCAGCGTGAGCTGCGGCAATCAGTTCCTCCGGGTTGGTGCCGATGCCGTTTTCAAAACGCGTACTGAAAGAATACGGGGTATTCTTAAGAACTCCGCTGGAAGTAGAAACATCCCCTTTGCCGTCTTTCAATCCTCCCGACCAATGGGCGCTGCCTGTGCGTTGCATTTTGTTCTCCTTAGAATTAATAACCTTCTCGACTCAAGTTACAACAAACGAGACCATCTTGGTGTCGTTAGGGCTCAAGCCAGTCGCACGAGCGGGGCGCTCGACGATCGCTTAGAACCGAGTCAGCAGCTTGGTGTTGCCTACGACTTAGTAAAAGTCGGAGCAACTCAGATAGAAACCGCACACCGGACATACCAGTTTGCAGTGGGAATTTTGCATCAGGGTCGAACACGTCGGACATACTTGCGAGATATGCAACAGGTGACTAGAACTCTCGGCAGCCATTTTCCGGGCGTCACGAATTTCAGGTTCGAGCGGGAGATCGGGTTTCAGCATGCTTCACTCGTCTCGGTTTGGAATATTATGGACCGCTAAAAAAGCGGTCGGCAAGCGAGTAATCAGGGCCGATAGTAACTTGCGATTGGCACGAAGGTACATGTACCTCCGTGCCCCATGGGCACAAAACATCACGCAAAGGCTTTGCAAGTTGATCTCTATAATGCGAGTAGAGGAAACTACGTCTGGGGGCTGTAAGAAAGACCCGCTGCCGGTAATCGGCTCCACTTTTCAATTTTGGAAAGCCCTGGTTAGCCAGCTCGACGGTCCGAATCGCTTTTTCTAGGGTCACAACTCTCCTGCCTCTGTTCAATCACCTGCCTTCTTGATTTTGCGTGCAGGCTCGAGGGTTAACGAGTTTTGGTCGAAAGACTCTGTACGCATTCCGTTCTTGCGCGCTCATTCGTCAAAAGGAGACTTTGAATCGTGAAAAAAATGTTCATTGGGATATTTGCGAGCTTGATGCTGGCAGGCGCCATTTCTGCGGTCAGCGGCACACCCACAAACACAGCAACTGAAACCATCGTCATGATTGGCGAAGGATCGGCACCCCTTCCTCAGGCGGCAGCGGCACCCAGTCAACTTAACGATGAAACACCGCGCGGCAGGTAACGCACCAGCCGGCGCATTCTGACTCAGGAGAGAAAATCATGAAACGATATTTGCTCGGAGCTTTCTTTATTCTCGTCACGCTGGTTCTGGTGGCTGGAGTGATTGCAATCCAAACGGGAAATGTTGAAACCAAGGTTCAGTTACGCGCGGGCGATGGCGGCGGGCCAATCCCGACATGCCGTCCTGGAGCAAACTGCGGACCCGAGGGACAGCTGCGAGAGATGGCGGGCGATGGCGGAGGGCCAATCCCGACATGCCGTCCGGGCGCAAACTGCGGCCCCGATGGACAACTGCGCGAGATGGCGGGCGATGGCGGCGGGCCAATCCCGACATGCCGTCCTGGAGCAAACTGCGGACCCGAGGGACAGCTGCGAGAGATGGCGGGCGATGGCGGCGGGCCAATTCCGACATGCCGTCCTGGAGCAAACTGCGGACCCGATGGACAACTGCGAGAGATGGCGGGCGATGGCGGCGGGCCGATTCCGACATGCCGTCCTGGAGCGAACTGCGGACCCGAGGGACAACTGCGTGAGATGGCGGGCGATGGCGGCGGGCCGATTCCGACATGCCGTCCTGGAGCGAACTGCGGACCCGAGGGACAGCTGCGTGAGATGGCGGGCGATGGCGGCGGGCCGATTCCGACATGCCGTCCTGGAGCGAACTGCGGCCCCGATAGTCAACTGCGTGAGATTGCGGGCGATGGCGGCGGGCCGATTCCGACGTGCCGTCCTGGAGCGAACTGCGGACCCGATGGTCAACTGCGTGAGATTGCGGGCGATGGCGGCGGGCCGATTCCGACATGCCGTCCTGGCGCGAACTGCGGCCCCGAGGGACAACTGCGTGAGATGGCGGGCGATGGCGGCGGGACCGATTCCGACGTGCCGTCCTGGAGCGAACTGCGGACCCGAGGGACAACTGCGTGAGATGGCGGGCGATGGCGGCGGGCCGATTCCGACATGCCGTCCTGGAGCGAACTGCGGACCCGATGGACAACTGCGTGAGATTGCGGGCGATGGCGGCGGGCCGATTCCGACGTGCCGTCCTGGAGCGAACTGCGGACCCGATGGCCAGCTGCGGCCGATCGCTGTCACTTGGGCAAATGGAGGGAGAACTGCGACCTATTTTGGGTCTTCTGTGTAAGGATTGGCCGGCATATCATGATCGTGCCGGATAAATATGGCCCAAATTGGGGATGAAATCAGCGCGATTCCCAAATTGTGGTCCAAGCTCGGCCAATAGCTACTATTCGCGTTAATACCGCTTGTTTGGCATGGCCATTGGCGATACCATTGCTAGGCCGCCATGCGACTTCAACCGATTGATTATGTTCTGTGGTGCATCACTCCTGTCCTGATGACGGCGATTGCTGCGTCGATGTACCACCGTCGGCTGCACCGGGATTTTCCTTTCTTCTTCAATTACGCAATTTTTCAGGTTGTGACGTTTGCGGTGGAGTTTCCGCTGCGCTATTGGGTCAATTATTACTACGTGTACTGGACCTGCAGTGCGCTTAGCCTGATCGTAACTTTCGCCGTCTTTCAGGAAATCTTTAAGGATGCCTTTCGCCCCTATGAGGCGCTTCGCGAGTTAAGTGTCATCCTCTTCCGCTGGTGTGCCCTGGTCGTCCTTTTGGTCGCCGGAATGTGGGCGATTACCTCTTGGCGTGCCAACCAGATGGACAACATTACCAACGGAATCTATCTGGTCGATCGCAGCATTCGCATGATGCAGTGCGGCCTGGTGTTCTTCATGTTGTTGTTCAGCGAATATCTCGGCATATCGAGACGGAACGTTGTTTTCGGAGTTTCGTTTGGATTCGGGTTCTTTGCTGCGATCAATATGCTGGTCATGACTGCACTCTCGCATCAGACTGTGATCGGAAAGACCAACCTAAACAGGATCAACAGCGCTGCCTATCTGGTTTCCGGCTTGGTTTGGCTGGCATATACAGCGCTTCCCGCGAAAGAACGCATCGCGATGAAGGCGGCCGTGGCCTCACAGAAGTGGGATTACGCCCTGGAAGACGCCCGCCATGCGCCCCCACCAGAAAGTTTGCTGGAGACGATGGACCAGACGGTTGAACGTCTTCTTTACAACCGCGTCTCAGATACGAAACTCACGGCCTCCAGCCGCCGATAGAACTCGACTAACCTGAGTTTCCGCGAGAGGTTCCCTTCTAAATCGGTGTCTTCGTTTTTCGCGGCGGGTTGAAAAACGGCAATTGGCGGACAGTCGCTGTGACGCGGTGCCTTACCGCCTCCACCGTCATCTCGATCTGTAGTTTGGTTCCCGGTTGAGCGCATCGCGGCTCAACGCTGCCCAGCGCGATCAGTTGTTTGAGCAGGGGAGACCACGTAGTCGATGTTGCCTTTCCCACCTGGTCGCGTCCCCGGTAGATGGGCACATGAACGCGCGAGGCGGTCGGCAGGAGTTTGCGGCGGCAGGCCTGCCGCATCGCACAGCGCCTCGAATTCATTCCAGTCGATTTCCAGGCCTACCAGCAGGCGTTCGGGCCCGCGCTTCTTCTCCTCAAGTAACGCCTGCTTTCCGATGAAATTGTCTTTCTCGAGGTGGACCAGTTTGCCCAGCCCGATCTCCGACGGCGTGTATTTCTGCGAAGCGATCAGTGCTTTTTTACTGCTGACGTAGTCGACGTCCGCGAGGATGAGCCCAGCCTCGATGCGCGCGACATCAAGCGCCAGCATTCCGGTGGGATGAATGTCGAAGCCTCGCCCCACATCCATCAGTGCATCCCACACCTTTACAGCGTCCTGCCATGGAATCCATATCTCGTAGCCCAGGTCGCCGGTGTATCCGGTGCGCGAAATGTCGACATCGACCCCCGCAATCTTGCCGGCAGTTTTGCGGAAGTACTTCAAATTCTCGATGTCAGCCTCGGCAACGCTCTTCAGCAGTTTGCCTGAGGTCGGCCCCTGCAGCGCGAGAGCGGCTAGCTGTTCGGTGATGTCCTCGATCTGAACTTCGAATCCGATCGAGTTTTGCCGGAACCAGCGCAGATTGGGATCGGCCGCAGTCCAGCGATAACGATCCTCTTCAAGGCGCGTGATCGTGCCATCGTCGATGACTTTGCCTTCCTCATCGCACCAGCAGCAATAGATGACCTGATTGACACCGACTTTGTTGATGTCGCGCGCCAGCAGGCGATTGACGAAACGCGTGGCATCGCGCCCTGTGATCAGATATTTGTACAGTGGCGAAACATCGATCAGTGCTGAGGCATTGCGGATCGCGTTGTACTCGTGCTCGTGATGTGTCTCGTAAACGCTGACCGCGTAGAAGCCCGACCACTCGCGATAGTTAAGGCTTTGGCAGAGTGGGAATGTTCTTTCGTGAACCGCTGTACCGATAGGCACGTTGATCCCTCAACTTGGTTGGTTAGCGCGGATTATATCGGCGTGCCTCGAGCCTGCAGCAAGGACGACGGGCTAGCCCGCTCGCTCATGCGATGTTCCGGTGCGGCTACAGACAAATCCTTCTGCGCCATTTAGAATGGCGCTGCCTTCATCGGACATCGCATTCTTGTCGCAAGGAACCTATGGCTTCCAATGCATCTGGGAAGTACGACGCCATTGTGATTGGCGGCGGCCACAACGGCCTGGTCAACGCCGCTTATCTGGCCAAAGCAGGGAAGAAAGTTCTGGTGCTGGAGCGCCGGCACGTGCTGGGGGGAGCCGCCTGCACCGAAGAAATCTTTCCCGGCTTCAAGTTTTCTGTGTGCTCGTACGTCGTTTCGCTGCTGCGGCCGGAGATCATTCGCGAACTCGATCTGCCCCGTCATGGACTCGAGATCCTGCCGCTCGACGGTACATTTACGCCGATGCCAAACGGCGACCATCTCTGGCGCGTCAACGATCATGGCCAGACGCGGCGCGAGATTGCCCGCCATTCCAAGTTCGACGCAGAAGCTTACGAGGAATTCGGCAAGGCGATGTTGCAGATGTGCCGCTTCGTAAAGCCGATCCTCGCCATGGTGCCTCCCGACCCGACCACTCTGCATCCCAAGGACCTGATGAAACTACTGTTTCTTGGGACGGCGTTTCCAGGACCTTAACGGCGAAGATAAATACAACCAGGTGCAGCTCATGACCATGAGCGCGATCGACTTCCTCGATCAGTGGTTCGAGACCGACGTGCTCAAGGCCACGATGTCGGCGTCGGGAATCATCGGAACCTTCCTGGGCGTGCGCTCGCCGGGAACAGCCTATGTGCTGCTCCACCATTACATGGGAGAGATTGACGGAGCATTTCGTGCCTGGGGCTTCGCTCGCGGGGGTACGGGCGCGATTTCGAATGCCATCGCAGATGCCGCCCGCGAAGCCGGTGTGGAAATCAAAACCAAAGTTGCGATCGCGCAGATCCTGGTGAAGGACGGCAAGGCGGTTGGCGTTGCCACAACCACTGGTGATGAATACTACGCGCCTACCATTTCGTCGAGTGTCGATCCCAACCTGACCTTCTTGAAGATGATTGACGCCAAGCACCTCCCCGACGAGTTCCGTCAGGAGGTGAAGCGCTACAAATTCCGGGGGTCTTCCGGCAAGGTGAACCTGGCACTCGATGCACTGCCCAACTTCACCTGCATGCCGGGAGAAGGGAAGCACCTGCGCGGCGCAATCTCGATTTCGCCCAGCGTCGATTACATGGAACGCGCCTACGACGATGCCAAGTACGGCCGATACTCGCGCCGGCCCTACATCGACATGGTGATTCCCAGCTTGACCGACCCGTCAGTCGCGCCTCCAGGCAAACACGTGATGTCGTGCTTTGTGCAGTACGCGCCTTACAAGCTGAAAGAGGGCACCTGGGACGAGAAGAAGGAAGAGTTTGGCGACAACGTCATCAACACCATCGCAGAGTATGCGCCCAATATTAAAGACATCATCGTTGGCCGACAGGTGGTCACGCCGCTCGACCTCGAACGGGAATGGGGCTTGACCGAAGGCAACATCTTCCAGGGCGAACTCACCCTCGAGCAGTTGTTCTTCCTGCGTCCGGTACCGGGATACGCGCAATACAAGACACCCATCAAGAACCTGTGGATGTGCGGCTCGGCCACGCATCCCGGTGGCGGCATCATGGGCGCGAACGGCAGGCTTGCCGCGCAGGAAATCCTGAAACATTCGAAGGGAAGCAAATAGCCCATGGCGGAGACTCGGGACGTCGTCATCATCGGCGGTGGGCACAACGGACTCATCACGGCTTTTTACCTCGCCAAGGCTGGACTCAAGCCACTTATCCTCGAACGCAGGCCACAGGTGGGCGGATGCGCCATCACCAGCGAATTTCATCCTGGCTTTCGTTGTTCGACGCTGGCGCATGCCACGGGTCCAATGCGCGCGGAAATTGTTTCCGACATGAAACTGGAGAGCCATGGCCTCAAGATGTACGCGCCCGAAGTCCGCGTACTGTCGCTGTCGCCGACTGGCAACCATCTTGCGCTTTATTCCGATACCGGAAGAACGCAACAGGAGATTGCAAAGTTTTCGACGAAAGAAGCTGCCAACTACGCTGCGTTCCAAAAGGCGCTGGCTAACATCGCTGTCGTAATTGGCCACCTGATGCGGATGACGCCGCCCGACATTGACGATCCCGCGTCAAGCAACGTATGGGACCTGCTGAAGACGGGTCGCAAGATTCGCGGCCTCGGCGACAAGGATTTGTATCGCCTGCTTCGCTGGGCGCCTATGGCCGTCGCCGACTTGGTAGCGGAGTGGTTTGAGAACGAACTGCTGCGCGGAACCATCGCTGCGCAGGGGATCTTTGGCACATTTCTCGGGCCGTGGTCGGCGGGATCGGGCGCTACACTGCTGTTACGGGCCGCGTCTGACGGCAACCCGGCGGGAGGTGCAAGCTACGTCATGGGTGGAACCGGCGCGCTCACCACCGCCATGGCGATCGCGGTGCAAGCCGCGGGCGTGGAAATCCGTACCTCTGCCGAAGTCGCGCAGATCAAGGTGACCGACGGCAAAGCCACCGGAGTCGTGTTCAGCAACGGCGATGAGATCGACGCGCGCGCAGTCGTCTCCAATGCCGACCCGAAGCGCACGTTGCTTGGCATGGTCGATCCGCAGCATCTCGCGCCCAGCTTCCTGCAACGGCTGCAGCACTACCGAATGCACGGCACTGTGGCCAAAGTGAACCTCGCGCTCAACGGACTGCCTTCGTTCAAAGGCGTCAACGGAAACGCCGCTTCACTGCTTGGCGGGCGCATCCAGGTCTCGCCTGAAGTGGACTACCTCGAGCGAGCCTTCGATGCTTCGAAGTACGGCGAGTTCTCTCAGCATCCCTACCTCGAGGCGACGATTCCGACGCTGCACGATCCCTCGCTCGCGCCCGCCGGCAAGCACGTGATGTCGATCTACATGCAGTACGCGCCGTACAAATTGCGCAACACCGACTGGGATTCGCAGCGCGACGCGCTCGGCGATGTGGTGGTCAACACACTTGCCGAGTACGCGCCCGATCTGCCCGGCAAGATCGAGGCCCGCGAGGTCATCACGCCCAAGGATCTGGAACAAACTTACGGCCTCACTGGCGGACACATCTTCCACGGCGAACTGGCGCTCGACCAGCTCTTCACCATGCGTCCGCTGCTGGATTGGGCGCAGTATCGCACCCCTATCGCGGGCCTGTATTTATGCGGCTCCGGCACGCATCCCGGCAACGGGCTGACGGGCGGCTCAGGCGCTAACGCCGCGGGCGAGATCGCTAAAGACCTGCGAAAACATTAGTCGCGGTTTGAATCTAGAGCAGCGCGAGCGGCAGCGCTGGTTAGCGGAATAAGTGCTAGATCCCTCTCTTCAAATCTGCCGCCAGCAGCCGATGAAACAAATGCTCCCCCGCCTCACGCCGCACCGACAAGCCGTCCCGCTCCATACGCTCGCGAATGTAATCCGCGCTGCACCGACTCGCAGATTCCCACATCTTCGTCGTTCACCCGTTCGCCCACCGCGATGCTTTGGCGATTGCGTTCGGCAGCCGCCTCGCTCACGTCATCGAAGTAGAAATCGAAGATCACTTTGCAGCGGTCCACGCCATCTGGTAGCACCAGGTTCGTGTCCATGTATCCCGCGTAAAGGTTGATCATGAAGTTGGGATACTGCCAGAAGTACCACGCGCGATCGCCTTGGCGGGTCGCTGAAGTTGCCGCGTCCACCTCCGAAGCAGACCATCGGACTCGACTGCAGGCAATACCGGTCCTCGTTCTCGATGGTGTACTGCTTATATTCCAGTACGCTGTTGAGCCCCTTGTGCAGATGCGGCACGTGGTATCCGCCGTCGAGATAGTTGTCGACGAACACCTTCCAGTTGCATCCCATCGAGTAGGCTCGCCGCTCGAAGAAATGCAGCATGACGCGAGATTCAGCGGCGCGACCCGCTGCACCAGTCCGCCAAGAAACTCACTCAGCGGCGCGGCCTGCGGATCGAGATTGACGAACACAAACTGCTCCCACGCAGCGCACTGAACCGGAACCAGTCCGTTCTTGCGCGCGATCGAAGCTGCACACGCCTTCGAACTCCGGAGCGCCTTTCAAGCGCACCGTCGAGCCCGTAACTCCACCCGTGATAAGGACAGCGAAAGAATGTCGCTTCGCCCTGCGCTTCCGTAACAACCGCTGCCGCGTGATGCCGGCAGACGTTGTAGAACGCCCGAAATTCGCCATCGGCTGAGCGCACAATGACTAGCGGCTCGCCCGCCAGCTGGCGTAGTTACAAATTGACCAGGACGCTGCAACTGGTCGACCCGCGCCACCACTTGCCAGGTCCCCCCGAACACACGCTGCCGCTCCAGCAGCGCGATCCGTTCATCCACATACCATGCAGCGGGAATAGTGCTGGCTTCTCCAGCGGACGTCGGTCGTCATAGGAAAGCAGGATTTCGCGCAGCGACAAATCCATTGGGCCCAGGTTGCTCACGGGAGGCCATGATAACAGGCACGTCGCCGACGGGTTAAGCGCTTGTGGAGTTCCGATTGCGCCGCGCAGCACGGTAATGAAGTGATCGATCATCCGCTCCTTGTTTCCATTGGAGTCGCTCGCGCGATGAAAAAGCTCAGGGTCGGCTTCCGCAGTCAGCAGGAAGTCATGCATGCGCTCGAAAGTACACTCCAGAAACGACGTGATCAGGAAGGGATCGACGTCGGTACGAATCTCTCCACGATCGAGTCCCAGCTTTACCAACGCCGCAGCGCCCAGCGGGTCGTCACTGGCCACGAATTGCGTAATACGCTTCTTCAACGTTGAGGTCCGACCCATAGTTGCCCAGCAACACGATGCGATAAGGGATGCGGTGCTCTTCCAGGAACTGGGGCGAACCCGCCAACCGGTAACGCACCACCGCGAAGAAGCCGGCGTCTTTGACCGCCGCTGGAACGTCGAGATAGGGCGGTAACGAGCGCAGTGCGGATTTGTAGGCCTCGAAGAACAGTCCATCTTTGCTGCCGAAATGCTGAAAGACGGAACCTTTGGCAATGCCCAGTTGGTTTGCCATGTCGCCCACGCGAGCTGCTTCATAACCGTGATCGGCGAAATGCCGCATTGCGGCATCGAGAATCAACGAGCGCTTCAGCTGTGACCGGTTCGTCATCACCTGGCCAGTCGCCGCGTCATTTTCCGGAGAGTTGTCAGACATAAGGACTCCAGCACCTAGCAATAGGAGAGAAGAGAATTGAACTCGCTAGCGATGGCACCCCAGTTGCAGAACGCCGATCTGAGATTACGGTCGGCTCTGGCACACTTTCTTGCTTGCGCGAATGATAAACCAATCCTCGGTCTATGGGAAAATTTCTCGCACAAAATGTGCCAAACTGACCCAAATCTCATTCCTGGACTTGCAGTGAATTGATTCCCCTCAGCCCACCGCCGAATGCGCCTCCCAATAAAACAGTTGACGCACCCGGCAGGGCGTGTTCCCTTGTCGGAATGCCCTGCGAAACGCCACAGATCGAAATCGTGCAGGCTACGCCGGCCGATGTCGGGCAACTAGCTCCGCTGTTCGATGCCTACCGGCAGTTTTACAAGAAGCCGTCGAATGAAGAAGCGGCACGGCGTTTCCTGTTCGCTCGCCTGAGCAAAGGCGAATCCGTGCTTTTCTTCGCCCAGAACGAAGGGGTGCCTCAGGGATTTGTGCATCTCTATCCCGTATTTTCCTCCACGAATCTTACCCGTCAGTGGATACTCAACGATTTATACGTGATTCCCCAAGCGCGCAAGCATGGCGTGGGCCACGCCCTGATGAATCGCGCCCGGCAGTTCGCCGAAGCTACCCAGGCCGACGGACTGACGCTCGAGACCGCCGCCGACAATCACGCCGCGCAGCGCCTTTACGAACGGCTGGGATGGAAGCGCGACGAGGAGTTCTACCGCTACTCCCTGGCGCTCTAAGGCAATGGTCGCTCGCATGCCGCCACCTCCTTCTGACATCACGAAGAACAGCGCCACCCGCGACCGGCCAAGCCAATGGCGCAACTCATCCTAAGCGCGTGTTGGGCTTCCGCGACCTTGTCATGTTCTACGTAGTCACCACCCTGAGCCTGCGATGGATCCCTGTCGCCGCCAGCGTGGGCCCAAGTTCGATCGTCATCTGGATCGTTGGCCTGCTCACCATCTTCGTTCCTTTGGCCCTGTGTGTTATGGAACTCTCCTCCCGCTATCCGCAGGAGGGAGGCCTGTACTTGTGGACCAAGCGCGCTTTCGGCGACTTTCCCGCGTTCCTGACCGGCTGGATTTACTGGACCAGCAACCTGCCGTACTTTCCCGCGGTACTGTACTTCGCCGCCAGCAACGCCCTGTACATCGGCGGCACCCGCTGGAATGCATGGCAAGTCCGTCCCGCTTATTTCATCGCTTTCTCATTCTTCGGAGTCGGACTGGCGCTCGTCCTGAACGTCATCGGCCTCAACGTTGGCAAGTGGCTGAACAACATTGGCTCGCAGGGCACGTGGATTCCAATCGCCATTTTGTGTGCCGTCGCGGTCATGGCGTGGATGAAATTCGGTTCCGCCACCAGCTTCAACCTGGCAAACGCCAAGCCGTCGCTCAACCTAGGCATGCTCGGCGTGTGGGCGACACTCTTCTATGCTTTCAGCGGCGCGGAGTCCGCGTCGTTCATGGGCGACGAGATCAAGGACGCGCGCCGCATCGTTCCGCGTGCGCTGATCGTCGCCGGCGTGATCATTACCGCCGGCTACATTCTGGGAACTGTCGCCGTCCTGGTCGCCCTTCCCCAATCGCAGGTCAATAGCATGGAAGGCATCATGCAAGCCATCACTAGCGCCGCTGCGCGCGTCGGTTGGAATGGCATTGGGCCCGCCGTCGCTCTCCTGATTTGTCTCGCCAATCTCGGAGCCGTAGGCGCTTACCTCGCCGCTCTGGCGCGCATTCCGTTTGTTGCCGGAATCGACCGCTTCCTTCCACCGGCATTCGGGCGAGTGCACCCGAAATGGGGCACGCCCGCCGTGGCACTGGTTACGCAGGCCGTATGCTGCATGGTCTTCATCCTTCTCGGACAGGTAGGCAGCACGGTTCACGGAGCCTATCAGGTGCTGGTCACCATGACGATCATCACCAATTTTGTGCCGTACCTGTTCATGTTCGCGGCTATGATCCGCCTGCAACGCGAGCCGGTCGAGGCGGGCGTGATCCGTATTCCCGGCGGCAAGCCCGTAGCCATCGCACTCGCACTGGTCGGCATGGTGACAACCTTCGCCGTCATCGTGGCTTCGGTCTTCCCGGATCCCAGCGAACCCAACCCCGTGCTGGCAGTCGCTAAGGTCGTGCTGCTCAGCATGGTTCTGGTCGGCGGAGGCGTGCTGCTTTATGTCGTCGGCAAGAAAACAGCGGCAACGAGGGCACGGTAAGTTCGCATCGTCATAGCGGTCGCTGGCCGATCTTAATGGCTATCGCTGGTTACCTCTCCACAACGTAGGATCGAGTGCTCGATTCTCATCTTCGATACCCGAAGGAAGTAGTCGCGCAATTCGCCATCGCTGTGAGATCATCACCCGCCGCAGTTTCGGCGAAAAAATAGTGTCATCGGGGAATCAGCATGAAAACGATAGTGGCGACTCTGCTCTTCGTTGCGTCTGGGCTGGCGCAAAGCGGCAACTCTCTAACTCCAACCATCGCGCAACTCGTGGGAACCTGGCGGCTGGTGTCGATATCAGACACTATGAAAGACGGCTCGGTGAGGTCCCCCGAACAATTCGGACCGCACCCCATTGGCTTTCTCATGTATGAGGCCGACGGAAACATGTGCGCCACCATCGCCAACCCCGATCGTCCAGCCTGGAAAGACGCCGCCAAACCGACCAACGAGGAGAAGATCATCTATTACGACACGCTCATCGCCTACTGCGGCACCTACAAGCTCGACGCCTCGAAGTCTGTGGTCACGCATTATCCGGAAGTGGCATGGACGCCGGCTTACGTGGGCTCGCAACAACAGCGTCCTTTCAGGATCGAAGGCAGACGGTTGACGATCACCGTAGTCGGCCCGCTCCCATTGGTCACCCAGCGAGTGTTGGTCTGGGAAAAGGCGCAGTAACGACTGCACTTCTTTCTCAGACTGGCAACAACCCGGTGCATTTAATGTGTGCCTAGCTGTTGGAGTACTGCTCGCGCCGGCTCGTAGTTCGGATCGATCGCCAAGGTCGCCTGCAGTTCTGCGCGCGCCTCGTCATATCGGCCACTCGCCGCCAGCGCTGTCGCTAGATTGGTGTGGTACTCGGGATCTTGTGGCGAGATCGCGATCGCAGCCTTGAACTGCTCGATCGCATCGGCATAGCGGCCCGCTTCGCCGTATACCGTTCCGAGATTGTTGTGCACGGAAGCACTGAATTCATCCTGCTCCGGGTGAGCCGCAAGCGCCTGAAGAAAATGAGTTGCAGCCTCGCCAAGCTGCCGGTCGTGCCGCTGAGCAAGAATTCCCAGCGCGTTCAAGACGTTCGCATTATCTTGCGATGCTGCTGCGGCCCGGTTGAGATACGCTGAGGCGTCGTCCCATCGGCCCGCCTTCGTCAGGATGAGTCCTTCCTCGCCGTCAACCTCGGGGTCGGCAGGATCGGCCTCGCGCGCGCGCTCGAGCATTGCAATGGCGCGCTTGAAATCTGAGCGATCGCTATATATCGACGCCAGCCCCTTGTAAGCCAGCGCCATCTGCGCGCGGTCAGGAGGGACCTCGGCAGAGGCATAGGAAACGGCCTTCCGGTAGTGGTCTTCTGCCGACATCGCGGTTGACGAATGATCGCCCTCCGCAGCCGCTACCATAATGTGAGCGAACGCCGAATTTGGTGAAGTTTCCAGTGTCCGCGCAAACAATGTTGCATCGTCTTTCCAGTCGGGATTCCGTGCGACCGTTTCGGAAGCGAAAAACAACCCAACTACCGCTAGTGCCAACGCACCGGTCCACTTCCGAAATCGGAGCGGAACTCGTTGCAAGCCTCCGACAGCCAACAGAACTGCCAGCAAGCAAAATCCTACCGACGGCAGATAAAGATAACGCTCGGCAAAAACATTTCGGCCGACTGCGTAGATATCCATCACTGGAAGCAATGTAATAAACACCCACGCTGCGCTAAATGCGATCAGCGGTTTCCGGCGCGCTGCATAGACGATCAAGGCGATGGCAACGAAGAGAAACAAGATTCCCGACACTGCACGCAAACTCAACCATGACGTAACGGGAGAGAAAACGTGATAAGCGTTCAAAGGAAGTGGCGCTACCAATTTCCACCAGTACGTCATCATCAAGTTCAAGACTGTGAGTACGATCGCGAGCGGCGAGAGTTCCCAGTTGCGTTGGCTCGACGCGATGATCCCCAGCGCTCGGAACCTAATTAGCAAGTACCCTGCGAGAACAATCCAGTACGGCAACGGGAGCATTAACGCAGCTTTCGCCCTATTGGCAAAAACCATCTCGCGCCGCATCAAAAATACATAGGTAGCTATAAGCAAAGGCAAAACGGCAGCAGTTTCTTTCCACAGCAGGGCAATCGCAAACGACGCAAGAGCCAACATCCAAAGCAGCCAACGTAAGTTTGATGGTTGTCCCCTTCGATGTTCTGGCGCCGCAGCCTGGAGAAAAAAGACGAAGCTCGTTAGCAGAAACAAGGTGCAGCCGATGTCGGGCAAAGCCGAGACCCAATCGACTGCCTCGGTGTGAATCGGATGTACGGCGAACAGGGCCGCCGCAGCAAAGGCAATGTCCAGCCTCCCAGAGATCTTCGAGAAGAAGACAAAAGCTATGAGCACCGCCGCCGTCGCGAAGCCAATGCTGAGGGCGTGAAACGCCAGCGGATTAGCGCCTCCTGTCGCAAACGCGGCTCGATACGTGAGCATCTGCAATGGACGGTAGTAGATGTTTCGAGCACCGGGCTCGCGATGAATAGAACTCCAGACACTGGAAGTGAACAAAGGAGTGATCGCGGCGCCGGCCCGCAGATCGCGGTTCATCACGATCTGTTGATGATCGTCCCATGTAAAGCCGTTTCGCAGGCCGTTCACGTAAGGCAGGATGGACAACAGCAGCAGAGCGCAAACGGCGAGAAGGGGGAGCAGGGGACGCTCTTGACGCGTTGCATTGTCAGTCGACTTGGCTAGGACTATTGCCGGACTGGTCGCGCGTCGCTTGGGTCTCGACTTCATCTGAGCGTATCTGGACCAGTGTTACCGCTTCTTTTCCGTCTTCGCGAGAACAGAATGGCCGACCGGCACAATCGCGCCGCGCGAAGCGTCATTGACATTGTGCGCGCGGTTCATGACTTCGGTGCGCACATAGCTGACGAACTCCGACATCTGGCGTTGCATTTCCTCCATGCGCTCGCGCATCTGCAAAATTATGGCGATGCCGGAGATGTTGACCCCAAGGTCGCGCGCTAGCGACAGGATGAGTTCCAACCGCTCCAGGTCTTCGTCGGTATAGAGGCGGGTATTTCCCTCGGTACGCGATGGCTTGAGCAACCCCTCGCGTTCGTACAGGCGCAAAGTCTGCGGATGGATGCCGTACATCTCGGCAACCGAGCTGATCATGTACGCGCCTTGTTTCCTACGCTTGGCCATAATTTGTACTCGGTAGAGCTGGCCTTTAGGCCAGCGTCAAATCCAAATCCATGATGAACTGTCATCCCGAGCGGGCTTTAGCCCGCGAGGGATCTGCTTTTCGTTGCACTAAGGACGTTCGAACTCTTCTCGCCCCATCGCATACACCAAATGCGGCAGCCCATAGTGCGTCACCTGTCGCTCCAACTTCATTCCATTACGTTCCGCTACCCGCTGCGACGGCAGGTTCTCCGGCCGGATCAGCGAGATCACTTTATCGGCGCCGAAAACATGGAACGCCAGTCCCATGCACGCGCGTGCCGCCTCGGTGGCGTAGCCGTTTCCCCACTGGTCACGGCGAAAATGATATCCAACCTCAACCTGCTCCTCGCCCTCGATGTCCTGCTTGATGATGCCGCAATCGCCGATGACTTCAACATTATCCTTCAGCGTCACTGCGAACAGCCCATACCCATTCTGCCGGTAACGTCGCAGGTTGCGTTCGATCCATTGCACCGCGTCGCTGCGGTTGAAGGTCTTTGGGTAGTACTGCATGGCAACGTCATCGCCGATGATGGCAAAGATCGCATCCACGTCACTGGCGTGAAAACGGCGCAGGCGCAGCCTCGAGGTTTCCAACACAAAATCATGAGTCGCGCTTTGTGTCACAACCGCCATCAAAGTTAAAAGACCAGCTACCAGTCACCAGTTACCGACGTCTGACCGCGGGGTGCCCCGTTCAAGCGAAGCTTGAGCGGGTCTTCTTAACTCGAAACTTGAAACTAGAAACTCCAAACTGCTTAGTGCTGCACCTGTGGCCAAAGTTCTTGCCGCGGATCTTCGGGATTCAGCTTGGCCAATTCGCGCAAGATTTCCTTTGAGCGTTCGTCGCCGATGTTCGGCGGGACCACCTTGATCTCGACAATCTCGTCCCCGCGCACGCCATCTTTTGTCGCAGACGGCACGCCCTTCTCGCGCAGGCGCAACTTCTGTCCACTCTGTGTCCCCGGCGGGACCTTAAGCAGTGCGCGCCCGTCGATGGTGGGAACTTCAACTTTTCCGCCCAGTCCGGCTTCCGTGAACGACACCGGTACGGTCAGGTAGATGTCGTCACCATCGCGCCTGAACAGCGGATGCTCGCCCACCCGTACCACAATGTAAAGATCGCCGGCGGGTGCCCCCATGGTCCCCGCGTTACCTCGTCCGGCAAGGCGGATGCGCTGCCCATCGCGGGTGCCCGCCTTGATGCGGACCTTGAGCGATTCGTTGCGTTCCACTCGTCCTGCGCCGTGGCAAACGTTGCATACCGTGCGATTTTTTCCGCTGCCGCCGCAACGCGGGCAGGGCATGTTGAATTTCATGCTGCCGCTCTTTTGCGTAATCTGGCCCTTGCCCTTGCATTCGGGACATGTACCCGGGCTCTCCAGGTAACCTCGTCCGTGGCAGTGCGGACAGCTCTCGAGATGCGGTACGCTGAGCTGCAATTCAGCGCCTTCAATCGCCTGCCAGAAGCCGACGTTCATCTGATATTCGAGATCGCTGCCTGGCTCCTGCTCGAGTTCCTGTTGGCCGCGTCCACCGCCGCCAAACATCGAAGAGAAAATGTCGCGGAACCCTCCGCTTCCGCCCGCGCGACGCCCGGCTGCCCCGGCGCCTTCCGAGAAGTCGTTGAAGTCAAAACCGCCAAAGTCGAACGGAACTTCCTGCTGCCCACCGCTCCGGCCGCCATCCTCAGACGGACGCCCACCTCCGCGCGCGTACGCTTCCGCCGTGGCCGGATCGATGTTGTCGGAATAGAAGCCAAGCTGGTCGTAGATCTTGCGCTTCTTGGGATCGCTGAGAACGTCATTGGCCTCGGAGAGTGTTTTGAACTTCTCCTCCGCCGACTTGTCACCCGGATTCACGTCGGGATGGTATTTGCGCGCAAGTTTGCGGAAGGCCTTGCGGATCTCCTCCGCCGAGGCTGTCTTCTTGACCCCGAGTACCCCGTAATAGTCCTTTTTGTCCGTGGTGGCCATTCTGTTGTCTACGTGGCGAGTCCCTCCAGGCGGGGAGGGACTGCTCTCACTGCAACTCTAACATCGCGCACAACGCGCGCTATCGTTCCCTCTAGAAATCGGCGCACGCCGAGAAATCTCGGAGTTCGCTTCCGTCTTTTTCTGACAACTGATTACTGACAACCGACAACTAATTAATGATCGCCGGCGCTTCGCCATCCATGGTGACATCAACCGTCACCGCTGCGTCGTCATCGTTGATCACGCGGATCGCCTGCAAGTGCCCGTGCGTCGGCGTTACCAGATACCAACGCCTCTCGGCCTCGTTGAAGGTCAACAAAAAAGAATGTTCGTTCGCGTCTTGATGCAATGCAATTACCTCTGAGTTATAGCGCTTGCGACGAGGGGCGCACCCGGCGCCCCTCCGCAATCACCAGTTACCAATCTCACCAGCTACTAGTTACTTCTTCTCATCCACGTCCACGTACTCGGCGTCGATGACACCTTCGTCCTTCTTTTTCTCCGGCTCGCCGCCGGCGTGCCCATCTGCATCCGGAGCCGGACCACCCGCCGGTGCAGCCTGCGCCTTGTACATCGCCTCGGCCAGCTTGTGCGAAGCCTCAGTCAGCCGCTCGCGTGCGCCATCCATCGCCTTGGCGTCGGTGCCTTCGAGCGCCTTCTTGGCGTCGCCCAGCGCATTCTCTACCGCGCCGCGCTCTTCGCCCGAGATCTTGTCGCCATGCTCGCGCAGCATTTTTTCAATCTGGTACACCATGCCGTCGAGCTGGTTGCGCGACTCAATCTCCGCGCGCCGTGCCTTGTCCTCGGACGCGTGCGCATCGGCTTCCTTCGCCATGCGCTCCACTTCTTCCTTGCTCAGGCCCGAAGACGACGTGATCGTGATCTTCTGGTCCTTGCCCGTGGCCATGTCCTTGGCATTCACGTTGAGGATGCCGTTCGCGTCGATATCGAACGTAACTTCAATCTTCGGAACGCCGCGCGGTGCCATTGGCAGGCCCGTCAGGTGGAACTTGCCCAGCGTGCGATTGTCCTTCGCCAAAGGCCGCTCGCCCTGCAGCACATGCACCTCAACCGAATCCTGGTTGTCGGCCGCCGTCGAAAACGTCTCCGTCTTCTTCGTCGGAATCGTGGTGTTGCGCTGAATCATCGGAGTCGCCACGCCGCCCAGCGTCTCAATCGACAGCGTCAGCGGAGTCACGTCGAGCAGCAGCAGGTCTTTCACCTCGCCACCCAGCACGCCACCCTGAATCGCCGCGCCGATCGCGACCACTTCATCCGGATTCACGCCCTTGTGCGGTTCCTTCTTGAAGAGCTTCGTCACCAACGCCTGGATCGCCGGCATGCGCGTCTGTCCACCGACCAGCACCACTTCGTTGATCTGTTCCGCGGTGACGCCCGCATCCTTCATCGCCTGCTCGCACGGCTTGATGGAGCGATCGATCAAATCCCGCACCATTTCCTCGAGTTTTGAACGAGTTAGCGTCTTTACCAGGTGCTTCGGACCGCGTCGCATCCGCCGTAATGAACGGCAGATTGATCTCGGTCTGCATGGTGGTCGAAAGCTCGATCTTGGCGCGCTCGGCCGCATCGCGTAACCTCTGCAGTGCCATTTCGTTACCCTTGGCCCGCAGGTCCAACCCTTCGTCCTTCTGGAACTCCGCAATCAACCAGTCCACAATGCGCTGATCGATATTGTCGCCGCCCAGGTGCGTGTCGCCATTGGTCGACTTGACCTCGATGACGCCCTCGCCAACTTCAAGAATCGAAATGTCGAAGGTGCCGCCGCCAAAGTCATATACGGCAATGGTTTCGTCCTTTTTCTTGTCGAGCCCATAGGCCAGCGCGGCCGCCGTCGGCTCGTTGATGATGCGTTTCACATCAAGTCCGGCAATCTGGCCCGCGTCCTTGGTGGCCTGGCGCTGCGCGTCGTTGAAATACGCCGGCACCGTGATGACCGCTTCCGTCACTTTTTCGCCGAGATAGTCTTCCGCAGCCTTCTTTAACTTCTGTAGAATCAACGCGGAAATCTGCGGGGGAGTGAATTCCTGCCCCTGCGCCACGATCGCCACGTGATCGCCCGACTTCACCACTTTGTACGGAACCATCTTCATTTCTTCATTGACTTCGTCATAGCGACGGCCCATGAAGCGCTTGATGGAGAAAACAGTGTTCTCGGGGTTGGTAATAGCCTGCCGTTTGGCCACTTGACCTACCAAACGCTCGCCATTTTTGGTGAATCCTACCACTGAGGGCGTTGTGCGCCCGCCTTCTTCGTTGGGGATGACCTTGGGCTCGCCGCCTTCCATGACAGCGACCACGGAGTTCGTGGTGCCCAAGTCAATTCCGATAATCTTACCCATGTTGCCCGCCTCCTAAAACTTGATTAGTGCGTAAGTTGCTGATTTTTATGGCATTGGCTGACAGCAACCACTTTATAACAGCCTCACTATAAGACTTGAGTGTCTTAGTGTCAAGGTGTTAGATGAGGAAAGCGGAGGGTGCGGTGCAGCAAATTGGGAGGAGTGGGGAGGTTCCGGTAGGGGCCGGAAGAGGGGCCAATAGGGGAATGCGCGGACGAGTAAGAGGCGTGTTATAACATCGATTATAATGATTTTTATGCGTGTAAGTTGTTGAAAAAAGCAGTCGGAAGTTGGCAGTTTTTGGCGGCATTCAGACGAGGCGGATAGGGGGAATTTTGGCGGTTCACTCCGGTCGCCACGGCGACCTGCGACCACCCCACGAAGCGCAAAATCGGCGCTCCATGGGGGCCCGGTGCGCGAAAGCCTTCGGCAGAGCGGAAGAAATCTGATTTTTTTTGAAAGGCAACGGCAAAGGCATCGGCGGCGGAAGAAGTCTGATCTGTTTTTCAAAAGCAACAGCGATCGGAAGTTTAACTGAGAGTAGCGGGGAGAGAGATGAAGACGAAATTGCGCAAGATCGGGAGCGGCTACGGAGTGCTGCTGCCAAAGAAGGTCATCGACAACCTGCGGCTGTCCGAGGGAGACGAACTGGAGCTGACCGAAAGCGAAGCGGGCATCGAACTGTCGCCCTTCGATCCGGACTTTGCCGAGCAGGTGGAGGCCTTCCAGCGGACCGAGGCGCAGCACCGCAACAGCTATCGCGAGTTGAGGAAAAAAGAAATGACGGCAGTTAGAGAACTGACGGCGCGACGCGTGCGACGGCTGGACGTGCGCGGGTTGATCGCGATCCATCGGGGAATTGCTGGCGCGCTACGGCGGAGGCTCGCGCGAGGTTGACATGACAATGCTGGAGCTGTCGATTGCGCGGTCGGAGCTGGTAGTGCGTGAGCGGCACTGGAGAAGCCGGGCGCGGCTGGCTGCGGGGTACGGATGGCGGATACTGACGAACCGTCCGTTTGCCGAGGGGAACAAACGGATGGCGCTGGCCGCGATGGTGACTTTCCTGGAGATGAACGGCTTCACGTGGAACTGTGGCGAGGCGGAAGAGACGGCCATGGCGCTGCAAGCCGCCGCTAAAGAAGTGAGGGAAGACGAGTGGGAAGCGTGGGTGCTAAGGAACGTGGGGAAAAGAACTCCCAATTAGGCTACCGCTGGCATCCAGGTTAGATTGTGTGTTGTATCAGCCGCTCGCCAGCCGGTTACGGACATGCGCTATAAGGGGGCGGTCCGGCGATGCTGGTGCAGCGCAATTTGAAACGCAAGCGACACAGAGCCAACTCCTTGGTAGTTTTGTTGCCGGTTGTATCGAATTCCAATTTACCTTTCGGGGAGCGGTAGAACACTGAGGCATCGGAGGTCGCCTGGGTCGCGGTGGGATCTCCCTGTATGTTTACCCATGCCGATACCGTTACCGGTGCGTTAAACAGGGACGGATCGATGACTTGATCCCCGACGGCGCCACCACTTGTCACTTGAAAGACAGGAGCCACGTGATAGACCCAGGAAACCTTGCACTTCGGGTTGTTGCGGGTCTTGACATGAAGATCTCCATAGTTCCAGACCTTTCCCGGGTTCGCTCCGGAGGACAGGAAGATGTTGCACATTTGCTGTGCCCTCGCCCAGCAGCCTTCGTCCGGGTACAGGAAAGGAATGCAGGGAAGATTGATTGCGGCGGGGAGACAGGTCAGACCGTGCGCCATAGCGAAGAGTTGGTTAGCGTGGTGTTGGGTGATCGGCCTCGGGGGCAGGAGCAGCGCTTCAACTACAGCTTCAATGCCTTCGATCGCTTCAACTATCGCCGGCGCCACCGGTGGTGCCGCCGGCTGCGGAGGGTTTGGCCCTTGATCTCCGCCGGTTGACATTCGAACGTCGAGAATCTCGTGGCTGTCAGGGGTCTCTGTAACCAGAACGAGAGTGCTGTTGGCTTGCGCACGCTGGAGGGTCTCCATGAACTGTCCAAACGAAGGATTGGAAGCCCGCAGGAAATGTTGGGCGCTCGAGGGCTCCAGCTCCACCATAACGTCACCCTCGGGGAGCTGGTGCAACGCTGACACTTCGCCTTCGACGGGAATCAGCAAAACCTGGATCGCATTGGTGTCGGGATCGACCTCGACATAGGCGGGCGCGCCAATCGTCTGAAGATCCGCCAGCACTTGACTATAGGTATTTCCGTGGGAGGCATCGGGACCCACCAACACGGTTTGGCCGTCAGCGAACTCCCAGGTGGCAGCGTCAGGGAAACTATCCGTGGGAGTGGAGGACCATGTTCGAATTGTGCCTACGATTATTTTGTTAGCCACGATGCAGTTCCCTTCGATATAAGTGTTGCACGAGACTCGAAAGCAACTTCCAGAAGCGAGACCGTTGGTTAGGCTGTAAGCGGCTCAAGCAAAGGCGAAATAAGTGGAGGATGACGTCTTCGTAAGAGTACGGGAAGGTCGCATTGACCGTCTCAGTTGATGTGGCTTAACATCTCTCCACCGCAGCAGTTCCACAAGACTATGCTGGGCACTGGCCAACAATTTGGTCGATACCGGGTGAAAAAGAAGCTGGGCGCCGGTGCGATGGGCGAAGTCTACCACGCCCATGATACCCAGCTCAATCGTGATGTTGCCCTGAAAGTCCTGCAATCTTCCGATACAGCCAGCGATCTCGATCGCCAGGAGATCCTGAACGAAGCGCGTGCCTCCTCGGCCTTGAATCACCCTCACATCTGTGTGGTGTATGAGGCGGGAGAAGTGGACGGGCGGGTTTACATTGCGATGGAATATATCGAGGGCAAACAGCTCAGCGATATCATTCCTACGACGGGTTTGCCCACCGATGTAACCATTCGTTATGGCCTGCAACTAGCAGATGCCCTGGCGCATGCACACGGTCGCGGCGTGGTCCACCGTGATTTGAAGCCATCGAACATCATGGTCACGCCGGATGGACGAATCAAGCTGCTGGACTTCGGTTTGGCCCGTCCGATTCCGATGAATGAAACGGGATCGACGGCGACAATCGGCTACGGTGACAAGCTGGCGGGCACTCTGCCGTATATCGCACCGGAGATACTGACCGGATCCACGGCGCAAGCAGGTAGCGATATCTGGTCTTTTGGAGTGGTTCTCTACGAAATGGTAACGGGCCAGCATCCGTTCAGGGGGCGAACAGAGTTTGAACTCTCCTCCGCCATAATCCACGATCCACCACCGACGCTTCCCGATCATGTGGGGGCCCCGCTCTCTGTAATCGTGAATCGCTGTCTAGAAAAGACTCCGCAACGTCGCTATCAGCAAGTCAGCGAGGCTCGATCTGCCCTGGAAGCCATCCAGCCGGCATCTGCATCGCAATACCAACTCCCCATACCTCGGGGTCAACCGCGCCAAACTAAACGTATCCTCGCTGTGGGCGCGACGATCCTTAGCGTTGTTGGATTGATTTGGTTTGCAGGGACGCGGCGTTCGCCGGAAGACGGCAAACCTTCCCCCATCCGGTCGCTTGCGGTCTTACCCTTCGTGAACCTGTCAAGCGAGGCGGACCACCAATATTTCGCCGATGGGATGACCGATCAGCTCATAACGCAACTAGGTACGATCAGTAATCTAAGAGTCATCTCGCGCACCTCGGTGATGCACTACAAAGGCACGCATGAGACGGTCCCGAAAATTGCGAAAGAACTCCATGTTGATGCGGTGATCCAAGGCTCGATCATGACGTCGAGCGATCGCGTCCGAGTCTCAATACAGCTCACCGATGCCAGAACCGACGCAAATATCTGGACGCAAAGCTATAACCGCGATTTGCGCGACCTGGTGAGGGTACAAGACGAGCTTGCCATCGCCATCGCCCGGCAGATTCAAGCCAATCTTACGACGCAGGGAAGAGCGCAGGTTTCAACTGCCGGCACAACGAACCCGGAAGCGTATCAGCTTTATCTGCGGGCACGCTATTTCTGGAACCAAACAACTCCGGAGGGATACCAGAAAGCGTTGGCGCTTTTCCTGAAGGCGATCGCAGCCGATCCCAACTACGCCCAGGCGTATTGTGGCCTGGCGGACACCTATACGTTAATGCAGGACGATGGGTTAATTTCACCGGCAGAGGCGTATCCGTTGGCTAGAGGTGCGGCCCAAAAAGCGGTGCAACTGAACGACAATCTAGCAGAAGCTCATACCTCACTTGGGGGTAATTTGCAGGACTATGACCGGAACTGGCCAGCGGCGGAAGAGGAATACAAACACGCGATCGAGCTGAATCCGAATTACGCGACGGCCCACCAGTGGTACAGCACCTTGTTAACGATGCTGGGCCGGAACGAGGAATCCATTGCCGAGGCCAGGAAAGCGAGCGAGCTGGCGCCACTTACGGCGCGCATTACGATCGACTACGGTTACGCGCTTTTTCACGCGAAACGATACGACGAGGCGATAGAACAAGCCCAAAAAGGGCTGGAGCTTGATCCGAGGCTTGCCGGCGGGTATGAGCTGCTAGGCCGGGCCTATTTGAGTAAGGGTATGGGCCCAGACGCCATTCGACAGTTTCAGCGAGCAGCTTCTCTTACCGACAATAGCATGACCGATAGGGCCTTACTCTCCTACGCCTATGCGAAAAGCGGCAAGTCGCAACAGGCGTTGACGATACTCCGTCAACTGGAAGCACAACCCGAAACTTCTGCACCGTATTTTCACATCGCGATGATTTACACCGCGCTGAACGAGCGCGAGAAGGCCCTGTCTGCGGTGGAACAAGCAGGCAGATGGGAACGGGACAAATGGCCCCAGTGCTTTGGAATGGAAGAAGCATTCGATCCCATTCGTTCCGATCCGCGATTTCGTTCAGTGCTGCAGCAGTTTCAACTGAGCGCAGAGGACCGAGGTTAGACCGTTTAAGGGCGGGAGGGGAGGCGGTTGTGGCTACGATTCAAACGCCAAGTCGAGTAACTACCCTATCGTATTTGATCCTAAAAGCAAATGCGAACCGGCTTCCTCTGCAAGACAAATCTGTGGATATGGTGCTTGCCACCCCACCTTATATAGGCGCCCGACCGGTTGGCAAAGGGGCCTTCTGCACGAATAGTTCGCGAGAGTACAAGCGGATGATCGATTCATTTTTGGCCGAGGCGCTTCGAGTGGTGAAGGAGGACGGATACATTTTAATGTCAACCAGCCGGTCTCCAGCGGAAACTCGCCCGGGCACCGTGAAGGTCATCTTCCAGGTCTTCCGCAAAAGGCTTCGTCGCAGGAAATGGGTGGCCGAGGCTGTAGGCAGGGAGGGTTTCTGGACACATGGCCTGGTGGTGAAAAGAAGCTGCTGGCTGGCAATTCCAGTCAAAGTTTATCGAGCCCTCTGGGAAAAATATTCGCAGCCAGACCAAATCGTAGCGCATGTTTTTTCCGGGTCCGGCAATGGCGGAATCGCTGCTGTTCTGCTCAACCGCAAAGCGATCCTGGTTGATTTGCATTACCACCGGGAGGTGTCAAAGCGGCTGCGACAAAAGTGCCCAGGCGGCAACTAGGACTCATGGAGTCAAGGTTTTAGCTTGACACTCCCTTGTATCCTGCTTATAGATACCAGCTAGTTGTCGGAATGCAGACTCTTATGGGAGGGCGATACCATGAAGCAGAGATCCGCAAGCTACAGTTCAAGGGAATTGATAGCTTTTAAGCAGACCAAGAAAACGGCCACGAAAACGCCGAAGAAATCAAAGAAGACCAAAAAATAACTCTCCCGGGTGCAATGTCCCGCGGACCTGAACTATCCCTTGTTCCTCTAGATCTCAATTTCTAGACGAGTGATAGGCGTGAGGCCACTGGTGGGTGGGGAGCGATTTCACTCCTACCCACCATCTTTCATGCGCGTCTCACCGAATCAGTCTCCTGTATCAATCGAGTTGTTCCTCAGGAGATCCCTCGCTTCGCTCGTCATGACAAATCGATAAGAGCCTTGACGCGGCGCTGAAGCGCCGCTCTACCGTAAGAACCTACTCAATCCTCAGCAGCAGCACTGGTTCGACCATGAACTCGAAGGCGTTGATCTTTTCGATGGCGCTGCGGACTTTGGGTTCGGAGACTGGTTCGACGGTGAAGAACAGCGACAGGCGCTTTTTGGGCGAATGCGGTTCCTGCTGCACGGAGTCGATGTTCATGCCTTCGCGCGAGAGGATCTCGGCGACGCGCGCGATGATGCCGCGCTCGTCGTTGACCGTCAGGCGCAAATACCAGCCTGCGGGTTTGGGCTCGGGCGCGATCTCCAGCTCGCGCGACTCGAGGAAGCCGACTACGTTCTTGGCGCTGAGGCGTCCGGCGGCGAGGTCGCGGGCAATCTCCACTAAATCCGAAACCACGGCCGCGCCGGTGGCGTCGCCGCCTGCGCCGCGTCCGTAGAACATTTGCGTGCCGAGGCGGTCGCCGACCAGGAAGACGGCGTTGTTCACGTCCTCAACCTTGGCCAGCATGGAGCGGCGGCTGACGAGCCAGGGACGCACGGAAACGTCGAGGCCGCTGCCGGTGTGCTTCGGCGGAGGCGACCAGACGAATGGTGCGATCGAGGCGCTGCGCGGAGCGGATGTCAACGGCGCGCACGTCGCGAATGCCGTAAGTGGGAATGCGGTCGACGTCGAGGCGTCCGCCGAAAGCCATGCGGGCGAGGATGCAGAGCTTGTCGCGCGCGTCCTGACCGTCGATGTCGAAGGTGGGATCGGCTTCGGCGTATCCGGCCTTCTGCGCCTCGGCGAGCGCCTGGTCGAAGTCGATGCCGCGGGCTTCCATCTGGGTGAGGATGTAGTTGGAGGTGCCGTTGAGGATGCCGTGCAGGGCGCGCAGGCGGTCTCCGGCGGTGGATTCCTGGATGACGCGCAGGATGGGAATGCCTCCGGCGACGCTGGCTTCGAAGCCGATGGGCAGATTGCGGGCGACGGCGAGGGCGAAGAGTTCGTCTCCGTGCTCGGCGAGGAGCTTCTTGTTGGCGGTGACGACGGGCTTGCCGTGCTCGAGGGCTCCGCGAAGAAGTTGCAGGGAGTGATCGACGCCGCCCATGGTCTCGACGATGACGTCAACGTCGTCGGCGGTGAGGAGCTCGCGTCCAGCCGGTGGTGATGCGGGCGCCTTCGGGAGCGTCTTCTGGCTTGATCGGCTGGCGGCGGCAGACGGCGGTGACGACGAGCTTCACTCCGCTGCGCTTCTGGATGAGCGCGGAGTGGTGGGTGATGATGTCGGCGGTGGCGCGGCCGACGGTTCCGAAGCCGACAATTCCTACGCGAACGTGTTTCATAAGTCAGTGGATAGTGGCTAGTGGTCAGTGGTTAGTTTGGAATCTACGTCAACTTTACCAGTTCGGTGGCGCGGTTGAGTTGGCCGCATGACGGCGCAGGCATCTGTCGGTTGGGACGGCGAATGGACGTCAAGCACAAACACGCAGAAATAAAGAAGGCCGGACGAATCCGGCCTAATGCTGGGAGGAAGCGAGAGCTACCTGGCGAAGCGACGACGAATCGCGCCGAGTGCTCCAATGGCGCCGGTGGCGAAGAGCGCAAGTGTGCCCGGCTCGGGGGTGGAAGTTCCGCCGTAGGTGACGTCGTCCATGACAAAGAAGTCGGGAGACGGCGACGAGACTTCAACGTCGGTTACGAGTCCTGAGTACCCAGAGGGCAGCCAAGTTGGGGTCGAGCTGGGAGCCAACGTGCCGGAGGTCCAGACCAGGTTGACGCCGTTGAACAGGTTGAACGTGACCGTGGCAAAAGCGTTGCCCGCGAAGTACGCTCCATTAAAAACCTGTGGGGTCACAAAGCTGAAGGTGTCTCCCGGAAACTGGGAGAGATCGTAGACGCGTTCGGGCGGAGTATTGGGAGTGTAGGGCGGCTGAACCGAGTCATAGTAGTTCCAGTTGGAGTGCCAATTGATGCCGCAATAGCCATCCGGCACGGTTCCGGCTCCGGTAAATGAGTCGAAATTGCAGTCGGTGGCCATGGCAAAGCTGGCGAACACCAGAAGGAACCCAATCAACAGGTACTTCGACATTTTCATGGGGAATGTTCCACATTGTCTGGCTTTAACGGGTGAACCAGTTCGGTGGTGTGCTTGAGCTGGCCACAGGCGGCGTAGATGTCGCGTCCGCGAGGACGGCGAATGAAAGTGGGAATGCCCGCGCGGGTGAGCACGGACTGGAAGGCGAGGACGCGTTCGGTGTCGGGTATGGAGAAGGGGATCTCAGGACCGGGATTGAGGGCGATGAGATTTACCTTGGCGCGGAGTCCGCGGATGAGATCGACGAGCTCGCGAGCGTGCGAAGGTGCGTCGTTGAGTCCGCCGAGCAGGACGTATTCGAAGGTGAGGCGCTCGCGGTTGCGGAGAGGGAAGTCGCGGAGGGCGGCGAGCAGCTTCTCGATGGTCCACTTCTTGGTGATGGGCATGACTGAGGTGCGAAGCGCTTCGTTGGATGCGTTGAGGGAGACGGCAAGTTTGGGGCGGATCTCTTCGGCGCCGAAGTCAGCAATGCGGGGCACGATGCCGGAGGTCGAGACGGTCATGCGAGAGGCGGGAATGCCGGCTTCGCTGACCAGGGTGCGCACGGCCTGCATGAAGTTGTCGTAGTTGAGGAAGGGTTCGCCCTGTCCCATGAAAACGAGGTTGATGCGGTCGCGGTCGATCTGAACATGCTGGTCGTTAAGGACGGCGAGCACCTGGCCGACGATTTCGCCGGCAGTGAGGTTGCGGTGCAGGCCGAGGAGGGCGGTCATGCAGAAGGCGCATTCGACGGCGCAGCCGACCTGGCTGGAGATGCAGATGGTGGCGCGACGGGAAGAGCGGCTAGTGGCTAGTGGCTGGTGGCTAGAGGTGACTGGTAACTGGTAACTGGTCGCCTGCGGGACCTCAGCCAGCTCTTCGTCGCCGGAGTCAGAGCCGTCGCCGGCTTCGCCGCCGTCTCCGTCGGGCATCCAGACGGTCTCGACCGATTGGCCGTCAGCAAAGCCGAACAAATAGCGGACGGTGCCGTCGGAAGACGTGAACTTCTGCTCGATGTTCGGCTGGCCAACAGAGTAGTCAGCGGTCAGAAGCTGTTGGCGGAAAGCCGCCGGCAGGGTGGAAAACTGGTCCAGCCGCGACCACCTTTGGCGGTAGAGGCCGTCTAAAAGCTGGCGGAGGCGGTAGGGGGCTTGGGCGAAGCTCTCGATCGTCTCCGTAAGCTCTTGATTCGAAAGACTTAATAGTTCGCGATGTTGCAGTTCGTTCATGCATCCAATATCCTAGAAACGGCTGGCAACCCGTCTTCCCGATTTCGCTTCGGGACTCTTGCACCAAGCGCGTTCATTTTATCCCAGGCTAGGGACGCCGCAGTTCGATTGGCGGCAAGGGCGAACAGTTTCATACATAGAAAAAAGGTAATCATGGCAGCAGAAGCATTAGCGATCGCGACCGACCGGACGATCCATCGGGAGGTGTTGCCCAACGGGCTCACGGTAATCACCGAGAAGATGGACCATATTCGGTCGGTTTCGATGGGAATATGGCTCAAGGCCGGTTCGCGTAACGAAGAGCCGGAGGTTAATGGGATCTCGCACTTTGTCGAGCACATGGTGTTCAAAGGCACGACACATCGCACCGCCGAAGACATTGCGCGCGAGGTCGATTCGATCGGCGGCAACATGGACGCCTTCACCGGCAAGGAAATGGTCTGCTTCAACATCAAGGTCCTGGATGAACACCTGCCGATCGCGGTCGATGTGCTGAGCGATATGGTGCTGCATCCGACGTTCGACGCGAACGATATTGTCCGCGAGCGGGGGGTCATTCTGGAAGAGATCAAGATGGACGAGGACGATCCGGACAACCTGGTCCACGAGATCTTTACGCAAAACTTCTTCAAAGGCCACTCACTGGGTAAGCCCATACTGGGGACCAAGGAGACGGTACGGAAGTTCGAGCAGACGGCAGTGAGGAACTACTACCAGGGCAAGTTTGTGCCGCAAAACATGGTGATCTCGGCGGCGGGAAATCTGGAGCACGCGAACCTGGTGGCGTTATTGAGCAAGGAGTTCGAATCGCTGCCGCGCGGATCTGAGACGATGCACGACTCGCCGCCGAAGACCAATTCGCGAATTACGTTGCGCAATAAAAAGTCACTGGAGCAGGTGCAGATTTGCGTGGGAGTGCCGTCCTATCCCATCAATCACGAGCGCCGGTTCGTGTCTTACATTCTGAATACGCTACTGGGCGGCGGCATGAGTTCGCGGCTGTTCCAGAACATCAGAGAGAAGCAGGGGCTGGTGTACTCGATTTTCTCGGAACTGAATCCTTATAAGGATACGGGATGCCTGGCGGTGTATGCCGGTACGTCGCGGGAATCTGCACCGAAAGTGGTGCAATCGATCGTGCGGGAGTTTCACGACGTCAAGCAGAACCATATTCCCGCCGAGGAGTTGAAGCGAGCGAAGGACCAGTTGAAAGGCAGCCTGATGCTGAGCCTGGAGTCGTCGACGGCGCGGATGTCGAACCTGGCGCGGCAGGAAATGTACCACGACCACTTCATGGGTATGGACGAGATCATCGACCGCATCCAGGAAGTCACGCTGGAAGACGTGATCCAGACGGCCAACGAGATGTTTCAGCCGGAAGCGATTGCAGTGACGGTACTGGGGAATTTGAACGGGCTGAAGATCACGCGGGATTCGCTGGCGTGTTGAAGAGGTAACTGGTAGCTCGTAACTGGTAACTCGTAAAGGCAGGCAGCAATAAGTAATAAGCTGAGCTAAAAGCCAAGGACGAAGAGCGAAGAAGGAAAGAGCAAAGAGCAATTGGCGCGGGAGCGGTCTCGGGGGATCGGCTTCCGTTCAGTTCGCATTCGGGCGTGGGTGAGGATGGGTTCGTGGTACTGTTTTGACATCGGCATCGCCGTGCTCAATAATTTCCTGTTCCAACATAGATATCGTTACAGCATTCCTAACGTCATTCCTATGCGGTTCTGCGCGAGCTGAAAATGAGGTTCAAAGTCATGTCCAGACGTAATCGCGATCGCGGCTTCACGCTGATCGAGTTGCTGATCGTGGTGACGATCATCCTGATCATCGCGGCTTTTACTATTCCCAAGATCACCAAGTCACAGATTCCGGCGCATGAGGCCTCGGCCATTGCCAGCATCAAGGCCATCAGCGCGGGAGAGATGATTTATTCCAGCAGCCATCCTGACGTGGGTTTTACCGCGGACCTGATTTCCCTGGGTGGTACTTCGCAGAGCGGCGGTGAGCAGACGATCGACACCAACCTGGCCAGTGGACGCAAAAGCGGCTACACGTTTACCTATACACCGGGCGAGAAAGTGAATGGCGCGATCCGCTCGTACACCATCACGGCGGTGCCGGACCAGGTGGGGACGACAGGGCAGAGACGCTTTTTCGCGGATGAGTCGGGCGAGATACACTTCAACGCTTCGGGCCCCGCGGACGTGACGAGTCCGGTGATTCAGTAGAGCTGGATCGAGATTCGGCAGGGCTAGTTTCACAAGCGAGCCGGGGGAGATTGCTCCTTCGTCCCAGAAGAAGCAGGACCCTACTACGACCAAGGTTGGCGGACTCAGGCGGATCGCGAGGCGGTTGCTCCTGGTCGAATCGCCCGAAGTTTGTAAGGGTGTTTGGAGCGAAGTGGAGGTCAGGAACTACTTCGGAGCAGGATACTTCGCTACCACGACGGCACGTGCGCCAGAGGGCCAAGTAATGGCGGTTCGAGCGTTGCAGGATGGGCAACGCAATTCGATCTGCTCTTCAGGCGTTTCCGGAATCGGAATTTCATTCATCACGCTGAATGGTTGGTGGCACGCCATGCAGGTGTAATCACGAATCACTTCGAGACCGCCTTCCTTTAGTAGCCACTCGCAAAAGTCTTGTTCGTTTCTTGCAAACCAGCCGTCGCTCGGGACTACGGGTTTGTAGACAAAGTTGGTTGTCCACGCGACCGACCCCATGGCTGAAGTGTGTAAATGCTAAGAGACAAGCGCGCCGTCGTCTGTCTGATATCAGACATTTTGGTTTAGTAACGGAAAAAATTGAAGTACCCAGGTGTCTGAAGTCAGTTCCTGCTATCTGAGGGTCCCGCCAGTTCGGTCCAACGCGCATCGGCGCGAAGATCCACAGGCTCGCTTCTTGTAGACAGTGAGCCGGAGAAATCTCCCCTGACGCGAGAACAAATTACCGCGGATCACGCCGGAGTGTGTCCTTCGCAAGGTTCGTCGCTAAGTTGCCCCCGGAATGGCGAATGTAGGGGCATTCCGCAAGATGACTACTGAGTTGTCCTGATTCGTTTGCTTCGATTCAGGGAGTACGTTGGCTCGTAGTTCAGTTTTTTGAGGAGGTACGCGATGCACGTCAATCCCACGGTGGTTGTCGTAGTGGTGGTTGCCGTTCTGGCGCTTTTGGCGATCGCGGTCGTGATTACGCAACAACGGCGAAAAACGGCGCTCCGCGAGCGCTTCGGACCAGAATACGATCGAGCGGTCAGGGAGCGGGGATCGGAGCGGGAAGCGCAAGCACTGCTCGACGACCGTGCGAAACGAGTCGAGAAATTTCAAATTCGACGATTGGAGCCTGCCGAACGCGAGCAGTTCGCGGTGCGCTGGCGGGCGGTGCAGGCGCGCTTCGTGGATGATCCCAAAGGCGCGGTGGTCGATGCGGATGACGCCGTTGCTGCGCTCATGGGAGCTCGCGGGTACCCCATGGCGGACTTTGAACAGCGTACGGCCGATCTCACTGTCGATCATTCCCGCGTGGTTGACAACTACCGTAAAGCCCACGAAATTGCTAAGCGACATCGTCAAGGCCGCGCCAGCACGGAAGACTTACGGCAGGCGATGATTTATTACCGGTCGCTTTTTGAGGACCTTTTGGATGGGCGCAAGCCCGGCGGAATCACGAAGGAGGTTGCGTAATGGCTGAACCAAACCGAATCGACGACGAAATTACTACTGCTGATCTTGCAGGACGAGGTCAGAAACCGCGTGACGGAAACGTCCGTCCCCAGTTGCTCCGGGATGAGTCTCGTGTCCATCCGGAACTGGTTCCTGCGGACCCCACAGAGACTCGGGGCGACATGACAGACCGGCTTAATTCTAATCAGGATCCCATACTCTCTGGCAGTCCGTCGGACGCGGTGACAGAAGGGGACGCAGTTCAGGTTCGCGACGACGTGACCGGTAAGAACAATCGGCCGAGTCCGCTGTTCGCAGAGTCGGAAGTTGGCGACTATCGCTCGCGGTGGATGGGTATCCAGACCGCATTTGTGGATGAGCCCCGGCAGGCCGTGCAGGATGCGGATTCGCTGGTTGCGTCCCTTATGACAAAACTGGCCGAAGGCTTTTCCAACGAGCGTGGCCGGCTGGAAAAACAGTGGGACCGCGGAGACAATGTTTCCACAGAAGACTTGCGGGTTGCACTGCAGCGTTACCGCTCTTTCTTCGACCGCCTGTTGGCTGTGTAGCAAGCATTCGCCCTTGGCGCGAGTGAGGGGATCGACTTTCCTACAATTGCATCGCGCTAGGTGGGCAACTTACGGCCACTTCACCGTGAGCGCGTAAATTTCCTGCGAGCCGATATCGCGGGTTACCAGGGGCGAACCATCGGGCGCAAAGCTGATCCATTGGCCGGCGCCATTGAATTGGACAAACATGGCGAACCTGAAGTCTTTAAGACTCACGACCGGCTCGGCACGGTTTTCGCCGACCCGCACGCGCATGAGTTGCGGGTCGGCGCCACTGGTCGCGTAGTACAGATACTGATGGTCGGGCGAGACACCCCAGCGGGACATCTCGTTTACAGCAGGCTCAATAGACCAGTCGGACCAGGTTTTGGTCTTCATATCAAAAAGCCTGAACGCTGAACGTGAGTTTAGAGCCCCTACCAACTTGTCATCGCCAATCCAACGTATTCCCCACAAGAATTTCTGATTCGTCAGGAATGTTCGCTTACCTGTCTTCGGATCGAAGAGATAAAAGTCTTCAAACGCATTGGGGCGGCTCAGCTCAACCAGCATTTGGCTGCCGTCGGGCGACCAATCGAGAAAGTGAGGCTGTCCTTCGGCGGAAATCGGCTCGACTTGCCCTCCCTCAATACTCACCGAAGACATGGCGAGTTTGCCGAACGGGTTGAATATCACGCTCTTACCATCCGGCGAAAAACCCTTTTCCTCAGCCGCCATCGAATACGACAACTGGAGACGGTCGCTGCCATCGGCGCGACTGCGCCACAAGGTCAGCTCGGGAAAAGCATTATAGGCAGCCCATTTGCCATCTCGCGAGAAAACCACGTCCGTTCCGGAGATGCCTCCCATGAAGGGCACGAACTGTTTGGTTTTTGCGTCGTAGCGAACCAGCTCGCCGCGCTCTTTCGTGCCCAGAGCGAAGATCGTTTTCCCATCACGCGGATTTGGCGTGGCGTCGTGAAGTGAAAGCGGGAGAGCCGCCAGCTTTCGCGGCTCAACGCGCCGCTGCCACCAACTGGGTTGCATGGGCAGGTACCAGAGTTCCTGCATGACCTTGGCCCGGGTTTCAAATAACAGATAGCGACTATCGGGCGTCCACGCGGGGCAGCAGAAACCGTCTGGGTGGCTCGCGATTTCATGAATCGCCGACCCGTCGCTGTTGGCCAGGTAGATGGAAACTCCTCCTTTGTGAGAATAAAAGGAAAACGCGACCTGTTTACCATCGGGAGAAAAGGCAGGATTTCCCACCCATCCATCCATCCCGCTGATTAGCTTGCGCACATTTCCGCCGTCGCTATTGACGATGTACAGGTCGCCTTCATCGCTAACCAGGATTTGTCCGTCAGGCGTGACGCTCACATCCTGCCCTTTGAAGTTGCTCAGCCGTATCGGCTCTCCAGTAGGCAGCGGAACCTTCCAAATCGGGTGACCCGGCGGCGCCGCTCCGCCTTGCAAGACCGCCAGGAAACTCCCATCCGGAGCAACTCCACCGGGCTGCGCATCGATCAGCGGCGTCGGAATAATCGACACGGGCCCTCCCGTCACCGCGACCTGTGCAATTTTCAAGTCCCCCCGTCTGCCTTCATTAAAGTAGAGCCTCGACCCATCCGTTTGCACGCTGTTGAAGACGCCCTTTGCCTTTCCGTCCTCGGTAATCTGGGTGATTGCTTCCACTGTGGGAACGGCCTCAGGCCGAGTCATCCGATAAGCAATGAGGCCAACCGCGATAACGAAGAGGGCAAGCAATGGAGCCCACATCATCTTCTTCGCGGCAGAGCTGCGGGGGTCCTCTAGTAAAGGTCGAGCCGAGGTGCTGCCGGAGTCGGAGAGAGCTTCGAGGGCGAATGCCAGATCCGTTGCATGTTGAATGCGTTGCTCGGGAGTCTTCGAGAGGCAGCGGTGGATAATCTTCTGCAATCCGGGGGGAACGTTCGGCGCAATCTGAGAAACCGCGGGCGGATCTTCGTGCAGGATGGCCGTCATGGTTTCCGCCGAGGTCGCTTTCTTGAAAGCGCGCTGGCCACTCAGCATTTCGTACAGAATTACGCCCACCGCAAAAATGTCACTGCGGGAGTCAGCATGCAGGCCGCGCACTTGCTCGGGCGACATGTAGCCAACGGTCCCGAAAACCTGTCCAGGGCTGGAATGCTGCTGCAGCGTGACCGTCTTGCCGTCGACGCTGGCAGCCTGGTCTGGATCGAGCTTGGCGAGTCCGAAGTCAAGGATCTTGATGCGACCGTCTTTTGTTATCCAGATGTTCTCCGGCTTGAGATCACGATGGACGATACCGGCGTCGTGCGCGGCAGCGAGTCCACGGGCCAGCTCAACGCCGAAGTCCACGACTTCACGGAGCCGCATGGGGCCTTTACCAAGGCGGTCGCGCAGGGTTTCGCCCTGCAGCAACTCGGTGACGATGTAGGGCGAGCCGTCGTATTGGCCGACGTGAAAGATCGAAACAATGTTGGGATGATTGAGGGCGGCGGTGGCCTGGGCTTCCTGCTCAAAGCGTCGAAGACGCTCGGGATCGCGCGACCAGTACTCGGGCAAAACCTTGATGGCCACGTCGCGTTTCAGGGTGGTGTCGCGGGCGCGATAGACTTCCCCCATTCCGCCCGCACCCAAAGGCGCGATGATCTCGTAGGAATCGAGACGGGAGCCCGCGACGAGTGGCATAGATACGGTGGATTATACCCCGGGTCACTTTGATTCCTGGCCGGATTAAGCTGCCCCTTCCTTCGCCGGTCTCAATCTCTGCTGGCGAGCTACCTGGCGGCGCGAAGGGCGACGAAGGTGGATCCGGTGGAGGCGATGCGGGGAAATTGAAGCGTCGAGTACAATCGCGACGACGCGAGCGACATCTCGCTTTGGCGATCCATGATCGAACCAGCCAATCGCTCCATCCCACAGCGATCGCTCTCGGTAGCGACAATTGCTATCGCCCAGTTGTTGGGAACGTCTCTCTGGTTCAGCGCGAACAGCGCAGCACCTGATCTGATGCGGGCCTGGGGCATCGGCGTCTCGGGGATTGGGCTGCTGACCAACGCCGTGCAACTCGGCTTTATCCTCGGGACATCGACGTTCGCTCTCAGCGGGTTGGCCGACCATTTCCCGGCGAGCCGAATCTTCTTCGTGTGCGCGATTCTGGGAGCGATCTTTAATGCTGCTTTTGCGCTCCTCTCTCACGGCCTAACGAGTGCTACTGTTTTCCGGTTCCTGGTGGGCATCAGCCTGGCGGGGATTTATCCCATTGGAATGAAGCTGGTAGTGAGTTGGGCACCCGACCGGACAGGCCCGGCGCTGGCGTACCTGGTTGGCATGCTCACGCTGGGGACGGCGCTTCCGCAAGGTGTCCGGTTCGTCGGAGCGCACTGGCAGTGGCAAGTTGTCATCCTCACTTCCTCGGGACTGGCGCTGGTCGCCGCCTTACTAATCTTTCACCTTGGCGATGGCCCCCATCTCGCGCGGCGGGCACAAATGCCGGGGAAGTCGGCGGGAAGCGTTATCGCCGCGTTTGCATCGGAGAACCTTCGGGCCGCCGCTCTTGGCTATTTTGGCCACATGTGGGAGCTCTATACATTCTGGACGCTGGTTCCGTTGATACTCGCCGCTTCTCCTGACCTGAGCAGTTTGAAACTTGGTGTTCCGGGACTGGCTTTCCTCATCATCGCCATCGGCGCGATCGGTTGCTTCGCCGGTGGCGCGATCAGCCGGCGCGTGGGTAGCGCACGCGTCGCTGCCGTGGCACTAGCGACCTCGGGATTATGCTGTTTGATTGTGGCTGCAGGGTGGAAGCAGCTTTCCCCCATCGCATTTCTTGTCGTGCTCCTGATCTGGGGAGCCGCGGTGGTCGCAGATTCTCCCCAGTTTTCCGCCTTGTCGGCAGGAGCCGCTCCCAAAAACCTGGTGGGAAGCGTTCTGGCGATTCAGAACTCAATTGGATTTGCCATTACGATCGTGTCCATTGCTATCGCCACATCGGTGTTTAACCGTTTGGGATTGAATGTCGCGTGGTTGTTGTTGCCAGGTCCAGTGCTTGGGCTTATCGGGTTCTATCCGTTGTGGGGGAATGTCTATCGGCGGCCATCAGCGACGGAGAACCAGTAAGACGCCTCGCTGATCCCATCTCTTTCCCGAACTCGGGAAAGAGATGAGACCCCGTTCCATTCAATTCGGCGTTGCGCGCCTACTCGTGCGACTTGGGTGGATTGCCGAGTAGCCGATATACCGTCGCCGTCTTGGTGGCACCCAGGTTGATGTAGTCTTCGGCGGAATACTGAAGTCCGATAAAGAATGCTTCGGTACGGCGCAGGGCATCCGGGCTGAGCTGCCCGCGGTCCTTGAATTTGAACTGGTAAGCGAATTCGCCGATGAGCGGGCGATGCTCGCCGCGGGTACGCCAGATGGCCACGTTGGCCTTGCAGGTGAGGCCGTCACCGAAGTCGAGCAGGCCGATGTCCTGGAGCACTTCTTCGACGATGGTATTGCTGACCAGATGGATTTGTTCTTTTGGGGTCTTCCGGACCTTCGCAAGCGCGGGGAGTACATCGATCAGGGCGTCCATGTCAGTGATATTTTCGCGGCCCATTCCGATAGCGCTGCGGTTGAATTGCACGTTGTGGGAATAGAGCAGGCGGATACCGCCCAACTTCTCCTTCAGCGGCAGGGCCTGGACCTTGAACTTGACGCGGTGGTCGCCGAGGATGTTCGGCCGGACGTCGGTCTCGGCCGCTGTCTGCAAGTCTCCACTTCTGTACTTGAAGACAATTTCGGGCTCGCCGATTGGGAAGCCGTCCTTGTAAGGGATGCGACGACGCAGGATGAAGGCGTTGTTGTAGAGGCGAAATTCATCGGTATCAATGAACAGCACTTCGCGGATCTTGACCGGCTGCTCGATGAAGCCTTCCGTGGTGAACTTCACGCCGAATTCTTTGGCGGGCTCACGAAAGACTTTGCCGAAGTCAAAGAAGCTTTCACGCGAATGGAACTTGTTGGGCCGCAAGATGAGCTTGCAGCAAATGTACTCGGGAGAATGGATGGGCATGCCATCGGCATACTGGCCGGGTCTGAGTTGGGGAACGCGGCCTACCCAACTGGGGGTTACGGCCTCGCGAGTCTTGGCAGGTTGCGGGATAAATTTAGCTTCTTTTGCTGGAGCTTCTTTCACTGTGGGCATGGCAGGTTCCTATAAGAGAATTAGATCCTCGCGGATATTTTGCGGAAAGGGGATTGTACACCGTGGTCAGTAATGTGTCTGTAAACGTAGGCAATACGGCGTCCGTGTAAATCCAATAGAATCGACGGAGTATGTATCGACGTATATTCCGTGTGGGGCTCCTGTCAGCAGTAGTCCTGGCCTCCATTTCCGCAGTTCAGCTGCTTGCCCAAACCGACGTCCACGCCATTGCCGACAAAGTCGATCAGCGCTACAACCACATGCAGACGCTGGAAGCGCAGTTCTCGGAGAGCTATTCGGGGGCGGGAATGATGCGCACGGAGAGCGGCACGCTGATCCTGAAGAAGCCGGGACGGATGCGCTGGGACTATGAGCAGCCGCGTCCCAAGATGTTTCTTACGGACGGAACGACGGCGTGGTTTTATGTTCCGGGAGAGCGGCAGGTACGCAGAACTTCGGTGAAGCAGTTGGACGACTTGCGTTCTCCGCTGCGCTATCTGCTGGGGAAAACCAAGCTGGAGAAGGAATTCGTCGGTCTGAGGATCGCGGAGAATGCCAAGCCGGTGAATCCTGGCGACATCGTGCTGCGAGGGGTTCCGAAGGGAATGCAGGAGCGGGTGTCGCAGACGCTGCTGGAAGTTACTCCTGATGGATTGATCACCCGCATCATGGTGGAGGAACTGGACGGCTCAGTGACGGATTTCCGCTTTCTTCAGCAGAAGGAGAACGTCCAAATAGCAGACCAGCGCTTTCGTTTTACGCCTCCTCCGGGAGCGGAGGTGGTGCAGGGGACGGAGTTGACCAACTAGTGGATAGTGGGCAGTGGATAGTGGATAGATCGCACAGATCGCCGTCAGCCGATTTCTAGCCACTCTCCACTAACCACTACCCACTGCACTGCGATGTTAAACTAAGGCCAGATACCCAAAGGAATCAGTCACTTCATGGCCGAGTACACGATCCGGATGGCCGACGAGCGCGGCCATGTTCTGGAACAGATGGAGATGGGGAACTCGGAAGGTGAAGTGCGCGAGCGTTATGCGCAGCAGGGGTTCCTGGTTTACTCGGTCAAGCCCAAAGGCCTTCTTTCCGCCGAAGTGCGGATGCCGCGCCGCCGCAAAGTCAAGCAAGACCAATTTGTCATCTTCAACCAGCAGTTTGTGACCCTGATCCACGCCGGGCTGCCGATCATCCAGTCGATCGAGCTGTTGATGAAGCGGCAGCGCAATCCTTTTTTCCGCAGCGTGCTGCACGACGTGCGGGACCGGGTGCGGGGCGGAGAACTGCTTTCCGAAGCGTTCGCGGAACAAAAGGTCTTTCCCAAGGTTTACACGACTACACTCCTGGCGGGGGAGAAGTCAGGGAACCTGGAAGAGGTGCTGGGACGCTATATTGCGTTTCAGCGGCTGGGGGTGAGTTTCCGTAAGAAGCTGGTGTCGTCGCTGGTGTATCCCGTGCTGCTGGTGGTCATGCTGGTGGTGATGCTGACCTTCCTCATCACTTACGTGGTGCCGCAATTTGCGTTGTTGTACAACCAGCTGGGCGTGGAGTTGCCGCCGATGACCATGGTCATGCTGGCCATCGGCACTCATGCGCAGCGCTTATGCTCCGTACGTCGTGGTGGCGTTGCTGGTTGCCGGGTTTCTGATCTGGCGCTGGATGAAGAGCGACTCCGGGGCCACGCAGACGGACCGGATACGGCTGAAGGTGCCGCTGCTGGGCGGCATCTGGTTGAAGTACCAGGTGGCGGTATTCTCACGTATGCTTTCGACTCTTCTGTCGGGCGGGTTATCGCTGGTTCCGGCGCTGGAAACCGCGGGCGAGTCGATGCAGAGCCGGTTGATTTCGCATGGTGTCGCAGATGCCACGCGCCTGGTGCGTGAAGGTCAGCCGCTGGCGAGCAGCCTGGAGACAGCCACCGTGTTTCCGGAGATGTCGGTGGAGATGATCGAGGTTGGCGAGTCCACGGGGGCGTTGCCGGCGATGTTGAATTCGGTGGCGGAGTTTTACGAGGAAGATGTGACCAATGCGCTGGCGACTGCCATGGCGCTGATCGAGCCGATGATCCTGATCGTGATGGGCGCGGTCGTAGCGTTTGTGTTGATTTCACTTTACCTGCCGATCTTCAGTTTGGGGGCAGGGGGGATACATTAAGAAAGTGGTTAGTGGTTAGTGGATAGTGGTTAGTGAAGAAGTTGGCTCCGAAGAAGATGTCAATGAGTATTTTTAGCGCGGCCTTGCCGCCTGCGAGCGGAATTGTCTGATCCACTATCCACTAACCACTATCCACTAACCGAAGGTGAGAATGGCCGATAAGAAGTCGATATTCGTAAATGGTGGAAATGGCAGCACGATGTCCATTGCGGACGAACTGGTGCATGCCCAGGACCTGTCGCGCCGCTATCGCTGCGAGTTCGTGGACCTGAAGAATTTCCATATCCAGCATGAGTTGTTTCGCAAGATCAAAGTGGACCTGATGTTTCGCTACAACTTTGTCCCGCTGCAGGAGACGCAGGAGGGGCGGTTGGTGATCGCGATTGCCGATCCCAGCCAGTTGATGATGATCGACGAGATCAGCCTGAACCTGGGGCGGCGCATCGTCATCAAGGTCGCGACGCTGTCGCAAATCAGCGATGTACTGAAGAAGACGGAGCAGTCGCAGCGGGTGCTGGAGGAAGCCGGCGAAGACTTTGCGCTCGACGTGATCCGCGAGGACGAGAACTCGGACGAGACGATCTCAATTGAAAAGCTGACGGCGGAAAGCGACATCAGTCCGATCATCAAGCTGGTCGACACGATGATCTTTACCGCCTTGCAGCGGCGGGCCAGCGACATCCACATCGAGACGCGCGACGATTCGGTGGTCATTAAATACCGCATCGACGGCGTACTGCAGCAGGCGATGCCGCCGATCGCAAAGGAGCACCACTCGACGATCATCTCGCGCATCAAGGTGATGAGCGAGCTGGATATTTCAGAGCGGCGCGTGCCGCAGGACGGCCGCTTCCGGGTGCGCTACAACGGGCGCTCGATCGACTTTCGCGTGTCGATCATGCCGTCGATCCACGGGGAAGATGCGGTGCTGCGCGTGCTCGACAAGGAGTCGATGAGCGAGAAGTTCCACAAGCTGACGCTGGACGTGGTGGGCTTCAACGAAGAGGACCTGCACAAGTTCCGGCGCTACATTAAAGAGCCCTACGGCATGGTGCTGGTGACCGGACCGACGGGTTCGGGCAAGACGACGACGCTGTACGCTGCGCTGAACGAGATCAAGAGCGACGAAGACAAGCTGATCACCATCGAAGACCCGGTCGAGTACCAGATCGCGGGTATCACGCAGATTCCGGTGAACGAAAAGAAGGGGCTGACATTCGCGCGCGGACTGCGTTCGATTTTGCGGCACGATCCGGACAAGATCATGGTGGGCGAAATCCGCGACACCGAGACGGCGCAGATCGCGATTAACTCGGCGCTGACCGGACACCTGGTATTCACCACAGTCCACGCCAACAATGTGGTGGACGTGCTGGGACGATTCCTGAACATGGGCGTGGAGGCTTATAACTTCGTGTCGGCGCTGAATTGCATCCTGGCGCAGCGGCTGGTGCGCCTGATCTGCGAATTCTGTAAGAAGGAAGTGCACTATTCCGACGAGGAGTTGGAGGCGAGCGGGTTGGATCCCGAGGAATGGCGCAAGCTGCCGTTCTATGAAGGTGAGGGGTGCATCGAGTGCTCAGGCACGGGATTCCGCGGACGTACCGCCATTCACGAGTTGCTGGAGTTGACCGACAACGTACGTGAGATGATTCTGGCCAAGCGGCCAAGCAGCGAAATCCGGCGGGTGGCGCGTGAAGAAGGGATGCATTTCCTTCGCGAGTCGGCGATTGATAGAGTGAAGCGTGGATTGACCACGCTGAAAGAGATCAACAAGGTCACGTTCATTGAGACGACGCGGTAAAGGGTAACTGGTGACTGGTAGCTGGTAACTGGTCGTCGGCGCGAGGTGGTTTGTCGACTGAGAATTGGTTCATCAGTGGTTTGTCGGCAACTTTCGCTGCATTTTAACCAATTACCAGCTACCAGTTACCAACGGCAATCGCGATAGCACACATGGCAAACAACAACAGTCCGCGACCACGAGTAGCGTGCGAGGTATCCGCCGATCGCGTGGTGGCGGCGCGCGCAGCGAGAAGGCGCAGATGCTGGAAGCGGTCGAGCCGCAGGCCCTGCCAGCAGGTACAGTGACGCCAGGTCTGCAGCACGCCAAATTGCTGGGCGTGACGCGTTGGTGACGGCGCTGCGCGAATCTCTTGCGCCGGTAGCCGGCCGCTCGCGTGACATCACGCTGATCATTCCCGACGCCAGCACGCGCATTCTGTTGCTCGACTTCGATACTCTTCCGGAGAAGCCCGAGGACGCTGATGCGGTGGTGCGTTTCCGCCTGAAGAAGTCGCTGCCGTTCGACGTGGATACCTCGTCAGTGTCGTTCGACCGTCAGCCGGCGGATGAAGGTGTCCGAGTGGTGGCGGCGGTGACCCCGAAGAGCGTGCTCGAGGAATACGAAGCGGCGGTGCGGGACGCGGGATACAATCCCGGCGCGGTATTGCCGTCGATGATCGCGGCCCTCGGGGTGGTGGACGCGTCGCGTCCGACCATGGTGATTAAGGTTGAGCCCGGAACAACGACCTTCGCCATTCGTGGACCAGAACCAGTTGCTGCTCTATCGCTCGCTGGAGAACGGCGGAACGGCGGTGAACGGCGAGTCGCTGGTGGACGACGTGAATACCTCGCTGGTGTATTTCGAAGACCGCTACGGTATTTCGGTAGATCGAGTACTGGTGACGGGAGTGCAATCGGCGCAAGCGTTGCAGGCGGCGTTCACGGCCAGCGGCAGCATTCGGGTGGAGGAGCTGATCTCCAGCAGCATGGCGGGTGTGGGCGCCGGCAACGTGGCGCGCGCGGCGCTGGCGGGCGTGGCGGGGGCCCTGGTGTCCTGATGCGGATCAATATCAATCTCGCCTCGAATCCCTACGAAGCTGCGCGGGAGTATACCCGACGGCTAGGGCTGTTGGTGGCCGTGCTGGCCGTAGTGGCGGTCGGGCTGCTGGGATATATCGCGTACCAGCGTTCGCAGACCCGCGACGTCGACCAGAAGATAGCTGCGGCGCAGCAGGAGATCTCGAGTCTCGATGCCGAGAAAGTACAGGCGCAAGCGATTCTCAATCAACCGCAGAACCGCGATGTGGCAGACCAATCGCAATTCCTGAACGACCTGTTTGCCCGCAAGGCGCTGTCGTGGACGCAGGTATTCAGCGAGATGGAAAGGTTGATGCCGCCGAATATCCACGTGGTGTCGATGAAACCGGAGTTCAATCGGGAAAACCAGTTAGTGTTGCACGTGGTGGTGGCGACCAGCGCGCGCGACAAGGCGGTTGAGCTGGTGAAGCGAATGGAGAAATCACCGCACTTCCGGACGCCGCAGGTGGAGGCGGAGAACACAACCAGTAACCAAGGCGGCTCTGCGGGTGGCAATATCCAGTTTGAGATTGCCGCGGTCTATCTGCCGTTTGTGGAGGACACCGACAGCGAGTCAGGGGGCGTCCAAGACAAGACGAAAGAGCCGCCAAGACGGCAGCGAAGCCCCTGGGAGCCAGTCGAGCGACCTCGGGACGGAAACTTCCCGTGACTGCCGGGAGGGGCCCGCTGATGGCCAGCATTCGCGAGACGCGCAAGATACTGGTGCCGGTGTTGATCGGGCTGGTTGTGGTGATTCTGGCGTGCATAGGGTATCTGCTGTCTCCGACGGGCCGGTCGCGCAGAGCGCGGCAGCGCGACCTGGATGGCCTACAAGCCCAACTGGCTGCCAAGCGGCAGGAGGTGCTGCCAACGCGCGGCATGGACGGCAAGCTGAAGCAGGCTTCCACCGATATCGCGACGTTCTACAAAGAGCGTTTTCCGGCGCGAATACTCCGAGGTATCGGAAGAGCTGGGCAAAGTCGCCGCACAGACATGGAGTGCAGATTGCAGCGGTCAAGTATGACGACAAAGACGCTTCCGTCGAGGGACTGCGTAAACTGAACATCGAAGTCGCTCTCTCAGGAAGTTATCTGCAGGAAGTGAAGTTCATCAACGCGCTGGAGCGCGACAAGTTGTTCTTCGTAGTGGATGGAGTGACACTCGGCGAGCAGCAGGGCAACGTGCGGCTGCAACTTAAAGTGGAAACCTATTTGCATACGGGAGCGACGGCGTCGTGAAACTCGGCACCGAAAACAAGACGAAGACTGCAATTGCCGGAGCACTGGTGATCGTGGCGGCGTTCGCTCTATACAACTGGGTATTCAGCAACCAGGATGCCGAAACCGCGACGGCTGTCGCGACCGTTGCTGCTCCGTCGGCGGGCGCGCAGAAATCCGTCAAGCCGGGTGCTCGCAAAGGCGGAAATGTGGTGCTGGCGCAATCGCTCGATCCGACCCTGCGCCTCGACGTCCTGAAATCGAGCGAAGATGTGACCTACAAGGGTTCCGGGCGGGACATCTTTCAGTCGCAGCCGGAGCCGGCGCCGATTCCGAAGGAAGTGACGAAGGTAATCGACACGGGTCCGCCGCCGCCACCACCACCGCCGCCGATTCCTCTGAAGTTCTACGGCTTCAGCGGCAACAAGAGCGGGCCGAAACAGGTGTTCTTATCCAAGGGAGAAGACATTTTCATCGCCAAGGAAGGGCAGATCATCGACCGGCGCTACAAGATCGTGAAGATCGGCCCCAATTCGGTAGACGTCGAAGACGTTTTGACCAACAATCGCCAGACGCTTCCGCTCGCAGCGGGCTAAGCGCGGCCATCAAGCAGTATGCGGCACAAGAATTCCATCCAGGTGACATTACCGCTTCACGGTGCGGCTGAAGCCGGCCCTCTTCCAATCAATTGGCGGCGACGTCAGCGCGACCGCGGGGCCATGCTGCTGGCGGTGCTGTTCATGATGGCGATGATGGTGATTGTCGCCATGGCGATGGCGCCGAGTTTTGTGCAACAGATGAAGCGCGATCGCGAAGAAGAAATGATCCATCGCGGTACCGAGTACGCCCGCGCCGTCAAGAAGTTCTACAAGAAGTTCGGGCGCTATCCGGGCAACCTTGAGCAACTGGACAACACCAACCAGATACGCTTTCTGCGGCGGCGTTTCAAGGATCCGTTGACCAAGGACGGCGAGTGGAAGCTGCTGCACTACGGTGACATACAGACCATTACCGGCGGAGCAGCGGTGGGAACGGCTGCCGCTCTGCTGGGTGGGCAAGGTGCCGCGCAGGGATTGGGTTCGCCATTGAACCAGGCTGCGGGAGCGCTCGCCAACGGCCAAGGCGCCGTGAGCGGTCTGGCGGGAGCAACCACGCCAACCCAACCAGTGGTTTTGGCACCAAGCGATCAGACTCCGAGTTCGGTGCAAACCAGCGGAGGTGCTTCGCCGTTTATCACCCAAGACGCAGGCGCGACCGGCCAGACCGGAGCAAACAAGGCAACAATCCGGGCGGGGCGCAGGGGCAGGGTGCGCCGGGCCAGACCGGCAGCAACAATACGATCTTCGGGAACACCGGCGTAGGCGGACAGACATTTGGCGGCGGAGCCATTGTCGGTGTTGCCAGTAAGGACAAGGATCCAACCATTCGCATCTTCAACAAGAAGAAAACCTACGATGAGTGGATGTTTATCTACAACCCAGCCATGGACCTCGTCAACGTTTTGCTGCGCGGACCTTACAACGGGCAGACGTACGGTGGGGCGCAGGTGGGCACGCCCGCGGGCCAACTCAACCAGCCAAATCAGGGAGCAGCGGGTCAGCAGCCAGGCGGGATCACTCAACAGCCGGGTGGCTTTGGACAGCAGACTCCGCAGCCGAATCAGCCAGCGCGACCGGGAGGCCAGTTCCCCCCCGATCAGAACCAGACACCGCAGTGACCTGTCGGTAGCGTGCAACCGCCTTCTTTAGGCTTCAAAAGGGCTGTTCGCTATAATGGCTGTGCAATCCAAGTCCCTCGTTTCGAGTTTTGCTTTGTGCTGTCGCGTGCAGTGTTGCACTCGGGGCGGCTCAAGCAAGGCATAAGCAACGCGTGGCCAGCGGCAGAGTTACGCTCGGCGGCGTTTTCCGAAGCAGGATTCAGCAGTCAATCCAACGCACGGATACGTGCGACTACCTAGTTTCCAAGGAGACAAAAATGCAGAAGAAAAGTTTCGTAGCCGTACTCATCTTGGCCAGCGCGTTGCTGCTGTGCTCGATCCCGACGTTTGCCCAGGCTGCCCAAGCGGCGCCCGGCGCCACCGCGCAGCCCAAGGCCAACCTTGATCAGGACATTCGATTATTGCGGGAGGACATCCAATCGGGGAAGAAGCAGGCCGTCGCGGCGAACATGAACCTGACGGATGCCGAGGCCACCAAATTCTGGCCGATCTATGACCAGTATTCGGCGGAGGTCGCGAAGATCGGTGACACACGCGTGGCGCTGATTAAGGAGTACGCCCAGAACTATGGCACCATTACCGATACCCAGGCCAACGATTTCATGAAGCGGGCGGCGGCTATCGACCAGCAGTTCACGGCTTTGCGCTTGAAGTACGTGCCGACGTTCGAGAAGGTGATCTCGGCCAAGAAGACCGCGTTGTGGTACCAGATCGACCGCCGTCTCGATTTGCTGATCAACTTGCAGTTGGCGGCGAACATTCCGGTGGTGGACGCAAGCAAGTAAGCTGGCGAAGAGAAAATGGTTGCAGAGGCAGCGCATCGCAGGGTGCGCTGCTTTTTTGTCTGATCACGCAGCTGCTGAATTCTCGCGCTCGCGGCAGGAGCCATGCTCCCGCCACGAGCAAGAGGAGCGCACCGGCGGTCGACCAAGTAGGTCTCCGATGAAAAGTCCGACAAAGTGAGTACATGAGGACTGCGTCGATCACGCGGGATGAGCGCAAGGAAGAGCAGAAGGGAACGCGCTCCCGGACGCCGGCTGATCCAGACAAACGCCGGGCCGAGGATCAGCAGCTCGACGGAGAACACGAACCAAACGGCTTTGACGGCGCCGAGGATCTTCGGATCGAGCTCCGGCTTTGGCCAGCACGGGGATGAGGAACGAATACCCGACGATGTGCAGGAGGCCTGCGCAGAACAGGACGATGCTTCCGAGGAGGATCAGCCAGCGGGCGGTAGTCATGGGATCGTTCTCCTTGCGGGTTGCTCCGATCGGCGCTTTGACGAAGCGCGGTTGGTGAATTCTACCAGCAATTGCAGGCGCTGGCGCGCGTGACCGCAATCGATGGCGTAGGCGGCCAAGAGGGACGGCCTGGCCGATGTGGTCGGCGTGTCCAGCGGCGACCAGCGCGGCGGCGGCATTCAGCACGACGACGTCGCGGCGAGGGGAACGCTCTCCCTCGAGAACGGCGCGAATGATGGCGGCGTTCTGCGCGGCGTCGCCTCCGGCGATGGCGTCGAGCGGGGCGCGCTTCAGGCCGAATTCTTCCGGCGTCACCTCATAGCTGCGCACGCCGGCCATCGCGCACTTCGGCGATCTTGGTGGGACCGGTGATGGTGATCTCGTCGAGTCCGTCGCGGCCGTGGACCACCAGCGCGCGGCGCAGTCCCAACTCGCTCAGGACTTCGGCCAATTTCTCGACCAGGTCTGCCGAATAAACGCCGACCACCTGCGCCGAAGCGTGCGCGGGATTGGTGAGCGGCCCGAGCAGGTTGAAGACCGTGCGCAGGCGCAACTCGCGACGGGCGGGCTGCACATACTTCATCGCGGAATGCATGGCAGGCGCGAAAAGAAATGCGATGCCGGTCTCGCGCAGACAGGCGGCGAGGCGCGCGGGCGGCAGGTTGATGTTCACGCCGAGAGCTTCCATCACGTCGGCCGAGCCGCATTTGGAGGTGACGCTGCGATTGCCGTGCTTGGCGACGCGCACGCCCGCGCCGGCGGTGACGAAGGCGACGGCAGTCGAGATGTTGAAGGTGCCGGAGGCGTCTCCGCCGGTGCCGCAGGTATCGACCAGCGCATCGCGTTCGGTGCCGCTGACATCGAGGGCGTCGCCTTCTTCGGTGAGCAAGGGAGTGGCGGCCGCGCGGATGGCCTGGGCGAAGCCGACGATCTCCTCGACTGTCTCGCCCTTCATGTGCAGCGCGACCAGCAGCGCCCGATCTGGGCGTCGGTGGCTTCGCCGCGCAGGATTTCAGCCATGACGTCGCGGGCCTCGTCGCGAGTGAGCGAGGAGCCGTGGTTGGCGATCTTGTGCAGCGCGTCGAGGATCATGAAGAAGCAACTAGCAATTAGCCATTTAGCATTTAGCTTAGCATTCGGCAATTCGACGGTTGTTTCAGAGCATACGCGAAGCGGGCCGGCTAGACTGCGAGAATGGCAGGATTCGAGGTAGCATAGCCGCACCGGGTGGTGCGCCACCAGATTGCCACCGCGGTGGGCAGGGGTGATGGCAAAAGAAGTCGAGCACCTGACGATTGCGGGGCGCGAGGTCCCGGTTACCAATCCTGAAAAGCTGTATTTCTCCAAACAAGCGAAGGTCACGAAGCTTGAGCTGGTGCGCTATTACCTTTCGGTTGCGCCCGGCGCACTGGCTGGCATCCGAGATCGGCCGCTGGTCTTAAAGCGATTCGTCAACGGAGCGGAAGCAGAGGCGTTCTACCAGAAGCGCGCGCCCGAGCAGCGTCCGGAATGGATACGAACGGTGACGCTGGCGTTTCCGTCGGGGCGAACGGCGGAAGAAGTCGTGGTCGACGACGAAGCCGGACTGGCGTGGGTGGTCAATCTGGGCTGCATCGAACTCCATCCTCACGCGGTGCGCACGGGGGACCTCGACCACCCCGACGAATTACGCATCGACCTCGACCCGGGGCCCGGGGTTGAGTGGGCCGACGTGCGACAGGTCGCGCTCGAAGTTCGTGAGCTGCTGGAAGAAGTAGGGCTTTGCGGATGGCCGAAGACCAGCGGATCGCGCGGCATGCATGTGAATGTGCGCATCCACCCTAAATGGACGTTCACGGAGGTCAGGCGCGCGGCGGTTGCATTCTCTCGCGCGGTGGAGCGCCGCGTGCCGAAGCTGGCAACTTCCAAGTGGTGGAAGGAAGAGCGCCACGGCGTATTCCTCGACTACAACCAGAACGCCAAGGACCGCACAACCTGTTCGGCTTATTCCGTGCGTCCACTGCCTGATGCGCGCGTTTCGACGCCGCTGACGTGGGATGAGGTTCCAGACTGCGATCCGGCAGACTTCACGCTCTTCACGGTGCCGGAGCGGTTTGCTGCGATCGGCGATCCGCATGCCGGCATGGACAAGGCGGCTGGTTCGCTGGAAAAGCTGCTGGAAATGGCGGTGGCTGACGAGGCGTCTGGCTTGGAGCGATGCGCCCTGGCCGCCGCACTTTCGCAAGACGGATTCGGAAGCTCCGCGCGTGGCGCCTTCGCGCGCGAGAGCGCGCGAAATCTGCGCGGGTGAAAATGCCGCTGATCGTGGTGGCGAACTCGCCCGACAAGGCAGCCGCGCTGGAAGGGCTTGAACGGTGGAAACGACGACACGCAAAGGCGGCGAAGCAACTTGCTGTCGATGATGTACTGGTCGATGCCATGCGCGGACAATACTCGACCTGGACACGAATTCGGGTGAATCTGCGCAATGTGCCGGAGGAGTTGCGACCGTCGCAAGAAACCCCTGATCCGGATGACGATCCGACGCGAGAATTTCGCGCGGCGCACAAGCGAGCCGTAGCGAAGAAGAAGCATTAATGTCTAGTGTCCTACGTAAGAAATCCATGTCCTCAGGGCCTAAAGGCCAATTTTCCTGGGTCACAGTCGGCACGGCTGAAGCCATGCCCTGATACAAACCAGTCTGAAAACGAGTTTTTCAGCCCGCCCCAGGTGAAGTCATGGCTTGACGCAAAACCATCGACGAAGCAACTTTTCAACAACTATTTAGCCGGCGACATACGGTGCTCCACAGCCTTGAAACCTCGCTGAGTTCCTAGCGACCAGTGGGAAAGATCTCTGCCAGTTCCTGCGGAGGAACCACTTCGAGCTGCGCATAGGTGCAGTCGGCAGGCTCTTGTCTTTTCTCCAGCGCCGAAACTGTGCGGTGTGGCGAAAGCGGTCGCGCTGCATGTGGTCGTAGGCAACTTCTATGACAAGCTCAGGCCGCAGCGGTTCCCATGCCAGATTCTTACCCTGGCTCCAGCGGCTCTGGCCTCCCGGCATTCGGTGGCCAGCCGAACTTTCTCCGGCTTCGCTTTCTGCCCACGCCTTCCAGGGATGACCGACGAGCGCGTTCTTGCGGTAGGGCGCGAGGAAATCGACCAGTTCTTTCCGCTTGGCTGCGGTGAAGCTAGCGCATACGCCGACGTGCTGCAGCGCGCCCGAGTCATCGTACAAACCCAGCAGTAACGAGCCAACGGCGGTGCGGTCGCCTTGCTTGTGCCAGCGAAATCCGGCGACAACGCAGTCACATTCGCGCTCATGCTTGACCTTGAGCATGACGCGCTTGTTGGGTTCATAGGTCTGCGAGTGGGCTTTGGCGATCGACTCCATCGAGACCGGCTCCTTCGAAGCGGCGAAACCAGTCGGCGGCGAGAGCGCGATCCTGCGTGGAGGGCGTAACGTGGATGGGCGGTTTCGCGTTGCCCAGCGCCCGTTCCAGTTCCTGGCGGCGGGCTGCAAATGGTTCCTTGCGGAGATCACGGTCGCCGAGACAAAGCACGTCGAAGAACACAAACGAAGCCGGATTCTGCTCGGCCAACATTTTAACTCGCGATGCAGCCGGATGCAGCCGCAATTGCAGCAAATCGAAATCGAGGCCGTTCTCTGTAGCGATTACAATTTCGCCGTCGAGCACGCAGCGCTCGGGTAGCGTTTTTTGCAGGGGCTCGAGCAGATCGGGAAAATAGCGATTCAACGGCTTCTCGTCGCGGCTCTGGATGTAGATTTCGTCGCCATCGCGAAAAACCAGGGCGCGGAAGCCGTCCCACTTGGGTTCGAAGATCCAGTTGTCACCGGCGGGCAATTCGTCAACGCGCTTGGCGAGCATGGGCAGGATGGGCGGATTCACAGGAAGATCCATGACTCGCGTATTGTCGCATTGCGGCGCCGCTTCGCCGCTCAAGTACACTAGTGAGTTTCCTGTAGTATCGCCATTCTCATAAGGAGCAGACAGTCCGGCCCTGCGGGGCCAGAGCGGTAGGTCCTCGCGATTACCTGACATCATTGAATTTGAACTAGTTGGGATCGCGCAGATTACCGCGTCCGTCATACCAACATGAAAATTCACGAGTACCAGGGCAAGTCCATTCTGTCGAAGTATGGAGTGGCTGTGCCTCGCGGGACACATGGTCGAGAGCGTAGAGGAAGCCGATACGGCGGCCGGCGAACTCTTCCACGATGGCGCAACCGGAGTTGTAGTCAAGGCGCAGATTCACGCCGGCGGGCGTGGCAAGGGCGGCGGCGTGAAGATCGCCAAGTCGGTGCAAGAGGCCGCTGAGATTGCCGCCAAGATGCTCGGCATGACGCTGATCACGCACCAGACCGGGCCCGAGGGCAAGAAGGTGCAGCGTCTGCTGATCGAAGAGACGCTGCCCATCGCGCGCGAGTTGTATCTCGGCATCGTGCTCGACCGCGGCAACGGACGCAACGTGTTCATGGCGTCGGCGGCGGGTGGCATGGAGATCGAAGAGGTTGCGGCGAAAGATCCGGACGCGATCATCAAGGAGCACATCGTTCCCGGCATGGGCTTGCAGGCCTACCAGGCGCGCAAGATCGCGTTCAAGCTGGGACTTGACCCCAAGTACATCGGCGGCGCGGTGAAGTTCATGATGGCGCTGGCGCGCGCGGCGGAAGATACCGATGCCTCGCTGGTGGAGATCAATCCGTTTCATCACCACGACGGATGGGCGGCTGTTCGCGCTCGACGCCAAGATGAACTTCGACGACAACGCGCTGTACCGGCATCCCGACATCAAGGAACTGCGCGACCTTACGGAAGAAGATCCGCTCGAAGTCGAAGCCAGTAAGTACGCGCTGAACTACATCAAGCTCGACGGCAACGTGGGCTGCATGGTGAACGGCGCGGGTCTGGCGATGGCGACCATGGACATCATTCAGTACGCAGGCGGCATGCCGGCGAACTTCCTCGACGTGGGCGGCGGCGCCAACGAGGAGCAGGTGACGCATGCGTTCGAGATCCTGCTGGCCGACAAGAACGTGAAAGCGGTGCTGATTAATATTTTCGGAGGCATTCTGCGCGTGGATACGCTGGCCAACGGCGTGGTGAGCGCGGCCAGAAAGACGAACATTCAGTTGCCCATTGTGCTGCGGCTGGAAGGTACCAACGTCGAACAGGGCCGCGAGATCCTGAAAGAGAGCGGACTGAATTTCATCGTGGCGGAGACCATGAAAGATGCGGCCGAGAAGGTTGTCGCGGCGGCAAAGGGGGGCAAGTGAGCATCCTGGTAGATAAATCGACGCGACTGGTAGTGCAGGGACTGACGGGCCGTGAAGGAACGTTTCACGCCAAGGCTTCGCAGGAATATGGAACGCAGGTCGTCGGTGGCGTGACTCCGGGCAAGGGCGGAACCACGCATGAAGGCTGGCCCATCTTCAATACGGTGAGCGAAGCGGTGGCCAAGACCGGCGCGAATGCGACGGTGATTTTCGTGCCGCCTCCGGGCGCGGCCGACGCGATTATGGAAGCAGCCGACGCGGGGGTTCCGCTGATCGTGTGCATCACGGAAGGCATTCCCGGCGCTCGACATGGTGAAGGCGTGGGAGTACCTGAAGACGAAGAACTCGCGGCTGATCGGGCCGAACTGCCCGGGCATCATTTCGCCGGGCCGCTGCAAGATCGGCATCATGCCGGCCAGCATTCATAAAGAAGGCAATGTCGGCATCGTGTCGCGCTCGGGCACGCTGACGTACGAAGCGGTGTATCAGTTGACGACGCGCGGCATCGGGCAGTCGACGGCCATCGGCATTGGCGGCGACCCGATCATCGGGACCAACTTCATCGACGCCATCACGCTGTTCAACGCGGACCCGGAGACCGAAGCCATCATCATGATCGGCGAGATTGGCGGCAGCGCCGAGGAGACGGCGGCGGAGTACATCAAGGCCAACGTGAAGAAGCCGGTGGTGGGCTTCATCGCTGGACAGACCGCGCCTCCGGGACGTCGCATGGGACACGCGGGCGCGATCATCTCCGGCGGAAAGGGAACTGCGGCAGAGAAGATCAAAGCCATGGAAGGCCGCCGGGAATTCACGTGGCAGAAGTCGCCGGCCGAGATTGGCGAGACGCTGGTGCAGGCCGCGCCGAAGTTGGCGAAGGCGTAACCAGCAACTGAGGCACAGAGAGCAACGAGCAATTCAAAGCTTATCCAATCATAAGGACGAACTTACAATTTATGAAGACATTGCAACGCACTCTTTCCATCGTTAAGCCGGACGCCGTCGAAAAAGGCGGCACGGGTGACATCGTCAACACGCTGCTGCACAAACGGATTCCGCATCATCGGAATGAAGATGCTGCACATCAACAAGGCGCAGGCCGAGGGCTTCTACGCCGTACATGTGCAGCGTCCGTTCTTCGAGTCGCTGACCAACTTCATGTCGAGCGGGCCGATCGTCGTCATCGCGCTGGAGAAAGAAAATGCCATCGCCGACTATCGCAAGCTGATGGGCGCGACCGATCCGGCCAAGGCCGACGAAGGCACCATCCGCAAGAAGTGGGCGTCGAGCATCGAGAAGAACGCAGTCCACGGCTCGGATGCGGAAGATACCGCGCGCTTCGAGTTGAGTTATTTCTTCGCGGGATTCGAAATAGCGAAGTAAGACTGACCGGGCCGAGGCCGAGATTCACCAAGGAGGCACGGAGAGCACGGAGGGAAAACGAATAGACCTTCGGCCTTCGCTGTTTCCGTGGTAAAGAAATCCTAGCGGGAGAGACCATGGCGCACGTACAGATCACCATGCTGGAAGGCCGCACCATCGAGCAGAAACGCCGGGCGGTGAAGCGCATCACCGAAGTCATGCAAGAGGAACTCAACGTGAATCCGGAGAAGATGACCATCGCATTCGTCGAAGTTCCGCGGCACAGCTACGCGCGCAATGGCACTCTGATCAGCGATCGGAACCAAACCAGCTAGCGAGTTGCGCTCCCAAGGATAGCGGCACCCTGAGAATTTCCGCCTCGAGTTACTCAGCGCGCATCACGGTGGTCGGATCGACGCGAATTGCCCGCAGCGCAGGGACCAGTGCCCCAAACAACGTCGTGACGAAGCACACCACTGCTGCGATAGAGAAAGTCGGCATGTCAGCCGGCTTGACTCCCGCCAGCAGGCTTTCTAGCAGCTTGGCCGCCATGTACGCCAGTACCAGTCCTGGAATCAGCCCAGCCACTGCCAATGTTGCGCCTTGTCCCAGCACCATTTTGAAGATGTCGCCTTGTTGCGCACCGAGGGCCATGCGGATGCCAAATTCCTGACGCCGCAGCGACACCGTGAAGGAGAGAAGACCGTAGATTCCCAGGCCCGCGAGCACGATAGCGATGCCGGTGAAAATAATCAGTACATGCATCTGCACGCCTCGCGACTCAGTCTCTCCGGCGACGATCTCCTCCATCGTTCTGATGTCAGAGATCGGTTGCTCGGGATCTGCGGCGCCAATGATCCGGCGTACCTCGGGAATGAGGCGCTCCGGCGGTTGCGACGAATGGATTGCGAGGTCTTTGGGCGTGTAGCCGATGAGCCAGCCGTCGGGAACCTGCTTGTAAGAGAGATAAACTTGGGGCTCGCTGGTTCTTTCCAATCCACGCACGCGTACATCGCCAACCACGCCAACGACCTGACGATCATGCAGGCCGAATTGGAAATGCCGGCCTATCGGCTCTTGATCGGGCCAGTAGCGTCGCACAAACGATTCACTCACCACCGCGACAAAGGGATGATCGATGGTGTCATTTTCGTTCACATCACGCCCGGACTGCAGGGGAATGCCCATCGTCGCGAAGAATCCCGGCGTCGCGTAGCGCAGACTGGCGGTGGTACCTTCGGCGAAGTTCTGCGAACGGCCATCGACCACCACGGGCCAGATGCCTCCGCGCCATACCATGGGAAGTGCGCTGATGTAGGCGGCATTGGTCACACCCGGCAGCCTGCGAACTTCCGTTAGTACGTTGTTGTAGAACTGCTCGCGAACGTTGGTCTTGTCATACTTCGGCAGCGGTAACGCGGTTCTCAGCGTCAGGATGCCGTCAGTCCCGAAACCAGGATTGGTAGCTTGCACCTTCCACAAGCGCGCGAATCAGCAATCCTGACGAGATCAGGAGCACGACGGACACTACGACTTCAGCGATCACCAGCGCGGACCGTGCCCGGTGGCTACCGGTTCCGCCGGTGCGCACACCTTCGCGAAGAGCACTGAATCCTGCACTCCTGCACACTCGTATTGCGGGGGTAATTCCAAACGCCATGACCGTAATTACAGTCAGGCCCAGGGCAAACAGCAGTAACCTGGGCGTCCACCGGGGGAACTTCCTGTACGGGAAGACCGTGCGGCACCAGGCGCGAGAGTAGTGGCAGGGCTGCGGCCGCGACGCCGATGGCGCCGATGCCACCAGCTACTCCGAGGATCAGACTTTCCGAGAGCAGTTGCCGCAGAATCGTGCGGCGGTTGGCGCCCAGCGACACCCGAATGGAAAGCTCCTTTTGCCGCGCCAGCGAGCGCACCAGCAACAGGTTGGCAAGATTCGCGCAGGTGATGACCAGCACGCAGAGCGCCGCTCCGCATAAAGCCATGAGCAGAAGTCGAGACTGCTTGGAGAGTTCGTCGCGCAGAGCGATACCGACGAGCCTACGTCCTGGTTCTCCTTAGGATACTGCTGTCGCAGGCGATCGCCGATAAGCCTCAACTCGGTGCGCGCCTGCGCCAGTGAAACGCCAGGTTTCAGCCGGCCGATGCCGATCAGCCAGTTGTCGTCGCGGTCTTTGTAGTTGTCTTCCTGAAATTGAAATGTCTTCCAGAACTGCGTCTCGCGGTTGGGAAAGTGAAAATCAGCCGGCATCACTCCGATTACCGTATAGGCCTTGTCGTCGAGGATGATGGACTTTCCCAACACGCTGGCATCGCCCCCGAAGTCGGTCTGCCACAGCGCGTAGCTCAGCATGACTGTCGTCGGAGCGCCCGCCTGGTCATCACGCTCGCTCAAGTAACGGCCAAGCAAGCGCTGGTCTTCCCAGCGTGGAAAAGAGGTTGCCCGTTACCCAGGCTCCCTCCACCCGCTGCGGCTCGCCCTGCCCTACCAGGTTCATGGCCATATCGGTATATGCCAGCCAGCGACTCAAACGAAGTGGAGGCTGCCTTGATGTCCCGATAGTTCGCCGGAGAAAGTTCCATCATGGAATAACCCGGGTGCTTCTCCCAAACCTTCACCAGACGACCCGACTCAGGAAACGGCAGCGGCCTGACGAGCACAAAATCCGCGAGCGTAAAGATGGCGGCGTTGGCCCCGATACCGATGGTGACCAGCAGAAACGCGGTAATCGCGAATCCGGGCGATCGAATCAGCGACCGGAAGGAATAGCGCAAGTCGCGGCTGAGCAATCTCCCACTGCACCGCTGGCAGCGTTGGAAAAAACTTCGCCAATCGTCGCCAGCCAAAGTCCGCAGGTCGCTGCCAGACCGCCGGTTCGCCGTCGTTCCTGCGCGAAGATCGCGCTCATTTCGTCGCCATATTCGGCCCGATACGACGAGGGATAAAGATGGAGCAAGAGCCGATAGAAGGTCATGAGATTGTCCTGGGTGCGACTCCACACAAGCGCGCCATCTTCAGCAAGTCGCGCAAACGTCCCGCCTCGGCCTGCGCGACCGCCGTTCCAAACGGAGTGATGCGGTAGTAGCGGCGGCGTTCGTCGTCCATTTCAGGGGCAGGCCTGGTCTTGGTTTCGATGATCAGTCCCAGCTCAAGCATTCGCTGAATCGAACGGTAGAGGGTGCCGGCGCTCAGCTTGAGCTCCCCATTGGTGCGCCGGGCCACTTCGAGAATGATGGCGTAGCCGTGACGGTCTTCGTCGGAGAGAGACAAGAGAATGTGAAATGTAGTGGGTTGCAGAGGCAGCAGGGACTCCGGGCTGTCGGTCATGTCGTCATAATATATGCATAGTGGCTATATGTGTCAAGCATACAGCCATACTGCGCACATTTACGGGACAAACCGCTTTCCCGTCACTCTCAATCGCTTCTGACTGCAGCAGGAGCGGGCGTGCCGTAGTATTGATGCGCGTTCAGCACGGCTCTTTATAGTGATCTCTGAATAGTCTTCTCCTGAGCCGGTCGAACGACCGTTGGAGGTCTGGATGAGGGTTGTCTCAGCCGTATTCGGCATGCTGTTGACTGACGAAATAAGCATAAGTTGGGGGTCCGACTGGGCGTGGGGGCTGCCATTGATTGTCCTGACGGTGCTGATCCACGTCTTGGGCCTCGGGCTCATTCGACCTAGCGCCGTGCGTGCTTCCGCTGGCGCCAGCCAGCGCCGCCACCCTACTCTGGTGTTCGTGATCGTCATCGGCACCACAACTTTGCTAGCCACCTGTCTGCATGCCTTCGAGGCGGGTCTCTGGGCGGTCACCTACAAACGGCTGGGAGCGCTGCCAGACTTCAGGACCTCCATGCTTTATTCCTTGAACGCGATAACCAGCTACGGCCATACGAATCTCGCTCTCCCCGACCGCTGGCATATGATGGGCGCGATGGAAGCGTTGAATGGATGGCTGTTGTTCGGACTAACCACCGCTTTCCTCTTCGGGATGATCGATAACTTGTGGTTGATGGACGCCAGGAAAGAGCGCCGCTAGCCGGGCCGAGTCCGCAGCCATTGCCAAGAAAGCCGCCCCGGAGGGCGGCTTTCTTGTTGATGAGGTCTCGATGTTAGCTTAGAGCAGCTTGCGGCGCAAAGTGCCGGCCAAGCCGAGGATTCCGGTTCCGAGCATAACCAGCGTGCCCGGCTCAGGAACTGCCCTGCCATCGACTGCGTAGGCGAAGCCTACCCCTGTAAGTCCGCAGGCGCCGAAGAAGCACTGGTATCCGGGATCGGTACCCGTGCTAGTCGCCCAGCCCCACTGCGGTGGGAAACCGAGATCCGGCACGACCGAAGCCCAGTAGGTGCCAGGGGCCATGTCGAAGCTCTGGAAATACAGCCAGTAGACGTACATCGGGAATCCGCTGATGTTGCCAATAAACGTCTCGTTACCATTCCCCGGGAAAAACCCCGTGGCGATCTGAGCGCCCGGTCCGCCGACACCGTTGTCGAAGAGGTTAAGGGTCCAGCCCGTGATCGTGCCCTGGGTGGCTGGATCGAAATAACCGCCGACCCAGTGGAAGCTCTCGACGTCATAGAACGTCGGCCCGGAGGCCAGAGTGAACTGCTGGTAGACGGTTGCAAAGTTGCCAAAGCCATTGGTGTCATTCTGGGAAGCAGCCAGATTGGCTCCGCCGTCCCACGGCTGACATGTGATTTGGTTGGCTACGCCGCAGGGAAGCTGCGCAAAACCGGCGATGGAACTGGCAAGCGCAAACACGGCCAGCAAGACGATACGTGTGGTGCGTGAAGTCATTGATGCTCCTTGTTAACTTGAAGTGAACTGTTGATCCATATGGGTTTGCGCGCCCGGTGCGTGCGACTCCGCTACCCATACTCCGTGAGGGGCCGTTCGATCTACTTTTGTACCGATCGCGAAAGTCTAACCGTTCCATTGAGAAAAATGCAATCATAATTGTGCAATAAGTTGGTCAAGAGGTACTTGAGTCATAGCACCTATGTGCCTGTGCCATATGCATTTGCCGTCTAATTCGCATTAGCATCCCCCTCAGGAAAAGTGGAGCAAGACATTCGCGGGCGGGTGGTTCCTTGACGGCGTCGATAGTGCCAAATAGAGTTGGCTTACCCTTGGAGCACTCGGACTTGGACATCGAAGTCGGGCAGAACATCCTGCATTACACGATTTTGCGGCGGCTTGGCGCCGGCGGAATGGGCGTGGTGTATGAGGCCGAAGATGCCAAACTCGGTCGCCACGTGGCGCTGAAGTTTCTGTCGCGCGATGCGGAGCAAGATGCCACAGCCCTGGAGCGTTTCAAACAGGAGGCGCGCGCCGCGTCTGCCCTCAATCATCCCAACATCTGCACCATATACGCCATTGAAGAGTGCGATGGGCAGTCGTTCATCGCCATGGAACTGCTCGAAGGCCAGAGCCTCAGCGAGAAAATACAGGGTATTCCGCTTCCGCTGGATAAGCTCCTCGACATCGGCATTCAGGTCACCGATGGTCTGGATGTCGCCCATAGCAAAGGAATTATTCACCGCGACATCAAGCCGGCGAACATTTTTGTGACCAACCGCGGACAGGCGAAAATCCTGGATTTCGGCCTGGCCAAGCTGGCACGCGATCGGCATGCTGCGCTGGAAACCGTAGGAGGCGAGGCTCCGACGATATCGCGACCGCAACTGACAACTGCGGGTACGTCGGTTGGAACAGTGGCGTACATGTCGCCCGAGCAGGCGCGTGGCGATGAACTGGATGTCCGTAGCGATCTGTTCTCGCTGGGCGCGGTGCTGTACGAGATGGCCACCGGCAAGATCCCGTTCGACGGGAAGACCTCGGCAGTCATTTTCCAGGGGATACTGGCGCAAAATCCGCCGCGTCCCACGCAAGTCAATGCGTCGATTCCGCCGAAGCTGGAAGAAATCGTCGACAAGGCGCTGGAGAAAGATACCGACCTGCGCTACCAGTCGGCGGCGGAGATGCGTAGCGACCTGAAACGGCTGAAGCGCGACAGCGATGCTAGCCGAGGCTCTGCCACGCACGCGCAGACTGGCACGGTATCAGTGCCGTCCGCGCCGCCGTCGTCTTCGCTGGTGAGTTCAGCCGCGAGGCACCCATCCAGCGGTCACCTGCTGGTTGACAACGCCAGGCAGCACAAAGCGCGCACCGGATTGATCAGCGCGGTGGTGGTGGCAATTCTGGCGGCTGCGGCCTTCGGAGTGTACTCCTTGTGGAACCGGCGCGACTCGGGACCGGTGCCATTCCAGAACATGAGAATGGATAAGCTGACGGCCACCGGCAAAACCAAGCTCGCGACGGTCTCAGCTGACGGACAATATGTTTTCGACGTTCACGATGACGGCGCGGGTCGCCAGAGTCTATGGATGCGCCACATTGCAACCGGCAGCAATAAGGAAATTATTCCCGCCATCGAGGCGCGATACATCGGCCTGACATTCACGCCGGACGGCAGCTACTTATATTTCGTTCGCATTGAGCCTCAGCGTCCCAATATTGGTGTTCTATACCAGATACCGGTGCTGGGCGGAACTCCACGCCAGTTGGTGGAAGACGTCGATTCCGCCGTGACCTTCGCGCCCGACGGACAGCAGATCGCATTCGTGCGAAACAGCTCCGCCGAGGCCAACTCAAAGCTCATCCTCGCCCATGCCGACGGATCGAACGAGCGTGTGCTGGCAACCATGCCAATTCCTGGTTACGTTGATCCGGCGTGGTCTCCCGATGGGAAGTCTATCGCTGCCGCTCTCATCGACCCCGGTGGCAAGAGCCTCGGCCGCATCGTTTCACTCGGCGTCAACGAGGGCAAAGAAAAGACGCTGTACGCCGCAACTGCCCAGTTGGAGAAGCCGGTATGGACTCCCGACGGACGCAACATCATCATGAATTTTCGCGACATCTCGACCAAGTGGGACGGCCAAATCGGGGAGATCGATGTCAGCAGCGGCAAGTTCCGTCGCATCACCAACGACCTGAACGCCTACAGCGGCCAGTCGCTGGCGATTACTCGGGATGGCAAGGTACTGGTATCGGTGCAGACCACACCAGACATCGGGTTGTATGTCATGCCGGCGCAGCCCCATGCTCCGGCCAGCCTGCAGGCGATGGACACTCACATGGATGTGGGTGTCGGCTGGCTCAAAGATGGACGTCTGCTGGTACTCGACTACGACGACCATATTTCCACCATGAATGCCGATGGCAGCGACCGAAACGTCATCTTCCAGACTGACCTGCCAATTATTGCGATGTCGGTATGTTCCGACGGTCAACATGCGCTCATCACGATACCTACCAGGCAGACCAAGGCGATTAACATTTACCGGCTCGATATTGCCGGGGGCCAAGTGACGCAGTTGACGGATGACAAGTTCGACCAGAATCCGTTCTGCTCGCCGGACAACAAGTTTTTCGTTTATAGCAAGTTGGTCAATGGCAAAGCGCTAGCGATGCGTAAGTCTCTGGAAGGCGGCCAGGCAACGCAACTGTCAGACGAGGTTGTGGAATTCAGCGCCGTCTCGCCCGATGGGCAACAGATTGCGATGCTGACACTCCAAGGAACCGGAACTCAGACCAAGCTGGTCATCAAGACAATACCTGCCAGTGGAGGAGCTCCCACCCGGGCATTCGACGCGAATCCGCTGATCTCCGGTGTCATGCAATACTCCGGCGACGGAAAGTCGGTTTACTACCCGATCACGGAGAGGGGTGTATCGAACATGGTGCAGCAGTCGATTGACGGTGGACCGGCAACTCAAGTAACAGACTTCAAGGAGCTGGACATTCATGGGTACGCTTATGACTGGCCGAATAAGAAGCTGGCAATAACCCGCGGCAAATCGAATTCTGACGTCGTCTTGATCACGCAGCAAGCGGCAGCGCAATAAATCACGACAATCTGGGTTCATAAGCAGAGCGCGAGGTGGCACGAGCCGGTATTTTCGCGTTAAGGTATTGGTTCACGGAGGGCTGGATGTTCTGTACGGAATGCGGACAAACGATGACGGACGAGGCCAAGTTTTGCGCCTATTGCGGTACCAGGAGAGCGATTTCGCCTGCGGGAGGAGACGCCACGTTGGCGCAGACACCTGCCACGAAGCCGGAATCGCTGGCCTCGACTGCTCCCGTCCCTATGCGCACCATGCGTTCAACCGCCGAGATCATGCCGATGCGTACGCCTCCGCCGCCGATCGCACGCGATGCCGTCAGAACGCCTCCGGAAGAGCCTTCGCCAAGTCATTCGGTCGTGCCCTGGCCTGGGGAAGAGAGCGCTCCTCTGTTTTCGACGCAGGAACCTCCGCCGGTCCGCGAACCTGAGCCGGCGAGACCGAAGCCGCCAGCGCGTTCGGCCTATGACGATGTTCCCGCCAGGATCGCAGAAAGCCCAGCAGCGGCGTCCTATGCGGCTGTGCCTTTCGCGGCGCCGCCGGGATCGGCAGATGTCGCCCCCAGAAGGAGCAAGATTTCCCCGGTATTGATTGGCGCAGTGATCGTAGCCTTGCTGGCGGTTGGCGGCATCTTCTGGATGCTGCGCTCGTCGGTTTCAGTCGGGGCCAAACCTGCGCAGGTGGAGATCACAATATTTCCGACGACCGCGAAGGTCGCAGCCGGCAAGCCGATTGACTTCGCCGCCACCGTCACAGGTGCTCCGACTAGCGAGGTGACCTGGAAGGTGGAAGAAGGCGATAACAATGGCGAGATCAAGACCCGCGGCGCCTACGCCAAGGAGGGCGCGATATCCCTGTATTCCACCTACACTGCGCCCAAGACTCCTGGAACCTATCACCTGGTAGCAACCAGTACGGCTGACCCCAGCAAGTCCGCCTCGGCGGAGATTACCGTCGTGAAATAGGTTCGATCGCGGCTACGCGCCGACGAACCAGCAGCCTAGCGTGGCTGCGCTTCCATCAAGGCGTGGGCTTCGGCAATACTCCAGTCGGGAATCGCGCCTGACCGGCTGGCTACAATCGCGCCCACCGCATTGGCGCATAACGCAATCTGTTCGGTGTCCCAGCCCTGATTGAGGCCGTGCACAAAGGCCGCCGAAAAGGCGTCGCCTGCGCCCACCGTGTCGGCCACAATGACGTGATAGCCGGAGGCTTGGCAATACTTGCCTTCTTTGAGAATCGCACAGCCGCGTTCGCCAAACGTGACACATACGATGGAGCATCCGAAGCGATCGGCCCAGCGACGGCAGAAGTTTTCGATCGAGTGACCGGGACCCTCCGACGCATCCACCGAGGCGTCGAGTGACTCGGCCTCGGAATCGCTGAGCTTGGTGACGGTAGCCAGCGAGGACAATTGCTCAATCGTCGACAGGTGCCAATGACCTTCTCGCAGGTTCACGTCGTAAAAACGTTTGGCTTTGGGGACAGCCTTCAGCAGCTTCCTGGTCGAAGCCATCGCCTGTGCCGAGGTATGAAATAGTGTGCCGAAGTAAATCCAATCGGGCTGGATCGCGGCGATACGCTTGAGTTCTTCGTCGGTGAGGTCGACGAAATCGTAGGCGACAGGCCGCACGATGCGAAACGTGGGCTTGCCTTCCATATCAAGCTCGACTTCGGCAGTTCCGGTGGGCTTGTCCGACAGTACTTGCACGAACTCGGTGGACATCCCGCGCGCCCTCAGCAAATCGAGGGCTTTGCGGCCGCGTGCATCGTCTCCTACCGCGCTGAGCGGAAATACTTCATGGCCGAGCTTCTGGGCGTGGGCAGCGAAATTGAGGGGCGCTCCGCCCAGGTATTCGTTCTTGCCGATCACGTCCCAGAGGATCTCGCCAACACTGACAATGCGCACGCGCAGTCCCTCCCGGTTCGACGCAGGGTTGGAGGAGGGTGTCGCCCCCGTCTCCCGGAACCCGGCGGACACAATGTATCAGACCGGGCGGATTGGCAAGCCAAAGCCAGTCTTCAAGCGAGGTCTTGCAATTGCCGACAGTAAGGTTATGATCAACTTCTTTCCATGGCGGGAGAAGATGAGACATCCATTTAAACGAAGTGATCCGCAGCCGGCGGACGGCGAGCCTACGCGTGCCGATTGTCCCCAGCTGGTAGGAGCCGACATAGCCGGAGTCGTGCATGGCCAAAGGGTCGGAGGCGACTTCTATCAATTCGTGCGCGCCAATCCGCGGAGAGTCCTATTCGGACTGCTTGACGTCGCGGGTGTGCATACTGAAAACCGCGGCATCGTGGCGGCGGTCAACGAAACCTTTCGTGAAAAGGGGCCGCCCACGCTAGCCAGCGATGATTTGAACGAGGCTGACGCCATGATGGAATTCTGCCACGAACTGAACGTTAGTATTCGCGGCGCGGCTTCAGGAATTCGCTCCTGCGCGGCTTTCGTCGGCTGCTACAACGAAGAGCGGGGCACGGTTTGCTACGTCAACGCAGGACACACCCCAGCCCTTCTGCGGTTCAACTCCGACATCAGCGAGTTGCCTGCCACTGGTCTGCCCTTGGGCCTGTTTGCCGCCTCAACCTACGAGGCCCCAACCGCGGCGGTTCCTGCAGGCGGTGCTCTGCTATTAGTTTCGCGTGGAGTGGTGGAAGCAACCCACAAGAAGGAAGAGTTCGGTCTGGAGCGCCTCAAACAGCAGTTCGGGCTTACTCCACTGACCAGTGCGCATGGAGTCGCTTCGGCCGCGTTGCAGGCGGTTCGGCATTATGCGCAGGCGGCGGCCCTGCAGAACGACCTCACCACTCTTGCGCTGGTGCGCCCGGCATGAACAGGTAGTCCGGCAAGAAGTAACAGTTCTTAACCCGATCGCTTGCTGGCCAGTCGTGCGGTTCATGAGAGAATCACCTTTCTCATGTTTTTCCTCACGTTCATGCGATTTAAGGTACTTCGCGGTCTCTTTCTGGCACTTCTGACGGCCGTCTTAGTCGCCATTAATACTCCCACCTTCGCACAGCAGCAGTCCCCGCCGGCGAACACCACCAGCACTCCGGATTCAACGCCGACCGCGCCGAAGGATCCCAAAGACGATCCGGCCGCGAACCAGACCGACAAAACAGTCGGTAAAAGTAAGCTGGAGCAGCAAACCGGAACCAAGAACGATCGCATCTTTGAAGTACTGCCCAATTACGGTACCGTCCGAACCAACAAGGATCTTCCGCCGCTAACAGTCGGGCAGAAGTTCAGGCTGGCTACGGCGAGCGCTGTCGATTGGGCGGTTTGGCCATTTAATGGCGCTCTCGCTGCGATCGCGCAGGCGAAAAATGATCCTGAGTCCTGGGGCCAGGGATGGGGCGCTTACGGCAAACGCTATGGCGCCTCGTATGCCGATAACACCATCGGCACGTTCATGACCACGGCCATTTGGCCAAGTATGCTGCATGAGGATCCGCGCTATTACCGCATGGCAGAAGGGCCGATTTCTCACCGGATTTACTATTCGGCGAACCGTCTGTTTGTTACTCGAACCGACTCGGGAGCCACGCGGTTCAACTACTCGGAGTCCATCGGCAATGCTGCTGCTGCGGCCATCTCCAACGTCTATTACCCTGCTTCAGAACGTACTGCTTCGCGCAATGCTACGACTTTTGGTTTTCTGATTCTTTACGATGGGTTGTCCAACGAACTAAAGGAATTCTGGCCAGACGTTCACCGCAAACTGGCCCACAAGCACAACCCTCAAATCGCGGGTGACCCGAAACCCTAGGGTGCGCCGGGATCGCAACGCAATCTCGCCTTCCTACAGCTATGGATGGCGATGCAGCACGTGCGTGGCGATGTCGGGCCAGAACTCGCGAAACACATTGGTAAGGGCGTCGCGTCCCAAGGCATAAGCGTACTTTTCGGCGAGCTTTTCGCCGGTATTGCTGGCGCTCGGATAGTAGGTGGTGGAGATGCCCTGAGCGATGGCGCGGCCAGCGACCTCGGAAATATTGAACGTATTGTCTCCGTTATACTTGCGCGCAACGAAAATGCGAGTGGCGGCGTACGTGCCGCGTTTCCAGAAGCCGCCCTCTCCCATGGCATAGTAACGCTCGTCCTGGTGAAGGATGGTCGGCAAGATGCAAATCACCCAGTAGTTGCCGTCCGTCTTATCCACAAAGCCGCGCCAGTAATAAGCCCAATAAGCGCTCGGCGCCCGAGCCCAGTTGCGGGTGGGCGTCGGTTGCCATAGGCTATGGCGGAGGTAATGCCCACGAAGATGAACGACGAGTAGTCGAAGCTGTTCTGAGTGGCAATCTTGAGGGACTGTTTGAACGTGGGAGGCGGAGGGGTTGCCCCCGGGCTGACCGCGCGAAAATTGGGCATGACGCCGAGAATCCGCTTGGGTTGCTGCTTCGAGGCGTCCGTTGCCGGATGAGTCGCGGTGTGGCTTGGAGCGTCAGGCAGGCTCGAGGTGGTTGCAGCGGCCGGCGGCGGCGCTTCCTTCGGGCTTTGCGGGTCACCGGAGGCGGGCTGGCCAGCCTCTGCAGCCGGGGTCGGTGTTGGCGCAGTTTGGTCCTGTTGCGCGAACCCGCAAGTCGCAGTGCAGATCAGTAACATCCCCAGAAACAAACGCAAGCAACACTCCTCAAACCGTAATTTGCCAGTCCTCCGATTTTAGTCGAGCCAGCTCGACTGGTCTATCGCGGAGGGCAGAAATTCGGTCGTCGAAATAGCGGTGAGTACAAGTTGCCGGTCACGGTCGTCCTCACAAACACGGAGTGCCAGACAATGTTCTGCCTCGGTGGTCAGCTGGAGGCGTTGGCGAGATGTTGCGGCCACCGAAAAGCCGACAAGTCGAGAGTCGCGGGCAGATCAAGCGCCCGCTGTGCGAGAGCCTCTCCCACCGCCGGCGAGTGTTTGAAGCCGTGCCCCGAACACGCTGAAGCGAACAGAATGTTCCGGCTGGCGTCTGCGTAGTCGATCACGAATTTGGCGTCAGGCGTGACTGTGTACAGGCAGGTCGTGCGTCGCAGGCACGGCCGCTCACATCGGGTAAGCGCGGCGCGATGTACTCGGAATACATTTCGGCGACCGACTCGTCGCTGACGTCGCGAGGGACGGCGTCGGGATCGACCGTACTCTCGTATCGTTCGGTTGCGAACTTCAGCCCACCTTCGGGGCCGTCGATGGCAGGAAAGCCGTAGAGCATGTCCTGCACCCGATTGCCGGTGATCCAGATGAAGACGGGAAAGCGCTCGGGCGAATAGCGTTCGGAGTTTTGCTGCAGCGCGAACCAGCACAAGCGTCTGGCGATAGACGCGAAAATGGCGGCGTATTCGGGCGGCAGAAACTTCGTGATCCAGGGGCCGGCGGTGAGAATGACCTTGGCGGCGGAGTACGTAGCCTTGGTCGGTCGTGACTTCGTACCGTTCCGCCGGACGATTTAACCTCCAAGACCGTTTCGTGACGTGAGCACCTTCGCGCCCAGCTTCTTCGCCTGCTCGATCTGCGTTTCCATGCAGGCTTCGGGGCGCAGAAATCCTGCGCCCGGCTCGAAGTAGCCGACTTCGTCAGCCGTCAGTCGAAACTGCGGATAGCGCTGCTCGAATTTCGTCGGTGCTCAGTTGCTGGTGAGCGAATACCGAAAGTCCTTGGCGGCGTCGATCGTGTCCATGCAGAAATGAACTCGACCCGTGATGGTTGCCTCCGATCGCCGGGCGAGGCCAGAACCAATCCGCCATTGCGGGTCAGCAGATCGCGCCCGGTGGCGGCTTCCAACTCTTCCCAAATTTCGTTCGAGCGCAAGACCAGCGGCACAAATTCGCGGCCTTCGCCAATCGCCTGCCGGGTGATGCGTGTCTCGCCGTGCGACGATCCTTGATCATGCGGCGGCTCGAAGCGATCGATGCCGATGACCTTGGCGCCGAGCTTCGCCGCCTGGTAAAGCGCGGCGCTTCCCACTGCTCCCAGTCCCACCACCACAATGTCGGCGACGATTGCCATACTCGCCATGATGCCACACGGCCAAATCACCAGCGGAAGCTTGCGCTCGCGTGAGAGACTGTTTTCCGGGAACGAGCCATGACGATTCGCCAGACTAAGCTCGCGCGTGGTATATCGCAACACTTGGATGACGGTGCGTGAGGATGAGATCGAACGCGATAACGGGGCACGCGGCATCTATGGCGTGGTCGAGAAGTACGACAGCGCCATCGTCCTCGCCTATCGCCGGCGATCAGGTATATCTGGTCGAGCAGTTTCGCTATCCCATCGGCAGAGACTTCGCTGGAGTTCCCGCAAGGCAGCCTGGAGAAAAACGGCATCGATCCGGCCGAGATCGCGCGCGACGAACTGCAGGCTGAGACCGGGCTGGTGGCGGAGAAACTGGAGTACCTCGGCGAGATCTACATTGCCTGCGGCTACGCCAACCAGAAGACCTACGCATTCCTCGCCACCGGATCTGACCCAGGCTCCCGTCGGCCCGACGTAGAAGAGCACGACCTCGCCGTCCGCAAAGTGAGTCTTGCGCAACTGCAGCAACTCATTCGCGACAACGTCATCAAGGACGCGCAGACGCTGGCGGCTTGGGCGCTTCTACCAGGCACGCGTCACTGGTCAGGATCGCGGGAGCCCGCCATGAGACATCGCTCCGAGGCGTGGCGAAAAATCGACGGCGCAAGCTTCGATGTCTGCGTCATCGGCGGCGGCGCCACCGGATCAGGCTGCGCGCTGGATGCCCAACTACGCGGCCTCAGCACAGTGCTCATCGAGGCCGGAGACTTCGCCTCGGCCACCTCCAGCCGTTCCACCAAGCTGATTCACGGCGGGGTGCGCTACCTGCAGGAGGCGGTGACCGACCTCGATCCCGGCCAATACAACGTGGTGAAGCGGGCGCTGCACGAGCGCCGCATTCATGCTCGACAACGCCCGTTTCCTGGCGCATCCCATGGAGTTCCTCGTCCCCTGCTATTCGCGGTGGGACGTTGTCTACTACGGCGTCGGCGTCAAGATCTACGACCGCATCGCCGGCAAACACAACTTTTTTCCCAGCCGCTATCGTTCGTCCACGGATTCGCTGGCGCGATGGCCTCTGCTGCAGGGCAATGGACTGAAGGGAACCATCGCTTACGCGGACGGCCAGTTCGATGATGCCCGCTACTGCGTTGCGCTGGTGCAGACCTTCACCCAGGCAGGCGGCGAAGCGGTGAATCATGCCCGCGTTGTGCAATTGCAGCAGGATGCGGGCGGGAAAATTGTCGCAGCCGAGATTGAAGATCAGCTTTCCGGCGCCAGAACCACAGTGCGGGCAAAAATCTTCGTCAACGCCACCGGGCCGTACTCGGACCACATTCGCACCATGGCGAATCCCGGGGTCGAGAAGCGGCTGCGACTGAGCAAGGGAGTGCACATTCTGCTGCCGCTGGATGAGCGCACCACAGACGCGATGGTGGTGCCCAAAACCGACGACGGGCGCGTGATCTTTGCCATCCCATGGCTGGGACGCCTGCTGGTGGGTACCACCGACGACGAAGTCACGCACGAGGAAGAGTTGGTGGTGAAGCGGTCGGAGGCGGAATATCTGTCTGCAGCAGTTAAACCGATATCTCTCGCGGCCGTTCGCGATGGAGGACATCGTCGGCGGGTTTGCCGGCGTGCGTCCGCTGGTGAGTCGGGCAAGCAGCGGCAAGACCAAGAAACTGATTCGCGAACATGAAGTCGAGGTCGATCGCGAGAGCGGCCTGATCAGCGTGATGGGCGGCAAATGGACCACCTACCGTGCCATGGCCGAGGACGCCATCAACGCGGTGCAGCAGCAACTCGGCCTGCCAGTGGCCGGATGCGTCACCCGCGAACATCATCTCAGCGGCTCGCGAGGGCTACAGCGCCGATTATCCGCAGACCTTGGTGGCAACCTATGGCGTGGCGCAGCCGACCGCGCGCCACTTGTCCGAAAAGTTCGGGACGAACGCTTCAGCGGTGCTCGATCTTGCGCGCGCAGCAGCCGGAACTTGCGCAGCCAATTGTCGCGGGATATCCCGCGATTCAGGCCGAGATCGCCTACAGCGCCCGTAATGAGATGGCAGCCACCCTCGACGATGTGCTGGAGCGCCGCACCGGCCTGCAATTCTTTAGCTGGGAGACTGCCATGGCTGCCGCGCCCGTCGCTGCCGAGGTGATGCAGCAAGAAATGGGGTGGGATTCTGCTCATACCCAACGCGAGGTGGATGACTATATCCGAACGATTTCTGGCTGGACGCAGAAGATTGCTGTGGCGAATACAGCGCCGAAGGCGTAGAAACTTTCTCTTGGCCTGAAATTCAGTATTCAGCGAAGGACACCGAACCATGCCGGACTATGTCGGCGCGATCGATCAAGGCACAACCAGCACGCGCTTCATCGTCTTCAGTCGGTCGGGGCAGATCGTCGCGACCGCGCAAAAAGAGCACGAACAGATTTATCCCAAGTCCGGATGGGTGGAGCACAACCCACAGGAAATCTGGACGCGCACCCAGGAAGTCATCGCCGAGGCCATGGAGTCGAAGGGGCTAAAGGCTACGGACCTCGCCGCCGTAGGCATCACCAACCAGCGCGAGACCACGGTGGTGTGGAACCGCAAGACCGGGCAGCCCGCGTACAACGCCATCGTCTGGCAGGACACGCGCGTCAGCCCCTACGTGGAGGAGTTGTCAAAGTCAGCCGGGCAAGATCAGCTTCGCGCCAAGACCGGGCTGCCGCTGGCCACGTATTTCAGCGGACTCAAGATTCGCTGGATCCTGGAGAACGTTCCCGGCGTGCGTCCGCTCGCCGAAGCCGGCGAGATCATTTTCGGCAACATCGACACATTTCTCCTGTGGAACCTGACCGGCGGAACGAAGGGTGGCATCCACGTCACCGATGTTACTAACGCCAGCCGAACTCAGTTAATGGACCTCGAAACCCTGGTGTGGGACGAAGAGATACTCGGTCTGTTTGCGATTCCGCGCGCCATGCTGCCGCGCATCGTCTCCAGCAGCGAGGTGTACGGAAAGGTCGCTGCCGGTCCGCTGGCGGGGGTTCCGCTGGCAGGAGACTTGGGCGATCAGCAGGCTGCGCTGGTGGGACAAACCTGCTTCGAACCGGGACAGGCGAAGAATACCTACGGTACAGGCTGCTTCCTGCTGCTCAACACCGGCCAAAAGCCGGTGCAGTCGAAGTTTGGATTGCTGACCACCGTTGCCTATCAACTCGGAAAACAGCCGGCGCATTTTGCGCTGGAAGGCAGCGTCGCTATCACCGGCGCGCTGGTACAGTGGCTGCGCGACAACCTCAGGCTCATCAGCAATAGCGCAGAGATCGAGACCCTGGCGCGACAGGCGGACGACAATGGCGGAATCTATTTCGTCCCCGCATTCTCCGGGCTGTATGCGCCATATTGGAAGTCCAGCGCGCGCGGCGTCATTTGCGGTCTGACCCGCTACGCGAACAAAGCGCATATTGCACGAGCGGTGCTGGAGGCGACGGCGTTCCAGACCAGGGAAGTGGTGGAGGCGATGGAGAAGGATTCCGGCACTGCACTCGACGTACTGCGCACCGACGGCGGCATGGTGGACGACGAATTGCTCATGCAATTTCAAGCGGACATTCTCAACCGTCCGGTGGTACGTCCTGCGATCAAGGAGACGACTGCGCTCGGCGCGATGTATGCCGCGGGACTTGCCGTTGGTTACTATCGCGACCTCGACGATCTTCGCGCTAACTGGTCGGCGGACAAGACCTGGAACCCGACCATGTCAGGCGACAAACGCGAGCATATGTACCGCATGTGGAAGAAAGCGGTCACGCGCAGTTTCGATTGGGAGGAGGACGGCGCGTAGTACTCGCGTGGAATATTAGTCTTCGCGCGACAACTCCTTACCCGCTGCCAGGGGAAGTGAGCCGCCAAACGAGGTGAAGTGAACCGCGAACGAGTAGCCCCGGAAGGGCGGAGAATCTTAGCGCAGCGGTTCAGCGCTGGGTAAACTCGCAAGTTGCTGCAAAGTCCCGGGCAGGGACGACAGATGCCGTCGTGGAATTACCTCGGCGACTAGCGGCTAAAGACGCGGGTGGGGCGAGGAGAGCCGGAGTTGGGACTTCGTGGTTAATCGAAAAAACGAGGAAAAATGACTTCACCATTCGTGGGTGAGTTTGCCGGGACGCTGGTACTGATCCTGCTGGGCGATGGTGTGGTGGCCAACGTCCTGCTGAAGCGCTCCAAGGCCGAGGGCGCGGGATGGATGGTCATCACCACAGGATGGGCGTTCGCCGTGCTGTGTGGCATCTTCACGGCGGTGGCGTTTGGCAGCCCGGATGCGCACATTAATCCCGCGGTGACACTGGCCTCGGCCATTATGTCAGGCAACTTCTCGAAAATCGCTCCTTACTGGAGCGCCCAGTTTCTCGGCGCGTTCGTCGGCGCAACCCTGGTCTGGTTGTATTTCTTTCCGCATTGGAAATTGACGGAAGACACCGAGGCGAAGCGCGCAGTCTTCTGTACCGCGCCCGCCATCCGTCACTATCCCGGGAACATTTTTTGCGAAGTGATTGGCACGATGCTGCTGATCGTCGTCGATGGCCGCTATCGGTTCGAAGGCGCTGTGCTCCCGCCGGGCTGGCGCCCGGCCTCGGTCCGTACATGGTCTCCGACTCTGGTGTGGGCGATCGGATTGTCGCTGGGAGGAACCACTGGCTACGCCATCAATCCCGCTCGCGATTTCGGTCCGCGCGTGGCGCATGCGCTTGTGGCCGGTGGCAGGGAAGGGAACTTCCGATTGGGCCTACGCGCCGATTCCGATACTGGGACCGCTGCTTGGCGCTGCGCTGGCGGCGTTGATCGTCAAGGCCGCACACATCGCTTAACAGCGTGACAAGAAAATGCCGCAAGCGCATCCTGACTGCGGTGACCGTCACCGGCTCAGGCCCTTACGGATTCGCGCCAGGTGGTGCCAGCTATGCCGGAGCGCGTGGTCCTCAATGACATACTGCGCGGTGACCGGCGCGCCGAAGCTCAGCGCGAAGGCCGCTGCCCGGTCTAACTCTTCGTCCGTGAACGCGCGCACCGCGGCGGCAGCCGCGCGGCTATTGCGGCGCAAAATATCCAGAGCAGCGTCCCTGGTTACATCCGCCTGTTCGTGGGCGTGGTTGGCATTCAACTGGTCGACAACCGCCCACGTCACATCCGTAACGGCATTACCATTGGCGATGGCTCGTGCCAGATCGATCTCGATAGGGTAAACGGTGGCGACGTGGTGCACGATGACACCGACGGAGCGATGGTCCGTGTCTGACACCGGCTTACGCCATTCCGCATCTGAAAGCCCTTCAGCGAAAGCAGCCAGGAAGGCAGCCCCTTGCTCGATGCGATGGGCAAGTAGATCAGCACGACGGCCGCTGGTTTTTCCAAACTTGAGTGGCTCAATGCCGTCGCTCGTGGGCGTGTCGTTTGCAGTCCTATCCACTAGGGTTGCCTCCTCGTGCTACAGGATTATTGGAGCGCGGATTTCGTGATTGGATTCACCGTGGTTGTGTCCACGAAGCAAATAATTGGTCGATGGTATTCCTCTAAATCTGATAATCCATCTCAATCGCGAGATCGAGCGAGTCGCCCCCTTCAGCCGGCACATGCTCGCGGCCTTCTAAGCGGCAAACCTGTTCGCGCAGCGTCTTGACTTCGGTTGCGACCGCAGCTAGAGCCTCCGAGAGCGGATCATTGATCTGCTTGGGATCCGTGATTACCACGCGCTTGCCGTTGCGGAACACGATATGCCCGGGGACGCCGACCACCGTGGAGTCGGCAGGAACATCGCGCAGCACTACCGATCCGGCGCCGATGCGGCAGTTTTCGCCCACCGTAATTGCGCCGAGAATTTTCGCCCCGCCACCGATGACCACTCCATTGCCAATCGTCGGGTGACGTTTTCCCGGATTCAGTGTTGTGCCACCCAGCGTGACCCCTTGATACATCGTGACATCGTCGCCAACCGTCGCGGTTTCACCGATGACGACTCCCATACCGTGATCGATGAAGAAGCGACGGCCAATGTTCGGCTCCCGGATGGATCTCGATCCCGGTGAGCCAACGGGCGAACTGCGACAGCGCGCGGCCCAGGAAGAACCACCCGTGTTTCCACATCCAGTGGTGAATGCGGTACCACCACAGCGCGTGCAGGCCGGAGTAGAGCAGCACGATCTCCAGCTTCGACCGAGCGGCGGGGTCGCGTTCGCGCACCGCGTCGATATCTTCACGCATGGAGCGAAAAAACGAAACCATAATTACACCGACACCGGTTCAGTCGCCTGGGCCGTCACTTCGTCACGCAATTGCTGGAAGAGGATGCTGCTCAGGTAGCGCTCGCCAAACGACGGCAGCACGACCACGATCAGCTTGCCGGCATTCTCCGGACGCGAGCCCACGCGAATTGCCGCCACCACGGCTGCACCTGACGAGATTCCCATCAGCAGGCCCTCTTCAACCGCCAATCGACGTGCCATTACCAGCGCATCGTCGCTCGAAACCTGCACCACTTCGTCAATGTAGTCGGTGCGCAGAATGCTTGGGATAAACCCTGCCCCAATGCCCTGAATTTTGTGGGGCGAGGGTGTGCCACCGGAGAGCACCGCGCTCTCCACCGGTTCGACAGCAATGGCCTTGAATGAAGGTTTGCGCGGCTTGATGTACTCCGAGACTCCTGTGATGGTGCCGCCGGTGCCGACTCCTGAGATCAGAATGTCGACCTTGCCATCAGTGTCGTTCCAAATCTCCGGACCAGTGGTCTCGAAGTGGATCTTCGGATTCGCGGGATTGTCGAACTGCTGCAGGATAAAGCCATCGGGCGTGTTGGCCAGAATTTCCTGTGCCTTGGAGATTGCGCCTTTCATGCCTTTGGGTCCCGGAGTCAAGACCAATTCCGCTCCAAAGGCACGCAACAGGACGCGGCGCTCGGTGCTCATGGTGTCGGGCATCACGATAATCAGTTTGTATCCCTTTACCGCCGCCACGAAGGCCAGCCCGATGCCGGTGTTGCCGCTGGTGGGCTCGATCAGCGTAGTCCTGCCGGGATGGATTTTGTTGGCTCTCTCGGCTTCCTCGATCATGCTGACGCCAATGCGGTCTTTGACGCTCGCACAGGGATTGAAGCTCTCGAGCTTGGCGACGATAAGCGCGCCGACGCCCTTAGTCACTCGATTCAGCCGGACTAGCGGAGTGTTCCCGATGAGTTCGGTTACGTCATTGGCTATCTTCATGAACTTTCTCCATGCAGTAAGGACTCAATCCATACGCTATTGGTTTCAGATTTCACAGGAACGAAAGATCGGAACGGCTAGCGACAACAACCGTGAAGATTGCAGGGAGTCATAATGGCTCGGGAAAGCGAAGATACGCTATCGAAAGGCAGATGCATAATATGCACCTGATGGTAACAGCAGGGCGGCGCCGCTGACCAGCGGTTCATCCCATCGGTCTTGCGGTTCGTCGCACCTGCGTGGCACAATGCCGCACCTTCATCCATCGAGGAAAACATGTCTCTGCGAAAAATTGCTCTGCTCTCTCTGCTGTTCGCGGCTCTTACCCTCAACGCAGTGGCGCAATCACCCTCGGCTCCAGTCAAAGCGGACGAGAGCCCGCTCGCCCCGGTGGCATGGCTCGTGGGCGGCACCTGGACCTCCGACGTCAAAGATCCGCAAGACGGATCAGTCACCCATGTCGAGAACCACATCACTTGGGCGCCCAATCACCAGGCCATTGACTTCGTGACCAACTTCGACGGCAAACCACATTACAACGGCTTCTACGCCTATAACCCGGCCACCAAGACGATCGGTTTTTACTACACCAACTCCGAAGGCCAGTTGACCATCGGCACGTCCACTCCGGATCCCGATGGCAAGACGATCCAGCAGGAGTTCGATGTGATGCAAGCCGACGGGAAAACCCAACACATAAAATCAACCCTGGCTCGCGACGGGAATGACGCCTACTGGTTCAGCGTCTCTATGCAGAACAAAGCGAGCGAATGGGCCCAGGTCTTCAAGATTCGCTACGAGCGGAAGTAAGCGGCGATTTCTTCGGTGCTATACTTGTATAGCACGAGGCCATATGCTTGCCATTCGACTACCTAGCGAAATTGAAGCCCGGCTGGACAAACTTGCCAAGCGAACCGGCAGGACCAAAACGTACTACGCCCGGCAGGCGATTCTGGAACACTTGGCGGACCTGGAAGACGTTTACCTCGCTGAAAAGCGGCTTGAGGAGTTGCGCTCGGGGCGAAAGCGGTCAGTTCCAATATCCCGTCTCATGAAACGTCATGGCTTGGGCGATTGAGTTCGCTCCGGAGGCAGCTCGCGAGCTCAACCGGCTCGACCCTCAGCACGCTCGCCGCATCTTGAAGTTCCTCAACCAGCGAGTCGCGAAACTCCATAATCCAAGAAACGTCGGCGCTGCACTCCAAGGCGAGCGATTTGGCGAATTCTGGAAATATCGAGTGGGTGACTACCGCATTATCTGCAAAATCGAAGACGATCGCTTACGGGTGCTGGTTTTGCGCGTTGGCCATCGCCGAGAAATCTATCGCTAGCGCACCTCGACACTGACCGCTCCCGCGGGTCGTATAATCGAGGGTTGCGATTCTAATCTTGAACACAGCAGGTAATCACCCTTGAGTTCTCATACCCATTCGCATGGCCCCGAGCCCGCCGGCCCGCAGCCTCTTCCCGGAGTGGACGCCATCATCGCAGTCGGTTCCGGTAAAGGCGGCGTCGGCAAAACCACGCTGGCCGTCAACCTCTCCATCGCACTTGCCCGCATGGGCTTCAAAGTCGGACTGCTCGATGCCGACGTCTATGGCCCCAATGTTCCAACCATGCTCGGCACGACCGTTGCACCCGAAGTGGTGAACGGCGACCGCATCCTGCCGCCCGAACGCTACGGCCTGAAGGTGATTTCAGTCGGTTTCCTCAGCCCGGGCGACAAGCCGCTGGTATGGCGCGGGCCCATGCTGCACTCCATCATGAAGCAGTTTCTCGGCCAGGTGGAGTGGGGCCAGCTCGACTACCTCATCATCGATCTGCCGCCCGGCACCGGGCGACGTCGTTATCTCGCTGGTGCAGACCGTGCCGGTGACCGGAGCGGTAGTTGTCACCACGCCCAGCGATGTCGCTCTTCAGGACGCGCGCAAGGCCATCGAGATGTTCAAGCAGGTGAAGGTCGATATTCTCGGCATCGTCGAAAACATGGGCTCGTTCCTGTGTCCGCATTGCCAGCACGAGATTGACATCTTCTCCAAGGGAGGCGGCGAGCGCACCGCGCAACAGTTCGGCGTGCCGTTTCTCGGCAGTATCGAAATCGATCCCGACATTCGCAAGGGTGGCGACACCGGCCAGCCGGTAGTGCTGGAGGGCGACCAGTCGCCCCACGCGCGCTCGCTGTTCAAGTTCGCGCGCCACGTGGTGGACCGTGTCAGTGAGGCGAGGGCTACTGCCGGGCCGGTGATCGAGATTCAGTAGCACTTCACTTCACCGAGACGCACGAAAGCCCCGGAGTTCCCGGGGCTTTTCGTTGCAAACTAAGTTTTGGTGGCCCGTTCTTTCGTTGGTTGACGAAACTTGGCGACCTACTCCCATCCGTTGCGTCAGTTTCGGCGCTCAGGATGGGAAGGAACTTTCTCGGGGCACGCAACCCATCCGATGGTTGTCGAAGAGGCGGCCCCAGTCAGAACTGTAGGACTTTGGGTGCCCCATCCTTTCGCCGTTTTTGCGAAAGGGTGGGATCGAATCCTTAACTTAGCAGAACACTTCGCCCGGCAACGCTGCCAGCGTGCGCGAGTCCAGAGTGTTCTTTACGGCGCGAGGCTTGATCGCCGAAGTCTCGAAGCTGTCAATCCGCTTGCGCGCGATCTTCAACTTTAAGGTGCGTTCGATGGCCCGCAACTCGCCGATCTCCGCCCCTGAAACCAGGGTCGAAGCGCGTCCCTTGAGTCCGGCGCGACCGGTACGGCCTACGCGGTGGATGAAATCTTCCGCCAGATCGGGCAGGTCGTAGTTAATCACGTGCGCCACGTTATCAACGTGAATGCCGCGCGATGCAACGTCGGTCGCGACCAGCACCTTGTAAGTGCCGGCACCGAAGCCGTTCAGCGCGTTGACGCGCTGCGACTGCGTACGGTCGCCGTGAATCATCGCCGCCGAGAATCCATCGCGAATCAGGTTCTTCGCCAGGCGCTCGGTGCCGCGCTTGGTGCGCGCGAAGATCAGGGTCTGTCCCTGCTCGTCGTAGAGCAAGCGGCGCAGCGTGTCGGACTTCTCTGCCGCCGGCACTTCGAAGGCGTGCAGTTCAACGCTCTCCACCGGCTTGCTGATCGATCCCAGCGCGACCCGCACGGGGTTAACCATGTAGTCCTTCACCAGTCCGGCAACCGACGCTTCCAGCGTTGCCGAGAAGAACAGCGTCTGCCGCTGCTTGGGCAGCGAGCCAACGATGCGGCGCAACGCGGGCAAGAAGCCCATGTCCAACATGCGGTCCGATTCGTCCAGCACCAGCGTCTCGACCTTGCTCAGGTCAACCAGCCTGCGCTTGAGGTAGTCTTCCAGCCGTCCCGGAGTCGCGACGATCACGCCTGCGCCTCTGCGGACGGCTTCGATTTGCGGCCGCTCGGCCATTCCGCCGATGACCAGCGCCGTCTTCGGCAGCTTGCCGTAACGCAGCTTGTCGTAAACGTCCTGGACCTGGATCGCCAGTTCGCGCGTCGGGACGAGAATCAGTGCCCGAACGCCGGGTACGTGTTTCGCTCCCAGCTTCTCCATGATGGGAAGCAGGAACGCCAAAGTTTTGCCGGTGCCTGTCTGGGCTGTTGCCAGAACGTCTTTGCCTTCCAGCGCATGCGGGATGGCCATTTCCTGGACCGGAGTGGGTGTTGTAAAGTGTGCTGCCGCCAACTTCTGCTGGAGCCCAGCAGAAAGGGGCATATCGCTAAATTGTGTCAATTCGTTTGTACTTTCTAGGAGGGGCAACTCGCGCATATGCATACAGAGATGCGAGTCGCGAAGGATACAGCTGATGCCGCTCAGTTTGGTTGACTGCTAAATGTTTTTACGGGAGCCGAGAGGCGGGAATCAGATCAGACTTGAGATCGGACTATTCGCACCACATCTACCGTGGCAATAAGCGTCTACCGTGACTATACCACAGCGCCATCAGCGATACCGCAGATCGCGCCAAAAGGGAACCTTTGTAAGCAACTACTTGCCGAAATCGTGGAAGTCAAACCCTAGTGGCTGACCTTCTTCATCATGCGTGATGACTAATTCGGCGGGAGCTTCGGTGGGGGAATTCGGTTCCTGCTTGCGTTGGGCCTTTTTCTGGGCCTTTTCCGCCTGCTTTTCCTGGCGGGCACGTTCTTTCTGCCGCTTTGTGAAGGTTGTACGAGAACTTCCTGCCATCCACCACGCTCCTTTCACTCACCCTAATTAGACTCGGCAGGAACGAAAACGATTCTTTTCGTCGCTATGGACGCCAAGCATGCCACTTACATCTTGCTTAACTGTATCACTTTACAAGCAGCAGCGCTGGCCAATACCCTTGTCGTCGGATGTTCGAATCGCGCTTTCCTGTATTGGGACGAAAGGAATCAAATGCTTACGAGATCACGGATATTTTTATCGGGTGCGGTTGCTCCTTGGACTGCTGGCTACCGGTTTCGCTCAGGAAGCCGACCATCGCGCCGAATGATGCGCTGATCCTGGAAAATATTCCGCCCGATTCCCGCCAGCATCGCTGCGCGCGCCGACCGCTACACCCAGTTCCGCTCGGCGTCGATGTGGAGTTGGCACCCGCAGCGCCGCGAGATCCTGATTGGCACCCGCTTCGGCGATACCGCCCAGGTACACCAGGTCGCCATGCCCGGCGGTGCCCGCACGCAGCTGACGTTTTTCCCCGATCGCATTGCCGACGCCAGCTACCACCCGCACTCCGCCGACTACTTCCTCTTTCGCAAAGACGTCGGTGGCGGCGAGTGGTTTCAGATCTTCCGCTTCGACGTGGCCAGCGGCGAGACCACCCTGCTTACCGACGGCAAGTCGCGCAATTCCGAATTCGTCTGGTCGAACAAGGGAGACCGCATCGCCTACGCCAGCACCCGTCGCAACAACGCCGACCTCGACTTCTTACGTGATGGATCCGACGGAGAAAGCCAGCGACAAGATGATCGCTGCAGAACCAGGGCGGTGGATGGCAGGTGAGCGACTGGTCTCCCGACGACCGCACACTGCTTGTGGTCAACGGCGTCTCGATCAACGAGAGCTACTTGTGGCTGGTCGATGCCGCCAGCGGACAGAAGACCGAACTTACGCCTAAGGGCACCGAAAAGGTTTCCTACGTCGCCGGTTGGATTCAGCCACGACGGCAAGGGCATCTACGTCATCACCGACAAGGACAACGAATTCCAGCGCCTCGCCTACATGGACTTGGCAACCAAGTCGCTGAAGTACCTCGACGACCTACAAGTGGGACGTCGAGGATGGTGCGCAACTTTCCGACAGCCGCCGCTACCTCGCCTTCGTGCTCAACGAAAACGGCATGAGCACGCTGCACGTGCTCGACGTGGATTCAGGCAAAGAGTTGCGGCTGCCCAAGCTGCCGGCAGGCGTCATCACCAACCTGCGCTGGCACGAAAACAATCGCGACCTCGCATTCAGTTTGAACACCTCGCAGTCGCCATCGGACGTGTACTCGGTCGATGTCCAGACCGCGAAGCTCGATCGCTGGACCATGAGCGAGACCGGCGGCATCCAGCCGCAGAACCTCGTCGAGCCCAAGCTGATCACCTGGAAGAGCTTCGACGGCAAAGAGATTTCCGGTTGGCTCTACCTGCCGAAAGACAAGCCCGCGGCAGGGAAGTATCCGGTGGAGATCGTCATTCACGGCGGCCCCGAGGGACAGTCGCGGCCCACGCTTCCTCGGACGCACCAACTATCTGCCCAACGAAATGGGCGTGGCGCTGATCTTCCCTAACGTGCGCGGCTCCACGGGCTATGGCAAGGCGTTCACGCAACTCGATAACGGGTTCCTGCGCGAGAACACCTACAAAGACATCGGCGCGCTGCTCGACTGGATCGGCACGCAGCCTGACCTCGACGCGAAGAAGGTGCTGGTCACCGGCGGCAGCTATGGCGGACACATGACACTCGCGGTCGCCACGCTCTACAACGATCGCATCGCCTGCTCGGTGGACATTGTCGGCATCTCGAACCTGGTCACGTTCCTCGAACATACCGAGGCCTACCGCCGCGACTTGCGGCGCGTCGAGTATGGCGACGAGCGCGATCCCAAGATGCGCGCCTACCTCGAAAGCATCGCACCCATGAATCACGTGAAGGCAATCACCAAGCCCATGATGGTGGTTGCGGGCGTGAACGATCCGCGCGTCCCCAAGAGCGAAGCTGACCAAATGGTCAAAGCGCTGGAGTCAAACGGGACGACGGTGTGGTATCTCGCCGCTAAAGACGAAGGCCACGGCTTTGCCAAGAAAAAGAACGCCGACTTCCAGTTCTATACGACTGTGCTGTTCACGCAAAAGTATCTGCTGGGGCAGTGACCGGAAGAGCATTCACCACGGAGGCACGGAGGACACGGAGGGAGAAGTAGATCTAGCTCGCGGTCCTCGCGGCCAGAATGGGGGAAGGAGCGTCCGCAGCTTTCACCCGCAATGGGAGCCGATGGTTACTTTCGTTCCTCGGACCTCGCGATTCTTCTTGTCCAGCGAATTCTGCCGCGTTATACCAGACCTGTTGAGGCGGGGGACTTCTACGCCTCGCCACGCCGCGCTCAACGTGCAGGCGAATGCGGGCTCTTTGACAGCTAGGTTGAAGCGTTGTGAATGTCGACGGAAGACCCCAAAATGGACCTTCCATGTCCAAAGCAGGCCGCTAAGTCATTTGCTAAGAATTGGATAGCTATAATTCATTTAGGATCAAAGACATGCGAACAATTTCCGGCCAAACCACTGATTCTAAACAAACGCGTTGTTTTTTTAGTGCTATAGTCGACTATACCACCCAGCATTATTTCGCCGGCGGATCAGTCAGTATCACGGGGAACCGCGTTCGTAGAGGAGTTGGAAGAAATATAGAGACTGCGTGTCCTCCGCGCCTCCGTGGTAAATATCTCCCACCGTCAAATATCGTGCGTTATTGGCACTCATATTGCCTGAGTGCCAATCTTGACAGCACCCCTTCCCGTACCTAGAATTAGATTGCGGTTGTGTATCTCTGTACATTCCGTAAATAATTGGAAAATAATGAGTTAACCCAACCGAGGCAACCAATGGGCTCACCTCCAGGAATTGGCAAACGCGAGCGCGAAATCCTGACCGCCATCGTTGAGACTTACATCTCGACGGGCGAGCCGGTGGGATCGCGCACAATTGCCCGCGGTAACCGCGAGAGCCTCAGCCCGGCTTCTATTCGTAATGTCATGTCGGACCTGGCAGAAGCAGGGTTTTTGGAGCAGCCGCATGCCTCTGCGGGCCGTATCCCGACTTCGCAGGCGTATCGCTTCTACGTAAAGCAACTCACGGGCGAAGCCAGGCTGTCTCCGGCCGACGAGAACCTGATTCAAGGAAATCTACAGGGTTCGAACGACGTCGAGGAGTTCATGGAGCGGACTTCACACGTGTTGTCGCTCATTTCGCATGGCGTCGGTGTGACCATTACTTCCGCTCATGGTCAGCGCAATGAACTCGAACACGTATATTTCCAGCGCCAGGGCGACAGGAAGGTGCTGGCGGTGGTGGTCATGCGCAATGGCCTGGTGCGCGATCGCGTCCTGCGTTTGACCGATGACCTGACCGCGGCCGACTTGGAAGTTGCCGCCAACTACATCAACCAGAACTTCCGCGGCTGGCAGATGGAAGCGGTACGCAACGAAATTGCCAAGCGCGTGCAGCAGGAGCGGACTGAGTACGACCGCCTGATGACTTCGGTCGAACAGCTTTATAGCCAGGGAGCATTGGCGACCGAGGCTGGGCCGCAGTCTGTCTTTGTCGAGGGCGCGTCGAACCTGGTGATCAACGAACAGGACAAGGAGCGCCTGCGTCAGCTTCTGGCGACACTGGAAGAGCGGCAACGCATTGTTGACCTGCTGTCGGCGTATCTCGACGCCCGCCAGGAGGCCGGTCCGAGTGGTTGTGGGTCTAGAGGACACTGTCCCGCATCTAAGTAACTTCGTACTGATCGGCACACCGGCGCGGGTGGGCGACGAAGTGGTGGGTTCGTTGGCGGTGATCGGTCCTACGCGCCTGGATTACGAGCACACCATTACTGCGGTTTCCTACATCGCGCGCATGTTTGACCAATTCTGGAATGAACCTAGTTAGAGACGTATATGCCATCGAATAAGAAAAACGGAGAGGCGACAGACCTGGACCTCGAGCACGAACTGCCATCCGCCGAGAATGAGGACGCGGTTCCTTCGCGTAGCCGGGGTGGTGGCGCAAGCGTCGGCGATCCTGAAGCTGAACTTGAGACGCTTCGCGCAGAGCGCGTGAACTATGTCGATCGCCTGGCGCGTCTGCAGGCCGAGTTCGACAATTTCCGCAAACGCAGCATGAGGGAGCAGCAGGACTTCCGCGACTACGCTCTGGCTGAATCGCTAAAGTCATTGCTGCCCATTCTCGACAGTCTCGACCGGGCGTTAAAGACCAGCGCGACATCGGTGCAGGAATACTTGTCAGGTATCGAGTTGATTGACAAGCAGTTTCACGACGCGTTGTCGAAGCTGGGTGTGGAACCGATTCCTGCCGAGGGGGAACCCTTCGATCCCAATCTGCATCAGGCGGTGCAGATGGTGGATACAGCGGAAGTGAAGGACAACCATGTGATCGATGAGTTGCAGCGCGGCTATCGCATCAAAGATCGGCTGTTGCGTCCCGCGATGGTCCGGGTGGCGCACAATCCGAAGAAATAGATCGTTGAGTCGCGCGGACTAAAGTCCGCACAGGGAAGTAGGGACAGGGCACTATGCGGCACGGCTGAAGCCGTGCCCTTTCAAAACTGCTGAGGGAAACAACACTGGCTACCAAGGTAAAACGCGATTATTACGAAGTTTTGGGAGTAGGCCGCACCGCCACAGACCAGGAGCTCAAGAGCGCCTATCGCAAGCTGGCGATGCAGTGCCATCCCGACCGCAATCCTGACAATCCGGAAGCGGAGGAACAGTTCAAGGAGTGCAGCGAGGCCTACGCAGTGCTGGCTGACACAGAGAAGCGCGCCCGCTATGACCGCTTCGGCCATGCTGGAGTTTCGAACAACGGCGCGGGCGGCTTCGATCCGTCAGGGTTCCCTGACATTCAAGACATTTTCGGCGACATTTTTGGGTTCGGCGATATCTTTGGCAGTGGCCGCGGCGGCCGACGCTCGCGCGCACAACGTGGCGCCGACATGCGCGAAGATCTGACGCTCGAATTTGAGGAAGCCGTATTTGGCGTCACCAAGCAGGTGCAAATCCGGCGGTTGGAAGAATGCGACCAATGCAAAGGCAGTGGCGCAGCTCCGGGCAAGGCCCCGATCGACTGCACCACCTGCGGCGGCCGCGGACAAGTGCGCTACCAGCAAGGCTTCTTCGCCATTGCCCGTCCCTGCGGCACCTGCCACGGTTCCGGCAAGCTGATTATCGATCCGTGTACCAAATGCAAAGGGCAACAGCGGCTGCGTCGTGAGCGCACTGTGACTGTAAAAGTTCCCGCCGGCGTCGAGGAAGGCGCACGCATGCTCTACTCCGGCGAAGGCGAAGCAGGAGTCTATGGCGGCCCCTCGGGTGACTTGTACGTTGTGTTGCACTGCAAGGAACACGAGTTCTTCGAGCGCGAAGGTAAAGATCTCCGTTGCGTGGTGCCAATTTCTGTTGTGCAGGCCGCATTGGGCTCGGAGATCAACGTCCCGACACTAGAAGGCGAGCACACCCTGAAGGTTCCCGAGGGAACCCAAACGTCGACGACCTTCAAGCTAAGGAACAAGGGCGTGCCGGAGTTGAATGGCCGTGGTCGAGGTGACCTGTACGTCGAGTTGAAGGTGCAGACGCCGACCAAGCTCAGCAAACGTCAGCGCGAGCTGTTGCAAGAGTTGCAGGAAACCCTCAGCGTCGAGAACAAGCCCGTGAGCCGCACGCTGCTGGATAAAATGCGGGACGTGTTCAGCTAAGATGGCGGGTTCGGCCGCGTTCCGGACGAACCTCATTGGACAAGGCGCTCCGCATCTACGCGTGGTTTCTGCTGGTCGTGACTGCGCTTCCGGCCTTCGCCCGCTTGGCGCGACCCCGTGAATTGGCGCGCATCCTGCTGTTCCGCTACCAAAATCCCAAACGTCGCAAGCGGGCCCTGGTTGGTGGCGCAATTTATCTGGCATTGGCGATCGTAGCGACACCGTTCCTGTTGCGCTCGCCGATCAGCCAGGAACGCTGGCTGGTAATGGCACTATTGGTGGGTGCTGTGTCGGCCATTGAATTCCTGATGAACAGCCGTGTCTACGACGAGGAGGCTCTTGCCCGCCAGAACCGCTATTTCGGTGGCGTGTATGCTGCCATTGCGATTGCCGTTGCGTTGTTGTTGATCACCCGATGACTCGCCGCCGCTGGATTGCCGACGAAATAAGCCACGACCACGCTGCGCTTACAGGGGCGCACGCTGCCCATTTGTCGCGCGCGTTGCGGGCGCGCGTGGGGCAGGAGTTCGAGGTGGTATGCGGCACTCAGGTGCGGCACGCCACTGTGGCCACGGTGAGCGACGAGCGCGTGGAGTTCGTGCTCGGAGAAGAAATTGCTGTCGGCAAGGCGACTGCCATCACCCTACTCCTTGCGGTCTTCAAGTTCGATCGTATGGAATGGGCGATTGAAAAATGCACGGAGCTGAATGTGACGTCCATCGTGCCGGTGATCGCTCGTCGCACCGAGAAGCACCTTGCTCTCGCAGCGGAGAAACGGGTAGAGCGCTGGCGGCGCATCGCGCGCGAAGCGTCGGAGCAGGCGCGTAGAGTGGCGCCTCCCGACATAGCCGAGCCGGTAAAACTGTCGGCCACATTTGAAACTGCGGTGGAGTTACGCATCGTCCTTTCGGAATCCGAACGTGAAACGCAGCTGGGCGACCTTTTGCATGAGCGATCAGGTGTAGGCTCGCTGGCGCTGGCAATCGGGCCGGAAGGAGGCTGGACTCCAGATGAGTTGCAATCGTTCGCGCAGGCAGGATGGATTGCAGCCTCGCTGGGCGGCACAATCCTTCGCGCCGAAACTGCCGCAATTGCGGCGTTAGCAGTGGCGCAGTCAGAGATAGGGTAACCATCGATATGACGAAGCGTCCGCTTCCAGTAACTGTTCTCAGCTACCTCCTGATCGTGGTGGGTGCGATCGGATTTGTCTTCCACCTCTCCGAGCCTTACAAGCGGCATTCGTTCGCGTCTGACGACATCATGGTTCTAGTCATCAGCCTGATCGCGATCGTTTGCGGAGTATTCATGCTCCGCGGCGGAGACTGGGCCCGCTGGCTATCTATGGCGTGGATTGCCTGCCACGTGGTTCTCAGTTTCTTTCACTCGCTGGGACAAGTAGCGGTTCATGTGCTGGTATTGGTCGTTTTCGCCGTGGTGCTGTTCCGTCCGGCGGCAAATGAGTTCTTCCGCTCGCGCGCGCCCGGTGTGGAGTGAATCTTCCTTGCGGCGAAGGGTTCCGCGAAGGCGAATAGGCCCTTTTTCCCCATTGCAAGCCGACTCTCCACACATATTCTGATTTCGCACTCTTGCACCCCTCCGCTCTTGAGACGATAATATAGTTTCGCTTTTTCTTCGATACTGAGAAGAGACCAATCCGATGCCCTGGCAGCCCCGCGAATTCGCTCTAACTCTCCAACAGAAAGCCGCCGTTGACCACGTCGAAGGACCGATTCTCGCGGTCGCGGGGGCCGGAACAGGCAAGACTACCGTGCTGGCATGCCGGGTGGTACGCCTGATTGAGGACAAACTCGCCAGTCCACGCGAAATTCTAGCCGTAACTTACACTCGCAACTCGGCGCGCGATCTGCTCAAACGCATAAGCCGCATCTGGAAAGGATCGGATGATCCGGCGATGGTCGCGCGGGTGGCGAACTCGGGACTGAAGATCGGCACCTTTCATTCGTACTGCTACGCACTTCTTAGCCATGCCGGTCGGCGCTTCGAGCTGATCGATGACAAAGACCTTTATGTTTTGTTGCGCCGCCGTCTCGAGGAATTGAAGCTGCAGTACTACATCAAGGCTGCGACTCCGGGAGAGTTCCTGGAAGGCCTGATGGGTTTCTTCAAGCACTGCCACGACGAACTGCGCACGCCTGACGACTACGACGCGTACGTGACGAAGCTGGAGAACAAGCAAATTGCGTTGCCTCGTGTTGGGCACTCCAAAGATGCTCAGTTGATGTCGGACCAAGAGGTTCTGGGACGCTGCCGCGAGATCGCGCGCGTCTTTCGCTATGTCGAAGACCTGCTTGGGAAGGAGAATCTGGGCACCTACAGCCATGTCATCACCCGTGCGGTGGCGTTGCTGCGCGATCAGAACCATGCCGCAGACCTGGCCCGCGCACGCGAAGGTGCGCGTTTCGTGCTGATCGACGAATTTCAGGATTCCAATGTCGCACAGGTCGAGATGACACGCTTGCTCGCCGGCGAACAGGCCAACGTGTTCGCAGTGGGAGATCCCGACCAAGCGATCTACCGCTTCCGTGGCGCGACCGCCGGCGCCTTCGATCACTTCCTGAAGACTTTTGGCATGGCGCGCGTGAGGCGCGCAACCATGAGCGAGAACCGCCGCTCGACAGAGGTGATCCTGAAGTCCGCATATTCGGTTATTTCGCACAATCCCGAGATCACCAGCGTTGAGCTGCCGGGAGGCGAGCGTTGGCAGCGAGCGCCGTTGTCGCACGCTCGCACCAGGAAGGAATCCGTGCCCGCGAGCCCGGTGCAAGTGAAAGTCTGGGACGATACTGACACCGAAGCGGCATTCGTGGCGCAGGAAATCGTTCGGCTGCGGCAGCCCGGCAGGTCATGGCGGGATTTTGCTGTGCTCTACCGCCGCCACTTGAATCGTGACGCACTGGTAGAGCGACTTGTGCAGCTTGGCGTTCCGTTCACGGTGGAGGGCATCGATCTGTTGGAGGTCGCCGAGGTGCGCGACCTGCTTGCGGCGTTGCGAGCGGTGGAGGGCAGCGACCCGGTCGGACTGCTTCGTGTTTCTGCGCTTCCGAAATTCAGCGTGGATGGCGAAGCGCTACGCACGGCGCTCGGAGCGGCTGAAGAACCGGTCAACCTTGAAGCCGTGCTCGAGAAGGTCGCGGGTGGTTCCGCGGTGATCACTGCGCTCGCTGAAGCGCGCCACGAAATCCAGCGAATGCAAAGCAAGGCGTTGTCCGCGTGCGGTATCGCCTTAAGACACTTCGGCATCGCCTCAACGGCTGAAACTGAGGGCTTCGTCCAGTTTGTACAAAGCTGGAACCGCAAGCCGCGGCAGGTTTCGGGTGACGGAACGTTGCGCGAGTTTCTCGAGTATCTCGACTACTTCATCGAAGCCGACGGCAGGATCGTCGACCCTGAAGCCGACGACGAAGGCACACCGGCCACCTTGCAGATGGAGATGGGAGGCGCCCCGAAAGTCGATCGCACCGATGATGCGGTTCGCCTGCTGACTGTGCACGCCGCCAAGGGCCTGGAGTTCCCGGTGGTGTTCGTATTGCGGGTCGGGTCAGGATCGTTTCCCAATTATTATCGTGAGGACCTGGTGGAGTTTCCTTCCGAATTGCGAGATCGCGACACCGTGCCGGAAGGCCAGCCCAAGGATGTGCACAACCAGGAAGAACGCCGGCTGTTTTATGTTGCCCTCACGCGGGCTGAGGACGAACTCATTCTCTGCGGCAAGAAGGGAGGCGGCAAGACAGGTCCTGTGCCCTCGGGCTACTTGCGTGAGCTGGTGACGGCGGGCGCAAAGTCGCTCAAAGACTGCGTAGAATTCGGCCTAATTCCGGGTGGTGAATTGGTTACCACGATTCATGCGGGCGCGCAGCCGATCTCTCGCATTGCAGAGTGGATGCATCTTCCGCCGCTTCCGCAGACAATGCACAGGACACTGAGCGCGAGCGCGGTCGATCGCTATGAGCGCTGCCCGCTGAGCTACAAGCTGGGACTGGAGTGGAAGCTTCCCGAGGAGCCGCGCGCCAATATGCAGTTCGGCTCAGCAATGCACTTGGCGCTTAAAGCGCATTTCGATGCTGTGCACAAGGGGCGTCCCCTCTCCATTGACGACGTAGTGAGCTACTTTCTCGAAGAGTTTGGCAAAGCGAAGATCGACGATCCCGTGCAGCGCGAACTTTACGTGCGCGACGGATCACGGCAATTGCGGATCTTCCTGGAATCGCCCGCTGCACGACCAAACGGAGCTGTGAGTTTACTGGAGCATCGATTCGTTTGCGAAATCGGGGGAATCAAGGTGAGGGGGATCGTCGATCGCGTGGACGAAAATAGCGACGGCTATGTGATTGTTGACTACAAGACCGGAAGCCCAAAGTCCCAGAAAGCTGCCGACGATAGCCTGCAACTGTCGGTCTACGCAATCGCCCTTGGCAACGGCAAGCCCGTGAAGTCACTTGTCTTTCAGAACCTCGCGAACAACAGCACCGTAGAGACGGCCCGTGTGCCGGAGGATCTGCACCGAACGGAGCTCAAGATCATCGAAGTCGCAGCCGGAATCACGGCCGGTCATTTTGAAGCGAAACCAGGGCGCCACTGCAATTATTGCGCCTACCACTCAATTTGTCCGGAGATGGAAATGACGGCCCCGGCGACCGACGACGAAGGCGTCAAGCGGGATTGATCAAGATGTACGGCGGCGTGAGGAGTTGTTTTGGGGCGGCTCGTCGCGGCAGTGTCGCTGGAAATCGAGCTCGCATAAAAAGGTAAGGGGACGCTTTACGCGTCCCCGTGGTTTACGGTCTGAAGAAAAGTTACCGCTTTTTCTTCTTTGCGGCCTTCTTCGCGGGTTTCTTTGCAGCCTTCTTAGTTGCCATGTTGTCTATTCTCCCTTTCCATCTGAGATGGATGATTGCGACCTAACATCATCGCAATTTGTTCTTTGTATAGAGTTATCAAAAAAAATAGTCAAGAAAAAAACGCGCACCAAGTTGAGCAACTCGGTGACGCATCATTCGCGTGGTGACGCATCACGCGGCCGCTCTGCGTCCGACGATTCATCACTCCGCACAGACATAATTTATGATGCGTGCGGGACCCGCATGAATACAGGAGATTATCGTCGTCGAATTTTGTCACAATGGAAGCGTTCGAATTTCGATTCGATCTTCATCGCAGGTCGCGCGCAATTTCGGACGACGAACGCACCTAAAATATTTTTTCATCGATGACGCAATTTGGTCGCACGGAAGAGGATTTTTGCGCTGGACGGGTCGTGCAATGCAACTTCAAGGACCTCGCTTTGAGACTTTGCCGCAGGATCCTTGTGGCGCCGAAACGCTCACTTCAGCATGTGCAACACCGCACCGCTGATTGCATCGTGCCAGGCATGAGCGATCATTCCCGGACGAAGACTTTTCCTCCACCACGCCAGCAATCCGAACATGAGCCCGTAAACGCCGATCAGCAGCATGCGCGGGCCGCCTTCGTACCCATGTGCGGCTCCGAATACCAATGCCGAGAGCAGAACGCCGGCCACCATCGAGCGAGTGAGTGCTGCGAACTGGCGCTGGAGGTATCCGCGGAAGATAATCTCCTCGCAGAATCCGGCGGTCGTACTGAGGCAAAACCACACCAGCAGCTCCAGGGTCGTGCCGGGAATGAGAAAGCCGAGTTGTTGGCGCATGCTTTCGAATTTGCCGGCCTGGTCCAGATGCAGCAGCTTCGCGCCGGCGCCGAGCACGACAATTGCGGCCAGCCAAAACCCGGCGGCGATCATGATGTCGAGCAGTACGTCTTCGGGATTCGTCCAACGACCGCCAATCAGGTCTCGGAACTTCATGCGCTTGCGAACGCCAAGGAACACCACGCCCACCAGCACCCACTCCGCCGCCATGGTTGAGAGGTATTGCGGAAGCTTGCTGTGGCCAGCTGGCGGATGAACGCCACGCGATCCGGCTAGCGATGCCACCAACAGCAAGAAGACTACGATCGCCGTATTCCATAGCGGAGCGAGCATCGGGTAGTCGCTTGTGGCGGGGGACTCAATCGGCTGCGATGGGTCGGGGAGCAAGGTCCCTACATCTTATAATCATTAGTTTGCCATTCTGGTCTGAGAGGAATCGTGAGTATGGCTTTCATCGAGGATGTCGTCATTGTGTCGGCGGTGCGCACGCCGGTCGGTAAATTTCAAGGATCATTGTCGGATCTGACTGCGACCCAGCTCGGCTCCATCGCAGTGCGTGAAGCCGTAAAGCGGGCCCGGGTCGATCCCGCCAGCGTTTCAGAGTGCATCATGGGAAATGTAGTCAGCGCAGGACTCGGGCAGAATCCCGCGCGCCAAGCGGCTCTCGGCGGGGGCTTGCCGTCGTCCGTGGCCGCCATGACCATCAACAAGGTTTGCGGCTCCGGACTAAAAGCCGTCGCGCTGGGCCAGCAGGCGATCCAAACGGGAAACTCCGAGATCGTTGTCGCCGGTGGCATGGAGAGTATGACCAACGCGCCTTACCTGTTACCCCAGGCGCGTCGAGGCTATCGCCTGGGCGACGGCAAGATAATCGACTCCATGGTGCACGACGGCCTCTGGGATATCTATAACGACTACCACATGGGGAATACGGGCGAGAATGTCGCCGAGAAATACGGCATCACGCGCGAAGAGCAGGACGAATTCGCCCTGCATTCCCATCGCAAGGCCCTCGCTGCTATCAAGGAGTGTCGCTTCAAGGACCAGATTGTTCCGGTCGAGCTTCCGTCGAAGAAGAAGGGCGGCCCACCGCAGTTCTTCACCGTTGACGAATCGCCCCGCGAAGACACCACGATTGAGGCTTTGCGTTCGCTGAAAGCAGCGTTCAAAAAAGACGGTACGGTTACGGCAGGCAACGCCCCCGGCGTCAACGATGGCGCCTCTGCCATCGTGTTGATGTCAGCCGCGAAAGCCAAGGAGTTGGGACTCAAGCCTATGGCGCGCATCGTAGCCCAGGCCACCAGCGGTCTCGATCCTGCGTGGGTGATGATGGCCCCGGTCGATGCGGTCCGCCAACTCTGGAAGAAGACGGGCTGGAAGAATGAGGAGGTTGACCTTTACGAGATCAACGAAGCCTTCTCAGTCGCTGCCATCGCAGTGACGCGCGAGTTGGGTCTCGACCCGAACAAAGTCAACGTGAACGGCGGAGCGGTGGCGCTGGGACACGCCATCGGGTCCAGTGGTTCCCGCATCCTCACGACACTGTTGTACGAGATGATTCGCCGCGACGCTCACAAGGGGATCGCCGCGCTGTGTCTCGGTGGCGGAAACGCGGTCGGTCTCGCCGTGGAGCGTTAGTGGTATCGGAGCTTACCATCGATACAAGCTGGCGCCCCAGGTCCAGCCTGCGCCGATGGAAACCAGTAAGAGAAGATCGCCCTCGTGGAGGATGCCGCGCCGGTTAACTTGGTCCAGGAGCAGCGGAACCGTGGCTCCAGCGGTATTCGCATATTTCTCGAGGTTGGTCTGTATCCGGGAAAAAGGGATGTTGAGTACCTCGGCAATACGCTTCAGGACGCCCAAGGTGGCCTGGTGCGGAATGATTGTCGAGACGTCTTCGAGTCCCAGGTTGTTGAGGCGGAGAACCTCCTGAATACACTGGGGCACCGCAGTTGTAGCCATCTCCTTAACGGCTTTTCCGTTCATTGTGAAGTAGGCGTCCCCAGGGTAGACAGTGAACTCATTCATTCCCTCGCTCTCGGCGAGGAGAATGCTCGAAAAGAGCCCATTTTTTCGCTCCTTCCTCTCCAGCACGACTGCGCCGGCACCGTCCCCAAAAACGACGCAATCGCGGTGGTTCCAGTCCGTGACCTTGGAGAAGGTATCGGCGCCTATCACCAGCACATGCTCGTACGTACCATTCTGGATAAATTGACCGGCGATAGTGATGGCGTAAACAAACCCGGCACAAACCGCCGCCACATCGAAGGCGGCGCAACGGTTGGTGATTCCCATCTTGTTTTGTGCGATACATGCCGCAGAGGGCATCTTGCGGTCGGGTGTCGCCGTGGAAACGATAATCAATTCAATGTCGTTTGGTTCCAGCCCAGCGGCGGCGATTGAGTCCAGCCCGGCATGGGCAGCAAGATCAGAAGTGTATTCGTCGGGTGCAGCGATGTGCCGCTCGCGAATCCCCAAAGTATCGAGCACCCACTGCGGAGAAGTGGGCAAATTTGCCACAACTTCTTCGTTGGTCAGAACTTTGGACGGAACGTAAGAACCGGTAGATTTGATGCAGACACTATCGAAGTGGGTATTTCGGCTTGTCATTTCCCCTCCAGAGCCGCGAACAGCGAGCGATCGCGGAGGTGAATTCACAACAAGGCCGCTTCTGCCGCCGAATTTTTGGTTGAAAGCTCGGGGATGGGGCGTAAACCTATGCCGTAAAAGTTGGTGCTTCCTGTCTGACTATTATGGTCTCCTGTGGCTTAGGGCGTTTCCGTGCATTCAGTCACAGTGCTGTGTGATCTCAACAGTAGTCCAGCGGCCGGGGAATGCCTGTGATCATTTGTGACCGGGTAACCCATCAGTCGCTTAGTGGGCAGTCGGATGTAGGAAATTGCCTGCCGCATTTCGCGGTTTACAAATCGTTACAAGCGAAAGAGAGCAATTCGGCTCCCCTTTTCGTATGTACCAACAGGAAGGTCTGCGAGCATGCGCCGTAAGCCACCAGCGTCGCATCGAATGAGATACACATGAGTTTGTCACCAGCTTCCAAAGTTTCCTCGGCGGTCCGTGTGGAAAATGTTACGCGTCACTACCCGATGGGCGACAGCCTGATCCGCGCCGTTGACGGCGTGTCGCTCACCATTGAGCCAGGAGAATTCGTCGCATTGCTGGGACAATCGGGATCGGGAAAGTCGACCCTGTTGAATCTTCTTGCGGGACTTGACCGCCCGACATCCGGGTCGGTGACGGTGCGCGGGCGCGACCTCGCGAAGATGTCGTCCGAGGAACTGGCGCGCTATCGCCGCAACGATGTCGGCATGGTCTTCCAATCGTTTCACCTGATTCCGTCGATGACGATTACTGAGAATGTCGAACTGCCCATGCGTTTCGCAGAAGTGGAGCGCCCGGAACGCGCGCAACGAGTGCGCGAATCGCTCGACCGGGTGGGACTGAGCAAGCGCATGGAGCATCGGCCTTCGCAGCTATCGGGTGGCGAACAACAGCGCGTATCGCTGGCCCGAGCGTTGGCCAATCGTCCGTCGCTCCTCCTGGCCGACGAGCCAACCGGCAATCTCGACAGCCGCACCGGAGAAGGCATTCTGAACCTGATTCGCGACCTTAGCCTGTCGTTGGGGATGACGGTAGTAATGGTCACGCACGAGCGCGCACTTGCCGAGCGTTTTGCGCAGCGCCTGATTTTCCTGGCCGACGGAAAGCTGGTCTCCGAGGAGGTGCGGGCATGAAGAGCTACGACCTGCTCGAACTTGCTGTCCGCAACCTGCGGCAATCGAAGTTACGCAATGGCCTGACTACCATCGGCATTTCGGTGGGAGTGGCGTCTTTGGTGGCAATGCTGTCACTCGGCGTGGGACTGCAGCAGTTGGCAACGCGCCGCCTAGCTGGATCAGGCATGTTCGACACCGTCTTCGTTACCTCGCGGCAGGACTTCCGTGGCTTTGACCGCGAGGACGACCAGAAGGCGCCTCATCCCGAGCAGGCTCCGGTGCTCGACGAGGTTGCGCGTACTAAGATCACGAAGCTGCCGAACGTCACCGAGGTCGAACCCGAGATTCGGGTCATGGGAGAGGTCGTCTCCGGCGGCGAAACACACTTCGGATTCGTGACCGGTCTGCCCATGTCGGCACACGAAAACGAAGCCTTCGACAACTTGAAAGGCAAGTTTTTCTCCAGCGACAATGCTGACGAAGCCATCCTGCTGATGGACTTCGCTAAGGAATTGAATCCCAAAGATCCGTCGTCGCTGATCGGACAGGACATTACTTTGCGCTACGGCGAGCGGCAGGCGTTGTCGCAGGATTCGTCCGATCGTCCGCAACTCGCCGGCGGCGCGAGCAGCGCTAACTCCGCCGGTAATAGCGACGATTTTGGATTTTCGGTAGTTCGCAAACTGCAGAAGGTGCGAGTCGTCGGTCTTATCGATCAGGAACCCTACGGTGGAATGCGAACGGTCTCGCGCGGGCGCATCTTTCTGCCCGTGGGCACGACCGAGCGACTGAACATGGCGCAATTCACGGACATGCGTAGTTCGCTGCGCGGGGCCAGCGGCAAAACCTATATGACGCTGACCGTGCGGGTTAAAGATCCGGCCAAAGTACAAGCCGTGCAGGACGCCGTCACCCAGATGGGCTTCCGCACGTTCTCGGTGCTTGACGCCACCAAAAGCCTGCGGCGTTTTTTCACGGTACTGGATTTGTTCCTGGGAATTTTCGGCTCGCTTGCGCTTGCCGTGGCCACTCTCGCAATTATCAACACCCTCGTCATGGCGGTATTGGAGCGCCGCCGCGAAATTGGAGTGATGAAAGCCATTGGCGCCAGCGATGGCGACGTGAAGAAGCTGTTCTTCACCGAGGCCGGAGCTATGGGCTTCTTCGGGGGCATTCTCGGGATCGCGCTGGGCTTCGCTATCGGCAAGGCCATCAACATCGGCACCGGAATTTACCTGCAGCGTCACCAGTTGCCGGCCGAGCCCGTGTGGATCATGCCATCGTGGCTCATCGGGGCTGCCATCGCCTTCTCCATCGTTGTGAGCTTGTTAGCCGGTCTCTATCCAGCAAGTCGCGCCGCCAAGCTCGATCCGGTGCAGACGCTCAAGTACGAATAGCCGCCCATGAGACCCAGGCCAACCCGCGTCCTTTACAACCTCTGGATCGTAGCTTGCCTGCTCGCGCTGGCGTTGGCTCCGTCGGTTCACGCGCAAGGGCGGGCGGAATGTTCGGTCGTCAACTCAGTCATTCTCGCGCGCCCAGTTCGCTACTGTGCGTTTCTTCCGGATAGCTTTGACCAGGACAAGACTCGCCAGTATCCCGTCGTGTATTACCTGCACGGCCTCGGCGACAACGAACAGTCGCTACTGAATCTTGGTGGCTGGGACCTGATTGAAGAGCTTCGCCGCCAGGGCAAGGATTGGTGACTTCGTGCTGCTCGCGCCCAACGGCGGACACACGTTTTTTCTTAATTCGGCTGACGGCAAAATCCGCTACGAAGACTTCCTGACAAAAGAGTTCATGCCGCAGATGGAAAAGAAGTATCGTGTGCAACTGGGGCGCGCGGGGCGCGGCATTACGGGCGTTTCCATGGGCGGATTCGGTGCCCTGCATCTTGCCTTCAGGTATCCGCAGCAATTTGCTGCGGTGAGCGCGCAGATGCCAGCCCTTTTAGCGGAGATTCCCCCAAATTTTGCCGCCGGAGGACCCGGCTCACCGGGCTCCATGATGGGCGATATATTTGGCAATCCCATCAATCGCGATTACTTCGAGCGCAACAACGTTTTCTACTTCGCGAAAACCGATTCCGTCACCGAGCTGAGACGCATGAAGATTTACTTCAACGTGGGCAACAACGATGACTACGGATTCGAACAGGGAGGCCAGAAACTGCACCAGTTGCTCGACTCACGAGGTATTCCGAACGAATTCCACATCTATCCTGGCCGCCACGACCCTCAGTTCGTCATGCAGCATTTTGGTGAGGTCATGCAATTCCAGTGGAAGGCAATTGGACACTGACGAGCAATCCTTTCCCGGCGAAAACGGGCCCCTCGGTCTTGCCAACTGGTAGTCTTTAAATGGCGAGTGCATTTGCGGCAACCGACTTCTGCATGGCGACAGCAGTGTGCTTTTGCAGGTAAACCCGCCGAAGGGAATATCATTGGACCAGTCCGCTGCAACAACTTCTCAACCAGTTACAAGTAGACCGAGCAAACGACTAGTTGTTGCCCTGGCAGCGGTCAGCTTCTCCACGTTGTTGCTGGAGTTGTCGCTCACGCGCCTCTTCTCCGTAGTGCTGTTCTACCACTTCGCTTTCTTGGCTGTGTCGTTGGCTTTACTCGGATTGGGTGCGGGCGGCGTATTTGCCCATCTTCGTCACCAGTCCCTGGCTGCGATTCAGACGGATCATCTTTGCTCAATCCTCAGTCTGGTAAATGCAATTGCGGTTCTGTTCGGACTCATGATCGTGCTTCGGCTTCCAGTGTCTCTGGCCCTAAGCATTGGCAACTTGGCTAAGTTGACTGCGATCTATGTAATTTGTGCGGTTCCGTTTTTTGTGACAGGCATTATTTTCTCTACTGTATTTGCCCGTAACACAGAACAAATTGGAAAGCTTTACGCCGCGGACCTCGCCGGAGGCGCCATGGCATGTTTGCTTTTGGTCCCGGCTTTGAATTTTCTGGGAGCACCGACCGCAGTGATCCTGGCGGCGCTCATCATGTTGCTGGCCGCCTGGTTCTGGAGTCCCGGCAGAAAGAGCATTGGATTTCTGGCGCTCGCCTTTGCTCTCTTGATTGTCGTGAATGTCCAGACGGGTTGGATTGACGTGATCTATGCGAAGGGCCAACGCCTTAGCAAGCCGGAATTTGCGCGCTGGAACGCAATCTCGCGGATACAGGTGAATAACAGCAGCCTGCACGATGACATCGAGCAAGTCGACAATCGGGCCCCCGTCAAGGTGATTTCGATTGATGCCGACGCCAACACTTTCGTCATGACCGCAGACCCGCACGCCTGGTCTGTCGATTATGAAGAGACGCTCATGTCCCGAGCGCCCAGCATAGTCAACGTGTTGCGGCCCCGAGGCACGTTCGCGATTATCGGTCCGGGCGGAGGAGTCGACGTCCTGCGCGCCGTCGCAAATGGAAGCCCAAGCGTTACGGGTATCGAGATCAATCCGATCATAGCCGATGACCTGATGCGGTCCCGGTTCGCGGATTACTCGCACAACCTTTACGGTATTCCCGAAGTGCACATAAACGTGCGCGATGGCCGCTCATTCATTCGAAGCAGTCGCGATAAGTATGACGTGGTACAGATGACCCTGGTAGACACATGGGCATCAACGGCCGCAGGTGCGTTCGCGCTGAGCGAGAACAACCTGTACACCAAGGAAGCTTTCCAGGAATACTTCCAGCACTTGAATCCGGATGGGATTTTGGCTGTCACCCGATGGGAGTTCCGGCAGCCGCGGGAGGCCTTGCGAGTTGTGTCGGAGGCGATGGCAGCATTGCGCGCCGTAGGCGTAAGTGACTTTCGCAGGCACGTGATCGTGGTCAGCGATGGTGAGCTGAACCGCGACGGCAGACCTGTAACGGTGTTGGTTAAACGGTCGGAGTTCACGCCCGAAGACGAGGACGAGATTCGTGCCCATCTGCGAGCTCATCCCAACTTAGTTCCCATCTATCTGCCAACTGAAAACGAGGCAGACCTAAAGCGCCCCGGGAGCCGCGAGTTTCTTGCCCTGATCGAGGGCGGGGACCCTGCACACTACTCGGCGGAATATGCTTTCAACGTGGCTCCCGTGACCGACAATCAGCCTTTCTTCTTTTTCACGCTGAAGCTCTCCAATATTTTTCATCCTGCCCGCGCAGGCAAGGGTTTGGATTGGAAAGTGAACATGGGAGTCCTCGTATTGTTCGCGCTGCTGGCGATCTCGACTTTGGCGGTATTGGCGTTCCTCATCGTTCCGCTCGCTTTAGCGGGTGGGGCACGTGGCGTTGAGAAGCTGCCACTGTTGTACTTCGTGGCTATCGGATTGGGTTACATCCTCATCGAAATGGTGCTCATCCAGCGATTTGTGCTGTTTTTAGGACACCCAACGTATGCCATTACAGTGGTTGTTTTTCTCATGCTTCTAGCCAGCGGCCTAGGCAGTTTAACTTCTCAATCGTGGATGAGAACTGAGGCTCGCTGGCGGACCGTAATTATCGCTATTGTCGGCGTCAGCGCTGCTTACTGCTTCGTTCTGCCGTTGTTGCTCACGCCGCTTGTGGGTTTGAGTACCGGTATCAAACTGATGCTGAGTGCCCTGCTGATAGCGCCCTTGGCGTTTCTTATGGGCATGCCTTTTCCCACCGGGTTGCGGGCACTGGCCCGAACGCCTGGAGGCAGCGTGGAGTGGGCATGGGCGATGAATGCAGCAGCCAGCGTCCTGGGATCCGCTCTCGCTATTGTTATCGCATTGCAGTTTGGATTGACCGTAGTCCTCCTGACCGCCGCCGCTGTTTACGCGCTCAGTGCTGTACTCAGCATTTCGCTGAAATGGCGAAGTCACGATCTACAAGGGAAACTCACGCCGGTGGATGCTACTCCACATCGAGTGCGCCAGGCGTAACCAGCATGTGATCGATTGCGATGGCCAGTCCGAAGAAGAAGAAAATCGCAATGACGAGAGGCTCCTCGCCGAGGTTGTAGTGCACGAGCGACGTGGTGAGGAAGGCGACGAAGCCAGTAAGCACACCCGTCACAACCGCGGTAGCGAACCGGCTGCGGGTGCGTACCTTTCCGATGAGACGCACCAAAAACACGATGTAGGCTACGACAAACCACAGCCATGCCGCCAACGTCGTCAGGCCGCGCTCCACGGCGATCTGCAGTGGGGTTGAATGGAAGTGCCCCATTACGTGGTACTGGATGAGGCCGCGAATATTCCACTCCTGCCAATAAACCCGCACCGTTTCCATGCCAACGCCGAACCAGGGATGCTGGCGCACGAGGCGTAATCCGTCTTCCCACATGAGTATCCGGAAATGGGTTCCGATGTCGTTGGTGCTCATCCAACTGATGCCGCGGCTGTGATGAACCCACAGCGCAGCGCAAGTCATGAACACTGCCAAAGCCGCGGCAGTCCATATTCTGGTTCGCTTGCCGGCGAGTAGGAACAGCGCGATGAAACAGCCGAGCGCGAGGCCACCCAGTGCGGCGCGAGTTTCAGTTGCAACCAAAGCGGCAGTCACAGCCAGGAAGATGATGCCAAATAGAATTCGCAGCCCTCGTTTTCCGACTTGGATACTCAAGAACATGGCCCACGCCAGGCAGCCGATCTGCATGAGCATCTCCGCGAAGACCACGTAGTGGCCCAGCGTGCCCTGAGCTCGTATGGGCTTGCCGCGAGCAAAGCGAAGGTTCGGTGTCGCAAAACCACTCAAGACGAACTGCTCGTGACTCGCAACCGCCTGCAATCTCTGCAACGGAAAGCCACGCAGATAGTCGACCAACAATGGAGTGCGCGCTGGACTCTCCGCGATGATGCGCTGTAATTGCGCTACGCTGTGCACCGAGTGACCATTGATGCGGGTAATTATGTCGTCGGCAGAGATACCGCTCCGGTTAAGCGGCGCGTCCGGCTGAATGTAATCGACCTTCACACCAATTCCGTACGTGTATTGCCACGCGGTGAACACGGCGGCTCCCAGTCCCGAGAGAAGCAGCACCACGACGAGGATGCGCACCTGGGATAACCGCTTTAAGTTTTGCGCGAACACAACGCCGACCAGGACGAGGCAGACCAATTTCATGCGGTCCCAACTCAGGTACGGATCGGGAGAAAGGATGGTCGAAACCGCGCTCAACGATACATACGCCAGCAATGGAGCAGCCAGGGGTTGCTTCCATGGCCGCACGCGCTCAATTACGAGTTTGAGCAGCCAGAGTACAAACGCAATCTTCCAGGCGCGCTCCGCGCCTTTGATTGAGTGGGGCAGAGCAATGGCGACCAGTAGCAGAAAACCGAAGATGGCGGGATCGAGATATCGTGTCCAGCGTGATTGAGTATCGTTCGACTTGATGGCGAGACCATTACCCGAAGCGCAAGTTCGAATCGCATCGGGGACGGCAATACGCTGATCAAAAACCATCGGAAAAGTTTAGCTTTGACTATCTTACGCGCAATTCTGCGCCTTCCACTCATCTGTACCCGCCTCGAATACTGGTGTCATTTGCACAGAAGTGCCATAGCCGCTTTGTGCCGGAAAATACAGCGGTTACCTCCCATGCACGGGTTTGCATTTCAGCCGAAAGTGTCTGCCGAAGCGGTGTACAATTTCAGGTGGTGACTGGTTGGCTCGTGCTCCAGTGCCCCATGTCTGATTCCATGGATCCGGTTACGGACTCTTGAACGCACCCAGACGATTCCTGTCCAGAACGCCTGTTCGACGGGGATGTTAACAATACAAACCAGGAACTGGTAAACCGTGTTTGATCGACGTTCCAAACTACTGAGCACCGTCACTCTGCTCCAGGACTTGGCGGTGACGGTTGTCGCCTTTGGCGTCGCCTACGTGGTGCGCACCTTCCTGGTGCAGTTTGAGTTCTTCTCCAGCCATTTGCCCGGCATTTATCCCTTTGTTCACTATGTTCCGCTTATGGTGGCGTTCCTCGCGGCATGGGCTGTCGTGGGATATGCCTCGCGTTCCTATCGCGACCTGGAAATGTCGAGTCCGATTCAGCTTGTTCTGAACCTGCTGAACCAGCTCGCCATCGTGCTAGTCATCATCTACGCCGGACTGTACTTATTCCGCCAGACCGACATCAGCCGCACTTACGTCCTGCTGGTCGGAGTGGTGGATTTCGTCCTTCTTCTGACGGGCCGCTACCTATCGTACGCAGGCATCGCGTGGATGCGCAGGCGCCTGAAGCGATACCACTACTTCCTCATCGTGGGATGTGGAGCGCGCGCTCGCGAAATGGCGACTCTGATTGAGGAGAGCCGCGGCATGGGACTTCGTCTGGTTGGCTTCGTTGATCCCAACAGCGACGGCTCGAAGCTCACCGACAGGTTTGGCCATTTCGAGGTTTTTCCTCCCAGCGATCTCGAACGCGTCCTGCAGGATCGGGTCATTGATGAGGTGGTATTTGCCGTTAACATGCAGGAGCTCGCGCGACTGGAACCGCTGATGGCGCACTGCGCCAACGTCGGCGTAAAAATTCGCGTACAACTTGAGTTCCTGCCGGAAGCGTATTCGCGCATTTACCTCGAGAACTTCCACGACGTGCCGCTGCTTAGTCTTTCCAGTGCGCCGGAGAGCGAACTTCTTCTGTTCTTCAAACGGGTATTCGATGTGGTCCTCGCGGCCGCGTCTCTGGTTCTGCTGGCTCCGGCGCTGGCCGCGATCGCTGCTGGTATTCGCCTAACATCGCCCGGCGAAGTGCTGTTTCGGCAGGAGCGGTGCGGCTTGGGCGGCCGAAGATTTACGCTCTTCAAGTTTCGTTCCATGGTGAACAATGCCGAACAACTGCGCGCCGAACTTCACCAGCACAATGAACTCGAAGGCCCAGCCTTCAAGATGACCGACGACCCTCGCATTACTCCAGTCGGCCGTTTGTTGCGGCGCTTCAGCCTGGATGAGCTACCGCAATTATGGAACATCCTGCGCGGTGACATGTCATTCGTGGGCCCGCGTCCGGCGATTCCTGACGAAGTTGAACGGTATGAGCCATGGCAGCGCCGCCGGCTGCGCATGCGTCCCGGCCTCACTTGCATCTGGGTGATCGAAGGCCGCAGCAACGTCAAGTTCCATCGCTGGATCCAGCTTGATCTTGCCTACATCGACAACTGGTCTCTCTGGTTGGACGCCAAGATCTTCTTCCGCACGATTCCCATCGTCATCTCAGGCCGGGGTGCATACTAGGGGCTGATGGTCTCGGTCCTCATCGTCACCTGGAACTCGGCTCCGCACCTTGAGCAGTGTTTGGCGTCACTCGATCGACAGAGCTACCGCGACTTTGAAGTTCTCATCATTGACAACGCATCTACTGACAGAACGCGAGAACTCTTGCGGGCGCGGGAAGCGCAGTGGCGTGTGATCTATAACGACCGCAACATCGGCTTTGCCGCCGCGCAGAATCAGGCCATTCGCGCCGCAAAAGGGGAATGGCTGCTCTGCCTGAATCCTGATGTATTGCTGGATGAGGATTTTGTCGGACGGCTGCTGGAAGACGGAGCCGTCTATCCCGATGCCGGCTCGATCTGCGGCAAATTGTTGCGCTGGAATCCTGCCACCGAGCCGAACAAAACGCGGACCATCGATTCGACGGGTATCTACTTCACCCGCAATATGCGTCACCTCGATCGCGGTGCGGAAGAATTGGACAACGGCCAGTATGATCGCGCCCAATATGTCTTCGGCGCCACCGGCGCGGCGGCCATGTTCCGGCGCTCGTTTGTCGAGGCGGTTTCGGTGGAGGGCGAGTTCTTCGATGAAGATTTCTTCGCCTATCGCGAGGATGCCGACCTCGCCTGGCGGGGCCAGCTCATGGGTTGGAAGTGCCTTTATACTCCCGCGGCGGTGGCCTGGCACGTGAGGCGCGTCACTCCTGAGAGGCGCGAGCAGTTGCCTTTGGTCATCAACTGGCATTCGATAAAAAATCGCTTCTTAATGCGTGGTAAGAATGCTTCCAGTTGGTTGTGTTGGCGTCTATTCTGGCCGGTAGCGTGGCGCGACATCATGATTGTTGGCTATGCGGTGGTGCGCGATCGCCGATTGCTCTCGGCGATCACCTACCCGTGGAAGGTGCGAGACACCGTTCGCCACAGGCGCGCCATCATCCAGGCGCGTCGCAAAGTGTCCGACCGAGACTTGATTTGGTGGTTCAACGACTCGCCTCGTTGCATGGATGCCTGCAAACCTGGGCTAGAGTCGCCCGCGCTTGCGAGTAGCACTTCCATCCCTGAGGTCCGGCCTTGAAGATTGCGATCGTCGGAACCCGGGGCATCCCCAATCGTTATGGCGGCTTCGAACAATTCGCGGAAAAGGTGAGCTCTGCGCTCGCCGACCGTGGGCATAACGTAACCGTATATTGCCGCAAACCGTTCATTACGCCTGGCGACGTGTATGACCAGCGCGTGCGGCGCGTGATCCTGCCCAGCATCCATCAGAAACATCTGGACACCTGGTCGAACGGCTTGATCTCAGCAGCCGACGTGGCCTTTCGCGATTTTGATGTCGTGCTGCTTTGCAATGTTGCCAACAGCCCCTTCGCCTGGTTCCCGCGCTTGTTGGGCAAGCCGGTGGTGCTGAACGTCGACGGTCTCGACCGCCAGCGCGGCAAATGGAACGCGCTCGGGCAGATGATCCTGCACCTCTGCGAATGGTTGTCAGTGTTTACGCCCACCCGCGTGGTGACGGACGCCAAGCCTATTCAGGATTACTACCAGACCCGCTATCACAAGCAATCGACGCTAATCGGATATGGCTCCGACATTCCGCCTGGCGATCACAAACTCGACGATTTCAATCTACGACCAGGGCAATATGTGCTTTACGTCAGCCGTCTCGAACCGGAGAACAATCCCGACATGGTGCTCAACGCGTGGCGGAAGGTGCGCGGCGACTGGCCTCTGGTGATGTCGGCGACAACCGGTACGACGATGCCTACGTCGAGCAACTCAAGCAATTGGCTGACCGTCGAGTGATGTTTCTGGGAGCGGTCTACGGCGATGGCTACTGGGCACTGCAGAAACACGCTGGTATCTTCGTTTTCGCCTGCGAGGTGGGCGGCGTGCATCCTGCGCTCATCGAAGCCATGGCCGCGGAGAACGCTGTGCTCTACCTCGATTCGCCGGAGAACAACCTCACCGCCGGCGACGCCGCGATTCGATTCAGCAAGTCGGCCGAGGACCTCGCCGCGAAGTTGCAGTCGCTGCTGGACGATCCTGCGGCACGTCAGCAATGGGCCACCCGCGCCGCGACGCGTGCCCGCGAGCTTTATCGTTGGGATGACGTCGCTGAGCAATACGAAAAGCTCTTTCGAGGAAGTCCTGCGCCGCTGATGAACGCGCGCTACCTATCAGGAATCTTCATCCGGCGTCACTTGGTCTGTTCGTTGCGCCTTGTATCTTCTTAATCCCACCGCCCACGTCGCTACTCGCGAATAACTGCGAATAGGTTCACCCGCAGGCAATCCTTGCGGCCCACTCCCAAATAGAGACGCAAACGCACGTAGGCCCATTCCCGTCGCTATGGCGAGTCTCAGAAGCAGCACTTGCAGGGCAGAGAAGTGTTTTTGGGCGTAGCGCACCATGTTCCGGTACCAGAACATCTGCTTATCGTGAAAATTCAGTTGCCCCACGCTGTGGGCCCCGCTGTGATGAAAGCGCGCGCTCGGACAATAAACGATTGCAGCTGCCGATCCCTAGCAATCGCTTGCACAGGTCCACGTCTTCAAACCAAACCGGATAGAACCCTGGATCCATCCCCTGTACCGAGTCCCACGCGTTCCGCGTAACCGCCATGCACGCCCCTGCCGGCTGCTCGATCGGTTGTGACTTTGAGTAGTCGGCATCGAGGCATCGATAACGCCGATTCACAGGATTTCCGGGCCACGCCTGATTCACCAATAGCACTTCGAACAGCAGGGCGGTCAGCGTTGGAAGTCTGCGGTACGCAAAGCCTCGCGCGGGTTGGTAATTGCTTTCCAGCAGCGCGCCTCCAGCCGCGCTTGCTCCCGATGCAGTCATGCACGCGAGGATCGCGTCGACTGCTCCCACTTCCGCCACCGCGTCGGGATTCAGTATCAGCAGCACATCGCCGCTGGCTGCGCGAGCTCCCTGGTTCACTCCCGCTGCGAATCCGATGTTGCGCGAGATCGTGAGCAGTTGGAGCGAAAACTCGCTCTGCCAACCGCTGCACCCGGGCGACGGTGTCGTCCTGCGAGGCGTTATCGACTACGATGATTTCGCAATTTTGCGGCGACAGGGCGCTGCAGGCACGTTTCAATCTGCGCGCCGGAGTTGTACGTCACGATGATGACCGAGCAGCGGGGCATGATCAGGAACCACGGATTATAATCTTCCTTTCGCTCCATCGATTTTCAGTGCGGCGCACAACCGTGCGCCCTTCTTGAGGCTTGGATTGCAGATCGTCGAAACCTCCCTTCCTGGTGTGCTCCTGATCAAGCCGCGCGTCTTCCAGGACTCACGAGGATTTTTTATGGAAACCTATCGCGCCGATTCGCTCGCTGCCGCCGGCGTACATGACACGTTTGTGCAGGACAACCACTCCCGCTCTTCCCGTGGCGTCCTGCGCGGTTTGCACTATCAATTGCGCCACCCGCAGGCCAAGCTGTGCCGCGTCGCACAAGGCGAAGTCCTCGACATAGCGGTCGATATTCGCGTTGGCTCGCCGAACTTCGGGAAGTGGGTAGGCGCTGTTCTATCCGACGAAAACGGCCACGCCTTATACATTCCCCAGGGGTTCGCGCACGGATTTGCTGTGCGTTCGGAGACTGCCGACTTTCTCTACAAATGCAGCGATTATTACGACGCCACCGACGACCGCGGCGTGCTGTGGAATGATCCCGCGCTGGGCATCGAGTGGGACATACCCTCGCCCATTCTGTCCGCTAAAGATCAACAGTATCTGCCGCTTGCTCAGATTCCTCGCAGCGATCTGCCTGAATATCAGCCATGAGCCTTCGCCTGGTTATCACCGGGAGTACCGGACAAATCGGATGGCAGTTGCAGCGAACCCTGGCACCGCTCGGCGAAGTCATTCCTTGCACCCGCGCTCAACTTGACCTCGCCGATCCCGAAGCGGCAGCGAAATCGGTCCGCGACCTCGCGCCCGACGTCGTCGTCAATGCCGCGGCGTACACGGCAGTGGACAAGGCCGAGAGCGAGTCCGAATTGGCGCACACCGTCAATGCGGTGGCTCCCGGACGAATCGCCGAAGCGCTCGCCGCGACTGGCGGCCTGCTGATTCAATACTCGACCGACTACGTTTTCGACGGCGCCAAGACCGGCCCTTACGAGGAGGCTGATCCCACCGCTCCGCTCAACGTTTACGGTCGCACCAAACTTGAGGGGGAACGACTCATCGCCGCCAGCGGCTGTGCGCACATCATTCTTCGGACGACGTGGGTTTACGACACTCGCGGCAAGAATTTCTTGCGGACAGTTTTGCGTCTGGCGCGCGAAAGGCAAGAGCTGCGCATGGTTGGGGACCAGCACGGCGCTCCGACCTGGGCCCGTGCCATCGCCGAGGCTACCTCGCAGATCGTTGCCCAGTGTGCTCAAAGGCGCAATGCGACAGGATGGGGATCCGGCGGGGTCTTCCACCTCTCCGCGGCAGGCCAGACTACATGGGCTGGTTTTGCTCAGCAGATCCTTGAGGACTACGACTCTCTGGCGTCCTGGCCCGCCGATACCGGAGAGTTCGGATCACCCCTGATGGCCAAGCGAGTCGTCGCTATTACCAGCGATCAGTTCAAGGCTGCAGCGCTAAGACCGCGCAACTCACTTCTCTCCAACGCCAAGCTTCTCTCGACCTTCGGGCTGCAGCTGCCGGACTGGCACGCCCAGTTGCGTCTCGCCTTGCAGGACGCAATTCGCTAATTTCTCACCCCGTAATGGACATTAAAAAAGGGCAGCTCACGGCTGCCCTGAACTGCTCAATTGTCAGAACTCTTTTACGGCTCCAGAACGTGCTTCGAGCTGTCGCCCTTGAAAGTCATTTCGATCAGGACGCGCTGGTTCTTAGCGTTCTCGTTATAGCGCTGCTCGGTAGTCTTCGACTTGCCGCTCAACGGTACCAGGTTGCACTTTGCCTTGGCTTCTGCCTTCCCGCCGATCTGCTTGAAAACCATGACGTGCTCGGTGCCCTGCATGGTGTGTAAAACGTTGTAGTCGCCAGCAGGAAGCAGGCTTCCGCCAACCATAGTCGGAGCTGTAAAGGAAATCTCCTGTTTCGGCGCGACGCCCATCGGATAGTCCTTCGCCGCCAGCAACGTTGTGGCTCCCAGAACCACCAGCGTGAGCGCGATCAGGATCGCGAACATACGTTTCTGCGATTGCATATAACCTCCATAAAGCCCGCATGTTTGCGGGTACATATAAATCCAAACTCAGTTTAGGCCGCAAAAGAGCATGGCAGTGAGGTGTGTCACAGCAGCCTGTGAGCGTGAACCAAATGTTTCATAAATAGCAGAACGAGTTCGGTCGGCTAAGACAGCGAACCGGGATCAAGTGGGATACCGCCGGAAGCGTCTCGAGGGGTTTCGCGCAACTTACCTTGTATCCGCTCCGCCATCAATTCGAAATTCCTGCGACCCATCGACTCGATCATGCCGCCCGCCATCATCGCCAGCATCCCGTCAACCGAAAAGTCGCCCTGCCATCTCACTTCGGTCGCCGCCTCCATTGCGGAAATATCAAACTGCAGTCAAAAAGGATCTGGCTCCCGGCAACGATTCCCTGGCCTCGGTACTGGACGCGGCTGGCTCTGACGGCCTCGCTCAACTCCATCGCCAGGTTAGCGTGACCCTTGATCTGTCCCACCATGATGCGGATCCGCAAGGTAAAATGCGTTGCATCGTGCATCGACATGCTTTCGAAGTCCTGCAGCAGCGGCGCGAACCGCTGCGGTTCCGACAGAAGATCGAACACCTCTTCCGCACTGCGCGCGATGGTAAACGAACCGGAATGGTTCATGGCAACGATGGCCAGATCGCTTCCTGTTGCAACCCGACCAGCGCGTATCCTACCAGACGTTCGCAGTCAGGATTGGGGTTGCCGGTTTTGCAATTGCGCGGTTGAACTCGGGTATAGTTGGCGAAGGCCCGGACGCTATTTCGCACCTCTCCGTTGCCACCCCATGGATGATTTCACCGTCACACCGCAAGATTTCCGCGCCGCCCTGGGTCGCTTCAGCTCCGGCGTGACCGTGATCACAGTCGAGACTGCGGCCGGCCAGGTGCACGGCATGACGGCGAGCTCGTTTTGCTCCGTTTCCCTGCGGCCTCCGCTGGTGCTGGTCTGCATCGATCACCTCGCCGAAACCTACCTCCATTTGCGCGAGCGCGGACGTTTTGGCGTGAGCGTTCTGAACGAGGACCAGGAGGCCCTCTCCGAGTTTTTTGCCGATCCTGAGCGCGATCCTGACGCTGCACGCCGCCTCGGCATACGTTACAACCAGATGAAAAGTGGAATCCCGGTTCTGGCCGATACCCTGGCCAATCTCGATTGCATCGTCGTGCAGGCCCACGCTGCCGGGGATCACACCGTCTTTGTCGGTGAAGTCAAAGAGGTTAGCGTCTCCGAAGGTGCCCCGCTGCTGTATTTCCGCGGACGCTACGGCGCATGCCGCATGCGCCAGGAACCTAGCACTTCGGGCCATGCCCCCTGTTCGAAGATGCGGCGGCGCCGCCTTGCGCTATCCTTCAAAGATAGAAGTCGCGGGATGGCCGCGCGCCCGGAGCGAATTTCCATGTCCGTCGAAGCGATAAAACGTCAACTGCCCGAGGACGGCGTCCTCGGCCGATCTCGTCGCATTCTTGCGTGAGGTCCGCGACGGTCAGCTCGTCTCGCGCGAGGCGGCAATACAACTGTTACAGTGTGACGATGATGTAATGCCCGAGTTGCTGGCGACTGCGTGCCACCTGAAAGAGCAATATCGGCCCGGCGTCATCACCTACTCGCGGAAAGTTTTTATCCCGCTGACGAACCTCTGCCGCGATTACTGCGGTTACTGCACCTATCGCCGTGATCCCGGCCAGCCCGGCGCGCACACCATGTCGCCCGACGAAGTCTTAGAGGTCGCGCAACAGGGCGAAAAGCTTGGATGCACCGAGGCGCTTTTTTCGCTCGGCGACAAACCCGAGGCGGAATTCCCCGAGATGCGCGACTTGCTGCATAGACGCGGCTATCGCAGTACGCTGCATTACCTTGAAGCCATGTGCGACATGGTGCTGCGCGAAACCTCGCTCTTGCCGCACTCCAATCCCGGCCTGATGAGCGCCAATTGGATCGAGCGTCTGCGCGCCACCAATCCCAGCCTCGGCCTGATGCTTGAGACCACCAGCGACCGTCTCCTCCAAAGAGGTGCGGCGCACGACAACACACCCGACAAGGTCCCCGCCCTGCGTCTGAAGACCATCGAAGACGCAGGCAAACTCGGTGTGCCGTTCACTACCGGCATTCTGATCGGCATCGGCGAAACCCTCGAAGACCGCATCGACTCATTGCTCGCCATCCGGCACCTCCACCAACGCTACGGCCACATTCAGGAAGTCATCATCCAGAACTTCCGCGCCAAGCCCGATATCCCCATGGCCAATTCGCCCGAGCCCGACGCCGACGACCATGCTGCGCACCATTGCCGTCGCGCGCCTTTTGCTGCGCGACATGAACATTCAGGCGCCTCCCAATCTTACGGAGATGCACTACGAGCGCCTGCTGCAAGGAGGCATCGACGATTGGGGAGGAGTTTCGCCGCTGACTCCCGACTACATCAATCCCGAAGCTCCGTGGCCGCACTTCGTTGGACCTGCAGCGCCGCACCGAGGCCGCGGGGCAGCAACTCCGCCAGCGCCTGCCGGTATATCCCGAATTCGTTTCCGGCGTAATCGATCGCGGCGGTCTGCTGGCGGGACGTCTGCTTGCCGCGTCAGACGATCACGGCTACGCGAGGGTAGCGTAGATGATCGTCGTCCTGACAGGTGGCACCGGCGGCGCGAAACTCGTCCAGGGAATGCATCACGAGGTCGCTCCCGAAAATCTGACGGTCATCGTCAACACCGGCGACGACGTCGAGTGGTGGGGGCTGCACGTTTCTCCCGACATCGATTCCATCCTCTACGCTCTGGCTGGCCAACTCAGCGTCGAGCGCGGCTGGGGCATGGAGGGCGACAGTTTTCGCTGTCTCGAGCGCATGGCGCGATTCGGTCAGCCTTCTTGGTTCAGCCTCGGTGATCTCGATCTCGCCACCCATCTCGCCCGAACCAATCTGCTGCGCGCCGGAAAATCGTTAAGCGCCGCGACTGCGGAACTTGCCGCGCAAGTTGGGAATTCGCGCCCGCGTGCTGCCCATGTCCGACGACCGTGTCGCGACCATGCTCGACACGGCCCACGGCACGCTGAACTTTCAGGAGTACTTCGTGCGCGAGCGCCACCAGATCGATGTCCGTGCCGTGCGCTTCGAGGGCGCCGACCAGGCGCATCCCGCCGCTGGCGTGATCGAAAGCATCGCATCGGCCGAAGCCATCATTCTCGCCCCGAGCAATCCCGTCACCAGCATCGGGCCGATTCTCGCCGTGCCGGGCGTGCGAGATGCGTTGCGACACACCGAGCTCCGATTGCCGCCGTCAGTCCCAATCGTCGGTGGCGACGCCGTCTCCGGTCCTGCCGGCGTGCTCATGAAGCGCAAAGGCTGGCCCAGCACCATCGCGGGCGTGGCACAGGCGTATGAAGATTTTCTCGACTTGCTCGTCGTTGACCTCGAAGATCATGCCGACGCCGATCACCTGCGCGAAGGCGGCCTGCATGTCCTCTGCGCCAACACTGTGATGAAGTCGCTCGCACGATAAGCAGGAACTGGCGCGCTTCACCCTCCATGCCGCACTGCAGGCCCGTGGAGCAAGAGCTAACTCATGCGCGCCGCCCTGTTGATACCCGTCAAGAACCTTGCCAATGCCAAGCAGCGCTTGGCCGAAGCCTCGACCAGCACACCGTTCACAGCTGGCCGAGGCCATGCTGCGCGACGTGATGACCGCTGTTTCAGGAGTCACCGACCGTCTCGACGCTTTTCTCGTCACCGGAGATGCACAGGCGCAGGCCATGGCGGCCGAGTTCGACTTCGGCGTCATCGAAGACACTCGCAACGAAAGCGAAACCGCTGCCATCGAAATGGCGACAGAATGGTGCGAGCGACAGGGATACGACACCACGATCGTCGTTCCCGGCGACATTCCCCTGATCACCGCGCCGAACTTAATCGCGTTCTCGACGCCGCGCCCGCAGAAGGCGCGGTCTTTGTGCCCGCCTACGATCGCCGCGGCAGCAACTGCATCCTGCGCCGATCCGGCATCGATCATTCCCCTACGTTTCGGAAACGACAGCTTCCTGCCTCATTGCGAGGCCATGAGGCAAACCGGCAAGCCGCTCATCATTCTCGAGATGCCGGGCATCGGCCTCGACATCGACAATCCCCACGAACTGGAGTTGCTGGTGCAGCGTGCGGGCGACACGCACGCCCAGCGAATGTTGCGCTCTTGGGGAATCGCATCGCCGACGCCGGCAGCTTGGGAAGTGGCCGGCTGATGCCATCGCGCATTCTTCCGGACTCCACCGGAATACCGAAATCCGCGCCATTCCGGTTTGGGGAATTGGGGAGGTGGTGCCCGGAGACTCCATCGCCGACCTTGTCGTTGACGCGCTCGCCACGGGCGGGCTTCGCCTGCATGATGGCGACATACTCGTGGTGAAGCACAAGATCGTCTCCAAAGCGGAAGGCCGCATGGTGGAGCTGGCGACCGTGAGGCCGTCAGCCGCCGCAAAGCGCTTCGCCACCAAGAACGGCTCGACGCCCGCGTCATCGAACTGGCCTTGCGCGAGGCCAAGCGCGTGGTGCGCCGAACAGCATGTGCTCATCACCGAAACCTCGCACGGCCTGGTCTGCGCCAACAGCGGCATCGATGTCTCCAACGTGGACGGCGGCAAGACCGCGGTGCTGCTGCCGCTCGATCCCGACCGTTCGGCGGGCCGCATTCATCGCCAGATCAAGAAGCGCACCACGCTGCACATTCCTGTGATCATCGCCGACAGCTTCGGCCGCGCCTGGCGCGAGGGCCTAAACGAAGTGGCTATCGGCCTTGCCGGCATGAAACCAATGCACGACTATCGCGGCCAGGCGACGCCTACGGCTACAAAATGCACGCCACAGAGGAGTGTGTTGCCGACGAACTGGCCTGCCTCGCGGGCCTGGTTTGCGGAAAAAACGCGCTCGTTCCGGCTTGTATAATTCGAGGTTATCGTTATCGTCGCGGGAACGGCAGTGCGCGACAGATCGTCCGTCCCGCGGCCAGAGACTTGTTTCGCTGAGCATAGCGAGGGCGCGCCACGTCCTAGGGAGTTTTTCGGCAGCATGACACAGGCGCAGTCCTCAACCAGCGCGGCAATAGTTACCGCGCACCTCGGGAAGTAGGGAAGTGATGCAAGCTTTGAGCTGGTGCAATCCGCATAGACACTGCAAGATAGCTCCTGGGATGACGTATGCGGGCAAGTTTCTCCCTCCGTCCGCTCGGCCCTGGAAAAAGTTATCGCTTCTCTCGATGGCAGCGTGCTCACCCGCGACGAGTGCCTTGCGGCTCGCGCACACCAAAGGCCACGACCTTTTCGGCCTGGTGGTCGCTGCCAACGAAATCCGCCGGCGACTGGTTGGCGACGTCATCAGCTACGTCATCACCCGCAACATCAATTTCACCAATGTCTGCTTTGTCGGATGCAAGTTTTGCGCCTTCAGCGTAGCTCCGCGCGACCAGACCGCATATTTTCTCACTCCCGAAGAAGTCGGCGAAAAGTCGCGCGAGGCCGAATCATGGGGAGCCACCGAAGTCTGCATCCAGGGCGGACTGCCTCGCAATCTCCCGCCCTTCTACTATCGCGACGTTTTGCGGGCAGTGAAGGCGGTCATCCCGAAGATGCATACCCATGCCTTCTCGCCCATGGAGATGGTGTACGGCATCGAGCTCACCGGCATGCCTGTTCGTGACTACCTCCTGATGTTGAAGGGGAACGGCCTCGACACCCTGCCCGGCACCGCCGCCGAAATCCTCGATGACTCCATTCGCCTGGTGCTCTCGCGCAACAAGCTCACCACCGCGCAGTGGTGCGAGGTCATCGAGACCGCGCATCGAGTGCGGCATCCGCAGCACCTCCACCATGATGTACGGCCATCGCGAGACGCCTGAGCATTGGGTCAACCAGATGCTTCTACTGCGCAGCATCCAATCGCGCACCGGAGGCTTCACCGAGTTCGTGCCGCTCGGCTTCATCCACGACAACACACTGCTGTTCGAGCAGGGGCTTGCTCGCCCCGGCGGAACCCTGGAAGAGCACATGAAGGTCCACGCGCTCGCCCGCGTCCTGCTGGCCGGATCGATCAACCACATCCAGGTTTCGTGGGTGAAGCTGGGCCGCGAAGTTTCGCAGCTGGCCATGCTGGCGGGCGCCGACGACTACGGCGGAACGCTGTTTGAAGAAAACATCTCGCGACTGGCCGGAGCGACCGCCGGGCAGTACGTTTCCGTCGACGAATTTCAGGAGCGCATTCGCGAACTTGGACCGCATTCCCGCACAGCGCAACACCACCTACACCCACTACTTCGATCGCGATGCCGCCACAGCGCCGCGACCGGCCACGTTGGGAGTGTTGCATGATCGCCATCGTCGGCGGCACCGGCCCCGAAGGCTCGGGATTGGCGCTCCGCTGGGCCCGCGCCGGAGAACAGATCGTGATCGGCTCGCGCGACGCCGCCCGCGCGCAGACCGCCGCCACTCAGATCGCCGAGAAGGCTGGAGCGCAGGGCAGTGTCGAGGGCGTGGAGAACAGCCAGGCCGTGAAGATGTGCGACTCCGTCGTGCTCACAGTGCCGTTTGCCGGACAGGCCGAACTGCTCAAGCAACTCAAGCCATCGTTTCGTCCTGGAACGGTTCTGATCGACGCCACGGTCCCGCTGGCCGCCGCCGTTGGCGGGCGTCCCACCCGCATATTGGGCGTGTGGCAGGGCTCCGCTGCCGAGCAGGCGGCGGAAATCGTCGGCAAGAACGTCTCTGTCGCCGCAGCGTTCCATAGCCTCTCGGCCACCGTGCTGAGCAGCGATCAGGATGTCGATTGTGACGTCATCGTCTGCAGCGACGACGATAACGCCCGCCAGGTTGCCTCTGAGTTGGCGGTGAAAATTCCCGGCGTGCGCGCCATCGACGGCGGCAAACTGGAGAACGCACGCATCGTCGAATCCATGACCGCGCTGCTCATCACCCTCAACATCCGCCACAAAGTCCACGGGGCCGGTTGGCGGGTGACGGGCTTAGGAATCTAGCCATATTTGGCAGTTACATTTGTTTTGGACGGAAGATGGGCACGGGAGGTTTCACCGCTGACTCGCCGTCGATGATCTTCGCCAGCAATGCTCCGAAGTGCTCTATCTGAGCGTCGTTCAGCGGATAAAGTCCCCATCGAGCGATCTCGGCGTAATTCCTTTTTATCTCCGCAACAATCTCTCTGCCCTCGTTCGTGCATTCAATGAACCTCTCGCGGCGGTTGTCGGGATTCTCGACACGCTTGATGAGGCCGCGTAGTGCAAGGTCGTCGACCAGAAAGACCATCGCATTTTTGTTGATACCGAGGCTCCTCGCCAGGATTCCCTGTTGCACGTGACCTTCGCTGGCTGCCGTCAAGATGAGCAGCAAGTTCGGCTCAAGACCATAATTCGTGCGGCCAAAAAATGCCATTCGGTGGCGATAAATCCTCGATACCACGAGGAACCGAAACAACATGGAAAAGGAAACACCCGGGAAGAGTCTGAGAGGACTCGGAGACGTAGTTTCGCGGCCGGCATTCTCGACATGGCTTTTCGCTGGTCCTGCCGCAAAACTGCGAGCACCGCGTTTTTCTTTATCCTTGGTCCGAGGTGAGGTTACTTCGAGATTTCGGCGTGGGTGTTCCCGGTGTTTCTGCACGGCTACCTCCACGCCACCGCGCCGACGTCCTTTCTTTCTGGTATCGGAAGAAATTTCTACTACAACCGACAGTAGGGCACCGCTGACTCTTTCGCGGCTGGCCGATTTCAATCCAACACACTGACGCGTGGCGGACAAATGTTAACCCAATTGTCCCGCTGGTGCGGCCATTTTGTCGGCGATCTTATGGCATGTTTGTGCTAGGCATCCCAAAATGAAACAAGCCATGTGTTTGACACGTTAACCTCCGTCACCAGCCGTCTAACCCCAATTCACATCGGCCGGGCCTTCGCCGGATGCGGTTTCTCGGCCCGTGAGAGCCATCGTCACGAATTGGTATTGTCACTAATAGGGGATAATATGCAGCGATTTTTGGCAAGTGGTGCTATGCTCTCGCAACATGTAGGTGGCACTCACGCAAGCTCGGGTGGCACCGCCTCGACTTCTGCTGCGCAAGGAGAATTCCGTGAAACTGGTACGGCTTTGTTGTCTCGTGCTCCCTCTTTTGGCTTTAAGTGTTCACGCCAGCGTCCTCAACAGCGCCAACGCTTTCGGTATTCTCGGCGCTTCGGCCGTGACCAATACTGGCCCAAGTGTGGTGGGACAAGACTTAGGTGTCTGGCCTGGAACATCGATCACTGGATTTCCCCCGGGAATCGTCCTCGGAACGGTCCATAACGATGATGCAGTGGCGCAACAGGCTCAGGCGGACGCTCTGACTGGTTACAACTTTCTCGCAGGCTTGGCCTTTACGCAGGATCTCACGGGTCAGGATCTGGGAGGCCTCACGCTGGATCCCGGCGTCTACTTCTTTATGTCGTCAGCCCAGATGACAGGACAGCTCACCTTGGATTTCCAGGGCATGAACAATGCCATGGTCGTCTTCCAGATTGGGAGCACGCTCACCACAGCAAGCGCTTCGTCGGTGCTGGTAATCAATCCCGGGACGAATGACCAGGTTTTCTGGCAAGTTGGCAGCTCCGCAACGTTGGGGACAACCACTGACTTCTATGGCAGTATCATTGCTGACACGAGTGTCACTCTGACGACCGGCGCTACCATTAATTGTGGCAGAGCAATCGCCCTGAACGCTGCCGTCACTATGGATACCAACACCGTTGACACTGGTAATTGCGTTAGCAACACGACGACACCGGAGCCCGCAACCTTGGCTCTCGTCAGCACCGGTGCAATCGCCGCCGGTGGCGCCACGGCGTGGGACTCGACGTTTGCCGGTCTAGGGATGGCGGGCGCGTTCGCAGCGATTCGGCGGAAGATCCGGCGCTAGTCGCGGCTCGAGACCGATCTACGGGATCACAAAAAACGGCGCGGTGAGAACCGCGCCGTCGTTTTCTGACAACTGACACTGCTTCTTACGCCTCTCGCAACGCTTTCGTGATCGGCATCCGCGATGCCCTTAGCGCCGGCAGCAGTCCACCCACCAGACCCATCAGCACCGCGAAGCTCAGTCCCACGATGACAATCTCGGGAGTGATCTTGAACGCAAACGCCAGTTCGCTGAAGCTCTGTGTCTGACCCGTCCCTGCGGTGAAACCATTCATCGGTATCGCAATCAGGCATCCCAGCACGCCGCCAACAAAGGCCAGCAGCACCGACTCCATCACGAACGACAGCAGGATGCTGAAGCGCGAGAAGCCCAGCGCCCGCAACGTCCCAATCTCTCGCGTGCGTTGCGACACGATGGCGTACATGGTGTTCATCGCGCCAAACACCGCGCCGATGCCCATCACGATGCCCACAAATGCCGCCAGGATCTTCAGCGCCGTGGCGATGCCGCCTGCCTGGTTTTCGTAATACGCTGCGCTCCGAGTCGGCCTGCACCTGGATCTGCGGATTGGCCCGCAGGTCCTTATCAAAGCCCGACAGCATCGTCGGATTCGCGAGCCGCACCGTCAGCGACTCGCATCCGCCATTACGGCCAACTGCCGGACCCAGCGCGTTGTAGTCGCCCCACATCTCGCTTTCGAACGAGCTGCCATCAGCCGTGAACAAGCCTACCACCTTGAATTCCTTGCGCTGCACTCGCACGGTATCGCCGATGTTCAGCCCTTTCACGCGGTCGGAGATCTTCTTGCCGGCGATCACCTCGAACACGCCGGGCGAGAACATCCGTCCTTCAACCAGGTTGATGCCCGTACGCACTTTGAATGCCTCGGGCGTCACTCCGCGCAGCGTGATGTTGGTCGCCTGGTTGTCGGTCTTCTTGGGTTTGCTCGCGATCACCACGATCTCGCACGACGCCAGCGGAGTGCCGCTGCTGTCGCGGGCGATGCGCGGGTCGGTCATGATCGTCTGCGCGTTGCCAATGTTGATCCACGATGTCAGCTCCGACATCGATCCGCGTTGCGTCACAATGGCGTTGTTGTCGGAACCCGTCGAGCGCAGCGCTGCCTGGAAGCCCGCCGACATCGACGCGATCACCACCACCGCCGCCACCACCAGCGCGATGCCAAAGATGGCCAGCAGCGTCACCTTCCAGCGCTGGCCCAGATTGCGAATGTTGTAACGAATGGGGAGCGCCATCTTACACCTGCCTCAATGCTTCGGTGATGCGCGCGCGATAAGCCATAATCGCGGGGATGAAGCCTGCCAGCAATCCCAGCAGCAATGCCATGCCAATGCCCAGCGAAGCGATTTGCGGCGACAGGCCCAAGCGACGGGAAGCCGCGCAGTATGTCACCCAGGAACGGCACGTTCACCAGGACGGCTATGATTCCGCGTGCGAACAGGATGCCCAGCAATCCGCCCATCAGCCCAAGCAAGCAGCGCCTCGCTCAAGATCAGAGCCATAACCAGCGCGCTGGAGAACCCCAGGGTCTTCAGCACGGCGATCTCCTGCTGGCGCTCGCGCACCGCAATGCTCATGGTGTTGGCCGTCACCAGCAGGATGGTGAATGCCACAGCCATGCCGATCACGTTCAGCAGCAGCGCCAGGTTTCCTGCCAGCGCGACGAAGCTGGCGCGAAACGCCTGCTCGGTCTCGGTCTTGGTCGGATTGTCGCTGTTGTCGAAAGTCTCATCGATGGCCTTGCTCATCGCGCCCGCGTGCGATGGGTCGTCGATCTGCGCCGTCAGCGTACCGATTCCTACCCGCTGCCCGGTGGCTTCGTACAGGTACTTGAAGTTGAAGTACATCGAACTCAGGTCGGTTCCCGGATAGCGCGCCTCGTCGGTGTCGTAAATTCCATCGACCACGAAGTCGAAAGGCTTGCCCACGCGATACGGAGGAATAAAGCTCTCCAACTGGACGTGATCGCCGATCTTCCATCCAAATCGCTGCGCCAGCTTGCGTCCAATAATGGCGCCACGCACATCGCTCAGCCACGCCGCCTTCTGTTCCGGCGGCAGCATCACCTCGGGATAGATCCTGAGAAACGCCTCGGGCTCGACCGCCAGGTTGGCGAAGAAATTCTTGGGATCGCGATAGATTCCGCCAAACCACGACACGATGGTCGTGTCAGTGACTCCGGGAATGCTGGCGATCTTCTGCTTGTAGCTCATGGGCAGATTGTTAGCCAGGCTCACGTAGTCGCGCACCACCAGGCGCCGCGTGCTGCCTGCGTTCAACCCGAAATTCACTGCCGCGATCACGGTTTGCAGGACGCAAATCAGAAAGATGCAGACCGACATCGCCAGCACCGTGCTGAGCGTGCGGATCCAGTTCTTGCGAAGATGCTTGAGAACAAGAGGTGCGAACTTCATATCAGGTAGTCAGCACTCCTTTCTCGAGATGCCGCTGTGTGTGGGCGCGCGACGCCGCACGCGGATCGTGCGTGACCATCACAATCGTCTTGCCGAATTCCTTGTTGAAGGTCTGCATCAGGTCGAGGATTTCTTCCGCGCTCTTGCTGTCCAGATCGCCGGTCGGCTCGTCCGCCACCAGCACCGCCGGGTCGGTGACGATGGCGCGCGCGATGGCGACACGCTGCTCCTGTCCGCCCGAGAGTTGCCGCGGATAATGTTTCGAGCGGTCTGCCAGTCCCACAATGCGCAGCGCCGTCAGCGCTCGTTCGCGCCGTTCCTTCGACGACAGGTGACTGAGCAGCAGCGGCAACTCCACGTTCTCCACCGCGTTCAGCACTGGAATCAGGTTGTAGAACTGGAAGATGAATCCCACGTTGCGGCTGCGCCATTTCGCCAGCTCGCCTTCCGATAGCGGCGTCAGGTCGGTGCCCGCTACCAGCACTTTTCCCGACGTCGCACTGTCGATGCCGGCAATCAGGTTGAGCAGCGTCGTCTTGCCCGAGCCCGACGGCCCCATCAGAGCCAGGAATTCGCCCTGCGGCACTTCCAGGGTCAGTCCGTCCAGCACCGTGATCTGCTGGCTGTCCCGCTGATACACCTTGACTACGTTTTGCACACTGACGGCGCCGGTCTTGGCCGCCACTTCCGTCGTCGCCATGATTGCTCCTGTATCCTGCCTAGCTCTTCATCTTTACTGATGCGCCGTCCACCACTTTTTGCGGCGGATTGTTTACCAGCGTCTCCGTTCCCGCCAGGCCCGACTTCACGATGACCTGCCCCTTCAACTCGTTGCCGGTCACCACCGCCACTTCCCGCGCCTTGTTGTTCTCGATCACATACACCACCTGCTTGCCGTCGCGCGTGATGATGGCGTCCTTGGGGGCGGTAACGATCCGCAGCGGCGCGGCCTTGTTCTGCTCGCTCTTCTTTCGGCTCCAGGAAGGTCACATTGCAACTCATCTCCGGCTTGATCAGGCGGTCCTTGTCGAGGATCGAAACCTTCACCGTCACCGTCGCCTTGGTGCGGTCGGCCGTTGGAATCACCTGCCGCAGCACGCCCTTGTAGGTCTTGTCCGGAATCGCCTGCACCGTGATGTCCGCCGGGTATCCCTGCATTCAGTTGGCCCGACGTTCGCTTCGTTGACATCCACTTCCGCCTCCAGCGAATTCATGTCCGCGATGGCCACAATCGCGCCCGAAGACGTCGAGATGTTCACGCCCGGCGGAATTGGCGCCACGCTCTCGCCCACTTCGGCCATTTTCTTCACCACCACGCCATCGAACGGCGCGCGAATTTCGGTGAAGTCCAGTTCGCCTCTTGCATCTGCAGGGCCGCCTTGTCCTGTTCGATGTCGCCTTGGCCAAGTTGCACTCTCGAGTTGGCCGCGTCGAGCGCGTCCTGCGACACCACCTTCTCCTTGAACAAGCCCTGCTGCAGACGCGCCTGCCGCTCCATTTCCGCCAGGTTCGCCTTGGCATACACGATGTCGGCCTTGGCCTTGACTACCGCCGCTTTGTAGTCGATGTCCTCCAGCCGCGCGATGACCTCTCCCGTCTTGACGTAGCTGCCCTCTTCCACATACAGCCCCGACAGGCGGCCCTGGATCTTCGACGAAATCACCGACTGATGCCGCGCCACCAGGTATCCCGAAGCCGTCAAGATCGGAGTTCCAGCGCTGGCCCCTCCCGTGGTTTGCACGCTGGCCTGCACCGGCTCCACTTCCGACGCCGCAAAATTAGTGAGCCCGGGGTTGGTCTTTACCAGGTAGAGCCCCCGGCCGAAACTGCCGCCGCCAGCAGCAACAGGAAAATCCACAGCCCCCATCTGCCACGTTTGCGCTCGCCGCGGTCGATGCGCAGCGACGCCAGTTCGTTTTTCAGGTCGCTCATGCCAGTAGTCCGACTCTCTTCTAAATGAATGCCACTAGCATCGCATTCTTCCACCGGCTTTGGAAGTGGGGACGCTTTGGTTGCCGCCGGTACCGTCATTTTCGTTTTCCTTGTTCTGAACTATTTCATTGCATGACGTTCTGTGTTGGACAGATTCCATCATCTGTGACTTCGAACTCCGCCAACTAGTGTGGATTGTCAGTGACTTAGGGTGACAAATGTCACGCGACGGTAGTGAAACCAGCAGATGACTTGCCGGTTCTCAATTTGGGGATTTCTGCGTCCAAGGCCCGATTTTGTCTCTGGAATTAGCTCGGTCCGGCCACCGCCGAACTCGAAATCAATGACTGAAACCTTCGACTCCGTTATGATCTTGCCATGAGCCAGCGTTGGCTGTACTTGGTGATCGCGTCATTATCCTTGTCCTCGGGGTTGGGATGTCACCCTAAGCCCAAAATGCAGCCTGTCGTCGTTCATGTTCTTCGCGACCTGCATTCCCTGTATGCCTACCAACTCGATCACCGCATCCTCGAGTTTCAGGCCAGCAACCCTCGCCTGCCCTCGGGAGCGGCGATCGTCATCAAGACGTTCGACGACATGGACTACGACGCCGCCTTGAAGAGTCACTTCGATCGCGACGTGCGGGTCGAGGTTGTCATCCTTAACTCGGCGGCCGACGCTGCGCAAAACCCCGCAATCGCTGCCAATCTGGCTCATGCCGTCGATATTTGCGCCGCGGCCAAGGCCTGTCCCACCAATGTTCCGGCATTCGTTCCTTCGAGCGCAACGGGACCACCGGCCGAAGGTGGCGAGATTTTCCTCAAATACCTGGCGCAGCACAAATAATCGATCCCGCTGCGATTACGATCTGCCTCGGGCGACAGCAGGCTTCTTCTTCGGGGTTCTTGAAACGGTTTGCTTTTTGCAGACTTCTTTGCGGCTTTCTTGGCCACTTGCTCACCCGCCATGGGAAGGTCTTTCATCTCCGCCGCGCGCCACAGGTACCAACTCGCCACGCTGCGATGCGGACGCCAGCGCTCGCCATATGCCAGCAGCTCTTTCGGCTTGGGCAATTCCAGCAGGCGATGAATCTTTGCAAAGCCCTTGCGGATGCCGTAATCGTCCACCGCCAGCACGTCAGGTCGCCCCAGCCGAAACATCAGCAGCATCTCGACCGTCCAGCGTCCGATGCCGCGCACCGCCGTCAGGCGCTCAACCAGTTCGTCGTCGCTCATGCGGTCGCGCTTCGCGCGGGGTGGGCACGGTTCCGTCGAGCGTCTTGGCCGCCAGATCGCGAATGGCCAGCATCTTGGCCTGTGACAATCCCGCGGAGCGCAGTAGTTCAGGTGTAGCCGCGAGAACCTGCTCCGGAGTAGGGAAGCCCGCCACCAGACCGCGCCTGGTCCGCAGGCGATGTGTGTTCTCCGGGAACAGCGCCTTCACTCTTTCCGTGATGGTCGCCGCCACCTTCCCATTCAACTGCTGATAGATGATCGATTCCAGCAGCGCTTCGAAGATGCTCTGCGTTCTCTCGGGTCGCAGGGCGAAGGGACCGGACTTGACGATAATGCGCGCCAGCTTGCGGTCAACCCGTGACAGGTGGGCCAGTGCTTCGGTGTGATCAAGTTTCTTTGGCATTCGATGGCCTCGGAAGGGTTAGATTGGCTTGGCAACGATTATTGAAGGGGCGCAGCTTCAGCTCCGCCGATAAAATGTTTTTCAAATTGTAATCACGAGGCCGGCTTTAGCCCCCGAGGGATATGCTTTCCTTGCGACTAACCAGACTCTCGCTCTGGCCCGGGTTCCACCGCTTCGGTCTCTAACGCGGAAATCGTCTCGTCGTCCACGTCCCATGTCTTCAGGATGCGAAAGATAACACGACTAGCGAACCCCGCGCGCATCAGGTTGCGGAAAACTTTCGCCGCATCGCGTTGCGTAACGGGTTTATGAACGCGCTTGCGCTGCAGGTACTCCCGCGCCAACTGTTCCTCGTTGACGTCCTGATACGCCGCGCCGACCGTCTTGTCGATGATGTCGCCGTGGACGCCTTTGGCTTTCAGATCCTGCACCACCCGCTGGCGTCCGAACTTCTCGTTTTCCTTGCGGAATCGGGAGTAGCTTTCGGCATAGTTCGTATCGTTAAGGTACTTCTGCTCTTTTAGTTTGGCGATGACAACTTCAATCAATAGTTGACCTATCTCTTCCTGATGCTTCACCCGCTCACGCATCAGCCGTTTCAGTTCGGCGACCGTGCGCATTTTGCGGCCTAGAGCCCGCACCGCGTACTCGTACAGCATCTGCTTCGTCGTAATCCTTCTGCGTACGCTTGAACGGCATGCCGAGATTATAGGCGTTAGGTTATGAGGGCGATGCTTGGCGAGATGGCATCTGTTGTGGCTCGATCATGTCGAATTATCTTGACCGCCCGACACTGGTGCGGTAACGTTACGCCACTTTCGCCACAGCTTTGATCGCCACTTACTGATCAGTTCCTTCGCCACCAGGAGCATCATGTTGCGCGCAAGTTTAGGATTTCTGGCCCTTGTCGTCCTCACATTCGCAGCGTTGCCGGCTCACGCTGACGACTTCAAAGCCTGCTCGAATAATGAGATGCAGGACCCGAACGCACTTCCTGGGTCAGCTCTCTGCTATCCAACGTGCAAAGCGGGGTATGTGGGCACTGGTCCGGTTTGCTACACCGATTGTCCCGACGGATACTCCGACGACGGTGTGATCTGCCGCAAGAACGCCATCATCACTGCGAAGGCTTCCTATGGCCGCGGTGCCGGCTCACCCATGGGATGTGGGTCAGGCAAGGAAAAGGATGGCGCTCTGTGCTATCCCGCCTGCAAGAGCGGATATTACGGCGTCGGTCCGGTTTGTTGGGCCCATTGCGACTCCGGCTACCGGGACGACGGCGCCACCTGTTACAAGAGCATCCTGCACTTCTATGCCAAAGACACCTACGGGCGTGGCGCCGGCAGTCCACTCAATTCCTGTGGATCCGGCCAGGAACAGAATGGACAACTTTGCTACTCCACTTGCAAGTCCGGGTATTCAGGGTCGGGCCCGGTCTGCTGGGAGAATTGTCCGAGTGACTATCACGATGACGGAGCCTTGTGCCGCAAAGACGCCGACATCTTTGCCAAGAGTTCTTACGGACGCGGCGCAGGACACGTTCCCTCGAGTTGCAATACCAGCAGCTTCACCAAGACCATCACTTCCAACACCAAACAACCGTTCACAATGGTGATCTCCGGCGATGTGCAGCTTCCATGGTGGCAGATTCCCGACGCCAGCAGCAGTAGCGGCGAAGGCAGCGACCCGAATTGCAACAGTGCGGCCTGCGTGAAAACCAAGGCCATCCAGATGAACGAAAACCTGATCGCAGCGATCGCCAGCGTTTCAACTCTGAAGACCTGGCCTAACAGTTCTCTGCTGACCAAGGGAGCCGGAAGCCCGATCACTGCGCCTGTCGGCCTGATCATTAACGGCGATCTCACGGCGTATTTTCATCCCGAGGAGGAAGAGCTGTACCGCCAGTTCTACCACACGCAATTCACTCTGCCGGTTTATCCCGGCCTCGGAAATCACGACTATTCGAACAATATCAGGACCGACACGAATGGCGATGCCGGCTGCGCAGGCAATGTCTGCGCCCAACGCGCCGTCAAATACATGAAGTCAATGATCAACTGCAGCGCGGACACCAACTTCCCTGCATCCCAGGTCAGCAGTTACGACGATGGCAGCATGGCCTATTCCTTCGAGATCGGGAAATACCACTTCGTGCAGCTCAACTACTATCCCGCATACACCCAGACGGAAGTCTCCGTCACTTCTTCCACCGACTGGCTGACGAAAAACCTGGCCGCGGCAACTGCCGCGGGCAAGCGCATTGTCATTAACCTGCATACCGATGATGGCGGATGGGCGACGGACAAAAGTTTCATCGCGGCGATTCAGAACCAGAATGTGGTGGCCATCTTTGGCGCGCACATTCACCCGGCTTCAGGATTCCAGCAATACCTCTCCGCCGGCGTTAAGAACATCCCGTTTATTCGCAGTGGCTCGCCGCACTTCAGCCGCTTCATGCTGGTTCAGTTCGGAGACGACTACATCAACTTTGCCATCCTGAGCGACACCGGTGGCGTGCCTGCCTTTGTGAGCACCACCGATTCGAAATATCTGGGGACCTACTAGAGGCAGTTGAGAGGGTCGCGCGATCTCAGAACGGCGGTCGCATCCTGTTAGCTCGGCGGGTTCTCGAAAATCGACAGCAGCCGCGTCCGCCCTTTACACTGCTCCAGTCCTCTGGCAAAGTAAATGGTGGAAACCCAATCGATCGTCGTCCTCGACTTCGGCTCGCAATATACACAGCTCATCGCGCGCCGCATCCGTGAACAAAACGTCTTCTCCGTCGTCCTTCCCTGTACCGCTCCGCTGAAAGAAATCAAGAAGTACGCGCCCGCCGGCATCATCTTGTCTGGAGGCCCATCGTCCGTCTACGACGCCGACGCCCCGCCCGCGGATGAACAGGTACTGCATCTGGGCGTGCCGGTCCTGGGCATCTGTTACGGCCTGCACTTCATGACGCAGAAACTCGGCGGCAAGGTCAGCCCCGGCGACAAGCGCGAGTACGGACACGCCGACGTCGAACTCCTTCGCGACGACTGCGCCCTGTTCAAGGGTCTGACCAGCCCGCTGCAAGTCTGGATGTCACACGGCGACGAAGCCGAGCAACTTCCGCCGGGCTTCCGGCTGGTCGCGCAATCCTCAAACGCCAAGGCCGCCTTCGAGGATCCTGCGCGCAAATACTACGCCGTGCAGTTCCATCCCGAAGTCCACCACACCAAGCAGGGAACTGCCATCCTGCGCAACTTCGTCTTCGACATCTGCGGACTCACTCCCAACTGGACGCCGCAACGCTTCATCGACGAGACCGTCGCGTCCATCCGCGAAAAAGTTGGAACAGGGAAGCGTGATCTGCGGACTCTCCGGCGGCGTCGATTCCTCCGTCGCCGCGGTCTTCGTCCATCGCGCCATCGGCGAGCAGTTGACCTGCATCTTCGTCAACAACGGCGTGCTCCGCAAAAACGAGTTCCAGACCGTACAGAAGAACCTGCGCGACAAGCTCGGCCTCAACATCGACGCCGTTGACGCCACCGACCTCTTCCTCGGCAAACTCGCGCGCGTCAAAGACCCCGAAAAGAAGCGCAAGATCATCGGCGGCGAATTCATCGCCGTCTTCGAGCAGGAAGCCCGCCGCATCGCCGAGCTGCACGGCAAGGTCGATTGGCTGGTGCAGGGCACGCTCTATCCCGACGTCATCGAGTCGCAATCGGTGCGCGGCCCCTCGCAGACCATCAAGAGCCATCACAACGTCGGAGGCCTGCCCAAGCGCATGAAGCTCAAGCTGATCGAGCCGCTCAAAGACCTCTTCAAGGACGAAGTCCGCAAGATCGGCCGCGACCTCGGCATGCCCGAAGACATTCTGCAGCGCCAGCCGTTCCCCGGACCCGGCCTGGCCGTCCGCATCCTCGGCGAAGTCACCCGCGACCGCGTGGCCCTGTTGCAGGAGGCCGACGACATCGTGGTCAGCGAAATCAAGCGCGCCGGGCTCTACACCAAGATCTGGCAGTCGTTCGCCGTGCTGCTGCCGGTGATGTCCGTCGGCGTGATGGGCGACATGCGCACCTACGCCTACACCTGCGCCATCCGCGCCGTGAATTCCGAAGACGGCATGACCGCCGACTGGGTCGACCTGCCGCACGAGGTGCTGAAGACCATCTCCAACCGCATCGTCAACGAGGTCAAGGGCATCAACCGCGTGGTCTACGACATCACCTCCAAGCCTCCCGGAACGATTGAGTGGGAATGAACCGGGGGGACGCTCGATAGCCGGCGTCGTCGGTCAGCAAGGACACCGCGCGCGCGAAATGTGCGATCCTAGTCGGCGGGAATCCAAGTCTTATCGGGATTGTATTCCGACATGCTAGCGGCAATTTTGTCCGTGTCCTGACCAAGGTCTTTCTCATACACGATGCCGTCCTGATTGACGACAAAGGTCACGACTCCGGAGTTACGATACTCGGCGGGCCACGCCACGAAGGCGAAGCCGCGAACCAGTTCACCGTTCACCAGGTAGCTGCGCGCGCCGCCTTTGGCTGCGGCACCTTGAGCGGTGAGCATGCGGTAATAGTAGCCGTGGAACGGCGTCTGCTTGCCCTGTTGTATGTCGTAGCCTTCGCCGGCAGACTGCACGAGCAGCGGCCCAATCGGGCTCGGAGCTTCGTTGTCGCCGGTTTTCCAATAGAGTCCGTTGTGCTTGCCCTCGCTGCTGACAAACTTGTTCGCATAGTGTTTTGCCTTGTCGCCCTCCTGCAAAACCGATGCGTACTCGAGCTGAGCCGCGACGAGCGTGTGGAGCACGTCGATGGCGTCGTTCTCGTTAGCGCCAATTCTCCGGAAGAGAATCTCCTTTATTCCCGACTCAGTATCGAAGTACCACGCGCCACTGCTGTTCTTGACCAGCGGTATAGGCATCGGCCAATTCTCTGCGCCGACGTAGAGGGTAGCGGTCTGATCCGGCTCGATAACGACACGATGCATCTGTTCATAGCGACGAATGAAGTCGGTCGCCATCTTCTTGTCCGCCACCTCATCACCTGTGTTCAAGACTTGACCAGCGTTCGAGCCTAGGATGGCGTTCAGCGTCGGCTGATCACCGGACTTCACGGCATTGTAGATAGCCAGCACCGCGTCGCCGGGAGAGGCGAAGGTTTTCTCGTTGCCTTGCTGGGCAAAGATGCGCGGGACGAACAGCGCAAACGCCAGTGCGGATACACCCACGATCAGTGCAATAGAGTGTCTCCTGCGAAAACCAGCCGGCCTGCAAGAATGCGATATGGATTTCATAAAGTGTGTGCTCCTGCCTTCGATCAGAGTTCAACACCGTCGGACCCGTATGGTCCTGCTTACCGCCGACGCCCGCCTCCGCCGCGATTTTGCGCACCGCCGCCACCGCGATTCTCAACACCTCCACCACCGCCGCGGTTGCCTGCGAGACTTTGCTGTCCCCGGGCGCTATTGGTGCGGGCGTTCCCACCCTGTCCGTAGTTGCTGAAGGCGCTTTTGCCAGAATTCGGAGCCGGCTGCTGTCCGTAGCCGCGCTCCGCCTGCCGCTGGTTCTGATTGAAATTGCCGCCGCGTGCCTGGTCCTGATTCGCTGCTCCGCGGTTTTGCTGATTGAGGTTAGGCTGGCCGCCGCCAGGTCGGCTCTGCTGATTAAAATTGGGCTGATTCCCGCCTGCGCGCTGTTGGCCTGGATTTCCCTGACCGGCGCGCTGTTGCCCAACAGCTGCCTGTGCGGCCGGGTTTCGATATTTGGCTTGATCCAGGTTCTGATTGAAATGCGGCGTGGAGCCGTTGAAATTGTTGGCCCGGTTATTCGCATTCAGGTTGTTGCGGTTGACGTTATTCGCGTTGAGGTTATTGCGATTGATGTTGTTGGTGTTGATGTTGTTCCGGTTCACATTGTTTACGTTGACGTTGTTCACATTGCGGTTGTAGTAATTGTTGCGATTCACAAAGGTATTCGACGTTGAGATGTAGGTGTTGTGGTTATAAACCACGGTGTTGTTGTGCCAGCCGCACCCCCATGAGTTGTATCCCCACCCGCAGCACCCCCCGCCGCTTATAGCCGCGCCAACTGCAATACCGACTCCGAAGGAAAGGATGCTGGTCGCCACCATGGCGCCTGTCGAGTATCCGGGATAAACGGCCACAGGCGCGCCGTAGACAACCGTCGGATTGTAGGTAGGAACGTAAACGACTTCCGGTTGCGCAGGCTGAATGATGATCGTTTGTGGCGGAGGCTGGACCACCGTCGTCTGCGGCTCCTCCCCCGCTGCGGGTGTTGGAGGCGGCGCGGCACCGGGGGCCTGGTTCTGCACGCTGACATTCTGTTGCTGGTTGGTTTTGAGATTTCCCGCCTGATAAGCACGCTGGCGCATGACCTGCACGGCGTTCATCACGCTTTGGGGGATGTTGTAGTACGCGTCGCCCAGAGCGGAGGTCCACGACAAGTTGGTCGCCATCTGACTCAACACGTCAGAAAATGCCGTGAGGCCCTTCACACTTGCATCCCAGGCCTGCTGATTGGCCGCTTCAGCAAGCTGCTGGCCTTTGAGGCTCGCGTTCTGCTGCAGCCATTGATACGCAGCGCTGACCTGGTCCGGATAGGTGGATGCGGCCAGCACCATCGCGACCAGGTTGTCGGGAAAGAGCGCGATCGGAGCAACCAACTGGTAGAGTTGGTCGGCGGTAGGCGCGGCGTAAGTTGCAGCGGGTGGTTGTTGCGCCGGTTGCGCTTGGCCGGCCTGCTCCGGCTGGGCTTGCTCCGACTTCTTGCATCCGTCCAAGCTGACGACGCTGATGGTCACGGTGAAACTCAGAAGAATGGACAACGCTTGTCTGTAACCTGGCATGAGTGAACCCTCTCGCCGACTGGAAACTACACTATAAGCACTGGCGGCTGGTATTTTCATCTGCTGATGAGGCGCATTTGATGGTTTGTGAGCGGATGAAATTGCTCTTCCGAAAGGATCGAAGAGCTGTAGCCAGCCGCCCAGATAACCCGTGATTATAACCCTCGCGGCGAATTCGCCGACGGCTAGGTCGCTGGCAGCAGCCCGAAGTCTGCGCTCGGGATGGCGACTGTTAACGGCGGGTGGATGCACCGTCGCGAACACCCCGCCGCGCGATGGAATTATGGCGGGAAAGGTTTGTCCCAGAGGTCAGTGGGCGCTATGATGAGAGGTTTGGGTAGCTGTCCCCCGACATTTCTTATGCGCCATAATCTTCTTCTTACCAGGGCCATGCCTCTGCCGTCTCGGCCCGCGGAGGCTACATGCTGAGAACCTTCTTCATCAAGCTTTCAGAGAACCAGCCCATCCGCCATTTTGCTGAGAACTCGGCGCTTGGACTGCGCTTCTCCAGCCGCTTTGTTGCCGGCACCCAACTGGCCGACGTCATCCATGTCACCGAGACGGTGAATCAGTCAGGCGCCAGCGTCAGCATCGACAACCTCGGCGAGAATGTCACCAACGCCGATGAAGCTAAACACAGCGCGGAGCTCTACCACCAGATGCTGCATGAGCTCTCCACGCGCAAGCTGAATGCCAATATCAGTCTTAAGCTTACGCACATGGGATTCGACGTGAGCGAGGATCTTGCATTTTCGCTGGTGACCGAACTGGTAAGCCATGCGGTTCAGATCAACAGTTTCGTGCGTGTCGACATGGAGGGGTCGCCCTACACTCAACGCACGCTCGATTTCGTCCGCCAGTTGCATCGCCAGCCCGGACACGCGGGCAAGGTTGGCACCGTCATACAGACTTATCTCTACCGCAGCGAAGACGATGTCAACCAGTTACTCTCCGAACGCATTCGCATAAGGCTGTGCAAGGGCGCGTATAAAGAACCGCCCGAGATCGCCTTTCCCAAGAAGGCCGACGTTGACGCTAACTACGTGAAGCTGGCGAAGACGCTGCTGAAGAGCGGCGTCTATCACGGACTGGCGACGCACGACGAACACATCATCGAGGAGATGAAGCAGTTCGCTCGCGCGGAGAATATTCCTTCGACCGCGTATGAGTTCCAGATGCTGCATGGAGTGCGCCGCGACCTGCAGCAAAAGCTAGTGCGCGAGGGCTACGGTCTCCGGGTCTACATTCCCTTTGGGACGGAGTGGTACCCGTACTTCATGCGGCGGCTGGCTGAACGGCCGGCCAACGTGTTCTTCATCGCCAGGAACATGTTTCGGCAGTGATAGACAAAGTAGGATCGCGATGGGCAACGCGGAGGGTTGTAACCGCGATTGCGTTCCTGTGTCTCGCGTTTATTGCGCGAGGACTTTGGTATTCCGCGCTCATGCCGCCGTGGGAAGGGTACGACGAGCCCTATCATTTTGCCGCTTTACAGCATGTTGCCAGCGGACAAGGGTTGCCTCACGCGGACACTCCGATTTCGCTCGAAGTGCAGAATTCACTTCACCTTCTGCCGCTCCCATGGGAGCTGCAGTTCCAGAGCATTCCACCGCCGCTCATAACCTACGACGAGTTCTGGAAGTTGACACCCCTCGAACGAAAACAGCGTTTCGATGCGGTTCGTGCGCTAGCGCCAGGGCAGGCGAGCCAGCCTGCCACCGAGCCGATCGAAAATTATGAATCGCAACAGGCCCCGCTGTACTACTGGATGTTCGCGGTGCCGCTGGGTTGGATCAGTACACTACCGCTGCTCTCGCGTTTGTATCTGCTGCGAATGTTAAATGTGGTGCTGGCGTCCGCGGCGATTCCCCTCACGTATTGGATTGCGAAGCGGGTCACGAACAGCAATCGGCAGGCCATCGGTATCAGCGCGGTAATCGTGCTGCTGCCGGAATTGATGATCAACGTGGCTCGGATAGGGAATGAAAGCTTTGCGCTGGTTTGCTACACAACTATGCTGGCGGCTGCGATGCTGGCCGTGCGGAAACCCGCCGCGTGGGGTGCATGGCTGCTGCTGGGGGCGACGCTGGGCGTAGGTCTGCTTATCAAAGCCTACTTTCTGACGGCAATTCCCGCAGTATTTCTACTAGCTGGAATCGCCGGTTGGTCAGATCGCGACGGTAGCGGGCGCGAGCGGCCGATTCTGGCGATTGGCATCCGTTGTTTTGGCGCTCTCGCGGCGGCCCTGGCGATTGCGGGGGATTGGTATTTTCGCGTCCATGCTGCCAGTGGTTCGTGGTCGGGGCAAGGGGACGATGCCGCGTTACGTCAGGTTTCGCTGCTGCAGAAGTTGTCGGCCATCCCGCACGTCAACTGGAAGAGCGGGGTGCTGTCGGTATTGATCTCGCACATCTGGTTCGGAGGTTGGAGCTTCCTGCTTGTGCCACGCGTCCTTTACATGACAGGGTTGCTGGTGATCGTAGTCGCGATCGCTGGAGTTGTCTTCAGGATGTACCAAGGGCGCGACGCAAACGGAGAAATCTCCGGCGTACAGGTGCTGGCTGCTTTCTACGTTTGTTTCTGGTCGGGCCTCGCCTACCACGTGCTTATCACCTTCCTCAATCAAGGCGTGTCGGCTTCCACCGGTTGGTACCTTTATGCGACGGTTGCTGCCGAAGGCGTCCTGCTTGTCTGGGGGCTGGAGGCATGCATTCCTGCGTACGTAGTTCTGCCATTACTGACCCTTGCGGTAGCTATCCTCGACCTCTACGGGACGCACGCATTGCTAATGCCGTACTACACCGGGCTGACCGTTCATCATGGCGGCGCTGTCTCGCCCGCGCTCATACAGACAATCAGACATCTGCCCGATATATTCGCGCGTTTGGCTGAGACACGGCCAGCTTGGCTGGGCGTACCCGTTCTGATGAGTTGGTGGATAGGGTACTGGATCGCTACGGCTGGAACTGTCCTGATGGTCTATGTCATGTTTCGAAGGCAATCGACCGAGACCTGAGATCGAGAATCTCGCCTCGGGTCCCATTCATCCAATCCTGCACACGATGGCAGAAGCGGTCCAATACACGAATGCGCTGCGGGGCTTTGCCTCCTTGGTCGAGCCCGCGCACGAAGACGCCTCCATCGACTTGGCTGCGGCCGGACTGGCAATCGCGCGCACCGAGTACCCCGATCTCGATGTGTCGCACTATGTAGCACGCCTCGACTCGCTTGCGCGGCGGGTGCGGGGGCGCATGCGAAGCAGTCCCACGGCCCGCGAGGCGATTGCGCTACTCAATCGCGTGCTCTTTGAGGAAGACGGTCTGCGCGGCAATCACGAGGACTACTACGATCCCCGCAACTCGTTTCTTAATGATGTGCTCGATCGCAAGCTCGGCATCCCGATTACACTGTCGGTGATCTACATGGACGTCGCCCGCCGCGTGGGTTTTCCCATCGCCGGCACTGGCATGCCAGGGCACTTCCTGCTGAAGCACTATGACACGATGGCGGGCGAGATCATCATCGATCCCTTCAACCGCGGACGTGTAGTCGATAATGCGGAATGCTTGCAGCGACTGAACGAGATTTATTCCGGCGAGATCGAACTGAAGCCCGAGTTCCTGCAACCGGTAACGCACCGCGAAATTCTGGCTCGCATGTTGAACAACCTGCGCCAGATTTATTTCACGCAGCGAAATTTCCCCAAGGGACTGATGGTACTCGACCTGCTGCTGGCGATTCCTCCGCGGAATGCCGACTTGATGCGCGAGCGTGGGCTGGTCCGGCTGAACCTCGAACAATTCCTCGGAGCGGCGCGGGACCTGGGTGGCTACTTGCAGCTATGCCCGGAGGCGCCTGACGCAGACGACGTGCGGGAAACACTAGACATGCTGAGGCAGTTGCTGGCGAGGCTCAATTGACGCTGTTCGGTGTACGAATTCGCCATTCGCTGAACTTTGTTGGTAGAATCTAAGTTATTGATGCAGTCTGTGCATAGCAGTGAGGGTCTTCATCGACTCAGGCCCGACCGTTAGCATTTACCGCGAGCCGATTCCCCATGTCGGTTTGTTGTAGCTTTTTTTCGAGTCGTTCGGAGCGGTTTTTTGCGGGATGACCAAAGTGGGTCATCAACCGATTTATAGCGTTTGACGCTTGCGTTTCAAGAGCAAAGCTGGGTACGATAGGGACGTCCTCCAATCGCCGCACTTCCCGTGCTGGCGTTCCTCGCGCCGTGGGTTCCGGGCGCCAGACGGACGTAACTGATTCGATTTCAAAGACGATTCCAATCGCAGACGTGCCGGTTTTGCGGGCCAGGATGCGAACATACGGCCAACCAGCAAGGTTTGTAAATGTGGGAGTCCCGCGACCCGCGGGAAAACGAACGTAACTAAGAGAGCAACATGAATCAAGGATCGAATCCTCCTTCCGGCGGTCAGCCCGGAGGGAAGGGACGTAGACGGCGGCGCGGCCGCCGCGGACCTGCTGCGCACGGCGCAGCTCAACAACAAGGACAACGCCCTGGCCAGAGTCAAGGCTCTCCCCAGGGTCAAGGTCAGCGAAACCAGGACCAGGGTCAAGGTCCGGGACGCAACCAGAACCCGCGCCGCTTCGGCAAAAAGCGTCCCCCGGGACGCAAGCCAGGGGGGCGTCCCGGCCAGCGCGAACCCATCGGCGGAGGCATTTATTCCGCTCCCATGGACCACAGCTATCGCGCTGCGCAGGGCAACAACGACGGCAATACCCACAATCCCAACATGGGTCGCGGCACCCAGTCCTTCGGCAAGCAGTTCTCCGTGCCCGAGCCCGAGCCGCTGGCGGTTATCAGTGATGCTCCAGCGCGGATCTATGCCTTCGTGGACGACTTGTTTTTCCTGGCGAAAATCCAGGAGACGGCGCGCAAGATGAACATCAAGGTCGAATTCGTCAAGACCGACAAGGATGTTTACGACCGCATGGGTCAGAATGGCAATGGCAAACCGACATTGATCATTGTTGATTTGAACAACGCCGCCGCCAAGCCGCTCACCGTGATACCCAAACTCAAGAGCAAGCTGAAGAAGGAAACCAACATCATCGGCTTTGTATCGCACGTGCAGGGCGAACTGAAGATGAAGGCCACAGAAGCGGGTTGCGACATGGTGCTACCGCGCTCTGCGTTTTCTCAGAATCTCGCGCAACTGTTGCGCCGCCACGCGGTTCAAGAGGAAGAGTTGCCGGAACACGGTCAGCCCAACTAGGTGCAATCCGCCATGCCGAGTTTTGAAAGGGCACGACTTTAGTCGTGCCGCAATACCGTTCTTTCAACGAAGTTTTTAAGCGGACTTCAGCCCGCAAGGGAAACGCCCTCCGATTCCTCGCCACCGGCGTCGTAGTCGCAACCGCCGCAATCGTCTCGTTTGCCCATGGCACGGCTGTTCCTTCTTCGCGCCAACCCACTTTTTACCGCGACGTGTTGCCCATCCTGCAGGACCGCTGCCAGGTCTGTCACCGGCCTGGTGGAATCGCTCCCATGCCGCTGGTGACCTACCAGGATGCCAAAGGGTCAGGAGCGGCAATCAAGCGTGCCGTGCTGTCAAAGCAGATGCCGCCCTGGTTTGCCGATCCGCGTTACGGAAAGTTCTCCAACGACCCTTCACTGACCCCGGAACAAATCGAAACAATCTCCAGTTGGGTGGAAAGTGGTGCGCCCGCTGGCTCGCCACACGACGCGCCTCCACTCAAGCACTGGGATGCGGGATGGAACATTCCGAAGCCGGAAAAGATCGTGCAGATGCCCGTGCCGGTTGCGATTCCGGCGCATGGCGATGTCGAATACACCTACGAGATCGTGCCCACCGGATTCACGGAAGACAAGTGGGTGCAGTTCGTTCAGATTCAACCGTCGAGTCCGCAATACGTCCATCATGCGGTGGTCTACGTCAGGCCGCCAAACTCAACCTGGCTACGCCCAGCGCCGGTCGGAGTGCCGTTTACTCCGTCGAGTTTTTCCGATCCCAAGCTTCGCGCCGAAGCGCACGAGACCACCACTGACATGCTTCTGGTGTACGCGCCCGGAAGCGAGCCTGACCGCTGGCCCGAGGGAGTCGCAAAGTTCGTCCCTGCCGGGTCCGACCTGGTTTTCCAGATGCACTATACCGCCAACGGTACCGCCGGCACCGACCAAACCAGCGTTGGCATGGTGTTCTCCAAGCAGCCTCCGAAACAACGGGTGCTGACGTTGCAGCTCACCAACCATTCGTTTGTCATTCCTCCGCGTACCGACGATTATCGTGTCGATGTATGCGGGCACCATGCCCAACGACTGCACTCTGCTCAGCTTTTTCCCGCATATGCATTTGCGAGGCAAGCGGTTCGAGTACAACATTATTCACGTCGACGGAACGGTCGAGACATTGCTTCGCGTGAATTACCACTTTCATTGGCAGCTCAGTTATCGCCTGGCGGAGCCGCGGTTCTTAAAGGCTGGAACAAGGCTGCAAGCGGTCGCTTGGTATGACAACTCGGAAGACAATCCACATAACCCCGATCCCAATAAGGAAGTGGTGTGGGGCGGCCAGACCTACGAAGAGATGATGGTCGGGTTCTTCGACGTTGCGGTTCCGGCGAATGTGGATAAAGAACAGTTCTTCGTGCGACACTCAACCGAATCGTCCGCAACAAAGTAAGAAATTGGGTGCCCCACCCTTATCGCCGGTCTTTGGCGATAGGGTGGGCAGATGAGCGACCATTACAATGAAATCCTCAATGGTCGTCCCACTTCCCCCACGCGATCTTTCCGCACTCCGCCACTCGCTGCTCGACTGGTACGACGCCCATCGCCGCGATCTCCCATGGCGGCGCGATCGTGATCCTTATCGCGTCTGGGTCTCGGAGATCATGCTGCAGCAGACCCGCGTGGCTGCCGTTCTCGACCATTACGCCCGATGGATGCAACGGTTTCCAACAGTGCAGGCGCTGGCGAAAGCGCGTGAACAATCCGTGCTCGCGCTGTGGAGCGGGCTCGGCTACTACCATCGCGCACGACGGCTACACCAGGCGGCCAAGCTTATCGTCCGCGAACGCAAGGGAGAATTCCCCCGCACCGCCGAATCCTGGCGCGAACTTCCCGGAATCGGCCGTTACACCGCGGCAGCCATCGCCAGCATTTCCTTCGGCGAGCCTGTCGCCGTCGTCGATGGCAACGTTGAGCGAGTGTTGACTCGTCTGTTCGGCGAAGCCGAGGGAAAAGAATCGGCGTGGCACCGAGCCGAAACGCTGCTCGATCGCACCCGCCCCGGTGACTTCAACCAGGCGATGATGGAGTTGGGCGCGACGATCTGCACCCCGCGGTCGCCGCAATGCCTCATCTGCCCCCTTTACAAGTGGTGCGAAGCGCGCGGCGCCGACGTACCTAAGTCGCAGTCTCCGCGCAAGCGTCAGCAACTTCATTACGCCTTGGCGCGCAAGGGAGATTCAGTGCTGTTGCTGCAGCGCCCGTCCGGCGAGGTTCGCATGGCTGGTATGTGGGAGCTTCCGGAAACCAACCCAGTCGCTGCGACTCGCGAAGTGCTGGCGACATTCCGTCACTCCATCACTGACACGGATTACACCGTTCTAGTCGTACCTGCGTCGCCCAATCTCGTCCACAGCCTCGACGGGAATGCTCGCTGGTTCACTCGCAAGCAGTGGCAGAAGCTGGCGCTCACCGGTCTGGCGCGAAAAGTCCTGCGCAAGCTGGTGGTTGAGTCCAGGGACAGCGGAAAGGAATCTAACAACCACGCGAAGTAATTGGAGGTCTTGCTGAATGGCTGCATTGACAACCGGTACCCTGGCACCGGGTTTCACACTGCCAACGCTCGAAGGGCACCAGGTTTCGTTGACTCGGCTACTGCAGCGGGGTCCTGTAGTACTGGCCTTTTTTAAGGTTAGTTGCCCTGTATGCCAATATGCGTTTCCGCTGTACGAACGCATGGCTCAGGCGAATAAGGACGCGAGTGTCACCGTGCTTGGCATCTCTCAAAATGGCCCGTCCGAAACCGCCGACTTCCGTCACGAATATGGCGTCAACTTTCCGATCGCCATCGATGACGACGCCAACCACTACGCGGTGTCGAGCGCCTACGGCTTGACCAATGTGCCCACCCTTTTCTACATAGCTCCAGGCGGCGAGATCGAAGTATCGTGTGTCGGATGGTCGAAGCGCGATGTTGACCAAATCAATGCGAAGCTGGCCACTCATCGCAACCAGAAACCGATCGTGTTGTGGCGCGCCGGCGAGTCTATTCAGGACTACCGCGCTGGTTGAAGCTCAAAGAACTGATCCGCGGTCGCGGATCAAATCAGACTAAGCAACAGTCGGCCATGCCGCCCTTTCACGAAGTGCTCGCGCCACGTATCTACTCGCAGCGCAGCGCCGTCACGGGATCAATCTGCGTAGCTCGCCTCGCCGGAATGTAGCTCGCCAGCAACGCCACTGCGCACACGATCATCGCCACTCCTATGTAGGTCGCCGGGTCAGAGGATTGCACCCCATAGAGCAGTTTCGCCATCATGCGCGTGAGCACGAAGGCGGCAGCCAATCCGCACGCTGATCCCATAAGCGCCAGTGTCATCGCCTGTCGAACCACCAGTCGAATTACCTTTCCCTGGTCGGCGCCCAATGCCATGCGGACTCCTAGTTCGTGAGTACGGCGCGAGACCGAATAGCTCATCACACCGTAAATTCCCAATGCTGCCAGCACTACGGCCAGCGTTGCGAAGCTTGCCAGCAACCACAACTCAAACCGCGGCTGCGCGTTCAAGTCGTCAATCGCCTGATCCAGGGTTACGATCTCCGAGATAGGAACATTCTTATCGATCGCAGCAACAGCGGTTTTGATCTCATTTACCAATGCCGCCGGATCTCCGGTCGCGCGCACCACCAGCGTCATGTATTCAAAGTGGCCGGAAGGCGTTTGCAGGTAGTCGTCGCTCTGCAGCAGCGGAAGATACATCTCCGGACGCGAAGCTGCAGTCCAGTCGTCCTGCTTGCTGTCTTGCGCCACGCCCATCACCGTCAGCCACACCGGGTTCTTCTGCGGATTGTCGAACGTGATTCGTTTTCCTACCGCATCCTCGCCGGGCCAGTAAAGTCGCGCCAGGCGATCATTGACGATCACGACTCCCGGCGCATTCAGGTTGTCTCTGTCAGTAATGTCACGTCCGCGCAAAAGCGAAATTCCCATCGTCCGAAAATAGCCGGGGAATATCACGCGATAGATGGCATTGGGAGACTCGCCGGGGAGGGGCAGCGGGCGTCCTTCGACCTTGAAGGGGTATCCCCAGGTGTCGCCGGCCAGCGGAACGTGGTTGATGGCACTCACCGACTCGACGCCGGGAAGTGCACCTACGCGTTGCAATACCTCCTGATAAAACACCGCGCGCTTCTCAGGCCGTGCTTCTTCCGATCCGGCGACCGACACGACGGCGCTCAGCAGATGATGCGGCTGAAATCCCGGATCGATCGCGCGCAGAGCCGAGAAGGTCCGGATCATAAGCCCGGCGCCAATCATGAGCAGGATCGCAAGCGCGAATTCCGACCCGACCAAAACGCTGCGCAAGCGATTGCGGCGAAAGCTCTCGCCTGTCCCTCGGCCAGTCTCCTGCAAGGCATCGCGCAGATGAACGTCACCCGCCTGTAGTGCGGGCACGATACCAAAAATAATTCCTGTGACAATTGAGAGTGCGGCAGTAAACAACAGGACCCGCCAATCCAATCCGATGGAATCAACCCGCGGCATCGATGCCGGCAGCAGGCGCACCAACATACGAATTCCCCAGAATGCCAGAAGCAATCCAGCCGTGCCGCCGAGAAATGCCAGCAGCAGGCTCTCCGTGAGGTACTGTCGCGTGATCTGCCAGCGTTCCGCTCCCAGCGCCGCTCGTATCGCGATCTCTTTTTGCCGAGCGGCGCCACGAGCCATCAGTAGATGGGCGACATTCGCGCAGGCAATGAGCAACACGAAACTTACCGCAGCCAGCAATACCAACACTGCGGGGCGAACATCGCCCACAACTTTTTCTTTCAGCAACTGCACCGTGACGTTGCGATTGGTCCCGGGATATTGCTGCTCCAGTCGTCCGGTGATGGTGGTCATCTCGGAGCGCGCTTCTTCGACTGAGACGCCGGGTTTCAGGCGCGCGAACACGCGCAGGCTATTACCTTCACGGCTCGCGACGCGATCGCCGAGTGCCAGCGGGGCAAAGACCTCCGCCTTGGTCGCCCAGAAGGGAGCGAACTGAAAGCCGCTCGGCATAACGCCGACCACCGTGTAAGGCTCGCCTTGCAATGTGATGGGTCGGCCTACAATGCCTGGGTCGCCACCGAAATCGCGCTGCCACAAGCGGTACCCGAGGATGACCTCATGCTCCTTGCCTTTCGTTTCCTCGTCGGGCAGGAAGAACCGCCCCAGCAACGGCTGCACCCCGAGCATGGGAAAAAGGTTGGTACTGACTTGCAGTCCATCCACCGACTCGGACTGCGCCGTGCCGCTGAGGTTCGGCGTCCAGTTCTCGGCAATGCCCATGGCTTCAAAAGAATGGTTCTGGTTGCGCCAGTCGAGATAGTTCGCGGGAGCAACCGGATGGTCGCCATCATGCAGGATCGTCACCAGTCGGTCGGAGTCTCGGTAGGGAAGCGGACGCAATAAGACCGCATTCACCACGCTGAAGATCGCCGTGTTGGCGCCGATCCCCAACGCGATGGTGAGCACCACGACGAACGTGAATGCGGGCGACTTCAGCAGTTGACGCAAGGCATACCGAAGATCGTGAAGCATGCGAACCTCGATTTTAAGAGAAGAGCGTCGCGCGAGAGACAACACTCCAGCGTTACATACAGCAAGAATGCGGCCAGTCCAGCTCCATCAAACTCAATAGGTTGCGAATTGGGTTGCTCAAGGTTCGTCCGCTTGAGGATTGCGGTGTCCAACGGTGGACAGCCGCTTACGGCGGCGACAGCGGCCATCTCCGGGGCCAACTAAAGAGAGACGTTGACCCCACTGAGAAATCCGCCCAGGTGACCGGTTAACGCGACGACCAAGGCGGTAAAGACTTCCAGAGGTATAAACAAACCCGGCATCGTGCCCTTTGCGGCGTGCTGCCGCCGGTACTGAAGCCACGCGACCAGGCAAATAAGAAGACCCGCCGAACATCCCAGCGCGAGGTGCAACAGCAGAAGTCCCTTCAGCTTTTGGCCGTCGAGTTGCCACTGCCAGGCCAGTAATCCCGTTGCGAGCACTGGCAACACCGACGCAGCAGCGGCAAGAAAATTGAAATATGCCGCCGTGATCAGCGACGCTTTCCGGGTCCAACGTCCCGCAAAATCGAAAGCCACTCCCGTCAAGAATAGTGCAATCGGGAAATGGATCAGGACGACATGTTGTGCATGTTTTGCCAGCAATGCGGACTTGAGATCAAAAGGATGCATGAGATCTGTCCGCCTACTCGACTACCAGTTTGCCGGTCATCTTCGGATGGATCGTGCAATAGTACGAATATGTTCCCGGCTTGCTTGGCGTGAAAGTGAACTTCTCGTCGGTGTCGAGTGCCTTCGACTTAAAGCTCTGGTCTTCGCTGGTGACGGTATGGGGCATGTCATCATGATTCGTCCACGTGACCTGTGTCCCCGCCTTCACCGTCAGCGTGGCCGGCGAGTAGCTGAAGTTATCGATCTTCACCTCGGCGGTTGGAGGGTTGGCGGCGACCTTCCGCTGCAGCGTCGGAACCGCAACTAAGGCAATCACGATGAATGCTGCAATACCAGATATCCAGTGACTACGTTTCATTTTCTGCTCCTTGTCAAAAAGTTGATGTGGTGATTCGATGTGTCTGAGTTGACTCTACTCGAGCGTCGAGTCGGTCACTGCCAGGGCATGGCTTCCATGCACGTGGTTCACGTCGGTGACTCCCAGCAAGCTGCGTAACTGTTCTGCCGGAACCTTCATCGGTCCCGCGGATGGCGCTGCTCCGGGATGTGGCTGCGGGAATGCTGTCGAGGCTGCGGTGTGAAAGGTGACGTTCCCCTCCACCTTCTGCATGATTTGGTGAATGTGCCCGTTCAGAACGGTGACCGAGCCGAAGCGCCTCAGATAAGCCAGGGCCTGCGCGCTGTCGTCCGTACCCCATCCCCACTCGGGATAGATACTCCACAGCGGAATATGCGCGAAAACCACGATGGGCGTGCTCTTGGAGAGATGCTTGGTGTCGCCTTCGAGCCATTCCAGTTGTTCGGTGCCTAGCGTTCCCAATCCGCCGGCTTTCAAGTTCATTACATTCACCAGGCCGATGAAGTGAACGCCCTTCTTGTCGAAGCTGTACCAGCCGGCTCCTTGTGTGTTTTTGCCGTAGCGCTCTCGATATTGTTTGCCGTCGTCCTCCAGCACGTCATGTTCCCCGGGAACAAAAAACACGTCCTGTGGACGCGCCGACTTCAGAATCTGATCGACGTTGTCGAACTCGCCGGGCTTCGACAGGTGGCTGATATCGCCGGTGTGCAAAATGAACTCCGGCTCGATGGTCAGCGCATTGATCTTTTGCACCGCTGCTTGCAGCGTGGCCGCGACATCCGGGTTCGCCGGTTTGTTGAACCCCATGTGGCTATCGCTGATCTGTACAAAGCTGAGTTCTCCCTTGGCAGCCTTCTTCACATGAGACGGATCGCCAAGACTGTAGGACTTCAAAACGCCGGCCTGCAGCACGCAAAGCGCGCCCGTTCCGGCCCATGCCATGCATTTCAAGAATCCCCGGCGGTCGATGCCGTCATGGTTATGGTCAAACAAAATTGCATCGCTGTTCTTTTGCATTGTCGTTTTCTCCTGCGAGTCTTAGTCGCCTCTCGACTCACCGTGTAGAACCGGCAACGCGCGGTTTTATTCCGCCAAAGATTTATTGCTGGTGATCGGGAATAAATCGGTCATCCGCTGGTTTACTCTTGTGTGCGTGTCAGAGCAGCGCTTGCCAGCGGGATCGTTCGAGGAGCTAGCCATGCCCCTTTTCGAGCGGCTGTATAACTTTGCCCACTGGCTCACACAGGACCGCCACGAGGCCGAAGATCTGGTGCAGGAAACCTATACCAAGGCGCTCAGGGGATTTTCTTCCTTCCAGCAAGGCACCAACTTCCGCGCCTGGATGTATCGCATTCTGCGCAACACGTTTCTCACCTCCAAGACCGGACTGCAGGCGACTGCGACCGTGCCGCTTGACCTCGACAGCGAACAGGAGTCTCTGCCAAAGGTTCAAGACACGCCGGAAAGCATTCTTCTGCAGCGGTCCGATCAGCGACTGGTGCAGGAAGCGTTGAGTCGCCTGGCCGTGCCCTACCGCGAAGTGTTGCTGCTCTGTGAGTTTGAAGAGATGTCGTACCAGGAAATTTCGGCGACTTTGGCCATTCCCATCGGCACGGTGATGTCGCGCCTTTCGCGTGCACGTCGGGCCTTACGCGACATGGTGCGCGAGATGCAAGGAAGCTGAATCATGGCTTGTGAGCTCTGGGCTGGAAAACTCGACGCTTACTTCGATGGCGAATTGCCTCCGGATGAGGCGCGCGCGCTTGCAGGAGCATTTGCGCGGATGCGCCGCCTGCTCAGCTGAAGGTCTCAACACGCTGCAGCAGAAACTGGCTGTCCGCGCTGCCGGTCAGCGCTTCAAGCCGGATCCTGCCTTCCGCGCCCGCATCGAAAAGAGCATTGCGGCGCACAAACCATCTCTCTGGAAGCGCTACTGGCTTCCTATCCTCGCGACCGCGAGCGTTCTGCTGATTGCCGGCGCATTTCTTCTCACCCTCACCCGCGAACGAAGGAGCCAGCAGCAACTGCTGGGCGAGTTGGCCGACCTGCATGTGGCCACCCTCGCCAGCTCCAACCCGGTCGATGTTGTCTCTACCGACCGGCACACCGTGAAGCCTTGGTTTGAGGGCAAGATTCCCTTTACCTTCAATTTGCCCGAGTTGCAGGGTTCACCCTTCGTGCTGGTCGGAGGAAGAGTTACCTACCTCGAGCAATCGCCAGGGGCCGAACTCATCTACCGTGTCCGTCAGCATCAGATTTCGGTCTTCATTTTTCAGGAGAAGGACCTGAAAAATGTGCGTGGGGATGAAGCTCTGACCAGCCATTCGTTCGGTGTTCGCAGCTTCAGTCTCAACGGACTGCGCTATTTCCTGATTGGCGACGCTGGTGCCCCGGACCTGGACAAGCTGAGTGAACTTCTGCGATCTGCCGGTTGAAGATCGGCGGCGAACAGCTATCTCGCCAATCGCTGGCGGGTTGTAAGAAAATTCTTCCACGGATCGCGCGCCAGGCGGTTCTTCCACTCGTCGAAATCCGCGACCCGAAAAACCGGACGCTTGGGAAGTTTCAGCTCCGCCCAGCTCAGGGGAAGAGCGGCTGCCATTCCTGCGCGCGCCCGAGGCGAGTACGGCGCGACCGCCGTCGAGCCGCGTTCGTTACGAAGATAGTCGATGAAGATGCGATCTTTGCGCGCTGCCTTGCTCATCTTGGTCAGGTACAGCTTCGGGTTCTGTTGCTCCATGGCCAACGCGAAGTCGTGGGCAAACTGCTTGACCTTCGCCCAATCGAGCTTCCCATCAATTGGGATGACAACGTGCAGCCCCTTGCCTCCGGTCGTCTTGAGGAAGCTTTCCAGGCCTAACGACTTCAGTTGATCGCGGACCTCTGCAGCGCTGTCCGCAAGTGTGCGCCAGGGGATTGCAGCGTCGGGGTCGAGGTCGAAGATAATGTTGTCGGGGTGTTCGAGGCTCTTGTTGGTCGAGCCCCAGGGATGAATTTCCAGCACGCCCATCTGCGCCATTCCAGCCAGCGCCTCCTGGGTTGAGAGCGTAATGTAAGGCTCGATCTTGCCCGTCTTCTTGTCGGGCACGTCAACCGATTCCACGCCCGGCGGAAGCGTGTGGTTCGTGTGCTTCTGGAAAAAGCAGGGATGTCCAGTGCCTTCCGGACAGCGCACCAGCGACAGCGGCCGTTTGGCGATGTAAGGCAACATATGCGGCGCGATTGCCCAGTAATAATCCGCCAGTTGCTGCTTGGTGACCTTCGATTCGGCGTCGAGAATTTTATCGGGATGCGTCAGCCGAACGGGCGCATGTTCGGTTGCTGATTTCGCTGCCTTCGCCGGCTTCGACGCGACGGTTTGGCGGGACGCGTCGTCTTCGCGGCAATGCTCGGCGGAGCTGCCAGCGATGCCTGCTTCGCCGCACGCGGCTTGGGCGATACCGTCGGTTCTTCGCGACGCACTTCACTGGCTGGCTTGTCCTCGCGAAGGCCTTTGAACGCCGCTTGACGCACCACTCCATCCGAGGTCCAGGTCGCAAAGGCCACCTGCGCTACTAGCTTGGGTTTGACCCAGATTGCGCCCTTACGTGCCTCGGCTGGCGGATTGTCAAAGGGCGTAGCCGTCTGCCGAAGTTTGTCCAACTGGTCGCGCAGAACGCGGTGCGTCTTCTGTGTAAACCCTGTGCCCGTGCGCCCGGCATACACCAGCTTGTCGTCCTCGTAATAACCCAGCAGCAGCGCGCCGACACCGTGACTCTTGTTGGCGAGTTCGGTAAATCCGCCGACCACAAACTCCTGTTCATGAACGCACTTCAGCTTAAGCCAGTCACCACCACGGCCCGAGTGATATGGACTGGCAGCGCGTTTGGAGACGATGCCTTCGGCGTGAAGCTCGCAGGCCTTGCGGAAGATCACTGTGCCATCGGATTCCAGATGATGGCTGAAACGGACCGCCCCATCGCCTTCGCCCACAATTTGCGCGAGTATCGTCTTGCGATCGATCAGCGGAAGTTCGCGCAGGTTGTGGCCATTGAGATGGAGCAGATCGAAAGCGAAGTAGGTAAGCGGTTTGTTCGCGCCTTCCTGAAACGCAGCCTGCAAGTCGGCAAAACTCGTGGTGCCGTTTTCGTTCATGACGACGACTTCGCCATCGAGGATGGCGCTCTCCGCCGGAAGCTGTCTCACCGAAGCCGCCACCGGATTCATGCGATGCGTCCAGTCCAGGCCGGTACGCGTGAGAAGCTGCACTCGCAGCCCGTCTTTGCGTGCCTGGATGCGGTAGCCATCGAGCTTCAACTCGTGAAGCCAGCCCGCCGTCCTCGGAGGATCGGTCGCGGTCAGCGCCAGCTCGGGAGCGATGAACGTCGGCAACGTTTCTTCTGGAGCCTTATCGAGTACCGCCGTCAGCCGCGAAGAATATTTTGGCGCAGTCCGGGCGGCCTTCTTTGCTCCACTATTGGTCGTGCCAGCCGTGTCTTCCGCAGGAACCTTGTCGTTCCGATACCATGCCTTGCCTTTGGCGGTGTCCTTGGAGTTCCATACATGATCTTCGCTGTGCGCGATCTGGTCGATGTCGCGTCCCGTGACGACGCTGTTGGGCTCGGCCTCGGTAATCGCCGGATCATCGCTGCTGCGCTCGAAGTCGTCATGTTCCTTGATGAGCAGCCAGTTAGGCTTCTTCTCGTTGGCCGCTTTTCCGCCCATGCGAATCAGCGCCCATTTGCCCTTCAGCTTTTCCCCATGCAGGATGAACTTCAGCGAACCCGCGCGCAGCGCCGCGTCCACATCTGCGCTGATCGCCTGCGGCTCCCAGGTTCCCTGGTCCCACACCATGACCGTGCCGCCGCCGTACTGCCCCTTGGGAATGATGCCTTCGAATCCGCCGTATTCCATGGGATGGTCTTCCACCTGCACAGCCAGCCGCTTGTCGGCAGTGACGTAGCTGGGGCCCTTAGTGACGGCCCAACTCTTGAGAACGCCATTCCATCCCAGGCGAAAGTCGTAGTGCAGATGCGATGCGGCATGCTTCTGAATCACGAAAGGAAGCACCTGCTGCCTTGATTTCGCTGAGGATTTCTTGGCGGACTTTTTCGCGGGTTTCTCGCCGCTCGGTTCGGCGGTTACCTGGAAGTCGCGCATCTCGCGATAGCGCGCGAGTTGGCGATCGACGGCGTTCGAGGCGGTGGCGCGTGATTTCGCGGGCGCCTTGGATTTCTTTGCCATCGTTTATGCAGACTTGCGCTTGGCGCCTTTGCTCGCTTTCACCAACGAAATGCCTTCGCGCGCGGTCGCCGCCCCAGCCTTCTGCGGAGTCTTCTTTCCCACCGCCGTCGTCTTGTCGCCCTGCACGCTCTTGCGCAGCGCGTCCATCAGGTTGATCACCTTCGCAGACTTCGGGGCCGGCTCATCCTGCGGTATCGGCAGGTGCTGCATCTTTGCCTCGACCAGTTCCCGCAACGCAGCTTCGTACTGGTCGGTGAATTTCTCCGGATCGAACTTCGCCGTCTTGCGCTTGATGAGTTCCTTGGCCAGCGAAAGCTGGTCGCTGTCGACGGTCGTCTTCTTTATGTCTGCGAAGTAGCTGCCGGGCTTACGCAGCTCTTCGGCATAACGCATGGTGTAAGCGATCATGCCCGGCTAGCTTGTCGTCCGACGGAGCGGTGATGGCGATCATATGTTCGCGCCCGCTGAAGGCGATCTTTCCCAGCGCAACCTTTTTCGTGCTTTGCAGCGCCTTGCGCACCACTGTGAACGCCTCCGCCTGCGTGTCGTCCTCGGGCACCACGAAGTAAGGCTTCTCGTAGTATTCCGGATTGATCTCACTTACATCGACAAACTGTGTGACCTCAATCGTGCGCTTCGACGGGATGCGCAGGTTCTTAATCTCGTCGGGCTCAATCATGACGTACTCGCCCTTGCGATACTCATAGCCCTTGACGATGTCGCCCTTCTCGACTGGGCCCTCTTCGCCTTCGCCGGTCACCTTCTGGTGCCGGATGCGCTCGCCGGTCGCGCGGCTGAGCTGATGAAAGCGGATCTCGCTCTTCGATTCCGTGGCCGGAAAGAGGCTCACACTAAAAGACACAAGAGAAATCTGTATTTGGCCTGTCCAGAAGGGTCGCGCCATAAAAAATTCTCCAACCTCAGATCTACGCGGCGATTCAACCTCGAACATGCCGCGCGTCATTAAAGCTACTTCTGATTCTGGCCTCCCGTTTCGCCGAGCGCCATACGCCAGAAACCCGTTTTTGGCGCACACTTACCCGCAGCCGAAAAACGGGCATTTATGTTCTCGCGTTGTAGGCGAGCGAGTCAAGCGTTACTTAAAGGGGCGAAAGAATGGCGAAGCCTGGGTAGTTGGCGTCGGGTAAAGCGCAGACTGCCCGCAGCGGACGAGTCTCGCCATGCCTGGTCTAACCTTGGCTTTTTCTGTGCATGTGGGCTGTATTGCACAGACGCGCCTGCGGACAGCACATATCGTTGAGATATTGTCGTAGGTGTTTCTAAATGCTGAGCAATGACCACCCAGTGGTAGATAGGGTTGCCTCGCCTCCGCCTCCTTACCCGTTTCAGGTGGCATCCGTGCTGGGGATGATGTGGCAGTGTGACGCGTGTCATACGGAGAATATTTGTGACGTATCCAGTGAGACCCACTTTTTTGCTGTCCTTCTAGTGGCAAAGAATAACCACGCAAGTGTTAGCCCATTTTGTGAGTGGGACCCGGCGAAATTTCACGGCCGATTCTTTCACCACCAGTAATTCAAAACCCACGATAGTAGTTCTCATCCCGTCCGCCGCACCACGCATCGCGGTCCCTGCCGCTGCTTGCCCATGTCCCTTGAGTTCATACTGCGCCTCTCTCCTCTGCCGCGAACCGTGTGCTGCGTACCGCATTTCACGTACAATTTAAGGTTTGCCTAGTGTCCATGCTGTTCTCTGGAGACCATTCATGTCCAAATCAGTTTCAATCGCGTTGTTAATTGCGCTGACCGCTATCATCGTATCCGCACAGGTCGCCGCTCCCGCACCGCCGACCACCATGCCTGCTGTTCCGAAAATCGCTGCGCTACCTCCCGCAGCCGAGCAGGCCATGGCCTCAATCGACTCCGAGAAGATCCGCGCCAACGTCAAGTTCCTGGCGCACGACTTGCTCGAGGGCCGTGGTACCGGACAGCGCGGCGGCGACGTGGCCGCGCAATACATCGCAACCCAATTTGAGCTTTACCGGTTGAAGCCGGCGGGCGACAACGGCACCTATCTGCAGAAGGTTCCCATGGTCGGCATCACCACGGAGACCAGCAGCACCTATTCGCTCCTGCCCTCCAAGGGCGATCCCATCGTGCTGCGCGGCAAAGACGACATCGTTGCCATGAACGAGACCAGCCAGCCCTCCACCGACATCGACGCACCCATCGTTTGGATGGGCTATGGCATCGACGCCCCCGAATTCAACTGGAACGACTACAAGGGTGTCGACGTCAAAGGCAAGGTGCTGCTCATGCTGGTCAACGAGCCGCCCTCCAACGATCCGAAATTCTTTGGCGGCCCTGCCCTCACCTACTACGGACGCTGGACCTACAAGTACGAGCAGGCGGCGCGCATGGGCGCAGCAGGCGTCATCCTGATTCACAAGACCGAAATGGCCAGCTACGGATGGGACGTGGTGCGCAACTCCTGGTCGGGCGAGCGCTCGTACCTGCGCAACGATCCCGCGCCCAAACTCAAGATGGCTTCGTGGATGCAGCAGGACATGGCCCGCAAGCTGGCGCAGGAGTGCGGCATGAACCTCGATGACATGATGGCCGCTGCCGCCAAGCCCGGCTTCAAGGCCCAGCCGCTGCCCGCGAAGTTCAAGGCGCACATTGTTAGCCAGGTTCGTCCGTTCGATTCCAATAACGTTGTGGCCATGCTGCCCGGCTCCGATCCCAAGCTGAAGGATCAGGGCATCATGTACAGCGCGCACTATGACCACTTCGGCATCGTGCCCGGAATGCCCGGCGACAACATCTTTAATGGCGCGCAGGACAACGCAACCGGTGTCGCCATCGTGCTCGAGATTGCGCGGGTTTACAGCGAAGCCAAAACGCCGCCCAAGCGGTCGATCTACTTTGTCTCGGTGACCGCCGAAGAGCAGGGTCTTCTCGGCTCGAATTATTTCGGCAAGAATCCGCCGGTTCCGGCCAAGCTGCTTTCGCTCGGCCTGAACTTCGACGACATACCTCCGCTCGGCGTGCCGCAGGAAGTGAGCGTCTCGGGCGCCGAGCGCACCACGTTCTATCCCACGGTCGAGAGCACGGCCAAGGCATTTGGGCTGGCAATCGCGCCCGACTCGAATCCTAACGCCGGCCACTATTACCGCTCCGACCACTTCAGCTTCGCGCGTGTCGGAGTGCCCGCGTTCTCGGTTGGTGCCGGCGATCTCTACCAGGGACACGACAAGCAATGGGGATTGCAGAAGGCGAAAGACTATGTCGCCAATGATTATCACCATCCCAGCGATGAATACCATCCCGAGATGGACTTCCGCAGCGATGCCGTCATTGCCCGCTTCGGCGTAGCGCTGGGATGGCAAGCCGCCAACCAGGCGAATGAAGTGGGATGGAAGTCAGGCGACGAGTTCGACAAAATCCGCATCGCCAGCGGGATGGGAAGATAGACACTGGAAAGTCAGACTTCACATAGGCCGGTGCCCCATCCCGGCTTCTTTTGCCGGGGTGGGTCTTTTCGGTTGAGCGAACGAAAATTCGTAACCAAGCATAACCGCCTTGGACTGGACTCCCGTGCCAAGATTTACTCGGAGCGCACCGAAGCGCGGGTTGGGCTACCGGCTAATGACTTTGCATCACGAATGATCCGTTGAAGTAGCGCAGGGCGATGTTAGTCTAGGCTCGTCTACAAATCTCATCTTTAACTAGGAGGGAGATCCTCCGAAATGGAGCGGAGCGGCTGCCTAAACGGTCCCGTGAGCCAACAATTAAGTGCAACTGCCCTGATATCGATCACATGACTATCAATAAGGAAGACCTCAAAGCTCTAAACACCAAGATCGACAACCTTGGCGATCGAAGTGAATTTATCTAGTAACTGGAAGACGCCGAGCATGTTCGTCTCGATACTCGCGGTGGCCGCGACAGCGTTGGGCTTACCAATCATGATTATAGCTTGGCTTGAACCTCATCTTCGTGTCGACCTCAATCACGATGCCTAGCATCGAGATAACACAACAGCTGAAAGAACCCCTCAAGCAAATAGGCGACCTCAATAGTGAGGTCAGCGAAATCAAAGGAAAGCTAGAAGTGCTTGATCCTCTGATTAGGGAGATGGTCCCAAGAGGTTTCAACAGGTGAGTCAACTCGATCAAACAGAGCTGAAAGCAAAAATACCCGAGGTAACAAGTCTAGCTTCAATTGCGACAGCCTCAAAAGATAAAGATTGGATCCAGCAGTGCCTGCGCGAATTGGCGAGAGTCTTCTCAGTTTTGCGACCGGACCGGATTCGATTCCAGCGGCATGGCCGGCAGTTGTTAGCCTAGTGAACTACCGCTCAGTTCTGAATGCGAACTATGCTCCCGAAATTACCCAGTTCATTCCTTACGATTCTAGCGGCGGCGGATGGAAGTTCGACCTACAGTTCGCAGTGGAGAAAGGAGTGCCAGTCTCATATAAAACTCTATGCAAAGCCAGATTTCGTCCCAAATAGGCCAAGCAGCTGTGATGGAAGTTATAAGTCAGCCGTCAATGAGGGGTATTCAAAAGGGCCCGAGTTCTTTGCAGTAAGCAATGCAACCATCTCGCTCGATAATACCGGCTGAAGAACGCGGTTTTTATCAACTGTCGGATTCATTACGAGGCTGGGCCCTTGCAAATGCAGAAGGTTTACTTTGTAAATTGCACATTTGAAATAAAACAAGGAATCGGCTGGCCAGAATTTGGCAAGATCCCTATTAACTAAGGTAGCGACCACATTCGACACGAGCGGATAGAAACTGCATCATTTTTGACCTGACGTCGGGGCTTGCCAGCCCATGATCGGGACCTAAGCAGTTCACTATACGTCCGACACTGCTCCGTCACTGAACGTGACCTGTATGTCTTTGTATACATAGGTGGTCTTGGATCCCAGCTTCACAATTTTTTCGGGACGACCCAGAATAGCCTCTACCTGTTCCGGCGTTTGTCCTAATTCGATCGTCTTTGTGTTTACTGTTTTGGCCTCCGACTCAAGCTGCAGTATTGGGTCAATGTTCGATTGAATCGCGGGCATATTCTTAGCTTCCATTATGTCCGGTGTCAGTGGGAAGTGCACTACAGCCTTATACCGCATCTGCTTGGCCGGTGGCCCGCATATCCCGTGGCCCATATCTGCCTTCCGTTGGCAGATGTGGGGCTGTTCGTCCCGAACCCCGACATCACTCCTGATGGTCCACAACGTACCACCGAAACCTTCCGGTTATCACACGCCAGTGTGACCCACGCCCTTTCGTCTCCGCCTCCATCGAGCGAACAATTGCTGTGAGGGAGAGGGATTGGTGTCTCTCGCCTCGGTCCGCGCCCAGTCCGCTGACCTGACACGGTTCTTTGAAATGTCGAAGTGCCCCCACGGCTGTGGGTGAGTTCGCCATACTTGTATGTAATGTATGACAAATTTTGTCATACTTGTATGGAAAGTATGACAAGTTATGTGTATGACTTGTATGTATTGTACGACCACGTGGGCCCCGAAAAACCCTCCAGATCGCAACTAAACCGTTATGGGTCAAATGGATACATATAAGTCACCTGAAATCAATCGCTTGCGAATAATTTCCCGCTAACTCGCTGATTCTAAATAGGCGTGCAAATAAAATGAAGGAAAAAGCATCCAAGGCGGGTACGTAGACGGAACTTTCCTGGTTCGTGCGCCTGCTTTCTTGGCGATAAGGTCGGAAGGAATACCGTTGACGCCCGTGAGTTGCGGCGTTATCCTCGCTTCCACTCCGGCCGACCTATTCGAAAGGAGTCCCCGTGACCCACTATTCGTTCGATGCGCGGACCGGGTTCGACACCATTGAATCGGGGTGCAACTACCCGCAGACTTCCACCAACCTCCTGATGCGCGCCCTCGGCATGGGCTTGATCGGATTCCTGGTTCTACTGCTGACGGGATGCGGCTCCGTTACGCTGTTCCAGTCGTCCTTCAGTTCCCAAGCAGTCGGGTCGCCTCCATCGCACAATCAGTCGACGGGGACTATCGACGTCGCTGGTGCGCCGGGCAGTGTTGTGATTGTGACTGCTCCGCCGGGCGCGACTGGCAATTGGGCGAAGATCCAGCGCATTGGCGATCCCCAGCAGGCGCCGATCACCACCATGCAGTGCACTATGTCGCAATTTCCTGGCGACGGCTCGTACACCCTCCTTGCGGTGCTCTTCATCCCCAGCAGCACCACCGGTCTTGCCACGGTGGAGTTCGACACCTCTCCCCAGGCACAGCCGCCTTCTACAGGCTTTCTGCACCTTGATTTCATGCCGAACAACACCGTGCGCATCAACGACGATGGTGGACAAGTCTTTGGGACTTTCCCCCGTGACCAGTTCTTCACTCTCTCCGTGACTCTGGACGTCAACTCTTCGTCAGCCACAGCGCACATGAGCCTGTTCGGCACCGGTGCCTCGGGTACCAAGGATTTCAACGTGACTCCGCTCTTCCTGGCCCGGCAGCTCGGCGGCGTGAAATTCTGGATGGGCTTCCCCTGGATCGGATCGTTCGACGTGACTGACATCCTCGTCACCCGCAAGAAGGGTTCCTGAGGACTGACTGTGTGGAGTGCCCACCTCGTCCGCCTCTTTTTTGCGGACGGGAAGGGCGCCAATACTACCGAAGCGCCTATTCCCGCGCGTCCGGCTTCGTTACCAGCTCCGCGAACTTTGCGAGGTCGATGTTTCCCCCGCTCACTACGCAGACAATCTTTCCCGTGCCACACTTCCCGCTGAGTCCCGCGGCTACCGCGCAAGCTCCTGCGCCTTCGGCGATCACATGGTTGCGCTCGGCAACAAGCTTCATTGCTCGGCGGATCTCCTCCAGCGACGAGACGATCGAGCCCGCCAGCAGATGATGCGCCAGCGCCCACATTCGCGGGAAGACAGACTTGCCTCCGCATCCGTCCACCCAACTCGACTTCCAGTCGGGAAAATTCTGCGCCGATCCCATCGCCAGCGACCGCGCCAGTGGAGCCGCCGTTTCTGGTTCAGCCGCGTACACCTTCACGTCCTGCCCACGCTCTTTCATGGCAGCCGCAATGCCGCACGACAAACCTCCACCGCCGAACGCGGCGACCACGCAATCCACGTCAGGCAGATCCTCCAGGATTTCCAGCCCACAGGACGCATTGCCCGCGATGAATTCATCGTCCTCAAAGGGATGCACAAACGTCCCGTTCATTGCCGGATGCTTGCGCTCCGCGAGCGCTGTCCAGCATTGATCGAACGTGGCCATCACGATCTCAGCGCCCAGGCGCCGCGAGGCATCGAGTTTGGCGGTAGGAGCCGTGTCCATGACAAGCACTTTGCACGGCACTCCAGCCTTGCGCGCCGCCAGCGCCACTCCCTGGGCTGCATTGCCCGCGCTCACAGTCCACACGCCGAGGCGCCGTTGTTCCTCGGGCAACAGTCGAACCGCGTTGTAGGCTCCGCGAATCTTGAACGACCCAATGGGTTGCAGGCACTCCAGCTTCAGGTAAATCTCGGCCGGGCCATCGTAGTTCAGCCGCACCAGCGGAGTACGAATGGCCGCTTCATAGACGTGCTTGCGCGCGTCGTCAATGAGTCCCGCGGGAATGTTTCGCTGTGTCGTCGGCTCGCCGAGTGAAAGATCGGTTGTCATGGGAGTCATCTTATCGTGTGGCAAGTGATCTAGCGGATATGGTGTTTCCGGAATGGAATCTGCACCACCGCTTCGAGTTCGACGGGCTCGCCGGCCTTGGTGCCAGGCCGGAAGAGCCAGCGAGACAGAGCACGTACTGCGGCTTCATCCAGGCGGGGATCGACGCTGTCGAGCACTTTGATCCCGCTCACGCTTCCGTCGGTGTGAATCACGGCATAGAGCGTGACTGTGCCTTCCACGTTGTCGCGCATGGCTTCGGCTGGGTAGGCAGGATCGACCTTGGACAAAGCCACCGGAGCTGCAATCGCTACCTTGTTATCGGACTGCTTCAACTCGGCGAAGCGCACGATCCAACTACCCGTCGCCGAGGTCAGGTTGGGCATATTCAGCACCAGCGAGTAGTATTTCTTGCTGCCAAATACGCGCCGCTCGACGGCATCGTCATCGTTGTCAGACATTGTGGGAGGCGGCGCCGCAACAGGAGGACGACTGACGCTGGGTAGTGAAGGATTCATGGCGGCGGCAATCAGCTTCCGGTTTGCTTCCTTCTGCGCATCACTGATTGACTTCCCGGGAGTTCCCGCCACCGCACCAGTCGCAACTCCAGGTGGCGCGGCTCCGACCGATATGCCTGCCGGAGCGCTGCCGTTGCCATTTCCGTTGCCGGAGCCGTTGCCCTTGCCGCCACCGGCTCCGCCATTGGTAGCGCCGGGCGTTCCGCTGATGTTGGGCGTGCCGGGAGCGTCGGCCTTTCCTCCGGGGGAGGCGTGAAATTCGCCGCTGCGGTTGCCCGAGGGCAGCTCAACCGGTCCGCGCACGTCAGGATTCAGGCCCAGGGCGATGATTTGTCCCTGGCCCTTGGAAGATTGCAGGCCCTGCAAACTTGGTTGGGGGGGAACGCCCTTGCCTGCGGCGTCCGCCCCTGCACTGTCGCCTACTCCGGCAGCGCGCTGCACAGGAACAGGAAGCTTGGGCGCCTCCACCTGCGGACTCATCTGCGCCATATTGATTTCGCCGCGCTTCAACTTCAACTGGTCCGGCGACAGCGGAGGCTCCACAACCGACGGCTGTGCCAGCACCGGCATGTTCAGCTTCGACTTCATCTTCGACAAGTCTGCAGTCGGCTCCACCACGCTCTGTTGCGTCAGCGTTACCTGTGTCTTCGACTTCAGCTTGGAGATGTCGGCGGTGGGCTCGACCACCTGTGGCACAAATTGCGGCATTTTGAGCTGCGACAACTGGCGCGATGACGCGGCAATCGGCTGTCCGGGGATCGCCGTCCAGGCCACAATGTTGGGCAGCGGTACATCGTGGGTCAGCTTTACCTGCGGAGGCGTCACGATGGTCTGGTGATTATTGTCTGGGTTAGCCGGGACGGACAAAATTTCCTGTCTGGCCAGCTTCGGCTCGCCTTTGCGCGGCCGGGCTTCGCCGCGAGGTCCGGTGTTCAATGGCGGCAGGTACTCGCTCAGCGGATAGTGTTCGATCGTCGTGTTCTCAAATGGCGACTGCAACTCGACGGGATGGTTGAAGAGATAAGAGGTCGAGAAGAAATAGATCAAGACCACGAGTAGAAAGTGGTATCCGTAGGATTCCACAAAATGGCGATGACCCAAGCCCGTGCGAATGAAGGTTTCAGGAGGCACCGGGACGGGCTGGGAAGTAGCCTCCAGCGGCGGAGGTTCGCGACGCAGCAACAGGTCGGTGAGATTGCGCCAGAAAACGCGATGTCGCGGCTCCAGTTCGTAATGCAGAGCCGGCGCTTCTCGCAATTCGAGATCGTCCTGAGGTCGCGTGGCCGTCGCTTCGGACATCCTCCCCTACCGTGGAACGCGTATCTGGATTATAGCGAAGTGCGACAGGCTCGATCGCGATTTAGTAGTGCAGAAAGGATGCTAAAGCTCCTTCTCCTTCGCATTCCGGCGGCAGCATACAATGATGGGTGTTCCCGGAGTAACCATGATTCGTAAACCACTGGCGAGTGCCGTATTGTCTGCAGTCCTTCTACTGTTATTGATTGCACAGGCCGAGAATCGCCAGCGCGCAGGCGCCGCCGCCTCTCACTGTTACTCACCAGGACCAGGCCAGGTTTTATCAGTCTCCGTCAAAACCGTACGATTCGGCGACGAACCCGTCTGGTATGTTCACATTCCTCAAGGAGGGCGAGTTCGTTCAACTCACTGTCGAGGATGGCAAGTTGTCTGGTTTCATTTCTCGCTTCGGAGGAACGGACAGCGACAAGGGAGAGTTTATTGACCAGTTCTTCGAGAAGGCGTCGCTGGAAGGCGATCATCTGTACTTCAAAACCAAGACGGTTCACGCGATCTGGTACGAACTCGACGGAACTTTGGCGGTGGTTCCCGGCAAGCATGTGGGGGACGAAGGCTACCGGGTAATTCGCGGCAAGTTGACGGTCCACGCCGACGACGCAAAGGGCAATGAACGTGCCACCGAGAAGACGGTGGAGCTCAAGTCGTTTCCGGATATGAGGCGGCCGTAACAGCGGTCGCTCTTGGCGCCTCAGTGCACGCCCTTGTCGCTGCTGGCGGATGATTCGGCAAGCACTCTCTGCAAGTAGACGACGTGTCCGTCTTCCATTACAGATAGTTCGCTGTAAAGACGGCACAGAGAAGCGTCTTCGGTCTGTTTGACCAGTTTGTTGTAGAAGTCATGAGCGCTGGTTTCCGCAGCCAGCGCGACCTGCAGAGCTCGTTCGCGCGCGATGTTTTGTGGCATCGGTCTGGCGGCGAACACGTCTGCGTCTTCCAACTTGGGGACTTCAATCATTTCCTGAAGATCTTCTTCGGTCAGCGTGCAATTGCCATTTCCGAAGCGCTCCTGGTACTTTTCCTGCAGAGCGCTGCTATGACGCTTCTCTTCGACTGCCATGTCCCAGAAAACGCTGGCTATCTCCAGTGAATCAGCATCGCGGAATTCGGTGAACATCTCGGCAAAGCGGTGATAAATCCCGGCATTCCGTTCTTCGACGAAGATGGCGGCATGAAGGGCTTCTTGAGGGTTGAGGGAAGCGAAAGGCCGTTGCATGTTGGACTCCCGGAAAGACTGGTTCGTCCGGCATTCTAATCGCCCGCGAGCCGGAATTTACGGTTGAAAGCGCCTTAATTACCAGACCCGTTTCATTTTGGAACTGTGTGCGGAGCGTTTTCCTCCAGGTTTTGCGTGACAGAGTCGCCGTTGTTTTTTGCCCGCTCCGCCTCAATGCGTGCGATGGTGCGCTTTAGCCAGTGCTTGACGTTTTCCCGCAGCTCTTCTTCAGTTTGCTGCGGTTGAGCGACGGTATCCCCTTGTTTATTCAATGGGATGTGATGGCAGGGAACATCATCGTTGCGATATTCCTCAGGCACAAAATCGTAGAGCAGGCACTCGTGGCACGCATGCGGACGGGTAGGATCCCCATGATTGGGGCAAGTCAGCGAGTCCTGGAAGACAGAGGCGGGGCCCCAGGGCGTGCTATACCAGTTTCCATAGCCCCCCTGCTCTATGAAGTTAAGCTCGTAGCGTAGGACTTCCAACACGTCGCGCTTGTCTTGATACATCTTCGCCTCCCAGGGAGCGCGGGATTCCGATTCGCTCCCCTTACTGGCTACGATTCTGGTCGATCGGGAACGGTCAGGCTGTGACCTAGCTCACGTCCCGGTGTGATTTCGGTCCGCATCCGGAACAAACGCAGAGAGTTCCAAAATTTTCGCAAAATCCTGAAGAGCTGAGTTCCAGGATGAAAATCCGAATTAATGCATTCAGATGTCCACAAAAACCGACGGTTGTAGCACAATATGACTGGAAGCATCACACTCCTTTTGGGGGCATGGCACTCGTGCAAAACCGTGGCAGTAAAGATTCGTCTGTGGAACTCCGTACCGTGGACCGTTTGACTTTGGGATTGGTTGGACTGGGAGTGATCTTTGCTTCTCTCGGCCTGGGCGAAGCTGTTTATCGGCTCTTGTTCTTCGACTTCGATGGAGCAACCGATCGGCTTCCGATCGAAATGATGTTTGGGCTGGCGTTCGCGTGGATCACCATGAAGCTGGCGAAAAGGGTCTACGAGCACCGGATGTTGACCACAGCGAAGATTAACCAGGTCTGGGACCGGAATTACAAGATTCGTCATGCCGTAGCGGCCATTCCACCGGTGCCGTATCCGGCGCATCAGCAGGCCATTCGGGTGATTCGCGAGGAAGTAGAGCGCATCGAATGGGCGCTGGCCGACATTCGGCCGCAATGAGGAACGCGCGGCGGCATCGCTAGCAAAGATGCCTCACGCAACCTCTCGATCGGCAACCGTTTCTGGAGCGGCAGCGGGCACCGCCGGTGTGCGCCGTGATCGAATCTTGTCGACGCCCTTCCCTATCAGAGCGGATAAGCCGAAGAGTTGCCCTGCAGTAACGCCCGGCATAACTCGATGATGCCCAACGGCGGCTAGACCCATGCTCGCGATGCAGCCGCACTGCGAACAATCAGGGTTGCCCCCAAACTGACACGGAGTGACCCGCGTCTTCAAATCTGCCGACACAGTGAGCGTGGTCTGGGCGAAGATACAATCCTTCGGCGAAGCGGGCGGATGCTGAAATTCTTCGATTAACTCCTTCGGCATATCAAGTAAGGGATAGAGGAGGCGCAGCCGAAGCAGGTCTGCGATGACCCGTTCCCGCTGCTTGGGCGTAAGGATTTCGGGGGCTACGGCGCCCTGCTGCGGAGTGAACAGGCTCATCCAGATTCGCTTGGTCTCCGTGCGCTCGCTCCAGAAGCGAACAAAATCTTCGAGGTAGCCCGGCCGATCTGTCATTTGTCCGGTGACGGTGCAATGAATCGTGACCTTCGTTCCTGCGATGCTCTTCAAGATGCGTTCATAAGTTGCCGGCTTGCGGCGTACGTCGTGCTCCGGTTGAAGGCCGTCGACGGACACAACGACGCTAAGACGGGAGAGGGCGTTCCAACGGACTGGGATCGGGCGGAAGGCACTGGTCACAAGCTGAACGTGAATGCCGCGGCGCTCCAGTTCGGGTAATAACTCTTCCAGTTCGCGATAACGTACCAGGGGATCGCCCCCTACCAGTGACACATGTAGTGGCCGATATTCGTCAACCAGGCGGAGAGCTCCTTGCACTAAGGCGCTGCCTTTGTAGTCCACGAGCTGGCGGAGAGTGACTCCCGGCACACCTAAATGCTCATCCTCGTAGGCGTAGCAGCCCGGACAACGCAGCGGACACTCGCGGGTCAGTTCGATCGAAATGGAAGGCGGCCTGCCGGCGAGAATGGATCCCCATGCCCGCACTACTTCAGAAGTCTTCACAGTTTCTCCTGGATCATAACTAGTTAAACGCAGCTTATGGAAATTAGATGTGGTGGCAGGCGAGAAGACGTCAAATCCGCCAATAGAAAAACACGCGATATTTCAGCAGGAGGCTCACCGAAAGAGAAAGGCAGTTCCGGTGCCTTTAAACAGTGTAATTCATCGTAACCTCGGCGGGAGCGCCCTTGCCATCGTTCCCAGTCTGAAGCACGGATTCATTCGCGGTTGCGGCACTTAGCTGAGGCAGTCGCATCCGTCGCGCAAAAGAATGCCTGCGTTGCACAACCGCGGTGGCTGAGCTGAGAGTTTCGCGCGGTTGCAGTCAGGAGGCACGCTTCGCCGCCACAATCCTCGCGGTGGTGATGGCTTGTCCCACGTGGCGCTGGGTGTGGTCGGCGAGATGAACCAGAAGACCGCCCAGGGTCGTAGGCAGGCGTCGTTTGCCTACGGTTCTCGGCTGTTCCAGATGTCCGGGGTTGATGGCCCTCAGACGATTGGCACTGGTCTTGAGCGCTGCAGCTAGATTCTGAAATAACTCGTCCGCGGAAACAGTTGGGTTCGCTTCGGATTTGAGTGCTCCCAATTGTTCGTCGTTCAGCTCGCGTCCTTCCGCGTAGCTGAGCAGCCGATCAAGGCTTCCGGCAATGTGCTGGAGATGGAATGCGACCGAAGGTATTTCCCCGGGTCGCGCATTCAACTCGTCAATTGATAGAATCTCACACCACCGGATCAGGTCTTCCTCCGCGGCGTGCAAAGCATGTAGAACCGCACGTTGTACCGCCGGCACCTCGCTTAGCGTGCCTCGCAGCCAGGGCTCAGGTAGATTCCTTTGAGTCATTGGACTTGCCTTGTCAGCCGCAAAAACAAACCGCGCTTTGCAGCGCGGATGATTAACAACCAACACTCCCCGCGTCTTTACTCTCTGCCCTTCTTTTTGATCTCGATATTCAGGCGCTTGATTTTCTGGTTCAGTGTCGACAGCGGGATGCGAAAGCGGTCGGCGGCTTCAGTCTGGTTCCAGCCGCTCTTTTCCAGCATGTCGCTGATAATGCGGCGCTCGCAATCTTCCATGATCTCGAACAGCGAGGCCTCGGGACGATGGTCCATCATCGCCAACTTACTGCCGCGTCCTACCATGCTGTCGGGCAAAAGATCTACGGTGAGGCTCGGGTCCGTTGGCCAGGACTACCGCGCGTTCGATCACGTTTTCCAGTTCGCGCACGTTGCCCGGCCAGTCGTAGTCCATCAGCGGGCGCATCGCCTCAGGCGTAATGTGCAACTGCGGCTTTCCGTTCTCCTCGGCAAATTTCTGCGCGAAGTGCTGGGCCAGCAGGGGAATGTCGTTCTTGCGTTGGCGCAACGGGGGCAGATCGATGGTGATGACGTTTAAGCGATAGAAAAGGTCGTCGCGGAACTTGCCCTCTTTCACCTGCTGCCGCAAATCAACATTAGTGGCAGCAATGATGCGCACGTCCACCTGGATCTCATTGACGCCGCCCAGGTGCATGAACTTGCGGTCTTGCAGCACACGCAAGATTTTGGCCTGGGTATCGAGTCCCATGGTGCCGATCTCGTCGAGGAACAACGTCCCCCGGTCGGCCATTTCGAACAGGCCCTTCTTGCTGGCGATGGCGCTGGTGAAGGCGCCTTTCACGTGCCCGAATAGCGTGGACTCCAACAGGTCCGCCGGCATCGAACCGGTATTCACCGGAACGAATGCGTGGTCCTTGCGGGTGGAGTTCATATGGACCGCTTTCGCGATCAGCTCTTTACCCGTCCCGCTCTCACCCTGCAGAAGTACAGTGGATCGGCTGGGAGCCACCTGCGCCACCAGGTCGAAGATGCGCAGCATGGGCTCGCTCTTGCCGATGATGTGTTCGAAGTTGTAGCGCTGCTTCAGTGCCCGCTTGAGCTGGATGACCTCCGCTTCGGCGCGCCGGCGGCCTACGGCAGCGTCGACGTCCGCCAGCAATTTCTCGTTGTCCCAGGGCTTCTGAATGAAGTTGGTCGCCCCGGCTTGCATGGCGTTCACCGCGTTCTCCACCGTGCCGTAGGCGGTGATCATAATGACGGCGAGCTCGGAGTCACGTTCGCGGATGTCCTGCAGGATTTCGATGCCGTTGCGCTCAGGCATGGCGAAGTCGAGCAGCACCAGGTCATAGGGACGGTCGGCTAGACGAGCCAGACCTTCGTCACCGTCGCTTGCGGTTTCGACTTCGTAGCCTTCGAGTTCCAGCAAGGTTTGCAGCGACTCGCGGATGGCTGCTTCGTCGTCGATAATAAGGACCGAGCCCAGCGAACCTGTTTCGTCCCGACCGCTCGCTATCCGGCTAATCATGGCCTCAGGCATTGACGACCTTTCTTACCATCGGGAACTCCATGGTGAACGTCGTGCCCTCGCCCGGTGAACTGTTGACGTGAATCTTGCCCGCATGCTCCTGGATGATTCCGTAAGTCACGGACAGACCCGAGGCCGGTACCTCCGCTGTGTCCGGACTTCGGCTTGTTCTTGGTGGTGAAGAACGGATCGTAGATGCGATGAATGTGTTCCTGCGCGATCCCGCTGCCCGTATCTGTTACCGAGACGCTGACGTTGTGGCCGTTGCCAGTTGTGATGGTCAGCGTGCCTCCAGCCGGCATGGCGTCTTTGGCGTTGAGGAACAAGTTCAGGAAGACCTGTTGCAGTTTCCCGGTATTGCCGAAGATCGGCGGCAACTGCGGATGCAAGTCCGGAACCACCTTAATGCGCGCCGTCTTGAACTGGTGCTCGAGCAGCGTCAGCGTGTCCTGGATGACCCGGTTCAGGTCCACATTGTTGAACTCCGAGCTTGAGGTGCGAGAGAAGTTGAGCAGGCTGTTCACGATTTCCGAAGCGCGGAAGGTCTGGCGCGTGATCTTGTCGAGCAAGTCCGCCTTCTTTGGTTCTCCGCTGACCTGCTTGGCCAGCATCTGCGCGTAGGACGAGATTACCGCCAGCGGGGTGTTTACTTCGTGCGCGACGCCGGCGGCCAGCAGTCCGATCGACGAGAGTTTTTCGGCTTGCGTCAATTGCGATTCCAATTCCATGCGCTCGGTGATGTCGTCCACAATGATCAGGCGGCCGATTACGCTGAAGTCCTTGCTGACCAGCGGCGCAATGGCGATGTTGGTGATGCGAGTGTCGCCCGCGGTTGTGCCCAGCCGGAATTTGTACAGATTGTGGATCCCGGTGCTCTGCCGTACGCGGTAATACTCCTCGAGAAACGCCGGCGGGAAGACATCGCGCAGCGAATGGCCCAGAGTTTCCGAGCGGGGCGACGCGTACATCACTTCCATCTGCGAGTTCCACGACTCGATGCGGTCTTCGAGATCGACTGCCAGCACGCCGACACTGATGGATTCGACAATGTTCTCGTTGAATTCCTTCAGGCGCTCGTACTGCGCCGCTTTGCTCTCCAGCGACTTGTAGAGCCGCGCATTCTGCAACGCGATTCCGATATAACCGGCCAAAGTTTCGAGCAACTGCACGTCTTCGCTGGAAAGGAAGTCGCCTTCCGCCGTCTTGCCCAGCCCGAGTACGGCGATCATGCGGTTCATCACCGTGCACGGGATGTAGTAGTTCAGGTCGAGCCGGCGAATCGCTTCGCGAGCCGCGGGGGCCTCACGCACGGCATGGTTGGTGCTGTCGAAGAACAAATGGCCGGCAGCCCACTCCGGTCGCTCGACATGCAGGAAGTCGAGGTCGAGACCTCCGGTGTTCGCGATGCCGAACGACTTGGCCAGCGTGAACTGCTCCGGGCGGTCAGGATTCGACAGGAAGACGCCATGCGATCGACCAGCAGCGTCCGCGACAGGCGGTCGATGATCGAGGTCAGCATGCTGTCGAGATCGGTTTCGGAGTTAAGGTCGCGGCCAAACTCGATCAGCGTCTTGCGGTAGTCATAACGCTTTTTGTAGAAAAACTTGTCGATGTATTCCTGCACCCAGTTCTTGAACGGGTCGAAGAGCAGCGCGGTCACCGCGATTGCGATCACCAGACCCTACCGGCCCCGCGCTGGGGAAGCTCTTGTGGAAGAGTTCCGAGGCCACGCCGACGGCGGCGAAGTACACCGCCGTAATCGCGCCCGCTGCAACGGTGTAGGCCATGCCACGCTTGAAGATCAGGTCGACGTCCATCAGGCGGTAGCGGAAGATGGCGTAGCCAAAGGTCAGCGGCAGGAACACCAGCGACAGAACCGAGAATCGCATGCCCATCGTCGGCACGCTGCCGAGCAGATAGGGAACGACATAGAAAGCAGTGAACGGCGCAACCGCGAGAATCGTGCCACGCGTCACCCACTTCATCTGCTGCCGTAGGATGGCCGTACCCGCATGGCGGTAGCTGTGCCACAACACGAAGGTCGCGGTCACGAAATAAGCGGCTAGGTAGATCATCTGGAGCCGGTCCAGATTGAAACGCAGCCGCTCGCTCGGTTGCAGCCAGGCCACAGCAACAATCTGCATCGCCAGGATCAATGCCCCGGCAGGTAGACCAGGGGAACCAGCCAGCGGCGGCTGTTGAGCAGCGCCTTGCGCTCGGGGAAAGTCAGCGAGAAATGCAGGAACAGCGCAGGTTGCAAGAGCCACGCCACTACATTTGACCAGTAGATAATCCAATCGAAGTCGTTGAGTTTGCCGGTGTAGTGGAACGAATAGAAAATGAACGACACCAGGCAAAAGACGTAAAAGTGGGCGCTTTCGGGTGCGGTCCAGCGCCGCAGCAGGACGTATAAGCCGATTCCGAGATAAACCAGCGCAATCAGCCGCAGGCCAATGTAAAGCGAACGATCCGCAGGTGCCAGGATCAGCGGCGCTTCCACCGGGATACCTTGGCGCACCAGCGAATACGTGGTTTTGGACCAGATCCCAGTGCGGTAGAGTCTGCTGTTCAAGGCCGGCGACGTTGGTGATTTTGCGGCCATCAACGGCGACCAGCCAGTCGCCATTCTTGACTCCGGCCTTCTCGCCTGGGCCATTGACATCAACTCGCTGGGCGCGGAGGTGCTCGCCATCTTCCACCCACCAGACGCCATCGGATGGGCTGAAGTACTCGCGGTCTTTCTGAAAATTGATGGCAGGCAAACACGACCGCCGCAACGCTGAGTAGCGCTAGCAATAGGGCAAGAAATCGCGACTGTAACTCTCTTGCCATCGGGTTGGGCGGCTGGCTGCTCGAGCGAAGTGCGAGGCCCGGGAGCTCAAGAACTCGTTATTGTTGTGCAACTTCGTTGCCACGACGGGCGGCATCTGAGGAATCCCTTAACCCTTGCCCTATGAACCGCTTCCAAAATTATAAATAAACACCAAAATTGCGAGATATGTTTTTTGGAATTTTCGTGTGAAATTCAGAATCACTGGAAGTTACTAAGGTGGCGGTACTTACAGGCTAAGGAATCAGCCGCCTCCAGTTGGCCACGATTTGCGCCATTCTCGTCCTGGATCGAAAAGGGTCCAATACGGCGAACCCGTGGTCGGACGAACGAAGTCCGTGTATGGTAACCATCGATGACGTCATCAACCCTGGAAGCCTCAGGACTAAGCCTCGTCGCCGCCGCCTCATGGGGAGGCGGAGACTTTTGTGGAGGCTTGGCAGCCAAACGCGCCAGCGTCTTTCGCGTGGTCGCGGTCGCCCACGGCTGCGGACTGGTCGCCATGTTGTTCATGGCTTGGGTGACCGGGGAAGCATTTCCACCGCGGGTGGACATGCTTTGGGGCGCATTCGCAGGACTCTCTGGGGCCTTTGGCATCGCGGCCCTCTACAGGGCGCTTGCCATTGGGAGGATGGGCGTGGTCGCACCCGTGGCTTCCGTCATCACTGGAGTGCTTCCTGTACTGGTTGGCTTCCGAACTGAAGGACATGCCTGACGGCGTTCAGCTAGCAGGATTCGCGTTGGCACTGGTGAGCATCTGGCTGGTGGCGCGTCCCAGCGAATATGTCGACTCGCACCGCGGCCTTGGACTGGCAGTAGTGGCCGGAGTGATGTTCGGATTATTTCTAGTGGCCGGGAAACAGGCTGGTCACCACGGCGTTTTCTGGCCGCTCGTGGCTGCACGCGCCGTCTCAACCATGTTGATGATTGCGATGATCGCCATTTCACCCCGCGACCCCCAGTCGCTGCGAATTGTGATGTGGCCCATGGTGCTTTCCGGACTGCTTGATTCGGCGGGCAATGCGCTATTCATCGCAGCGACGCAACACGGGCGACTCGACGTCGCCGCGGTGCTGTCTTCGCTCTATCCTGCGAGCACAGTGCTTCTGGCCCGCGTTCTGTTGAAGGAGAAAATATCAAGAACGCAAATCACCGGAATCGTCGGCGCGCTTGCATCCGTCGCGCTCATCTCGGTGCGCTGATTAAATAAGTCGCGATGCGAGAGCCACGACAATCGCGAACTGCAACATCATCGACCCACAGGAATGACAGAGAATCTGGTGCGCGGGCTACTTTTTCCAAACTGTAAGCCACAATGCCGCCAGACCGAGACCCCAGAGCAGCGCAGAAGCGGAAGCAGCAAAAAGGAAGCCACGGAAGGCGGTGAGTTCTTGGCTGTCGCGGCGCGAGGAGACGTGGGAACGGATGGGGAAAACATTTGATCGTGGGCTTGATCCGTCGAACCTCGAAGCTAAGCGCATAGGGGGAACTCCGTCGGATGCGACCCATCTGTGATGCGGGTATCACGTGCCAGCCCGCGCTGCTGTCGCCAATTTGCCGGCAAAGAATCGCGCTAAGACTAGTCGCGAGTTACCCTTGCTGTGAATAGCACTGATAGGACAATTTAGAGTACATCGTTTGTGGTGGCATACCTGGGGCCGAGATTTCTGGTTTCTCGGCGAAACATCCGGGCCGCCGATTTGTGCGATGTGCGCCCCGGGGCCATCCGGCAATGCTGTGTGCGGCGAGGCATTGCCGGTCGCCGCGACCAGCAAAAAAAGAGACCGAAGCAAGTTCGCTTCGGTCCTTAAATCGTTCAATGAGGGATCTTGAGATTTGCGACTAACTCTTCATCCGACGGCGAATGGCGCCCGCCAAGCCCAGAACTCCGGTCCCCAGCAAGGCCAGGCTCGACGGCTCGGGGACGTTAGGAACAACCTCTCCGCTGGAAAGGAAGCCATTGACGTGTTGGCCGCTGCCCAGCGTCGAGATGGAGGGCGACCCAGCCTGGAGCTTAACGGTGAAGTCAATCGTTCCGCTGACGCCGTTCGGGAATCCAGGAATAGATCCAGTAACGCCGAGTTTGCGAAGGTTCCTTCAAAGGATGGCGCATTGCCAGTGCCGCCGAACGCGTCGACAAGGGTCAGTTGGGTGAGCAGCGTTGAGCCGGCGAAGGTGACCGACATCCACAGGGGAGAGGTCATTCCGACCGTGTAATCACTCGGACCGCCGAACAATGACTCCGAACTTCCCGCCATCCAAATCTGGTACGTGCCGAGTACCCCCACTGGTTCCAGCAGCGCGTGACCGGAAATGCAATGGAATGCGATTCCGCAGGTGCCATTAAATGCGAAAGTGATGGGCGGGTTGCCGCCAGTGCCGGTAAATACGACGCTGCCGGTAGAACTTGAAGACAAAGTGATTTGAACCACGCTCGCCCCTGCGCCGGTGACGGTCAGGATGAGCAGCGCAAAGCAAGCGATCGTCATAGCCAGTTTTTTCATTCTCATCTCTTTCTTCCTGAGCGATGCCGGACGCCCGGTGCGCTCCCCTTTTGGATCGGGGTTCGATCACACCCAGTCGAGTCGTGGGGCGCTTCTCGGCCAGACGCGGGAAACCCTTCTGTACCTGCATCATGCAAGTAACGTGCCAAAGTTTACTTATTGAATGCAGATAGTTACCTTTTGCCATGCGCAATTGTTTGCAACAAAAGGGAGCACGCTTACCCACCGAATGACAGTAGTGTCACTTTCGTGGCTAAACCTAGAAGCTACAATTGGCTGCGGAGATGGCACCCCACTTATATCGGTCGTTGAGAATTCGCCAGACGGAGGCGGTTTGCCCGAGACTAAGGTGGAGGTTACCCCAGGTGACCACGTGGAATGTGACGCACCGATTGGTGTCTGAACCGCCGAAATTCGATCGGCCATCGCCCACCCTCGGCATGCACTAAAATAAATAGGAATCGAGGCAATCATCGTGGCCACATACCAGGAAATTGTTGAGCTTGAGCAGAAATATCTCCTAAATACCTATGCCCGCTATCCCGTTGCCTTCACGCGAGGGAAAGGCGTTTATCTATTCGACGTCGATGGGAAGCGCTACCTTGATTTTCTCTCGGGTCTCGGGGTGAACGCCCTAGGACACGCCCATCCCCGGATCGTAAAGGTCATCCGCGAACAGTCGGCGAAGGTGATCCACCTGTCGAACCTTTATTACAACGAGTATCAGGGATTGCTGGCGGAGAAACTTTGCCAGAAGTCGGGGCTGGATCGGGCGTTCTTCACAAATAGCGGCACCGAAGCGATTGAGGGAGTTCTGAAGCTGGTTCGAGCCGCCGGGCACGCTACGGCTGGCCCGGAGAAGACGGTCGTGATCGCGCTGGATAATTCGTTTCACGGCCGCACCATGGGGGCGCTGGCGCTCACTGGCCAACCCAAATATCGCCAGGGATTCGATCCAATGCTGGAGGGGGTGCGCTTCGTCACGCGCAATGACATCGAAGGCTTGCGCGCCGCGGTTGACGAGAAAGTATGCGGCATCGTGCTCGAGCCAATCCAGGGCGAAGGCGGGATCCAGGTTTCGTCACCCGAGTTCCTGCGTGCCTGCCGCGAACTTGCTGACCAGTACCACGCCGCACTGATCTTCGACGAGATCCAGTGCGGGATGGGCCGCACTGGACAACTGTTCGCCTTCCAACATTTCGGAGTTATGCCCGACATCGTCTGCATTGCCAAGCCGATGGCTGCCGGATTTCCGATGGGCGCATTTCTCGCCAACAATCGATTTGCGCAACACTTCACGCCCGGGAAACATGGCACAACGTTTGGCGGAGGCCCGCTGGCCTGTCGCATCGCGCTGGAGTACCTCGCCATCCTGGAAGAGGAGAACCTGCTGGAACAGGTGCGGCGCGTGGGCGCGTACTTCACGGGAAAATTACAAGAGCTGGTGGCGAAGTTCGAGATCGCGACCGAAGTGCGCGGCGTGGGTGCGATCCAGGCGGTGCAACTCAGCATTCCCGGCAAGCCGGTGTTGGAGGGAGCGCTCGCTGCCGGCCTGTTGATGAATGTCACTCAGGATAGCGTCCTTCGCTTCCTGCCGCCGTTCTTGCTGGAAGAAAAACACGTAGATGCCGGGGTGCGCATACTGAAGAAACAACTCGCAGCAGCACAGAAGCAGCACAAGGCGGACTTGAAGGCGGCAAAGAACGGGTCCAAAGCGGTGACAGCTTAAGATCGAGTTGCCTCTTTCCATGCCACCGCGGTAACCCAGCAGAAAAATTCGTAGTGAGAACTTACCTGTACTGGAGTCTGTCCGGTTGGGCCTCCCGTCGGCCCTATTTAGCGATCACGCGTTCGGCGATCCATTGCGCACACTCTCGAGTGCCCAGGGTGCCGCCTACGTCTTGCGTAGTCTTCTTCTGACGGACGGCGTCGAGAACGGCGGCTTCGATCTTTACTGCCTCGGCGGCTAATCCCAAGTGCGCCAGCATCATTGCGCCGGTCAGGATCGCGCCCATCGGGTTCGCCTGGTTCTTGCCTGCAATTGGCGGGGCCGAACCGTGTACCGGCTCGAACATCGAGGTGCGTCCGGGATGGATGTTGCCGCTGGCGGCCATGCCGAGTCCGCCCTGAAGCGCGGCAGCGAGGTCAGTAATAATGTCGCCGAACATGTTGTTGGTGACAATCACATCGAGCGACTGTGGTTCGCGAACCATCTGAAGACAGAGCGCATCGACGTACATGTGCTGGGTTGCGATATCTGGAAACTCGGTTGCGACCTGCTTGAAAACCCGCTGCCACAGGCCTCCGGCATAGGTCATCACGTTCGACTTGTCGGACATCATGACTCTCTTGCGGTCGTTGTCGCGCGCGTATTTGAAGGCGTAGCGGATGATGCGCTCGACGCCTTTGCGGGTATTGATGTCTTCCTGGGTGGCGATTTCATCGGGTGTGCCGAATTTGAAGTTGCCTCCCATGCCCGCGTACACTCCTTCGGTATTTTCGCGGATCACCGTGAAGTTGATGTCGTCAGGAGTCGCATTTTTCAAGGGGCACAGCGAGGCGTCGAGCAATTTCACGGGACGGACGTTGGCGTAGAGGTCCATCTGGAAGCGCATGCCCAACAGGATTTCCTTGGCATGAATGTTGGTCGGCACGCGTGGGTCGCCTAGTGCTCCGACGAAAATAGCGTCGAAGTCGCGCGCCAGCATGGCGAATCCGTCGGCAGGGATCGTGGTACCGTCGATGAGATAGCGATCGGCTCCCCAGTCGAAGGTCGTGAATTCGAGCGGCGCATCCGACGCGCGGAGTACGTCGAGAGCGTTGGGAATGACTTCTTTGCCGACTCCGTCTCCGGGGACGACTGCAATGCGTCGCTTATTGGTCACGAGTTGGAACGATAAACAATGTAAGTCGCAAGTAGCAAATAGCACCAGGAAATTAGGCTTAGGCAAACGATGGGCAACTTCTGCAGCGTGGTGCCCCAAGGAAGGTCCGATTTCTCAAGCGAAAGGGCTTGCTGTTGGCTAACTACCAGCTGCTCTCTGTCCGGCAGCAACTTTCCGTCCCCGCTATAATCAAAGGTTCTGTATGGCTGTGACTACGTTGCAAGAGAAGCTCGCGTCGGCCGGGGCTCGGCTGGGAAGCTATCGTGGTGCCGAAACTGCTGCCTCGTTTGGAGATACCGCCGCTGAGTTCCGGACACTCATGGAAGGCTGTGGCCTGTTCGACATGAGTTGGCAGGCCAAGTTGGTGCTGACTGGCGAAGATCGCATTCGCTGGCTGAATGGCATGGTCACCAACAATGTCCGTGACCTGGCGGTGGGACACGGCGTATACAACTTCGTGCTTACTCCGCAGGGCCGCATCGTCGGTGACCTGGTTGCCTACAATCGCGGAGACCTCGTGCTGGTCACTACCGATCGCGCACAGTTGGCCGCGATCGCGGAGATTTTCGACCGCTATATCATCATGGACGATGTTGAAGTCGCCGACATCAGCGACAAGCTGACGGCGGTCGGAGTCGCTGGTCCGCATGCCGCGGAAGTTTTGCAAGCTGCCGGGATCGACGTTGCGCAACTCGATTCGGGGCAAGTCATCGACCTGGTATGGCACGATATCGGCATCTCCGTGACACGGGGCACGCATCCGAACATGGACGCTTACGAGATCTGGTTCGCCGCAGAGCAGGCTGACCGAGTTTGGGATCGGCTGCTGGCTGTCGGGGCCACGCCAGTCGGCAGTGAGGCGCTGGAGCTGTACCGTATCGCGCGTGGAGTGCCGCTATTCGGACGCGATTTTGGCCAACGTGACTTGCCGCAGGAGACCGAGCAGAAGCATGCGCTCAACTTCACTAAGGGTTGTTACATTGGGCAGGAGATTGTGGAGCGCATTCGCGCGCGGGCCATTCTGCATCGCACGTTTACCGGGTTTCTGGTGGAAGGCGAGCCGCCGCAAGCGGGAACCAAAGTGCAGTCCGAGGGTAAGAATATTGGCGAGATTACGAGCGCGGCACGAATTCCGTTCCCCAGTGGCGAGCGCACGGTGGCCCTTGGTTATCTGCGCCGCGAGTTCGAGGCGCCCGGGACACCGGTCCAGATCGGCGAGCAGATAGCTACGGTGCAATCTATTCCGTTTCAGTTTTGAGCAAAGGACCTATGGCAGACAAAGAAAAGAAGCAGTCGGAGTTCGTAGTTAACGATCGTCGCCTCTTTGGCATGGATGGCGAGTTACGCCAGGACGTGGTCGAAGCCGAGGAGCGCAGGGAAGAGCGGGAGCAGGAGGAGCGCGAAGCAGCTCAGCGCATGAATGAAGAGCGCGCCGCGCAACGCGAGACCGCTCCAACCGCTGCACTGTCACCGAGCCGTTGCCTCCGGCGGAGGAAATGCATGAAGCGCCGTCCGCCGCCGAGCAGAAGGCCTCGGTCGATGCGTACGCGGAATCCACGCGCGAGGTGGATGACGCAGATCCGGAAAGAGCTGGGCAAGCAGGGGCAGGGCCACAGGGCGAAAGACTTCGAGATGAACTTCGAGAAGTTTGCGGCGTCGCTCTATATGAGCGCACTGATGCAGCTTGGGCTCGCCGCTCCCCAGGGCGGACAGCCGCAGGTAGACTTGATGGGCGCGCGGCAGACCATCGACATCCTCGGCATCTTGAAGGATAAGACCAAGGGCAATCTCACGCCGGCGGAGGAGAACATGTTGCAGAATGTTCTCTACGAACTTCGCATGGCGTACCTGGAAGTGACGAACCTCATCGCGAATCCGCCCGAAGGTCGAGTACCCGCTCCGTTCGAGAAACGATGAAAGCTACGCTCACCGTGTTGGGCAGCGGTACCTCGATGGGCGTACCCACGATCGGTTGCGACTGCCGGGTGTGCACCTCGAGCGATCCGCACGACCGGCGGCTGCGTCCCTCGGTTATGGTGCAATGGGATGGGCACACGGTGGTGATCGACACCTCGCCCGATTTCCGAGCACAGGCAATTCGCGAGCACATCACGCGGGTGGACGCCGTGCTCTATACGCACGGCCACGCTGACCATATTTTGGGACTCGATGATGTCCGGCCGCTCAGCTTTCCGCGCGTTACCGGCGGAGGGAAGATTCCACTTTATGCTACGAGGAACACGGCGAAGGTATTGCGCGGTGTTTTCCGCTACATCTTCGAGTCGGACTATAAGTATGGAGGACTGGCGCAAGTCGAAATTCGCAATGTCGATGGGCCGATTGAATTGTTTGGTGCGATGTTCACGCCGCTGGTAGTCAACCACGGCGATTATCCAATCGAGGCTTACCGCTTTGGATCGGCCGCGTACCTGACGGACTTCAGCTCGGTGCCGGACGAAACCATGGCGCAACTTGAGGGCCTGGACATCCTTTTTCTCGATGCGCTGCGGCACCAACCGCATCCCACGCACTCGACGCTGCAGAATTCGTTGCAGATCGTGGACCGCCTCCAGCCCAAGCGCGCCTTCTTCACCCACATGTCGCACGACATGCCGCACGAGGCCACCAATGCCTCGCTGCCGCCGAACGTGCGTCTCTCCTATGACGGGCTCAAGCTCGAATTTGAACTCTAGGATGCCGGTCGACGATGCAAGTATTCCGCGAGCTTGAGGAAGTCCCGCAGCAACTGGGTCCGACGGTGGTGAGCGTGGGCAACTTCGATGGCGTTCATGCGGCTCATCAGGCGGTGGTGCGACGCATGGCTGAGCGCGCGCATGCCATCGGAGGCAAGGCAGTTGTGGTGACCTTCGAGCCGCATCCTCTGCGCATCTTGCGGCCTGATGTCGCGCCCAAGCTGCTCACGCCGCTGCCGGTCAAGTTGCAACTGCTGGAGAGTACCGGTGTGGACGCTACTCTCGTGCTGCCGTTCTCGCGTGACTTGTCGCTCATGACGGCGCACGATTTCGCGAAGCAGGTACTTGTAGATGCGTTGCACGCCCGGGAAGTGCATGAAGGCTATAACTTCCATTTCGGTCACAAAGCGCAGGGGAACGTCGATACGCTGGCGGGCTTCGGCCGCGAGATGGGCTTCGACGTGCACACCTACTCCGAGCTGATGCTGCGCGGGCACCACGTGTCGAGTACGGAAATTCGCGCGCTGGTCGCCGCTGGACGCGTGGAGCGGGCACGTGCTTTGCTGGGGCGTCCGTTCAGCATCCTGTCGAGTCCGGGACGCGGCCGCGGCTACGGAACCCGGTACACGGTCCCAACTGTAAATCTGGCGCGCTACGACGAACTGGTTCCGGCCAACGGCGTGTACATTACGTGGGTGCGCATCAACGGCGAGTGTTTCGACGCGGTTACCAACGTGGGAGTACGTCCGACGTTCGGGCCGGATTCGTTCGCGATAGAAAGCCACCTGCTGAACTTCCATGAAATCGAACTGCTGGCACAGACGGAGGTCGAGTTGATCTTCTTGAAGCGGCTGCGCGAGGAACGGAAGTTCGAATCGGTTGATGCCTTGCGCGAGCAGATTGGGCGGGACGTGGCGCGAGCGCAGAGGTTCTTCAGGATGGTGAAAGCGAGAGAAGCCTCCCAATGACTCCAACATTTCGGGATGTATTACAAGGCGGCAAGCCCATCCTCGGTACTCTGTTGACCGTCGCATCAACAGAAGTTGCCGAGGCGCTGGCCTTGCTAGGATTTGACTGGATCTTCATCGATCTGGAGCATGGAAGCCTTTCGATTAACGATGCCCAGAGGGCGATACAGGCAGTGGCAAATCGCAGCTTCACTCTGGTACGCGTTCCCGATGGCACGCCGGAAAACATCAAGAGGGTTTTGGATACTGGGTGCAGTGGCATCATCGTGCCGCAAGTCAACTCGGAGGCATACGCGCGGAAGATCGTTGCCTTGGCGAAATATCCGCCGCAAGGTGAGCGAAGTGTGGGACTCGGAAGAGCGCAGGGATATGGCCTGCATTTCGCCGAGTATCTCTCGTCAGCCAATGCTCAAACGGCGGTGATTGTGCAGATCGAACATTGCGATGCTATTGCCAGCGTTGACCAGATTCTGGTGGTGCCGGGAATCGATGCAGTTTTTGTTGGACCGTATGACCTCTCCAATAGCATGGGTCTTGTAGGTCAGGTCGGTCACGCTGATGTGGTGGCTGCAATCGACAAAGTTCGGGCAGCATGTGCCAGAACAAATTCACCCATGGGAATCTTTTGCAGTAACGCTGACCAGGCTCGAAATGAGATCAAAGCGGGCGCAAGAGTCGTAGCAATCGGCACCGACATCCTGCACATGGCCAACTCGGCACGTTCCACGCTGGAAGCCCTACGAGAGTTGTGAGAAGTGGACGATAGTCCGCTCACCCAAAAATCCGGCCAAGGCCTCAATACAAGACAGCAAAAAGCCTCGAGCTGAATACCCGAGGCCATGTGTACTCGTGGACTGACTGGCGACCTAGCTTAGCTTGCGGCGCAGCAGGCCCGCGAGGCCGAACACTCCCGAGCCCAGGAGCAGGAGGCTGCTTGGTTCAGGAGTAGAGGCGACATCCCATCCGAAGTTCGGCCCCCAAAAACCATCGGAAACATCTCCGATGATGTTGGTTCCCGTGAACTGAAGGCCGCCACCGTTAAGGACCCAATTGTCTCCGGGATAAGTGATGGGCGCGAAAACAGTGAAGCCCCCATCGTTGAACGCGTAAGGGTCAATCACCCCACTGGCGCCAACCAACACATATGTCTGGCCGGCGAAGAGTTCGACTGGTGTCACTGAGTTACCGACGAAGAACGGGATCGACAAGGTCGAGGTATTGTCGATCGTCGTCGAAGACAGAAGGTTGCCCCCGGCGTCGTAGAGTCCAACGGCATGCGATTCCGCAAACCCTCCGACCGATCCGTAGTACGCCAGGACATCGACAAAGATGTTCTGTGTCGGTGAGAATACCTCGCCGAGCGCATACCCATTGCCGTTGTTGAACGAACTTCCGACAGTGGCGAAATCCCATCCAGCAAAGGCATTCAACGCGTTGGCATGGGCCGGAACGAATAGCGCAATTGCCAGCACCAGGACTGAGAAGCAGAGAAACTTCTTGGCCATATTTCCCCTCTCGAATCACAAGTTGTTTTTGGAATGACCGGAGTTTACCGGTCTGAGATACGGCACTATACCACTATCAAACTATTCGGCAAGGTCAATTCGCGGGCGAGGACTGAGCAACTTCTCGAAACAGAGGTCGTCGGGGAAGATCACTTCAGCGCGGTGACGGCCGCATGAAAAATTAGCTCAACGGCATGAGGACCCAGCTCAAGGGCAACTTAACTGAGTCCACTCCGGATTGTTTGACTTGCGAGCAACCAGAGACTAGAGTCGAGCTTGAGGCAGAATTTGTTTGCCTCTTTCAGATTTCCTGAACCTAAGTCGGCCTATCTGAAGTCCTCTTCTCCTTAGAGTGTCTGCCGATCGGGAAATATCTGTTCATGACTTGCCCTCAGTGCAGCAAGCGAAATGTCGAAGAAGTGGAATCCCAGCGGCGCGAAGCTATCGGGCGGCGCAGCGGTGGCTTGGGAATGCAGCGTATGCGGCTGCCGGCTCACTCATGCCGAAATGAAGCTGCCGGCGAAGCACGCACCGGAACCTCTCGATCCAACCGCGAATCAGGGAATAGTCAACGATCGGTAGAGTTTGCAGCGCGTCGCGATTTCGACATGAGCATGTTCTCGGTACATTGCCGTCTTTGTGGAGGAAGCCGGTTCAAAATTGTTCCGGTTGAAGGTTGGCTTGAAACTTACCTCTATCCGCGTTTCTTTATCCGCGCCGGTCGTTGCACTGCCTGTCTGACTCGACGATACTGTCCGATGTTTCAGAAGTGGGACACGTCACAATCCACCTGGCCTTAGGCGTGGAGGGATTCATGGCGACGTATCGAGCCATTCAGTTAAAAGGCAGAGGCGGTCTCGACCGACTTCAAGAAGTTGAGCTTTCGCTGGAAGCGCCTAAGCACAGCGAGATACTCGAACCGACATCCGACCACTAGCTCGAATACTGCTTACACTGCTTGCCGGGACCCGGCTACTTTTCCCGTTTCTCCGAGCCTTCCCCTGTCTTGGTCCAGTGCTGGCCTTCGTCCGTCGTGAACTCTGACCACCAATCCACCTGATCGGTGTTCTTGAATTGATTGATGGTACGGAACCATACCGGCTTGTCCTTGATAGTGGTCTTCGATAAGTATTCCCAATGTGCCCCGTCAGCACTGATGGTGACGTCTCCTGTGCGCGGCTGGTCCCCATCGGGCGCGAGGCCAAAGAAATGGTAGGTACCGGTCTTGGGATCGAAGGCATAAACGGAAAGAAATCGCAGCGGAGTGCCGTCGTCTTTCACGTCCTGATCGCAGACGACGAAAATATGATCCGGCGACCATGCACAGGTCGTTATCGCGCTGCCGGTACGGGCCTGGCTGTAATCGGTGTCAAGAAAATGAGCATCGCTTACCCACTTGCCTCCAACCCAGCGGTTGAGCGCCTCGGCGGTAGCCTTGGTGTCAGCAGCGAACATCGGCAGGGAACTGCAGAGAAGCAGAGCTGTGAGAAGGAGCTTCATGGTCTCTCCAGGAACGATCGCGGTCAGAGGTTTCGACGAAGCGGAATGAGCATACGGCAACACGCCACGAATGCCAAGCGCCGCGGAGCGAAGTTGCCAAATCACATCCCAGCACCCGCATTCATTACAATGTCGTCATGGACTCATTCATCATTGCGGGTAGGCAGTTTCGCTCGCGCCTGATCGTAGGCACGGGCAAGTACAAGTCGGGGCAGGAGACGGCGCGTGCTATCGAAGCCTCAGGCGCAGAAATGGTCACCGTAGCAGTGCGGCGCGTGAACCTCGATCGCAGCAAGGAATCGCTGCTCGACTTTATCGATCCCAAGAAATATTTTCTGTTGCCCAACACCGCGGGTTGTTACACCGCCGACGAGGCGATCCGCACCGCTCGTTTGGGTCGTGAAGTCGGGCTCTCGGACTGGGTGAAGATCGAGGTCATTGGCGACCAGGCCACGCTGTTTCCCGACGTCCAAGCCACCATTGAAGCCACACGCGTGCTAGTGAAGGAGGGATTCACCGTTCTGCCGTACACTTCGGACGACATCGTGGTGGCCAAGCGCCTGATCGACGCAGGAGCCAGCGCGGTGATGCCGCTTGGTGCTCCCATTGGCAGCGGACTCGGCATTCAGAACCAGCCGAGTATGCGCATTCTGAGGGAGATGATCTCGGACGTCCCGTTGATCGTGGATGCCGGTGTGGGTACCGCGTCGGATGCGACACTCGCTATGGAGCTGGGCATGGATGGCGTACTGATGAATACAGGCATCGCGGGCGCACAGGACCCGGTGCTGATGGCAGAGGCGATGAAGAACGCGGTGGTCGCGGGCCGCCAGGCTTATCTCTCTGGGCGCATGCCAAAGAAGCTCTACGCGACAGCGAGTTCTCCCCTCGAAGGAGTGGTGCGGTGAGTATTGGTTTGACAGATTGCTGAACTGAACTTCGCGCCGGTTACATTTTGACTAACGGGGTCTGTTCATCCGCCAGCTCAAAGCAGTTCACCAGCATGTCCACAACCTCGCGACCGATTTCCAGCGAGGCGGTAGCTGCGGGAGAGGGCACATTGCAGACGTGGATCATGCGCCGGCTATGAATGAAATGGAAGTCGTCGAGCAGGCTGCCATGCTTGTCCACGGCCTGGGCGCGCACGCCTGAGCCACCGGGCGCCAGATCCGCTTCCGTTAACTCGGGAACCATCTGCTGCAGGGCGCGCAGTGAAGGCAGACTTGTCCCACGAACGATACTGCTCCGCCATCCCCATCTTCCAGTATCTGCGGGCCATCTTCCAAAAGCCGGGATAGCGTAGCATCGCGATCGCTTCTGTCATGTCCGGTGTGCTGCCGGTGTAACCCTCGCGGCGAAGTGCCAGAAGCGCGTTGGGACCGGCTTCGACGCTGCCGTCCACGTGGCGGGTGAAGTGGACGCCAAGGAATGGGAAGCGCGGATCGGGCACGGGGTAGATTGGATTCCTGACCAGGTTGCGCCGTTCGGGCTTCACCTCGTAGTACTCTCCGCGAAAAGGAATGATCTCGAAATCGGTTTCGCAACCCGCCATGCGAGTGACAGCATCACTGTAGAGTCCGGCGCAATTGATGGCATAGCTCGCGCGAAAAATTCCTGCCGTGGTCTCGACAACATTGCACGTCGCCATCGTCGTCCAGGCCAATGACCTTGGCGCGAAAAACAATCTCGCCTCCCGCTGATTCGATCAGTTCCGCATACTTTCTTGCCACCTGGGTGTAATCCACGATGCCGGTGGAGGGAACCAGCAACGCGCAGAGACCGTCGCAGTGTGGCTCGATTTCGCGAAATTCGTCGCGACTGAGCATGCGCATACGTTCGACACCATTGGCGATGCCACGCTGATGCAGCTGTTCGAGTCGCGGGACTTCTTCTGGGCTCGTGGCTACCACCAACTTGCCGCACTCCTCGAAAGGAATGCCATGCTCGTGGCAGAAGCGCTTCATCGATGCGCATCCCGCCACGCAGTTGCGAGCCTTCAGAGAGCCTGTCTTGTAGTAAATTCCGGAATGGATGACGCCGCTGTTGTGGCCGGTCTGGTGGGCGGCGACGCGATCTTCTTTCTCCACGACCACTACGCGGTTGCCGGGAAAGCGGCGAGTGTATTCGAGAGCGGTCGCCAGGCCGACAATGCCGGCGCCGATAATCAGTAGGTCTGTCTGGCGATCAGCCATGTAACCCTGCCTCAAGGAAACCTCGATTATACGTAGCGGTCGAGCGGCATGCTGTGATGGTTGACACATCGCTGACCTTCCGGAAAGCGTAGGATTTTACTCTTGGCATTCGCTTCAGCGGAGGATCATGCGAGTCCTGGTCACTGGAGGTGCGGGTTTTCTCGGATCGCATCTTGTGCGACGCGATGCTCGAGGCAGGGCATTCCGTCGTGTGCGCCGACAATCTGCTGACCGGCCGCATGGAGAACCTCGCGCACCTGGTGCGCGAACCGCGCTTCGAGTTCCTGGAGCAGGATGTCTGCTGGCCATTCGACCCTGGGAAGATTCGACTACCTGTTTCACTTCGCATCGCCTGCCAGTCCGGTCGATTACCTGAAGTACGGTATCGAGACTCTGCAAGTCGGCTCGGCAGGGACCCTCAACTGTCTGGAAATCGCGAGGAAGTACCACGCAAAATTCCTGCTGGCCTCGACTTCGGAGTGTTACGGCGATCCGCTGGAGCATCCCCAGAAAGAGAGCTATTGGGGACACGTGAATCCAAACGGCTCGCGCTCGGTCTACGACGAGGCCAAGCGCTTCGCCGAAGCCGCCACCATGGCCTACCATCGCTACTATCACGTGGACACGCGAATCGTGCGCATCTTCAACACTTATGGTCCGCGATTGCGGATCGACGATGGGCGCGTGATCTCGAACTTCATGAAACAAGCCTTGTGTACCGACGATCTAACTGTTTACGGCGACGGCTCGCAGACGCGCAGCTTCTGTTACGTGAGCGACGAAATCGCGGGAATTGTCGCGCTTTCGAAGTCGGACGAGCGCGAGCCGGTGAACATCGGCAATCCCAACGAATTCACGATGCTGGAGTGTGCCAAGGTTGTGCTGAAGATCACGGGCTCCGAGAGCAAGATGCGGTTCGAGCCCTTGCCGCAGGACGACCCGCGTCAGCGTCGTCCGGATATCACCAAGGCGCGGACGCTGCTCGGCTGGGAGCCAAAGATTGATTTGGCAACCGGATTGCAGATCATCGCTTGGCTATTTCCGCGCTGCGGTGCGAAACGAGTCGCTCGCAATTCACGGATAGACGAAGCCGAATCGGCTGCGTCGCTCCCGTACAATTCGCCTTGAATCGTAGACAAGGCCAGTGATGGACGTTCAGATCGAGTTCGACGAATTGCGCCGCGACAGCGAATCGTGGTGGTATACCGCGCGACGGAAGCTGCTGCGCGAAGCGGCAATGCAGGCCGTCCACGGTAAGCGTGAGGCGCGCGTGCTCGATCTCGGCTGTACCGCCCAATTGCAGTTCGACAGACCCGGCGCTGTACCGGGTGTGTAATGTTGCATAGCTCGCTGCCGACGCTGGCTTTTCGCCAGATCGAGGGTGATGAGAACCTGATGTGTTCGCGGTCCGAGGAACTTGCGTTCACCTCGAACTCGTTCGACGCCATCGTTGCGGGCGACGTGCTGCAATCCGTCGCCGACGACATGGCCGCTCTGCGCGAGATCCGGCGTGTGCTTAAAGAAGGCGGGCTACTGTGCCTGACCGTGCCGGCGTACTCGTTTCTGTGGGGCGAAGACGACGAAGCCCGCGGACATCAGCGGCGTTACACGGTCAGCGAATTGCGCCGTAAGCTGAACACCTGTGGCTTCCAGATTCATCGTGCATCGTACTTCGTGGCCAGCGCATTCCTGCCGCTGGTGGTTGGACGGGCTGCCAAAGACGTTTTTCGCAAGTCCATCACCCATCATCGGCACTATCCGCACCCATCGCGGCTGGCCAATGCTGCCATGTCGGCGCTACTGGACGGCGAGCGGCACCTGATGCACTACATTAATCTGCCATTCGGAACGCGCGTCGTATGCTGGGCGCTGAAGCCCGCGCTGGTCGCTGAAACCGTTACGGTGCCCGCATGGGAGCGCCAGTGGGCGCAAAGACCTTTGGCCCAGGGTAGCGGGTAACCCGGTAGAATCGAGTCGTGGCCGTACTTCGCAGCATTTTCCGCAACACCGGCACAACTCTGGAGATGATCAAGTGGGAGCACTCGGTGCTGACGCTCCCCTTTGGATTGACCGGCGCGGTGCTGGCGGCGCGTGGAATTCCCAATCTGCATACCTCCATTTGGATCATTGTCGCCCTGGTGGCAGCGCGGTCGGCGGCGATGGCCTTCAACCGGCTGGTGGATGCCGACATTGACGCGGAAAATCCCCGCACCAAGATCCGCGCGCTTCCTGCAGGGAAGCTGTCGCGACAATTTGTGCTGGGGTTCGTGGTCGTTACCTCGGCGGTCCTGGTGTTCGCTGCGTGGCAACTGAATCCGCTGTCGTTCTATCTATCGCCTGTGGCGCTGGCGATCGTCTTCTTCTATTCGTTCACCAAGCGCTTCACGCGCTGGGCCCACGTGGTGCTGGGTCTGGCGATGGGAATAGCACCTGCGGCGCATGGATTGCGGTGCGCGGTTCGTTCGATCCGCGCATTTTGCTGTTGACTGGCGCCGTGGTGTTTTGGGGAGCGGGCTTCGACATCCTTTATAGCTGCCAGGATTACGAGTTCGACCGCGACGCCAATATCTATTCGGTTCCCAAGGCCTTCGGGATCCGGAACTCGCTGCTGATCGCGCGGCTGTTTCATGTCGTTACTGTGTTGTTATTGGCGGCGATGGTGGTGGCGTTCGGGCTGGGAAAGATTGCAATGGCAGGCGTGGTGATGGTCGCGCTTCTGTTGATCTACGAGCATTCGCTGGTGAAGCACGACGACCTCAGCCGGGTAAACGCCGCGTTTTTCACCATGAACGGATTCATCTCAATGGGATTTCTGTTTTTTGTCGCGGCGGATTTGCTGCTGGCGTCGGTAGAGCCTAATTTGTCGGGAATCCCGGACCGCCAAGTCAGGTCACATCCTCCTGTGATTTCGCCGCCGGGGTGCGATATCATTGAAGGAATGGCCACCGTAGCGCAGCAGACCAGCCAAGCCCGGAAGCAGCATCCTTTTCAGACCGATGACCCGCGGCTGAAGCCCATCGCCGACAAGGTGATGGCGCAGGAGCGCTTGTCCGAAGATGACGCGTTGGCGCTGTATCGCTCGGGCGACATCCTCGCCATCGGGTGGCTGGCGAACCACGTGCGCGAGCGGATGCACGGCGACACTGCCTACTTCAACGTCAACCGCCATATCAACTACACCAACGTCTGCGTGGCGGCGTGCCGCCTGTGCGCCTTCGGCCGCAAGAAAGACACGCCCGGCGCTTACACCATGGCGCTGGAAGAAGTATGGAACACCGCGGCCTCCGGCTACACCGAAGCGGTGACCGAGTTCCACATCGTCGGCGGACTGCATGCCGACCTGCCGTTCCAGTATTACCCCGACATGATCGCCGGGCTGAAGCAGCGCTTCCCGCAGGTGCACCTCAAGGGCTTCACCATGGTGGAGATTTCGTTCTTCGCCAAGATCGGCAAGATGACGCCGCGCGAAGTGCTGGTCAGGCTGAAAGAAGCGGGGCTGGATTCCATGCCGGGCGGCGGAGCGGAGATTTTCTCCGATCGCGTGCGGCACATCATCTGCGATCACAAGATTGACGGCGACGACTGGCTGGCGATCGCGCGCACCGCGCATGAAGTCGGGCTGAAGTCGAATGCGACCATGCTCTACGGCCACATCGAGCACGACGAAGACCGCGTCGATCACCTGCTCAAGCTGCGCGCGCTGCAGGACGACACGCACGGCTTCCAGACGTTCATTCCGCTGGCGTTTCATCCCGACAACACGCCGCTGCAGCACCTGCCGAAGACCACCGGCATGCTCGACCTGAAGCAGATCGCGGTGTCGCGGCTGGTGCTCGACAATTTCCCGCATATCAAGTCGTACTGGCAGATGGTGACGCCGAAGATCGCGCAGATCTCGTTGCGCTTCGGCGCCGACGACATCGACGGCACCGTGGTGGAGGAGAAGATCTATCACGACGCGGGTGCGACCACGCCGCAGGGACTGAGCCGCCAGGACCTGATCCGCCTGATCACCGAGGCGGGACGCGTGCCGTTCGAGCGCGACACGCTTTACCGTCCCGTGACGCGGACGGAAACCACAGTGACTGTTGCGGTGTAAGTCTTACCTCGCTTCAGGCTTCAACTTCTTTCCACCCGGCATCGGCGGCCAACCTAGCGACGCACCCTGGAACATCGGCGTCGCCCTCTCGTAACGCTTGCCCTTGTCGTCGTGCACCGCGAAGCGCTTCAGATGCTCGGGCGGCCCTGCCCACAATGTCACGCCAGCGTAGGCGCCGTCATTGCGCAGGATGTAATAGGTCATGTCCATGTATGCCAGCTTGTGCATGTCGCCGTTGTAATTGCGTACGATGCGCTTCAAGGCATCCATGCCTGCGTCTTCCGGCGACATTCCGTGCCGCATATTTTCCACGATGGTGTGCGCACCGCAGATCTTGATGTTCTCTTCGCCGTTACCGGTGGCGCCCGCCGAACCTATATCCTGATCGCAATAGCATCCGGCGCCGATGATAGGCGAGTCGCCGGCGCGGCCTGGGATCTTCCACGCCAGACCACTGGTGGTGGTCGCGCCCGACATCTCTCCCTTCGCATTGATCGCCGAACAATTAATGGTCCCGGTTGGCGGTTTCAGCACGCGCTCGATAGCAGCCATGCGAAATTCGGGTTCGATGCCGATTTTGGCGGCAAGCTTCTCCATCTTTTCGATACGTTGCTGCTGCAGTTCGGTGAGGTCGCCGCCAGTGTCAGGAAACTTGAAGTTCGGGCTGGCGAGGCCGGGGCCCCACCAGTCATCGGTGGACATGGTCTCGCGCCATAGTTGCCAGGTTTTGCGTGAACGCTCAGTCAGGAGGTTCTTCTTGGGGAAGCCCATCAATAAGCCGAATTTCGACGCGCCTTCGCCCACCAGCATAACGTGGCCGGTGTGCTCCATCACGGTCTTCGCCAGCAGCGACACATTCTTGATGTCGTGCACGCCCGCAACCGAGCCTGCCATGCGCGTGGGACCGTGCATGCAGCAGGAATCGAGCTCGACGACACATTCCTCGTTGGGCAGACCGCCGAGTCCCACGCTGTCATCGTTGGGGTCGTCTTCGGCCCGGTGATGACTTGCATCACAGCGTCAAGCGTATCGCCGCCGCCGGTCAATACTGCATAGCCGCGGTCGAGATAGTTGTATCCGTTGGCAGCGCAGATCAGGACCGGTGATTTCGGCTTTAGGCCGGGGACGGGGGCCTTATATCCCGGCGCTTCTTGTCCCTGCAAGTCGAGTGCAAGCGATGCCGAACCAATGGCGGTAGTGGCGAGAAAATCGCGGCGAGTAAGTGTCATTTCTTCCCCAAAAATAAAATCGATTGGCAGAATAGCATGACAGACACATGACATGTCTCCGGAGCAACACAGCCAACTTCACTTACTTCGGGAACAACGGATCCGTGGTCAGCAGGTGGTTGAAGTACTCGTCTTTCCACGTCGGATTGATGCGGTCGAGCAACAAAGCTTCCGCGGCCCCGAAAGAATAAAACACCTCCCGCTTCGATTTGGTGATGTCGATGCGTTTGAGTTCATTGAGAGTCCGCGATCGGGCCGCCACCGCGCCGGCGTTAAAGGGTGTGTAATCGGGCAGAGCAGCGTAGGCGGCTGAAGGTTGATAGTCGCCGGCCGCTTCTGCCGCTTTCACCTGCGTGTAGCGGGCGACACCCTCCTGCCAGAGTTGAAAGCTGAAATACTTATGATCGCCCGGCAACAGTTGCGCGAAGAACTGCTTGCGGTCCATAAGGTATCGCTTACTCAGCGGTGTGAACTTTTGCTTGTCGACTTCGTTCAGGGCGTCCAGCAGTGAGTCGCGAAGATACTCAAACGAGCGTACCAACTCGGGATCGTCATAAGGAAATGGGTAGTTGAGCATCCACATGCCAGTGGTGTCGCCGTGACCCAGCCCCAGATCCTCCACTGCCTGGAAATAGCCGGGCTGGCTGTTCTGCAGTTGATGAAAGTGCTCATGCATGACCGTGATGAGCCACGGAGTGCTGGTCTTGCTCGATGTGTTTGCCGGCTCCCCAATAACAATGACGGATGGTGGTCCGAAGGCCGGAAAGGTCGCCTGGAAGTTGGTAGGGAACTGGCGCGGACGGGCGTACACATCCTCGCCAACCTTTTGGAAGTCTTTTGGTGGAGTGGGGAAGTGCGTCAGATATTCTGTGTCGCTGGTGACCAGCAGCAGGGGCGCGGGCGTTTTGCTCCATCCCGGCCAGATTTTGTCCTGAGTTTGCTCAGCGAGACGATAAAACTCGGCGACGCGGACGGCGTCGTCGGGTGGCAGTGACTTAAGCGCCTGAGCGACCAGTGTCGTCGAGAGTGCCAGTAAGGCCAGTAGAGATCGCATCGCGTGATGGACGGAAGAGCGCCGTGACCGGTTAGCAATGCCACCCGCCGACCGAGGCTTCTTGGGGTCGAAACGCAGTCGAGCGGGCGGCGTCAGGTTCAAACTTTCAGACTGCCACTTTGGCCGGCGTGTTCTGGTCGGCACGGTAGCGGAGCAGTGCAGCGATACGTCCGATCTTGTCGAACTGCTCATCGTCGCCTACGTAAACAATGTCCAATCCATGGCGAATGGCATATCCCACGATGGCGTCGCTGAGGTCGTCGAACTCGGTGTTGGGCTTGCCGCACACCACGCAGTCGGGGGCGATGTGGTAATCCATGTGACCGCAGTGATAGCACTTCACTCCTGGGGCGCTAAAGCTCGACGCGATCATCAGCGTCTGGACTTCTCCCGCCTCGATAGAGCGTAATACCCGCCGCAATCCGATGGCGCCGCGCCCGTTGCGATGAGCCTCGCCAATCACTTCATTGATCAGCGACCGCTTGTGCTGTTCATCGTGCCGCTGCAGGAGTTCCAGCGCCTCTCGTCGCACCTGTTCCGGCGTGGCTGTTTTGGGATCAATGCGGAAGCGCCCTACCAGCCGCTGTCGCGCGTAAGCATGAAGATGAGGAAGAAACTCGGACCATACGTCATCGTGACAGCCAATCAGCAACCTCTCGCAACCTCCGTGCTCGACGTGCCCGGTGACCGCGTCCGACACGACTTTGAAATGCTGCATGGTTTCGTTCATCACCCGGCGCTCGACGTGGCCGGCGTCATAGCCGCCGTATCCGTCACTGCGTCCCCGGCGCGTCAGTTCGTTAATGAAGTCAAGCTTCTCGACTATGGTGCCGTCGGCAATCTCGAAGACGCGGGCTTTGGAACGATCGACCAGCGCGATGCAGGCATGCTGCATGCCGTCGAAGATTGCGGCCAACGGCTTCAAATGGAAGCGCTGATTGAGGATCAGGTTGCTCTTAGGCAGCGTTGCGGGCAGATCGAACTCACGCCAGACGCCGCGATTCGCACAGGCGAAGATGGCCTTGCCGTGGCGCCCGTTGTTGCGCAGTGTCTCATTCATTTCGAGGATGCGCTGCAGATCGGAACCGGCGGCCTTCTGATTGCCTCCTTTCTTCTCCGCTTCGCGAAGTGCGTTATTGACCAGGTCTTTTACCAGGATGGTTTCGTCTCGATGCGACCGGTTGGTGGGCGTCGCGGGCTGATAGTAAAACGTTACAGCGCAGCCCTCCGGCGAATGAAAATTAGCAAGTTCGCGGATGTCATCTCTCGTGATCATTCCGGTTCTCCTCAGTGAAACTTGGCTTGAAAGATCGGTGGCCCCTAAGTGAGCGGGCTCCTTCAGCTGCTCTGGATGTACTCCACGTGTTTGCTTTTGAAAAGGTCCTTGATAGGCAAGGCGTGTTGCAGTTGCTGGCGGGCCTTGCCGATGGACCCACGTACCTCCTCCAGCGTGCGATTGGTGATGGTGGCGATCTCCTCGGGGCTGAAACCTTCGACTGCATAAAGAATGAAGACCTCACGGTCAGAGCGCCTGGCATTGCACAGCGCGATTTGTACCACGGCGATCAACTCGTGGCGGGCCGTCACTTCCTCGGGATTGCCGGCGTGTCCATCGGCAATGATGTCTTCTTCCAGGAGCTTCTCGTCCGGCTGATGAAACTGCAGGCGTGCTTCGTCGCTGGCTTCGACATTCTGCGCGCTGTGATGACGGTCAAGCGGTACGTCGACCAGGTTGTCATCGCCGCCGGAGATGCGGTCGATCGCTTCACTGGCCAACCGATAGAGCCAAGGCTCAATCTTGATGCGTTCGGGCTTTTCCAGGTCATCGCCGAGAGCCGCGCAGATGGCCTCCGCCACCACATCTTCGGGAGCGACCTGGTCGGGCCGCAGCTCTCCTAAGCTCTCGCGATAGACGATCTGCCGCTCGACAAAACGCTCAAGGCGCGGCAAGTTCACATCAATGTAGCTGGAGACATCAACCGGCGACACGGTCTCCGGGCGCACCACCGCCAGCGTGTTTTCAAACGGAACGGTCGCGGCGTCACGACGATCCACGTCGCGCCGACGCACCCACTTATGCTTGCTTCGCAACACCTGCTTGTGCCGCTTCAGTTGTTCCAGCAGCCCATCAAATGCGGCCTTGATCGCCGCGGCTGCGGTTCCGCTCTTCTCCTGCGCCGACATCTGTCCCGAGGGCAAGCGCAGGTTCAGCGATACGACGAACCCCTCCCGCGCCGAGTTTTCTTCAACGATGCCTTTGACATGCACCAACTCGGGACGAAACACCTGCAGGTGCTTACTTAGTTTTTCAAGTTGATGTTGGGTTTGCTTATCGAGGTCGGAGGTTTTAGAAATCTTATAACTAAAATGCACATTCATGAAAGGTTCTCCGGAGGGAAATCCCAACCGTAGCTACCTTGCGCTAAGCCAAGTCTACTCCTGTTGCGAAACAGTCAAGCAAGAAATGAATAGCGGGAAACCGTGGCGAACCAGAGTGGAATAAAAAAAGTACCAGTTCCGCTTATGACCCAGGGACGAAGCCCTCGCGGAAAACAGTGTCGCTTCCACATGACCTGCAAACCCGAAGTGGGCCCTTTCCAGGAGAGGGCCCGAAGTGCGAAATCCCAAAATATTATTACGGGATGCGCACCTTCGAGTCTGGACTTGGGCTGACGTGAATGCTTTCGATGAAGCGGACTTTGCGGCTCTGCAGCTTCATCACCAGCGATGAGGTGCGCACGCCGTCACCGAAGAATCGGACGCCCTTCAGCAACGGCCCATCGGTGACGCCGGTAGCGGCGAAGACGATGTTTTTACCCGGCGCCAACTCTTCGGCGGTGTAAATACGCTTAGGGTCTTTAATACCCATGTCAGACATACGCTCGGCTTGTTCCGGCGTGTAACCAGTTAGACGGCCGACCATGTATCCATTGAGACAGCGGATGGCAGCGGCGGTGATGACGCCTTCAGGAGCGCCGCCTATGCCCATCACTGCATGAACGCCTGAGCCCAGCATTCCGGCGGCAATTCCGGGTGACAGATCGCCATCGGAGATCAGTCGAATGCGTGCACCCGCTTTGCGGATGTCTTCGATCAACTTCTCGTGGCGCGGACGTTCCAAGATAATGATGACCAGATCTTCGACTTTGCGGCCGAGGACCTTTGCTATCACTTTCAGATTGTGGCCCACCGGCGCTTCCAGATCGACAACCCCCTTGCATGACGGTCCGACCACGATCTTTTCCATGTAGCAGTCAGGAGCATGCAGGAGGCCGCCGCCCTCGGAAGCCGCCAGAACAGTGATCGCTCCGGGAGATCCAGTGGCGCACAAGTTGGTGCCTTCGAGCGGATCGACTGCGATATCCACTTGCGGGTAAAGGCCGCCGTCGTTCTTGCCGACCTTTTCGCCGATGTACAGCATGGGGGCTTCGTCGCGCTCGCCCTCGCCGATGACGATGGTGCCATCCATGGGAACGGAGTCCATGACGCCGCGCATGGCTTCAGTAGCCATCTGGTCGGCCAATTCGCGTTTTCCCTGGCCCATGGTCTTGGCGGAGGCGATGGCAGCTTCCTCCACTACGCGCAGAAACTCCAGCGCCAAGTCAGCTTCGAAATTAGTTCTGGGAACGTAGTGATCGTTGTTAGTCGCTGGTTTGGGTTCAGAGTGGACCTTGGTAGCCATATGGTCTCCGTGGAGGTCGCGGCTCGCCGGGCGGGAAACGGCGGCCGCTAAATGTCTGATTAAAACAGCTGGAGGAGTATGAGTCCTCGATCCCAGCCCAAACCCACAGCATACACAAAATCAGAAGTCGAAGTCGCCATCTAATCGAAAGAGCCGCCCCACGGAGTTGTAGAAGTCGCCATAGTTGGGGGAAGCGAAATATTGCTGAACGTCGCGCGGATTGAAATGATTGAGCACGTTGTACACACTTACCCCGGCTCTGAATTGAATGCGATGGCCGTGGAACTTGAAGTCGACTGGATATTGGAGCTTGGTGTCCAAGGCCAGGAAAGTTGGGAAACGGCCTGCCTGGTTCTCCGGACCGAGGAAGTTCCAGTTTTGATCGAGCCGCGAGTAAGGAAAGCCGGTATGCACGTCGAGTATGGGAATGAAGTCGAGTTTGTGAGGCAATCCGATTACACCCCAGAAGAGGCCGCGGTTGGGCGCGTCAGATAGAAGCGGTCCGTACTGGTTCGCCCGGATCAGCGGATAAGCAAAGTTGCCGAAGAACTGGTTGTAGTCGTTGAGTTCGCCGTAGGCACGCGAGTAGACATAGCTGGCATATACAGTAGAGCGCTCCGTGGCCTTCCATCGCGCCATCGCCAGAAACTCGTGATAGCTCTGCCGGCCGGAGTTGAGCAGAAGTAACTGCGCGTCACCAGCTGCGGGTTGAAACGGGTTCACGTAAAACTCCCGGTGTACCTGGCGGTTTTCATATCCGATACGAAAGAGCAGGTCACGCCGCAACTCGCGGTCGAACTGCAATGACCAGCCCAGGCTGTAGGGCACACGCAGTGACTGGCCGGGAGTGGCGACTACGTGCGTATAAGTGGCGGGTCCGTTGAGCACCGTGGTCCCATCGTCGGCGTAGTTGGTGATGGTCTGTGCCGGATATTTCGCGAAAATGGCGATGTTGATGGGAATCTTGTCATAGAAAACGCCAAACCCTCCGCGAATAGCTGTGCGATTGTCGCTGGTTGGAGCAAAGACAAAGCCAATGCGTGGCGCAATATTGACGGCTTCCCCGGAGAGGCTGTCGTGGTCGAACCGCAGACCAAGATCAAGCGTCAGGCGCGGGTGGATTTGCCAGTTATCTTGTACGAAAATCGCGGCATCGTTTTTCGCGGCTTGCGAAGCAATCGCTGGGCCATAGCTGATTGTGCTGCTCAGTGTGCCGTCCTGCCGCAGCACATCGACGGGGAAATTGGCCACCCCTCCCTGATAGGACGAATACGCGTATGAATATCCGAGAGTCAGCAAGTGCCGGCCGGCGAATTCGAACGGTCGGAGATGGAGAGTCTGCGACCACTGGTACAACTGCGTCTTCCGTTTCTGCTGTTCGAAGTAGGTGCCAGTGCTTTGCTCAGGGAAAAGGACCATTTGTCCAGCCAATGTACTGGCGGGGAAGACCTGCGAATCGAGTTGCTTGGCCGAAAACAGCGACTGGACGAATCCCCCATTGGCCAGAATCCAGCGGTGCGTGGCGGAAACGAAAAAGCCACGCTGACGATAATCCGCGGTGACCAGCTCAGGGTTGAAGGTGTTGATGTCGGCGTAGTCGATGTTCTGAGGATCCAGCGCCAGCACCACCGTAAAGCGATGATTGGCAGCCGGATCCCAGTCCAGTTGGGTGTACGTATTGACCTTTTCCACGATGCGAACATTATTTGGGTTGGGCAGCGACGGTACTTCAACCGCGTCGTATCCGTAGACCATCGATTGAAAAATGTAGAGCTTGCTTTTCTTCAGCGGCCCCGCAAAAGTTAAATGTGGCGATGCGCTCTCGACTCCGTGGGTAGAGCCGTCGATCCAGCGGAAACGCGGCACCGGATCCTCGAAGAGAAATTTCCATTCGTCGGTTCCCCCGCGAGTGTTGACATCGACCACGCCGCTGGCGAAGCGGCCATATTCCGACGAAAACGGGTTGGAGAGCACTTGCACGGACTGGACTGCCACAGCCGGCAGGCTGAGTGCCGGTTGTCCGGTGAAGGGATCCGTCACGCTGGCGGAATTGACGAGCGTGTTGGACTGGTTGGTTCGGCCGCCTTTAATGCGAATCAGCCCATCGGGACCTCGCACCACGCCTGGCAACAAGGGCAAGGCATCCTGGAAGTCCTGGTTGAGGCGGATGGTTGACTTTAGAATGCCTGCGGTGAGAATTGGCGCACCTCCCGAACTGGAGCTCAGATCGACACCCTGGCTCTCAGCCGTGACATTGATCGTCTCGGTTCGTCCCTTGGAAACGAGCTGAGCGTCGAACTTCACCGCGCCAGTGTTGATCGCAAGTTGTTTTGTGAAGGTTTCAAAGCCGGTCAGCGCGACCGTGATCTCGTAGTCGCCGAACAGAATTCCGCTAAACGTGTAGGCTCCCAGGTCGCTGGAGACGGTAGAGACTTCTACACCCGTGCCCAGGTTCTTCAAGGTGACGCGAGCATTCGGCCAGACGGATTGCACGTGATCCGAGTTGAGGGTAAAAATCACTCCGCTGACGTTGGCAACTTTAGCGACGGCAGGAGCGGCAACGATTAACGCTATCAGCGACGCGGCGCAGAACAGGCGGCAGGACGCTGACAGGTCCGGGCGTTCGGATCCGGGTCGCAGGCACATTACAGAAGCCTTTGCAGCCGCCCATAGTCGATTGCAGGTCTGGGCTAATCCCTGGGCAAAAAGACCGATGGCGCTGCTCGGGCTATTGTGCCATCTCGCGGCTCCCGGTTAAAGCAGCCGGGTTGGCAAGGGTAGTGAAATCAAACGGCCACGCTGTTTATTTCTTGTGGAGGGCGTCGCGGCCCTTCCTGCCTGTAGCGCAGAGGAAGCCCTGGCGGTAACATCGGTCGTACAATTCCCTGACGGGAGGGGCGAATGCCGGTTGTGTCTCTTCGCGATGTGGTCGAAGCGCTTGACTTGCAAAGTGATGAGCTGCAGTCCTGCCTCGATCCGGAATCCGGTGAGATCGTCACTTTCAACCAGGAAGAAGCGCGCATCGCGACGAGTGGTGAATGGAGTATGGCGCCGGAATGGATGCAGGAGCACTTGCCGCAGGTCAAGCGCGCGCTGGAAGACGACCGCATGCTAGCGCTGCCCGACCGCGTGCATATCGACGAATGGCGCATGATGGAGGACTTCGCTCTGGACGAAGAACAGTGCCGATGTCGCGCTGAGCTGACCTCAGTGATTCACGGCGACGGTGCATTTCGACACTTCAAGAATGCGATTCGACGGCTGGGTCTCGAGGACGCGTGGTACCGGTACCGCGAAGCGGCCTTCGAGCAGATTGCCAGAGATTGGCTGGAAGTGAACAAGATTCCGTATCGCTGAGGTGAGACGCTACGGATGGAGACACCGCCCAGAGATTGCTCGGAAATTCAGAAACGCCGGGTAGCTCATCACCACCTGCTTTTTCACTCAGTTGTGACAGAAACAGTGGGTACCGGTCGAGAAGAACTTTTTAGTTGCAACGCTGAAGCACCTGCGGCTAAGGTATTGCAACTGGCTTCCCTGGACATCCGAAAGGCTTCAGGACGCATACCTACAACGTGGCGTCGGACGGGAAACGCCGGTCTCAGGATCATTCGGAGAAAGCAGGAACACGGCACGTGACAACCGCACCCAGTTCTTTGGACGCTCGGAAGCGTGAAGCGGAGCCGTCGTCTCGAACGGGAACGAGCATGATGACCGGCGTCAAACGGTTACTGAGCCGGTATTTCTATCTCTCCATGTCGCTGGTGTTCGCCGGGCTGGTGGTCTGGGGTTTCAGCCGCACGGTCAATGACAATCTCTTCCACGCTTCCCCGCCGAGGCCCTTCCTGCTCTGGATTCACGGCACCGCGTTCTCGATGTGGGTATTGTTCTTCATCGCTCAGTCGACGTTGGTCCGTGTACACAAAGTGAGCTGGCATCGTTTCCTTGGCTGGTTTGGAGCCGGACTCGCCACGATGATGATTGCGCTGGGCTTTACCATCGCCGTCATCATGGCCCGCTTCGACATAGTGGTACATCATCAGGCCGATGCAGATGCATTTTTGTCGATTCCGTTTTATGACATGATCGCCTTTGGCGTTTGTATTGGGCTGGCCATTTATTGGAGGAAGAAGCCAGACTTCCATCGCCGCTTAGTGTTCATCGCAACCTGTGGCCTCATGGACGCAGCTCTTGGCCGCTTTGACTATCTGTTCAACCACAACCTCTTCTATCCTTGCCTCGACCTCATGATCGTCCTTGGCATGGCGCGAGATCTGGTCGTCGATCGTCGCGTCAACAAGATCTATCTCTATGTACTGCCGGTGTTGATCGTCGGCCAGAGCCTCTCGGTCTATATGTGGCGGATCAATCCTACCTGGTGGCAGTCGGTTACCCACGCGATCTTGGGATAAGACACGGGCGAATGCCGAGGCCTTTGTGCTAGTCTGGCGAACAACCCGACACTTTCCGGAACCGCCCGGGTTCTGTGCAAGTGCCGCTTTCGAGGGGAGAAGAACGAACCAATGGGCCCGAGTGTCCGGCAGAAGAATCCCAACCCTTTCCTTCGAGTCAGTGTGCTCTGTGCCGGGATAATTTGCGGCCTCGGGCTGCATCCCTCTCTCCTGTTAGCACAGGCAGATTTGGCCACCTCTGGCGCGGCAGACGGCGAGCCTCAGGGACGCGCTACCGATGCAACCACGTCTAAGATCGGGCAAGCGCCGGACTCGAGGACGATTGGAACCATCAGCGGAACGGTGCTGGATGCGACGGGCGTGCCGGCCTTCGGGGCGCAAGTCAAGCTCACCCGCCTGTCAACTGCGCCGGCGGCAGAAACCCTTACCGCAGCGGACGGCCATTTCTCGTTTAGCAATATTGCGCCGGGACCCTTCGCGCTGAGTATTACTCTTGCAGGATTCAAGGCGAAGACAGTGTCGGGGAACCTGCCTGCCCAGCAGGACTACCTGGCGCCGGCGATCAAACTCGAGTTGGTTCCGGTGGTCACCGATGTGAGCGTGCGGCTTACTACGGAGGAGATTGCCGCAGAACAGATTAAGGTGCAAGAGCAGCAACGCCTGCTGGCGGTGATACCCAACTTTTACACAACCTACGTGGCCGACGCTGCGCCGATGAGCACGAAGCAGAAATTTGGGCTGGCGTGGAAGGCGGCGATCGATCCGACGTCGTTTTTGATCGCAGGGCTCATTGCGGGAGGGGAGCAGGCGAACAACTCGTTCCCCGGCTATGGACAGGGCGCAGCAGGTTATGGGAACCGCCTCGGCGCGGCCTATGGAGACTTTTTTATCGGCACCTACGTCAGCAATGCCATCCTGCCATCGATTTTGAAACAGGACCCACGTTACTTTTACAAAGGTACGGGCACGATTAAGTCGCGCATACTTTATGCCTTGGAAATGTCCGTAATAACGAAGGGTGACAACGGCCGCTGGCAGCCGAACTACTCCGGTATCCTGGGCAGCCTGGCGGGCGGAGCCATCTCCAACTTGTATTACCCGGAAGGCAGCCGCCATGAGTTCGAAACCACGTTGAACAATACGCTCATCGGGATCGGGACGGGTGCAGGGCTCAACCTCCTGCAAGAATTTGTGTTTCCGAAAGTGACGCCAAAAAAGCCGAAGGTCGATCGCCCCACCTCGTAAACACGAACCTCTAGCCGCCCGCTCACGTTGGTATTCTGAAACGTGACCTCCAAGCCAATTAATTCCGCCAAGACCCTGCGTCGTAAGAAGCACTTATGGTTGTTTGCACGCTTGCTGGTTGCGTGTGGGTTGCTTCTTTGGCTGGCTGCTGCGCTGCTGCTGGTGGCGGCGCGCTGGATCGATCCACCGACAACCGCGGTGCAGATTGAGCGCCGGTTCCAGGCATGGGTCAATGACAAGCCGTATCAGAAACGGTATCAGTTCGTCCCGCTAAACCAGATTTCGCTCAATCTGCAGCACGCGGTGATCGCAGCGGAGGATGGGCGCTTTTACCAGCACCATGGGTTCGACTGGCACGAGATGCAGATCGCTGTCGATGACGACCTGGAAGGTGAACGAACTCGCGGAGCCTCCACGCTTACACAGCAACTGGTCAAGAACCTGTTCTTCGGAACGAGCCGGTCTATCCTGCGCAAGGCGGCGGAGGCTACGCTGGTACCGGTGGCCGAAGCCATGCTCGGCAAGCAGCGCATTCTCGAGCTCTACCTGAACCTGGTGGAGTGGGGCCCGGGCATTTATGGCGCAGAGTGGGCGAGTCATATCTACTACAGAACGCCGGCGCGGAACATTGGGCGGGAAGAGGCAGCGCGACTCGCCGCGGTTCTACCTGGTCCGCTGAAACGACGGCCTGAGCGCATGAACCGCTACAGTGCGATCATCTTGAATCGAATGCAACAAATGGGATGGTAATGTACCCACCTCAAGTCCAAAAGAAGTCCGAGCACCGCTGGTGTAACTTTATGGGGTCGAATGTCATCGAACCAGCAAGCTGTTAAATGTTTGTCCCGCCTCGTCCGCGACTCTCGTCTGTAACCTGTACCGCGGAATAGAAAATGAAAATCGCTTTGTGTTCGCTGCTGCTTTTGTTTGCGCCCGCATTGATGCTGTCGCAAACGCCTGAGGCCGCGCCGCAAGCTTCTGCCAGTGGCGGCGAAAAACCGGCGACGACCGCCGGTGCCTCAATGACCTCAATCCTGCCTGAGTTGGACAAGTTGCAAACGACTTCGGAACAAGCCGCCGCCAACATCGGACAGTTGCACATTGAAAAATGGAAAGCGAACAGCGGAGCCAAGAGCGCGGCACAAGCGGATGCCGACTCGGTGCAGCGCAACCTCACCTCGGCATTGCCGGGATTGATTGGCGCGGTTCGCTCGGTGCCTCAGGATGCGAATGCTGCGTTCAAGCTGTATCGCAATCTGAATGCGCTTTATGACGTCTTCGGTACGCTGACGGAGGCGACTCGCGTCTTTGGACAAAGAACCGAGTACGAGACGCTGTCGCAGCAACTGCAGGTGGTCGGTTCGGTGCGGCGCAAGTTGGGAGAGTCGCTGGAGCAGTTAACGGCTTCGACCCAAAACCAACTGGTCCAAATGCGAAGCCAGATTAAGGCGCAACAGCAGCAACTGGCAGCAGCCCAGGCGGAAACAGCAGAAGTGCGCAAAGAACTTGCTGTGGCCCAGACGCCTCCGCCACCGAAAAAAGCCACAAAGAAAAAGGCTGTAGCCAAAAAGCCGGCTGCTACGGGCAGCGGATCCGATGCGAACTCCCCGGGTTCAAGCTCCAGCGGTCAGACAGGAACGGGAACCAGCCCTCCTAAATCCTGAAACGGATAAACGTCAGAAAACAGGGGTACCCCCTCCCCCCACCCTTCCTGAAAACAAATGGTTTACAGCACGATTCGTATCCAAGTTCGTGCAAACATAGGGTCTTATATCTAAAGTATTGTCAGCAAAGGAGTTATTTCGGCGCACTGTTGAAGGCAGCAGACGGCCTAAGGGTACCTTCTAGTTATCAAAGAGCCTGATGCACCGACATCGTCGGGGCCGGTCTCAGGCAAGAGACACAAATCCCTTACCTCACGTTTACTGGTTTATCGCTTGAGGAGAGGAAGGCGAAAGTACGCGGGACACAGGGACGTGTGATTAGCGAAGGTCGCACAGTTGTCGAACGTGGGTGTGCCCACGCGCCTTGCGATCCGAACTTGAATACTCGTGAAGTGATTTTGATCGGGCCACGCGCGAGGCGCGAATTAGAGTCCCACTGAAAAGTCAATTGGTATACAGTGTCCGATAGTTATCGCAAACGTGAGGATTCAACCAGATCGTCCTTCGGCTTCAGGAGGCGCTATGCCACCGTTTACGCCACGGTTCAGGACTTCTACGATCGCATTCATCACCCTTATCGGTCTGTTCGTTCTAGGCTTCGGGGTGTCGAAGTATTTCCATAACACGCCTCCCCCTGTGCTTGGTGGGGATAAGGGCATACCTTGCACGTGGGCGATAGAAGATCATCCGAAGGGGTAACTCAAGACACGTGCAAGAGGCTACGTGGTGCCCAGGAACGCAAGGCGACACGAGAGTGCCTGCCGAGTTTACTGCGAGAGATGGTAGGAATTCGCTAGCCTGCTGTACAAAAGGATGGGGTTTGGATCCGCCGATGCTCACGGCATTTACGTTTCTTGCAGTAAGAGGTGATCGGTACGACCGTGTCGTGCAGAGGCTACAGAGCTAACTCGCATTGCTTCCGGGTTCACCATAGTGGAAACGATAGAGTCCCAAGGCACGCAAGCATTCTATCTGGCGGAAAAAGGCGCGACAATCAGTTCATTTGCGAGGACGGAAAAAGCCCCGCATATCCCAAAATCACGGACATATGGCCACGGGATATGGGGGCCGCCAGCCCCGCTCTTTAAAATTTTGGATACCAGCCCAACACGGTTATCTAATCAACCCGGACATATCATGTGCTAACGACACGCCACGTCCGTGCCATTGACTGGCCTGCTCTACCGGAGCAATATGGCCGAACCCTTCGTCCGCGCGCAAATCCCTGACAGGAGTTCTCAATGGCCATCGTCGGTGTGCTCGAAACCGGCATGTTTGCCGGCACCATCAATGCTACATTCTCGTTCTCGGCGCAGCACAACTTCGGCCCCTCCGACATCTGGAGTCGCCCCTATCTGCAGACCGTCCAGAACAACGATGACGACGGTTCTGTGAGCCTGCACATTTCCCAGTTTATTGACAGCAACGGTGTGCACAACGGCAACTTTACCCCTGGCATCTTTGCCCAGAAGTGCAGAAGCGTTACTTTTTTCATGACCACCACCGATTGCATCGCCCGCATCGTGATGGACACCGAGTTCTTTGGCTAAAGGAGGCCACCATGGACTACAGCGGCCATGTTGAAGTTGAGCAGGAAAGTGTCGTCGTGGTGTACGACCCAAAGACCGGGGACATCGTCCATCGCCATCATGCCATGACAGCGAAGGGCGGCACACATCCAGACCAGAAAACGCTGGAGCACGATGCTATGGAGCAACTCTCGGTTGCACAACCGCACGCCGACATCAAGAATTTCGCGATTCTGCACGTCGATCCAGCTGTTCTCAAGTCCGCCATCCTGCACAAGGTCGACATCGCGAAGAAAGCCTTGGTTGCAATCGAGCCGCTGAAGCCCAAGAAGCGGGCATAAGTCTCGCAGAGCAAAGGGCCGACTTTCATACAGCCTTGGACTGTTGAGGAGGGCGAACCTGGGGCACCCCGAACTTTAATTTTGGATATCTGGGCCACCCTCTATAACCGTGTCGGCGTTGTCAAGAGACACGTAGAGCGGCGAAGGTTTTTGTCTTTTCCCTTCATAGAGTTGTTGCTTTTGTCGTTGCTCTTGTCCTCTTGCTCATGGCACCAAGACTCGCTTACCGAATCCTGCGGTGGAAACCTGGTTCCACCAATCATCTATCCGATCCTACATTGTCAGACCATGATTCGTTGTTCGAACTTCCCGGCTCTCCGGGAAGGCAAGCCGCCCAATCAGCCCAACGGTGACTTACGACTCCCCAGGGTGGCCCCCGGGCTAGCTTGCATGCGAACCAGCTGCGCGTAACTGGCCTGGCCGCGCAGCATCCAGTACATCCGTACTGCCAGTTTCCTGGCGATGGCGACTTTGGCCACGCCACTGCCCCGACGCAACTTCAGTCGCTGATAGTCCTTGCGTAACTCGGCATCCAAACGCGCCGCCGAGTGTTCCGCTTCGACCAGCAAGGAACGCAGCATGGGATTGCCTTGCTTGGAGATCGCTCCCAGACGCTGCCGTCCGCCGGAAGAGGGAGCCACACAGTTATCGAATCAGCCAATGGTAGGTAGGTCGACCTCCGGGTGCTGGATACATTATCAAGGGCGTCGTGATCACATTCTCACGTGCCTCCAGTCACTGCAGTAATTTCCCTCAGTTACCGATATTACAAGAGTGTGCGTTCACGATACTGACTACGCGAGCCAAGATCCTCAGGTTGCGGGTGGGATTCTAGAAACCGGACTTCACGTGCAGATCGCAGTCGTGGGCCGCGATACAGAAGTCATTGAGGCCAAGAGCGATTCTCGCCACAGAGCTTCTTGCAGAGTTGGTGGAGCACTCGCTTTGGGAAGTGTCTGGCTCTGAGAAGCGGCATCCTTGCTGCCGGCTGAAAGGAAAGAGCGTTATGGAAAGGAGTCAGACCGCTATCTGCCCCAAACAGCAGAGGTCGTGGTTACGGTTGGGTTCTTTGGTCCTGAGCTGTGTGGCGTTTCTCTTTCTATCGCTTTGCCCGGTAAGCCAAGCACAGACGCAAACCCCGGCCGAAGAGAGCCTTACTTCGAGCCAGAAAGCTGAAGGGGAGCCGGACGACGCCCTGCTCAAGGCCGCTCAAAACCCGGTAGCGGACCTCATCAGTGTTCCTATCCTGAATACCACGAATTTCGGAATCGGCCCGTACAGCCGTTCGCAGAATGTTGTGGCGTTGCAGCCGGTCATTCCGTGGAACATGAGCGAGAACTGGATGCTGATCAGCCGCATCATCCTGCCGGTGACGTGGCAGCCGTACCCCGAGCGGAAATCGGGCGGACAGTTCGGGCTGGGGGACATGACACCGTCGTTCTTTGTGGCTCCACGAAAGCCGGGAGCTGTGATCTGGGGCGCGGGGCCGGCGCTGGTGGTGCCGACGGCAACAAGCCAGCTGCTCGGGCTGGGCAAATTCGCACTTGGGCCTTCGGTGGTCGTCCTCGCCCAGCCTGGTCAATGGACGGTGGGAGCGCTGGTCAGCAACGTGTGGTCGGTTGCGGGATCAGGCGGCAGACCGCCGATCAACCGGATGACCTTGCAGTACTTCCTCGCTTATAACCTGCCGCACGACTGGTACCTCACCGCCGCTCCGATCCTGGTGGCGGATTGGCGTGCGCAAGCCGGCGACCGCTGGTTGGTGCCAGTTGGTGGAGGCGTCGGCAAGTTGGTCATGTTCGGCGAGCGGCCAGTCGATTTCTCTGCAACGTTTTATGGCAATGCTGTGACTCCGACCGGCCTGCCAACCTGGCAGATGAATTTCCAGATGACGCTGATGTTCCCGCAACAGAAATGAGTGAAGGACACGCCCAAATGGTGAGCCGGGCAAGGAAGAAACCGTTATGCGCCACAACCAATCGCGTGGTGCAGAACAAGGCCGCCGCGGATGTGTGGACGCAACTTGTTTTTTCGCTTGAGCGCGAAGGTTTTCCAGAGGAGCCGTCATGAAACGTCGAGAATTCTTACAAAATTGCGCAATTGGAGCAGGCATTGTTGCGCTATCGCCACAATCGCTGTTTGCCAAAGCTCCTTCGCCCAACGATGGAAAAGCCGATTGGATTTATAAGGGTGGCCTGATTTACACGGTCGATCCTGCCCAACCGACGGCGGAAGCGGTTGCAGTGAGGGGTGATCGGATTGTCTTTGTCGGCAGGTCCAAGGAGGTAGGGACGTGGCAAGGTCCAAACACACGCACCGTGAACCTGGATGGCGGCATGCTCATGCCGGGTTTCGTGGATGCTCATGCGCATCCCGAACTAGGCATAACGAAGATGGGTTTGGACCTCACGGGTGTCAAGGACAAGGATGTGATCTTGAGCCGCGTGCGGGAGTACGTGGAAAAGAACCCCGGGACAAGCGTGCTTAAGGGGTTTGGCTTTAATCCCAGTGAGATTAAACCTACCCGCGACTGGCTGGATCCCATCACCGGCGACCGGCCCATGTACGTGCTTTCGTTCGATGCCCATGACATATGGTTCAACACCGCCGCTATGAAGGCCGTAGGGATCGGCGCAAACACGCCCGACCCCGACCCGGGTTCTCAGTATTTCGCGCGCGGAGCCAATGGCGTACCGACGGGTTATGGCGTTGAAACTGCCGCGACGATGCTAGTCGCCATTCCGCTCGGGCTGGTCAGTCCGGAAAACGTGCATGCATCACAAGCTCGGATGTTGACTCCCGCACCTTCCTGGGGAATCACAAGTCTGTTCGACGCAGGGGTGGTTCTCGGTGCCCGCTGCCAAGATGGCGAATGGGTCTATGAAGAGTTGATTGCGCGCGACAAGGCTGGCACTTTGCCTGTGCGCATCACCGGCTGCGCATGGACCCGCGAAGGCTCGAATGATCCGAAGATGATCGCTGACCTGCTGGTCGAGTGGAACAAGAAGTTCAAGTCGGAGCACGTGAAGATCGATGTCTGCAAGATGTGGTCCGACGGAACGGTGCTCTCGGGTGGCGCGCTGCTGCTCGAGCCGTTTGAAGGCACGAAGAATGATTACGGCCGGATGACCTTCACGCAGGCCCAGATCGTTGCGCAAGCGCGCGAAGTTCAAAAGGCCGGGTTCGACATGCACATTCACGTGGATGCCGACGGGTCGGCGCGGACCGTGTTGAATTCGCTGGAGGAAGTGCAAAGGCAACTGGGCCAGGGCGGTCGTCGGCACGTGATCTGCCACAACTCCACCGTGAGCCCCAAAGACATCCCCCGCTACAAGCAGTTGCACATCATAGCCAACTGCACGCCGATGTGGGGAACCAACTACAACGGCGACTACATCGAGTCATTCACCAAAGCCCTTGGTGCACGCAGAGTCGAGGAAGAGATATTCCCCTACGGCGACTTGGTGCGTTCGGGAGCCATAGTGACGTATGGGTCGGACGTTCCCGGCATCGAGATACCCGATATGCCTCCTCTTATGACGCTCGAGGCGGCGGTTACGCGCAAGCGTCCGGGGTATCCGAACGACCCGACATTCGTGGCTCGTCAGAAGGTCACGTTGGCTCAAGCGATTCAGTGCTACACCTACAACGGTGCCTACCAGATGCGCATGGAAGATCAGGTGGGATCGATAACCGTGGGCAAGAAGGCGGACTTGGTGTTCCTGGAAAAGGACCTGTTCAAAGTGTCTCCGGACGCGATCCACTCTACCAAGGTGATACAGACCATGATGGATGGACGCGTCACGCATGGCGAGGGTGTGAAACCGTTTGTTGCGCAACATAGATATTGAGGGAGCATATATGCAGCCAATTCATAAGCTGGCTATCTTCGTTACATTCCTTGGAGTTGTACTAGCTACTCTTACCAGCCCAGCTATCGCAGCTGAGAAGGCCGACTACGTTTTCAAGAACGGCGCGGTTTACACCATCGACAGCAAAAACCCGACAGCCCAGGCAGTTGCCATCACCGGCAAGACATATCTCCTACGTCGGAACCAACGACGGCGTGACAGCCGTTCATCGGCGACAAGACGCAGGTCATCGATCTCAAGGGGCAGATGCTGCTGCCAGGGTTCGTCGATTCGCATATTCACCCGATGCTGGCTATGTTCGCGGGAGGCGCCGATTTGCAGTACGACTCCATCGAAGAGGTGCTGGCATCCGTGAGGAAATGGGCTGACGCCAATCCCGCATGCCAAGTGATTCGCGGCTATGGCTGGCGCTATACCCTGTTTCCCACCACTGGCCCGACTAAAGATGCTCTGGACAAAGCGTTTCCCGACCGCCCTGTGCTCCTGGTTGCCATCGATGTGCACAGCGCTTGGATCAACAGCAAGGCGATGGAGCTTGCGGGCGTGAACGCCAAGACGCCGGATCCGGTGCCCGGCTTCAGCTACTTCCAGAAGGACCCCAAGACCGGCGAACCTACCGGTTGGGTGGTTGAGACTCCAGCGGAACAAGCCGTGCTGGCCAAACTGACGCCTCCTACGCCCGAGGCCCAGATTGCTGAGACGGCAGAGTTGTTGCCAAAGCTTTCGGCGGCAGGCATCACGGCCGTGTTTGAAGCCGGAATCGCAACCATGCCCACCGAGACGGGATACGACGGCTATCAGCAATTAGAGAAAGAAAACAAGCTGCCGGTGAGGGTGGTAGGCACCTATTACTGGAATAACCCCGAAGTCAAAGATCCGGTCGATACTGTCCTGAAGCTCCGGGACAAGTACAACTCAGAACTGGTGCAGGTCGAAAACGTTAAAAATCATGATGGATGGCGGCGAGGCCCAGCACACCGCAGTTCTTCTCAAACCTTATTACGACCGCCCAGGTTTCAATGCGCAATATCAGCTCAGTCCCGATCTGGTAGAGGCCGCTGTCCTCAAAGCACAGCAGAACGGGGTGGACACCCACTGTCACTGTTACGGGGATGCCGCCATTCGCACTTACCTGGACATCGTGGCCAAAGCCGAGAAGCAATATCCCAACAGCCCTTCGCGGCACACCATCGCGCATTCGCTGCTGATCACCGACCAGGACGTACCGCGCTTCAAAGAACTCAATGTCACGATGCAGACTTCGCCGCAGTGGATCACGCCTGACCCGTATAGCGAAAAAGTCACACAGATTCTCGGGAACGACGTGGTCAATGCCGAGTGGGCGCGCATGAATTCGGTATCGAAGGCGGGAGGCCGTCTGGCGTTCGGGTCCGACTGGCCGGCGTCAGGCTACTTCTCAAGTTATCGTCCGCTGGACGCAATACAGGTAGCTTTGACACGCGCCATTCTGCCGCAATACGAGAAGATTCAATTCACGCCCATCATGCCGCCGGCGAACGAGCGCATCACCTTGGATCAAGCCCTCAAGGCCTACACGCTCGGCTCGGCATATGTATTGGATCTTGGAGAAGCAGATCGGCTCTCTCGAAGTTGGCAAAGCTCGCCGACATCGTTGTGCTGGAGAAAGACCTGTACAAGATTCCTGCGAGCGACATCAGCACAACGAAAGTGAAGCTGACGATGATGAATGGGAAGGTGACGTACCGGGCAGACTGAGCATTTGGATAGCACCGAATAGCCAGCGTCGGACGGCGAGTGAGTTCTCCGTCCGAGGCTACTGTGACGACTCGGTCCTTGCTAGAACGCCGCAATTCCCGTGATGTGCTCGCCTATGATGAGCGTATGGATGTCGTGGGTGCCTTCGTAGGTCTTCACTGACTCCAGATTAGCCATGTGGCGGAAGATGGGGTACTCGTCGGCAATGCCGTTGCCGCCGAGGATGCCGCGTCCTCAAAGTCACTTCGTCGATGCGGGTGGGTTACCTGGGCTACCCGCGAGACGCGAATTAGAGTTCCACAGAAAAGTCAATTGGTATAGAGTGTCCGATAGTTATCGCAAACGTGAGATTCAACCAGATCGTCCTTCGGCTTCAGGAGGCGCTATGCCACCGTTTACGCCACGGTTCAGGACTTCTACGATCGCATTTATCACCCTTATCGGCCTGTTCGTTCTAGGCTTCGGGCTGTCGAAGTATTTCCATAACACCCCCCCGCCTGTGCTTGGGGGGGATAAGGGCATACCTTGCACGTGGGCGGTAGCAGATCATCTAGGCGTACCCCAGGACACGTGCGAAGAGGCTACGTGGTGCCCAGGAACGCAAGGCGACACGAGAATGCCTGCCGAGTTTACTGCGAGAGATGGTAGGAATTCGCTAGCCTGCTGTACAAAGGGATGGGGTTTGGATCCCCCCGATGCCCACGGCATTTACGTTTCTTGCAGTAAGAGGTGATTGGTACGAACGTGTCGTGCAGAAGGTACAGAGCTAACTCGCATTGCTTCCGGGTTCACCATGGTGGAAACGATAGGATCCCAAGGCACGCAAGCATTCTATCTGGCGGAAAAAGGCGCCACAATCAGTTCATTTGCGATGAGAGAAAAAGCCCCACATCTGCCAACAGCAGGCAGATATGGGCCACGTGATATGTGGGCCACTCTCCAGATTTTTTGTGAAGTAGATAGGTCACCTGGACCGCCCGCTTACTGCTGAGGAACCAGCGATAAGCGCAGTGATGCTGGTACTGTAATTGGGGATTCGAGCACCACGTAAAACATCCCACCGCGGCCGTTCTGGCTGCTGGCACAGTTCTTTCCTGAGAGCGTGCCTTGCTGATTCATGTCTCCAAAGATTGCGTAATGGTCATTGGTTGACGTGGACACGCCTATCTTGGCGTGGTTGTAATTTGTGCCCAAACCTCCGGTAAGGCCGAATTCCTGCCCCGACCAGTGCCCGGTGGTCGCGATATCGACCGGGCCCGGAGTACTGAGAGTAGTGCTCCAGCAACCGGGTGCGCCCGCAGTCGTGGTTGGGGGAATTTCCGGGTTTGCCCACCAGGTTGCAGTGCGTAAAGGGATGCCGCCGAGAACCGCTGAAATCATCTGCCAGGGCGGAACATTCAGGTGCGAAGGCTTGGAAATCAGCTCGACTCCGCTAGACAACTTCGCGGTAAGAACGGCAGCGCTTGGAGACTTCACTCCCAGGCTGGCCACCAGCGCCTGCACGTCGGAGGGCCCACCATTGCTGACGATCTGAGGGTTCTTTGGGTCAGTTACAACGCTGGCATTTTGCAGCGCCTTTAGAACTTGCACCAGATCATCTTTGCTAAGCCGGAGCGCAAAGAAATGCTGGCTGACCTGAATATCGTTGTCCTTAACGCAGCCAAGTGTATTGCCGTCGCTCTTGCGAGGGGACGAGGCGTTTCCGGAGGCAGGCCACGACGGGGTTGACACCTGCATGACCAGACCTTCTCCGGCGTCGTTCCACGCCACCATGCCTTTGGAGTGGCCCCACGGAGCGCCACACGACTCGCTGCACCCTTTCATATCGGGGTCATCGTAGAACTGGTCGTTCCAAACGACATAGTGGTAGGAGCCGTGATACACCTCGTCGAAGGTGGCGCCTATTGGGTCGACGGCGGCATCTCCCGTACTGTCGCCCGCGCAGCCACTACCTTGTTGCAATGTCGGAGAGTCGCTGCTGGCGTAGACGAATTGCTGGCTGGAGTTCCTGTAATTTTGAACCTCGCCGCCGAACGGGCACGATGGTTTTGCGTCGCCGCCGCATCCGGGAAATGCCTTCGAATTGAACTTAAATACGAACCACCACGCTACTTCATGTCCTTTCTGCAGCAATGGTGACGGTGTGATACAAGCGGGAAGATTGGGGCCTCCGCACGTGGGAGCGGCCACGACAACCGCCACCCTTCGTCCGGAACTTTGCTGAGACCACAGCCAATACAATACGGATCCCAGAATCAGAGCCCCGCCTGAGACGATTGCAACCTTCGACGGAAACGATTGAGCTAGCAGCCATCTAGTTGCTCCCCTAATACTCCCCTGCTGCCGCGCTGGTTCCGACCGTGACGGTGCAGGACTTTGCCGGTTTGCCTCGGCCAACGGCGACGAGCCAGTAACCTGCTTTGCTCCTTGCTCCAGCCGCTCCTGCCCCGGCGCCCGTTCACGCTCGTCGGCATCCGGGACATCGGCTGCGGTGTCTTTCGGCACGGCTAAAACTGCGGCACCACCGCCAGCGGCGGCCGGCTGCTCTACGACCAATGTTTTGAGCAGCGTCTTCAGCCCGCGGTCGTAGTCGGTCGTGAAATCGATGTGGTGGACCCGAGCCAATTGCAATGGAACTTGGCAATTTTGATAGAGCACGGGGATGATGGATTTGTTTTCATCCAGGGCACGGGCGATTTCGTTGCGAACGTTCCTGGATTTAACGGAGGCGGGAGAGAGGATCAACAGCATGCGCGGCGATCGCGCCAATGCCTCTTCCACGGCGATGTCCCATTCCTCACTTGGGGTGATGTCCAGTTGGTCGATCCACACTAGTGCCCCGGCGGGATTTTAGGCCGCTCCCAAGCGAAGGGCGAAGTCGGAATCTTCGCGGCTGTAACTGAGAAAAGCTGCCTGTGCTGAGGTTGCCAAGGTAATCTCCGAGTGCAGGAAACCTAAGGACAAGACATCGTAGCTTATTTGAACGGAATTGCATCCCCGGAAAGAGGATTGCTCAGCACAATCAGCTTCTCTGGTTTCCGATCGAGTGGACAGCGTCTTGAAAGATCACAGGCACCCACGACGTCCCATGTCCCCCCACCGAAATCACCCTGTCCGCAAAAAAAGCGGATAAGGGTGGGGCATCCCGATTCAGCGTGCGTGTAACTTCCTAGAACGCCGCAATACCCGTGATGTGCTCGCCGATGATCAGCGTATGGATGTCGTGGGTGCCTTCGTAGGTTTTGACCGACTCCAGGTTGGCCATGTGGCGGAAGATGGGGTATTCGTCGGCGATGCCGTTGCCGCCGAGGATGTCGCGTCCCATGCGGGCGCACTCTAAAGCCATCCAGACATTGTTACGCTTCGCCATAGAGATATGGTAGGGCTTTACCTTGCCCGCATCTTTCAATCTACCTACTTGTAGTGCGAGTAGTTGGGCTTTGGTAATTTCACTAATCATCCAGACTAGTTTCTCTTGTACAAGCTGGTGGCCGGCGATGGGCATGTCGCGGAACTGCTTGCGGAACTGCGCGTATTGCAGAGAGCAGTCGTAGCAGGCCATGGCGGCGCCGATGGCTCCCCAGCCGATGCCGTAGCGCGCCTGGTTGAGGCAACTGAGAGGCGAGCCGAGTCCTTTGGAGAGGGGCAGGAGGCAGTCGGCGGGGATGCGGACGTCTTGCAGCGAGAGGCTGGAGGTGACGGAGGCGCGCAGCGACCACTTGCCGTGCACGTCGGCGGCCTTGAAGCCGGGGGTGTCGGTGGGGACGATGAAGCCGCGGACGCGGTCGTCTTCGTCGGTGACCTTGGCCCAGATGATGGCGATGTCGGCGATGGAGCCGGAGGTGATCCACATTTTTTCGCCGTTGAGGATGTAGCTGTCGCCGTCTTTCTTGGCGCGCGTGCGCATGGCTCCGGGGTTGGAGCCGGCGTCGGGCTCGGTGAGGCCGAAGCAGCCGAGGATTTCGCCGAGCGCCATCTTGGGCAGGTATTTCTGTTTCTGCTCTTCGCTGCCGAAGGCGTAGATGGGATACATGCAGAGGCCGGACTGCACGCTGACGAAGGAACGCACGCCGCTGTCGCCGCGCTCGAGTTCCTGGGTCATGAGGCCGTATTCGACGGCGGACATGCCGGCGCAGCCGTAGCCGGTGAGGGAGGCTCCGTAGAAGCCGAGCTCGCCCATGGGCTTGATGAGCTCTTTGGGGAAGCGTCCGTCGCGGTTGCACTGCTCGATGATGGGGATGATGTTCTCTTCGATGAAGAGGCGGGTGTTGTCGCGGACGAGGCGCTCGTCGTCGGAGAGAAGTGAGTCGATTTCGAGGAAGTCAACGCCTTTGAATTTGATGGCCATGATGTTTGGTCCTTGGAGAACTAATGAACGTAACAGGGAGTAAGAAGGGGGTCAAACGAGACGCAAGGGCTCCTTCGACCCGGCGCAGCGGCCTCGCTCAGGATTTCGGCTGCGGGCTCACATTCACCCCATCAAGCACAAAAGCGGTGCTTGATGGGGACCCCGAATTGACGCCCGCAAAACGCCTCAACTTTGAATTTGATAGCCATGATGCTGATCCTTCTGTCGCCGGCTGAAGCCGGCTTAGTCGAGTTCTTCCGCGCCTCACCGCGGGCTTACGCCCACGGCTAAAACAAACGACGCCGCAAGACGGCTCGGGAGGTCATGTCGCGCGAACTTATGAAGCTATCAGGCTCGAAAGAAGGTGGTCAAACGGGGTTCAGTTGTCAGAAAAAGCAGGTCCCTCGCCCATCACGGAGTTCTCGTGATGATAAATCAACAGCAGTCCCCGAGGCTTCACGCACGGCGGCCTCTTCCGACTCGGGTTGGGAATGGGCCTCGAGAACCTTGTTCAGCAATGACAGTTACAACTGCGTCCTACATCAACACCAAGGACAGGCACAAGATACGGAACACCGTAGTGCCTTTCCATTATTGTGCTGGATCGCGTCTGCATTAAGCTTTGGGAAACCTCGGGGTCCTGAATCGGCGGTCCTGCCGACGTCCTGAGCGATGCCTTGGAAGCGGTTAAATCTCTGCAGGGGATGGCACAAATGAAATTTCGTACTTCAAGATTCTTGCTTGCGTTCGTATTGGCGGTGGTTGCAGTTGCGGCAGCGTACGACACGGGGAAGCCGATCACCGTGAAGGGCTATGTTCTGGATTCGGCATGCGCCTTCACCAAGGGTCTCAAGCAGCCGATCAGCAAGGATTGCGCTATCGCGTGCGCGAAAGCGGGATCTCCGCTGGTGATCCTGACAGACGACGGCGCAATCTACTGGCCCATCGCAGACACCACTCCGTCAAGCGGACAAAACGAGAAGCTCTTGCCATTCGCGGGACAAAAAGTCACCGCTATGGGCAAGGTTTTTCAACGCGGAGGTTCGAGCGCGATCGTGATTGAGAAGATTGAACTCCAATCAGGCCAGAAGTAGAATCCCGATCTCGATTGAGACCGAGCGGATCTCGGGCGCCGCACATGGCGCAGAAGCCTATGGCATGAAAACCAGTATCACTCTGGCGTGGGAACTCTTCCTCGCTTAATGCGGCTGTGAGTCGAGCGCGAGAACTGGCTCTCATGTAAAATCAGATGGTACCCGGCGAATAGAGAGTGGCGCCACGCGCGCCCGCCTGCAGTCGAAGCCGCTTCCGAGTTGAGGAGCGTGAGCTTGAGACATGTGCATCTCGCGCTGGCCGCGCAGTTTCGCTCCGGCCTTCACGTTTTGCCCTCCGTATCAAGACAAGCGATTCAGTCTGCGGGAAATAACTGTCCGGAGGAATTTATTTGAGGAGAAAGCAATGGCGAAAATCGCAAAAACTGCAGACCGCAAGAAGATCATGGATACCACCAAGAGCACGGATTGCCCGAAGTGCGGCAAGCCCACACGCATCGTGAAGCGGGTGAAAGATCGCGAGCGCGATATTCCGGGCGGAATGTATATTTCGTGCTCGGCGTGCGAATTTTACGAGAAGCTGTAACGACGCGGTTATTCAACGAGGGCAGGGCGCGGAGTGATCCGCGCTCGTGCTGTTGGAGGGGAAGTTATGAATTTCGCTCCGGAGTATTTCGTGGGATGGGGAACACTGGCGCTGATCAACGCCGGGCTGGCGCAAGGGAAGCAGAAGAGCGGCCTGCTATGGTTTCTGCTCTCGATATTTCTGGGCCCGCTGGCGACGTTGATCTTAGTGCTGCTGCCGAAGGGGTAGTGCCAGAGCACCCTGCAGTCGGTAGGTTCTGCCTACGTGGCAACCCCTTGAACCGGCCGGCATAGCATCTGCCCCCTGCAGCCGAGCGATAAGGTGCCCGTTTTACTTGACGCCCTTCTCAGGATTCCAGGAACCCTGCAACTTGCGAACGAAGACGATTTGCCCCACGTGATATGCGTTGTGGGTGCCGATACGAGCGATCTCCGGAGCGTATTTCTGGAGCTTCTGGTCGTCGGCGGTCTCGACGAATTTCTCCAACTCGGTCATCACCTGGTCGAGCTGTTTCACGGTGGCGCTCCACGTTTTGCTGTCAAAATCGTTGAACGTTTCATCATTGTTGCCGCTGAATTTCTGCGGCGTCTCGCCCTTGAACTTGGCCAGCTCGCGGCTGTTCCAAAACAAGAGATGGTAGGTAAGCTGCCCGACCGAGTGATTCCCGCTACCGTCCTTCCAATTGGCCTGCTCCGGGGTGACGCCTTCCACGGCAACGTCGATAGGAACGAACCAGTCTTTTTGGGTGTGAGTGGTTTGCAACTGCTCCAGCAGGATGCTCCTCAGGGTAACGGGCTTGGGACTTTGTGCGTAGCCCTGCATCGAGAAACACAGAAGCAAAAGCGTAAGGATGGTTTTCATGTGCGCATGGTCCTCCGACAGCATGGAAGATTAGACGCGGGTGGCGGGCGCAGGCTAGCAATGATTTATTCGCGCATCCGGGAGGTTAACCCGATGACTGGAGAGTGGGGCGTGGCGAGTTCAATAGCGGAGCTAGCGTGAGTGCGCCGACTTTTCGGCGAACGCGACAGCTTCAGCGAGCGCGGCGCGGTATTTCGCGACAAGAGAATCTTTCCACGATTGTTTCCAAAGGCTGCGCTTTTTCATGTAATGCTCCATGTGGAGGAGCGGATCGTGGTCTTTGCGCGCCTTCAGGAGTTTGGAACTGCGGTCTGAGGAGTTGCCGTCGGCCTCGGCGTGCCAGCGCCAGGTGCGGCACTCAATCAGCGTGGGTCCGGCGCCGCTACGGGCGCGATGGATGGACTCCTGGGTTACACGAAAGACCGCGACAACGTCGTTTCCGTCGACGGTGATGCCGGGGAAACCGTAAGCCTCGGCGCGGTCGCGCAGGTCTTCATCGGACTTCACGGCGCCGGTTCCGTTGGTATGGGACTGTGCACAATTCTCCACGACAAAGACGATAGGCAGTCGGTTGCGGGCTGCCATGCGAGCCGCTTCATGCCAGAATCCGAGGGCGGCGAGACCATCGTCGGCCAGCGCCACCACCACGTTGGACTTTTCGAGCTGACGACTGGCAAGGGCGATGCCGGCGGCGATGTTGAATTGTCCTGCGATGGTCACGGTCTGGGGGACAACCTTCAGAGCCGTGGGTTCAGCGGACGGGTGCGCCGCGAGGTAGTCCTTCTCAAAATTGAACAACTGGGCGAACACGCGTTGCAGAGGAGTGTCGCTGACCACGTGGGTAGCCAGCTTGGGATGAGTGGTGGCGAAACTGTCGTCGGGCTGCAGAGCAATGCAGGCTCCAACCTCTGTGGCCTCACCGCCGAGGAGCGGTACCGATGTTCCGGGAATCCTGCCGGCGCGCAGCAAGGAGAGAACCTGCTCCTCGAGTAACCGCGTCTTCAGCATTACCGAATACAGGGTACGTAGAACGTCAGGGCTGGAGGGTGAAGCGTCACCGGGCAGCGAAGACTTTGGGGAAAGTGGATCGATCAGTGGATCAGGGGTTCGCCCTGCTGACTTGGGGCGATTCGTAGTGGTGGCGGCCATACGGACTGGTCTCCGAGAACGATCATTGTATAGCAAGCGAATTGCGGAGAAGTCGCGAGAGAGTCGGCGCAGAAATCTGCTGCGGCGGGTAACGCGGGACTCATATTTCGTCACGGTTTTCAACACGAATGTGAATAAGGTTGTGGAAATCAATCAACGTCGAAACGTAAGTTGCTCGCAGCAGTATGACTTCAACATTCTGCACCGAAGGGGGTGCTAGTCAGCCGCCTCGCGGGCTAAAGCCCGCTCGGCATCACAAAAAATAAAGCATTTGTACGCGGCGCTGAAGCGCCACACTACCCGGGCCGAGCTGCAAGAATGGCGCCCAGCCGAATCTGCGACGAGCGGTTGGAGCGTGCTAGTCTGACGCGGATGAAAGTGCGGCTCGACAAACTGATTCTGCAGCGCGGGCTGGTGACCTCTCGCGAGCGGGCGCAGGCATTGGTGCTGGCTGGGCGTGTTCTGGTCAACGAGCAGAAGATCGAGAAGTCTGGCGCGAGCGTCGATGACGAGGCGGTCCTGCGGATTTTGGGAGATGAGATGCCCTACGTCAGCCGCGGCGGTTTGAAGCTGGCAAGGGCGCTGGAGCACTGGCAAATCGATGTGCGCGACAAGACTTGCATGGATATTGGAACGTCCACTGGCGGCTTTACCGACTGCCTGCTGCAACATGGTGCGACACAAGTGATCGCAGTCGATACGGGTTACGGGCAGATCGACATGAAGTTACGCAATGATCCACGAGTGCGACTGCTGGAAAAAACCAATGCAAGGTATCTGACTTCGGAGCAAATCTGGCCGGACGCGGCGACACGAGTGCCGATCAGCCTGATTGCGATGGACGTGTCGTTTATTTCCGCCACGCTGGTGCTGCCAGCTGTGGTAGGGACCGTGGGAAGCGGATTCGAACTCGTGGTATTGGTGAAGCCTCAGTTCGAAGTGGGGCGCGAGAATGTTGGCAAGGGTGGAATTGTGCGTGATGCCGAGGCGCAACAGATGGCGGTAGAACGAGTGCGGGCGGCGGTCGCCGAGTTGGGCGGGGCGGAAATCGACGTGATCGAGTCGCCGATCCTGGGTGCAGAAGGCAACCGCGAGTTCCTGCTACATGCGAGGTTTGGGTGATCAGGTATTCGTCGCAGGCAAGCGGCCACCCAGCGCTGAAGAGGCTGTTACGAAACGCTGCCGTCCCTACGGGGCTCGGATCAAATTTCCCACTGGACCCAGCACTCCGCCTGCGGCTGCGTGCTGGGCTAGACTAAGCCGTGCCTCCGGCACTGTGATTTTGAGACTTGCGACCCACCGTCGTTCCACCAAACCGAGTTTCGTAACAGACTCTGAAGCGCTAGGCTAAGAACTTTCGCGCCTCCGGGGGCTGGATCGTTGGCGTTCGTATCATCATTTAAGCACGCGCTTAGTTCTCACGCAGACTCTAAAGGGGCCGAACCTACTTGAAGTAGCTTGACGCCAGCCCGAAGGCCGACTTACCTGGTCGGCTGCGGGTTGCGCGCGGCGTGCGCTACACTGGCAGGGAAACTACACAGAAACCATGAAGTCAGCCGCGATTATTTCTAAACCGTGGAAGGAAGAGCTGGGCACCATACTGCCGGAGCTGCTGAGCTGGTTCCGCCAGCATGGGTATCAGCTCTACCTCGACGAAGAAACGGCGCGCTATACCAACGGCGAGCCGGTGGTGTCGCGCGAGGAGATCGGGCAGAGGCATCCTGATTTCGCGCTGGTGCTGGGGGGCGACGGCACGCTGCTTTCCGCGGCCCGGGCGGTGGCGCACGAAGGTGTTCCGATCCTGGGGGTGAACCTGGGCTCATTGGGATTCCTGACGGAAGTTCCACTCAACGAACTCTACCTGGCGCTGGAGGCGGTCGACCAGGGACAGTGTCCGGTGGAAGAGCGCTCGGTGCTCGACTGCCGCCTGGTCCGCAACGAGGAATGCATCACCCACAAATTTGCCTTGAACGATGTGGTGGTGAATAAGAGCGCCATTTCAAGGCTGGTGGAGTTTGATCTCTACATCGATGGTAACTTTGTGTTCCAGTACAAGGCCGATGGGGTGATCATCGCCACGCCCACGGGTTCAACCGCCTATTCGCTCGCGGCTGGCGGACCGGTGCTGATGCCGTCGGTGGACGCATTCGTGGTTACACCGGTATGTCCACACTCGCTGACCCATCGTCCGCTGGTGGTGACGGAGACCTCGCAGATCGAGCTGAAGATCGAGACGGGCGAAGAACAGGCGTTCCTCAGTATTGACGGACAGATCGGACTGCCGGTGCAGCAGGGGGACCGGGTGGTCTGCGGGCGGGCCGCGCATACCGTGAAACTTATGCGCATCCGGCGAACCTTCTTCGATGTGCTGCGCAACAAGTTGAAGTGGGGCGAGCGGTAAGAAGTTGCCAGTTGCCGGTGGCCAGTTGTCAGTGAAAGAAGTTCGGTTGCTGCTGACCAGGACGGGGCCCCGTCCGTTCTCAGGAAAAATCTTTTGGGGGAAAGGCGCGACTCGCGAGCCGCGCCCGGCTAGTTATTTACTCAGTTGCGGGCTTCAGGTTGTCGTGCAACCAGAAACGCGCCTCGATTTCGCATTTTTTTGAGCAGAATGTCTGTCCTTCCCGCGCTCGGCTTGTACTTCGTAAATATTGGGAATAACACCAGACACACACCGCCGTTGAAGTAGCAGCGTCGTATTGATTGGGTTGCATGGGCTCTCCAATGGAAAGCGAGCATAGGACAACTCGCGCCCAAAGGCAATCGGGAAAATCCCGGTTATTCAACTCCTAAACAGATCGGGTTACTCAGGGAGTGTTACTTGAGCTCCAGGGCCATGAGATCGCGGACCGACTCTCGCCGGCGGATGATCTTCGAGCGCTTGCCATCGACCAGAACTTCGGCCGCCCGGGGCCGGGTGTTGTAGTTGGAAGCAAGTGACATGCCATAGGCTCCAACGTCGAGGATGGCGAGCAGGTCGCCTTCCTGGACTTCAGGCAAATCGCGGTGCCGGGCGAAGAAGTCGCCGGTCTCGCAAACTGGTCCCACGACATCAACCTCGGAGCGCCCGTTGCCCTGGGGGCCGAGTACCACGGGAACGATCTCATGGTGGGCTCCGTAAAGCGAGGGACGCATGAGGTCGTTCATGGCGGCGTCGACGATGAGGAATTGCTTGGCATCGTTCTGCTTGCGGTAAATTACCCGTGTGAGTAAGACGCCTGCGGGACCAATGATAGAGCGCCCAGGTTCAAGTAATACATGAACTCCAATACGGCGCAGCGGTCGCACTATCGGCGGCGGCGTAGGATTTCGCGCGAGCAGGAAAGTTTTCCCTGGAATTTTTCGCGTAAGAAATTCCCAGGCCACCACCGGCGTCGACATAACCGATTTCGTGGCCATCGTGGCGCAGGGAGCGAACCAGGGAAGCGACTCGTAGCATGGCCTCACGGAAAGGGCCGACGTCGGTGATTTGCGATCCGATGTGGACGCTTACGCCGGCTGGCCGGAGATGGCGCGATGCCGCGCCCTGGCGATAGAGTTCGGGAGCTTCACGCATGGGAACGCCGAATTTGTGCTCGTGCAGACCGGTCGAGATGTAGGGATGGGTGCGGGCATCGACGTCAGGGTTGACCCGAATCGCAAACCGCGCCCTCTTACGGAGGTGGGTGGCGCGCGCACTGAGCATGTGCAACTCGCTGGCACTTTCGACGTTGAAGAGCAGAATGCCGGAGCGTAGGGCGAGATCGATCTCATCAGGCAATTTTCCAACGCCGGAGAACACCACGTTCGACGCGGACTTGCGACTGGCTTGCAGAACGCGCTGGAGTTCTCCGCCAGACACGATGTCGAAGCCACTGCCCAAACCTGCGAGCAGTCGCAGGATCGACAGGTTTGAGTTTGCCTTCACGGAGTAACAAATGGTGTGTTCGCAGTCGCGGAACGCTTCGTCGAACTGCTGGTAGCGTTCGCGAATGGCGGACGCGGAATAGACGTAGAGCGGCGTGCCGTAACGCTCCGCGAGTTGGCGGAGAGGGACGGCGTCGGCGAGGAGTTCGCGAGAGGGGGAAGACCGAGGACCATGGTTTGGGCCGTAGGTAAAAGCGGGAGGCCGTTGCAGCGGTCGAGCGTCTGTCACTTCTTGGCCGTCGGCCCTTTCACCCTCAGTACCACGATTGTCTGATCGTCAAACGCGTCGACACCTTTGGCGTGATCCGAGACCGCGCTAAAAATAGCCTGAGCGATTTCGTCAGCGCTGCGGTCAGCGTGTTTGAGGACGGTCTTTTCCAGCCGTCCGCGTCCAAACATGTTGCCCGCGGAACTGGTGGCATCGGTAATGCCGTCGCTGAAGAAGAGAAAGACATCGCCCGGCTTGGTGCGTACATTGCTCTCGTCGTAAGACGCGCTAGCGAACAGCCCGATGGGCAAACCAGTCACTGGTATCTCTTCGAACTTTCCGTTGCGTAGGTGCAAGGGGCGGGGCAATCCCGAATTGGCGACCTGCAAGGTGCGCTGGCTGTCGTCCCAGATGGCATAGATCATGGAGACGTACTGGCCATCGATGGGACGCTCGGCGAGCGAGAGATTGATGGCCTCGAGCATGCCGCCGGCAGAAGGTTCCTCTGCCGTATGGGAACGAGTGATGCCACTGACAAGAGCCGCGTAGATAGCGGCGGGAGCTCCTTTTCCGCTGACATCGCCGACCGCGATTCCGACATTGCCATGACCGCTGTACTTCAGGAAATCGTAGAGGTCACCGCCGATCTGGCGTGCCGGCGAGAAAAGCGCGGCGACCTCCGCATGCTTCAACTTTGGGAGTTTCTGCGGCAACAGGCGAAACTGCAGTTCGCGTGCCAACGCGAAGTCGTGCTCCAACCGTTGTTCCTGGCGTGCGATGCGCTCATACAGAGTGGCATTTTCGATGGCGATCGCGACCTGCGCTGCCATTGTCGTCATAATGCGCACGTGATCTTCGTTGAAGTAGCCGCGGCGCGTGTGTTCGATGTCGAGCACACCAATCACTTTTTCCTTGTAGATCAGCGGAACGCAAAGCTCGGAGCGGGTTTCCGGATTGGCCTCGATGTAGCGCGGGTCCTTGGACACATCGGGAACCAGCACCGCCTGCCCGCTCTGCGCGGCATAGCCTACCAGGCCCTGGCCAATCGGGATCTCGTGTTTGAGGTGAACGCTCTCCTTGAATCGGAGCGTGAAGCGATGCTGCAGCATGGTGCCCGTGGCATCCACCAGCAGGATAGAGAACATCTGAAAATCGATGATGCGGGTGACCAGGTCGGCAATACGCTGCAACAGTTGATCGACGTTGAGGATGGAAGTCAGCTCGCGGCTGATCTCGGTCAAAAGCGTGAGCTGCTTTGCCTGTCGTGCAACCTGTGTGTAGAGGCGGGCATTCTCGATTCCGATGGCGATGCGCGAGGCGAACAGCGTCAACAGCTGCTTGTGCTCTTCGGTGAAAGCATTTGGGTGGCCGGCTTCGACGTCGAGTACCCCGATGACCTTATTTTTTGCAATCAGCGGCACGGCGAGTTCCGAATGAACTCCGGGAGTGGACCTGATGTAGTTCTGCTCCGCCGAAACGTCGTTGACCAGTACCGCCTCGCGGCGCAGCGCGGCCTGGCCGGTAACTCCCTGGCCAACTTTAATGCGGATCCGCTCGGCGACCTCCGGTGGATGCCCCACCTGGAAACGGATGCGTAACTCCTGTGTCTTTTCGTTAAGCAACAGGATGGCAAAAATCTCGTAGTCGATGACACGCTTCAACATCTCAGCCACGCGTTGCAGCAGCGTGTTGAGGTCCAGGGTGGTGTTCACGGCGTCGGCCACTTCGAGCAGATACTGATCAAACGCCGGAGAAACCAATGGTTGGGTGGGAGTCGCCATGGTTTAGAGCCAGAATTCATGATAGCAGCCAACGATGTGGATATTTGCGGCGCCGACGGAGCCCATTTCATGCGGGTTAACGGGTTGCGGCCTCGCTACGCAAGCAATAGAATTCTTCACGCTAGCGAAACTGCAGACCTTCGCAGGAGAACGTGAATGCCGTTGCCCGAATTCAAACAAATTGTCGATGAGGCGAAGAGCCAAATTCAGGAGATAGGCCCCGAAGATCTTCAGCGAATGCGGCAATCCGGCGAGGACTTCACGCTCATCGATGTGCGGGAGCCGGACGAACACGCCAAAGGCGCGATCGCGGGGGCGGTCCCGATGCCGCGCGGAATTCTGGAACGCGACATCGACAAGATTACGACCGACAAAGGCCGCAAAATTGTTCTTTACTGTGCAGGAGGTTTCCGCTCGGCGCTGGCCGCACTCAGTCTCAAGAGCATGGGATTTCGCAATGTGGTCTCACTTTCTGGCGGATATCGCGAGTGGAACCAGTCGTAGTCCGGTTGAATCATCGCAATCATTCTTAACTACGCTCGAGGGAACCATGAATTTACAAGGGAACCGACTGACCTGGCTGGGACATGCGACGTTTCTCATCGAGACCAAACAAGGCAAAAGCCTGTATGTGGATCCGTGGGTGATGGGCAACCCGCTGTGTCCGGAGAGCGAGCGCGAGGTAAAGAAGGCTGACGCTCTGATCTGCACGCACGGGCACGGCGACCACATCGGTGATGCAGTGAAGATCGCGAAGCAGCACAAGTCGACGGTGGTGGGCATCTTTGAGCTGTGCACGTGGATGCAGAGGAAGGGGGTCGAGGGAATTTCGGCCATGAACAAAGGCGGCACGCAGACGGTGGCGGGAGTGAAGGCCACGATGGTGCATGCGGTGCACTCGTGCGGAATCCAGGAAGAGGATGGCAGCATTGTCTATGGTGGTGAAGCTTGTGGTTACGTGCTGGAGTTGCCGGGGGGCGTGAAACTCTATCACGCAGGCGATACGGCAGTGTTCAGCGACATGGCGATCATTCGCGACTTGTATGCGCCGGAGATTGCACTGCTACCGATCGGAGATCACTTCACGATGAGCCCGCGCGAGGCTGCTTATGCCTGCAAATTGCTACAACCGAAGTTCGTGATCCCCATGCATTTTGGTACGTTTCCCGTTCTCACGGGGCGGCCGTCACAGCTCAAAGCGCTGCTGGGGCAAGGCGGTCCTGAAGTTGTGGAGATGCAGGCGGGGGAGACACTCGGTTAAAGAAGTGATTGGTAATTGGTAATTAGGGAAGAGCCGTAAGCCGTAAGCCATAAGCAGTGAGGGATAGGCAATAAGCGAGAGCGCCAGGCAAAGAGCGAAAGTCAGGAACAAAAGACAAGAGACAAGAGCCCACATGATTACTGATCCGAAGGTCGAGAACTACATCTATTCGATGCTGCCTGGGCGCAGCGCAACGCTGCTTGAAATCGAGCGGCAGGCGAAGGAACGAGACATCCCCATCGTAGGGCCGGCAGTGGGGAGGCTGTTCTATCAATATGCCCGCCTGTTGGGCGCGAAGACCGTATTTGAGATGGGATCGGCAGTTGGCTACTCGACCATCTGGTGGGCGATGGCTGTAGGCGAGGGTGGCAAGGTGCACTACACCGACGGCAGCCATAAGAATGCTGATGAGGCGCGCCGATACTTTGCGCAGGCTGGCATGGCGGATCGCATCGAGGTGCACGTGGGCGATGCGATCGAGATATTGTCAGAGCGCAAGGAGCAGTTCGACATTCTGTTTCTGGACATCGACAAGCACGACTATCCGCGGGCTGCGCGCATGGCTCCCGAACGAGTGCGACGCGGAGGCCTGTTCATCACCGACAACACTCTGTGGCATGGCGACGTGAGCTACGCAGCGGGAAATCCTGACTACAAGCCGGAACAGGAGCCAGATCAGAACACGCGCGCCATCGTGGAGTTCAACGAGTTGGTGTACAAGTCTCCCGACTGGTACGCGACGATCATTCCGTTGAGAGACGGAGTGACGGTGGCGATGCGGTTGTAGCTACGGCGTGATGAAGAACGCCTTCTCCACGTTGTCCAGACTGTTGATTTCCCTCCGCTGGTTTCGCGGGCTCGACGGGTGGCGCTTTTAGCTTCGCCAGAGATTCGTCCACGCGAATCTTGAAGTCACCTCGGTCGTTGTGATCCCGTCCGCTGTAATTCGGCATGACTTGCATCTCGCCGAGGAGTAACCGCGATAGTCAAAGATTCCCAAAATGGAACGACATGACTCAGTTTTTTGTTTGGAGGTGCAGTCGTGGCTTACGGAAATCGGTGACGAGGATTACAGTTCGAGGAAAGCAGGTTTCAAAAAGAGATTCCTGATTACACCGGAAGGGATAGCGATCTCGAAAGGAGAGCTCCCATGAGTGACCCTGTTTTCAGTGGTGGTGCAGCGTTTTGCCCCATAAGAGCTTGCAAGTTGCTCGCAAGCCTTCTGCTTGTATTAGGTGCGATGGCGTTTCTGTTCACCGGGCCCCTCTCGCTTGCACAGGATTCCAAGGGTTCCGCCGTACTGCCCGTGCCATCCAGCGGCAAAGCCATCGTCTGTATCTACCGCACGTACAGATTTACCGGTTCGTCCGCACACGATGAGCTTTACGTCAACGGCACTCACCTCGGCAAACTCCTCAATAGCGAATACGAATTCATGGAAGTGCCGGCGGGTACGGTTGTGATTTCCGGATTGCCCAAGGAGTACTACGGAAGCGTCGTCATGTCCATCGGGGCGGCCGCCAATGAAGCCAGGGCGAAAGAAAACGAGCGGGCCCGGTTTGAGGCGGAGGCGGGCAAAACCTATTACTTCAAATGGAGCTCCGGACCCATGGCAACTGGTATCAAGGTCGAGCCTGTGGATGCAGGGAAGGGAGCCAAAGAGATAAGCAAACTCCATCTCTCAGCGCCGGTTGACGACAAGGAAGAAGCGAAACAACCGCCGGCAAAGTGACATCGCCCGGGTTGAGTGTGGGCTTGCGGTGAACGCGCGTGACCCGACGTGATTGCGCTGACAGCGTCGGTCTATGTCGGACAGGAATGCCAGCCCTACACGGAGATCCCCGTTAATAAATCCTCATTGCGTATCCTGTTCCGCATATAGACCTCAAGGACGGTCCGTTCGCGCCGGTCGAGTGCAGTCGTAAATCTAGAGATGGCCGTATTACGCTCGTCGTTGACCCGAGCGTGCTGTGATTCAGATTCTGCTAGTGGTTTCGGGCTTTGAACCCTACAATAACGAGCCAGCGACGGCTAGTTCCGATCGGCCAAGAAGGGTAGGGAGCATGATGAACGATCAGTCGGTACCGACAGCGCCCAAGGTCGTTTCTTACCCAGGCCTGCGGAGGTCGGGCGGCTATCTTGGAATCGCACTTCCCTTCGTCCTCGTATTCGGACAATTTCTGCTGGGTCAGTACCCCGCGGTCCAGGACTCGATCAGCGCCTACTATCACACAGACTTGCGAAATATTCTGGTGGGAGACCTTTGTGCAATTGCAGTCTTCCTTATCGCCTGCAAGGGGTATACCAAGGCGGATGCGGTCCTCGGCGACCTGGCAGGTCTATGCGCGGTCGGAGTGGCATTCTTTCCCACGAACTGCTGCGGATGTCCGAAGACTCTGATTTCTAAATTGCACGCCACGTTCGCATCTGTGCTCTTCTTACTGCTTGCCATTTTCTGCCTCGCACTCTTCACGCAGACCGATCCCAGTCAAGCACCGACTCCTGAGAAGCTCACCCGCAACAAAGTTTATAGAGCCTGTGGCTACGTGATTCTGGTCTCTATCGCCCTTTCCCTGGTCACTTCAATTCCTTTCTTTAAACAGTATCTCGGATGGAAGAACTACCTCTTCTTCTATGAGTCCATCGCGGTTCTCTTTTTTGGTGTGGCCTGGATCACCAAAGGCGGAACAATCCTGCGAGACAAGGATGAGCCGCGGATTCCTTTTTTTGTTACCGAAGATGTGACCGCCAGGCGTCGTCATCAGTAGCACGACGCCCAGAGTCACGAGTTGTCGGGTCATTTACAGAACGCGGCGGCTTAGATTGACTGCACCGGTATGAGGCGCAGGTCATCCACCAGCCCGACTTCCTTCTGGAAGAATGGTTCGCCATACTTCACCCCAGCCATCATGCCGTAGAAGTGAGACATCGAAGAGACACGTTCACGGATTTCGGCGTGGGCGGGGAAGTCTTTGCTGCCGGCGGCCTGGTCGGCGTATTGCTCTTTGTAGGCGAAAATCGACTCGAGCTTGCTGTCGAACTCGGCGGTGATGTCCACGACAAATGTCGGGCGCACGTCGTAGTAGAGCGTGGCATAGACGATCTTGAAGGGCCGGTGCGGCGCGAGTTCGCGCACCACATGCACGGTGAACGGATCGATGTCGCCGGTGGCGGGAGTGTGTCCGAGTCGCCTCAGGCCGGCGAGGAAGCAGGCTTCGTATCCCAGTGTGGCGCAAGTGTAGTGGTCGGGATGACGGCCCTTCCAGTAGGGCAGGATAACCACGCGCGGACGTTGCTCGCGAATGACGCGGGCAATCTTGATGCGGTTGGCGTAGTTGTTCTCGACCCGCCCATCGGGGATATCGAGCGCGTCGCGCCATGCAACTTGCAGAATGCGAGCCGCGTCGGCTGCTTCGGTGGCGCGAGATTCGACCGAGCCTCGTGATCCCAACTCGCCTTGCGTCAGGTCGAGAACGCCGGTACGCGCGCCCCGGCGCGCCATCTTCAGCAGGGTGCCGCCACAGGTCTGCTCCACATCGTCGCGATGGGCCGCTATGGCGAGTACGTCGAGAGGCTGGGCGCTCACTTCTTGCGCTCCACCAGGAAGGCGGCGATTTCGCGCAGGTCGTTCGCTTGGTCTCCGAAGCGGTCGAGCGCGTCGTTGGCCTTCTGCACCAGCTCGTCGGCCTTCTTGATCGAAGCCTCGATTCCGAACAACGACGGATAGGTCGCCTTCTCGGTTGCAGTGTCTTTGCCCGCTGTTTTGCCGAGCTGTTCCGAGGTCTGGGTGACGTCAAGCACGTCATCGACGATCTGAAACGCCAGTCCGATGTTCATGCCAAAGTCGCGCAGGCTCTGGATCTGCGATGTGTCGCCCTCGGCGTACATTCCTCCGGTGACCACGCTGGCGGTAAGCAGCGCTCCGGTCTTGGAGCGGTGAATGTACTCCAACGTTTTGGCGTCAGGACGGTGGTGTTCTGCCTCGAGGTCCATCACCTGTCCGCCGATCATTCCGTCGACCGTGCCGGTGGCGTGCGCGACTTCGGCGATGATGGCGACGCGCGCGTCTGCAGGACACTCCAACTTGGCGAGGACTTCGTAGGCGTAAGTCTGGAGGCCATCTCCGGCGAGGATCGCGATGGCTTCCCCAAAAACCTTGTGACAAGTCGGAAGGCCGCGGCGCAGATCGTCGTTGTCGAGCGCCGGCAGATCGTCATGGATGAGCGAATAGGTGTGCAGCATTTCCAGAGCGGAACCCAGTTCCTCGATGCCCGGTGGAACGCAGCCAGCAACGACGCGCGCGGCTTCCATGCAGAGGATCGGACGCAGGCGCTTGCCCCCGGCGAACACGCTATGGCGCATCGCCTGATGAATCGACGTGGGATATTGCGGTGGACGGTGGCAGCAGCCGCTCCAGGCACTGGTCGGTGACGATGCGTCCTTGTTCAAGGATGTCTTTCAGCATGAAGAGGGAAGTATAACAAGCGAGTGGTGAGTGGTCAGTGGCTGGTGGTTAGTGAGTCGGCCTCGAGCTTCGGGCTTTGAAGAAAGGGCACTGAACGCGAGATTTTTGTTGGGGTAGGGGTCCTTCGACTCCACTCCCTGCGGTCGCTTCGCTCAGGATGACACACACCGGGTCCTGTTAGTTATTCGGAGTTACTGACGGCGGTTTGGTTTTGCTCGCTTCGGCAAGTTTGGCTTCGCGGTCGGCGTCGGCCGCGCGGCCCGTCTTGCGGTAAGCGATCTGCAGTTGATTATGCACTTCGTCGAGGTTGGGATTGATCTTTGCCGCAGCTTGCAAGTGGGGAATCGCGTCTTTCGGCTTTCCTTGTTCAAGAAGCGTCTTGCCCAGTTGATATTGCGCGTCGGCGTCCTCGGGGCTGAGCTTGAGTTCGGCCTCAAACTCAGTTTCGGCCTCGGTTGGCTGATTGAGCTGGAGCCGGGCCATTCCCGCATAATAATGAGCGCGCTTCAGGGACGGATTTTCCTGAGTAGCTTTCTGATACGTGGCGAGCGCCTGCTGCTGGTTGCCCATCTCACCATAGGCCTGGCCGACGAACAGGAGTGCCTCGGGCGAGAGTGTTTGCTGGGTCAGTCGAGCGAGGATGGCGGCCGCCTTGTCAGGCTGATTGGTGTGCGCCAGGGAGGTGGCCCAAGCACAGGCGACGCGGGGATCGACGTAGGCGAGGTCTCCCAGTTGATCGAAGGCCTTGACCGCGTCAGCATACTGTCCGCTAGAGTAAAGCGCCATCGCCAGCATAGGCTGGATCATCTTGTCGCCGGGTTCCTGCTGGAGCACCACCTTCAACGCGCGTGCGCTTTCGGCATAATCGGTGGCACGAAAGGCAGCGAAGCCCACGTTGCGCATCAGATGCGGGATGTTGGGATTCCACCGCTCCGCCTGTTGGAAATAACCCAGCGCAATGGCGTATTGCTTCTGCCGCGCTTCTGAAGTGCCGAGGTCGTTATAAGCGCTACCGAGAATCAGGCTGAGCCGCTGTTCGGCTGCGTTAATGTCGGTTTTCTGTTGCGGCGTGAGATGAGGAGCACTTGCCTCGATGGGTTGCGCACCGGGATCGATAACGGCTGTGGTGGGAATGGAAGGTTCTCCGGACATGGCCGAACCCTTGGTTGCCGTGGTCTTGGAGGCAGGAGTATTGGCGCGACTTTGGGCCATGGTCTTCTCCTGCATTTCGGAGAACATCTTGGTATAGGACACACCCTCGTCCTTGCGTCCGCTGGTGATGCAGATGCGACTCAAGACGTAATACGCCCGGCGAATCTGATAGTTGTTGCGGGCATTGTCATCGCCAGTCAGCGCGATGGCCTTGCGCAGCAGCGCTTCCGCCTGCTTGTCGTCGTGGTTGCCGAAAGCGTTCAGCCCCATATAAAGATAGGGCTCAGGCCAGTCGGGCTTGTCAGCCGCAGCGACGCTTAGATAGCGATCGGAGGCGTCATAGTTCTTGTCGTTCGACTCGATATAGCCGAGGAAGAAGTTGCCGAAGAAGTCTTTGGGATTGACCTTGATCTCCTCGACAAACTGTTCGCGGGCCTGAGGAGTGGCGGTCCACTCGTTCTGCATTAAGTAAAGCAACCCCAGGAAGTAATGACCACGCGAGCCCTTGGCGTCGAGTTCGATGGCGCGATTGTATTCGCGTATTGCGTCGTCCATCATGCCGGCGTTCTGGTAAGCGCGGCCGGTCATGATGTGAATGCTGGCCTTGTCCCCGGCAGCAGTATTGATCTGCTGAAAGACGGCAGCAGCCTTGTCGTTCTCGTGCAAATCCAGGTACGCCGTCGCCAAGGCGTAGGCCACGTAAGCGTTACTTTGCAATTGGAGCGAGTGGCCGAGAGAGTCAATCGCGCTGCGATACTCTTTTTTGTCCATCAGCAGCTTGCCCTGAAGGTTCCAGGCGTCGGCGTTCGTGGGATCGGACTGAGTGATGGGGCCAACTTCGGCCAGCGCGTCATCGGTGCGCTGAGCGCGCATGTAGGCCAGAGCCAGCGCGATGTGGGCGCCAGGGCTGTTCTGGAATTCGAGAGAGCGCTTGTAGAGGTCAATACTCTGTTGGTTGTCTCCCTGCGCCAGCTTGAGTTCAGCCATGGCGCGCAACCCGACGGCAATCAGGCTGCGGTTCGCATCGGCGATTTTGACAAGGTCTCCTGCCTGCTGGGCGGCTCGCACGGCGTCGATACGAGCGGGCAGGTCCTCCATCGCGGAGGCCGTTAGTGCGCTTTTCTGCGCCGTGGGAGCGGCTTGGGCAAAACTGCGAGACGGCACGCAGACCATCACGCCTGCGAGAAGAGCCAAAAAAAACAACGATCTAGTTCGGCGGAGGCGGCGTTGGAAGACGAAATATGGCCTAAAAGATATCAATGCACGATAACTCGGATGGAACTCTCCAAGCTAAACGGCGGTGGAGACGCAGTCAAGCGGGCGGCGAGGCCACGCCCGCATTTCGAGCCATTACGCGGCAGTCGGGGCCTGCGCCTGTTTGATGGCAACGTAGCGATCCGACGCCAGCAGGATTTTGGGCACATCGCCGGCAAAGCAGCAATCCACGGCGCCCGCGGCCAGGGACTGCGACCACATGCAGTCGTCGGCGAGGCGATGCGTGGATACAAATGCAGTTGCGGGGAACTCGCGGCAAAGCTCTCCCAACTCAGAGAAGTTGACGAGTTCGAGGTCCACGATGACAAGTTGGGCCCTCGCACGTGCCACTGAATTCCTTATCCCGGCGAGACTATCGGTGGTTTCGATACTGTGAAACTGTTTCCGGATCGATTGAACCAGGTTAACAGGCGGCGAAGGTTCGCGATGAGCGAGAACAACGTCGATGGGACCCATGGCAACACCCCTTGTGGCCGAAATGGACGATGGCGTCAGTGGTGTCAGCGGGCTCTACAGCCCGTTCTGCAGGTTTAAGACTTAGACGAAAGACGTTGAGCTAGGTCTTGGCGGAGTCGGCTTGGACCACTGTCTCGAAGGCCTCCGGTTGCAGCTTGCCATCGCGCTTCAACAGGATTTCGACCTTGCCTTCGGCTTCTTCGAGTTCCTTGCGGCAGGAACCGGATAACTTCATGCCTTCGTCAAAAAGCTGCAGCGCCCGGTCGAGCGATACGTCACCCTTTTCCAGTTCCGTAACGATTGCTTCCAGGCGTTGGAGAGACTCTTCAAACTTGGCCAAGCTTTACTCCCATCAACATTCTATTGCCAATCGCATCGTAACGGTCATCAAGAATTCAGGAATTTCAGGGAGACGCGCAGAATTTTCCCGACCTTGAAGGGAAGCGCCATGCGATCTCGGCGACGAGCCGGCCGACTATTTCCCCATCAGATCGAGTACCGAAGCGGTCATCACCAGGACCCCCGTGCGAATGGTGGGCTCGGGCTGGGGTATGAAATAAGCGGAATGGAGCGACGGCAGAGGCTTTCCGGTGGCTTTGCTTTCGGCAACCTTTTCCGGCGCTACGGCGCCGAGACGCAACATCACCGTCGGAATCTGATGGCCTTCCAGACCGAACAGGCCGAAGTCCTCGCTTACCATTTCCGCATGGGAGGGGACGACATTTTGCGCACCGATGGTACGGACGCATACCGCGCGTAGGCGATCGGCTAGTTCGGGATTGTTGTAGGTGACGGGCGAGTTCTCGGGCATGACCGTGACCACCGGCATGCGGTCCTGGGGAACCCCTCCGGCGAGCGCAATCCCATCGGCGGTGCGCTTCAGGTCGGCAAGGATTTGTTTCTGGACTTCGTCGTTAAACGATCGGATAGTGAGGTTCATCTTGACTTCGTCGGGAATGATGTTGCGCTTGGTGCCGCCGTGGATCGCGCCCACGGTCACCACGGCAGGATCTTGCGGGGGAATCTGGCGGCTAACAATGGTCTGAATGGCCAGGATGTATTCGGCGGAAAGGACAATCGGGTCTTTACTGGCTTCCGGACGCGCGCCGTGCGAGCCGACCCCGCGCATGGTGACATCGACGGAGCTGACGGCAGCGAGTGCCGGTCCGGAGACGACGCCAACTTTTCCGGCTTCGAGGCTGCCATCGTCATGCAGCGCGATGACGTAGTCCGGCTTGCCGAAGCGGCTATAGATATTGTCATTGAGCATGGCCTGGGCGCCGGTTACCGTCTCTTCGGCGGGCTGACCAACGAACATCAAGGTGCCGTGCCAGCGGTCTTTCAACTGGGCCAGGGTCTCGGCAGTGCCAATCAGCGTGGATATGTGGATGTCATGACCACAGGCGTGCATCACGCCGACGTCCTCACCAGCCTGGTTCTTGGAGCGGGCTTGGCTGGCGTACGGTACGCCGGTTTTTTCTTCGACCGGGAGAGCATCCAACTCAGTGCGGACCAGTACGGTCGGGCCGCTACCGTTCTTCATCACGGCGACAACGCCGTAGGCCTGACGGCCGTCGGCATACTTGCCGACATGTTCGGTTACGGTGTAGCCGGCCTTGCGCAAAGCGTCGGCGACTAGAGCCGACGTCTGCTTTTCCTGTTCTGACAACTCGGGATGCTGGTGGAGCTGTTTGTAGGTGGCCACAAGCTGCGGAAGTTCGGAGTTCACCAGGGTTGGAAGGTCCTGGGCGGTGGCCACGGCGGCGGAGACGAACATCAGGAACAAAGCAAACGTCTTCACGGAAACTCCTCGGATAAGTGGTCGAACAGAATGGGGTGGGTTCACACTGACGCCGGCTTGGAACTACCCAACGCTTCCAGCACGTCGACCGCAGAAGTATAGCGTCCCTGGGGAGCACTGATCTGCGCGCCCTGCACCATGTCGCGGACGGCGGAGAGCATGTCGCGAGCGATGGCGACTCCCTCGGCGCGGGCAGCCTCGGCGGTGGCCGCGCGAGACATGCGGGTGATGATCTCGTCGGGAACGGAGACTCGCAACTCGTTCTTCATGAACTCGGCGTTGCGGGCGCTGACCAGCGGCCAAATTCCGGCAATGACGGGAATGCGGCAATGTTCGATGCGGCGCAGGAAATCTTCCAGCAGCCGCAGATCGAAGACCGGCTGAGTGACGGCGTACTCCGCTCCCGCCTGCACTTTGTATTCAAAGCGGCGAATCTCCTCGTCGATGTTCGGCACGCCAGGATTGGCGCCGACTCCGATCACGAACTTGGTGCCGTTGCCGATGGGATTGCTGCCGATATCGAGCCCGTGATTGAGGTTGTGCACGATATTGACCAGGCCAATGGCGTCTACGTCGAACACCGCGGTCGCGTCGGGATAGTTGCCCATTTTGGGCGGATCGCCGGTGATGCAAATCAAGTTGCGGATGCCCAGGGCGCTTGCGCCCAGCAGATCCGACTGGATTCCCAGCACATTACGGTCACGACAGGTGTAATGCAGGATCGGCTCGATCCCAACCTGTTGCGCGACCATCAGGCAAAGCGCCTGGTTGCTCAGGCGGGCCGAAGCGCGCGGGCTGTCGGGAATGTTGACCGCATCGACGCCCACCGACTTCAAGTAGCGCGAGCCATCGATTTCCTTGGTGCCGTCGGTGCCTTTAGGCGGAACGATTTCCACCATGACGACGAACTCGCCGTCGGCGATCCTGCGTCCCAGCCGCGAGCGTTCGCGCAGCGGCGGAGGATCGACCGGATGTTCGAGCACGACGGCCTTTCGGGCGCTTGCGGTCGGCACAAACTTCCGCTTGAGTCTGTCCTTCATCTCGTGAATGTGTTTAGGAGTGGTGCCGCAGCATCCTCCGACCAGCCCGACACCGAAGTCAACGAACTTCTGGGCGTAGCTCGCCATGTATTCGGGAGAAGAAAGAAAGATGGTGCGGCCATCCACCGAACGCGGCATGCCGGCATTGGGTTGGGCCGAAAGGGGAACGGTGGTGACGGCGCGAACCCGCTCCAATGCGTCAAGTACCGGGACTGGCCCAACACTGCAATTAATGCCGACTACGTCAGCGCCCCAGTCCTCCAGTTGACGGCCGTAATGTTCGGGACTGGAGCCATCGAGGCAGTTGCCGTCTTCATCGATGGTGACTTGCGCCACAACGGGAAGTTTCGGATTGACCTCGCGAGCCGCCAGGATCGCCTGGTGCAGCTCTTCCAGGTAGCCAAACGTCTCCAGAATGATGAGATCGACTTGTTCTTCGTTCAGAGCGGCGATCTGTTGGCGAAACGCCTCCCGAGCCTCCGCCAGGGCGATCTTGCCCAGCGGCTCAATGCGGATGCCGAGTGGGCCGACGGCTCCGGCCACCAGGGCATCGAAACTCTTGGCGGCCTCGCGGGCCAGGCGAACGCCTTTGCGGTTAATTTCGGCCAACTTATCAACACAACCATGTTTCGACAGGCGAAACGAATTTGCGCCAAAGGTGTTTGTTTCTATGATCTCGGCGCCGGCCTGAAGGTACTCCTGGTGGATGCCGCGGATCAGGTCGGGTTGTGACAGGTTCAGCTCGTCATAACAGCGGTCAATAAAGATGCCTTTGGACAACAGAAGGGTGCCCATGGCGCCATCGCAGAGGACAGCTCCTTTTTGCAATCGAGTTAACAGGTCGGTCGCCATTACTCTCTTTAACAAGTGGAGATTGATGTTATTGGAACTCTATCGTAAACAACGTCGTAAGGCCACCGCGCGAGGACTGCCCAGGCGGTCGGGCGAGGTCTGTTATAATTTTGCAGAAACTCAACAAGTCAAGCGATATCAACAGTATGAGCGAGGTACACGTTTGAAGCGGGCAGTACTCCTTTTAGGAACCGCGGTTCCACTCCTATTCATCGCATCCTGCAGCAGCAACAACAGCGTCACCGGTCCCAATGGAAATGTGTCGGTAAACTCACCCAGCAAACTTCAGCATCGGGCATTCATCACCAATCAGTTTGCCGGCGCCATCCAGATCATGGACAGTCAAAACGACACGACTGCCTTCTACACGGTGACCAACAATAATACCGGCATCACGGGTCCGGGTGTCACCGGCACCGCGGTTCAGATCATCGTTGGAAACTCGCTGACTTTTGCGGTAGAAAGTCCGGACAATAAAGAAACCGTGGTCTACGACCCGTCCACGTTTTCGCTCAATTTCATCGATAATTCGACCGAAACCTCCAACGGTGCCGTGCACCTTCCGAACTACGCCGACATGGCGGTATTTTCTCCGGACTCGACAGTCGTCTATGCTCCGGTGCCGAATGCGACGATCACTGTGCCAAATACCAGCACGAATACGCTTGCGGGTGGAGTCGCAGTTCATCAGCACCGCCACAGGACAGATCACGAACACCATAGCGGTACCTGCTGCCCGGTATGTAGCCATCAGCCCCGATGGACAGACCCTGCTGGTATTCGCAGCAAATGCGGACACAATGTGGTTGATCGATACGACGGCGACTTCGCCCACTGCCGTGGCGATCTCGGGCTTTGCCCGGCCAGTGAACGCGTTTTTCAGCAGCGACAACAACACGGCCTACGTGCTGAACTGTGGCCCGGAGTGCGGGTCCAGTGCCGGGCCGCCGTCCGTGATGAGTTTTGACATTCCATCGCAGACAATCAAATCGACCGTCGCCGGTGGGCGGCGCCAGCGTGGGGCTGCTGAAGGGCACCACGCTCTACGTGGCGGGATATCCTGGTGGATCAACTGGCACGTTTGACGCAGTGGACGTCGGCGGCATGACGCGCACGACGACGAATTCTGTTGCCATCGGCGACGGCACCCACACGACCATGGCGGTGTCGACCAACAACAAGCTCTACATCGGGGCAGTGACCTGCGCTAACGTCACCAGTGGCTGCCTTTCGATCGTTGACCTGGGAACCCTGGCGGTCGCACCTCCTACGTCGCCGCTTGGCGGAGTTACAGGTATGCAGGCGATCCCCAACCGCAACACGATGTATGTAGTCGAAGGCGGGGTGCTGTACATTTACGACACCAGTACCGGACAGCTGCAATCGACTCAGATATCTTTCCGGGGCGCTCTCTACGACGTGGTGCAGGTTGACCCGTAGATCGTGCGCGGTGTGCATTGGAAGCGGGGCGGCCGACGGGCCGCCGTTTCCATTTGCGGAGTAGTTTCTTACCCCGCGAACCTCACTGCGGCTGAAGCTTCAGATGATGTTGGGCTGCTTGTTCCACGGCCGGGCTGGAAAATGGGAGCTTGAAGGTTCGGCCGTGGTAGTACGCATCCCACTGATCGTCGTAATGCTCGTCGAAAATATTGCCCGATTCGCCATTGACGATGTTCAGCGTGGAATCGTCAAGATCTGCCATATCCGCGGTAAAGCGTTCAGAGGGGCCGAATTGTTTACCTGCCTGCTTTACCGTCAGACCATCGCCGGAAAGCGGCTGAGGACCCGGGCCGGCGGCCCGCTTAAGGATAGGGAAGTTGCTCCAGAACGGATGTTTCACGTCGACCTGGTGGACTCGTCCCCAGGTCCACTGAGTGAGCGACTTGGGCGTCGTTGAGTCGGTGACCGCAGCTTCGACCGCGGCCGTGAGCAGTTCGTCGTAGCTGGAGTAACCGGCGGGCAGCCACTGCGGGGGCTGGTGCGATAGAACGCTCTCCAGCCAGACCGGGCTCATGAACCAGCGGGTGTACTGCTTCCAGTCGTCGCCCAGCTTGGGGCGCAAAAGCAACTCGTTCAGCTTTCCACGGGAGAAGAAGGCGATGGAAGGTGCGACGGCGTCGGTGTCCATGGTGCCATCCCAACTGCGCATCAGGTCGGCGGCGGCCTTGGCGCGGTCCGACGCTTTGGGGGTGTGGTCGACGGCATAAACAAAGCGTTCGGCGCAGAAGCGGTCGAGTTCGGAGACCACGTCAGTTTCAATGGCCAGCATGTCCGCTGGAGTGTACTTCTTAGGCTGGCTGAGCAGCTTATAGATGCGCTCGGTGCGATACGGGGAATCCCATTCGATGCTCATCGGGATGGGGATAGCCATCAGGGCTGATACGACCGTTGGCGGTGGCGATGATGCCCGAGGGCGGATCGAAAACTCGCGGCATCTCATCGTAGGGAATGAAGCCGGTCCACTCGTAGGCGTCGGTATCACCTGCAACCGGCACAGAGCCATCACCCGAGGCGCGAATGGGAACCAAGCCCGTCGCTTGGTAGCCGATGTGTCCATCCACGTCGGCATAGACGACGTTTTGTCCGGGTGCTCCGAAAGTCGAAAACGCGGCGCGGAATTCATCCCAATTCTTTGCCGAGTTCACCTTGAAGAATGGAATGCTCGTGGCCTTCGGGTTATAGATGATCCACTTTAGGGCAAGCTTGCGGGTTTCACCGGGGACAAGGTCGGTAATGATCGGTCCGTGGCGGGTGACGACCACATCGAGGTTGACCTCGGGCTTGCCTTTGACGCGGATGATTTCGCTGCGGTGCTCGGGCTGCACCCAGCCCGCCGGCGTGAGGTATTCGCCCTTGTCGTTGAACTTCTCGATGTAAACATCCTCGACTGCCGGCCCCAGGTTGGTGAAGCCCCAGGCGACGTAGCGATTGTGTCCGACGATCACGTAAGGCATGCCCGGCAGCGTCACGCCTACTACATCAAAGTCTCCGCAGATGAGGTGGGCCTCATACCATGTGTTGGGCAGGCGCAAGTCGAGGTGCATGTCATTCGACAGCAGCGGCTTACCCGTAGCGGTATGTGCGCCGGAGACAACCCAGTTGTTCGAACCAGGATGAAATCGGACTTCGGGAGAGGAATCGGGTGAGGGAAGCGCGAAGCGGAAGAGCGCGGCGTGAGGCACGGACGGCCGCACCGGGAGCCTTGCCCGGCGAGGGTTTCGCGCCCTTTGCACCAGGCGGAACTGGTTCTTCTTCATCGGGTGTGAGGTCCGGAGGCGGTCCGTTTTCCAGTGACTGACCTTCCGATCCCGGAGGATGATCGCGCCATGAAGAATTCACGAACAACTCCGCCGTGAGCTCGGGGCCAAGCTTGGCCAGTGCTTTTTCTTTCAGCAACTCTTCCTTGTAATAGCCATGATTCAGGAACTCCGTCATGGAGAGTCCGACCAGCAAAGAGTCTTCGACTGTCCAGACATGCGGGGCGTAGGTCAGGAAGCGGAATTCCAGCGGGAGGGTTTTGCTGTGCTGGGCGATATAGGCGTTTACGCCGTTGGCATAGGCCTGAAATTGCGCGTGTTGCGCAGGGTCCATCTGAGCGACGGCCTTCTCCGCTACCTGGCGCAGTCCGAGGATGCGCTGCTCGCGATCCGTGTTCACGAAGTCGGGGCCAAGAATTACGGCGAGATCGCCGGAAGCAAAACGGCGTGTCATGTCCATTTGCCAGAGCCGCTCCTGCGCGGTGACGTAGCCCTGGGCGAAAAAGAGGTCGTCGAGGGTTGCCGCGGTGATTGTTGGGATGCCCAACCCATCACGAGTGACCATCACTGGATGAGTGAGTCCAGCAAGCTGAACGGTGCCGTCTTCTTGCGGCAGCGCGGCACGCACTGCTCGATAAAACCAGAAGTCGAAGGCAAGAAAAACGATCAGCAGGAGTGCCAGGATCGCTATGACCGCACGAAACAGGAATTTTGAGCTTGAAGACCGAGACGGACCTTGGGTAACTGGCAACGGTGGCGTTCATGGGAAGAGACGATTATATCGGCAAGTGCGCGGCTTCTGATGCGTTGCCATTGTGCGCCTCAAGAAGACGAGGCATACTGTGTGGACTGTGAGGAGGTCGCCAACATGGCTGGTGCCGTTGGGCTGATGATTTGGCTGGTTGGAATTATCGCGCTGGTATGGGCGGTGCGGGAGCATCTGAGTTGCCTCGATCGAATTGCCGCGGCGCTCGAGCGTCGCGAGCGCATCCAAGTGGCTGTAGCACCGGACATTTCTGCGCCAAGGTAAATGCCGCCTGTCGTCGGTGCTATGCTTGATATCCGAAATTAACCGCGGATGCGCGAGTATGGTCACCAAGCGAGCCAACAGCCACAGCGTGCTGCAGAAACGAGTGGACGATCAGCCGCATATTTCGCGCGAAATGGTGCGCGAGGCTGAGTCCATCTTTCATGATCACCTGCGCCACGTCGGACTGAAACATACCGGCCAGCGCGACACCATTCTTCGCATCTTTCTCGACACGCGCGACCATCTTTCGACCGATGAGCTCTACCGCCTGGTTAAGAAACAAGACGACCGCATCGGTTTCACTACGGTGTACCGCACGTTAAAGCTACTCGCGGAGTGTGGACTAGCCAGCGAAGTGGCGTTTAACGACGGCATCACCCGTTATGAGCACCAATACAACCGGCGCAATCACCACCACATGGTCTGTACCGAGTGTGGCAGCTCGGTCGAGTTCTTCTCCACCGACATCGAGCGCATTGAGCGCGAGATCGGCCGCAAGAATAAGTACGTCACGACTCGCCATACCTTCCAGATCTACGGCATCTGCGAAAAGTGCCGGGCGAAAACCAAACGCCCGGTCGCCTAACGTTTGACCGATGCTTTCCCTCGCCGAAACTGCCGAACAAATCCGAAACCGCAAGCTCTCCTCCGCCGAGCTGACGCGCGGATGTCTTGATCGAATCGAACGGCTGAATCCCGTGCTGAATGCATTCATCACTGTTACGGCGGAGCTCGCCCTCGAACAGGCGATGCAGGCGGACGCGGAAATAGCCGCTGGTAAATGGCGCGGCCCGCTGCATGGAATTCCCATCGCACTCAAAGACTTGATCGACGTCGCCGGAGTGCGAACGACCGCCGCAAGTAATCAGTTTCGCAATCGAATCGCGACGCAGGACGCGGACATCGTTACTCGACTAAAGCGAGCGGGCGCCGTGATCGTGGGGAAGACCAACCTGCATGAGTTCGCTTTCGGCGGCAGTGGCATGGTGAGCGCTTTCGGACCGGTGCGAAACCCATGGGACGTCACACGCATAACCGGCGGCTCCTCTTCTGGCTCGGCCGCGGCCGTGGTGGCTGGTATGTGCGTCGCGGCCATCGGAACCGATACCGCAGGATCGGTGCGCGATCCGGCTGCGTTATGCAACGTCGTCGGGCTGCGGCCGAGCGACGGAGTGTGGAGCATGGAAGGAGTCATTCCGCTTACGAAAGTCATTTGACACAGTCGGCCTGATGACGCAAACAGTGGAAGACTGTTGTTTGATGATGCAGACGCTGCGGGAAGCCAGCATCCAGAAGACTCGAATGAATCCGTAAAGCACGTCAGAGCCTGGCATTGCGCGTAAAGGGTTCTTCGACGGCGTGGATCACGGATGTCGCAAAGTGCGTCGAGGAAGCTTTGGCGTTATGAGGTCGCAGGTCGCGTCGGTGCGTGACGTGCAGGTGGATGTACGCATTCCCTGGACAGATTTCGACGTGGAGATTCTTGAATACCACCACCAGATGCTGGCTGAGACACCGGAGCTGTACCAACCGGATACGTTGGCGCGGCTCCGCACATGCGGTGCGATCCCCGCTTCCGAGTTCGAGCGGGCGCAGCGGGATCTCGCCGCAGCGAGAAACGAAGCGAACGGCATATTTGAGCTGGTAGATGTCGTGATCACGCCCACATGTCTGGTCGGCGCTGCGAAAATCTCGGAGTTGCAGGAGATGGACGCGACGAAACTCCGCGCGTACGAAGTGCAGAAGTTGCTTAGGAATACGGCTCCGTTCAGTCTTTTGTTTTGGCCGTCGGTCTCAGTGCCCTGCGGATTTACCGGCGAAGGCCTGCCGGTGGGACTGCAAATTTCGGCTGCACCCGGGGCCGATGCCCTAGCCCTGCGTCTGGCACACGCCTACGAGCAGGCGACGGAGTGGCACAGGCGCGTGCCGAATCTCGCAGACTAGAATCCCAATAGCACTGGCTCAGGCTGCAATTGGATGCCGAACTCAGAAAGCACGCGCGACTGAATTTCATCTTTTAACGCAACGATGTCGGCCGCCGTAGCACCACCGCGATTGACGATTGCCAGCGTGTGCCGGCGGGAAATACCAACCGCGCCTCGGTTGTAGCCTTTGGCGAAGCCGGCGTGCTCGATCAGCCACGCGGCCGGAAGCTTGCGCGAGCCAGCGCCCGCGGGATAACTGGGCAGGACCAGTCCACGCGAGCCGAGCTCCCCCTCAAGTTCTTCGTACTGATGTTGAGTGACGAGCGGGTTCTTGAAGAACGATCCCGCGCTACGCGCATCGTCATCGCCGGGAACAATGAGCATCGCCTTACTGCGCCGGATTTCGCGCACGGCAGCTCGCACGTCCGACAACGTTGGGGCTGCGGTGGCTGTATCAAACGCCTTCCGCAGGTCAGCATATCGAAGGCTGGGCTGCCCGCCACGGCGCAGGGCAAACGACACGCGAAGAATGATGTAACGATCGCACTGGGTGGTGTTGAAGATACTCGTGCGATAACCGAAGCCGCACTCGGCGTTAGTGAACTTCGCAGCTTGCAACGAGTGCCGATCGAGCGCGACGACCTCACGAATCGTCTCCGACACTTCCTGGCCGTACGCCCCGACATTCTGCACCGGAGTTCCGCCGACCGAACCAGGAATTCCGCTTAGACACTCAATGCCCGGCGCAATCGTCCTCGACTGCGCGGGCGACAAAACCGTCCCACTCTTCGCCCGCCGCAACGCTGAAGACCACAGCGTCGCCTATCGCCATTCGACTGCTCGATCCCACGCAACGAAATCTTTAGCACCAGGCCATCGAATCCGCGGTCGGAGACCAGGAGGTTGCTGCCGCCGCCCAAGACGAACATGGGCAAATCGCGTGACCCCGCATATTGCAATGCCTCGCGAACCTCAGACTCGGTACGGGCCTCGGCGAAGTAGCGCGCTGGACCTCCCACGCCGAGCGTAGTGAGCGGAGCCAGCGGTACCTGTTCGCGGATGATCATTACGTAGAGTCACTATAAATGGTGGCATATGGCGAACGGCGATACCCGACAGCGATCGAAGTTCGTCCCAATCCTCTACGCTGTTCAGATGGCAAAACCATGCACCCGCTGGAAGGTTGTCGACCTCCGGTGCAAGTTGCTTCCTTTCCAGCTTGACAAGCATCAGTATGAAGACAACCATCCGTATCCACAGGAGCCAAGATGTATCCAGAGATTTTGATCGTACCCATGCGCGAGGAACTGACAAGAGCCGGCGCCAAAGAACTGCGAACCGCTGCCGAAGTCGATGCCGCGCTGGCCGACACCAACGGTACCTCGCTCGTCATCGTGAACTCGGTCTGCGGATGCGCCGCCGGAAAGATGCGTCCGGGAGTTCGCATGGCACTGCAGAACTCTACTCGGCCCGACCGCGTCTACACCGTGTTCGCCGGACAGGACCGCGAAGCTACCGAGCGGGCTCGCCAGTTGTTCGGGGCTTACCCGCCATCATCGCCCAGCTTGGCGCTATTTCGTAACGGAGAGTTGGTGCATTTCGTGCCTCGCAGCGAAATCGAAAGCCGCACGGCCGAAGACATCGCGCGCGGTCTTACTGGCGCTTTTTCCCAGCATTGCGGGCAACCAGTCACCGCCGCTAAGTAACCGAAAGAGTCCGAAACGACGAAGGAGCTTCCGCGTGGAAGCTCCTTTTGTTGTCACGGTGGATTCCGCTACTTGCCGCCACTCTTGAAAGCCTTAATTACGATGTCGTTGGGTTGGTTACCTACCGGAATCAGTGTAACCAGCGCGCGGGCGGCACTGATTTTCGAATTGTCGCGCGTCTTGACGGTGCGCACCACTGCCACGTCGCCAGACTTGGTATCGACCACCAGCAGGTGCTCTTCGTTGGGAGTGAGGGCCAGAGCGTCGGGCTGACTGCCGACCGGCACTGAGTCGATGACGCGACCTTCGTCAATGGCATAAACGCTAATGTTGTTAGAGCCGAAGTTGCTCACGTAAAGCAGCGAGTTGTCTGAGGTCACCAACCCATGGACCGGGTTGCTGCCGATAAGATAACTTCCGCTGACCTCGTTGGTGTAAGCCTCGACGATGGAAAAACTGTTGGAGTCGAAGTTGCTGACGAAGATCTCGCCACCATCTGGCTTCAGTGCCATCTGAATCGGCAACCTGCCGATGTCGAGTAGCGCCAGAAGGCGATCCGTCTTGAGATCGACGGAGGCGACTTGATTGGAGCCAGGACACGCCACAAACACCTGGCTGTTATCGGGAAGAATCACGATGTCCTGTGGCTGAACGCAAACGGAAACCGTATCTCTCACCGCCAGTCTTTGTGTGTCGATCAGGGAGAGCGTGTTGGAAGAGCGGTTGCTGACGGCGACCACCCGGCCATCGGACGAAACTTTCGCCAGTCCCGGAGAGTTGCCGACGGGAATGGTTGCGATCACGGAGCGCTTGTCCAGATCGATGACCGACACATTCGCCGATCCTGAGTTGGCTACGTAGGCGCGTTTGCCGTCTGACGAGACCGAGACGAAGTACGGGGCACGATGCACCCCAATAGTCGCCACCACTTCGTTGCGCTCGGCGTCGATGATGGAGACGTTGTTGGACTCGGTGTTAGCGACGTAGATCTCATTGCGAACAGGATTGTCGGCCACTCCCGTGGGGTTCTTTCCGACCGGAATGGTCTTTACATTGCGCAGTCCCAGAACATCGATGACGCTGACCGAGTCGCTCTGGCCGTTGCTGACGTAAGCGAGCTCGTGATAGGCGGGATCAATGTCGGGACGCTGGCGGCAGCTCGTAATGGGTAGCAGAAACAGCAACAACAGGAATGTCGCAGGCAGGCAGCGCTGCAACTGGCGACACGGAATTGCAGCCGCCATCAGTCGGCGGCCGCTCCGGCGGAACGCCGTGCAGCCAACTCAGCGACCGGATCGGCGATCGTGCGCCCTAGCACCTCAGCAATCTGTCGCACCTCATCCATGAGGTTGTCGAACTGGTCAGGATAGAGCGACTGATTGCCGTCGCTCAGCGCGTGATCGGGATCGTGGTGGACCTCGATGATCAGCCCATCCGCTCCAACCGCCACCGCGGCTCGGGACAGCGGGGTTACCTTGTTGCGCTTACCTGTGCCGTGGCTGGGATCGACGATAATCGGCAGGTGACTCAGCCGCTGCACCGCCGGCACCAGGCTCAGGTCCAGAGTGTTGCGCGTGTGGTCGGCGAAGGTGCGCACACCCCGCTCGCACAGGATCACGTTGTAGTTGCCTTCGCTCATGATGTATTCGGCTGCCATCAGGAACTCTTCCAGCGTTGCCGACATGCCGCGCTTCAGCAGCACCGGTTTGCGAGCGCGTCCCGCAGCCTTGAGGAGCGAGAAGTTCTGCATATTGCGCGCGCCAATCTGGATGACGTCGGCATAGTTATCAACCAGCGCCAGCGATTCGTGATCCACGGCCTCGGTGACGACCAGCAATCCAAAACGCTCGCGGACTTCGGCAAGAATTTGCAGGCCCAACTCTCCCAGGCCTTGAAATGCGTAAGGAGAAGTGCGGGGCTTGTAAGCGCCTCCGCGGAAGAAGCGCGCCCCGGCCTTAGCGACACGTTCGGCAGCGGCGAATGCCTGATCATGCGATTCGACGCCGCACGGGCCCGCGATGACCGCGACTTCAATGCCGCCGATGGTGGCGTCAGAGTCGGGAAAGCGAATGATCGTGTCTTCTTCCTTGACGTCGCGACTCACCAGTTTGTACGGCTTGCTGACGCGGATCACTTCCTGCACGCCATCGAGCGTCTCGAAGGTTCCGGTTTCCAACTCACCGCGGTTCCCGGTGATACCTATGGCGGTTCGCGTGGCGCCGGGCATGGAATGGGCGCGCAGTCCGAAGCTTTCAATTTTCTGGCAAACGGCACGCACCTGCTCTTCCGATGCGTTGGCCTTCATGACAACAAGCATGACCAACCCCTTGTGACTCTCTAGTGTACCGTTCGCCCTCGTCCGGAGCAATGAAAACGCAGGTTCGTGCGAGGTTGCGTAGAATCGAACCGTCATGGCCGAGATAGCCGCTACCCGAGAGAAGGACATTCTCAAGCTGTTGCCCTCGCCGGCCAAGCCTCCGAAGCTGACATCGCGGCGCATCGGCATTCACACCTCGACCGCCGGAGGAGTCGCGAACGCGGCCGAGCGCGCCTACCGCCTGGGATGCAATGCCTTCCAGATATTTTCCTCGAGCCCGCGCCAATGGAAGCCCTACGAACTCGCGCCACACCAACAAAAAGAAATGGTCCGCCTGCGCGCGAAGTACGATCTGCGGCCACTGGCGATCCATGCCAACTACCTGGTGAACCTGGCGGGAGGCAATCCGGAATTTCACGCCAAGTCCATCGCGGCGTTTCGCGGTGAGGTGGAACGCGCCTTGGCGCTACAGGCGGAGTTCCTGGTACTGCATCCCGGCTCGTTCCGCGGCGGCAGTCGGGAAGAAGGCCTGCAGCGCGTCGCGCATCGCCATCGAGCAGGCGGCTGACGGACTCGACCTGCCGGCCGCGAACCTGCGCATCCTGATCGAGAACACCGCCGGATCGGAGTTCTCGCTCGGCGGCAACTTCGAGCAGGTGGCAGAGTTGCTGTACCTATTGCGCAACTTCGTGCCGTGCGGAGCCTGCATCGACACCTGCCACACCCATGTCGCGGGCTACGACATCGTGAGCAAAGACGGGTACGACGAAACGCTCGATCAGCTCGACCGCACCATCGGACTCAAGAACGTGTACGTGTGGCACTGCAACGACGCAAAAGCCGCACGCGGATCGAAGCTCGACCGCCATCAACACATCGGGAAGGGAAGCATCGGCCTCGAGGCCTTCCGCCGTTTGCTCAACGACAAACGTCTCGCCGGCGCAGCTTTCATCGCGGAAACGCCTATCGACGAACCACTCGATGACCTGACCAATGTGAACACGCTCAAGGGGCTGGTGGCTGCCACAGGCACTCAGAAGAAAGGTGCATCCCGAGTCGAAGGCAACAGCCGTCAGCCTGTCGAAAAGAAGAAATCAGGCAGCCCACGCACCAGGCGTTAACTTCGCGATTCCCATTGTAAAATCGAACCTTATCCCTTTCTCATCTAAGAGTGCTTACATGGCCGAACCGAAAACAGCAAATCCCGACTCACCCCAGTCCACGCAAGTTGACGTTGCCAGCGACGCTCGTCCCGAGCGCTACGATCCCCAGGCCATTGAGCAGAAATGGTCAGAGCGTTGGGCGCAGGACCCCGAGTTGTACAAGGCCGAGCCCCCGACCTCTGCGCGCAAGAAGTATTACGTCCTCGAGATGCTGCCGTATCCTTCGGGCGCGCTGCACATGGGACACGTGCGCAACTACTCCATCGGCGACGCCCTGGCGCGCTACATGTGGATGCAGGGCCACAACGTTATGCATCCCATGGGATGGGACGCCTTTGGCCTGCCGGCGGAAAACGCAGCCATCAAGAACCAGACTCCTCCGAAGCAATGGACGCTGCAGAACATCGCCGCCATGAAGGCGCAGATGAAGCGCCTGGGCTTCGCCTACGACTGGTCCACCGAACTCACCACCTGTTTGCCCGACTATTACCGCTGGAACCAATGGTTCTTCCTCAAGATGTTTGAGAAGGGACTGGCCTATCGCAAGAACGCCAAGGTGAACTGGTGTCCCGAGTGCGCCACTGTTCTGGCTAATGAGCAGGTACTGGCCAGCGGCTGTTGCTGGCGCCATGAGGACACCCTGGTCGAGCAGCGCGAGTTGACCCAATGGTTCCTGCGCATCACCAACTACGCGGACGAATTGCTGCGGGATCTGGATCACATGCCGGGATGGCCCGATCGCGTCACCGTGCAACAGCGTCACTGGATCGGACGCAGCGAAGGTACGCTCGTCGATTTCAAACTCGACGGCGAGGCTGGCGCGGCAGGCGACAAGATCACCGTGTTCACCACCCGTGTCGACACCATCTACGGTGCGACTTCCTTGCAGCTGGCGCCCGAGCATCCCTTGGTTGCAGACCTGGTCGCCGGCGATCCAAAGCTGGCCGAGAAGGTCGATGAGTTGATCTCCGAGCAGCGCAAAGCGAAGGAAAAAGGTGACATCGGAGCCATCGAAAAGCACGGCATTTTCACCGAACGTTTTGCCGTCAACCCGTACAACGACGAGAAGGTGCCGATCTGGGTGGCGAACTACGTACTGATGGATTACGGCACCGGCGCAATCATGTCAGTCCCGGCGCACGATGAGCGCGACTACGAATTCGCCAAGAAATACAATCTCGACATTAAAGTTGTCATTCTGCCGCGGCGCGAAGGCGATGCCGCCGACGGAAGCCCCGACGAGCCGGTATTGCCCTTCGTCGAGACCAACAGCCTGCTGATCAACTCCGGCGAATACAGCGGACTGCCCAGCGACGAAGCCATCGCCAAGATGTCGAAGCATGCCGAGGAGCACGGCTTCGGCAAGGCGACAGTGACGTTCCGCCTGAAGGATTGGGGCATCAGCCGCCAGCGCTATTGGGGCACGCCGATTCCCATGATCCACTGTGCTAACGACGGCATCGTGCCGGTGCCCGAGAAAGACCTGCCGGTGCTGCTGCCCGAGAATGTGGACATCACACTCGCGGGCGGCTCACCGCTGGAGAGGGTAACGGAGTTTGTCAACGTCACGTGTCCTAAGTGTGGCAGCCCTGCCCATCGCGAGACCGACACCATGGATACCTTCGTCGATTCATCCTGGTACTTCTATCGCTACACCAGCGCCGGTGACAGCAACGCGCCCTTCGACGTCAACTCCGTGGCCTACTGGTTCCCCATTGATCAGTACATTGGTGGAGCCGAGCACGCCATCCTGCACTTGATCTACTCGCGCTTCTGGACGATGTTCATGCGCGACATCGGGTTGGTGAAGAATTCCGAGCCTATCGAGCGCCTGTTCACCCAGGGCATGGTGATCAAGAACGGCGCGAAAATGTCGAAAAGCCTGGGCAACGTGGTTTCTCCGGACGACATGGTGGCGCGCTACGGCGCCGACACTACGCGCATGTACACGCTGTTCGCCGCTCCGCCGGATCGCGATCTGGATTGGCAGGACTCAGGTCTCGAAGGCATCAGCCGCTTCCTGTCGCGTGTGTACCGCTTCGTCATGCGCAACGCGCAATCGGCAGGGCAAATGGGTAGTGCGGCACCTCACGAGGGACAGGCGGGTAGTGCGGTGCTTCAGCGCCGCGTTAACGCGACCCCTCAAAATATCGAGCCAGGCTTTAGCCCGGCGGCAGAATTGTCTCCGTCCGCCCGCAAGGTGCAGCGCAAACTGCACCAGACCATCCGCCGCATCACCGAGGATTTCGGTGGACGCTGGCATTTCAATACTTCCATCGCCGCCATCATGGAGTTGGTGAACTCGATGTACGCGTACGAAGATGCGGTTATGCGGGGGGACCAGCCCGCGGCGCCTTCACTCCTGGCGGACGCGCAACGCAAACTGGTGCTCTTGCTGGCTCCCTTCGCGCCATTTCTCGCTGCCGATTTGTGGGAAACCTTGGGCGAAACCTCGAACCTCTTGCGTGAGCCGTGGCCGCAATACGATCCCGCGCTGGCGAAAGAAGAAGAGGTCGAGATGGCCGTGCAGGTCAACGGCAAGATCAAAGCGCGCATAACCGTGCCCGCCGATGCGGAAGAGGAACAAATCCGCGAAACCGCCTTGGCCGACGAAAAAGTCAAAGCCGCGATTGCAGGCAAAGAGATCGTGAAGGTCTTGGTGGTAAAGGGGCGGCTGGTGAATGTGGTGGTGAAGTAGTTCGTGAAGGAGCACGGCTTTCGGAGGCTGTTGAATAAGCTATTTTCGCGGTGTCTTGAAAGGGCACAGCTTTAGCTGTGCCGTACAACTTCCTTATTTTTGTGATCCCTCGCGGACTTCAGTCCGCGGGGGATCTGCTTTTCGCGCTCCGATGATGGGGGTTAGGGTGCCCCAGCTGCGCTCTCCTCGCATGAAGGCCTCACCTCCGCCAAGCGAGTGTAACGCCTCCTTCAGCAGACCTCGCAGATCTTCGAACGATGGGCTGTGAGCACCACCCTCCAGTCTTTTCGCGTCTGGTTTTCGTTTGGTCATTATCGCTTCCGCCTGAAGTCAACATTCCCGGCCAACAACCTCAGTCCTTCTCGTTCTCGTGGCCCTGTGTCCTTTCGTTCGCCGAGAAGATTTCCTGGAATCTCGTTTGTCAGCCTCTTCAGTCGGCAGTACTCTGCCGCGCCGGTTACGCATCTCCCATTTCAGGATACTTCAAACGCCTTGCTGTCTAGTTCTGATTCAGCAGCTTCTGTAGATCTCGCCAGCGCACCACAATAATGTGATTGTCTTGAAGCGCCTGTTTGAATTCCGGGCTGCCGACGATGTCGAAGTCACGCTGACGCCAGGCCGCGCCGTAGGCCTCGTGACCGATCATGATGGCCTGCAGTTCGGCATCGTCGTGACCGAGATGCACGATCATCTCAGTGATGCCGGGTTTCAGGTTCTTGATGGCGTTGAGATAGAAGGTCTTGGTTTGATCGGGTCGAACGTCCTCGCCTGCGATCACCACCGAATCGATCACTACATCGTTCGGCGAAAGCAACTTCAAAAGCCCGCCGCGCTCATCGTTAACATTGAGGACGAGGAACGGAACGTGATACTCGTGGGCGACCTTAACGTAAACGGCAAAAAGCGCCGGCGTGGAAAATAGCGAGCCCATATGGCTGTCCAGATGAGTAGGGTGGATTCCTACAGCGAGGGCGCGCTCCACTTGGGCGCGAATTTCGCGCTCCGCCTCATCGGGCTTGGCCTTGGCGGCGACCTGATCGGAGGTCAGCCAGAACGTTCCAGCCGGATCGAGCAGGCTGGAGACTTTGCCGCTGGGATCGACGCTGCCCCAGCGATAGGTTTTCCATTCGCTGGTGAGCGTAAGATGCAGGCCGAGGTCGGCGTCGGGATGCGTCTTAGCGTATTCGGCGACCTCCGTTAGCCAGGGACAAGGCACCATGATGCTGGCGGAAGAGACAGCGCCGGTATTTAGTGCGTCGAAACTCGCGCTATCGACGGAATGTGCTACCGCAAGATCGTCGGCGTGCAGAATCAGGAGCTTTGCATCAGCGGGATAGCCGAGACGTTCGGCAATGGATTTGGTCTGGGCCGTAAGGTTCAGGGCAAGGAGAACTGCAAAGCAAATTGGAAATAGCCATCGGGTTGACCGCATCGCAGACTCCTCGATCTTTGCAGGCATCGCGCCTGCGGTTGTTTGTCTTGATCGGCGGCGGCTTGCCGCTCGCACTAATTAAATTCTTCCGGTTGTCTCCAAGAACGCTCTATCGCTCCGCCGTCTGTAACGACGCCAGCGCCTTCTTGGCCTGCTCTGCGCCAGCGCTATCGGGATTCAGCTTCAGGTACGCCTCATAGCTCTGCCGCGCGGCATCATCTTTGCCCAGTTTCTGCTGTGCCTGGGCCAGGCCGACCCATGCTGCGGCTGCGTCAGGCTCGAGCTCCACGGCTTCGTGCAGGCGCGACTCGGCCGCCAGATAGTTCTTCTCGTTTAGATAGTAGTAACCGACGTCAATGTCCTTGGCCGCCTGCTGCGCCTTTTGTTCTTCTTCAGTCAGCACTTTGCCTTGCGGCGCTGCGGGAGACGACCAGCAGGAGTGAAAGATCACGTCGATGCAATGAGGATCGAGCTTGTTCGCCAGCTTTTTGGCTTTTGACTTCGACGGCGGACCGGTTTGCTGACCCAAATCAGGCGCGGGAGCGTCGGGAGGCGTGGGCACATCCGGTGCCGCACGCGACGTACTTTCCTGTGGAGAGGTGGATGAGGCCGTTTGAGCGACACCCGGAATACCGGCAAGGAGAAGAAACGCGCAGATCGCGGCCATTCGCGACATAATCACCAGTGAGATTCTACAACTCACGCGAGCCTCGCAATAAAGATCGAGGCTGTGGCACTCGGACAACTGGCCACTGGCAACTGCTCGGTTACCTTCGTAACGTCGCGCTGTCGATTTCGCGTGACTTGTTTCCCCGCGAAGGGCTATTCCTGAAACTGGCAGCTCTTGCGTCAAACCATCGGAGCAAGGCGCGACATGTGCCGGACTCGGTTTGAATACCTGGTTCGTCGGCGTCGGAGGCGCTTTGTCCTTGCGTCCGTTTTCTCAAAAGAAGGCAAAAAGCGGTCTTTATGTCGCCTAAGCCCTTTCAATTGAATCTTTTGCCTATAAGTACCACGGGCTTAATATTTTGCGCGGACTTTCGCCTTTCGCCCCTTGTGTTTTCAATATTTTACGGGCTATGGGGGAGGGGGAGGGGAGTGACAAACTGATAAACAGACGTTATTCGAACTCCTTCAACTCTTCCGGATGGCGCTTCAGTTGCCAACGCCAGAAGGCATAGAACGGCGCGCCGAGGAAGACGATTCCGATACCCACCAGCGTTTCTTTCGGCCGAGTGACCACAGAGTTCAGCGCCCACGCTCCCGCCATCAGCAGGTAGAGGGCCGGCAAGTAAGGATATCCGGTGCACAGATACGGGCGAGTGAACATCCGGACGCTTGCGGCGCAGGACAAACAACGCGGCGACGGCGGCGACGTACGACAGCACCATCATGAACATGACGTAGGTGTAGAGCTGGTCGTAGCTGCCGCTGAGCGCGAGCACGATGGACCACGCACTCAGGCGCGATCAGGCTGAAGGCCGGGGTGCGGTACTTGGGATGCACTCGCCCCATGGCATGAAAAAAAGCTCCATCGCGTGCCATGGCGTAGGAAACGCGAGCGCTGCAGAGGATGGCGCTGGACGCCGCACCGAAACAGGAGAGCGCAATGGTTGCGCCTAGCCACTTGGCGGCGTTCGAAGAAAACAGCGTTACTGCGGCAGCTTGCGCGATGGTGGTTTCGTTCGCGACCTGCGTGATCGGCAGCGCGTAGAGATAGATGACGTTGACGCTGACGTAGATGACGCCGACCAGCAGAATCCCCAGCAACAAGGCGCGCGGCAGAACGCGTTGCGGGTTCTTGATTTCGCCGGAAACCCAGGTCACGTAGACCCATCCGTCATAGGCCCAGAAAACGGCAATCAACGCCACTCCGAATCCGGAAATGATGTGCGAGAGCGAAGCCGGCTGATCGAGCGGCAGATTGACCGCGTAGTTCGACCATGAGCCTTTACCGATTGCGAGGCCGAGCAGAACAAAGATGCCGATGGCGGCGAACTTGGCCCAAGTCGCGACGTTGATCAGCGCTGAGCCGCGCTTCAGGCCGAGAACGTTGATGGCGGTCAGCAGAACGATGGCGCCGATGGAGACGAGATGGCCGCGCGTCAGCGTCCAGCCGAGCAACGTCGCGACGGGTTTGTGGGCCGACGCGAAAGGAAGGATGGCTCCGAAGTATTCTGCGAACCCAACGGCGAGCGCAGCGATGGTCCCGCTTTGGCCGACAGTGAAGATCATCCAGCCATAAAGGAATGCGGGAAACTCGCCATAGGCTTCGCGCAGGAAAACGTATTGGCCTCCTGCTTCGGGATACATTGCCGCCATTTCGGCAAAGGCGAAGCATGCCAGCAGCGAGATCAGTCCGCCGACCATCCAGACGCCGAGAAAGTAGAGCGGCTTATGAACTGCAGCTCGCGATTTGTCCGGCGGTGAGAAAGATGCCGGAGCCGATGATGCCGCCGACCATCAGCATGACCGAATCCATCAGCGAGAGTCCGCGGACGAGCGTGGCTTCGCGATGCGTGGTGTTACTGGCCGGAGTTTGAACGGATTGCGGCATGATCAGCCCATCCCCAGGTCTTCGGCCATCTCCAGCGGAGTTCCGCAGATACGGCAGATCACGGCGGAGCAATCGCCGCAGGTCAGAGGGTCGTCTACCTCACGGGCGCAATTAGGGCAATACAACGGGGAAGGCAGCTTGGTGGAACCGTTCGAAGGTTCGTCGGGAGTTTGAGCCATGAGTTTCCGAGACTGTAGCATAGAGGATTGAAATCCGCGAGGGAACGATGAGCGACAGTAGAACAGCATCCGCCGACGAGCAATTACGACAGGAATTCAACCAGTGGGCCGAACAGGGCAAGGGCGAAGAGATGGAGGCCCACCACATCAGCATCACCGAGCAGACGCTGGCACTGATGAAGCTTAAGCCGGGCGACCGCGTGCTCGACCTGGGCTGCGGCGCAGGATGGGCGAGCCGGCTGATCGCCAAAGCGGTCGATGAATCCGAACGCCAGGACAGGTGATCGGACTCGACGTATCGGACGAGATGATCCGGCGCGCCCGTGCCGCTTCGACTGAATACGACAACCTGATGTTCGTGGTGGGTTCGGCGCAGAAAGATTCCGTGGGAAGAGAACTTCTTCGACAAGGTGCTGTCGGTCGAGTCGTTTTACTATTACGCCGATCAGGAGCGCGCGCTGGCGGAGTTGTTTCGCGTGATGGCTCCCAAAGGCGAGCTGTACATCCTCATCAATCTCTATCGCGACAATCACTACTCGCTGCGCTGGGTGGAGGAGTTGAAAGTCCCGGTGCAAGTGCACTCGGAGCAGGAATACATCGAGATGCTGCAGCGGCACACGTTTGAGGATGTGAGGGCGGTGCGGGTTCCCGATCTCACGCCGACTCCGGAGGAGTACAGCGGGCGGTGGTTCAAGAATGCGGAGGAGTTGAGGGATTTCAAGCGGATCGGAGCGCTGTTGTTGATCGCGCGTAAGCCGGATTTCGAGTCGCCTCCTCCTGCGTATCAGGTGTACTAGACGATCGGTATACCCACATATCCCAAAATCAGGGATATGTGGGCCACCCGAGATAGGATGGAACGCGGACTCTCGCGATCTAAGACCTGACGCTTAAAGATTGCCCAGTCCGGGTCCGAGGCGAATGCTGCCATTCACATTGCTGAGTTCAATGCGGGTCCCACCGCTGCCGAGCGTGCCATCGAGATGGCGCCCAACAAACTTTCCTTTGACTTGTAGCGGAAAGTCGGTGGTGATGCCGCCGTTCACCGTTGAAGCGCTGACTTCCGCGTTCGGCGAAGCGGGCAATCCGAGATTGATGGCTCCGTTTACCGACTTCAGATGGATCTCCTTGACGTTATCGAGCGACGTGTAATTCGCGTTGATGGTCCCGTTGACCGCGGAGATGTTCAAGCGGCCGGAGAGATCTCGAATATCGGTCTTGCCATTCACGAGACTTCCATCGATATCGCCAGTTACCTGCGACACCAGGAGCGAACCATTCACCAGGTCCATGTGATCCAGATGTGCCTGACGCGGCACATGCAATTCGTAAGTCACGGTCGCCGGGTTGTTATTGTTGTGGCCTTCGGGATACTTGGTCTTGATTCGGACGCAGTCGCTGCTGGCGTCGACCTCGATGCGGGCCTCGTCGAGTTTCTGCTGATCGCTGGCTTTCTTAACGGCGTCGATCTGGACTTCGCTGCGCTCCCATCCAGTGACGGTGACGTTGCCGTTGATGTTCTCGAGAGAGACACGGCCGTTGGAGGAGAGAGGAACGGTGCGGTGGAATTCTTCCGTTACTTGCGCAGTGGCCGTCAAAAGGCGGCCAATACGAGCGCCATGAGAGCTCTGAGTAAGGATCTCCAGTCGATAGTTTGCGAGGAATGATGCATGGTTCCTCCTGTCGCGAGTTAGACGTTGAGAGATACGCAGGGATAGGAGGAATTGTTCCAATTGGGACGAGTGCCACGCGGCGCCATCAACTGGCTTTGAAGACGCGATCAACTAATCTTTAAAGCGATAGCGGACGAGGTCGTAGAGGGCGTTCCACCCGTCCTGCCAACTGATCTTCTTGCCTTCGGCATACGTCCGGCCGTGGTAGACGATGGGGACCTCGTAGATGCGCACGCCCATTTTGGCCAGCTTCACGGTCATCTCGGTTTCAATACTGAAACGGTCGGAGCGCAGGTGCATGCGCTCGAGCAACTCGCGGCGGAAGACTTTGTAGCAGGCGGTGACGTCATGAATCGCGATGCCAGTAAGCGAGTTGCACACCATGGAAAAAAACCGGTTGAGAAGGTAGCGATAGTAACGGGGAACGCGGTGCGGCCCGCTGTGAAAGCGGTTGCCGAAGACGGCATCGGCGTGGCCTTCGAGGATTGGCGCGAGCAAGATGGGATAGTCGCCCGGATCGTATTCGAGGTCGGCATCCTGGATTAGAACGATTTCGCCGGTGGCTTGCGCCAGTCCGGTGCGGACGCCTGCGCCTTTGCCCTGGTTCTTTTCGTGCAAGGACGAGTTTGACGGAGTTTGTGCCATTGTTACGCAGTGCATTTTCCAGATCGGCCTGTTGCAGAAATTCGCGCGTGCCATCGGTGGAACAGTCGTCCACGATGATGAGCTCTTTATGCAGGGCGACCGGTTGCTGCGCCACCTGCTGGAGGAGTTGCATCACGGTCTTTCGTTCGTTGTAGACCGGAATGATGATGGAAAGCGTGCGGAATTGCGGAACGCCCAGGGTCTTCAGTCGGCATGGCGAGGCTGGCCGGTGCCTTTCCGATGCGGGCTGCGGGGACTGGCTTGCGTGAACAAATACACTCCGAGAATCACCAACTCCGGATCAATCGGATGCCGGTATCGAGGATGGGGGAAGCTTACATAGTAAACCAGCGGATAGAAAATCAGAAGACTGGCGAACAGGAAGACACCACGGACTCGATTCTTGATAGCGAATACGAGTCCCGCGATGGAGAGCAGCGACGACGCCAGGAAAAGTGAGTTCTTGAATTGCTCCAGCGCCTGGATTTTGGAGAGACGAGGCAGTCCGTTCCAATAGAAGACGAACCGCCGAAAGGTGATGATGGCGAACTGTTTCGGGTTCTCTGCTATCCATTGCTTCGCCAAGTGTGCCTGTTCGGCTGCGTACGCCGCCTCGCCCATTTCCTGATATCGCTGATAAAGGATTGGGTTTTGGCTGGGATGATACATTCCCACCCAGATGCCTTCCGCAAGCGGGTTGTTGCCGCAGCGAATCTCGACTCCAACGTTATCGCGCACGAAGACTGGCTTATGGAACACCTCATAGTTGCGGACGAGCCACGGCATCATCGTCATCCAGAACAAAACGGCCGCAACAAGGACAGGAACGACGAACCGCTTGCGGCGACGATAGAGCTGGTAGGCAAGCCAACATCCGGCGAAGGGCAAGAACGACAGGGTTGAGGGATTGGTGAGGCCGATAACGCCCCACAGGACTCCGTAGCCGATCCATGACGCGATGCGGTCATCGCCCTCCATCTCGACAGTCAACATGAAGGCCAGGCTCAGGAGCAGGGCTGTGAGGCTGGTTTCCCAGATCCAGCGCACCGACCAGTACATGATGTAGGGCAGCAGCGCCCAGATCCATCCTGACCAAACAGCGACTCTTTCGTCGAAGATGCGCCGCGCGATGCGGTAAATCGGCCCACGCGGTGAGCGCCGAACAGAAGCTATTGAAGGTCAGCAGCGCGAACGATGCGGCGTGCGAATAGGTCCCGAAGGCGCGGAAGGCAAGCGAGACGATCCAGGGATAAACCGGAGCGGTCCAGGCGGAAGGCCCGGTGTCGCCTCCAAAGGGCGAGCTAAATCCATGACCGTTGGCCAGAGAGTAGGCAATGCGACCAATCTCCCAGCCAAAGCTGAAGTTGGCATCAGTGGTGCGGAATTTGTAGGAATGAGCAATGGCGATGTAAAGCACACGCAGGGTAAAGCCGATGAGGACCATCCAACCGGGCGAGTGAATGACGTCTTGCCACCTGGAATTGGGCACCGCTTGGGGTGGGTTGGATGGCGGCGTAGAATGCGCCAGCTTAGGGTTTAAAGGCATGCAGGCAAGGAAAATTGTACCTTACAGGTGGAGTCGGCGATGCTTTCGCTGCTTGTGTGCGGGCGGGGCGAAGCCTAGACTCAGGACATCGAAACTGAGTGATTGTGATGGCAATCACAGCCCGGCGGTAGGGTGTTCGGCGAAGATGGTAGGTCAGTAACCTCCATCGTGAGAGGGTTTCATGGGTTGGATTAACAACCGTTTCGAAAAAAATTTCCTGGTAACGACGGTCGACTACGTTTTCAACTGGGCGCGGAAGTCGGCGATCTGGCCCATGACGTTCGGCCTGGCGTGCTGCGCGATCGAGATGATTGCAGCCTCGACCTCACGGTTCGACATTGCGCGCTTCGGCTCGGAGGTATTTCGTCCGAGTCCGCGGCAAAGCGACCTGATGATCGTCAGCGGCACGGTGACGTTGAAGATGGCTCCCGTGGTGAAGCGGATCTATGAACAGATGCCCGAACCCAAGTGGGTGATCTCGATGGGTGCGTGCTCGTCGGTGGGTGGACCGTTCAACACTTACGCGGTATTGCAGGGCGTTGACCGCATCGTGCCGGTGGATGTCTATGTCATAGGCTGCCCGCCCCGTCCCGAAAACCTCTTCTACGGTTTGTTGCGGCTACAAGACAAGATCGACAAGATGACCATCGCCAAGAAGCCGACAGAAGTCCGGCTGAAGGAAGACATGGTCGAGAACTTCAAGGAGCAGATCCGGGTGGCGCAGGCGAACTTCGCTAATCCGGAACAGCTGGTGCGTCCGGTGGAAACGCCGATAGCCGGCGCGAATCGGTAATCGCAAGGGCTAGTGGATCAAAGGTGCGCATGGAGCGCACCTTTTTTGTTTCCTGAAGAAATCGCACGCGCCGGTTGTTTATTCGAAGAATTGTTCCCGGAAGACCTTTTGTCCGCCCAAGGCAGTGAAGCCACCCCACAGAGTCATAGCGACCACGGTGGCAAGGACGAACAGCGAGCCTCCCATGTACCAGCTAGCTGGGTTGGTCGTGATAGGGATGGTGAGCAGTAAATCGACCACGAAGATTCCGGTGGCCAAGGTGATCAGGCCGAAGCGCAGAATCATGAATGCTGCCACACCGTAAACCACCAGGAAGCCTGGTAAATTGAGCATCCAGTGCGGATTGCCTTGCAGTTTGATTCCAACCCAGAGGGCTACGAAGGCAAGAGCAGCCAGCCAAGGTTTGCGAAGCAACACGCGAAGAATGAACATGACAAAAAAGAAGGTCAAGGTCGCCTGCAAGGAGTTGGTGAGATGCCACAGCCAATAACCGATCACATGCCGAGCTCCCAAAAAGAAGACCGTCGAACTCAAATTAGGGGAAACGTTTTGGCGGACTGCAGCGGTATAAGTGATCTCGAAGGCGATCGCCCAGATCAGCCCCAGAATGACACCGTAGAGCAGGTCGCGGCCTACCAAGGGGTCACGCAACTTGCCAGTCATGACGCGGCTCCAGGAGATGATGGCGTGCGGCCAATGCCGCCGCACGTAAGGCTCGAGGGCGAGATATAAAGTGCAGGTGATAGCGGCGAAGAACAGAGCCGAGCTGACCGCGAGGAAGAACAGTCCGAGGCTGCCGACGGTGGGAACGAAATGAGCCTGAAAAAGCCAGATAACCATTTCAAGACTGAAGATGACGGCTCCTAATCTCAGTGTGCTCTGCAAGTCGGTCTTCTGACGTAGATAATTGCGCCAGGCGATCAAGCACGCGCCGATCAACAGAAGGGCGCCTACAATGGCCAACATGACGTGGGCCGCCTTGTTGCCGTTTGATGTATCGGACGTCATGCGGCTGGGCTTGGTCCAGGGACCGATCTGCTTGAAGTAAACCGGCTTTCCGCGCAGCGCACCAACCTCGATGCGCAGAGGAAGTGATGTTCCGGGATAGGTCCCCGTCCAGGCCGCTCGCGTATCGGCGGACGCCAGAGAATTCCAAAGCGGCGTGGTTGGCTGGAAGTCAGCAAGATCCAGGCCAGCGGCGGTGAACATTGACTTCCAGTCCGGTGGCGGGACCTGAGGGGTGTTCGGTGCGGTCTGCAACTCAGGAGGGATCGCTTCCAGGTGAACGAGTTGGCCCTTGGGATCGAGTGTGACTTCAACCATGCCGGAGAGAATAGGAGCCGGATCGGAACGGTCAACGATGCCAGGAATTAACAAATTATCTTTCGGCTCGTCGGCCACCATTTCCTTTGGACTCAGGCGGAGCCAGTATTGCAGAAGCGAGGGATGACCTTGAAGGGCTTCGTTCCAGTCCGGATGTAGCGTGCTCTTGCCTTCTAAATAGTCGGTGAAATCGTTGTCATAATCGAATCCTTCGGCACTGTCGACGGTGTGGGCGGGATATCCCAATTGCTGCGCGATGTCGCGCGCCTTTTGCTGGAGGATTTCCGAACTGTAGGGAAGATCCATGCGTTGGGTTCCGCTGATCGAAATTCCGATGGCATAGAACGCCGCCAGCCCAAGCAATGCCAGCACGACGCAGATCAATCCAGCACGGAGGGAAAGGCCTGCGTTCTCCCCAGCCGCGGCCACTAATTGAGGCGAAGGCGTTTCGCCGGCAGCGAGCGCGGCTGCCAGTGGATCGCCACCCGGCAAGGCCGCCGCAACTGCGAGCGCGGAGTCGGGGCGATCGGATGGAGCGGTCTCCAGACATCGCAATATGATTCGTTCGACTGCGGGATCGAGGTCCTTGACCAGCGAGGTCGGTCGACTCGGGAGACTATCGTTCCGGACGCGGACTATTTCTTCCAGAGTGCGGCCGTCGAAAGCAGCTTTGCCGGTAAAGACTTCGTAGAGCACCAGGCCAAGGGAGTAAATGTCACTGCGTTCGGTGACCTCTTCGCCGGCAAGTTGCTCGGGCGCCATGTAGGCGGGCGTACCGCTGCGGAAGTCCTGGATTTCATGCGGCCAGACCGGCCAGGCCGAAGTCCATGATGAGGACCTCGCCGCGGCCGTCGAGCATGACGTTGGCGGGTTTGAGGTCGCGGTGAAGCACTCCCTTGCTGTGAGCGGCGGCCAGGCCGGCGCAGATCTTTCGAGCAATCTCTGCGGCTTTGTCGCCGGGTAGTCGGCCGATGCGTCGCAACAGCGACCCGAGATCTTCGCCGTCGATGTATTCCATCGAGAAGAAGATTTGGTCTTCAGTCTGTCCAATGTCGAAGACGCGGCAAACGTTGGGATGCGAGATGCGCCGGGCGGTGCGGACTTCATTGCGAAAGCGCTCCAGCATTTCCTCGTCGGCGGTTGCTTCGGGCAAGAACTTGAGCGCAACCTGCTGGCCCAGGCTGAGGTCGTCGGCGCGATAGACCTCGCCCATTCCACCGCGACCCAAGAGGGCGATGATGCGGTAGCGTCCACCGATCAGGGTGCCGGGGAGAAACCGGCCTTCGTAACGCGAACTTTGATAAGCAGAGCCGGACGACGGCGGGCGTGATGTGCGCGGCTTCGGGGGCCCGGGCAGGGTGGGTGAATCAGAAGACAAGGTCTCGAACGCGTCACTGCTGACGGGGGCGCCACAACTTGCGCATGATTGGGCGGTCGGGCTGATCTTCGATCCACAGGTCGGGCACGTCTGCATGTATTCTCCGGGGCGCTCGTGGGCACTATCTTATCGCTTTTTGCGCGGCAGAATTCGACCGGGTTGGCCGGGAATGTCCCTTTTTATGGGACGCCATCACAAACTCCGGGAAAGCTGTCTAAGGAAGCGAGCTCTTACACAGTAAGATGCGGGTGAGTTCCTGAAATAGCTCGGAACCACGTTTTGGGGCACAATACAAAAATGGTCATTTATTTCCTGAGGCACGCAAATGCAGGCCAGAAGCATTTCAGCGATTCAGTCAAAAGACGAGAAGCGTCCGATCGACAAGCTGGGAGAAGAGCAGTCCCACGATGTGGGACGTGCGCTGGCCGCCATCGGGAGTGACCGTCAACGTCATCATTTCCAGCCCGCTGACCCGGGCGATGCAAACCGCCGCGATCGTGTCGCAGGAGATTGGGCCACGAGGAAAAGCTCGTGCTCGACGACAGCCTGCGGCCGGAGGCCACGTTCGAGACAGTTCAAGGCGCTGCTCAACCGCCACAAGGACAAGGCGTCGATCATGGTGGTCGGGCATGATCCCAGCATGACGGAATTCGTGAACCGCGTGCTCTCCGGGGGAGCGCCTGCTGGCGGCGATCGAGATGAAGAAGGGCGGAGTGGCCAAGGTGGAAAAAGATATCCGCCGGCAGGCCGTGCTGAAGTGGTGCATGCCGCCGAAAGTCGTGCAGAAGATTCAGCGCAGTTCGGCGAAGAGGTCGCGTCCGAAGACGGACTTGAAGTAGCTCCGCTCCTGTTCGACAGCCCAAAGCTCCAGTTCAACCCCTTCCGGGGAAGCCGGCGTGAGGCCGAGGCGCACAGGTCCGTCCTGTTGTACGCGGACGTGCAACTCACGAACCGCGCCCCGCCGTCCCTGGTCCAGGGCGCGCGCCAGCCGAGGACGCGACTGCCTTGGGCACCTCCGCTTGATCGGCGCGAGGAACCATCTGCAGGACTGCGTCGCTCGGCGGAGGGCAGAGAATTGCCCACATAGCGCGCGATGGCCGCGATGATGCGCCGCTGCACCGGGGTATAACCGAACAGCTCAGAGTGGGCAATGATGTAGTGGGTGTGGCGGCGGCGTCCGGAACGATTGATGTAGGCGCCGACTTCGTGCAGCATGGCAGCGGCTTCCAGCCAGTCGGCATATTGCGGTGGCAGGCGATGCACCGACTGCAAGCGGCGGAAAAGTTGCAGGGTGAGAGCGCGAATGCGCTGGGAAAACGCCAGGTCGGCTCCGTAATGCTTGGCAACCGCCAGCAAAGCATCGCGACGCTCGGACTCGACGCGCTCTTTCATCGCGGAGCTACCGCTGTAGTCGGCCAGCATCTGGGCCAGCAATCCGTCGCGCAGGCCCAGGGGAAGGTAGCGGAAGTTACGCAGGGAACACATGTCCATCAACTCGGCGAAAACCATGGCGCCGGCAACGATGATCTCAGCGCGACGAGGCCCGATGCCGGGCAAGCGCTCGTCGCTCGTCGAGGTTTCGCTTGGACAGCTCTTTCAGAATTTTGGTGACTGCGGCATGCGGCACGGTATGCGGCTTGGACTCGTCATAGCCGCGAACTTTGGCTTCATAGAGACCCGACAACGCCGCCGGAGTGCCCGAAGTGGCGATCGCGGTTTGAACCTTTGGCGTCGCGGATGCGTCTCTGGATACGCGAGATTTCGCGCTGCACAAAGCCGCGCATCTGCTCCAGTTCGTTTTTCTTTGGTGGATCGTGATGCAGGAACGTCTGGGTCAGGCGGACCGCGCCGATGGGCAGGCTGACCATGTCCTCAATGTGGCCTGAAACAGTGAGGGTCAGCTCGCAACTGCCGCCGCCGAGGTCGATCAGCAGGGCACGCTTGTTGGCAATGCGGGCGTTGGACAGGATGCCGAGGTGAATGAGGCGGCCTTCTTCGAGTCCGGTGATGATCTCGGTCTTCCAGCCGGTCGCGGAGCGTACCCAGTCGAGAAAGGCACGGCTGTTGCGCGAGTCGCGCAGTGCAGCGGTGGCGACGACGCGTACGCGGTCGGCGGCGTGAGTCTGTACTGCGCGATGAAAACGTTGCAGCACCTTGATGGTGAGCGACATCGCCTGCGGGGTCGAGAGAGCCATTGGCGAAGACGCTTCGCCCAGGCGCGTGACCTCGCGGTCCTCGTGCAGAGTCTGCAGGCGCCCTCGTACAACCTCGGCGATCTTCAGGCGGACAGAGTTGGAGCCGATGTCAACCGCGGCAAATGTGGGCATGGGTCAAGGCGTCAGCCGCACCGATTTGTTTTGCGGGCGACAGTCGTTAGCACAATAGCTGCCTCGCAGGCGAATGGCAATCAACCGGTATGGACCGAACCGTGGCGCGTTGCCGAATTCTTATGAATGACGCCAAAGCATGAGCGGTTTCCCCTGTGGAACGCGGCTGTCGATCTGGCGCATCCAATCGATTTATGCCTCAACCTGATCGGCCACCCTCGGAGTTGAAGGCGCTCTACTCCGAGCTGGAGGAGGAAAGAGAGGATTTCGCCGCGCCGGCCTCGCCGCGGTCGAGAGTGGCGACGGCGGTACGCGCCCTGCGCCACCGCAACTTCCAGTTGTTTTTCGCAGGCCAGTTGATTTCGCTGGTCGGGACCTGGATGCAAACGGTCGCCCAGTCGTGGCTGGTGTATCGCATGACGGGATCGACGTTGCTGCTGGGCACCGTCGGCTTTGCCAGCCAGATTCCGGTGTTTCTGGTCGCGCCCATCGGCGGAATCGTGGCTGATCGGGTCCAACCGGCAGCGGGTGGTGATCGCGACCCAGATCAGTGTCGATGATACTGGCGTTCATGCTGGCCGTTCTCACTCTTACTCATCGCATCCAAGTCTGGCAAATCATCGTGCTGGCGGCTGGACTGGGAGTAGTCAATGCGTTCGACATTCCGGCGCGGCAGGCATTCCTGATGGACATGGTGGGCCGGGAAGACCTGATGAACGCCATCGCGCTGAATTCCTCAATGTTCAACGGCGCGCGCATTCTGGGCCCGGCGGTGGCTGGCATTCTGGTGGCATGGGTTGGCGAGGGGTGGTGCTTCTTCGCCAATGCAGTGAGTTACATTGCGGTCATCGCCGGCCTGTTGATGATGAGGATCGAGCATCCCGCGAATCTCAGCCACGAGGGCTCGCCGATCGAGCACATTCTGGAAGGATTTCGCTTCGTGCTGGACGCGGCTCCGATCCGGGCCATACTGCTGCTGCTCGGGCTGGTGAGCCTGGTGGGGATGCCGTATTCGGTGCTGATGCCGGTATTTGCCAGCCAGATCCTGCACGGCGGCGCCAGAGAGCTGGGCATTCTGATGGGCGCAACCGGGGTTGGCGCGCTGCTGGGAGCGCTTAGCCTGGCGACGCGGGTCGGAGTGAGAGGACTGGGGCGAGTGATTGCAATTTGCGCGGGCGGCTTTGGCGTCAGCCTGATCCTGTTTTCGTTCTCCCGGATTTTCTGGTTGTCGGTGATTCTGCTGGTGCCGGTGGGGTTCACCATGATGGTGCAGATGGCGTCGTCGAACACGATGGTGCAGTCGATGGTGCCGGACCAGTTGCGCGGGCGAGTGATCGCGGTCTACTCGATGATGTTCATGGGCATGGCGCCGTTTGGGGCGTTCTTTGCTGGAGCCATCGCTCATCGCATCGGTGCGCCGTGGACGGTCGCCATCGGCGGAGTGGCTTGCATCGCTGGGGCGATCGCGTTCGGCACGACCTGCCGAAATTCGCGAGTGCAGGCGCGAGAAATGATCCTGGCGCAGGGCATGACGGCGGGCTCTCCAGCGGAAGGAATGACGAGCAGGGTCCGTCGTAGAGAGTTGTGGCGGAGGAACAGCTAGAAGCATGCGCCAACCCGGTTCCTCGAGTCGCCTTCAGTCTAACGATTGGACGTCTGCACGACGACATGCGCGCTTTATTTGGCTGTTCGCGGCGGAGCGGAGCATTCGCGGCACACCAAGACGCTTGAGCCGGTCGCGGGCCTGAGAGGCCTCGATAGAACGCGGGATAGCGCGCGATGAGACTGTTCAGTTCGCGCACTCCCGCCTCGCGCTGGCCGAGTTCCAGCAGAGCGTATCCCTTCTTGAGTTGTGCCGCCGCAGCCTTGCGCCGCCGGGATACTGCTCCAACACCTTGTCGTAGTCTTTCACGCGCGGCATCGAAATTTCCTTGCCGATATTCGATGTCGGCAAGGTAGTACTGCGCATCGCCGGCGAGGTCGGTGGTGCCGTAATACTTGAGATAGTCGCCGAATTCCTGCGACGAGAGATCGTACTTGCCGGAGTTGTAGTCGCGCAGAGCATTGTTGTAGAGCACGTCCGGAGGAGGGGCCGCAGCGCTGCGCAGGCTGATTCCCGACGCAGCTGGCGGCGCGCCCGGAACGACTGCACATGGCGGGCTGTCCGGGGGCCAGGTTCTGGCCGTTCTGCTGAATGTCGTCGAGCTGTTTGGTGATTTTCGCCAGCCGCGCCTTCAGCTCGTCGACGGTGTCGTGCAGCGACTGAATCTGGCCGGAAACCTGCTCCAACTTGCGAGTTGGCGTCAGTCGACTCGGCTTGGGACTTTCTGCTGCAGTCGTTGACCGCGACGCTCATCTTGTTGACGCTGTCGGCGCTCTGCTCGACCAGGTTGCGCATGCACTCCCATGCGCTCGTCGATGGACTGCTGCAGGCGCGCAACCTGGTCGGAAAGCGTCTGCACCTGGGTCTGCAGTTGGATGATTTCCTTGCTGACAGCGAAGGCGGGATGAACAGTCGCGAAGAGGACGGCCGACGACGGCCAGCCTGGATAGTTGATTTCGAAATCGCATAAGTGTATGATTCCTAGATGCCGCGAGATTGTATGTCCGAGTGTCTGACGACGGCGCGCCTTCAGTGTACTGGTAACTGCACCGCGGAAGCTTCGCAAGCGGCGCACGATCGGAACGAGCGCCGCTCCCGGGTCACTTACTGTCGACGCGTGCGTCACTTCGAGTACACGAAGTGGGCGCGGCGGTTCTGTTGCCAGCAGGCTTCCGTGCTCTCGGTGCAGAATGGTCTTTTCCTTGCCGTAGCTGATGGTGCGCATGCGGGTCGCAGAGACGCCCTGCTGCACCAGCGCCTGCTTGGCGGCATTGGCCCGGTTCTCGCCCAGCGCCAGGTTGTACTCGATGGAGCCGCGTTCGTCGCAGTGGCCCTCGATGATGAACACTCATGTTGGGATGCTGCTGCAGGAACTGCGCATCGGACTGAATGACGGACTGGTCCTGCGACGAGATGTCGTAGCTGTCGTAGTCGAAGAACACGTCTTTCACACTCTGCGAAAACAGGCGAGAGTCGCTGTCATTGCAGGTCGAACTGGTCGTCGGCGGTGGCGGTGGCAGGCGTGACGGTAACGCGCGCGGTCGCTTCCTTCGTGCCAGTGTCGTTCTTCGCAACCAGACGGTAGGTGGTGGACTCACTGGGCGTAACCTTCATGGAGCCGCTGGGATCGACCTTGCCGATGCCGTCGATGGTGACGTCGGTGGCGAAGTCGGTCGTCCACGTCAGGGTCGAGCCTGGCCGGCGACAATCGTGTTGGGATTCGCCGTCAGCATGGCCGTTGGCGCCGGGCGCCGGAGGCGGCGGAACGGGCGTGGGAGCCGGCGGCTTCTTCTTGGCGCAAGCGGCAACTGACAGAACTACGGCCAGAGCAGGGACAATGCTGGATCCACTGAATCCGTCGTAGTTTCAATTTCGTACCTCCCATCGCGAGAGCACTCGCGTCAGTTCATGTGGCAGGGCGGACTGTGCTCCTTCCGCTCGTTCGACATGTATCAGGCTGCCTCGTCTATTTGAAACTCCAATTAGGCTGCGAATTTTCGCCGCCCGTGGTCAACTGCCGGGCCTGGGTGCCGTCCGCCAGCATGCTCCAGATCTGGGTCTTGCCGGTGCGGTTCGACTGGAAGACAATATGCCGGCCGTCAGGAGACCAAGAGGGAAAATCATTGCGTCCGCCATCGTGGGTGAGCTGTACCCACTGCTTGCTGGCGACGTCCATCACGTAGATATCGCTTGCGCCGGGCGCACCCGGTCCGTAGTGGCGTACCCAGGCAAAGGCCAGAAACTGTCCGTTCGGCGACCACGAAGGCGAAACTGCATAGCCCTGGTCGGTCATGCGCGACGACATTAGTGCCGTCGGACGCCATGGTGTAAATCTGAGGCAGGCCGGTCCGCCCGCTCACCCAAGCAATCTGCGCATTTGTTTTGGGATTCCACGTGGGCGAGACGTCGGGGCCCTTCGTATTGGTCAGACGAGCGGATTCACCGCCGGAAACGTCAACCACGTAGATTTCAGAATCGCCGGAGCGGGACGAGGAAAACGCCAGCGACTTGCCATCGGACGACCATGCGGGCGAGAGGTTCGTACCACTGAAACGGGTGAAGTTCACCTGCCGATTGAGTTCCAGCGAGTACATCAGAATTTGCCACTCCGCATTCGACACTCCGGCGAACGCAATGCGCGAACCATCGGGTGACGGATGCGGAGATAGGGCAATGGTGCCGAGATGGGTGAGTTGCTTCTGGTTCGCGCCGTCGTAATCCATCTGCCAGATTTCCTTGGTGCCGCCCCGGGTGCTGACGAAGTAAATCTTGGATTCCGCAATACCTTGGATGCCTCCACCGAGACGGAAGATGATTTCATCGGCGAAGCGGTGCGCGATGATGCGCGCATTGTCTTCGGTGGCAGACTTCGCGGTACTGCTTGCCCAGCACTTGTGGGGACTGTGCGTTCTTGACATCGAACAGCCAGCCCTGGACAGCAAACGAGCCACTTTGCACCCGGAATTGCCGAAGGCGAGCATGTTCGCGTTCGGGGGCGGAGCGCTCCCAGTCGCCGAGTTTGACGTCCTGCGGCGTACCCGGCACGTTTACCGGATAGAAACTGGCCGAGACCATGTCAAAGATGCCGGCCGCCTGCAAGTCATTCCACAAAGTCGATGCTGAAGGTCGCGGTCAACTTCTTGGAGTCCGCATCGTTGGCCACGGGCTTGAAGTCGGGCACCGCGAGGCGGATTTTCTCGACACCCGAGTCCCGTTCCGGTACGAATCCAATCTTGTGGGGGAGCGCCGAACGCGGCGGTGGCGAGGAAGACGGCGAGGATGATGCCTGTGAGTCGTTTCATGCCCAGTCCAGAATAAACCAGTCCTTGAGCTATGTTGCGTCAACACGCCGAATCGCGAGTCGCGTAGCGATCAGCGCCGATAGTCGAACCAGAACTCCACCGCGACGTAGTTTCCCGAATAGCCAGCAGGCAGCGGACCAAATGTGTCGATGCGTTGCAGGGCACGCACGGCCGACTGATCGAGCGAAGGAATGCCGCTCGACTGCTCCACGCGAATGTTCGTCGGCTGCCCAGAGCGATTGATCTCGAAATAGATGTAAACGCGGCGAGCATCGGAGATGCGCGGATCGACCTCGTACTTCAGCCAGTTGTCCGACACTTTGCGTCGCACGATATCCACGTAATAAGCAAAGCGGCTGCCGAAATCGCCCTGGCCGCCTTGAAATCCGAATCCACCTTTGGTAGCTCCCGAGGTGAACGATCCGTAAGGCCCGCTCACTGGGCCTCCTTGTCCATAGGGGATCTGATTGTCAGGTTCAGCCTTGGCGACTTGCTTGGGCGGCTCTTTCTTGGGAATCGCGGCTTCGTGCTCGCCTTTCAACTTGGCGTCGCGCGCGGGAATCGGGATTGCTTTCGGCTCCTCCTTGGGAGGTTCCTTGTGGCTGCGACTGCGAGAGGCCCTTCGACTCGTTCGCCAAGACGTTCTGTGCCTCGGGCTGCGCGTTGGGCAGAGGGATGCTGGTGACCAAGGTCGCGCTCATCGCTCCACCACCACCTTGGGTGCCTCCCCAGTTCTCGCCGCGTCCGCTGGGGATGATGTTGAAGATCGCGAGCGCAAACAACCCAGATGCAGCGCCACCGAACCGACCAGTGAGAGGCGGGAGACATGGTCGTGGGGAAAGATGTCAGCGCTGGCTGCCATTCTTCTCCAGCGGTTGCGTAACGATGCTCACGTTGGTGATGCCGGCCTGCTTCACCGCGTCCATAACCGTGGCAAACGCGCCGAAGGGTACATCTTCGTCGGCGCGCAGGAATACCGCCTGGCCCTCGGGATCGCGAATTTTCTGGCGGAGCCGCGCTCCGATCTGGTTGATGTTGATGGGATCGTTGCCGAGAAACACTCTCTGCTGGCGGTCGATCGTGATCACCAGACGCTCTTCGGTGATCTCCTTCACCGTTTTCGTGTGTGGCACAGCTACTTCAATGCCTGACTGCAACACGGGCGCGGTCACCATAAAGATGATGAGCAATACGAGCACCACGTCCACCAGGGGAGTGACATTGATGTCGGAGAGCGACGACTGGGTGCGTCCCTGGTTGTTGGTGAAGGCCATTACCGCCGCTCCACATTCTCTGGGACATGGCGACCGGCACCGCTTTGGGCGCGCTCCACTTCATTGACGAGTTCGAGGCCGAAATCGTCCATGCGGGAGCCGAACTCGCGGATGTGCTGGGTAAACATGTTGTAAGCAATGACTGCCGGAATGGCGGCAAAGAGTCCGGCGGCCGTGGTGATGAGGGCTTCAGAGACGCCGGGCGCTACGGCGCGCAGGGTTGCTGCTCCGGCTGTGCCGAGTCCGTGGAAGGCGTCAATGATGCCCCACACAGTTCCGAACAGACCGATAAAAGGAGTCACTGCGCCGGTTGTCGCCAGAAAGGGAAGCCGGCTTTCGAGTCGCGTCAACTCTTCCGATGCCGCGATCTGAATCGCTCGTTGCAACGAGGGTACGCGGATGGGCTGCGGCGCCTGTTTGCGCAACTCGCTATACGCGCCGTCAAAAACAGCGATCAGCGGGCTGGGCTTAAATTGTTCGGCCACGGCAGCGACGTCCTGGAGGCGTTCGGACTTCCGAAACATCCGGATGAAGCGGTTGCTCTGCGCGCGGGCGCGCCGAAACATTCCCCACTTGGAAAAGATGATGGCCCAGGAGACAACGCTGAACACCAGGAGAATGACGAGGACGGTCTTGGCGACGAGACCGCTGGTTTCGATGAGACCTGAGATTTCACCGCCGATGGCAGAGGCGAGCAACGGACAAATTACATTCATTGATGAGTGTCAGCCTCGTTTTCACTACCAGACATTATAGGGGTTTGACGGGGGCGGATCGGATTCGCTGAGTGGGGTTCCTTGAGAGTTAATGACGACGCGGTGCGAACTGTCCAGACTGCACCGCACGACTGCGCACGGGCGACGGTTTTCCTGCTACACTGCGGCGTAACATCGCAAGCGAGACCTCACCGTGCTGCTGGAACTGCGGGTAGAAAACTACGCGGTCATCGACAACGTCGCCGTGGAGTTTGCCCCCGGACTCAATCTTCTGACCGGCGAAACCGGCGCCGGAAAATCCATTTTGATCGATGCCCTTGCACTTCTCCTGGGCGACAAAGCTTCGGCTGACGTGGTACGCCAAGGCACGGAGAAGGCGGTCGTGTCGGCGGTGTTTGAAGCTGAGTCAAAGGCGCTCGACGAAGTGCTCGAGGCGAACGGCATCGACGCAGACGAAGCGCAACTCATCTTGCGGCGCGAGATTTCTGCCGGAGGCAAAGGCCGCGTCTTCGTGAACAATCAGGCGGCGACAGTGACCGTATTGCGGCAATTGGCGCCGCATCTGGCTGTGATCCACGCGCAGAACGAAGCGGTGCTGGCGTTCGATGCGGGCTCCCGCCTCGCGCTAATCGACAGCTTCGCAGGTTCCGACCTGGCTCCGGTGGCAGATGCCTTTACCGGGTGGAACAGCGTTCGCAATCGAATTGCCGAGTTGGAGCGCGATGAACAAGACCGGCTGCGACTGCTCGATTTGTGGAACTTCCAGCGGAAAGAGATTTCCGGCGCAAACCTGCATCCTGAAGAAGACACGAAGCTCGAAGCTGAGAAGCGGGTACTGGCAAATTCGGAGCGCATTCTGGCGTCAGCCATGGGCGCGTACGATGCGCTTTATGAGGGCAACGTGTCCGCGTCAGCGTTGATTCGCTCGGCCGCGAAACAGTTGGAAGAGCTGTCGCGGTTTGAGGAGAGGTTTCGCGAACCGTTAGCTCAACTGGAGTCGGCACGGATCACCGTTGAGGACATTGGCCAGTCGCTGCGTGACTACGCCGAAGATATTGAGGCGTCGCCTGAACGCCTGGCGGAAGTAGAAGACCGTTTGGCGGCCATCGACCGCTTGAAGCGCAAGTATGGGCCAACGCTGGAGGCTGTAATTGCACTAGGCGCTGAACTCGAGCGCAAGCTCAACGAAATGGAGAACAAGGATGAAGTCCTCCGCAAGCTGCGGGTTGATCTGGCGAAAGCGGCGGAGCACTATCTTCGAGGTCGCGCGCAATCTATCGCGGCGTCGCTACGAAGCCGCCCGCAAGCTGGAGAAGCAGGTCGAAGCAGAGATCAACGAACTGGCGATGAAGGCGCGCTTCAAGGTCGAGGTCAGTGGATCGGATGAGGAACGGAACTGGACCCGCAAATGGTTTCGACGCGGTGCAGTATTTGATTTCAGCAAATCCTGGGGAGCCGCTGGGCCCCGTGGAGGAAATCGCCTCGGGAGGCGAGCTTTCGCGTGTAATGCTCGCGCTGAAGACGACCATCGACGCGGCTGTTTCGAAACGAGTGCGGCAGAATGGCGCTAAGGGCGGAGCCGGTCAGAGAACGCTGGTGTTTGATGAGATTGACTCCGGCATTGGCGGACGCGCCGCGGAGGCCGTGGGCAAGAAGTTGAAACAACTTGCTGCCACCAAGCAGGTATTGTGTGTCACGCACTTGCCGCAGATTGCTTCGTTTGCCGACCAGCACTACTCTGATCGAGAAAAAAGAGTCAGGCGGAAGAACCAAGACGTCAGTACGTCGATTGGACTCAGATGAACGGACACGTGAACTGGCGCGCATGATCAGCGGAGCGAAACTGACCGACACCTCGCTGGCACACGCAGAGCAAATGCTGAAGACGAACCGGTGAGTGCTACTTAATCGCGGCTTCTTTTCCGGCCATGCGCCGTAGCAAGCCGATTTGTCCGTTGTGATAACCCTCGTGGTAGCCCAGACGAACCAGAGCCTGACCTACTGTCCCGATCAGTGGTGGGCGACGAAACTGTTCTGGAACGTCGGCCGACAATGCGACGTCGCTCAAACCCTGAAGCGCCGGAATCAAGCGCTGCTGGGTCTCTTGGAAGGCACTTTTCAGCCGGACAAGGTCAACGGCGTTTCCGGAGTCCGTCAGGGCAGCCGAACCGCGTCTGTAACCGGAAGCTTCCTCGTCGGTGAGATTAGCAGGGGAGGTCCCCGCGAGCATCAGAACCAAACCGCGTCCGGTCACCATGTGGCCGAGGACCCAATTGATGCAGTTGCCGGCAGGTTCAGGACTGATCATGCTGTCTTCGTGGGACAGGCCCTCGAGGTTCCGAAGGATGGCTCCGTAACTGAATTCATAGATTTGGGCGAGCTCGCTGCCGGTCATAGTGTGGCTCCTTCGGTCGGATTGTACTCGCCGCGACTGGGGCCAGGAACCCGACACCTTCCCATTGACTGATGAAAATACGCCACAGACTGCTAAATCTTGCAGTTTCTTGACGTTATGTTGATGGTTCGGGCGCTGCTACAATAGAGTAAACGTGGGAAGATGCGGGTTAATATTCGTAGAAGTGATAAGGAATCCATGACTCAAACCGACTCCAAGACGCTACTTTTGCTGAAGCCGCGAGGTTTCTGCGCCGGGGTGGTTCGCGCCATCGACATCGTCCGAATTGCCCTGGAGACTTTCGGGGCGCCGATCTATGTGCGCAAGGAAATTGTGCACAACCGCTACGTGGTTGACGAGTTGACCGCCAAAGGTGCGATTTTCGTCGATAGCGTGGAAGAAGTTCCGGCGGGCGAGCGAGTCATTTACAGCGCCCACGGCGTGGCACCCGAAGTACGCGAGGCCAGTAAGCTGCGCGAGTTGCGGGTGATCGACGCAACCTGCCCGCTGGTCACCAAAGTCCACGTGGAGGCGGTGAAATTCGCCCGCGAAGGCTATTCGTTGATCCTGATTGGACATCATGATCACGACGAGGTGATTGGAACGCTAGGCGAAGCGCCAGCGGTGACCCAAGTGGTGGACGCGCCGGAAGATATCGACAATCTAAACGTGCCAGATCCTGATCGCGTGGCGTACCTCACGCAGACCACGTTGAGTCTGGATGAGACGACGCACGTGATCGCGGCTTTGCGCAAGAAGTTTCCCAATATTCAAGGGCCTCACGCGCAAGACATTTGTTACGCGACGGAAAACCGACAGACGGCGGTGAAGGATGTCGCGGACGACTGCGACCTGCTGCTGGTGGTTGGGTCGGATAATAGCTCCAATTCCAACCGTCTGGTCGAGGTTGCTCGCAACATGGCGACTAACTCGCACCTGATCGAGAACTACCGCTCGATCCAGCCGGAGTGGCTGGAGGGCGTGAAGACCGTGGCTCTAACGGCAGGCGCGTCGGCTCCGGAGATCCTGGTGCAGGAAGCCGTTACTTTCCTGCAGGAGCAGGGTTTCACTGATTTACGCGAAGTGGAAGTGATGCCGGAAAACGTTCGTTTCGGGCTGCCACCTGAAATTGTGGAAGCCATAGGGGCTGCGCCAGCCCTGGCGGAGTAGAGGAAAGAGAAAGAATGGCAGAAGCGTTACCCCCCAATCCCGGCGAAATGCGATTTGGGAAGTTAGACGACATCAAGGCCCGGGTCGCAGCCGCGATAGACGCCTCTCGCAAGTACCTGTTCTCGCTGCAGCACCCTGAGGACGGGTATTGGTGCGGCGAACTCGGCGCCGACACCACGCTGGAATCCGACTACATTCTGTTGCACCGGCTGTTGGGCACGGAAAACCCAGAGCGGACACAGAAGTGCGCCAACGAAATCCTGTCGCACCAGAATGAAGATGGTGGCTGGCCGATCTTCAACGACGGACCGTCGAATATCAGTGCGTCAGTGAAGGCGTATTTTGCGCTGAAGATGGCGGGCTACAGCCCAGATCATCCGGCATTGACCAAGGCCCGCGACCGCATTTTGGCCATGGGCGGGGTGACCGAGGTCAACACATTCACCAAGATCTACCTGTGTTTTCTCGGCCAGTACGACTATGACGCAGTGCCGGCGATCCCGCCGGAGATCACCCTGTTTCCGAACTGGTTCTGGTTCAATATTTACGAAATTTCGTCGTGGTCGCGCGCCATCCTGGTGCCGCTGTCGATCGCGTATGCCAAAAAGCCATTCAAGAAGATTCCCGACGAACAGGGAATCGACGAGCTTTTTGCGGGAGGCCGCAACAAATCCAGCCTGCGGCTGAAGTGGGACAAGAAATTGGTCAGTTGGCGGAACTTCTTCCTCCTGCTAGACCGACTGGTGCATTTCTTCGAAAAAGTCCACATTCGTCCGCTACGTTCGATGGCGCTAAAGAAAGCCGAACGGTGGATGTTGGAACGCCTGGAGATGAGCGACGGGCTGGGTGCGATTTATCCCGGCATCATGAACTCAATTATCGCTTTGCGGTGTCTGGGATATTCGCTCGACGACCCGCAGGTTATCCGCGCCATGGACGAGTTCGAAAAGCTGGGCATCGAGGAACACACGACATTCCGAATGCAGCCCTGCATGTCTCCTGTGTGGGACACGGCGCTGGCGATTTTTGCGCTGGCGGACAGTGGAGTTGCCTGCGACGGACCCACGGCTGGTGCAGCCTTCAGAGTGGATGCTGAAGAAGCAGGTTACCCGCAAGGGCGACTGGTGTGTGAAGAATCCCAATACCGAGCCCGCGGGATGGTATTTCGAATTCAACAACGAGTTTTATCCCGATGTGGACGACACCGCGATGGTCATGCTGGCGTTCAGCAAAGTGAAAACGTCAAACGAGAGCTACCAGGACAAGTCGGTGCAGCGAGCGCTGGATTGGGTACTTTCGATGCAGTGCAAGAACGGCGGATGGGCATCGTTCGACAAAGACAACGACCGGATGGTTTTCCAGTACGTTCCCTTTGCGGACCACAACGCAATGCTCGATCCCGCAACCGTGGACATCACCGGTCGCGTTCTTGAATGCCTTGCGGCCTACGGTTATTCGATGAAAGACGAGCCGGTGCGCCGCGCATTGAAGTTCGTCAAGAGTGAGCAGCAACCAGATGGATCGTGGTTCGGGCGATGGGGAGTGAACTATATCTACGGCACAATGCTGGTACTGCGCGGGACTGGAAGCCGTCGGCATGGACCACCACGAGCCGTGTGTTCAACAGGCTGCGGAGTGGTTGCGTATGATGCAGAATCCTGACGGCGGCTGGGGAGAGACCTGCGGTTCGTATGACGATCCCAACACCAAGGGGGTGGGCCCGAGCACGGCATCGCAGACCGCGTGGGCAGTGATGGGATTGCTGGCGGCCAATGACACGCGCAGCGATTCTTTGCAGCGCGGCATTGCCTACCTGTTAAAGACGCAGCATCGCGATGGGTCGTGGAACGAAGCGTTGTACACCGGCACCGGATTTCCGCGTGTGTTCTACCTGATGTACTACATGTATCGCCAGTATTTTCCGCTGATTGCCCTGACGACATATGCCAAGGCCTCGGCGACGTCGCAGGAAGAACAGTTGCGAATTGCTCGCGTCGATCGGCGCGATCGCTGAAGTCTGGGCGCATCGCGACGCGCCTCTGCCAACTTCGGAGACTTTGAATTAGGAACCAGCGGACTTAGCCAAATACCTGGCTCGCATTTTTTGCGGGGGGCACGGCATTTACTCGGGACTTGGCTGGGAGTTGAATGAAGTGCTTTGTGACAGGAGCGACGGGTTTTCTAGGAAGCCATGTCGCGCACGAATTGCAAGCCGCAGGCGCGGATTTGCGTCTCCTGGTGAGATGCAGCAGTCGGATCGACAATATCGCCGAGCTTCGGGCGGAGCGGGTGATTGGCGACCTTCGCGATTTGGATTCGCTGAAGCGTGGCATGGCGGGATGTGATTTTGTGTTCCACGTAGCAGCCGACTACCGGCTCTGGGCGATCGACGGTAAGGAACTTTATCAGTCGAATGTTGAGGGTACTCGCAACATGCTCCGGGCGGCGAGAGATTCGAAGGTTCGGCGGGTTGTCTATACCAGCAGCGTGGCCACGATGGGGTTCGGTAATAACGGGCACATGACGGACGAGTGTTCTCCCGTCGCATTGTCGAACATGATCGGTGACTATAAGCGCAGCAAGTTCATGGCCGAGCGGTTGGTGATCGAAGCGGCGCAGGAGCGGTCAGGACGTCGTGATGGTGAATCCGACGACGCCTATCGGCGAGCGGGATATCAAGCCCACACCGACGGGCCAGATCGTGGTGGACTTCCTGAAGCGGAAGTTTCCGGCATACGTGGACACGGGGCTGAACCTGCTGGACGTCAAAGATTGCGCTAAGGGCCATGTGATGGCAATGGAGAAGGCGAAGCCAGGGGAGCGTTACATTCTGGGTGGCGAGAACCTGACGCTAAAGCAGATTCTCGACAAGCTCGCAGTGATCACAGGACTGCCGTCGCCGAGTATTCGCTTGCCGTACGCGATGGCCTATGCCACCGGCGTGGTCGACACACTGGTCACTGGCAAGATGCTGAAACGCGAGCCGCGCGTGACGCTGGACTCGGTCCGCATGGGCCGCAAGAAAATGTTCGTCACCAGCGCCAAGGCTGAGCGCGAATTGGGATGGAACGCGGGCCCAGTGGACGGGGCTTTGCGGCGGGCGGTTGAATGGTTCCGGGCGAACGGCTATGCCCCGTAAGGCGATTGCCGTCGTCATTGCAATGCGCCGCGAACTGGCTCCGCTGCTGCGAGGCGTTAGGGGGCAGCGGGTTAACGGTATCGAGTTTTTTGAACTTCAGGATGCGGTAATCGCGGTTAGTGGGATCGGACGAATTCCCGCAAAAAGAACCGCCGAGGCTGTCATTGAGAAATACGAGCCGACGACGATGATTTCGGCAGGGATTGCGGGCGCGCTAACGACCACGTTGGAAGTGGGAGACGTCGTCCTGGGGAGCGAAGTCGTCGACGCAGAAGATGATATGCGTTTCAGTACGACCGCGGGTGGCGAGGCCGTGATTGTGACGGTGTCGTCGGTAAGCAATCCAGCAGGGAAGTTAACCTTGGCCGATCGATACAAAGCGGACGTGGTTGATATGGAGTCTGCTGCCGTGGCCGCGGTGGCGCGCAAGAGTGGGCTCGAGTTCATCGCGATAAAGGCCATCTCAGACGAGTTGGAGTTTGAGATGCCTCCATTGTCCAGGTTCGTCGACGGAGATGGAAAGTTTGGAACGACGAGTTTCACTGCGTATATCGCGGTGCGGCCGAAATGGTGGACAGCGGTGCGACAACTGAGCGCTAACAGCGACAAAGCGTCTGTGAACCTGAGTCATGCGGTAAAACATCTAATTGAAGTACATGCCAACGACTTGCAGAAGGAGAGAATACCCCGGGCGTAGGGGGTTGTTATGTCAGCCGCGACACAATTAGGTGGTTCTTTGGGGAGCCTGCCGACACCCGCGATCATGCGCGCAGCCGTGTACCGCGGTGTGAACGACGTTCGACTGGAGGAAGTCCCAGTTCCTGCGATTGGCGCCGGCGAGTTGCTGGTAAAGGTCCACACCTGCGGAATCTGCGGCACTGACCTCAAGAAAATTGCGACCGGTTCGCATTCTGCGCCTCGCATCTTTGGCCACGAAACCACGGGGGTTGTGGTTGCCCGGGGCGAGGGCGTCAAGGATTATCAGATTGGCGATCGGGTAATGGTGTTTCATCACATTCCATGCGGCGATTGCTATTACTGTAAGCATAAAGTCTTTGCGCAGTGCCCGACCTACAAGCGCGTGGGCGCTACCGCAGGCTATGAACCCAGTGGTGGAGGCTTCGCGGAATATGTGCGGGTGATGGACTGGATTGTCAGCAGGGGCGGAGTGGTTCGTATCCCAGACGGCGTGTCATTCGAGCAGGCGTCATTTATTGAACCGGTCAATACTTGTATGAAGGGCGTGGCGACACTGAGCCTGGTGCCCGGTGAAACCGTACTCGTAATCGGCCAAGGCCCGATTGGCATTATCCTTTCGGTTTTGGCTCGAAGGTGTGGTGCGAGAGTAATCACTACCGATTTGTTTCCGCAGAGGCTTACAATAGCTAAGGCGTTCGGCCTCAACGAAAACATCGACGCCTCTGCCTCCGATACGGTCTTATCGATAAAGGAATTGACGGAGGGCCGCGGGGCCGATGCTGTGATTCTTGCGGTAGCTGGAAACGGTCTGATACGCCCAGCCATGGAGGCGACGCGTCCGGGCGGGCGAGTTTTGCTATTTGCGCAGACCCAGCACGGGGAAGCCGTTATCGATCCCGCCAGTGTTTGCGTAGATGAAAAGAGTCTGGTGGGTTCATACAGCGCGTCGGTCGATTTGCAGGAAGAGTCAGCGCGATTTGTGCTGGGCCGCGAAATGGACTTGGAGCGGCTGATCAGCCATCGTTTTCCGCTGGCCGAATCGGTAGGTGCGTTAGAACTGGCTGCCCATCCTAATCCGGACTCCATGAAGGTGATTATTCAGCCGGGCAGCGAATGGAAGGACTCATAGCGTGAACGGAAACATGACAGCTGCAGTCCTCTATGGCAAAGAGGACGTCAAAATCGAGCAAGTGCCGATTCCCAAGCTGGATGAAGGGGAAGTTCTGGTCAAGGTCGCGGTGGCCCTGACTTGCGGTACCGATTTGAAGGTCTATCAGCGGGGCTATCACGCCCGCATGATCGTGCCTCCGGCGCTGTTTGGCCACGAGTTGGCTGGAATCATTCACGAGGTCGGGCCCAACGTTAAGGGATTTAAGAAGGGCATGCGAGTCGTGGCGCTGAACTCCGCGCCGTGCGGCATGTGCTTCTACTGTTCCAAGCACCAGGAAAATCTCTGCGAAGATCTTCTGTTTAACAACGGCGCGTACGCCGAGTACATTCGCATTCCCCGTCGCATTGTTGAAACCAACATGCTGGCGATTCCGAGTCATGTGACCTACGAAGAAGCCGCAATGACGGAGCCCTTAGCCTGCGTGCTTCGTGGACTGCATGAAACCAAAATGGAGATCGGCGACTCGGTGGCCGTGATCGGTGCTGGCCCGATTGGGCTGATGTTTGTTCAAGTCGCCAAGTTGACAGGCTGCAACGTGATTTCCGTAGTCAAGAGGGATTCGCAAGTGACGGCTGCGCGCCGGGTGGGCGCTGATTTTGCGGTGCAGATTACAGAAGAGGACGATCCCGTGAAGGCGGTCCGCAAACTTACCGCTGACAACCGCGGTTGCGATGTCGTGATCGAGGCCGTGGGGCGTCCGCAAGCCTGGGAGTGGTCGATCGATATGGTCCGCAAGGGCGGCACGGTTAATTTCTTTGGCGGCTGCGCCAACGGAACCAAAGTCGCGCTCGATACCCAGCGACTACACTACAACGAGCTCACGCTCAAGGCCACGTTCCACCACACGCCAGAGACAGTCCGCAAGGCGTTTGCCTTGATCGCAGAAAAGAAAATCAAGGGCGCGGACTACATCACCGGCGAAGCGCCGCTTTCGCGGTTGCAGCATGTGCTTCGTCACATGCTGAACCGTAACGGCGATATTAAGACCGCAATTATTCCGGGACAGTAGGCGTCCGGGTATATCCACCACTCATGTCCTCCGCACCGACTGACAACCGGGTGTTTACGTCACAGCCGGGCGCCACAGCTCCCGACAACGCCGCCAATGGTTGGCACGCTCTGCCGCCGGAATACGCTATTCCGGAACATGGGCCATCGCTGGTTGAGGCGCAACAGTACTGCGCGCGGTTGGCGCATTCGCATTACGAGAATTTTCCGGTAGTCAGCTGGTTGTTGCCGAAGCACCTGCACCAACACTTCTATAACGTGTATGCGTACTGCAGAATCTCGGACGACCTGGGCGACGAAGTCGGCAACAAACAGCAGTCTCTGATGTTGCTGGACCAGTGGGAGGCCGAATTGCAGCAGTGCTATTCCGGCGAGCCCCGGCATCCCGTATTCGTTGCTTTGCGTGAAACAGTGCGGCAGTTCGACATACCCGAGCACGAGTTCTCCGACCTGCTCAAGGCGTTCCGGCAGGACCAGATCGTAACCCGGTATCCGCGCTTCGGAGACTTGCTGGGATATTGCCAGTATTCCGCGAATCCGGTCGGTCATCTGGTGCTCTACCTGTGTGGTTATCGCGATGCCGAACGGCAGAAGCTGTCGGACTACACTTGCACCGCGTTGCAACTGGCGAACTTCTGGCAAGACGTTGCTGAGGACCACAGCAAGGGCCGGCTCTACCTGCCTCTGGAAGACTTTTCGCGGTTTGGCGTGACGGAAATGGAAATTGCCCAACGGCGCGCGACCCCGCAGTTTCTGGGCATGATGAAATTCGAAGTCGAGCGAGCCCGAGAATGGTTCCAGCGTGGATTGCCTCTGGCGAAGATGGTGGACCGAAAGCTGGCGCTGGACATCGAGCTATTCAGCCGTGGTGGATTGGCAATCCTGGACGCCATCGAGCGCCAGGGATACGACGTTCTGAATTCCAGGCCAGTCATCTCAACCCGGCGAAAACTCTGGCTGGTGGCGCGGGCAACCCTGGGAAATCTGCTGTGAGCCAACCCCCGCTGCAATTGCGGGCCGCCTACGGAGTTTGCCGCCACATCGCGCGCTCGGCGGCCAAAAATTTCTACTACGGCTTCCTGGCACTGCCGGCGAGAAAGCGCAATGCTTTGTCCGCGGTGTACGCCTTCATGCGACGGGCCGACGACATTTCTGACGATCCATCCATTCCACCGGAACAACGCCGTGAAAAACTGAACGACTGGATGAACGCTCTGCGCCGGGTGGTAGAAGGCGAGCGCACTGACGATCCGGTGCTGATGGCGCTGGCCGACACCCAGAAAACATTCAACATTCCGCTCGAGCTGCTGGAAAAGCTGGTGCAAGGCACCGCAATGGATTTGCCTGCAACGACAAACACAGACAAGGCAACTCCTACCGTGCACTATGAAACTTTCGATCAACTCTACGACTACTGCTACCACGTCGCCTCGGTGGTGGGGTTGGTCTGCATTCGAATTTTCGGCTACCGCGATCCCCGTGCGGAAAAGCTGGCGGAGCAGACGGGCGTCGCGTTCCAACTCACCAATATCATCCGTGACGTGAAAGAAGACAGCGAGTTGGGGCGGATTTATCTGCCCAGTGAAGATCTCCGTCGATTCGCAGTTGAGCTGAGCGCTCTGACGAATGGTAGTGCTGCTACAAAGTTGCGCCCTGTTCTGGAATTCGAAGCGCAGAGGGCCCGTGAGTACTACCGCTCGGCGGAGGAGCTACTGCCGTTGATCGACGATGACAGTCAGGCGGCCCTTTGGACCCTGGTCGAGATCTACCGGCGTCTGCTGGATCGCATCGCAGCCCGGAATTACGACGTATTCTCGGAGCGAGTTCGCCTCAGTGCCCCCGAAAAGATGGCTCTTCTCGCACGGGGATTTGTGCGCCGGCTTACATGAGTTCCGCGAACAACAACCAGAAGCCGACCGTCGCAGTAATCGGTGGAGGGCTGGCGGGCATCTCTGCCGGAAGCGCTCTGGCCGATGCGGGCTATCATGTCGAGTTGTTCGAACGTCGTCCCTATCTCGGCGGACGCGCGTCTTCGTACGAACTGCCCGGCACCGGTGAAGTGGTGGACAACTGCCAGCACGTGCTGCTCGGCTGCTGCACCAACCTCATCGATTTCTACCGCGACTTGGCGTCGAGAACCAGATTCGCTGGTATGACGAGATTACCTTCCTCCTTCCCGACGGACGCGCTTCAACGTTGAAGCCGAGTTGGCTGCCCGCGCCCATGCATAGTGGGCCCTCTTTCTTGGCTTCCCCAGTGCTCGATCTTAAAGACAAGATGGCCATTTCGCGTGCGCTGCTGGCCCTGATGCCTGCGCTTCCTTCCGATAATGGCGAGAGCTTCCAATCGTGGTTGTTGCGACATGGGCAAACTAAACAGGCTATCGACCGCTTTTGGGGTCCGGTGCTGGTCAGCGCCCTCAATGATGAACTCGACCAGGTATCTGTTCCGTATGCGGCGCTGGTATTCCGAGATTCGTTTCTCAAGTCCGCCGAAGCTGGACGCATGGGACTGCCTGCTGTGCCGCTTTCCGATCTCTACGGGGTCGCGGCGTCCTACATCGAGCAACGTGGCGGGCGCGTTCATCTAAGGGCTGCCGTGGATTCCATCCGGGCAGATGACTCAGGCGTTCGCGTGTGCGTGGGCGGTGATGAGGTGGAGGTTGATGCGGCCATCCTGGCGACTCCGTTCAATGGAGTGAGTAAGCTGCTTCCCGATACACCGGAGATGCAGCCGCTGCGCGAACAGGCAGGCCATTTTAGGTCGTCGCCTATCACGGGCATTCACCTGTGGTTCGATCGCGAGGTCACGCCTCTGGAACACGCGGTGCTGCTGGAGCGGACGATTCAGTGGATGTTTCAGAAGTCGAAGATCCTGAAGACGCGTCGCGAATCGGGCGAAACCAGCAGCTATCTCGAGCTGGTCGTCAGTTCTTCCAAAACGCTGGTGGACAAGTCACGCAATGAGATCATCGATCTTGCAATGCGAGAACTCGCGGAATTCTTTCCGGCGGTCCGCGAAGCAAAGTTGACTAAGGCCACAGTCATCAAGGAAGTTCACGCCACGTTTTCTCCAGCGCCCGGAAGCGATGCCTACCGGCCCTCGCATGTGAGTCCCTTGCCCCGTTTATTTCTGGCCGGAGACTGGACCGCGACCGGATGGCCTTCCACCATGGAAGGCGCAGTGCGGAGTGGATACGGGGCGGCTGAAACGCTGGCCGAAGCGAATGGTCAACCGCAAAAGTTCCTCGTGCCCGATCTTCAGGCAAAAGGGTTGATGCGATTGTTCGGGTAGTTCCAGCTCGCATCCGCTGTCCTCGTTTCTCTGTCTCCTAATCAACTGAACAAGTTCATCTGCTCCAACTCTTGTGGTGGGGGATAGGCGCGATGTCTGTTTTCGCGGATGATCCCATGCTTCTTGCGCAGGGCGGACATCAAGTCGGAGAGCCGTTTGCTATAAGCCTTGCTGACGAAGGCGCGATCGGCATAGCGCTTGCGATAGTCGGCAGCCAGATTCGGAAATTCCTTTTCCAGAAACGGAAGAAAGATACTCGCCGAGCAGGGCTTCAAGAAGAGCGTGTTAGCAGAGACGTACTTGCCTCCCGCATCTCTGGTTGCCTGAACCAGCTTGTCGAGAGCGCCCGGCGAATCGGTAATGGCCGGCAGGACGGGTGCACAGATGACTCCCGCGGTCAGTCCCGCTTGAGTCAGTTTGCTCAGCGCTTGAAGCCTCAGGTCGGGACGCGGTGCGCGGGGCTCAAGAATGCGTGCCAGCTTGGTATTGAGCGTCGTGATAGTGAGGCTAATGGTGAGTGAGTTGTGCTCGGCCACCTGGAGCAAGAGATCGACATCGCGAACGACGAGGTCTGATTTGGTGACGATCCCGATCTCGAGTCCGTGATGCAGGGTGAGCTCTTGAAGAATGCTGCGAGTGATCTCGAAGCGTTTCTCGGCCGGCTGATAGGGATCGGTGGCCGTTCCGATGGCGATCTGCTGGCCGCGCTTGACCTGTTTCAGTTCCTGCCGCAATAGCCACGCAGTCTGCTGCTTCACATAGATCTTGCGCTCGAAGTCGAGGCCATCGCGCATTTCCATGAACTCGTGGGTGTAGCGGGCATAGCAGTATTTGCAGGCGAATTCACAGCCTCGATAAGGGTTGATTGTCCAATCGAAGGGGACGCGATTACTGACGCAACGATTGAGGAGGGCTTTCGCCGGTAGGGTGAAGTATTCGACCTCGTGACCCAGCCGGAGCGACTCGCCTTGGGCGGCGAGCTTGGCGATTCCGACAAGGGGGGCGGCAGGTTGAAGGTCTTGTATTTGTATCAGCGAGGAAGGCATACGGCGCACTTACTTTCGCCTTTTGTTCGCTTTTAAAGATAGCTCGACCGCCGCCGGCCGTCAATCCGTTTGTCAGAAATGAAATGCGAATCGCGCTAAATTTCTCGCCGCCACGCGTCGGCGACGCAAAATTTTCCTTTTCACGCTCATATTGTTTTCAGTCACTTGGGAGGAAATTCTTCGCATGTGGCTGATTTACAAACTAGTTATACCTATCTATGTCAACCGTAAGGAGTTACATCTCCAGTTCTTTGCACCGTGGCCTTTCATCGGACGACGTAACCGCGCGATCGAGTGATAGGAGTCGCGTTGAGGACGTGCTGAAACGCGGTGCTGCGACTTCTCTTTTCAAAGACCAGATCCGGGGCACAGACGGGACTAGCCCGCTCCGTTCGATGCTGCCCAACTCGACGATAAGGACGAGTCAGCAGCGACCGAGTTCCGTGCCAAGGTTTTTAGCGCAGGAGACGCCAGTTTCATGGTTACAGCGTCGAGCTTGGGAGACTAGGCGAAATCGACACCGCGACGTGACGAAGGTAACCAGCGTTTTCCCAGAGCGGGAAGTTGAGTTGCCACTAGTCGTTGATCTTTCAAACCATGACTCGGTGAGATCGAACGTCAGTGCCCATCCTTGGAATCAGCTGTGCCGTCCGACCACTTCGCGACTGGAACCATGAATATGGTCAGCCGGTCCTCAGGGTCCGCACTCGCCAGAATGGGGGAGCCTGGCAGATCTGCGCCCCAAGTTCCAGCCTCGGTTTGGGGAACGAAAAACATCAGGTGGGGATGCCAGTGTCCGGCTTGATCATTCAGGTAGCCCTCTTTGGACATCATGTAACACATCGCGCCAGTTTCCTGCATCGGCAATTCCTTCTTGTCGAGACCGGCCTTGATACTTTCGAACATTTGAGCCTTGGATTGTCCAGCCAGGATCAACTCGGTCTTCTTGATCGTCAGTGGAAGATAGGACCGAGCGGCCGCCGCGTTGAAGCAGATAGGCCCCCGCAACTTGGGATTCCAAAATTCAGGATGGTCGATTCCGGCAGTCCATGATCGTTCGACCATACACACGAAACCGTTCTTTCCTTTTACTGCGGTTTCGTAACCATGACTTCCGAGGACCATGACTTCGGCATCGCGAGAGATGGATTCCGGGGCCGCGCTCCGCGCCATCGCGATTTCGGCATTCCGATCCGCAATGAGGTATTGCTCAAGCGGGGCCATGGTGGGATACGGTGCTTTGGCGTCCTGCGCTTGTCCCATGCGCGCCGTGCTTGCCACGATGGCGAGCATGAAGATTAAGAATGTGATGGTACTGACGATCTCTTGCTTTCTTGATTTCTGCTGAGACATGGCGTTCCCCTTGCGATACAAGCCGGCGTAGTAACCTTCTTCCCCCGCGCCGCTTGGCAAGATACATTGATATCAATATAATCCAGACTGTGTCAACAGTTAGAAACCCGCCTTTTGAGACAACGGTTCTGGTCCGTGACTCTTGCCTCTGCCTGCATGTCCAGCGGGCTGCGAGGGCGCTGGCGCGGCGCTTCGATGATGTGCTGCGCCCGCTCGGTCTGACCAACGGGCAATTCTCGCTCATGATGTCCCTGAACCGTCCGGAAGCACCAGGTATGAGGGCAGTTGCGTCCCTACTGGCAATGGATCAGAGCACCCTGACGGCCGCTCTCAAGCTGTTGCAGCGCCAAGGTCTGGTCAAGGTGACAGCAGATCCGCGAGATCGCCGCAGCCGTCTGCTGACTCTAACGGCAAAAGGGCGGAGCGTGTTGGTCCGGGCGGTTCCAGTCTGGCAGAGTACGCACTCGGAAATCGAAGCACTCCTTCATAACGGCGAGCCCGAGCGCTTGCGGAAGAATTTGCGCGCACTCTCCTAATCGTCTCAGCGGCAAGAGCTGCGCCCCTTCAGTAGCGGCTCTTCGGGGATACTTGGTGTGTCGCCGGCTGAAGCCGGCTCGCGATCGTAAAGGGAATCCGTGTTCGTAACCGGGCATTCCGGCCCGCCCGCCCGTTTGCCGCCGTGCGAGAGTGCTCCTTCAAGCGGATAACCGTCAGCGTCGGAAGTGAGTTCGCCGGACTGAAGAGATCAACTTTTTTCAAGTAAGGTTTGATGTCGGATTCCGAGAACTTGACAGACCAGGTCGGCCTGCCTGCAATACTGAGCCCTAGCTCTCCAGCTTCGCCAAGCTGGCTCTAAGACGCTCCTTTTCGGCGGCTAGTCGCTCCTGCGCCTTCCTCAACTTCTCTTTCAGCTTATCGCGCTCTTCCGTCGCCTTCTTAGTCCGTTGCCGAGCAGACTTGATCTCGGACATCGCCTGTTTATGCAATCGCAACATGCGTAACAGTATAAAGCCTGCCCCAAGCAGGGATTACGTGCGACATGGCGATTTCACACTCGCAATCCGGAACAAGTAAAATTGAATACGATGTCAGTGCGTACTGTTGTATATCTGTTCCTCGCATTAACTGTTTTGACATCTTGCCGAACGAACAGCCGTGACGCCGAGCAGCACCCCCATAAAACGCTGCGTGATTATGCTCACAGGGCCCGCGAACGTGGAGCGCAGAAGCCTTGGTCCCCTACGCCTTTGATGAAGAAGAGGGCGATAACCTCATTGTGCCAAGCCTCGAGGACGCCCTAACCACGTATGAATGGCTCGTGGGAGAGCCGATTGAGGAGCGAACAATAGCCGTCTCGGAACGCGAATCAGGCTCACCCGACTCCATATTTACGATGTATCGTTTCCGCGTCGAACAGCGCGTGGGAAGTTCGAACAATCGACTTCCAGATGGACGACTGGACCGTGAACTACTCCGCATGATGCCTCTTCGTAAGGACGAAGTTCTTGTTATGAAGAGCGGCGGCAACATGGTGGTTGAGGGTGTTTGCTGAAAAAGCATGGCACTTTGTGCTTCTCAGAGTTGTTGCCGCGTCGTTATTTGCTTGGGGTAACTACGAGTTCTTCCGGGCAAATCGGCTGGATGAATATGGGTTGTCGCAGCATATTCATGGTTGACGGGACCGGCTTACGCCACGACAACTCAAGTCCGAACCGGTGACTCAAGGCGTGGCGGAGCAGCTTGGTAACTCGCTGTCGGCATTCACTGATGCGGTTAAAAAGCGTCAGCAGCAATAGCGCACGCCTTCATTGCTGTTGATATCAGGACATGTCGTAGCCTATCCGAGCGGGCGAGCAGCGGGGATTACCTAACAGATGGCTATTTGTCGCCAGGCAAAGTGATTGCCGCAGCGTTAGTAGCCTACGGCCTTCTCATTCGTGGCAAATCGATGCCGTACGCACGATCACTTCCCTCAGCAACGGCGAAGAAGGTCACGATTGTGCCGGGTAAGCCCAAAATGAATGCCAATGTTCGCCAAGGCACGCTCGGATTATTTTGCGCTCGCATGCCAGCGAAACTGACGTTGGCCAATAACCATAGTCCTGAAATGCCGGTATTTTGAATTTGAGATTGTGCACTCCCGCTCGCCTGCGCCAAGGCTGCGGAACCGCAGCAGATGAGGCCGAGCATAAGAATCGTCAGGTCACGAAGAAAGTGAGTTTGTCGCATTCACGACTCCGTCTCGCACGAGCCGCGTCCAACCAGAGCCGAACCGGGCGAGCCAGTGCTTGTTGTTAACGAAGGAAAATCTACGCCTGATTCAGTTGATTGTCGATAACCGCCATTTCGTAGCCAATCCCAAAACGGCAACAGCGACGGACCAGGTGTGAGATCGCTCGCTAGAAAGAATGAAACCTTACGCCCGGTCCCAGTCTCAGGATGAATGCTATCGCGAGGACGACTGCTGCGATGATCCATCCCCGGCTGCGTTCGATTTCGGGCATCTGAAATTCGCTGCTGGGGAAGCGGGGGCCATACAGCAGGGTCCACATCCACGCCAGCCCTGAGTTCCCACCGAATGACGCGGCCGCGGCAGAGATCAGAATCAACATCGGCCCTACCGGATTCAGCGCGCCCGCAACGCAGGAGAGGGCTCCGCCAGTAAGATAAGGCACGAGCGTGAGTTGGCGGGCCCGCCCCACGCGGACCTTCGCGTCCTTCCCTAAGAACGGACGCAACTCGCGCAAGGACAGAGGCACAAACAGAAAGAAATAGGTAACGATCCCCAGCGCAGTCAGGCCCACGCGCCATGCCCAGGCTGGTTGCCATCCTGCCACGACCGCCGTCCAGTCGCCAATGTTGCCGATGCCAGAGAACAGAAAATATCCGCCTACGCCGAAGAGATTCAAAGTCATCAGCAGCCAGAAAAAATAGCGCCAAGTTGCGGACCGCTTCACGGCACGCATAGCCAACCAGGACAGCGTTCCAAAGATCAGATTGGCGAGCGTTCCGCCCGCTGCTACCAGACGGGTGTCCGCGCTGCATTCGAAATGCACCGTGGAGAGCACTAGCGGCTGGCCACCGGTGGCGACGCACATGACTCCGTGACCAAGACCCTCGTGGATAACGTTCGCGATCACTGTGGCAACAACCGCGATCGCAACGATGGTTAGTGGATCGGGCTTGGTTATTTCGCGCAAGCGTGACGCGCTGGACTCTAGCGTTGAGTCTTTAACGTCATCGGCGGCCATGCGCTGGATTCTAGCAGCGGGTTGGGGCACCCAGAGTCATTGTTAGTGCGACGGAACGACCCCACACAAATGCAAATCAGGATTGTGATGGCAACCGGCGGCAGAATGACAAAAGCAATCGCCGTGCGAGACGGGTGTACTATGGTGCCGTTCTTGAAGCCAGAAAGGAGCTTCCGGCTTATGCGACCGGTTCGGCTCGCGCTCACACTTTTGCTTCTTGCGTCATTGCCAACCTTTTCACAGACTGCTAGCTCTTCCCAGCCCGAGGGCACAATCAGCGGTACCGTGCTTGATGAACACGGGCAGCCATTCAAAGGCGTGCAAGTGTGCACCTATATGCTGGACGCACCTGCGGGATCCAAAGAATCACGCGGTGACTGCCCGGCTACAACCGATGAAGCGGGCCAATTCCGGATTGACCACGTGGCGATGGGAACGTTCGGTGTCGAGGCAATCAAGCCGGAAGATGGCTACATCGCTTTCGCCGGCACGAGCGTGAAGGAGTTCGTCACCTTAACACCGAACCAGTCGTCGGCGACGGTTGCATTGAAGCTTGGCCCCAAACCGGGCCGGCTACTTCTGAGTGTGAAGGACAAATCCACAGGAAAGCCAATATTCGTCTTTCAGGTAAGCTGGGCAATCTCCGATCCCGACAAACCGAACAGCACTTCAGGCGGGCAGATAATCAGCCTCGTGAAGGAGCGCGCCTTAGTTCCGCCGGAAAAAAATCTCGGTCTGACAATCTCAGCCCGCGGTTACAGGGAATGGGTCTACCACGATCCAGATGATCCTTCTCGACCGGCGACCATTCGTTTGCAACCTGGGGAAGAGAAGGAACTGATAGTAGAACTCGAGTCGGAGACGGCTGCAAGCCGCTAGTTCCGGAAAAGCTGTTCTACCTTGGTGCGATCTTCCGCGTCCATCCGCCCGGATCTGGGACGACTCCGCGAAATATTTGAGTCGAAGATTCACTCAAACAATGCAAAGGGTTAGGTCGGGCATCCAGCCTGTCTAAAGATACCTATTGTTAAAATAGGTATTTTGGTTATACAATTTTGCGGATGGCGAAGAACCCCGAACATCGCGACCTTTTCCCCGGCGCACTGGAGATCATGATTCTGCAATCGCTGCGACTGAAGCCCATGCACGGCTATGCGCTGGTGAAGCACATCAAGCAGGTTTCCGACGACCTGCTGCAGGTGGAAGAAGGCTCACTCTATCCGGCGCTGCAGCGAATGCTGAAGGAAGGGCTGGCTCGCAGTCGAAGCTGGAACCTCAGCCAAGGGGCGGCCAACGCGGATCTATCGGCTCACCCACGCTGGCGTGCGAGCACCTCGAAACGAGAGGTCGTCAGTTTCGAGAAGATGTTCGCCGGGATCACGCGCGTGCTGGCAGCGGCCAAAGCGTAGGAAGGTGTTGCATGTCACCGTTCAGTCGTTTGTTCTTTCAGAAATCGCCGGTATGACGACATCTCTGTGTCCATTCAGGAGCACATCGACGAGCGGGTCGATGAACTGATGGAGGAGGGCATGTCGCGCGATGAGGCGGAACAAAAGGCGCGCCGCGAGTTCGGCAATGTGACGCTGCTGCAGGAGCGGAGCCGTGAAGTGTGGCAGTGGCAGAGACTCGAATCGCTACTCATCGGACCTGAAGCATGTATGTCCGCCGGCTGGGGCGGTCGCCGGGATTCGCGATCACGGTGGTGCTGACGCTGGCCATTGGCATCGGTGCGAATACGGCGGTGTTCAGCGTGCTCAACAGCGTGCTGCTCCGGCCGCTGCCCTATCCTGAGCCGCAACAACTGGTTGTCGCTGCATCTGAACGCACCGGGCGCGCCCGGGCTGGCCGACTTTCGGAGTGAGCTGCGCCTGTCGGCCTCGATGTATCTCACCTTTGCCGCGCATAACAGTAGCTTCCAGTCAATGGGCGTGTGGGGACCGGGGACGGCGAGCATCACCGGCATCGCCCAACCGGAGCAGGTCAACACGGCGCTGATTTCGGACGGTGTTCTTGAGACGCTGAATGTTCCTGCGCCGCACGGGCAATGGCTTACCGCTGCCGATCAGGACCCACGCGGGGCTGGGGCGGGTGATGCTCGGCTATGGATACTGGCAACGGCGATTCGGCGGCGATCCTGAGCGTGGTGGGGCGCACCATTCAGCGTCAACTCCCAGCCGCGAGTGATCGCCGGAGTGATGCCGCGTGGATTCAAGGTGCGTCAATTACGACTTCGATCTGCTGGTTCCTTTGGCGTTCGATCCGGTCAAGGAGCCATTGGCGGGCTTTGCGTATCGCGGCATCGCGCGGCTCCGGCCGGGCGTTACCGATTTCGCAGGCGAACGCTGATGTGGCGCGTCTGCTGAACGTATGGATGGACTCGTGGACGAATGGTCCGGGCACCGATCCGCACTTGTACTTGAACTGGAAGATCACGCCGGCGTTCCAGCCTTTGAAGGAGAAAGTGGTCGGGCAGCATGGGGACTATGTTGTGGGTGGTAATGGCGACGATCGGCGTGGTGATGCTGATCGTGTGCACCAATGTGGCCAATCTGCTGCTGGTACGCGCCGATTCGCGCCAGCACGAGCTCGCGGTACGCTCTGCGCTGGGCGCTGGCACGGTGGCGGATCGCGCGCGAACTGCTGCTGGAGAGCGTAACACTCGGCCTGCTGGGCGGTGCGGCCGGCGTGGGAGTCGCGTATGCCGGACTTCGACTGTTGACGGTCGATTGGGCCGGCGGATCTGCCGCGTCTGAGCGAGATTTCGCTCGACGGTTGGTGCGTCGGCATTCACCCTGATTCTCTCGGTGCTCTCCGGGCTGCTGTTCGGCGCTATTCCGGTGTTGCGTTATCGGTCCTTCGCGGCAAGCCGCGCCGCTGCTGGGTAGCGATGCGAACGGCAAGCGTTAGCCGAGAGCGGCAGCGCGGCCGCAACCTTCTGGTAGTGGCACAGGTGGCCATGGCGCTGGTGCTGCTGATCAGCGCCGTCCTGATGATCCGCACCTTCAATGTGATGCGGAGCGTCGATCCGGGCTTTTCCGATCGCTGCGTCGCTGCAGGTGATGCGAATTTCGATTCCGGAGACGCTGGTTCGCGACCCGCAGGCAGTCCTGCGGACTGCAAAACAACATTCTCGATAAGCTTGCAGCGATTCCTGGGGTTTCCTCCGCAGGCTTCGCCGCTTCCGTTCCGATGAGTGGAGCCGAACCGGCCTGGGATGAAATCCTTATCGAAGGAAAAAGCTATGAGGGTACGGAGCCTCCATTGCGCCTGTACAACTTCGTTTCGCCCGGTTATTTCCATACTGCCGGCACGAGAATGCTCGCGGGGCGTGATTTTACGTGGACAGACATCTACGGCCTGAGACCGGTGGGCATGGTATCCGAGGGCCTGGCCCGCGAGCTGTGGGGATCGCCCGAAGCGGCCATCGGCAAGCGGTTCCGCGAATTTCCTAGCATGCCGTGGCATGAAGTAGTCGGGGTGGTGCAGGATGTGCGCGAAAACGGTGTCGATCAGATCTCGCCTGCAACTGTTTACTGGCCTTCGATGATGCCCGATCTCTACGGCCCCGGGACTCCGGCGGACACAAGGCGTACCGTCTACTTCGCGATACGCAGCAATCGCGCGGGGACGCAAGGCTTCATCAACGAAATGCAGCGTGCCGTCTGGTCGGTGAATTCGAATCTGCCGGTTGCGGACATCAGCACCATGCAGGATATCTACAGCCAATCCATGGCGCGCACTTCGTTCACGCTGGTTATGCTGGCCATTGCCGGAACCATGGCACTCGCTCTCGGCATCCTGGGCATCTACGGCGTGATCTCGTATGCGGTTTCGCAGCGCACCCGCGAGATTGGCATCCGCGTGGCGCTGGGCGCAAAGAAGAGCGAACTGGTGTGGATGTTCGTTCGCTCAGCGCTGGTGCTCGCCGGCATTGGCACGGCTGTTGGCCTCGGCGCGGCAGCTGCGCTCATGCGCCTCATGCGAACCCTATTGTTTGGCATCAGTCCGCTGGATCCGGTCACGTTCACAGCCGTACCCGTTGCCCTGATTGCTGCAGCGGCATTGGCGAGCTATCTGCCGGCACGCCGCACTGCGGCTGTCAATCCGGTTGAAGCGCTTCGAGCCGAGTAATCGGGCAGCAGGATAGGTTCGGCTGGCAATATCTCGGGGCCAAGCTGGGAGAGAGTCAGCAAGTCAGAAGTGCCAACATTTGACACGACTGCACCGCAGGGCTAGGTTTCCAGGAATGCCCATGCCCACGCTGCAGGAGCAATTTGGCCAGATCGACATTTATCTTTTCGACCAGCTTCTAAAAGGCCGCATCTCGCCTGGGATGCGAATACTGGACGCGGGATGCGGTTCCGGCCGCAACCTCGTTTATTTCTTGCGGGAAGGATACGAGGTTTACGCCGCGGATGCGGATCCGCAGGCGGTGGAGGGCGTCCGCGCACTTGCCAGGATGTTTGCTCCCGCACTTCCGGCGTCGAATTTTCGGGTCGAGCCAGTTGAACATATGTCTTTCGATGATGCCTGCGCGGATGTGGTCGTGAGCAACGCTGTGTTCCACTTTGCGCGCGACGATGCTCACTTCGAGACGATGCTGCGGGGATCGTGGCGCGTGCTTAAGCCGGGTGGGCTGTTCTTCTGCCGCCTCGCCTCTACAATTGGTATGGAAAGCCAGTTCAAGCGTATCCAGGGACGACGCTTCCTATCGCCGGATGGCGCGGAGCGGTACCTGGTGGACGCACCGCTGCTGGGCTCAATGGCAGAACGCATTGGGGGCAAGCTGGCCGAGCCGTTGAAGACCACCGTTGTGCAAGATCAACGCTCGATGACCACATGGGTGCTTCGGAAGAAATTGCAGTAAGAGAAGCGGCCCTACTTCATCGCTGGTTTTGAGGCAATATCGCGAGATCCCAACGGCGAACTCAGACCAAGCTCAACCGATCCTAAACGGGGCCTCAGCCTGGGAACTTTCCAATCCGCGACGGCGTACCTTCTGGAGCAAGGCCACCCCCACGCTGTAATCAGGAGATCTCGTGAGAATGCCATTGGCTCTTTCCGCGCGACTGGCGTCGGTTGCACTACTTGCAATGACGTTGCCTTGCGCAAATGCGCAATCGCCCAAGTCCGCGCCAGTTACGCAAGACGCCTTGTATCAGACAGTCGCGGCGTTGGACACCAAACTTTTCGACGCCGTTAACCAGTGCGATATGAAAACGGTCGATAGCATGTGGGCTGACGAGGCGGAGTTCTACCACGACAAGGGCGGCCTGATGATAGGACGGCAGAACATCGTTGACGCCATCAAGAACAACTTATGCGGCAAAGTGAATCGGCAACTCGTGGCCGGGACGCTGGAGGTTTATCCGCTGAATGGTTACGGTGCGGTTGAGATCGGAGTGCATCGCTTCTACCATCCCTACGAACAAGATCATGGGGAGGTGGGTGAGGCGAAGTTCATTCACGTCTGGCAGAACAAAGATGGCGTATGGAAGATCACGCGGGTGATCAGTTACGACCATGGGGCGGCGAAGTAAGCCAGAGACCCGCTCAATCCCGGCTTGAACAGGGCACTCGATAGCCGTGCCCCGATGCAAGGCTGCTTGAGTCTTCGTCTACGGTTGCCATGTACCTTTGGTCCTCTGTTGGCCCATCTGCTCCATCAGTTCCTTGGGAGGCGGCGGGATACTGATGTCCACTTTGGTTACCGGTCCGAGGGTGCTAAGGGCCTTGTCGAATTCGGTGTCATTGCCGACTACCAGGACAGACAGCTTGTCCTTCTGAATGTACTTGCGGGCGACCTGCGTCACCTGGTCTGCGGTCACCTTGTCGATCTCGCTGCGATAACGTTCGAGGAAGTCGAGCGGGTAGTGATAGAACTCGTAGGCAATCTTCTCGCGCAGGACCTTTCCCGGGGTGTCGAAGCGGAAGATGAATGAGTTGAGGATCTGGTTCTTGGCGCGTTGCAACTCGTCGGCGTCCGGGGCCTTCTGCTGCATCTTGTCGATCTCTTCATCCAAGGCCTGAATGCCTACCACGGTGGTGTCGCTCTTGGTCTGCATTTCGATGTTGGTCATGCCGGGATGGTTGAAACTGGAGCCGACGCCACCTCCAACGCTGTAAGCGAGTCCTTTCGCGGCCCGCACGTTATTGAAGAGGCGAGACGAGAAACCTCCGCCGAATATTTCGTTCATGACCGAGACCGCGAAGTAGTCGGGGTTGTTGCGGAGAATTCCGAGGTCAACCATGGCGATGGTGCTCTGGTTGATGTCGGTCTTCTGCACAAAATAGTAGCCCGGCTTGGGCGGAGCGAACTTGATGTCGGGGTCCTTCGCCTGCGGTCCTTTGGGCCAGGAATCAAATGCCTGGCGCAGCTTCGCCTCCATTGCGGTGGGGTCGAAGTCGCCGCTGACGCCGAGAATGATGTTGTTAGGATAAACATACTGCTGATGCCAACTCAGCAGGTCTTCGCGCTGAACAGCGAAGACGGTGGAATATTCCTCGTCACGCGCGTATGGATTGTCCTTGCCAAATGCGAGGTCGGCACTCACACGGCCGACAATCGAGCTGACTTCATCGTTGCGGCGGGCGATGCCGGTGTACATCTGCTGCTTGGCAAGCTCGAGTTTTTCGGCACGGAACTCAGGATTACGCAGCAAGTCGAGGTACATCGCAAAGACAGGATCGAAGTCTCCCTTGAGACAATTGAGACCGATGGAGGTCGAGTCGGGGCCGTCGCCGGTTTCGATTTTGGCGGCACGGGCTTCGAGGAAGTCGTCCATCTGGTCGCCGGTCTTCGTCTTGGTGCCACCGGTGCGCCACACGTCACCGTAGAGAGAAACGAGGCCAGTTTTGGCGGCGGGTTCCGAGATCGAGCCGCCACGAATGCGAGCAGTAACGGAGATCAACGGAAGCTCGTGGTCGGGTTGCAGAAAAATGACCATGCCGTTGGTGAACTGGATGCGGGTGGGCTGCTGCGGATGGAACGGGGGCAGCGGCGGAAACTTTAACTGGTTCCAGGGAGTGACTTGTGCAGTGCCCAGGGCTGCCGCCAGGAGCACGAAGGAGAACAACACTTGCACAAAGCGTGATTTCTGAGCTCGCATTAGTTTGCCCCCTTTCCTGCCGCGTCGGGCCCGCTCACCGTCTCGATGGTTCCGATGGTGCGATTGCTGTCCTGGAAGGCCTTGTTGGCCACGCGTCGAATATCTGCTTTGGTCACTTTGTCGACCTTGTCGAGGTATCGGAACAGTTCGCGCCAGTCGCCGTAGCGTGTCTGATAGATGGCAAGTTGCTGCGCGAGGCCTTCATTGCTGGCCAGTCCGCGGATTAAGTCGGCCTTGGTGCGAGTCTTGAACATCTGCAGTTCTTCGTCCGTGACGTCTTGGGCTTTCAACTTGGCGATCTGCTCCTGAATCGCTTTCTGCATCTCCTGATTGGTATGTCCGGGAAGCGGTACGCCGTAGAAAGCAAAGAGGTGAGCGTACTTGGTGCCGGGGAAGCCGGAGAATCCGGCAGCCGCAGCGGCGATCTTCTGATCACGGACCAGGGAGCGGAACATGCGCGAGGTGCGGCCATTGGACATGATGTCGGTGATGGCGTCATAAACGGCATCATCTGGATCGAGATAGCTGGGACGGTGGTAGCCCTCGACATAAATCGGCTGCGCCTGCTCGTGCATCTTTACTTCGCGCACCGAATTTTGCGGTGGCTCGATGGTGGTCACCTCTTCGGGCCTGGGTTTCGCGGGCAACTGGCCAAAATAGCGTTCCACGATGGGCATTACCTGAGCGGGATCGAGATCGCCCACGAGTGCAATGACCATGTTACTGGGCTCGTAGTACTGGTGAAAAAAACCCAGGGCATCGGTGGCCGAGAACGACTGCAGATCGGAGGCGTAGCCGACCGTCGGGCGGTGATACGGATTCGCAGCAAACGCGGTGCCGAGAAATTGTTCGATCAGGCGGCCGGTCGGATTGCTGTCCGTGCGCATGCGGCGTTCTTCCATCACTACGTCACGCTCCTTGTAGAAATCGCGCATTACGGGATTGGCGAAGCGGTCCGATTCGATGGCAGCCCAGAGTTCGATCATGTTCGAAGGCATGGAGTACATGTAGCTGGTGTCGTCATAGCTGGTACCGGCGTTCATACCAACGCCGCCATGGCTTTCGACGATCTCGCCAAACTGGTTTTTGATGACGAACTTGTCGGCGGCCGCCATAGCGTCCTGCCACTCCTTTTTTAGTTGCGCGAGCTTTTCGGGATCGCGCCCAACGCGCTTGATGCGCTCGGCCTCATACGCTGCGTAGGTCTGCTCGACCTTGACCAGGGCGACCTTCTCTTCGGGGTAGTTGGTGGTACCGATGGTGGGAGTGCCCTTGAAGGCCATGTGCTCCATCATGTGGGCCAGGCCGGTCTGCGAGAGTGGGTCCTGGGCGGAGCCCGCGTCAACCAGGGTGACAAACGAGAAGACCGGTGCTTCGGGACGACGGAGAATCAGGACCGTCAGCCCGTTAGGCAAAGTCTTGACTGTGACTCGCTGTTCAAATGAGGCCAGGTCCTGGGCTACCAGCGGTAGTGCTGCGGCCAGCAATAGGGTCAACAGGAACAGGCCTGTGGCCCGGGCAAAACTGCGTTTCATTGCGCCTCCGTAAACTGAAGCCTTTTGGAGCAGAAAATACAGTGTACGACGTTACAGCGCGTGAATGGGAAGCACGACACCGGCGGCGCCGGCCGGTATAATCGCAGGCGCCCGAGAGCTGCAAGGCAAAATCAGAATGCCCCTCACCGACTTTCGCTATGTCGAGCGCTTCCGCGTCCCCTACCATGACGTTGACATGTTGCAGCACGTGAACCACGCTGCCTATCTCATTTGGGTCGAGACGGTTCGTTGCAATTACTTCGTCGAGGTGCTCAAGGAGCCGCTGAACGGGTCGCACGGCATGATCCTGGCGCGTTTGCAGTTTGAATACGCGCAGTCGCTTGACTATCGCGAGGAGGTCGCCGTGGCGTGCCGCGTCTCGCGCCTGGGACGCAAGTCGTTCGATTTCTCCTACGAAGTCTGGAGTGACACTCGTCAACTCCGTGCTGCCCACGGTGTTTCGTCGATGGTTGCGTACGACTATAAAGCCCAGGCTTCTATCGTCGTCCCTGAGAGATGGCGCGAACTCATTGCGGCCTACGAGGTTGTCGCGCCATCATAGGTCTAATGACGATGCCAAAGAATGCTTCCCCACTCTATGTTGGCACCTCTGGCTGGGCATATTCGATCTGGAAGCCCGAGTTTTATCCCAAGGATGTTCCGGCGAAGAGTTTTCTGAAGTTCTATGCGACCAAGCTGAATGCGGTCGAAGTGAATTACACGTTCCGGCGGCTGCTGTCTGAGAAGGCGGCGGAGAGTTGGATGAATGATACGGGGCCGGACTTCCGGTTCGTGGCGAAGGCGAACCAGTACATCACCCATATGCGGCGGTTGAAAAACGCCGAGGAACCGTTGAAAAAATTCCTTGATTCTCTTGAGCCGTTACTAAGGCGGAAACAACTCGGTCCGATACTCTTTCAGCTTCCGCCGAACCTCAAAGCTGATGTCGCGATGTTGAGTGAGTTCCTCGCCCTACTGCCGCGGGTTGTGCAATGCGCATTCGAGTTTCGGCACGAGTCATGGTTCAACGACGAGATATACGAGGAACTAAAGAAACACAATGTCGCATTATGTATTGCGGAAACGGAGTCGATCACCACTCCCGAGGAACGCACTGCGAAGTACATTTACTTTCGTTTCCGCAAGCCAAGCTATGACGCGGATGAAGTCCGAAAGTTGGCGGGGCGAGTGGAGCGTTGCTTGGCGGACGGCCTTGAGACCTATGCATTTTTCAAGCACGAGGAAGACCCGCGCAGTCCACTGAATGCAGTGGCGTTATTGGATATTGTGCGGAAGCAATCGGCGGGCTGAATCTCGCTTGTTATTCCTCAAAAATGCGGCGCGCTCCATAATCACCATGTGCAGAGCGCCGATCCCAATCTGCGGTTACTGAATTCGTTTCTCGACTACCTCAAGGTCGAGAAGGGACTGGCGCCGCTCAGCGTATCGGCCTATCAGTCCGACCTGAATCAGTATTCTGATTTCCTCCTGAAGCGCAAGCGCGCACCTCTCGGCGGCCGAAGACAGGACGTGCGCGATTTCCTGAACCAGTTGTTGTCGAACGGGGTCGACGGACGCAGTGTGGCGCGCAAGCTTTCGGCGCTGCGGCATTTCTACAAGTATCTCCTGCTGGACCGCTACATCAAGGCTGATCCAACGCTGAACATCGATACTCCGCGGCAATGGAAAGTGTTGCCGAAATCGATGGCGACCGACGAAGTCGAGAGCGTGTTGCGCGGTCCGGCACGCGCCAAGGACGACCGCATGTCGCAGGCGCTGACGGTTCGCGACCGTGCGATGCTCGAGGTGTTCTACGCGGGAGCGCTGCGGGTGTCGGAGGTCATCAACGTCAAGCTGGAAGACCTGAAACTCGAACTCGGCTACGTTCTGGTACGAGGCAAGGGCGACAAAGAACGCATTGTGCCGCTGGGAGGCGCAGCTCAGGAAGTGGTGCAGCAATATTTGCGGGATGCCCGCCCAGTGCTCGCGGCGGGGAAGTCGTCGCCCATTTTGTTTATTGCGCGAGGAGCAAAGCGCATTACGCGGCAGCGAGTCTGGCAGATTGTGGACGCGGCCTCCGTGCAGTCGGGACGCCATGCCAGTCCACACATGCTGCGGCACAGTTGCGCTACGCACATGGTGGAGAACGGTGCCGACTTACGTACGGTGCAGACGATCCTGGGTCACGCCGACATTTCGACCACGCAGGTATACACGCATCTAGCGCTCGACCGTCTCAATCGCGTCTACAAACAGCACCATCCGCGCAGTAAAAGCCGTTCAGGCAAGGTTGGCGAGACCAGCGAATGACGAAGCATGGTGCAACGACTCGTTGAGAAAGCGGTGGCGAAGTTCATTCGCGCGCTCCAGGAGCGCAACGCTTCGCCGCACACCATCAAGGCCTATACCACCGACCTGGCGCAGTTTGCGGAATACGTCGGTCCTCAGGGCTGGAGCGACATCGACCACGTGCTGATTCGCGGCTACCTGTCGAGCCTGTACGAGCGCGGGCTCAGTAAGACCTCGGTCGCGCGTGCACTGGCGGCGCTTGCGATCGCTCTATCGCTGGCTGGCGCAGGAGGGCGTGGTGGACCAGAATCCGGCGGCGCTGGTGGCGACGCCGAAGTTGCCGAAAAAATTGCCTCGCGTGCCGACCATCGAAGAAGTAAACACCGTGCTTGACGCGAAGATGCCGGAGTGCTCGGCGTTCCATGCGCGTGACCTCGCCATGCTTGAGCTTTTGTATGGGTGCGGGATCCGCAACTCGGAGTTGATCGGCATTAACGTCGATGACATTCGCTGGTCGAACGAAGTTGTGCTGGTGCGAGGCAAAGGACGTAAGGAACGCTACGTTCCACTGGGAGAATCGGCGAATGCGGCGGTGCGGGCGTATTTGCCGCTGCGGCAGAAAATCCTGGCAGAGACCAAACGGACTACCGAACGGGCGTTGTTGATCAACCTGCGCGGGAGCCGGCTGACTACTCGCAGTGTGGGGCGCATCGTCAAGCAGATTGCGGTGGCCAATGGGCTTTCACCGGACGTGCATCCGCATACGCTGCGGCACGCGTTCGGCACCCACATGCTGGAGGAAGGCGCCGATCTGCGCGCGATCCAGGAGATGCTCGGCCACGAGCGTCTTTCGACGACGCAGCGGTACACGCAGTTGACGGTCAAGCACGTGATGGAGGTGTACGACCGGACACATCCGCACGCAAACAAGAGCTAAAAATGATCGTCGGTGTCCGATTGTCAGTGTCTAGTTGAAGTGCCGATCGTCGCCAGCGATGACGGAGTTTCAGCACCCCGCAACTCGTCATAGGCTTCGACGACGCGGCGGCGAATCTCGGCGGTCATCTCCGCGTATTGCGCTTCGGGGTTCGGGCCGAGTGCAGGCGGGTAGACGGGATCGAGGAACCGTACTTTCAGCTTGGAAAGTCCACGAAACTTCTCGCCGCGCGGCCAGGCCTCGAAGAATCCCTCCAGACGCTACTGGCACGACCGGACAGTGAGTATGGATCGCCAGTATTGCGGCACCTTTCTTGAATAGTCTTTGGCACTCCGTCAATACTGCGCTCGCCTTCCGGGAAGAGTACGAGCACGCGGCCTTGGCGTAGTCCGTACGCTCCCGCGCGCATGGCGGGAACGAGGTTGGCATCGGGGTCGATGGGTATGAGGCGGAATTAACTCCGCCAGTCGGCGCATAATCTTGCTGCCGAAAATCTCGCTGGTGCCAACATAAAATGTTTCGCGCATGATCTTCCAGGGCAGGCAGGCGATGACGGCAGGGCCATCGAGAAAGCTCTGATGATTAGGCGAGAGAATAAATGGACCCGACTGCGGAAGCTTGTCGATGCCCTCGACTTGGAGCTTAAAGAAATCGAGAAAAATCAGGTTTACGAGCCTGAGGCGAAGAAAGTAAATGGGAGCGAGTGATGGGGTGATCGTCGTCGATGGTGTGCGCGTTCGGCGTCTCCGGGGGGTTCGTTGATGACTTCTTCCCAGCCAAGTGCCGAGCGTTGACTGCTACCGTCCGAGTTGGAGATCACGGCATCGACCAGTTCGCGAACAGTGTAGATCTCGGAGGCGATAGAATCGGGAACGTTGGCACCCATCTGCTGATCGAGTGAAACGAGCAATTCAACGCGCTCCATCGAATCAAGACCCAGATCCAGTTCGAGATTATCGCTAGGATGTGGCGTGTCTTTCTTCAGCTTGGACGCGGCCTGAATGATCCCGAGCGCCATAGCGACATTGGGCCGTTGGGTCCATTCCGTTTCTTCGGGCGAAAGCTCGCGTGGAGCGGTGGCTGCGGCCTGCGTGCCTTCGCCTCGCTTGACGCGCTGTTCGACTTCGAAGCGCTTGATTTTGCGGGTGGTGGTGCGGGGCAGTTCGTTCTGCCAGATTTCGTAGCTCAAGATGCGCTTAGTGGAAGGCACTTTGGCCGAGAGGCCCTCGATTTCGAAGCGCAGCATGTCGCCGATGTTGACAATCTTGGCTTGCGGCGCAGGGCGTCGAAATCGGGAACGATCACTGCATGCAGGCGTTCGGAGAAGGGCTCGCCGGGTGCGCTCTGCAAGCCGAGTACGCAGACTTCCTTGATGTTGGGCGACTGCAGGTAATGTGCTTCGATTTCTTCGGGGTAGATATTTTTGCCGTTGCTCAGAACGATGACGTCTTTTTTCCGGCCGGTAATGAAGAAGTTACCGTCGGTATCGCTGTAGCCCAGGTCGCCGCTGCATGAGCCATCCGTCGCGATACATGGCGGCGGTGGCGTCGGGACGCTTGTAATAGCCGGCCATGACGATGCCGCCGCGGAAGGCGACTTCGCCGACGCTGGCTCCGCCGTGCTCGGGAGAAGGCTGGCCGTCGAAGATTTTCATTTCGTTGCCGGGCAGCGGCTTGCCGACGGAACCCATCACAGCCGCTCTGGGCGGGGTGACGGCCGCAGCGCCGCAGGTTTCGGTCATTCCGTAACCCTGCAACATCGTGAAGCCCATGGCTTCGAATTGGCGTCCGACGGCGGGATCGAAGCGCGAACCTCCCGTAATGAGGTAGCGCATGCGACTGCCCAACATGTGGTGCACGCGCCCGAAGAAAACCTTGCCGAGGTTGACGCCGAACTTGCGGGCAAATGCTGGAGATGGCCAGCATGCCACGAAATAGTGCACGGACGAGCGCGCCCTTCTGCTGCACTTCTTTCTGAATGCGCTCGAGGATGAGATAGAAGAACTGCGGGACGCAGGCGAAGACGGTGATGTCGCGCTCCTGCAAGCGCGCGCAGCAGTTCGCTGGTGTTCATCGACTCGAGATAAACGACTCGCATGCCGCACGACAACGGGAGCATGATGTTGGCCATCTGGGCAAGCGAGTGGAAGAGCGGGAGAATGCCGAGGATGGCGTCTTTGGGGCCGACGTCGATCACCTTGAAGACACCTTCGGCTTCGGCTTCAAGGTTGCCGTGCGACAACATCACGCCCTTGGGGTCGCTGGTGGTGCCCGAGGTATACAGGATCATCGCGATGTCGTCGGCGGTGACGGGAACGGGCTGGAAGGTGCCCGGACCTGCGGCGAGGATGTCGGCGAGCAGAAGGGACCCGCCGTCGGATCCTGGCCGTCGATGAGGACGAGCTTGACCGGCAGATCCTTGGCGGCCTCGCGGGCGATAGGAAGACGCTGGCGGTCGCAGAAGAGAAGCACCGAATCGGAGTCGAGCAGCAGCTTGCGGACCTGGTCGGCATGAAAGGCGGTATCGAGCGGGACGGCCGTGTTGCCCGAGGCGAGCACGCCGAGATAGGTGGCCACCCACAAGGGATGATTGGCGGCAAGAAAGGCGCACTTGGAGCCGCTTCGTAATGCTGGACTGCAAGAGCCAGTTGCCGACGGATTCGGCCATGGTGCGGAGCTGGGAAAACGTATAGCTCTCGACAGGTGGTGCTCCGGCGGCAACCGCCGACGACTCATGCTGGAGCTCGACGGCGTTCAGGTCTGGGAAGCGGCGAACCGTCTCCGCGAAGCGGTCATAAAACATGGGTGCATCTTACGCGGTGCGGCTGAAAGTCGAAAATCATTCACCACGGAGACACGGAGGACGCGGAGAAGAATTTGATTCTGCTCTTTCGCAATAGACGGAAAAGGGTGGGGTGCCTGGCTGCCTCGGCTTAAGTCACGTAGATTCGTGGTCACGAAAAAGTGAAAAGACCCGCTCAAACTGCGTTTGAATGGGGCGTCCACCGTGCATGTCTCCAAAGTGCGACCGGAGGCGGCGGCAAGCATCCAATGTGTTAGCCTTTACAGTGACGTTTGTGTGCCTGAAGGGCGCACTGAAGGCCCCGAAAATACGGGCCAAGCCACAAGTTCCGCAAGGGAAGAGTTCATTGATTAACAAGCTGATGGCGAAGGTGTTTGGCACTAGCAATGAGCGCGAGGTGAAGCGCATCATGCCGCTGGTGGAGCGCATTAACGCGCTCGAGCCCGAAATGCAGCAGCTCTCTGATGAGCAGCTGCGGGCGAAGACAGACATATACCGCAAACGGATTCACGAACGCGTCGACGCGATAGAAGATGCTGACGAGAAAGCAGCCGCGCTGAAAGAAGTTCTCGACGAACTTCTGCCCGAAGCTTTCGCTGTAGCACGTGAAGCCAGTTGGCGCGTGCTCAAAATGCGGCACTTCGACGTGCAGCTCATCGGTGGCGTGGTTCTGCACCAGGGCAAGATCTCCGAAATGAAGACGGGTGAAGGTAAGACGCTGGTCGCGACCCTTCCCGTGTATCTGAACGCATTGGCCGGAAACGGCGTTCATGTGGTCACGGTCAACGACTACCTGGCCAAGCGCGATTCCGAATGGATGGGCAAACTCTATACCTTCCTCGGCCTGACGGTTGGCGTCATCGTCCACGATCTGGATGACCGGGAGCGCCGCGAAGCCTATGCGGCCGATGTCACCTACGGAACCAACAACGAGTTCGGGTTCGACTATCTGCGCGACAACATGAAGTTCGATCTCAACGACTGCGTGCAGCGAGGGCACAACTACGGCATCGTCGACGAAGTGGACTCCATCCTGATCGACGAAGCGCGCACCCCGTTAATCATCAGCGGCGCCAGCGAAGAGTCGACGGACAAATACTACAAAGTGAATCGCATCATCCCCCAGCTAGAGCTCGGCGAGGAGATCGACCGAGGCGCGGGTGAAGATAAGGTGCTGACCGGCGACTATGTAGTCGATGAGAAGCACCGCACCATCACCGTCACCGATACCGGTTGGGAGAAGGTCGAGCGTCTGCTTGGCATCGGCAACATCGCCGATCCCGAGAACTGGGACCTGAAACATCACGTCGATACTGCGATCAAGGCGCACGCGCTTTATCGTCGCGACGTGGAATATGTGGTGAAAGACGGCGAAGTACTCATCGTCGATGAGTTTACCGGGCGCCTGATGCCGGGGCGGCGCTGGTCTGACGGATTGCATCAGGCCGTCGAAGCCAAGGAAAACGTCAAGATCGAGCGCGAAAACCAGACGCTCGCGACGGTCACCTTCCAGAACTATTTCCGCATGTACAAAAAGCTGGCCGGAATGACGGGTACGGCTGAGACGGAAGCCGCGGAATTCGACAAGATTTACAAGCTGGAAGTCGTGGTGATCCCGACGAACCGTGATTTGCTGCGCATCGAGAACACCGACGTCGTTTACCGCACTGAAAAAGAAAAGTACTTTGCGGCATCGGATGAGATTGTGCGTCTGGCCCAGACCGGACAGCCCGTGTTGGTGGGTACTACTTCGGTAGAGAAGTCGGAGCGACTCTCAGACCTTTTGAAGAAGAAAGGCGTCAAGCACGTCGTACTCAATGCCAAGTATCACGAGAAGGAAGCCGAAATCGTGGCGCAGGCGGGACGCAAGGGCGCCATCACGATTGCGACCAACATGGCGGGCCGCGGCACCGACATTCTTTTAGGCGGCAATCCCGAATTCATGGCGAAACAGGAGTGCCTCAAGAAGGGGATTGCACAGCAATTGAAAGTGGTTGCGGGTGAAGTCACGGCGAAGCCTGACGATCCGAATCTCTCGTACTTCTATTACGGCGGCAACGAGTACCAGGTGCCGACGGCACAGTGGCAGGAACTCAATGCGCGCTACAAAGCCGAGACCGACGTCGAGCATGAGGACGTCATCGCTCTCGGTGGCCTGTTCATCTTCGGCACCGAGCGTCACGAAGCTCGCCGCATCGACAACCAGTTGCGCGGCCGCGCTGGACGCCAGGGCGACCCCGGCGCGTCACGGTTCTATCTGTCGCTGGAAGACGATTTGATGCGCATCTTCGCCAAGGAGTGGGTGTCGAACCTGCTGCAGCGGCTGGGTATGGAAGAAGGCGTCCCGATTGAATCTGGGTTGATTACGCGGCGAATCGAGGCAGCCCAGAAGGCGGTGGAAGGGCAGAATTTTGAAGCCCGTAAGCACGTCCTGGAATACGACGACGTGATGAACAAGCAGCGCCAGGCAGTGTACGGATTGCGGCGGCAACTGCTGGAAGGCCTCGACCAGAAGGAGCTGATCCTCGAGGATTACGTTCGCGACATTCTCGGCGGACTGCTTGACAAGTACTGCGGCAAAGATGTTCATCCGGAAGACTGGGACATCAAGAGCTTGAAGAACCAGATCTTCACCCGCTTTGGGGTGGACGTGCAGGCGGAAGGGGTCGAGGCGGAGAAACTCAATCGTCAGGAACTGGGCGATGCGATCTTCGACAAACTCAAGGAACGCTACGACGCCAAGGAGCAGTTGATCGGGCCGGATGCCATGCGGCATCACGAGCGCATCATCATGTTGAGCGTGATCGACCAGCAATGGAAAGATCACCTGCTCAGCATGGACCACCTGCGCGAAGGTATCGGCCTGCGGGGATACGCCCAGCACGATCCGCTTGTCGAGTACAAGCGCGAGTCGTTCGACATGTTCGAAGCGATGATGGAGCGATTCGAAGAAGAGACAGTGCGCTACCTCTACCTGATGCAGGTGATTGAGGCCCCCGCGCGTTCCACGCCACAGCCGGTACTTGAGAGCGGCGGGAATGGCGACGCCATGGCGGCGGTGAGCGCAGCTCGACGGCAGCGGATGGCGACCACCATCGACGACATGGAAGCGGAGTTCCAGCGCAAGAAGCGGCGGGAGCTCGACCAGGCGCGCATGGCTGGTGGCGAGGCACAGGGTTCGGTGCAGCAAGTGGTTCGAGGCGACAAGGTCGGGCGCAATGATCCTTGCCCTTGCGGTAGCGGCAAGAAGTATAAGAAGTGCTGCGGAGCTTGATCGGCAGCGTGTGCTGAGTTCGATCCCGTCGCGAGTGCGGCGGGATGTTCTTTTGTAGGAGACGAACGACCGTCGAGTGCAGGGAGATGCCGATGTCACTGTGTCCGCAATGTGGTGCTTCGTCATCTGACGGAGCACGGTTCTGCCAACGTTGCGGCGCCTCGTTCGACCAGGATGGGACGGATGGGGTAGACAACACAGCGCACCTGCCAGCCAATGACAAAAGTGTGTCGCCCGAGCAGTTTATTCGCCGCGCATTCGACGAAACACCCGATGCGCCGTTGCCGCTGCCCGAAAATATCGCCGGGGTTGTGGCCTACATCACAATCGTCCCAGCTATCGTTTTCCTGCTACTCGAGCCGTTCAAGCGCAACCTGTTTGTCCGCTTTCACGCTTTTCAGCACTTATTTCTGTGGGTCGCTGGTTTTGCGATCGCCATTGCTGCCGGGATACTTGCGGCCTTTCTGCAGTTGATTCCTTTTATGCGGGTGCTGGTGTTTCCGCTGGCGGGACTGATTGGCCTGGCGTGGTTCTTTCTCTGGGTGTTACTGGTGGTCAAGGCGTATCAACACGAGTTTTTCAAGCTCCCCATCATCGGTGACCTGGCAGAACAACGGGCGGGCCTCTGATCCGAACTCAACATCTTTCTTAATCTTCCGTCAGCCGCGAGGTTTGAAACTCGCGATCACCCTTCACTGTGATTTCAATTTACCGTTCTTCGCCGGAAGTCTGTATCCTGATTGATTCAGTTTTGTGACGCACAATCCGGCGCAGCGAGGCCGAAGGTATCGGAAAGGGTCTGTGAAGATAAGGGTCTTTTACCACGACAAGTGTTTTGATGGGGCCTGTTCGGCGGCACTTTTCTCGCGATTTTACCGGGAACGCATCCGTGAGCACGCCGAGTTTGAATATGTAGGCCTGGTGCATCGCGCCGGGGCTCTGTTCAACGAAGGGGAGTTTACCGGCGACGAGAACGCGATCGTCGATTTCAAGTATTCGCCTTCTCCCCGTATCACATGGTGGTTCGATCATCATCAGAGCGCATTCCTGACGCCGGAAGATGCCTCGCACTTCGAGCAGGACACTAGCAATACGAAGTTCTACGATCCCGATTACCGGTCGTGCACCAAGTTCATTGCCGAGGTGGCGAAGCAGCGCTTCGGGTTCGATCCTGATCCGGTCGCCGAGTTGGTGGAATGGGCTGACATCATCGACGGCGCCCTCTACTCCGATCCGCAAACGGCGGTAGAGATGAAACAGCCGGCCATGAAGCTGACCATGGTGATCGAGTCGAACCAGGACGGCGGGTTTATCCCCAAGCTGATTGAGCAACTGGCCTACAAACCGCTGGCCGAGATCATCAGTTCGCCGGGGGTGGCGGAGCGCATTCCCGGGCTGATGGAGCGCCATCGCAATTCAATCGAAATCCTGCGCGAGCGGACCCAGTGCAAAGAGGGAACCGTCTTCTTCGACGTGACCGATCACGAACTCGAAGGCTACAACAAGTTCATTCCCTACTACCTGAATCCCAAGTGCACCTATAGCGTCGGCCTCAGCAAAAGCAGTTTCAGGACAAAAGTGTCGGTCGGGTCGAATCCCTGGGCACCGGCCGAGCCGACGGTGAATCTGGCGAAGGTTTGCGAACGCTATGGCGGAGGCGGACACGCTCGCGTCGGCGCCATCTCCTTTCCGCCGGGAAAAGTCGAAGAAGCCCGGCGGGCGGCGGCTGAGATTGTGGCGGAACTGCGCGCGAGTTATGCGGCGCAAACGGCTAAGTAGAAGTGCCACCGAGTTTCAAGAGATAAGAGCGGCCACGGATTTTCACCGGTCATCACGCATCAGAATCAGTCAAAGAATCCAGGCCACCGGGGATTGCGTCGAGCACTGCGTGTCGCTCGTCCTCGGTCATCCCTTCGAATTTTCCTGGCTCAATGTATCCCAAGCAGATGTATCTCATTGTTCTTCCCTCTCGGTGGGCAGCCAGCAGCACAGCCTTGCGCGCTGGATCGTTCATCCTATAGTCGTCGCACACACAAAAAATCGACAGCAGAGGCGAACTATTTTTCCCCTCGTCGTGTGGTTCGAAGCGATCAGGCGCGCCATCAAAACAGTTGAGAGTAGAGAAAGACATTTCTCGGTCCGACCCGCCGGATAACTTCCGGCTTGCTCGCGGCCGTCGGGTTGACAAAGCGGTTTCGGCAAAGCGTCACGCAACGTCTCTCAAGGAGAATCAACATGAACAGTCTTGACTCTATGTTACGACGTAACAAAGACTTTGCCGCTCAGCAGTCTGCTGCGGGGGCGCTGATGCCCTCGCTTCCGCGGGCGCTGCCGAATGTGAAGGCAATCATCATCGGTTGCGCTGATATGCGTGTGGACCCGGCTCACGTACTTGGAATTAAACCTGGGGAGGCTGTCGTGATCCGCAACATCGGCGGTCGAATCACACCGGGGTTGTTGGAGCAGTTGGGCCTACTCGGGCGAATCGGCGAAGTTGCCGGGGAGATTCCTGGAGGCGGTGGCGAGTTTCACATCGTCGTACTCCAACACACGGATTGCGGCATCACTCGCCTCGCCGGCGATCCCGCCATGCTGACGCGCTATTTTCAGATACAGGAAGCGGAACTCAAGACGAAAGCGGTCACCGATCCCCGGGCGGCGGTTGCCGCCGACGTTGCTTTGCTCCGGGCGATTCCCGCATTGCCGGCAGAGTGGCTCGTCTCCGGCCTGGTGTACGACGTGGCGACCGGACTTGTTGAAATCGTCGTACCTCCCGCGCACATTCGTTCTGAGCGGGCAGCCTAGGTTCCAAGTCTACCCGGCGACGCGGAGCCGACACGGTTATCTAATCAGCCACCCCCTCATGTAAGCTTATTTCTACCCATAAGTTGACAGGGTCGGCCACGCGCCATAAAATTTCGCTTTTCGGAAGGAGCCTATGCGCCTACCAACGGTTTTGTCAGCCGTAGTTGCTGTGGGCCTGCTATCCCTATTATGTGATTCGCAAGTAAACCAACGTGATACCAATGCCTACGGCCAACTCAACTGGGAAACGCTCGGAGCTCATTCCGGCAATAACGTCGGCCTTTGGCTCGACCTTCTCCTTATGCGTGAAGACCCTGCCGTATTGAATACCCCGACATTTATGAAGTATTTCATCGCTCTGAATAATTGCGCCAATCCCGCAATTTCACAGCAGATTGAAAGCGAATTTGACTATCCACGGCTAGCCTCTTACTACTCTTCGCATGCCGCCGACCTCCTTTCCCGCGTCCCGAACACAATCACTGTTAAATATGGCGGCGATTTCGCAGGCACGTATGATTTCGCTACGAAGTCCTTTCCTATAGTTGACTCGGTCGGAAAGAATGTCACGTTCGGTATTACTCATTTCGTCGTTGATTCAGGCAGTAATCCTTCCCGCAACAGCCAATGTAATGCCCTCCGTAGCTTAAAGGGACGCGGTTCTCCGGGCGATCCGGACCCTATATTTACTATGTATAATCTCGTATTCGATAAGTCGTTTTCTTTTACCTCGATCCCTATGGATGAGTCGAGCGCCAAGAATTGGGTACAGCGTACTTACGGAACTAAACGCAACTTCTCTCTCGTGGTGGATATCGAAATACCTGAACAGAAGCCGAAGGTTGGCAAAAACCCTCGCGATCCTCTATCGTTGGCGGCAGAATTTACAGCTCACGTCAAGAAAATCGTGGCGGTAGATGAAACCCAGCACCCTCTTGCGGTTCTTTATCAACCATAAAGTGCCAAGGAGGGGCCATATGTCGAGGGATGAAGCTGGTCGAAAGAAGAGAGCTTTACCGAGCCTTCAGCCGAGCATTTCCAAGACTTGTGAAAGCACCAATATCGACAACTACGGAAGAGGCTGGACTCGGGCTCTTTTCGGTGCGGAACTGGAGGTGATTCGATCTGGACAGTCCCAACCTCTCTCGTGGCGTATCTGCTCCAGGGCCATTCTTCGGGGCGCGGGACCAGGCCGCTATGAACGGAATCGCGGTGGATGTACTAAAGCTTCTCGACGCGCTTCTGGACTGCCAAACGCAGATCTCTGGGTCAGAGTGCCGCCCGCGAAAGCGGGCTCGGGTTCACAGAGGGCTAGTCACCGCGCGCTTACGCGCACGGCTCAAACAAATGACGCCCTGCGGGCTCGGAACGCCGCGGAGTGCGCGTTTCATTGAGTCGGACAAGAGCCCCACATTTGCCAACCAAAGGCAATTGTGGCCACCCACCAAAAGCCGACCTCGGGTTATTGGTTACACTCACAATGCGGCGCGCAGATCTTGTCCAACCTCACTCCTTCGGAATGTCGGCTTGAGCTATTCTGAAGAACCTGGGGTGGAGGTTTTGTACCATGGCAAAGCTCGTGTATGGATTGAACCAGTCCTTGGATGGCTACGTCGACCATCAGAAATTTAGGCGTAGCCAGGCGCTCTTTCGTCACTTCATAGAGCATACGCGCGACGTGACGGGCACTGTGTACGGGCGCGGCATGTATGAGGTAATGCGGTATTGGGACGAAGACCTTGCGGACTGGGACGCGGAGGAACGCGACTTCGCGGCGTGACGGGTGGCCCATATTTGCCTGAGGTTGGCAAATGTGGGTCTTCGTTTGTGGCACATCACGGACTAATGAGCGGCTGGATGGCAACGTCTCCCGCAACCGGTCAAGTCCATACTCAAATCCTGGAAGCTGCGAGACAAGCTGAATGGCGTGATTGAGGTCTCGCGCCTCAAGGATATGAAGGCCGCCGAGTTGTTCCTTGGTTTCCGCATAGCGCCGTCGGTGGTCGCGACTTTGCCGCTTTTCCCGTACAGGGTCACGGCGGTCTCCGGAGACGGAAGGCCCGGCTCACGCCGCCTTAAGCGACAACGCAACGCCTTGCTCCCATTCCCGGAGCATGCGGTTGCCGATGTCCTCAAAATCAGGGTGGTCCTTGATGTAGGCGCGAAGTTCCTTGGAGGTGTCGTCAATCGCGCCGCTGATGCGTTCGAGGATCTCCCGGACGCGGGCAGGGGTGCCTCCCATGCGCGTCTCGCCCAGGCGCTGCAGCTCCTTCGCACTCGCCCATTTGGTCGTGCCCATGAGGGTCAGCGCCATGCTGTCTTTGGGTAGATAGACGGAGGTCGTCACGAGGTCGTAGACGGGGGCGAGCCTTGCTTCGCCCTCAACATCGTCGTAGACGATGCCGAAATTCTTCAGGTGCGCGTCGCCATTGCGCAGCGCGCAGTTGATGGCGATGAGCGTGAAGAGCCTCTCCAGGTCTTCGCCCACATGCGGGGAGTTCGCAAACTCCGCAAAGCGCTTCATGATCGAGGTTTCGTAGCTGCCACGATATTTTTCATCGGTGCGGCGGGCATTGAGCACGCAGAAATCCTCAAATCCGCGATAGGTGCCATCGGAGCGCAAGTCGAATCGGTCGATGACGAGCGCCAGCGCATCTTCGGCGAGCCGGTAGGGCGGGACTTCGAGGCCGCATTTCTCGGCGACCCTGAGGCAGAAAAATTCGTTGGCGGCGAGCTGCGGATATTCGTTCTGCTCCCAGAACTTCACGATGTGCGTCGCGCCCCGGTAACTCTGGGAGAGCCGGTGGTGGCCTTGCTGAGCGCGGCGGAGGCTCCTTCGTCGCGCACCAGAATCTTCGGCTGTACGCCGCTGATGCCGGAGAAGGAGGCGAACTTGTCGATGAGGTAGCGGAACAGGTCGCCGCCACGGCGCTGCGCGAGGATTTCATCGACCGACTGAAAGGGCACGTCCTCCTGCAGCTGCTCCTTCTGGCCGGTATAGCGGATGCGTCCCACCTGCGAGCGCCCGACGATGCCCAGCAGATCGAACTCATCAAACGTGCCGGTGGCCTTGGCGAAGGCGAGGCGCAGCCTTTCGCGAAGCACGCCTTCGGGCAGGTTCATCTCGAAGATCGGCAGAAGTCCGAACTGCACGGTCCAGGAGGGGAGGCGCACCGGCATGGTGACGGACACGGCGCGCGCGCGCGCAACTTCCGGCAGATAGGCGAAGCTGCTTCCGCGTGTCTCGTGCCTGTCGAGCAGGCCCGCTTCAGCGCCGTCGGTCCAGACCTTGATCATCGTCGTTCTTCTTCCATGAGTTCGTCGAGGGTCGGCCGGCGCGCGCTTGCTTCCTGCAGCTTCAGCTCCAGCCCAAGGGCGGAAAGAATATTGGTAATCTTGGAATATCCCAGTTCGCCCAATCGTCCGTTCTCCAACGCATCGAGCGTGGAGAGGCCGATCTTGGCTTTCTTTGCAAGCGCAGGCTGGGTCAGACGCAGTGCTTTGCGCTTTGCTGGCGATCTGCTCGCCTATAGAGGACAGGGCTAGCATAAGCCTAATATATGAGGTCTTTATGCCAATAGCAAGCGAATAACCTAATATATTGGGTTATGGCGGCTGCTTCGAAGGCGAGAAGGGGACGTTCCCCGCTCCTCCCCAGTTGCACCAATGGCGGCCGTAATCGTCCCGGATTCGGGTGAGCGGCCTCGGGTTATTGGTTACACTGACAATGCGGCGCGCAGATCGTGTCCAACCTCACTTCTGCGGAACGTCGGCTCAAGCTATTCTGAAGAACCTGGGGTGGAGGTTTTGTACCATGGCAAAGCTCGTGTATGGATTGAACCAGTCCTTGGATGGCTACGTCGACCATCAGAAATTTAGGCCAAGCCCGGCGCTCTTTCGTCACTTCATAGAGCATACGCGCGACGTGACGGGCACCGTGTACGGGCGCGGCATGTATGAGGTAATGCGTTATTGGGACGAAGACCTTGCGGACTGGGACGCGGAGGAACGCGACTTCGCGGCGTGGTGGCGGAGCCAGCCGAAGTGGGTTGTGTCGCGCACGTTGAAGTCGGTCGGGCCCAACGCCACACTTGTCAAGGATGACGTCGAGGCGGTGATACGTGGGCTGAAGGCTCAGCTCGTTGGGGAGATTGACGTTTCCGGACCAGGCTTGGCAGGAAGCCTAACCAACCTTGGTCTTATTGATGAGTATCGACTTTACCTCCACCCCGTCGTGCTTGGTGGCGGCAAGCCATTCTTCACCGGCCCCCGGCCGCCGCTCCGCCTGGTTGCCAGCGATCGAATCGACGAGGACGTGATTCGGTTGACCTACGTTCCCGCTTAATCGCGCAACTCGCCCGACCAACTGCGCCGACGCGTCTGGATCATTACAGCATTCTCGCTGGGGGTGCATTCTTCACCCGCGGCACCCTGGTCACAAGGCTGTGTGTCCTGCGTCCTTTCGCACCTCATCTCCCGTCTTGTAATAAGGACCTGTGAGGGCAGGGAGACGTGTCTCTCGCCGGGCCGCACCCGGACTGCAGCCCACTTCGGCTCCTTGAAAACTCCGGTCAGCCTCGCAATAGCCCGATAGATATTAGGGGCGCTACCCGGGCGCAGTCTGCGCCTCCGAACCAGGAAATTGCGAGGTCAGCGAATAATCGGCGAAAGTCGCCGCAGTAACTACCTGCGAAATGAAATGGATAGATGTAACTTGTTTATGTTTCAATAAGTTGCGAACAATTTCCGGCTAACCCACTGATTCTAAATGACGCGTGAAAAGTATTTGAATGTGGTATAGCTGACTAGAACACCGTACCAGCGGCCGGGGTTGAATCGTCGCTCAGACGCTTCTGGGTGCGACGCGCACAATTTGGCGGAGTGTCACGGGCCAGCCCTGATGCAGGCGCTTGGCCAGCTTGCTTCCAGTCTTGATGGAATGCTCGTCCAGCAATGAGCGGACCAATTCCTGATCGCGCTCCTCGCAGGCCCCAAGGGTTTCAACTCCAACAAATTCGGGGTGGAATTTCTTATCCTTGACGAAGCTGCCACTGGGGTCCCAGACGAACGCGAGGCCGCCCGTCATGCCTGCGCCGAAGTTGGAGCCGGTTGGCCCGAGTACAAGCACGGCGCCCCCAGTCATGTATTCGCAAGCATGATCGCCCACGCCTTCAACCACAGCGGTGGCTCCTGAGTTGCGAATCGCAAATCGTTCGCCAGCGCTACCGACAGCGAAGAGTGATCCGCTGGTGGCTCCGTACAGGGCGACATTGCCGACGATGACCTGCGCGGATTCCGCACGCGCCAGCTTGCCGCGGGTGCGGATCACCAGCTCGCCGCCAGAAAGGCCCTTGCCAACAAAATCGTTCGCCTGGCCTTCGAGCACCAGCTTCATGCCCCGGTTAGCAAAGGCCCCAAACGACTGGCCGGCCGTACCGCGAATGCGGAAGTGAATGTCGGGGTACAAGTCAGGCTGCTGCGCGCGCAACAGCGCGAGCTCGCCGGAGAGTCGCGCACCCAGGCTGCGGTCTTCATTGCGAACCGTCACGCTGAACTCGAAGGGCTTGCCCGCCGCGACCGCCGAAAGCGCGGGCCGGACCCACGCGTCATCGATAGGGCGGGTGCTCCTCCGGCCGATTGTTGCGATTCCCTTGCCAGCTCTGCGGACCGTCTCCAACAGCTGCCAACATTGGACGCAGATCGAGCTTGCCGTCCTTGCGGACCTGCTCCAGCAAATCGGTGCGACCGATGGCGGACTGCAAGCTGGGAAGTCCGAGATCGGCGAGCAGTCGCTGCAAGTCTTCAGCAATATTCATGAAGAAGCGCACGACATGCTCGGGCTTGCCACGGAACTTGGCACGCAGCTCAGGTTTCTGCGTCGCAATTCCGGTGGGGCAAGTATTCAGATGACACTGGCGCGCCATGTCGCATCCCAGCGCGACCAGAACCGCGGTACCGAACGAGAACTCATCCGCGCCCAGAAGCGCCGCGATCAGTACGTCGCGCGCGGTCGAGAGGCCTCCATCGGTCCGTAGGCGAACGCGGCCGCGAAGACCATTGAGGCGCAGCATCTGTTGCGCTTCGCTGAGGCCGAGTTCCCATGGATTTCCGGCGTGCTTGATGCTACTGAGAGGAGAGGCCCCGGTACCGCCGTTATAGCCGGAGATCACGATGTAATCGGCATAGGCCTTGGCAACACCGGCTGCAACCGTGCCCACTCCGAGTTGCGACACCAGCTTGACGCCGACCGGCGCTCGCGGGTTAATGCGCTTGAGGTCGTAGATCAGTTGGGCGAGATCTTCGATGCTGTAGATGTCGTGATGCGGAGGCGGACTGATCAACGAAATGCCAGGTTGCGCGTGGCGCAAGCGAGCGATCAGCTCACTGACCTTGTGTCCGGGAAGCTGGCCGCCTTCGCCGGGCTTGGAGCCCTGGGCGATCTTGATTTCCAGCTCTTCAGCGTGCGCCAGATATTCGGCGGTAACGCCAAATCTGCCGGACGCGACTTGCTTGATCTTGTTGTTGTGCAGCGACAGAACACCCGCAGCGTTGCCGTCGGGCTTATAGGCCGCGGGATCTTCGCCACCCTCACCGGTGTTCGAACGCGCGCCAAGCATGTTCATCGCGGTGGTGATGGTCTGGTGCGCTTCGGGGCTGAGCGAGCCCAGTGACATGGCGCTGGCAATGAAGCGCTTCACGAGTGAGGACGGAGGCTCGACTTCGTGCAACTGCAACTTCGGTCCGGCAGAGCTGATCTGCAGCAGGTCGCGCAACACGGCAGGTTCGCGTTCGTCCACCGCGCGCGAATAAGCGGACCATGCCTCGGAGGGAGCGAGGGTGGCGACGGTTTGGGTTGAGGCGCGCGCGGCGCCGACGGCGACTTGCAGATCGCGCGTGCGTTGCGGCTGCCAAGTGTGAGGTTCCGAGCGCTCGGCGCGGCGGAAGCGCACCCACCCGTAGTCGGGCAGTTCCGTGCCTTGCGGTTCAGGAGTCCATGAAGTGCGAATTGAGGTTTCGATATCGGCAAAGTTCTGTCCACCCATCGGAGAAACAGTGCCAGGGAAGCAGATGTCGGTAATTTCGGAATCAAGGCCGAGGACGTCGAACAGTTGCGCGGCCCGATAACTGTCGAGGACGGAGATGCCCATCTTCGACATCACTTTCGCGAGGCCGGCATTCAGCGTATTCAGCAAACGGGCTTCGCCCTCGTCGCCAGCCAGGGTTCGAGCCGTTTGCAACGCGAGCCAAGGACACACGCTGCCAGCGCCATAGCCGATCAGAACCGCTGCATGATGGACGTCGCGGCAGTCTCCGGCTTCGAGCGCCAGCCCAACCTTGGTGCGCAAGCCTGCCTTTACCAGCGCATGATGTACCGCGCCGGTGGCCATCGCCATAGGTATCGGCAGCAGGTGCTCACATGCAGTGCGGTCGGTCATCAGGAGAATGCGAACTCCTTCACGAACCAATTCGATCGCGCGCTCCTGGAGGTTCACGACGGCCTGCTTCAGAGAGCCATCGTCGGCGAAGGTGCAATTCAGATGAGCGAGCGGCAGTTCGTTGTGCAGGGCGTAAGTACCCTCATGAAGCGCAGCCATTTGTCCGAGCGAGAGAAATGGCGTGGGCAATACGAGTCCTGGCAAGGGAGCGTGCTTGTCGAGCAGATGAGGCCAAGGCCCCAGTCGAGTGCGCGAAGACACAACGCAGGATTCACGAAGGGAATCGATGGGCGGATTCGTGACCTGCGCGAAACGCTGCCGGAAGAACCCATAGAGTGGGCGGGGTGACCGCGCCAGAGCCGCGATGGGGGTGTCATCTCCCATGGACCAAACGGCTTCCTTACTTTCCATCGCCATTGGAGTGACAACCATTTTCACTTCTTCGCGCGTATAGCCGAAACCACGCTGCAGGCGCGTGAGATCGTCTTTGTCGAGCGGTGAAACCGGCGTGCTTGAGGGCTCCAAGGGGATGTCGTCGATCAACTCCAAGTAGGGAGACAGATCGTTGAAATAGCGGTCAAGCTCCTCACCTTCGATCAGCCGGCAACGTTCGAGGTCGAGCAGAATCATCTGGCCAGGACCGAGGCGACCACTGCGAATGATGGTGTCGCTGTCTACGTCGGCGAGGCCCACTTCGGATCCGGCGACAACCAATCCGCTGTCCGTGATTACAAACCGACAGGGACGAAGGCCATTGCGATCGAGCGCAGCGCCCAGCAGGCGTCCATCGGTGAAGACCAGGGCGGAGGGGCCATCCCAAGGTTCCATGCAGTCGGCGTGATAGCGGTGGAAGGCCGACTCCTTGGGGCCGATCAGCCGGAGGGAGCATCATGCGCACTGCCTCGGCAACGTTGCGCTCATAGTTGGAGAGCATCTCGGCGACCTCGTCGAGGCTCATCGAGTCGGAAGCGTCGGGGGTATAAACCGGATCGCACTCACGCGGCAACGTAGCGCAGCGGGCGTCGACGTGTGCGCGATTGCTCCAGATGGTGTTGATCTCGCCGTTGTGAGCCACCATGCGCAGAGGTTGAGCGCGGTCCCACGACGGCAGCACGTTAGTCGCGTAGCGCTGGTGAAAGACCGAGAAATGCGTAGCGTACAGCTTGTTCTGCAGGTCGGGATAGAACTCGTGCAGCGTGCGACCGGTGCACAGCGCCTTGTACACCAGCGTGCGAGTCGAGAGCGAGCAGATGTAGGTGTCGGTTCCGCCACGCTCGAAGGCCTTGCGGGCGAAGAACAGGCGACGCTCCAACTCGTTGGTGTCGCCGTCGAAGGACTCCGCCGTAGTCATCAGAGCCTGTCGAATGACCGGCAGGGAAGCCAAGGCCAGCTCGCCCAGGACCTCGCGCGCAATCGGAACGTCGCGCCAGGCGAGCCACTCGAAGCCGCGCGCCGAAATACATGCCTTAAAACGCTGCGTGTCACGCTGAGCGGCTTCTTCGTTTTGCGGCAGAAACAGCATTCCAACCGCGAGAGGTTGCTCGGGACGAAGCGTGATTCCGGATTGACTCAGCAGAAAATGGCGTGGAACTGCAGTCTGCACGCCAACGCCGTCGCTGCTTTTGCCGTCGGCAGCAATCGCTCCGCGGTGAGCGAGGCGCCCGAGCGCAGTTAACGCAAGGCGAAGAATTTCATGGTCAGATTGGCCGTGGAGAGTCGCAACGAATCCGACTCCGCAGGAGTCGTGATCGAAGCGAGAGTTTACGAGGCTAGCGCCACCAGAAGAAAAACTCTTACAACCCATAGATCACTATAAATTGATTTTCCGATTTCGTTGAAGAGAGAATCGGCAGGACGAAAGAAAAAGTTTTCCCAATTTGAGATTGTGTCGCTGGTTCATGTGGCACAGTAGTGTGGGATGGCCGATGGCCGACACTTGCAACGCCGAAGGACGAGTAGCGTTTACGCTATCCGGACTTCGGTTTCGTATCAACTGGCACGCCTATTCACCGTGATGGCGACGGAGATGCAGTCGGTGGCGGTGGGCTGGCAGGTTTACGAAATCACCAAGCGCCCCATGGACCTCGGTTACGTCGGACTGGCGCAATTTCTGCCTACGATCCTGCTGTTTCTCGTCGCCGGGCATGCCGCCGATCGCTTTAACCGTCGAAATATCGTGACCCTGTGTTATGCCGGACTCGGTCTGGCCTCGACGATCCTGCTGTTGCTGACGTTGAGTGGATCACCTTCAGTGCATGCGATTTATGGAGCGCTGGTGCTGGTGGGAGTGGTGCGATCGTTCAACGGTGCTGCGGGACAGTCAATGGTTCCGCAACTGGTGCCGGAAGAGCATTTTCCCAATGCTGTGGCGTGGTCGCAGACCGTGTTCAACACCGCCGTAATCATTGGTCCTGCGCTAGGCGGCTTTATCTATGCAGTCTTTGGTGGACCGACGGCTGTTTATGCGAGTTCTATGGTTGCCAGTGCCGTCTCAGTGATCGCCGTGAGCCGAATCCGTCTCAATCCTGGCAAGCGAGCGCCCGAACCCGTGAGCTTGGCGACGCTGTTTGCGGGCTTTCGGTTCATTTGGCAGAAAAAGCTCATTCTCGGCACGATCTCGCTGGACCTGTTTGCGGTGTTGTTAGGTGGCGCTGTCGCGTTACTGCCGGTTTACGCCCGCGAGATCTTACACACTGGGCCGTGGGGTCTGGGCATCTTGCGAAGTGCTCCGGCAGTTGGGGCGGTGTCGATGGCGGTGTTATTGGCGCATCGGCCCTTGCGCCGTCACGCAGGAATCACCATGCTATGGTGCGTTGCCGGGTTCGGTATTTTCACCATCGTGTTCGGGATTTCGAGGAGCCTGATCCTCTCGCTAGTCGCGCTGTTGCTTTTGGGAGCTTCCGACATGGTGAGCGTTATCATTCGCGGGACACTGGTGCAGTTGTCCACACCGGACGCTATGCGAGGACGCGTCAGCGCAGTGAATTCGCTGTTTATCGGCACATCCAACGAGTTCGGGCAGTTTGAGTCCGGACTGACCGCGCAATGGTTCGGCACGGTTCCGGCGGTGGTGGTTGGTGGCGTGGGTACGCTAGTGGTAATCGTGCTTTGGTCATGGTTGTTCCCGGAATTGCGGGGAGCCGACCGTCTGGTCTCGAACCTCGAAGTAGTCGAGCACGAGGTACCATGAGTCCGTCAGCGGCGTACTTTGCGAGCCATCTGCGGCACGAGCTTTGTGTCCGCAATCGCGAATTTGCCAAAGCAAACAAACTGGCGCATGTGGAGAGCTATGGCTCGATGCCGGTGATCGTTTATCAGCCGGACGACTCGGGGCATCATGGGAATTTTCTGGCCGAGACGTATGCGGCGATTCTGGGCGACTCGAAATGGAGCAAACGGCTCGACAAGGTTCACGCGCAGGCGCGGACCTCGCTACCCAGAAACGACCGGCGCTGGAAGGAACTGGACTCCTGTACCAGCTCCGACGCACTGCTGATGAACGTGTTCTGTTTTCCGAAAGTTCTCGCGGATCCGCGGGTCCTGTCGGTGCTTGGCGTAGACGACGAAGCCGGCGCGCACTTCGGGTTCAAGGCGCGAGTGCCCCTGAATAATGGGCTGTTCGATCGCACCGAAGTGGACCTCAGGGTGGGTGATTTGCTGATCGAAGCTAAGCTAACAGAATCTGACTTTCAGTCCAGAGCTGTGGAAGTGGTCCGCGGCTATCGCGACTTCGAGGAAGTGTTCGACTCCAGGGCCCTACCGGTAGCGGCTGGAAAGTTTGTAGCTTACCAACTCATTCGCAATGTGCTAGCAGCCCATGCGAACGACTGCAGCTTCTGTGTTTTGCTGGATGAGCGGCGTCTCGACCTTCTGGAACAGTGGTACGCCGTGATGCGATGTGTGCGGATTGCCAACCTGCGGCTGCGATGCAAGGTGCTTACGTGGCAGGAATTGAGTGAAGTCTTGCCTCCGAGATTGCGCGAGTTCCTCGACTACAAGTATGGCGTTGCGCCGCCCGGATGTGTTCCATCATCCCTGTCCAGCGATAATGACCCTGAGTTCCGGTAATTTCCGTTCTAACCTATTGAAAAATAAGGTAATAAATGCTCGCAAAGCTGTCATTAGGAAGACTTATGTAGTCTTGTCTACTATTAGCAATTTTGACCAGGCCGTAAAAAATACTAATTTCTCTCGACGAAGGCCGATCGAGTTAGGTATAAATCACAAATCGACATGACATCGGTCGCCCAATCCCGAATCCGTCCCAACACCGATTCGATCCTTGTGATTCGGCGCCTGGCTCTAGTCCGCGTGCTAACGCTCGTACTCCTTCTAATTGGAGCAGCGGGCCACCTAGGAAGCGCGGGGACGTAGGCAATCAGCAAATTTGAGTTTCTGAAAAGCCACTGACCCGCTAAAGCGGAAGTGGCTTTTGTTCTATCTACCCAAAAAGTATTTCGGGGACTCGAGGAGACGATGAGCGAAGACAGTTGCAGAGAGCGAAGCCGGCACATCACGGAAGGGCCTAACCGGGCTCCCGCGCGCGCCATGTTCAAGGCGGTTGGCTTCACCGACGAAGATCTGCGCAAACCCATCATCGGAATCGCCAATACTTGGACGGAAGTCGGGCCCTGCAATTATCACTTGCGTGAAATCGCTGCCGCAGTGAAAGAAGGCGTGCGCGAGGCGGGCGGAACGCCGATGGAGTTCAACACCATCGCGATTTCTGACGGCATCACCATGGGTTCTGAAGGCATGCGGGCCTCGCTGGTGAGTCGCGAAGTGATTGCGGACTCGATCGAATTGGTGGCGCGCGGACACATGTTCGATGGCTTGGTCGCGCTGTCGAGTTGCGACAAGACCATTCCCGGCACGGTGATGGCGCTGGCGCGTCTCGATATCCCTTCGCTCATGCTTTACGGCGGATCGATTGCTCCCGGACATTACCAGGGCCGTGACGTCAGCATTCAAGATGTGTTCGAGGCCGTGGGTAAATACGCCCAAGGCAAGATGAACGATGCCGAGTTGAAGGACATGGAAGATCACGCGTGTCCTGGTCCGGGCGCCTGTGGCGGACAATTCACCGCCAACACCATGTCTACCGCCTGCGAATTCCTCGGTATTTCTCCTCTGGGCAGTAACGCGGTACCCGCGACCTCACCCCTGAAATACGAAGTAGCCAAACAGGCCGGTCGCCTGGTGATGGAATTGTTGCGGCGCGATATTCGGCCTTCACAGATCATCACCGATGCAGCGTTGAAAAACGCGATGACCTGCGTCGTCGCTTCAGGCGGATCGACGAATGCGGTCCTGCATCTGCCCGCCATTGCCAACGAGTTGGGACTCAGTTTCCCGCTCGACGAAATCAACTACGTCTGTTCGCAAACTCCAGTGTTGTGCGATTTGAAGCCGGGCGGCCGTTTCATGGCGACCGACTTTTTCCGCGCCGGAGGAACCAGGCTGCTTGGGCACATCCTGGCCGAAGCCGGACTGATCAACCGCGAGTGCATCACGGTCAGCGGAAAAACGCTGGGCGAAGAAGTTGCTGTGACGACTGAGCAGCCCGGGCAGGAGGTGATTCGTCCGGTGGAGCGCTCGCTGAGTTCGACTGGCGGCCTGGCGATTCTGCGTGGCAATCTCTCGCCAGAAGGTTGCGTAGTCAAACTGGTTGGTCAGGCGCGGCGCGAGCATCGCGGTCCAGCGCGGGTCTTCGAATCGGAAGAACTGGCGTTCGCGGCGGTACAGCGTTCGCAAATCAGGCCTGGCGATGTAGTTGTGATTCGCAACGAAGGGCCGCGCGGCGGGCCCGGCATGCGCGAGATGCTGGCGGTGACCGCAGCGCTGGCTTCGACGCCGCTTAGCGAACATGTTGCATTGCTGACGGATGGCCGCTTCTCTGGCGCAACCCATGGATTCATGGTCGCGCATGTCGCTCCGGAAGCCGCAGTCGGTGGACCGATCGCGGCGGTGCAGGAAGGGGACATGATCACGATTGACGCTGACCGTGGCAGGTTGCAGCTAGAAATATCCGATGTGGAATTGCGACGCAGGATGACCAAGTGGGCTCCACCAGTTCCTCGCTACAAAACCGGCGTATTCGCCAAGTATGCCAATAGCGTTTCTTCGGCCGCGTTCGGGGCGGTGACGACGCCGGGCAGGGGACGTGACGCTTCAGACGTAGAAGGAATCGGCGTTCCTGATTTCGACAAGGCGGGAACGCGAGGGAGATGAGCAAGATGAAATTGACGGGCGCTCAGATCGTTTGGAAGTGCCTGGAGCGCGAAGGAGTGGACACAGTCTTCGGCTATCCCGGAGGATGTGTCCTGCCGTTGTATGACGCGCTCCAACACACTCCCAGCATTCACCACGTGCTGGTGCGGCATGAGCAGGGCGCGGCCCACATGGCGGATGGGTACTCGCGCGCCACCGGCAAGGTCGGAGTGGCGTTGGCAACGTCAGGTCCTGGCGCGACCAACCTGGTGACGGGTATCGCAACCGCCATGCTCGACTCCTCGCCCATCGTCTGCATAACGGGGCAGGTGGGCAGCAAGTTCATCGGCACCGATGCTTTCCAGGAGATTGACATCACTGGCATCACCATGCCGATCACCAAGCACAACTACATGGTGACCGAGGTCAACGACATTGCGCGCACGCTGCGTGAGGCGTTCATCATCGCGCGAACGGGACGCCCGGGCCCCGTGCTGGTCGACATTACCAAAGACGCGCAGATGGCTTCGTGCGAGTTCGAGTGGGCGTCGGCGGTGCCGCAGCTGCGCAAACTTGAAACCTGGGACGTGCCGGATGCCAAGCAGCTTGCAGAGGCCGCCGCGCTGATCAATCAAGCCGAGCGTCCGGTGATTCTCGCCGGGCACGGAATTCTCATGTCGGGCGCGATGCAGGACCTGCAACTGTTCGCCGAGGCCAGCGATATTCCGGTGGGCCTGACGCTGTTGGGTCTGGGAGCGCTGCCGCACTTTCACCCCTTGTGTTTGGGAATGATGGGCATGCATGGCGAAGCGTGGTTGAACCATGCCATTCAAGGTGCGGACTTGCTGATCGCATTGGGAATGCGCTTTGACGATCGTGTTACCGGCAAACTCGCCAGCTACGCCCAGAGTGCGAAGAAGATCCACGTCGACATCGACGCTTCGGAGATCCACAAGAATGTTCGCGCCGATATTGCCATCGTGGGCGACGTGAAGCAGGTGCTTCCGAAGCTCACTCCGCTGCTCACGCCCATGAAGCGTTCGGCATATTGGGCTGAGATCAACGATGCCAAAGGCGCAGTCGCAGTCCGTGACATTCGCAACCTGCCCGACACCGGGCATCTGTACGCAGCGCACGTGATTCACGATTTGTGGCGCGAGACCAAGGGCAATGCGCTGATCGTGACCGACGTTGGCCAGCACCAGATGTGGGAGGCGCAGTATTACCACCACAGTGAGCCTCGATCGCTGATCACGTCGGGCGGATTGGGCACGATGGGCTTTGCGTTGCCGGCCGCGATCGGCGCGAAGTTTTCGCGTCCCGATGCGGACGTCTGGGTGATCGTCGGCGATGGTGGCTTCCAGATGACGATGGCAGAGCTCGCGACCATCGTGCAGGAAAACATTAAGGTCAACATCGCCATCATCAACAACGGTTACCTCGGGATGGTAAGGCAGTGGCAGGAGTTCTTCTACGAGCGCAACTACGCAGCCACGCCACTGGTGAATCCCGATTTCACGAAGATCGCCGAGGCGTACGGCATCCTGACATTCGCGGTCACGCATCGCGACGAAGTAGCTTCGACGGTGCAGAAGGCGCGCGAGCATCCAGGGCCGGTGCTGATTGACTTTCGTGTGGAGCAGGAAGATTCGGTTTATCCCATGGTTCCGGCTGGCTCCGCGTTGCACGAAATGATCCGGCGGCCCAGTGCGATCGTGGAAACGGCAGACGAGTAAATCTTATGAACATGACCTATTTGTTGGACGTTGCGAATCATACTGGCGTGGTGACACGCATCTCGCTGATTTTCCGGCGGCACGGGGCCAACCTTCAGTCGCTGTCGACGGCGAAGACCGAGCATCCGTCGATCGTTCGCATCGTAATCACCTCAGACTTGGAAGGCAGGGCGGCCCATCGCATCAAGGGGCAGCTCTCGAAGCTTATCGACATTTTCAAGGTGGACATGATCTCGAATGAAGAGGGCACGTTCCGCGCCTTCGGCATGATGAAGATTGCGTGCACCTTGCAGACCCGTCCGCAGATTTTGCAATTGCTGGAGATCTTCAACGGGCGGGTGCTCGAACTCACCACCGAGTGGGTACTGGTCGAGATGACAGGCACTCCGGAACAACTGGAAGGCTTGCTGCATGTGTTGCAGCCTTACGGAATTCTTGAGGCGGTGGAGACCGGGCCCATCGTCATCCGACGTAACTCGCCGCGCAATGCAGCCCGTCCGCAGCCAACATGGGAAGTGGTTCCGGGAGCGCTGGTTGCGGGCACAAATTCAACTTCTACTTCAACTTAGAATTCGACGCAGGGGAGGAAACGCAATGGCACAGATCTTCTATGACAAGGACGCCGATCTTTCGCTGGTGAAGGCCACCAAGGTCGCCATTATTGGATACGGCTCGCAAGGCCATGCGCATGCGCTGAACCTGCGTGACAGCGGAGTCGATGTCTGCATCGGGCTGCATCCGGGTAGCCGCTCGCGCTCAAGGGCCGAGGCCGAGGGACTGACGGTGAAATCTGTGAGCGATGCTGCGGCTTGGGCTGACACCATCATGATTCTCGCGCCGGATACGGAGCAGGAGAAGATCTATCACCGTGACATCGAGCCCAATCTGAAGGCGGGTAAGACCCTGATGTTCGCTCACGGGTTCAACATTCGCTTCGGCACGATTAAGTGCCCGGCTGGAGTGGACGTCAGCATGATCGCTCCAAAGGCGCCGGGACATCGCGTGCGCGAAGTGTTCGTCGAAGGTGGCGGCACGCCGTGCCTCGTAGCCGTCGAGCAGGATGCATCGGGCAAAGCGTGGCAGTACGCGTTGTCGTACGCGAAGGGAATTGGCGGAACTCGCGCCGGCGTGCTGAAGACCACCTTCACTGAAGAAACTGAGACTGATCTGTTCGGCGAGCAGGCCGTCTTGTGTGGCGGCGCCAGCGCTCTGGTGAAGGCCGGATTCGAAACGTTGGTTGAGGCCGGCTACCAGCCCGAAGTGGCCTACTTCGAGTGCCTGCATGAACTCAAGCTGATCGTCGATCTTATGTATCGCGGCGGGTTGAGCTACATGCGCTACTCGGTCAGCGATACCGCCGAGCACGGTGATTACACCGCTGGTAAGCGCCTGATCAACGACGATACCCGCAAGGAGATGAAGCGGATCCTCGAGGAGATCCGCAACGGCAAGTTTGCGGCCGAGTGGATCAAGGAGAACGAAACTGGGCGGCACAACTTCATTGCTGAACGTGAAAAGCAGCGCGAGCACCTGATCGAGACCGTGGGTGAAGGGCTACGCGAGATGATGCCGTTCCTTAATCCGGTGAAAGTGTCGGATATCGAGGCGCCTGCGAAAAAGGAAGAGCCGTCGCATAGGTCGAGCAACCTTAGGCGGCGTAGAGACTTAACACCTCGCGGATTACGCGAGGACTAGCCAGGGGATTTCAGGATGGCGTTTTTCTCGGAGAGCAAGTGGGTTTGGAAGAACGGGAAGATCGTTCCCTGGGAAGAAGCCACGGTCCACATGTCGGCTCACGGCCTGCACTATGGGACTGGCGTCTTCGAAGGCATTCGCTGTTACAACGCAGCAGATGGCCCGGCAGTGTTCCGTCTTGATGCCCACTTGGGTCGGATGTTTGGTTCGGCTCGAATGTATGGCCTACCCATTCCATACTCGCTGGAAGAACTGACGCAGGGCGCGATCGACGTTATCAACGCCAATGGGTTCTCGGATTGCTACGTGCGTCCTATCGCGACCTACGGCAGCGCAAGTCTGGGTGTGCATCCGCGGAACTGTCCGGTGGAAGTCGCCATATTGGCATGGCCTTGGGGCGCGTATCTCGGTGCTGACGCGCTCGAGAACGGCATCCAGGTGACAGTTTCACGCTGGAAGAAGTTCAGTTCTTTGGCAATGCCGGCTACGGCCAAGGCCTGTGGGCAATATCTGAACTCGATGCTTGCCGTGCAAGATGCAGTGCGCTGCGGCTTCGACGAGGCACTCCTGGTGGACGAAGACGGGGTCATCGCGGAAGGTTCGGGCGAGAACTTCTTCATGGTGCAGAACGGAAACGTCCTGACCAACGACGAGCGCGACCACGTGCTCATGGGAATCACTCGTGACTCGGTGATCACTCTAGCGCGTGACCTCGGATACAAAGTGTTCGTCGGTCAGATGCACCTGGAAGAACTGGAAGTTGCGGACGAGGCATTTTTCACTGGTACAGCAGCGGAAGTGACGCCCATCAGTGCGGTCGATCGCAGGCCAATCGGGAATGGGAAGCCCGGACCAGTCACGTTGGAGTTGCAGCGGGCATTCTTCGCCGCTTCCTCAGGTCGTGATCCCAAGCACCAGGATTGGCTGACTCCGGTAACGGTGAAAAAAGAAGCGAAGGAAGCTGTTGAGAGTTAATGCTCAGACAGCATCAAGTAGCGCGATCCCGGGGCTTGCGAGACGGCCCTACAGGTTTGGAGAAACGCTTGACCAGCATGAGAGAGAACGGTCCCAGTCCGGTACACCAGACGCAGCTTGCGTTCCATCGCGAGTTCGGGGCAGGGCACGTGGACCAACTCCTTACTGGCGATTTCGTGCTCGACTGCGATGAGCGGGACCAGCGCGACGCCGTTCTCCATGCGAACGAATTGCTTAATGTCTTCGATGGTGGGCAGCTCGACGTTCATGTGCAGCGGCGTGTGGTGCTTCTTGAAGGCTTGAATCACTTTTTCGCGGTACGGGCTGAGCACACTGTGGGCGATGAACGATTCCGCGCCAAGGTCTTTGATGCCGACGGTCTTGGCTTTGGCGAGCGGGTGGCGAGGATAGACGATCAACGCCAGTTCATCGCGGTAAAGCATATGCGAAGTCAGTTCGTTGTCGTCGGTTCGGAATGAGACGACGCCGAATTCCACGTCGTGATTGAGCACTTGGCCGGGAACTTCACGAGCCAGGGTACGGGTGACCTGAATACGGATCATGGGGTGCATGCGGTGGTACATGTGCAGTACCGGCAGCAGGTAGCGTGCGGTGAATTCGTTGGCAGCGATGACCAGCTTACCTTGGTGGAGCATGCGTAGCTCCTTGAGGGAATCGCGGGCCTCTTCGCGAACATTGAGCAGCTCTTTGGCATACGTTTGCAGGACCTGGCCAGCGTCTGTCAGCGAACCGTCGCGGGAGGAGCGATCGAAAAGGCGTTCGCCGAGTTCGTCCTCGAGTTTGGAGATGGTCTGGCTGACGGCCGACTGGGTGCGGTGCATGCGGGCCGCCGCCCGGGAAAAGCTTTTTTCCTCGGCTACAGCGAGGAATGTCTCCAGTTGGAAGAGCTCCATCATTACCGCCTTTCGTGGTTCGCGAAGAATAAGTGATTGAATCACGTTTGCTAATGATGTTGCAAGATATATTATTTTGACTAATCTGTCATTAGTCGGTAGCGTTAAAACATCACACCTTGGAGGTGACTATGCAGCGAGATCGCGTATTGGTATTTGATACGTCGCTCCGCGACGGCGAGCAGGCCCCCGGATGCAGCATGAACGGGGACGAGAAGCTCCTATTCGCCAAAAAGCTCCAAGTGCTGGGGGTCGACATCATCGAGGCTGGCTTTCCGGTCGCCTCTGGCGGCGACGCTGAAGCCGTTCGCCGCATTTCGACCGAAGTTCAGGGTCCGGTAATAGCCGCCCTGGCGCGCTGCGTCGAGAAGGACATCGCAGTTGCGTGGGAAGCAGTTAGCCACTCCATGCGGCCACGCATTCACACGTTCTTGGCCACCTCTGACATTCACTTAGCCTTTAAGCTTAAGATCGGGCGCGACGAGGCCCTGAACCAGGCCCGCAAGATGGTTGCTTATGCCCGTTCGCTGTGCACCGACGTGGAATTCTCTCCAGAGGACGCGACACGGTCCGACGTAGGTTTTCTGTGCGAGGTGTTGCAGGCAGCTGTCGATTCCGGCGCGACCACGTTGAACATCCCTGACACCGTGGGCTACACCACGCCGGGCGAATACGGGGACCTGATCCGCACCATTCGTCAGCGGGTGAAAGGGATCGAGAACGTCACCATCTCGGTACACTGCCACAACGATCTGGGCCTGGCGGTAGCGAACTCGCTAGCCGGTGTAGAGGCGGGCGCGCGCCAGGTGGAATGTACGATCAATGGCATCGGGGAGCGGGCGGGCAACGCCTCGCTGGAAGAGTTCGCCATGGCGTTGCACGTGCGCGCCGACCGCTACCAAATTGACACAGGCATCAACCATGCGGAGATTTTCTCCACCAGCCAGATGCTGTCGGAACTGATTGGCTTTGAAGTCCAGCCCAACAAGGCCATCGTGGGCCGCAATGCTTTCGCGCATGAAGCGGGAATTCATCAGCACGGCGTACTGAACAACCCGCTCTGCTACGAGATCATGACGCCAGAGACAGTTGGGATTCCGGCCGAACGGATCGTTCTGGGCAAACACTCGGGCCGGCATGCGCTGGTTTTCAAGTACCGCGAACTTGGACACGAGTTGTCGGGTGAGGAAATTAATCGGATCTACCAGGACTTCACCCGACTGGCGGACCGCAAGAAGAACATCTACGAGCAGGACCTACTGGCGATGTTATATGCCCATCGCGGTGGTCTGCACGAACCGAAGACGCCTCCACAGGAGATGCATCCGGCATGAAGTTACGAATTGTTGTATTACCGGGAGACGGAATCGGTCCTGAAGTCACCAAACAGGCGGTCGCGGTGTTGCAGGTAGTCTCAGACGTGTGTGGCTACGACTTTCGTTTCGAGTCGCATCGCATCGGCGGGGCCGCGATTGAACAGGATGACACTCCGCTGCCGGAGAAAACTCTGGCGGCCTGCCTGGAAGCAGATGCCGTGCTGCTCGGCGCGGTCGGCGCCCGGAAATTTGACAGCCTCACAGGTGAGAAGCGGCCTGAAGTTGGGCTTCTTGCGCTGAGGCAGGCACTCGGCGGATTCGCCAATCTGCGGCCGGTCAAAGCGTACGACGCGATCGCGGACTGCTCGCCTCTGCGCGAAGACGTAACCCGTGGCGCCGACATTCTGATTGTTCGCGAACTCCTGGGCGGCCTGTATTTCGGACAGCCGCGCGCGCTGAAGGAAGACGGGTTGTCCGCTTACAACACCATGCGCTATCACGTGGACGAGATCGAGCGAGTGGCCCATGTGGCGTTTCAGGAAGCGCGCCGCCGCAAGCATCTCGTCACTTCTGTGGACAAGGCCAATGTGCTGGAGACTTCGCAGCTTTGGCGTCGTACCGTCACTACGCTAGCGAAAGAGTATCCCGACGTTCAATTGGAGCACGCCTACGTCGATTCGTTTGCCATGCAGCTGGTGACCACGCCCGCCCGCTACGATGTGGTGCTGACGGAAAATCTGTTCGGCGATATTTTGTCGGATGAAGCCGCAGTAATCAGCGGATCTCTCGGCATGCTTGCATCGGCAAGTGTCGGTGGCAAGGTCGAACTCTACGAACCGGTACATGGTTCAGCTCCCGACATCGCCGGCAAGAACATGGCGAATCCCTTCGGAGCGATTCAGTCGGCGGCCATGTTGCTTCGCTACACAGCCGGGCTCTACCATGAGTCCGACAAGATCATGCAGGCGGTTGATCGCGCACTCGCTCGCGGATTGGTCACGCCAGACCTGAGCGGACGGCGCAAGCGCCCCGCAGCTCCTACCGATGCGATAGGTCAGGCTGTGGTCGAATCGGTGACCGACCTGCTGCAGATGCAGATGGCCTACCACGCAGTCTGAGGCACGGATGCAGAAGTCACGATCTCTGTTTGAAAAAGTGTGGGACTCGCATGTTGTGAGGGCGCCCGAAGGCGAGCCCACTCTGCTCTACATCGACCTTCACTTGGTTCACGAAGTAACTTCGCCCCAGGCATTCGAGGGACTGCGTCTGGCGAATCGCAAAGTGCGCCGCCCCGACCTGACGTTTGCGACCATCGACCACAATGTCCCTACGACGTCCGACGAGCGTTTTCAGATCAAAGATCAAATTGCGGCCCAGCAGATCGCCACGCTGCGCAAGAAACTGCGAGGCCGTCGGCGTTCCGCTGTTCGATATCGGATCGGGGCGGCAAGGCATCGTGCATGTGATCGGTCCCGAACTCGGACTGACCCAACCTGGCATGACCATCGTTTGCGGCGACAGTCATACCAGCACGCATGGCGCGTTTGGCGCGTTGGCGTTTGGTATTGGCACATCGGAGGTCGAACACGTGCTGGCGACGCAGTGCGTGTCGCAGACCAAACCGCGCAGCATGTGTATTTCGGTCTCGGGAAAACTGCCCGAGGGCACCACTTCCAAGGACCTGATACTCGAGATCATTCGCCGATTAGGTACCGATGGTGGAACCGGGCACGTGATCGAATACGCGGGCGAAGCCGTTCGCAACCTCACCATGGAAGAGCGTATGACGATGTGCAATATGAGCATCGAATGCGGCGCGCGCGCGGGCATGGTTGCTCCCGACGAGACGACGTTCGCCTACATGAACGGGCGTCCATACGCGCCAAAGGGAAATGCGTGGAGCGCGGCTGTCGACGCGTGGCGGCAACTTGCGAGCGACGAAGGCGCTACATTCGACCGAGAAATAGCCATCGATGGCGCGAAACTTGAGCCAATCGTGACCTGGGGTACGAATCCCGGAATGTCGGCGCCAGTGACTGCGAGTATTCCCAATCCCGAACAGGCCCGCGACGCATCCGAGCGCGCGGCCACGATTTCGGCACTTGAGTACATGGGGTTAAGAGCGGGCACACGAATCGAAGACATCACAGTGGACCGCGTTTTCATTGGGTCATGCACCAACGGACGGCTTGAGGACTTGCGGGCCGCGGCGAAGGTCATTCGGGGACACAAAGTTCATCCCGACGTGACTGTGCTGGTCGTCCCGGGTTCGGAAGCGGTGAAGCTGGCTGCCGAAAGTGAAGGGCTCGACCGAATCTTCAAGGAGGCGGGCGCGCAGTGGCGCGAGCCCGGGTGCTCGATGTGTCTCGGCATGAACCCCGACATCCTCGCGCCAAAACAACGCTGCGCCTCTACGAGCAATCGGAACTTCGAAGGCCGCCAAGGCAGGGAAGGACGCACACATCTTGTCAGTCCGGCGAGCGCCGCAGCCGCAGCTGTGGCCGGGCGCTTCGTTGATGTCCGCGGCTGGGAGTACAGGAATTAGCGATGGAACCGATTCGTAAGCATCGAGGAGTAGTAGCGCCGCTGTATCGCGAAAACGTCGACACCGACCAGATCATTCCCAAGCAGCACCTGAAGCGAATCGAGCGCACAGGATTTGGGCAGTTCCTGTTTTTCGACTGGCGCTATCATCCCGATGGCCGCGACCGCGAAGACTTCGTGCTTAACCACGAGCACTTTCGAGACGCGACGATCCTGGTGGCGGGGAAGAACTTCGGCTGTGGTTCCTCGCGCGAGCACGCGGCATGGGCACTGGGGGAATTTGGGTTCCGGGTAATACTCGCGCCATCGTTCGCCGACATTTTCCGCAACAACGCCGGCAATAATGGGCTCCTGCTCATTGAGCTGGCAGAGCCGGTGATCCAGCACATCGCCGAGCGTGCTGACAAACATCGTCCCTATAACTTGGATGTCGATCTGGAGAACCAGAGCGTTCGCGACGACTGCGGATTATCGGAGAGTTTTGAGATCGACGCGTTCCGCCGCCACCGGTTGTTACACGGTCTTGACGAGATCGGCATGACTCTGGCGCATGAGGCTGAGATTACCAGCTTCGAAGAGCGTCGACTGTCGCGCGCGACTCACGCCTAGCCGCGGCACTTAACACCTACATCTCCGCTAGCACGCGGTGTACCAGGTGTACCGAGATCGATCCCTCGCCTACCGCTGCGGCTACGCGCTTCACGTTACCTGCGCGCGCATCGCCAACGGCGAACACCCCCGGCAGGCTGGTCTCCAGTAAGAACGGCGGACGAGAATGCGTCCACTGCGTATTCTCGGTCCCATCGGTCGCCAGGTCGTGCCCGGTTACGATGAAGCCCTTATTGTCGCGCGCAAGGCAGCCTTCCAGCCATGCAGTATTCGGCATGGCCCCAGTCATGAGAAACACGTGCCGAATAGGCACAGTCTCAGTTTTCCCGGATTGCTTATCCAGCCATTGCACACTCTCAAGGTGGGTCTGTCCCTCCAGCCCCACTATCTCGGTGTGAAGATGCAAACTGATTTTCGGGTGGGTTTCGATGCGTTGGACGAGATAGCGTGACATTGTATCGGAAAGTTGCCCCGACCGAACCAGGATGTGGACCCTGGTGGCATATTGCGACAGGTATACCGCAGCCTGTCCCGCTGAATTGCCTCCTCCAACCACGATCGCCTCTTCATGCTCACATAGTTGGGCTTCCATATTGGTCGCACCGTAGTAAACCCCGACGCCTTCGAATCTTGCCAGGCCGGGGATTGCCGGCTTGTTGTACTGCGCGCCGCTTGCGATAACAACAGCACGCGTGGTCAGCAACTGGCCACTGTCGAGTTCGATCTGGTAGGGACGCCGACTGCAATGGAGCCGTACCACATCGTGCGCGATCATCATCTGCGCGCCGAACTTTTGCGCCTGGTTAAGCGCCCGTGTCGCCAGCTCCGCTCCCGAGATGCCGACGGGAAATCCCAGGTAGTTCTCAATCTTGGAACTCGATCCCGCCTGTCCCCCTGGAGCGTTGGTCTCAATCACGAGAACATCCAATCCCTCCGAGGCGGCGTAAACGGCGGCCGCCAAACCAGAAGGGCCGGCGCCCACCACGATCAAGTCGCGCACCTGCGACTCGTCAACCGGGTTGTTAAAGCCAAGACACTCCGCTACCTCTTGCAGCGTTGGATGGCGCAGGACCTTCGTACCGCGGCAAATCAATACGGGGACATCTTCAATCTTGACGTTGAACTGGTCGAGTAACTCTTGGGACTGGCTGTCTTTGTCGAGATCGACGAACTCGTAGGGATGCCCATTGCGACCCAGAAACTCACGGAGTCGCAAGGTGGCCGCGCAATGCATGGAGCCCATGACCACTGCGTCACCCAAGCCTTCCTTGACCAGCGCGAGGCGACGCAGAATGAAGGCACGCATGAACACCTCGCTCAGCTCGGCATCTTTCGCGATTAAGGTGCGCAGGTCGTCCGGAGTGATCTCCAGGAATTCACCCGCTTCCGCAACACGGCCGCGAACCAGGCTGCGCCGTCCAGAAATCATGTTGATTTCGCCGGTGAATGCACCGGGAAGGTGAGTCGTAATCAATTGCTCAGCGCCTTTACGGAACTGCAGGATGTCCAATTTGCCTGAAAGCACGATGAACATGGAGATGTGGTCGTCGCCGGCTTCAAAAAGTATGTCGCCCACCGCGACCGGCCTGATTTTTCCGTACGGCCGCGCACGGTCAATCTGCTCAGCGGTCAAGGTAGGGAATGCCTGAGTGAACGGGTCAAGGGCACTCATTGCCGCTGGTAAAGGCAAGCTGCGGTCTGACATCGGAAACCTCAACATAAGACTTAAATGGAGTGACTCTCAGTAGATGCGGCAACCGGGGAAAACGAACCACTGCCGTACAGGCCCAAATGCGGCTTCCACAAGGTTGTTGGTATAACTATGCAGTCGTAGTTCCCGCGGCGGGTGGAGGCTTTGCGTGCGTGACACCAGCGTGTCAGAAAGATCGAAGACGCTGACAAAGGTTGTGCTGACCGATGTCCACTTCTGGATCCCGGTGCTTGTTCTGCTGGGCGGATTGGCGGTGCTGCGTTGGATCAGCTGATCCCCACTTCGCATCCATTGCGCTCCGAAATTCAATTGCAGCCGGTCGACGCGGAAAGACTGCGCAAGTTGCAGGCGATGGGAATCCTGTGCGGCTTCGGCGCGGGAGCCTGGCTGGGAGCGGCGGAGGCTCCGACAAAGCTGGTAAGTGTCGGAATATCACCGGTCGTAATTTCGCTGCTGATGGTGGCGGGAGTTTTTCTCGCGCGCTGGAGCCTGCCCGCATTGGTTCGTGGAACGAACCAAATTGGCTGGGACTTCCGCCAAGCGCCGCACTTGGTAGTTTGGGGAATTCTCGCCGGCTGTCTCTGGGCAGTAGCGAACACTCTGACTATCTTTGCGATCCGCGATGTCGGCCTCAGCATCGCGTTTCCGTTGTGGAACATGAATAGCCTCATCGGCATTTTGTGGGGCATCACCTTGTTTAACGAATTGCGAAACGCGGGCCTGCGGCGTTGGCTCAGCGTGCTGGGTGGTGCGATGTTGATGTTTCTCGGTGCGTGCCTGCTGGCCTACGCTTCATCCGCTCAAACCACGCCGGAACACGCCATCCGTGGCATCACGGCAGCACTGGCCGCCGGAGTTCTATGGGGCACAATGTATGTTCCGTACCGGAAGGCGTACTTGACTGGGATGAATCCGATGTCCTTCGTGGCGTTCTTTACGATTGGCGAGTTGGTCACAATGACGATTCTTGCGATCAGCTACAGCGGCGGCACATCACCTCTCTTGCACGAACTAGTCAAGGCCAAGGGGGTACTGTTCTGGTTGCTACTCGGGGGTTTCGTCTGGGTCATCGGCGATGTATTTCAGCAATACGCCGCTAAGTATGTGGGCATCAGTCGCGGTATTCCTCTCTCCAACACGAACCAGTTGTGGGGACTGGCATGGGGCATTCTCGTGTTCGGAGAGCTTCGCGGCCGCGGCGTTTCGCTCTACACCATGGTGATTGGTGGGTCACTCTTAATGGCAGCGGGGGCCGGCGCTATCGCACTGTCTTCCGTCAGCGGGAAAGAGCATGGCCGATGGTCCGAGGCTGCCCATCGCGAAGGAAGGCGGTATGGAGTCTCCGCTGACTACGTGCAGGCAGGGCTTTCCGGAGAGGACTCCAACGTCAGAACTGTCGGCAAACGTGATCGCAGCTGGCTCGATTGGAGTATCGTCGCCGTCACCACCGCGATTTTCATTGGCTTGGCGGCGATGGCCAGCGTTCCGCGCATTCCCGTAAATTGGACAGCGATCTCCCTGCTGTCGGGAGCGATGCTGATCTTCTTGGCTGCGTGCGGAGCTTCCCTGTGGAGGGCGACTCGGTTTAGTTAATGCCAATTTGAGTTTACCGAACGACGGGTCGAGTGAATCACGATCTGGACGAGGAACCACCCACGACCAGGCCGCCTCGCCATCTGTCGACGAGTAGCCACCAAACGTAGCGTTCCCACTCAGACAAAGTGGTCTTCGCCCATTCTCGATCTGTCCACCATCGGGTGCCGAAAGCGTATGGATCCGGAGCTGCATAGAACGAAAAATCATACTGCGGGAGCCTATGTTGCAGAATATCGCGGGCACGGCGTGTGTGGTATAGCGAGGTGACGACCAGAATCGACCTCGCACCCGTGGCCGCCAGGCAAGGCTCGATATACCGAGCTTCGTCGTACGTGGAATTCTCCGGCAGAGGACACACTGTGGACTGCCCCGGAGTTATCCGATTCACAAACTCCCGGGCCAGATCAAGATCACGGTTTCCGAATGTCACGCCTTTTGCGAATACATCCAGGATGAGTTGGTGAGCGTAGCCCTCCTTCATGAGCTTCACTCCACTCCAATAGCGCAAATCATCGTCCCCGCCCGCCAGCACCAGAATTACTTCGGCCGGTTTGGGGCCGTTTACCACCAAGAAAGAACCAGCGTGCCGGAAAGCAAGAACAGCGATAATCCCAAGCAGAATGACTACGAGGATTCGCTTCAACATGATCTTGTTGATTCTATCTGACGGTGAGGTGCGCGCCGGTACGGGAACAAGCTTCTCGCAAGCGATGAGGCAAGGGAGCCTTGCCCGTTTCAATCACGGTGCAGGCTCCCTTTCCTTGTGGTGCCCCATAAGAGTTGGCGTGCGGACAGCGACTCACATTAGCGAAAACTGCCGCAGCCGGCCAATCATCCCTTGGGTTATTTCCCCAGAATGTTCTTGCCAAAATTGAACTTCGTACCCACCGTGACACGCACAGTGTTGCGACCGCCGTCCAGAATATCCGAGAACATGTTGTAGTGAACAAAGTCGGCGGCTACACGAATTCCAAACTGATGGGTGGCCTCCCAGGTCAACCCGCCACCGAAGCCGTAAAAGACCACTGTGTCAGATTGCGAGGTCTTTCCGCCCAAAAGGCCACCGACGAGCTGAGCAATGAGTGGGTTGTTGGGCTTGGCCTGGATACTCGCGTGCAGCGCCCCGAGCGCCGGACGGGCGAAGAAGGTCACTTTCGTGAATTTGCGGTAGTTGAATTGCGGCCCGGCCTCGTACGTATAAGTGGAAGCGTTGTAAGGAACCACTAGCGGGATCCCCAACTTTACGAAGGTCGGTACAAACGGCGCTAGTTTTGCCTGTGTTGCCGCATTAAGATTGCTTGGCAGCAGCGAACTATTACCCATCCCGTAGCTGAAATCGCCACCAAGCGTGAGCCAGCTGCGAACATTGACGCCAAAGTCGGTATCAAGTCCGCGTTGCGTCAAATTCAACGACGGCGTGCTGAAGTAAGAGAAGGCGCCGTAAGTGCTGTACTTACTTACGAAGGTCTGCTGCGCCACACACGTGACGACAGAGAGGGAGAGAAAAACGAGCAAAAGTATGAAAGTAGAGCGCCGCATTGGGCTTCTCCTTGCAAGGTGGTTTGATTTTGATGTCTCGTCGAATTCAGCAGGCTTTTAGTTGTTAGGTCCCATGCAACCCCGTATTAATTCTGCCCCCGAACCTGACGTACTTAGTTTCTTTCATTTACCGGTTGTGCAATAAGCGAAATCGCGTCGGTTTGTGGTGTTTGTCCCAAAATGGGACAGATTTACACCCCAGAGGACTGATCTCTGGAATTGAAGCCACCGTTTCGTCAAAAATCGCAGGGCAATCGGAGCGAATCTGTCTTACGCAGGCTGCCGCGTAGAACGCGCCTCGGCTAGCCGGTTCGCGATGATCGTATAGGCAGAGGAGTTGAAGGAGAGTCCGATATGCGTTCCCGGGACCTCAAAATCGGAATCAAGATTTCCGGTCAGACAATAGCGCCAGTCTACAATGCCGTCGTTGCGGGTGTAGATTGCAGTCTCCAACACTGACTCTGGAACGTTGCGGCGAATCGAATCCAGAAAATTGCAGGTACACCTGCCGGTGTAACAGGTCGGCAATACCCCTGGGCCATGCTCCTTCAAGATGTGCTTGCGCACTGCCTCGGCCGCCTGAAGCACGGTGCGATGCGCGACCGTACCGCGAAATGGTGAAGCCAGGGTGATCACCGAAGCGACGTCGCTCGGCTTCTGACCGGCGACGGAACGGGCGATGATGCCGCCCAGGCTGTGACCGATGAGGTGGATCTTCCCACCTGTCTCGCGAAGAGCTTTCTCGATGCATGCGTTGAGCCGCTGCTGGATCAGGATGTTCGGGCATTCCGCATTGATCCCGATACCCGAGAAATATGGACGATATCCAATGCGGCCGAGCCAGGTGTGGAGTTGGGTGAGATAAGCGTCAGTGCCCAGGAATCCGGGGACCAGGATTACTGCCGATCCGTCTCCGTGAGGCACTCCCAGTCCGTAATAAACCGGCGAGGAGTGAAGTAGGAGAATGTCGGCCGCGAATAGCGCTTCTTTCCAAATAGAAATATTCGCTTCTGCCTGGTCTTCGCGATAGTCGTAATGCCGTGGGCCCGTTGCCAATATCTGCTTCTCCCAGGGAACCAGATGCAGGTAGATCGCCGGCAGCTACGGGAATTTCCCGTATAGACCAGCGAAAACGACCCCACGCCATCCCCGGGGAATCAATATAGACGTTTTATTGCAAGTTGCCAAAGGCTAATTTCGAGTGGCAATAGATCCAACCACTAGCGCGGGGAAACCACCCAGGAACGGCGATTCCGCACGGTAGAGGGTGGCGGATGCGTTGCTTGCTAGGGCCACGACATCGGTCTCTGACTGTCTTTTATGCTGCAGTCCAGCATAGACTGCACTCCCAGCGTCTCGGCGTAGAATGAGAACACACGGGTCGATAGTTGTGCATTGCAGCAGGGAGGCGCTTCCTCATGAGTCCAGCCACAATCGTGATCAAGAAGTACCCCAACCGCAGGCTCTACGACACTTCCGCCAGCCGGTACATCAATCTCGAGGACATCGGCGAGATGATCCGTAAGGGGAAAGACGTACAGGTGGTGGATGCGCAAACCGGGGCGGATGTCACACGCGTAACGCTGACCCAGATCATCGTGGACGATGCCAAACAGCAGCCTACTGGGTTGCCCCTCGAGCTCCTCCGCCAACTCATCGTCTCCTCAGACGAGGTCGGCCGTGAGTTCATCATGTGGTATCTGAAGTCCGCCTTCGATGCCTACCAGGCGCGTGCAGAGCAAGCTGCACAGCGGGCTGAGCGAGATGCAGTCAGCTGCGATGTCTCCCATCAGCATGATCAAGAACTTCATGCAAGGACAACCAGCCGAAACTCGCGTCTCGGAGGGCCCCAGTGGCAACGTCGCGAAGTTCAGCAGCTGCGCGAGCGCATCGCCGAGTTGGAAGCGCGCGTCGAGAAGCCAAAACGTCGAAAAAGGCTCCTGCCAAACGTAAGTCCAAGAAAAAAGTAAAAAAAGCGTAAGCCCACCCGTCATCGACTTCAGGAATCCGGCTGGGTTACGGAACAGTGACCGCCGCCTGCTCAGCCTCGTCGGTCCACTGCGTCTCCGGAGCGCTCAGCGGAATGAAACTCATCGCCCGCTCGGTCAACGCCGTGATGGTCAGACTGGGATTCACGCCGAGATTGGCGCCGATCACGGAGCCATCGCAGACGTACATGTTCTTGTAACCGAACACGCGGTTGCGGTAATCGACGACGCCGTTCTGAGGGAGTCGGCGATAACGCAGCCTCCGAGGCAATGCGCAGTGCCGGGAATGTCAAAGAGAATTTCCGGCAGCATGCTCATAGCGGTGCCTCCGGCGGCTTTCGCCATCTTCTGGGCAAACTCATTGGCCTGCGGAATGAACGTGGGGATTCGTTGGCCGCGGCTGACCAGAGTCTTTCGGAACGGCGAGAACAGGGAGCGTTCCCAACACATGTCGATGTGCCCATCCAGCGCCTGCATGCACAGCAGGATGACGGACTCCCGCGCCCAACCGAATGGCTGCATGATTCGGAACGTCCGGATGGGATGCAGCGACTGCTGACGACCAGCAGGTTCTTCAGCCAGAGGCCGACTCGACCGGGGCCCGGCCGTCCGCCGGTCAGAATCGTAGTCCACGCCGACATGGAATCGGATCCGTTCGGATAGCGGACTGCTTCGATGTGCGTGTGTTCGTCGATGTAAATGCCCGAGCCGATCGCGACGCCCTTCGACAAGTCGTCGGTGGTTCCGGGCACGCGCACGCCAATCAGCGACTCGGAATTGGTGCGCACGTACCGGCCAATCTTGTCGCTGAGATGAGGCAGCGACTGCTTGTCCTTCAGCTGGAAGAGAAGCTCCATGGTGCCCAGCGCGGAGGCGGCGAAGACGACGCCGCGGCAGGTGAAGCTCTCGCGGATGGTGGTTTAGCCAAGCCGTGGACTTCACGGTCGAACCTGGTAGCCGCCGCTGCCGTCCTGCTGCGCCGTCGAGCGGTTGCACATCGACCACGCGCGTTTCCGGGAAAACCTTCGCGCCGTGCTTCTCGGCGAGATACAGATAATTCATATCGAGGGTGTTTTTCGCGCCATGGCGGCAACCCATCATGCAGCCGCCGCAACCCTCGCACGTGGTTCGCTCCGGACCTTCGCCGCCGAAGTACGGGTCGGGCATCGGTCACTCCGCCCTGCACTCCCTCCGGCGCCTGGAAGATGGCGACGCTGGTGCGATAAAAGGTATCGCCCACTCCGGCTGAGTCGGCCACCTTCTTCAGCAAGCGATCGGCTGGCCCGAGAATCTTGTTCACGGTGACGCCGAGCATCTGCGATGCCGTGTCGTAGTGCCGGGGCATCTCCGACTTCCAGTCGTCGAGGCCCTTCCACGAGCCGCTGTCCCACACCTTGTCGGGAGGCCGCAGCATGGTGCAGGCGTACGTAATCGATCCGCCGCCCACTGCGCAGCCGTGCAGGATGGTGACGTGCCGGAAGAAGCGCATGTTGAAGAAGCCGCGCAGCGCAATGCCCGGCCGCCAGAACCAGCGATGCATCTCCCAACTGGTTTTGGGCAGGTTCTCGGGCGTCCAGCGGCGGCCCATCTCCATGACGGCGACGCGATAGCCCTTCTCCACCAGACGATGCGCGCGTGACGCTGCCGCCGAATCCGGAGCCAATGACGATGAAGTCGAAATCGAATTCGTTAGTTCTGGTTCGACATGTCGAGAGCCTCTCCACGCTATACCGCCACAGTTCTTCCGCTGCCCTGGTCTTTCGCAGCAGCGCGAGCACTTCCTGCGGTTGCGGCATGCCGCGGCGGGCGTAGCGAATGACGCCGTCCGGACCAATCAGGTACACCGTGCGATTCACCATCCCACCGTCGGAGTTGTACAACGCAGCGACTTGCTGGTCGGCATCTACTAACAGAGGGAACGGGAACTGGTATCTGTCGCGAAATTCGCGATGGCTTTCGGCGCTCTGCGGATTGATGCCGAAGACGACGACATTCAGTCCTCGAAAGTCCGGCCACGCGTCGCGAAATTCGCATAACTGCTTGCGACAGATCATGGTGTCATCGCCGGGATAAAAGACCAGCACGACATTCTTGCCCCGCAGGGAGGACAGCTTGACCTTCTTGCCGGCCTGGGTGGGAAGGGTGAAGTCAGGGGCCTTCGAGCCGACCGGAAGCGGATCGCGTGGCAACCAGGAGAGCATTTCGTGTGGCCCCATTTCTTGACGTTTTGCCGAAAATTGCTGTTACACGGTTGTTTAGAATCAGTCGCTTAGCGGGAAATTATCTCTATGTCATTGCAACATAACATAGTTGTGGCTATCTATGTCACGCGTATAGAGTTAGCTGCGCCATTTCTCGCCTTCTATTCGCTTTCCGATTACTTCGCCGCAGCTTCGGCCTTGCGTATCGCCTTCTCGTGGAGATCGTAGGTGGCGAGTGCCTTGCCGGCTCCCTCGCGAGCCATGGCGGTGCTCAGGTGGCGCTCGCCTTCGGCGAATGTATCTTCCGCGTCGAGCCGCTGGCTTTCGGTTTCCTGATCCGCCTCCAATACTTTCCGGGCGATGGCGAGAAGCTCGGGATCGTATTTCTTGGCGCCTTTTTTCCCGTTCGCGGAATCGTCGCCTTGCGTGGCGAGGTGGTTGTACGCCCGCTTCAGGTCGTCGCTCCAGGCGGCTTTGACTTTATCCTCGGCTTCATTCAGGGCGGCGGTAGCGCGATCGGCGATTCCGCGCACTTTGCGTTTTTCCATGAGCCACTTGAATACGCCCCATTCTTTGCCCTGCGTCATAATCGCGCGGGCTTCTTCAACAGCTTCCAGTTTTCGCATAAGAGTAAACATCCAGATATAGGAATTCGGTACATAAAGCAGTGCATCGGCCGATCTTTTTATCTACGAGAGAAGCGGCCTAGCACCACGTGTCATTGTAGGTGGCATCGTGCGAATTCCGGAGTGATGGAGAACACTGAACTAACAGGAATTCCCAAACTGGGAAATTCTCGAAAATGAGGATTGCAGGATTGTAACGACAGGCGAAAAGCCATCAGGCAGAGGCGAGCGTACAATTCGTTGTTCACAACTACTCGGGAGGATTCATGCACAGGCTCGGTCTTATTTCGGCAATGTTGTTTTTGGCTATGATCGCGGGTGCGTGTCTGTTGAGCGCCCAGGCCCCAACCTACACCTTGACGGTTGTCGTTGAGGGGGTAAATGAGAAAGACGGAAATATCGGCATGTTGGTGTTCAATTCCGATAAAGGATGGCCAGACGACCGCCAGGCCGCTTTCAAGGACATCGCAGTAGCAGCCAAACCCGGCACCGTCAACACCATCGAAGTTCCCAATCTGCCGGCAGGCAAGTACGCGGTGGCCGTGATCCACGACGTCAACAAGAACCACAAGCTCGACAAGAATTTCATGGGTGTTCCGACCGAGCAGTGGGGGATGTCGACGAATCCGTCACACGGACTAAAAGCGCCCGCCTTTAACTCGGTAACGTTTTCGCTTACGGGAAACCAGGAAATTCACGTTAAGGTGCAGTGACAGGATAGTGGATAGTGGTTAGTGGCTAGTGGATAGCAAAGACGCGAGCAAGACGGAAAACCGCGGCGCCTCCAGATGGTGAGTCTGGAGGCGTTGTTGGTTTTATGTCCGTTGTTGGTTAGTTCTTATGGCAGGTCGTCGTAAGCAACGCTCGTGAGGAACTCCTGGTACTCGCCTTTCGACATGTTGGTAAATAACTCTGCCGCGCGGTCGAATTTGTGGTCCTTGGGCGTCGTTTCCGCTGCCTTCAACCGCTTCACCACCTCCCGCAAAATCGCGTCGAACATTTCCGGCGTAATTGATTGCCCGTCGTCCATCTTGGCCTGGTAGCGGAGCCACTGCCAGATCTGCGAACGTGAAATCTCCGCCGTCGCTGCGTCTTCCATCAGGTCGTAAATCGGGACGCAGCCGTTGCCGCGCAGCCACGATTCAAGGTACTGCAATCCCACATCGACGTTGCGGCGTAGGCCTGCTTCGGTAATTGCTCCCTTCGGCAACTCCAGCAGGTTGGCCTCGGTAATCGGTGAACGTCGCGCTGGCCGGCGGAGCAATCTGGTTCGGCTGTGGCATGTGCTCGTCAAAAGTCGCTTTGGCAATGGGAACCAATCCCGGATGCGCCACCCAGGTCCCGTCGTGTCCTGCACGTACCTCGCGTAGCTTGTCCTGCTGCACCCGCTCCATTGCTTCCTCGTTGGCCTTGGGGTTGTTGCGGATCGGGATCTGCGCCGCCATGCCACCCATAGCGTGAATGCCGCGCCGATGGCAGGTGTGAATCAGCAACTCGACGTACGAGCGCAGGAAGGGCTGCTGCATGGTGACCACGCCCCGGTCGGGTAGGACGCGACTGGCGTGATTCCGGAATTTCTTGATGAAGCTGAAGATGTAATCCCATCGGCCGCAGTTGAGTCCGGCGGAATGGTCGCGCAACTCATAAAGGATCTCGTCCATCTCGAAGGCTGCGGTGATGGTCTCGATCAGGACAGTGGCGCGAATCGTCCCCTTGGGTATGCCGATGTATTCCTGCGCGAACAGGAACACATCGTTCCACAGGCGGGCTTCGTGGTGGCTTTCCAATTTCGGCAGGTAAAAATACGGACCGGTGCCGGAAGCAATCTGCGCCTTGGCGTTATGAAAGAAGAACAATCCGAAATCAAACAGCGAGCCAGATATCGGAGTGCCGTTAATCGTCAGGTGCTTTTCGTTGAGATGCCAACCGCGAGGGCGCACGAACAGCACCGCGGGCTTGGGGCTCAGCTTGTAGTCTTTGCCCTCGGGAGAGCGGAATTCGATGGTGCGAGCGACGGCATCGCGGAGATTTTGTTGCCCTTCGATGTTGTTAGTCCAGGTAGGCGAGTTCGAGTCCTCGAAATCGGCCATGAAGACACTGGCGCCCGAGTTGAGCGCGTTGATGATCATCTTGCGATCGGGTGGACCGGTAATTTCCACGCGGCGATCGAGTAGGTCGGGAGGGATCGGGGCCACCTTCCAGGAGGCCTCCCGGGTGGGACGAGAGGCTTCCAGGAATTGGGGCAACTGGCCGGCGTCGAGGCGCGCCTGACGATTTTTCCGTTCCTGCAGCAGTGCCTGGCGCACGGGTTCGAAGCGCGTATGCAATGCCAGCAGAAACTCAGTTGCCTGCGGGGTGAGGATGCCGGGTTGGGCATCGGCTCGGGGTCCCGCAATACGGATCGCTTCAGTCTGAGTAGTCATGCGGCTTCCTTTGGCTTTGACCGAACAACGAGACGACAGCGGTGATTACGCATCGCCGAGCCGTTCCGTCCGATGCAGGCCTCAGTCGTTCGCAGCAGTGCTGGGTAGCGGCAGTGATTCGAGCAACGTATACAGATGCGGCATGGGAGTACGCTCTGTCGCTTCCCCGTCATTGTAGTCCTCGGAGTCGATCTCGAACTGTTCGGTTTCCGTGGAACCGGGTAGCGCGCAAGTGGACGTTTGTCCATTGCTGATCGTAGTAGCGACCGCGTCAAAGTAGCCGGTACCGACGAAGCGCTGATGCTTCACCGCTGAGTAACCCAGGTTCTCCGCCATCTCGAACTCGTTCTGCTGCAATTGTGAGTAGGCGGTCATGCCGGAGCGGGCGTATCCCCTCGCCAGTTGATACATGGACAAATTAAGTGCATGGAAGCCGGCGAGGGTTACGAATTGGAAACGGTATCCCATGGCTGCGAGATCGCGCTGGAAGCAGGCAATATCTTCCTCGTTCAGCTTCGACCTCCAGTGGAACGAGGGAGAGCAGTTGTAGGCCAGCATCTTGCCGGGGAATTGCGCGTGGATGGCATTGGCAAATTGGCGCGCCTCGTTGAGGTTCGGCTCGGAGGTCTCGCACCACAACACGTCTGCGTAAGGAGCATAGGCCAGACCGCGAGCGATTGCGGCTTGCAGACTCCCGCGATAGATGTAGAAGCCATCGACTGTACGCTCGCCTGTAATGAAGTTGCGGTCGCGTGCGTCGTAATCGCTGGTGATGAGTCCGGCTGAGTTGGCGTCGGTGCGGGCGATGATGACCGTTGGCACGCCCATGGTGTCGGCGGCGAGGCGCGCCGCTACTAGCTTCTGAGTGGCCTCCTCGGTGGGAACCAGGACCTTGCCGCCGAGGTGTCCGCACTTCTTGGCAGAAGAGAGCTGGTCCTCGAAGTGGACGGCAGCGGCTCCGGCTTCGATCATCGCCTTGGTCAACTCGAAGGCATTGAGGTTGCCGCCAAACCCAGCTTCGGCGTCAGCCACGATGGGTAGCATCCAATCGAATTCCGGACGGCCCTCACAATGGGAGATCTGATCGGCGCGCAGCAGCGCATTGTTGATCGACCGAACGACGGTGGGAACACTGTTGACGGGGTAGAGACTTTGGTCGGGATACATCTGCCCGCCAAGATTGGCGTCGGCGGCAACCTGCCAGCCGCTCAGATAGATCGCCTTCAGGCCGGCTTGGGCCATTTCCACGGCCTGGTTGCCGGTGAGAGCTCCGAGTGCGGCGATGTACGGCTCCGTGCGCAACAGGTTCCAGAATTTCTCAGCACCCAAACGCGCGAGGGTGTGTTCGATATGTACGGTGCCCCTGAGCCGGTCAACATCGGCAGGTGTGTAGGAGCGGGTAATGCCTTTCCAGCGGGGTGAGTTCCAATCCTGGTTGTTCGTGTGTTTGGGTTGGGACATGATCGTCTCTCCGAGTGCTGATTGCCAGACGATTAAACGACGAGACAAGGCGGTGCACAAGAGGTTGTAGTCCGTTTCGGACTAGGAGACAAGTCAGCCCATCAAAGAACCAGCGGTCATATATGGAAGTAAGGCATGTATATGCATTGACATAGAAATTCATGCCGGATTGGAAGAGAAGAGTTCGTCGCCTGCACACGGCCATACTAGACCGTTTTGGATTGAGAGCTTACAATCGCCGCATGGCGCGTGAGTCTTCCCTGGTGGTGAAGCTGGATGGCTTACTGATGGAGCGGCGAGTCGCCGAGGGATTTGACTTGCTCGACCGTAGCAACTCCGATCTAAGTGATCTAAAACCTTCGCAAGAGCATGCGGCGAGCATCGTGGTGCGAGTGGCGCAATGGGTGGACCTGGGGTATCGTGACGTGAATTTTCTGCAGGGGTTGCTGCAGACTTTTCCGCAGGACGTCCGAGGGCGAATGAGTCTTCAGGCGTATCTTCAACTGCGCATGGCGGAGGCTTTTTGTGCCATGGGGGAAGAAGACCTGGACGGTGCGATCCAGTTGCTCGAGTTTGTGCTGAAGGCGGAGGACGAACTGGGCGACCAGCGACTGGCCGCCATCGCGCACTTCTGGAAGGGCAGGTCGCATCGCAAGAAAGGTGAATACGACGAGGCCATGGAGCACGTGGTCCGGGGACGCTGTTTGATGCAGACAATCCCGGCGCCCAAGCTGGCGGCGGTCATTCAGATCCAGGAGAGCTGGCTTTTGTTTCAGACGGGCAAGACGGACGAGGCGCTGGCAATGCTCGATGAAGCCAAAGCAGAATTGGCCAACACCGACGATGCCTTGTCGCTGGGCAATATTGAGTCGGCCAAAGGCCGCATGGAGCGTCAAGCCGGCAAATACGCCGAGGCGCTGCAACATTTCGCCAACGCGGTGGAGTTGTATGCGCGACGCGATCCGAACCATCGCAACCTGGCGAGAGCGTTAGTCAATGCGGCCTCGGTCAAGCGACTGATCGCCCTGCAACTGCGAAAGCGCATCGACGCCCGGGCGGAATCGTCGCAGACGGGACGGCGCGAAAATCCATCGTCCGCCAGAGTAGGGTCAGGCGCGATGGCGCGTTATACACAAATCTGCCGCGAAGCGCTGGATGAGTTGCAACGTGCCGGCGAAATTTACGCGCTACATCACCACTACAGTGGAATTGCGTCGGTACTAGTGAGCACGGGCTATCTTCATCTGGACGGCGGAAACATCGAGCTCGGAGCTGGCGAAGCACTCAAGGCGTACGAGCTTGCACACGACAAGAACGATCATATTCACATGGCACGAGCCAGGACGCTGCAGTGCATAGCGGAGAACGCGCGCGTCGACGAGCAACTCGGCGAAGATGCGGATGTCGCCGTGCACGCGAACCATGCGCGCCTCTATGCGGAAGACGCCGTTCAGTGGGCGGAACTAACGCAGAATCGTCGGCTGGCGGCGGAAGCCTATGTGGCCCGCGGCATGATGTTCGCCAATGACTTCTTCCAGGAGTGGGAGGAAGCCAAGCGATGCGCCGATCGTGCGGCGGCACTGCTCGGAGCTGAAGACCGCGACCATTTGTGGGAAGACCTGGCGGCCCTGAAGGCCCGCATTCTGCGAGCGTCGAGCATCGACGAAACACTGCGAGCATGGTCTGAGGGCATACTGGGTGAGAAAACTTTTCAACAAGTCACGGAAGAATTCGCTGAAATCGTGATTCCAAAAGTGTGGCAGCGGGAAGGGAAGAAGGTGTCGAAGGTATCGAGCCGGCTATCCATCTCCCCGAAAAAGGTGCGGCGAGTCTTACGTAATGTCGGCCTGCTGAAATAAGTGGAGCGGGTGGAAGGGACTGGCGGGCGTTTCGCGGGGCAATCAGGAGCCGTCACCAGCCATGACAAAATGTGTTCCTATCCACGTAGGTTCACTGTATGTTCACTTCCGGCTGAAGTACATATTGAGCATAAGGCCGGCCTGATCTAACTGTTGGTTCGGGCTCTTGCCGGTGTTGTTCTGGTGCTCGTAATACGGATTGAGTTCGAAGTGTTTGCCGATGGGGAATAAACAGCCGGCATAGATCGCGGTGTCGCTCCATTTTCCATACAAGCTCTCGTAATAGAATTCCGCGCTGGCGTAGGGCGACAGGTGGTACGAACGGATTCTCATGGTCCGCTCAAGTTGGACACGATTGCGATAGCGCCAGGTGAAAGTCCCGACCTTCCAATCCAAGTCTGCGCGGTTGCGGTCCGACAACAGTAACCCGATTTTCGCCACAGGATAGTTCAGGGTGAACACCGGTTCCATGCGGTTCGTTGGAGGACTGCCCGGGGTAGGCAGGTAGCGGTAGCCGACGGAGATCACCAGCACGCGGGACTTCGAATCATCCAAGTCGAAAGCCGTAACATCTGCAAATTTGAGCGGTGACTTGATGTAGAAGTCGAGGCTCGGGCCAAATTCGGCAGTGACGGGAGTGCCCGCTTCGCTCGTTTCTTTCGCCTGAAGCCAGACACGAACGGGAGACGTTATTTTGTAGTATGCGTCGATCTCTGGCAGGAACTGATCGGTTTGCGCCTGGCTGCGAGAAGCAAGGGCGAAGGCCAGCAACAGACCAAGCAGGCAGTATTTTCCAGAGTGCGCGATTCGAGACATACAGTAGGATGAGGCAAAGCAAATCCTACACCACGCTCGCCGCAATCAGTGTGCACGGCGGAGCGCGGAGACTCGATAGAGGCGGACTCCGGCATGAATATCCAAAGAATACTCATCAGCTGTCTGCTTATGATTGCGCCATTGCTGGCACGCGACAGCACCGACGTCATCATCATGAAGAATGGCGATCATCTTGACCGGCGAGATCAAGGGTCTGTCGCAGGGAGTGCTGTACATCAGCATGCAGTACATCCTCGGCACGAGCGACGTACAGTGGTCAAAGGTGGACCACATCGAGAGTAAGCAGTTGTTCCTGGTGAAGACAGAGGACGGCGTGGTGTACACAGGAACACTCTCCACTGCGGACGTTGAAAAGGGCAGGCCGACGACGATCGAAGTGGTGGAGGCTTCGGCGCGCACGGTGAACCTTGAGCGAGCAAAGGTAATCCAGATGGACACGACGTCGGAACGTTTTTTGCAACGGTTCAACGGCTCCATTAATAGCGGTATTTCGTATACCAAAGGCAATCAATCGACGCAGTACAGCCTGGGCACTGATGTAGTGTATCCGCGGGAGCGCTGGCAGGCCGGTGCGTCCTTTAACTCGAACCTGTCGACGAGTACCGGGGTTACGGCAACTACTCACAATCAACTCAATTTCGAAGCCCAACGCCTGCTGCGCTGGAATAACTGGTTTTATGCGGGAACGGCAGGTTTCCTGCAGAGCTCGGTGCAGAGCATTAACTTGCAGACGAGTTTCGGCGGCGGCGTGGGGCGTTTACTGTCGAACACGAACCACGCAAAGATCTACGTGCTCGGCGGCTTCGGGTGGCAGAGGACGCAATACGCGCCAAACCTGGCAGTGTCGAATCCGCAACAGGTGTTTACCGGGCTGGCAGGAGCGGGAGCAAGGCTGTTTCGGTTTAACAAGACGACACTGGATACAACGGTCACGCTGCTGCCAGCGATTACGCAGCCCGGGCGGCTGTATACGAACTTGAATGCGACGTACTACATCAAGATTTCGGGAAGTTTGTCGTGGAACGTGTCGTTCTACGGCAACTGGGACAATCGGCCGCCGCCGACATTCTCAGGCAGCGATTACGGTACGAGTTCGGGGCTGAGTGTGACGTTCGGAAACAAATAGAAGTGTGTTCACCACGGAGGCACGGAGGACACGGAGAAGAGGAAGTCAAAAACCCCTTGTGCGCTCCGCGTGAACGTCCGGGTTTCATAACGACTCCTGCACGATTGGCGACACCTCCGGTACGTTCGGATTTCTTCAAACCGCTGAGTCGTGGCGGCCTAAAGCGGGACGGACGCCAATTAAGTACCCTCCTGTCCTCCTGTATGATTTTCTGTCGCAAAATCGTTAGTGTGCGATCGCTCGCCTATTAAGAGTGATCGCGATTGATCTGGGCCGAAACAAGAGGACATTCATGAAGTCATCGCGGCGGTTGGGGTACGGGCTCTTCTCTCTCATAGTTCTTACTTCGTGGACGGTAGCGATCGCGTCGGCGCAAATTGTACCGACGAACGATCCACCGGTTTATGGGCCGTACAACGCCACAATTTTGCAGGGTGGCGATGGACTGCGGAAAGCCATGGTTACGCATGATACGGTGCTGCGCGCTGACTCGCCCTGGACAATGTACGCCTGGGTACAGACGGATACGCCCATTGCTGCGCCTGTTTTGGTTGCGGGATACGGGGATGTTACAGCCGAGTACTCGCGCTTCCTCGGGCTTGAACCCGGCAAATTGATGCTATGGATGGGAGTTGACAACAGCTTCAGCGTACCCATGACGGTTACGCCGGGGAAATGGCAGTTCATCGCAGTGACATTCGACGGAACAGTTTTCCGTCTCTATAGCGACGGGTCGCAGGCGGGACAGGGGACCCTCACACTAGGCAGAGTGGCGCCAGCCGTACAGATTGCGCCTCCGGTGGCGCCGGCCGTGCCCGGTGTGTCTTCGTTCCAAGGTCAGCATTTTGGCGGAAACGTGGCTGGGTTCACGATCGTGCGCGAGGCGCTGACGGCGGAACGGATCAAGCAACTGGCGGGAAATCCGCCGAATTTTGCGATGAATGTATTCGAGGAAGGCGCGAAGCCGTGGCCGGTGCAGACGCGAGGCCAGGCGGGATATCGCGCTCCGCAAGACCCTTCGACTTGGCCCAAGAGCCGAGCGCCTTATTCGACGCCGGTGGCCAAGGCGATCCCGACCGGCCCGGAGATTGTGACGGATGGCGACAATCAGTGGACGCTGGCGGGAGGGTGGCGAATGATTGGGGCTTCCGCCACCAAGGCGAGCGCCGCGGATATCGTGAAGGCCGGGTTCAGCACAAAGGATTGGCTGGTGGCGACGGTTCCGGGGACGGCGCTCACCACGATGATCGACCGTGGGACCTATCCCGACCCGGACTACGGACTGAATAACCTGGTCATTCCCGAGAGTCTCAACAAGCAGGATTACTGGTATCGCAACGAGTTCAAAGCGCCGAAGTTGGACGCGCGACGGTTCACGCTGACGTTTGAAGGCATCAACTACGCGGCCGAGGTGTGGCTGAATGGGCAGTCGCTGGGAAATATCAAGGGAGCGTTTATCCGTGGCGTGTTCGATGTGACAGACGTGCTGAAGGCCGGGCAGACGAATGTTCTGGCGGTGCGGGTGTCGCCGCCGCCGCATCCGGGGATTCCGCACGAACAGTCGGTGTTAGGCGGACCGGGTGAGAACGGCGGCATGATGTGCCTGGACGGTCCCACATTTGTTGCAACCGAAGGATGGGACTGGATCCCTGCGATTCGCGACCGCGACACCGGCATCTGGCAACCCGTTACTTTAACTGCTACAGGAGTGGTGAAGATTGGCGATCCGCAAGTTGTCACTAAACTTCCGCTGCCAGACACGAGCCGCGCAGATATTGAGATCACGGTGCCGCTGGAGAATGTCTCGGACAAGCCGGTGAAGGGAACGCTGCATGCGTCGTTCGAAAACACCAATGTCACAAAGGAGGTCACCGTGTCGCCGGGCAAGAGTTCAGTGAAATTGGCGCCCGCGGAGTTTGCGCAATTGACAGTGCAGAACCCGCGACTATGGTGGCCGAACGGCTACGGCAAGCCCGAGTTGTATCAACTGAAACTCGAATTTTCAGAAAGCGGCAAGCAATCCGACTCAAAGCAGGTTCGCTTTGGAGTGCGCGAAGTCACCTACGAACTGAGCTTGCTCGATAGCAAAGGCGCCTTGCGGCGAGTGGAAATATCACCGACTGTCGCGCGGGCGAGGGGCGAGCAGGTGGTGGACGTTACGCATGAAGGTATGCGGCAGATCGCCTACTCCGACAGTGCGCCGCCGTCCGAGTGGGACAAGGACCCACATCAATGGGTTGCCTCGCTGCCACCGGGGGCCGAGGCGTCACCGGCCATTCGAGCGGTGGAAGACACAAAGGCCGCGCCATACCTCATCCTTAAAGTCAACGGAGTGAGAATTGCCGCCCGTGGTGGGAATTGGGGTATGGACGACTCGCGCAAACGAGTTTCTCGCGAGAAGCTGGAACCCTACTTCCGCCTGCATCGCGACGCGAACGTCAACATCATTCGCAACTGGGTGGGGCAAAACACAGAGGAAGTGTTCTACGACCTGGCGGACGAATACGGCCTCATGGTTTGGAACGACTTCTGGGCATCGACGGAAGACTACAACGTCGAACCACTCGATATTCCCCTCTTTCTCGACAACGTGCGTGACACCATTCTTCGGTTCCGCAATCACCCTTCCATCGTGATGTGGTGCGGACGGAACGAGGGCGTCCCTTCGCCGATCCTGAACAAGGGACTGATTGATCTGACTACGACATTGGACGGCACCCGTTACTACTCGCCGAGTTCGAACCAGGTCAACCTGCAAAACAGCGGGCCTTACCGCTTCCAGGAACCGTACCTGTATTACACGACGTTGAATCACGGTTTCTCGGTGGAAACCGGAATTCCTTCGTTGTCTACGCTGGAATCGTTTAGCGCCTGGATTCCGAAGGCCGATCAATGGCCGATCGGCGACGCGTGGGCGTATCACGATTGGCACCAGAGTGGAAACGGCGCGATCGAACCGTTTATGGCAGAACTGGAAGCCGAGTTCGGTGCGGGAACCAGTCTGGAAGACTTCGAACGCAAGGCCCAAATGCTGAACTACACCGAGCACCGTGCGATCTTCGAAGGTATGAATGCGCATCTTTGGTCGCCGAACAGCGGACGCATGCTTTGGATGACGCAGCCGGCGTGGCCCAGCAACATGTGGCAAATCCTGAGTTCCGATTACGACACGCAGGCATCGTTCTACGGGGTCAAGAAAGCTTGCGAACCGGTGCATGTGCAACTGGATCTGTCGGACTACAGTGTTTCGGTAATCAACACGACAACGGTTCCTAAACCTGGCGTCACAGTCACCGCAAACGTATATTCACTCGACAATAAACCGCTGCTGCATCATGAGGAGCGCAAAGATGCAGCAGCGAATTCTGCCACGCCGGGTTTCAACCTCGATCTGGTGCCGCTGATGGCGACCGACGTTGTGCTGGTGAAGTTGGAGCTGCACAACTCCGCGGGACAGTTGCTATCGGACAACCTGTATTGGCTGGGAGCTAGGCCTGCCGCCTATCGTCAACTGACTCGTCTGCCAGTGGCCAACGTCGCGGCGTCGGCCACGTGGAGCCGAAGCGGCGAAACAAATCGCGTTCATGTGCAATTACAGAATAAGGGTGCGACAGCCGCTCTGGAGAACAAGCTGACCTTGGTGAGGGCGTCCGACCAGACGCGCATTCTCCCGGCGTACTACAGCGACAATTACGTTTCGCTGCTGCCGGGAGAAAGTCGCGAGATCGAGATTGAATATCCTGCGTCGGTAGCGAGAGGCGAGCCGCAAGTGAGTCTTCGAGGGTGGAGCACGGCGCCTATGGTGGTTCCAACGACGCAGCAAAAATGACAATCGACTAAGCGAACATCTTTCTTATTGAACCCTGACCGTCATTACACATTGCCGCAATCAGGCGATTAGTTGATGCCTGCGGCAGTCGTCGGCTTCCGTTTCTCTTGCACGACGCATCACTCCGATTGTGTCCGAATAGGAGATGTCGAGCGAGGCGCAGAGCTTGGTCAGCACGACGAGGTTCCAGACCGGCTCTGAAAGATCGACCAGGGTAAGAGTCCGACGAGTATCTTTGGCCCAATTGTGCAACTCCACCAGCAGCCCCAAACCAGCAGCATCGATTCCGGTTACGTGCGCAAGATTAACCCGCACGCATGATTCGTTCCGTGACTGCACCATCGTCCGAGGGTTTCCGCTTCGACACCGAAGATGACCCGGCCTGAGCACTTCAGTGTCGCTGTACCATTCCATGAATGAATTTCAATTCGCAGCATTCTCTCCGTCCCGATTCGTAATCACGCGCACACTGCTCGTGGGTTCGTTTGGTGATTTGTGGAGATCAGGGGAAACTGCATCTACTCCCATGATGAACAAATATTGTTACGGATAGATCAACTACCAACTAATTATTAGACGTATTCAGCGGGTAACGGTTTCTCATTGGCATCGGTTTATCAACTTTTAATCCGCACTTTGCATTCATTGGTGGCAAGCATGAGAGTTAGGCATACATAATGCAGGAGTGCGACTCTCCCTTGGTTTGAAGGACCGTGCTGTGACCCAGGCCGCAACTTCGTCCGATTCGATGACGGCCGATGACGCCCGGTCAACTCTGCCCTTACCCGCCGTGGCGGCGAGCGACGGAGCACACGCTACTATCGCGCGCGAAGAATTTGAATTGCCAGGCGACCTGGCATCCGTTGCCCAATCGCGAGAGAGAATCATGAAGTTCATCCGCCAATCCTGCCGTAATGAAGAAACACAAATCGACGTCCTGGTCGCGGTACAGGAGGCGCTTGCAAATGCCGCGCGGCATGGCTGTGGCGACGACGCGGCGAAGAAAATTGGATGCAGCCTTGCCGCCGACACCTCTCAAATCGCCATCACGTTAAGCGACCCGGGACCAGGCTTTGACGTTGCATCATGGGATGCTGAAGACGTCGCATCCTCCACCGCGTCTCATGGGCGCGGCATCTCCCTGATGCGCAGTCTGATGACTGAGGTCAGCTTTGCACGCGGGGGATCTGAGATCCGACTGCGAAAGCAGTTCTAATGATATTCACCGTAGGGTGGCAGATGGTTCCTATTTCAGGAATTGCACCAAACTCGCTGCAATGTGGCTCAAAGCCCCGTCAAATCAGCACTTCCAGCATTTCGAACGCTCGATAAATTCCGTCAATATCTATCATTAACGCTTTTAATTGGCAGTCGAGTTAGGCAGGCTATACCCTCAAAAGTGATCGCCAACAGCTTAACCTCCACCGTGGCGGTTCCTAATCCCATCTTGAGGAGATTCATGTCGAACGAATTGCGTAATTTCCTGGCACTTCCATATGACCAATTAGAAGATCTGAATCTGCAGGCCAAAGAGCAACGCCTGAAACGATTGGCCTTCCACAAGATTCAAGAAGAGCGCCTGAAATACCTTACTGACGAAAAGCGCATCAAGGCAGTGACGGTATTGTTCAGCGATCTTGAAGGCCGCCTACACATGCTCGACTATGACAAGAAATTTCTGGTCAAGAGCTGGGACAACCTTACTTTTGACGGCTCTTCGATTCGCGGCTTCACGGCCCAGCGTGAGAGTGACCTACGCCTGGGAATCGACTGGAGCGCCTTCTATTGGGGGCCCGCAGACGTCTTCGGTCCAGGCAAGATCCTGGTGTTTGGAGATGTCATCGACAAAGGCGGGGACCCCTACGCAGCCGATATCCGTGGCGTGCTGAAATCATTTGCCGCAGACCTGTACAAGAAGGAGGGCTATACCCTCAACGCAGCCAATGAGATTGAGGGCTTCCTTTTTGCCGGTAAAGATGCGGAACGCCATTACAACGAGACCGGCAAGTTCGAGTACGTCAATACCGGCGGTTACTATCATTCGTTGCCCGGCGACCCACTGCGTACATTTATCGATTCGACGGCCGAAGTGCAGACGAGCGATGGGCTTCCAGAACGAAAAGGACCATCCTGAAGTCGCGCCCTCGCAGTTTGAGATCAACTACTCCTACGGCGAAGTAGTTGCGGCCGCCGACCAGATCCAGCTCTACAAGTTGATTTGCCGCCAGGTGGCGACCAACTTGGGACTGACCGCGTCGTTCCTTCCGAAGCCCGTGGTTGGTGTCAACGGCAGCGGCATGCACACCAATGTATCGATCAGCAAGGGCGGCAAGAACCTGTTTTGGGATCCGAAAGGCGAGGAGAAACTCAGTAAGACGGGATGGCAGTTCATCGACCGTTTTCTGACCCACGGCAACGATACCTGTCTGTTGTTGAATTCGAGCGTTAACGCTTATCGCCGTCTCGATCCGCATTTCGAGGCTCCGAATCAGATCAAGGCATCGGCGGTGGATCGCGGCTCGATGATCCGCGTCCCCATCGGTAACGAGCGTAGTATGCGCGTCGAGGTGCGTTCTGTTGCCCCCGATGCGAACCCGTACATGGTGATGCTCGCAGTGTTCAAGACCGGGCTGCAGGGCGAAACTGCGAAGATTAAGAACCTGCGCCAGGCTGAGCGGTATTTGCCCGACAACATCTACGACGCGATGGCGAACTTCCGCAACGCCGATTGGACGACCAAGCTTCTCGGCGCTGATGTGAAGGGCCGTTACGCCGACCTGAAGCAGGCGTCGGCCGACCGGTGCCCGAGGTTGTTGGGCACATTTGTCAAAGCACCGGAAGTGCAGTACCACCACGATGTTTACAATCAGTACCTTTGGAACCAGTTCTAGAGTCGTCGTTGCGCGTAACGAATCAATTACAGAATGCAAACGCCCCGGCAATCCGGGGCGTTTGCATTACAGTAAACTTGATCTAACGGATTGATAGCACTGGCGTGTGCTTTTCGATACGAATCAGCGGAATTACGGTGAGCGGGTGGGGTTTAAAGAAATCATCGGGTATCATTGAGTGTCACTCTAATCAGATGTGGGAAGGTGCTTCGTCTGCATGAGAATCCTGCTCGGCCTAGGCCGCGGGCTCGCATTCTTATACGTGGTTTGGTGTGCCAGCGTGGCGCTGGCATGCGACCAATTGCCGACGGGCCAGCCACTCTGGATCCGACTGGCGGCGCCTGTTTCCACCTACACGGCACATGTGGGCGATCCGGTGCACGGAGTCCTTACCGAGGATGTGATGTGTGGCAGTGACGTAGTGCTGCCGATGGGGACATCCATTGAGGGAGTGGTTCGCAGCAAACGCAAAGTGGGATGGGGCATTCGGCATGAAACTGCGGCCCTTGAGCTGCAATTCGACCGTGCGGTCACCGAGGATGGTTCGACCGTCGAGATCAATGCTCGAGTCGAGGAAGTGGAAAACGCCCGCGAACAGGTGAAGCACGGCGTTATCCAAGGCGTGCTAAGCAGCGATACGTTTCAGGGGCGAATCAATAGTCGCCTGATACATCTGCCGACGTGGAATCCGTACTCCGACCTGGGATTGATCATTTACAAAGCGACCTTTCCGATTTTTCCCGAACCCGAGATTTACTACCCGGCTGGAACCGACATTCGCCTCAGAATGAAGGCGCCGGTTTCCTCGCTTCCGATCGCACTCAGAGCAATGCAAGAGTCTGCTCCGGCGGAATCGGCGGAATTCGATGCATCGATCCAACGCATGCCCCGGCGGGCAATGACCACGAAGTCGCTCGACGCCGATTTATTTAATCTGGTGTTTCTCGGATCGCGCGAGCAAGTCGAGGCGGCGTTCCGTGAAGCGGGATGGCACAACAGCGACCCGGTCTCCAGACACTCCTTCGCGCATAACTTCTATGCCCTGTTGAATAACAGCGGGTATGCGCGGCAGCCGATGATGACGTTCCTGTTAGAGGGCAAGCCGGAGGACATGAACTGGCAGAAGGGCCTTAACAGTTATGGCCGCCGTGATCATCTGCGTATCTGGGAATGGACGCTTGACGGAAGCACCAGTCCGGTTTGGATTAGCTCGTCCACCCACGACACAGGTGCGTTCCTCTCGGTGAGATACAAAGGATTCGTGCACCACATTTCACCCGATATCGATGACGAGCGTGCCACCGTTATCCGCGATCTGAATTTTGCTGGGTGCGTAAACTCGGTCAGCTATGTTGCAAGACCGGGAATCTCCATGATTACCCAGAACGCGACGGGAGACGCGGTGCGCACCGACGGCGAGATCGCGGTGGTTCAATTGAAGGACTGCAAGCCAGACAGGCCAGAACTCAATGTGAATTCAAACGGCGGCAACTTCAGGCCGGGCAACCACGCTTTTCGTTATGTTCGCAGAGAAATCCTGACATTCCGGAACGACATCTGGCGGGCAAACATCATCTATGGCGCCTATGACGTAGGAAGGATGGCCTTCAACGCGATACGTCACCAGCCCATACCTCCGCCTGTCGGCGACTCGAAGCCAGCGCTCACCGTGGCAACGCAGGCGGGTTCGACCGTATCCGGCATTCAGTAGCCATCCCAGCTACCGCCAACCGGTCGTTTCCTTACGTGACCTCGGCGCATGCCGCCTACAATTTCGAGCGGAGAAAGTCCGTCTAAACCTCTATCCGCTTAGATCTCCAGATAACTCCGATGCTGGCCGGAACAGCCGGTGACCTCTGGTAGCCTGAGTGTCTCCCTATGTCTTCCTCGGGCGTCGGCATCCACAACTATGTTCGGCTGGTGCGCGGAAATCGCAATTTCCGCAGGCTTTGGTTTGCCCAGATTGTCAGCGAAAACGGAGACTGGTTCTACACCCTTGCAATCTACAGCCTGCTGCTCGACTTGACGGGCAAAGCCTCGTCGGTAGCGTTGGCGCTGGTGTTGCAGGTGCTGCCTCATACCGTCCTAGGGCCGCTTGCCGGCATGATCAACGATCGCGTCAGCCGCCGCAAGGTCATGATCACCTCCGATCTGCTACGCATGGTCATCGTCGCTTGCATGCTGCTGGTGCGATCACCCCGAACGGTTTGGGTGGTTTATCCGTTGCTGTTTCTCGAAACTGTCATGGTGGCGTTCTTCGAGCCGGCGAGAAGCGCGGTCATTCCCAACATTGTCGACGAAGGTGAGGTGATCGCTGCCAATACGCTTTCCGCTGCCACCTGGTCGTTTGATTTGGCGGTTGGTGCGTTGTTGGGTGGAGTGGTTGCGGCGTGGTTAGGGCGAGATGCAGTCTTCGTGCTGAACGTACTGTCCTTCGCAGTATCGGCATGGTTCATCAGCCGCATGCATTTTGTTGAGTCGCATGCTGACGATGCGAATCGTCACCCCGAGGACGTTGCGGCTGGCTGGTCCTCTATTCGCGCCGGGTTTCGATACATCGCCCACGATCCGAAGCTCGCCGCCCTGGTGTCACTTAAAGCTGGGGTCTGCATCCTGGGCACCTCGTGGGTACTTCTGCCGGTGATGGGCGAGCGGTTTTTCCCCGCTTCGATCTCCGGAGTATCGCAGGCACGCGCCGCTTTTCTCGGAATGAGCTTGTTGTTCGGAGCGCGTGGCATCGGCGCGCTCCTGGGACCGCTGCTCGCATCCCGCTGGACTGGGCAGCGCGAATCCAGACTCCGCAATAGCGTGGTGATCGGCTTCCTCTGCGGCGGGGTGGGATATCTCTTGCTGGGCAGTGCACACAACATTTGGTTTGCGTTTGCGGTAATCGTGTTTGCCCATGCCGGCACCACAACCGTGTGGGTCGTTTCAACAACCCTGTTGCACCTCAACGTCGAGGACCGTTTTCTGGGGCGAATCTTCGGCGCGGAACTCGCAATTTCAATGTTCGTTCTGGCTGCCGCGAGTTGGATTGCCGGTCAGGCGCTTGACGCAGGAGTGTCTCCGCCTGCCGTTGCGAGAGCAACGGGAGCAGCCATGTTTCTGCCGACACTGCTTTGGGTGCTCGCCCTGCGCTTGTGGAAGCCGCAATCGGATCCGAGAGCGCCAATCTAAGACTTAGGTGCTATGTAATAATCGACCTCCGTGTTGCATCTGTCGATAACGTAAATCGACCACTGTTAACCAATACTTACATAGCCAGAATCTACAATCGACAACTCTCAAACCGAGATATACTCCCAACATAGCTGACTTTAAGGCGAGTTTTGCCGAGTCAGGCCGCAAGAATTACTGTGGGGAAAATGCCAGACGACGCGGACCGAGCATCTCGGAGAGCGCAAGAGGGAACTGCTGTTTCCAGCGGCGAGAGTTCTGCCGCTATGCCGCAGCCCGCGCTTGACTCGGACGCGATGACTTCAGCCGGAATCCCCGATCCTGATGTCACGATGGCGGAGCCCATCTCACCGGCCCGCGCAAAACCTGCGTCGACTCCGCCGTCCGCTGCACGCGACTCGTCCAATGATGCCACCATCGTGCCCGACCAAGAAGGGACGCGATTCCAGTTCAGGTACGCCCAATCAAATCTTTGCTGCCATTGGCGCCACCGTCTTGGAGATCGGAACCGTCCTGGGCGGACGCTACGAAATCCAGAAACTGCTCGGCATGGGCGGTATGGGGGCGGTATACAAAGCGCACGACCTCGAGGTTGATCGAACGGTCGGGTTGAAGGTCATCCGACCAGATCTCGCCGGCAATCCTGCCATCTTGGCACGGTTTAAGCAGGAGCTGGTGCTGGCGCGACAGGTCACGCACCGTAACATCATCCGCATCTACGACCTGAACGAAGCCGACGGCGTGAAGTTCATCACGATGGAGTTCATCGAAGGTGAAGATTTGCGCACGATCCTGACGCGGGAAGGAAAGCTGCCGCCCAAAGAGGCCGTCAATATCATGCGGCAATCGTGTTCGGGCTTGCAGGCGGCGCACGCGGAAGGCGTAATCCATCGCGATCTGAAGCCGAGCAACATTATGCGTGATGGGTCGGGCCGCGTCGTCATCATGGATTTCGGTCTGGCGAAGACTGTCCAAAGTGACGGCATGACGCAGACTGGCATGATGATTGGGACGATGGAATATATGTCGCCCGAGCAGGCGATGGGTTCGGAACTGGATGCTCGCTCCGACCTGTTCACCATGGGCTTGATTTTTTATGAGCTGCTGACAGGAAACATTCCGTTCCGCGCTGAGAGCGCGATTGCAAGCCTGGTGAAGCGTACGCAGGAGCGGGCAGTCCCGCTGTCGGAAGTTGATCCGACAATTCCGCCGCCGTTGAGCCTGATGGCGGCCAAGTGTCTGGAGCGAGATCCGAAGGCGCGATACGAATCGGTTCAGGCGCTGATCGACGATCTCGACATATTCGAAGGCAAGCGGACGCGATCCAGCAGTACCGGACATGCCTCGTTAGGTTCATCGGTGTACGGTGCCCCGGCGATTGGGTCGGGAACTTCTATTCCGGTTCCGAGCTCTGCGCCGGAGAAGCGTTTCCCCTTGAAGTGGGTAGCGGTTGGTGTTGCAGGCGTTGCGTTGGCGGCGGGACTCGGCATTGCGGTCAAGTTAAAAGTCGGCGGCGGCCTGGGTGGGCAGCAGGCATCACAAACCGCGGCGCTGTCGCTTGCGATCGTACCGTTTTACAACGCGTCGGTGGATCCCAGCCTCAATTGGCTGGCTTCGAGCGTATCGGAAACCTTAAGCACTGACATCGGGCAGTCGCAGCGCGTGCGGCTCGTGTCACCGAGCCGCCTGCAACAGGTGTTGCGCGATCTGCACATTTCACCACAGTCGCAACTGGACTTGTCGACCTTGAAACGCATCGCGGAGTTCACCAGCGCTGACACCGTTGTGTATGGCCAGTACGCGAAGTTCGGCGATGAAATACGTATCAATGCCACCGTTTACGATCTAAAACACGATCGCAACTTCGAACTGAAGACGGATGTCCCCAACGAGAAGGAACTGCTCGGCGGGTTGGACAACCTGGCCGCGCAAGTGCGCGCCAATCTGTCGACGGATCCAGATATCCAGAAGGAACTGAAGGGCCACTCGGCGTATGTGCTGACGAAGTCGGTGGATGCGTTGCGTGACTACGACGAAGGTCTGCAGCTCGCGCGCTCCGGCAAAGACCAGGACGCCTCCAAGAAATTCGAGGAAGCGGTAGGCGAGGACCCGAATTTCGCGATGGCCTACTCGAGACTGGCGCAGTCGTATCACAGTTTGGGGTTTGACGACAAAGCGGAGCAGGCGTCGCGGCGCGCAGTTACGTTGAGCGACAATCTTCCGGCCCAGCAGAAGTACCTGGTCGAGGCCCACCACGCCGTAATCATGAGCGACACGACCAAGGCGATTGCGGCGTATCAAAACCTCACCAAGATCAATCCGGACGACAGCGACGCACAACTTGCCTTGGCCAATCTGTTTGAGCAGACGGGCAACTATGACGATGCTCGAAAGGCGCTGGCGCGGGTGCGGGCTGCGGATTCCAAGAATGTCGATGCGCTGCTGGCCAGTGGCCGGGTGGAAATCAATGCCGGGAACCCGCAGGCAGGGCTTGAATTTCTGAATTCCGCCTACAGCTTGGCCACGCAGTTTGGCAACGAAGAGGCAAAAGCGTCAGTGGAACAGCAGATGGGCGCGGCCTACCTAGCGTTGAACAAGCTTGATGAAGCCCTTAAGAACTTCACTTCGGCGTTGGAGATCCGCAAGAGGCTGGGCCTGGAAAACGGCGTAGCGAGCAGCCTCAACATGATTGCGAAAGTGCAAACGCAACTTGGAAATTTCAGTGAAGCACTGTCGAACTTCAAAGAATCCCTATCGGTTTACCAGCGCATCGGCGACAAACAGCACACGGCCGTGCTTCTGATGAACCTTGGTGCGTACTATTCGGACCATGCCAATTACGAGGAAGCTCTCAAGAGCACCAACGATGCGCTTACTCTCTTTCGCGACTTGGGCGACGAAGCAAATCAGGCACAGTGCCTGAACAATCTCGGCTCAATCCGCGGCAACATGGGGAACTTCCAGGACTCACTGACCTACTACCAGCAGGCTTATCAGATCCGCGAAAAGCTGAAACTCACCGAGGAAATGGCTGAGTCCCTGCATAACCTGGCTGAGACCAATGTCGATCTGGGTCAATACGACACGGCGGTGAATCAGTACCTCAAAGCTAATGAGATTCGAAGGAACAGCGGAGATCAGAACGGCGTTGCGATCAATTCCAGCAGTTTGGGTGCTCTGTTTACGGAGCAAGGCAAATACGCCTCGGCGCTGGGCGCATTGCAGGAGTCACTTAAGGATTTCCAGCAGACTAACGATCAGACCTGGCTCATGGTCGAAGCCACTGCACGCTATGGCAATGCGCTTTCCGAAGTGGGCCGTTGGGACGAAGGACAAAAGAGCTCTGGAAGATGCGGTAAAGCTCGCCGCAGCAGTGAAGAATGACAATGTGTTGGCGCAGTCACTCAACTACCTGGGTGACAGCTATTTCTATCGGGGCGATTACGGCGCCGCCCGGCAGCAATATGAGAAAGCGTTGCAGGTGGCAACGAAGTCGAAGAGCCGTGCTTTGCTGGCGGCATCCAACTTTAATCTTGCGAGGCTGGACGTAGTTCAAGGGCGTTCGGCAGCGGCGATCCCCGTCCTCAAGAAACTGGTGGAAGAATCCGATACGTTGGGATTGAAGGCGCTGTCGGTGCAGTCGTCGATCTATCTGGCCCAGGCCCTCCTAGCCGTGAAGAAGCCGGCGGATGCGCAACAGGAACTGGACCGCGCGATGAACCGCGCCGAAAAACTTGGTCTCCTGGTCGAACAGGCAAGAGCACACTACTTGTTGGGAGAGGTCCTCAGTGCTGGCGGAAAGACCAAGGAGTACGCTCCACAGTTCCAGGAAGCGGTCCGTATTCTTGAGTCGATCAGCAAAGAAAACGGCGCAGGCCGTCTGCTGGATCGCTCCGACTTGAAGGACGTCTATCACGATGCAGTCAAGTCGTACCAGGGATCCGCATAACCGATACGCAGTCAACCGTCTGACTTCTTCCTGACCGCGCGGTTCCACCTCCACGCGCCTAACTCTCCAGGAACCGTTTCGCGTCAGGCGAGAGTCCGCATTTTCCCCTGCGATTTTGGCGAAGCAAAAGGAAAACCCCGGCCGAGGCCGGGGTCATCTTCAGTGCGGATCAGTGAGGGTGAGTTATTGGAGGATCTATGGTTTGGCTCCCACCGCGAAGGTGGCGACGAAGTCCGACGGAGTGTTGCCGGTACCGGTCGTCCTGCCATCGAGGATATTCGGGTTGTACGACTCGAAGATACTCACCCAGTTGTTTGATCCAATGGGATCGGTCTTCAGGTAGTCAGCATTTTGAACAGTGATACCGTCGCTAGTGTAGAAGCTGGTGTTAAAGGTTATGCAGACGTTTGGATCGTTGTTGACGCACTGGAACGGACTAGCCGGGCAAGTGATGTTGACATGCGGATTGCTCTGCCGCTGACAGGTAACCGAGTAGACGATGCAGTTTCCACCGGTCTGGAGATAAACGACGCACTGCTCGTTGATGAATTGCGTTCCGATCAGCCGCGTCCGATAGAAGGTACTGCGCGAAATCGGCGTTGCCAAAACGGTCATCAGGATGGGATCGGTGGGGTCATTGACGAACGAGTTGAAGTAGTTCACACCCATATCATGGCCGCCGAAAACGTAATCCGCCTGGGTGCCGCCCGGCGGAATTACCTGCTGCACCTGGATCGGAGTGTGCGGCGTGAACTCCCACGCGATAATGTCGTGCGCCTCAGGCATATGCGTTTGGGAGGCCGTGAATCCCACCCATGCGGATGTTCCTCCGGCGAGTGAAATGCCTTGCGAGTTTTGAGTATTGTCGATGTTGTATGGAATGTTGATGGCAGTTACCGCGGCAACCGGACACCCAGGAACTCGGTTGTTGGGGCACGGAGTGTGCGTCCCGGGAATAAACGGCTGATCGATCCAAACCATCAAGGTCCCGTTGCCGACGGTAGCGGGCGGGGTGTATTCGACGACAACTTCGTGGGGTACGCCATCGGCGCAGGAAGAGTTGCCGCAAGTAACGCCGAAGTGCGGAAGGCTGGAGGAACTGTTGATTCCTGATCCCACCAGGCAATTCCCGGTGATGTGCGTGGGTGCATTGGCTCCAGTGCCGCAACTCTGTACGGCCACATGATTGGCATTCGGGTCCCAAGGATTTTGAAACGTGTCAAACTCAATCGCTAAACTATTGTGAATTCCCGCGTAGCCCAATCCGCCTAACCCGGTGCCTCGGGCAGTAGTCGAAGAGTTCTGTACGACGAAAGCAAAACCATCGCCTGGGGTGCAACAAAGTGGGGCCGAGTCGATTTGGAACTTGAAATAAGTAGTAAAGCCGGACTTAACCGGCTGTCTTCCCAGATTCGGGTCGACTGATGGCGGTAGCACAAACCAAGCTGATCCGGTTTCGGTACCCGAGCCGCCACCAGGGGTTAAGCGAAGCACTTGGTTGGAATTGAAAGTCACCTGGTGCGCGCCATTCAACTGCAGATTGGCGATAGAGGAAAAATCGGGGAAATATCGAATCTGCTGGGCTGAGGCGGATGCTACCCACACCAACGCAATAAAACCGAGCAAAACGCTCTTTAACACGCTTCCGAATCGCATCAGAACTTCCTTCTGGCGCATGAGTCGCCGGGGTTGTGTCATCGTGACCCTTTCGGTGGGCCGACCGTGATTAGGGGAGGAGACTGCACTCGTCGTCGGGAGTCTGCCCGATGGGTCTCAGTTCTGGCATTCTGCGGTGGGTTGACTCATATGTCAAGTGTTTACAGGCCTCAAATTGAGCCGATGATCGAAGTCGCCACTAAATGGCCCACGCTGCCAGTCGAAGGTGATAGTTGTTCTAAGCAGTTGGTGCCATATATCGGTAACTCTTGAGTTCGAGCTATCCGAGTCTCGATGAACTAATGGATACGATCCCTTCCTACGCCAAGGGCCTGAAACTAAATCTCTCCAGCGTCGTCGGGCAGCAGACGGAGCTGACTGAGCAGCAACTGTGGGGTACTGTAACCGCCTGCGCCATCGCGTAACCTAGATCTGACCGCGGCTGTCTTGCAAGAGGCGGCTAACCATCTGACACCATATGTGTTAGAGGCGGCCAAGGGTGCGTCGGCGATCATGGGAATGAACAACGTCTTCTATCGCTTCACCCATCTGAGTTCCAATCAGAAGTACGGAACCATGCGCGCCGGACTGCGCATGAACGTCATTCGCACTCATGGCATCGACCAGCTTGACTTTGAGTTGTGGTGTATCGCAGTGTCTGCAATTAACGGCTGCGGCGCATGCGTGGATTCTCACGAGAAGATTTTGCGCGACAAAGGATTCGCCGAGGAGAAAAATACTCGCGGCGGTGCGAGTGGCATCCGTAATTCATGCCATCGCGGCCGTGCTCGACACTGAACGCGTGATGGCCCGTGAAACGGTGACTGCGTAACCAGTACGGTGGGACAGACAAAACAGCGGTGAGGCAATATCCTCACCGCTGTTTTCATTTCCGAAAGACCCGCGCAACATCCCGGGGGCGTCTCAGTGGCCGTCGAGACAGCCTTTTTGTCCGCTACTGTTGGGATATCCCGTTCCGGCGGTATAGGCCGCATTAGACCACTCGCCCTGAATCTTCCATTTTGTACCGTTGGAAAAGGTGACCAGCGGAACGTTGAAGGTCCAGGCGCACTTGTCGCCGTTTTCTTGACCGCTTGAGTCGTACCACGCTCCGGGCGAAGCAGGGTCGCTGCGGGCCTCCGATAGCTCGTGTCCGCTGACATTGGCAATCGCGGCCAAGCCCTGCGAGTGGAGTCCGGAGGTATCGCCCGGGTCGCAGCCCGCATCGCCATCCAGTTTGAAGAAGAAGGCGAACTGCACCGTCTTTCCGCCGCAGGTTCCAGCACTGTGCCACGCGCAATAGCCTGCGTTGCCGCGCGGTTTATCGGTGTAGACCGGATAGTAGCCATTCCCAGATGTGTCGGGATTGGGAATAACCTTGCAGACTTCGGCGAGGATTGCGCTGGTGTTGCTGCCACCGGCTGCAGCTGTGGTATCGACGTAGTGACCTCCGTAGCTCGATGTCGGACCCACCTGTCCATTGGTGCCGGTATATTCGTCGCTGGTCTTGGCGTAGTTAGAGTTTGTCCAGCCGGTGTAGTAGCTGTCGATACCGGTGATCTTGTCGCCGGTATAACTGCCCCAGCTCGTGCCCCAAAATATCGCAGAGATGTTCGCCGTCGGCATGATTTTTCCGCCGTGATAGGTCATGTTTGGACTGCGTCTGGCGGGTGCGAGTGGTGCCACCCCGCGTGCCCAGGTGATTCCGACAATAGGGGGATTCGTTGCAGTGGAAGTTTCTGTCTGGCCGAGTGCACACATCGTGGACAAACAGACAAGCAACAACAGGGAAATCTTGCGCACGTGTCTCCTCCAAAAGTGGCTTGCGCCACGAAGATTTGCCTAATTGGGATTTATCAGGCAAGTAACTGAGATTTATCGAAAAGCCCCACCACTACTACGCAATTAGTGGTGGTAGTGTCTGGTCTCAAAGTCGGTAAAGTCAATTCCACTAAAGCGCCGATTGCGAGAAGGCCCGTCCCCACGTTGTCGAAAAGGAAATAAATGAGAGTGAAAGTTGGCCGTCTGGTAACCGAACCATTGCACCAGTGGTGACGAACTCCTATTTCCTCCGGGATTTTCTCCTGCCTGAGTCCGATAAGTCCTTCATTTACTGATATCTGGCAGTGGTGGCGACGCGGAAAATAGGGGTCGCCGTCGTCGCGCATCACATACGCTTGTGACGATTGCACTTGTTGGGTGTGCGCTATCCGCAGTCTGCTAGGGGTATCTGGAGCCGAGGTCTCGCTCCCCGCAGAGCTGCAAGCAGCACAAATGCGGTAGAAATCGGCTGGTTCTTGCGATTTTCCTTCAGTCACGTGAGGACGTGACCGAACTCACGGCACGGAGTGCGAAATCGCAACGCCACGACGAATGAGGCCCGCGGTTCCCGGATGCGCGCCCTGCGCGCGACGGCCTTGGTTGGCAGATATGCCGTGCTGATAGGGAGGACGTCTTGCTTTCACCATATGGGCTGGACATCATCGAAAATTGCCTTACCTGCAAAATGAGGGTTGATCACATTTTTTGCGATCTTCCCGCCGCTGCTCTGCAGTCATTTGAAAACATCAAGTACGCAACCGCGTATCCCAAGGGTGCCGTGCTGTTCGTCGAGGGACAATCACCCCGCGGCATATTTGTTTTGTGCAAGGGACGCGTAAAACTCTCCATCTGTTCGACAGACGGCAAAACGCTGATCCTCAAGATCGCTGAACCTGGGGAAGTACTTGGGCTCAGTGCCTCGGTCAGTGGCAAGCCTTATGAACTGACGGCGGAAACAGTCGATCCTTGCCAGATCAACTTCGTAAAGCGAGAGGACTTCCAACGCTTCCTGCGTGAGAACAGCGACGCATGCCTGCGGGTGGCCGAGCAGCTGAGCGAGAAGTACAACAGCGCGTGCCGCGAGATCCGTTCGCTGGGGTTGTCGCATTCGGCCGCCGAGAAGTTGGCGAAGTTGCTGCTGGAATGGAGTTCCAAAAATGGCGAGGCCCTCAAGGCGGAGCCACGGCTTAAGCTGGCGCTCACGCACGAAGAGATTGCGCAAATGATCGGGACCTCCCGGGAGACGGTCACACGCTTGTTCGCCGATCTCAAGAAGCGGCAGATCGTGCAGACGAAAGGTTCGACCTTGTTGATTCGCAACAAGGCAGCGCTCAAGGCAATGGCAATCACCCAGTAGGCCGCGACCAGAATGGGAATAGATTCTATCGCCGCTCCTCAATCGTCTGGGACGATGCCTGGGCACTGCATTGTCAGTGCTTTGGTGCATGAGCGTTGCTTCGTGCGGGCGGGCAGGGTGTGAACAAGGTCACGAAAATGGGTGACTGCTATCACTGCGATGACCCGGCGTCGGGACGTATTACCAAAGCATCATGGAGAGCGCGACGCAACAAAGTTGTTTCAGCTGCGACTTCCGTCCCGACCGGGTCTTCTGCGATATGCCAGTTGATTCGCTGAAGGCCTTCGACGAGATCAAGTTGTCAGCGACTTATCCCCGGAGCACGATTCTGTTCGCCGAAGGGCGACCAGTTCGCGGCATCTATCTCCTGTGTGACGGCCGTGCCAAGCTCTCCATCTGTTCGGACAGCGGCAAACGCCTCACTCTGCGGGTTGCGGGGCCGGGCGAAGTTCTGGGACTCGGCGCGGCCCTTTCGAACACCCCCTACGAGATCACCGCGGAGCTGCTGGATGCTTCGCAAATCGTCTTCATCCGCAGAAAGGATCTGATGAAGTTTCTGCGGGAACACCCGGACGTGTGCTTACAAGTTGTCCATATGCTGAGCCAAGACCTCCACGGCGCCTATGAGCGTGTGCGTAACATGGGCATGGTTCGCAGTCGACATCCTCGTTCGCTGGTGCGACCCCGCGCCATGTTCGCGTAGCTACCGGTCTTCAAATGCTCGTTCGCGGATTTGCCGCGTCTCTCTGGATCTTGATCCTCGTCGAAACACAGCCGCAAAGACCCTGCACTTTTGACCATTTTTTTCGCGCCGCGCGGTCTCAATTGTTGCGATACCGAGCCCAAAGTCGTATATGATTGCGCAAATTACAAACCGGAAACGACGCTTGCGCTACTCGTTCACGACGGTGACTTAATTAACTTGCGCAACGCTGGTCACAGAACCGCATGAAGTTCGGCCGGCAGTTGCGCTGACGGAATTGCAAGAGACCATTGTCAGGAGCGACATGAGCTGCCTGGAAAAAAGGTTCTTCCCTCGATTCTGTTTTGGATTGTTGCTCGCGTGCTGCGTGTGGACCGTTGCAGCGGCGCAGGAGCCAAGCGCTCCGAAGCCTCAAGGCTCGGCTGCATTGCCAGGCGCGACTGCTGGACAATACGCCGAAACCGACATCTGTAAGACCTGCCACGAGGAAGTGTGGGAAAAGCATTTCGCGAACACGCCGCATGCCGCGCTGCTCAAGGGCGACCAGCATGGGTGCCAGTCTTGTCACGGTCCGGCGCAGGCGCACGTCGATGGTGGAGGGGATGTCACCAAGATCATCCGCTTCGAGACCTTGAGTCCGGCACAGACCGCAGCCATTTGTACCAAGTGCCATCAGTCGAGCCTGGAGACGCAGAACTTTTCCAAGTCGGAACACCTCGCTAATGGCGTCAGTTGTACTACCTGTCATAGCCCGCATAAGTCGAACGACGCGAACTTTATGCTCGTGAAGTCGCAGACGGACCTGTGCTACGGATGCCACGCCGCACAGAAGGCAGAATTCGCCCGACCATACCGTCACCGAGTCGATGTCGGGCTTATCCAATGCAGCGACTGCCATAATCCACACGGCACGCAGACTGGTCACCAGGTTCGGGCCGCCGCAGGCCAGTTTGCGGTTTGCACCAAGTGCCACACGGACACGATGGGGCCGTTTGTCTTCGAGCACGCTCCGGTAAAGACGGACGAGGGCTGCCTGTCATGCCACACGCCGCACGGCTCGACGAATCCGCGGTTGCTGCAGGTGAACAATATCAACTTCCTGTGCCTTCGTTGCCATACGCCCAACATGAATGGAGCCGCAGGTGCCCCCCAGGGACCGGCTCACAACCAGTCTGCCAAGTATCAGGCATGCACCATGTGTCACACGCAGATCCACGGATCCAATTTCAGCCCGGTGTTCTTCCGGTAGCGCGAGGCATGATATGGGTTCACGAAGAAATCAAGGCGCTGAGAAGCTTGGGATCGCGGCGACACTGCTTTGCCTGTTCCTGTGTAGCGGTTTATGGGCCCAGAGTTCGGGACAGCTTTCGACTCCTTCTGCTTCTGATCCATCGGCACCTCCGGCGGAAGGGAAGGATATCGGTGGTTTTCACGTAACCCAGTCCATCGAGTTCGGCGGGCGCATCTCAGAGGTTAACGGCAGCCAGGCGATGTATGACACGCTGGTGAACCTGCAGACAGGAGCGCGCCTCCTTGAGCAGTCCCTCACCATGCAGTCGCTGGATCATCATGATGTCTTCGACACGTTGACCCTGAACAGCTTCGGATGGGGCGGCGATCCCGAACAGGCGGCTCGTCTGCGAGTTGCGAAATATGGCTGGTACAACTTCAGCTATTCCTACCAGCACATGCAGAACTATTTCGACTACGACTTGCTTGCCAACCCTTTGAACCCGGCGGCCGGAGCGTCGCCCTTCATCCCGATTCTCAACTCACCACATAGCTTTTATGATCGTCAAAATCTGTACAACTACGATCTCGTGATCCTGCCGATGCACCGCATCTCGTTTCGGATGGATTACAACCGGAACCGTATCACCGGACCGTCATTCAGCAGCGTTCATCAAGGTACAGAGTCGCTCAACAACGAAAACTGGGACAGTACGTTAAATGGTTACCGCTTCGGCGCCGACTTTCGCGTCAACAAGAAGACCACCCTGAGCTATACGCAGCTGCTGCAGTATTACGACGGCGGACAGAACTATTCACTGAACACGTTCAATTCCTGGCCTCTGTCCAACGGCCAGCAAGTTACGTTCGGCCTGCCGTGGTTCAACAGTGGAAGCCCGTGCAGCGCTCCCCAGACGAATGGAATTGCCAATCCGGTGTGCAATGGCTATTTCAATTACGGCCTCTATCAGCACGTTAATACGTCCATTCCGACCGAGCAGGTGAATCTCAAGTCCTCTTCGCTGAAGTGGCTCGACTTCAATGGTCAATATGAGTACAGCCACGCCAGCTCGAGTACACCACTTAGAGAGACTTTCTTCGGGTTGATCAGCAGAAGCAACACGCTTGGCTACGACACAGCCGGGAGTTCGTCAACATCGAGGTGGAACTCGTCTTCAGCCGATGTCTCTGCGACGGTTCATCTCAGTGACAACCTGCGGCTTGTAGAGACGTTCCGCTTTCGCAATTTCAGTGTGGCCGGGACGTTCCTGGACCAAGAAACTGCTTATTTCAATGCCGCTAGTCTAGGTGCAGGGTCGCTGCTTAACCCTATCGCGACATTTCCACCGACCGTCTTGACTCACGGCTCGAGCTCGGCGGCCGACATCACCAACGAAATCAACATCAACATGATTGGGCAGAAGACGTACCAAAACGACTTGCAGGTGCAATACGATGTGGCGCGGGATTTTGGCCTGCGCGCTGGACTTAACTGGAGCCAGAATACGATTCAGCCAGGCAACACCTACCAAGCGGCCGTTAGGCGACATTTATTACCCGAACACGCCCAATCGGGGCAACTGCGTCGGGGTGTCACTGAATCCTGACGGCAGTTGCACGTTTAGCGGCGAAATCACGCCATGGGGCAGTCCGACCACCGAAATCAATCGATACTCAGCTGTCTTCGGCGCCTGGTACCGTAATACTAAAGGGTTACATGCGAACATCGACGCCGAATTCGGAAGCGCCGATAACTGGGTCTATCGAATCGATCCCACTAGCTTCTTCAACTTTAAGGGTAATGTCTCCTACGCACCGCGGCCCTGGCTGATGCTAGGGGGAAACTTCGTCTTCCAGCAAGGCAAGAACAACGCTGCCGGCATCGACTTCAACCAACACAACTACGTTGCCATGGTGAACGCCACGATCACACCCGGCAAACACTGGGGCCTGGATCTGGCCTACAATTTTGATGCAATCCAGCAGAACATCATTCTCTGCTTCGAAGGCAGCGTGGTACCGCCCGGTTCCACCACGTGCCTGGGCGACAGTAGTCTCATGCAGACTTACGCGGTCTACCAGACCCACACTCAATACGGCTATTTCGCCTTGACGCTCACGCCCGTCGAGCGCGTCACCATGCGCCTGGGTTACAACATTGTGGACAACCAGGGCAACACGACGTCATTCAATACGCTGCTCCCGTTGGGTCCGCTCTCGTCGACGTATCAGACTCCCCTGGCCGCAGTTGATATTCGTGTCTATAAGAACGTGACCTTTAAAGGCGGCTGGAACTATTACCAGTACGGCGAAGGGTCATTCGTGGGTCCCACGGCTCCGCGGTACTTCCACGCGAACAACACAACTCTGGCGCTACGCTACGCTTTTTAGCCAGATTCTCGAAGCAAGCCTGCGTCCAAAACGCAGAAGGCGAGACCGCTCTTGTTCCCGCGAACCAAGGCGTACACCGGCATGTGACCACAATCACACCCGCAGGTGAGCCCACTCACTGCCCCCTGGTACAAAGAACTGCGATTTTGGAATGTCACCCATCGTCGGGTCGGCAACAGCCGTAGCGGGACGTTCCGCCGGCAGGGCTTGCATGGGGACGCTTAAATCCATCGGAGGAATTGCGAGATCATGAAAATCAAGAGTCTGGTTCTTATCGCGTGTCTGGCGCTGGCCGGTACAGCGTTCGCTGCCGACGGCGCAGCTACTTTCAAAGCGAAGTGCGCCATGTGTCACGGCGCCACCGGCGCTGCCGACACCGGCATGGGCAAATCAATGGGTATCAAGGACCTCGGTTCGGCGGCCGTGCAAGGCAAGTCTGACGCGGAGCTGACCACAATCATCACCAAGGGCCAAGGCAAGATGCCGGCTTACGCCGGAAAGATCAGCGATGAAGACATCAGCGGACTGGTGAAGTACATCCGCACCCTGAAGAAGTAGTGAAGGACAGAAGGCGCCAGCCAGTGGCGCCTTGGTTGGCTGAAAGTGAAGGCAATTCGTGAAGCGTAATTGTTGGATTGTTGTACTTGCTCTGTTGCTCCCGGCGATGGCGGTGGCCTCTCCCAAGGCTGCTGCCAAAGCTGCCAAGATGAGCAACGAAGAGTGTCTCGCGTGCCATAGCGATCCCACTCTGGCAAAGGACGAAAACGGGAAACAGGTCAGTCTGCATGTGGACGAAGCGAATTTTAAGTCGTCCATCCACGGAAGCACTTTCGCTTGCGTGGATTGTCACACCGACATAAAGGCTTTTCCACACGATCCCACGCCATCGAAACCGGTCTGCGCAACTTGCCACGGTGACCAACAGACGGCATACGAGCACGGAATCCACGCCAAGGCAGGTGCCGCGGGTAACGCCAACGTGGCCAAGTGCCAGGACTGTCATGGCAACGTGCACGAGATCCTGCCGGCCAGCGATCCTAAATCGAAGGTGGCGCACGTCAACATCCCGACCACCTGCGGCGCCTGTCACGGCAAACAACTGGTAATGGCCAGCAGCGGAGTCAGCTCTGCTCCCTTCACCTCCTACGAGCAGAGCGTGCACGGTAAAGCCGTTTCGGGGGGATCCGAATACGCAGCTGTTTGTACGGATTGCCACGGCGCGCACGACATTCTGCCGGGCACGGACCCCAAGAGCCCAATAGCTAAGTTCAACGTTCCCGCAACGTGTGGCAAGTGCCATTCCGATGTGCAAACGGTATTCATGCAGAGCACGCACGGGCAGGCTCTTACGCGCGGAAACTGGCATGCCCCGGTATGTACCGACTGCCACGGCATTCACACCATTAAGGCGCCCAACGATCCCAAGTCGGCGGTTGCGGCGGGAAACGTGGGCAATACCTGTGGATCGTGTCATGAGAGCGTCAAACTCTCCAACGAATTCGGCGTAGCCGGAAACCGGGTGTCGTCCTACCTTTCCAGCTATCACGGCATGGCTTCGCGTGTGGGATCGACGACGGTGGCAAATTGCGCGAGTTGCCACGGCGTCCACAACATACTGCCATCCAGCGATCCGCGTTCCACCATCAATCACGCTAACCTGGCCAAGACCTGCGGACAGTGCCACCCGGGCGCCAACGACAAGTTCATCACCAGCACGGTTCACCTCGATGGCACCACCAACAAGGCTGACGTCGGCACCAAGGTCATCGGCCTCATCAGCAAGTTCTACCTCTGGATGATCATCGCGGTGATCGGCGGAATGGTACTGCACAACCTGCTGGTCTTCCGCAAGAAACTGGCGCTGCATCGCATCGGGCACCCGCGGATTCTGTTCCGCATGACGCTGGGCCAGCGCGCGCAGCACCTGACGCTGCTGATCAGCTTCTTCACCCTGGTGCTCACGGGATTTGCCTTGCACTACCCCTCGTCATGGCTGGCAATGGCTTTCATCAACGAGCACGTGCGCAGCCTGATTCACCGAATCGCTGGAGTGGTTCTGATCGCGGTCAGCATGTTCCATATCTGGTATGTCACTAGCAAACCTGATGGCCGTCAGCTCATCAAAGACATGCTGCCCGACTGGAAGGACGTCACTGACGTTCGCGATGCACTGCTGTATTACGTCGGAGTCAGCGAACAGCGGCCGATGTTCCGCCGTTTCTCTTACGCCGAGAAGGCCGAGTATTGGGCTTTGGTGTGGGGCATGTTCGTGATGGCCGGCACCGGCCTTATGGCATGGTTCAAGGTCTTCGTTGGCGAGCGGGTTCCTGGATGGTGGGTCGATGCCGCCCTCACCATTCACTGGTACGAAGCGATCCTGGCGACCCTGGCCATCATCGTGTGGCATATCTACGCCGTGATGTTCGATCCCGATGCCTATCCTATGAACTGGTCATGGTTCGACGGCAAGATGTCGATCGAACACTACGAGCACGAGCATCCTCTCGATTCGCTGGCCATCGAGAAGGCATTTGGCTTAGAAGAAGAGACAGAAGCCTCGGAGTCCGAGGAGGAGCCGGCGGAAACTCCGCAATAGAAGCTGGTGCGGGCTATGCGGCCCGCACCAGCTAACTGTCGGTCACAATGAAAAACTTCAGTTCTGCGTTTTTGATTGCGGTAGGACTTTGTTGTGATAACTTCGAGATCATTTTCAATTGATCGAACCAGAGGTCGTTAAATGTCTGCGGACTCACAGGAAATGAATTCTCCCGGCAGCAGCAACACGGTTCCGCCAAAGTTGTACAAAAATCCCATCAGCCTGATTGGGATGGCGCTGGCTGCTGTCGCATTTGCAAACATTCTGTTCCTGTTCGTTCTGGATGCGTTCAGTCACGTCTCCAGCCCATATGTTGGAATCCTGGCCTACATGGTGGCTCCGGCGATCATGATCGTGGGCCTGGTGATGATTCCCATCGGCATAATGATCGAGCGCCGTAGACGCCTTCATCACCGTAGAGGACGCGGCGCGTTCCGCAAAGCTTGATCTGAACAATCCGGCGCAGCGCAGTGCCGCGGCTTTTTTGCTCAGCTTTATCGTGATCTTTGCGCTGATGAGCGCGGTCGGCAGCTATAGAGCGTACGAATTTACTGACTCGGTACAATTCTGCGGACAGCTTTGCCACTCCGTCATGAGTCCGGAGTACACGGCCTACCAGCATCGCGCATGCCCGCGTAGGCATGCGTGGAGTGCCACGTGGGATCGGGGGCCAGTTGGTACGTAAAGTCCAAGCTTTCGGGAGCGCGGCAGGTGTATTACACCGCCATGGGTACCTATCCCCGGCCCATTCCCACGCCCGTCCACAATTTGCGCCCGGCGGCCGATACCTGCGAGCAGTGCCACTGGCCCAAGAAGTTCTGGGGCTCGCAGCTGAAAGTGTTCTCGCACTATGGGACCGACGAGCAAAATACGCCACGCGTTCTTCGCCTGCTCATCAAGACCGGCGGTGGCGATCCCAGTACGGGGCAGGAGGCCGGCGGCATCCACTGGCACATGAACATCGACAATCATATGACGTACTATCGCCACGGACGAGCAGCGGCAGGTCATTCCCTGGGTACGCATGGAAGACAACAAAGGAAATATTACCGATTTCATCGACAAGGACAATCCGCCGACGCAAGCGCAGATCGACCCGGAGCGAAGCGCCGGATGGACTGCATCGACTGCCACAACCGTCCGTCGCACGTCTACACTCCTCCGGATATCTCGGTGGATCGGAGCATGGCGGCCGGCAGCATCGATCCCAGCCTGCCCTTTATCAAGGCACAGGGGGTTGAGATCCTGATCGGTGACTATAAGACGCACGACGAAGCCAAGAGTGCTATCGCGGAGAAGATTTCCAAGTTTTACGCGGACAAGTATCCGCAGATCGCTTCCTCTAAGGCCGACAGCATCAAGAACGCGGTCGCTGAATTGCAGCGCATCTACAGCACTACGTTTTTCCCCACCATGAAGGTGAACTGGAAGACGCATCCCAACAATATCGGGCACATGTATTACCCGGGATGTTTCCGCTGTCACGATGGCAACCACGTCAGTAAGGACGGCAGAGTCATCAGCAAGGACTGCAATTCGTGTCACACCCTGCTCGATCAGGAAGAGGGCGCGTCGCATCTGGCGCAAATGCAGACGCAGTCATTCAAGCATCCGGTGGACATCGGCGACTTGGCGAATGTGAATTGCTCCGACTGTCATAGCGGCGGAGTAGGGCCATAGAATTACAAACCACGACTGAGACACGAAGGACAGAAGTTTGGCTGAATACGGCCTTGCCGATCGGGCCGACCGACGTTAAGTCCGTTATTCTCAGCCTGTTTTCGCAGGGTCTCTGTGTTGAAAACCTGCCTCCATTTCCCAAAGTGACATACATCACAGGCCACAGTGATAAGACTCACGGCTCTTCGGGTCGGCAAAATCCTATCGTAAGCACATAGAGACGAGCCGGGAACGCAGACTCGATGAGGAGAGAGAGCATGTCAGAGGCAAACGGCAACGACACATTCGGCGGCCAAGAAGGAATTCACGCCGCGGCTGATTTTCTGGGAAGTCACCAAGGGCTGCAACCTGCGCTGCATCCACTGTCGCGCTACCGCGACCGAGTTGATGTCGCCCGCAGGATCTGCCCACTGCCAAGGCCCTCGACATCATCGACCAGATCGCGAAGTTTGGAAATCCGATCCTCGTGCTGAGCGGCGGCGAACCGCTGTACCGTCCCGACATTTTTCAACTGGCCGAGTACGGCACCAGTCTGGGTTTGCGGGTTGCGCTGGCGACCAACGGCACCTTGGTGACGAAGGACGTTGCTGAGAAGGTCAAGCACGCCGGCATTAAGCGGGTCTCGATCTCTCTGGACGGCTCGGACGCCGCCACGCACGATTCCTTCCGCGGAATTCCCGGGGCCTTTGACGCGGCTGTTTACGGCATGCGCAACCTGCAGGAATTGGGAGTCTCGGTACAGATCAACACCACCATCGCGCGTCACAACGCCCACCAGTTGCCCGAGGTGCTCGAACTTGCCCGCAGATTGGGGGCCGATGCGCTGCACACATTCCTGCTGGTTCCGGTGGGTTGCGGGGTCGATATCGCCGCTGAGCAGATGGTCGCGCCGGAAGAGTACGAGCGGATGTTGAACTGGTTTTACGATCAGTCCCTGACTGGCGACATCGAACTGAAGGCGACCTGCGCGCCGCATTATTTCCGCGTCTCACGCCAGCGGCGTGCTGCCGATCGCCGCGCGGGCAAAGCGGTTCCTGCCGCGCCGATTGCTCATCATCCTCCGGGACACATTGGGGCTACCGAGATGACAATGCCGGGATCGACGGGGATTTCGTTGAAGCCGGGCGGCGGCCAGCCGGTTGGACAACCGGACATCCGGCGGGCATCCCGGCGATATGAACGCAATGACCAAGGGATGCCTTGCCGGCACGGGAGTGTGTTTCATCTCGCACGAAGGAGAGGTTTTTCCGTGCGGCTACCTGCCGGCGATCGCCGGCGACCTGCGCAAGCAGAGCTTCGCTGATATCTGGACGAATTCTGTCGTCTTCGGCCAACTGCGCGACGACGACAACCTGAAAGGGAAGTGCGGCTGCTGCGAATTCCGTCACGTGTGCATGGGATGCCGGGCGCGGGCATATCGCTGCCAGCGGCGACTTCCTGGCGGAAGAGCCATTCTGTGTGTACGAGCCAGGAACGTCGGGCCAGATGATTCGAGAAATTGCCGAAGCAAAGAAGTAGCGGACACTGATCGTCATTCTCCTCCTCCTCCTCCAGGGGCCCTTGCGGGGCCCCTATTTTTGTGTGCTGAGCACACCGGGCAATCGTGAGTAGAGCGTCTTTTGAGCGAGAGCATCGAATGGGTACTCGCCTCTGCCGGGCGAGTTAAGGTATCTTGGTTAGAACGCCAAGGATGGAAATGCAGATGCCTGGGAGCTTTCCTGCGTAGCTATCTAATCGGGCGCCGAGCCATTATAACTAATTGGAAATAAAAGCCTTGGTTAAATCTCGGCCGAAGCGCGGAAGAATGTGATGACCAGCGATACTCTCAGTCACGTGAGCGAGCCTGCGGTAGCGACGACGGTGGTCCAGCCGAGGCGGCCGTTCTGGGACCTTGAACTGGGCCACTTGTGGGAATACCACGAGTTGTTATTTTTCATGGTCTGGCGTGACGTCAAGGTACGGTATAAGCAAACGGCGTTGGGCGTGGCCTGGGCGGTTCTGCAACCATTGATGGCAACGCTGATATTTAGCATCTTTTTTGGCCGGCTTGCCAAGATGCCCTCTGACGGTATTCCGTATCCGGTGTTTGCATACGTTGCATTCGTTCCCTGGCAATACTTCGCTAACGCTTTGACCGAATCTTCGAACAGCCTGGTGGCAAGCCAGAACCTGATCAAGAAGGTTTATTTCCCGCGCCTGATCATTCCCATGAGTTCGGTGATTGCCGGACTGATGGATTTTTGCTTTGCGTTCCTCATCCTGATCGGAATGATGTTTTATTACGGGATTCGGCCCAGTGGTTCGATTTTCTTATTTCCGGTGTTCCTGCTGCTGGCTGTGGCCACAGCGTTCGCGGCTGGGCTATGGCTGTCGGCGCTGAACGTTCAGTTTCGTGACGTGAAGCACACGATTCCGTTCCTGGTGCAGTTCTGGTTTTTCGCTACGCCCGTCGTTTATCCGAGTTCCATCGTTCCCGAAAAGTGGCGAATTTGGTACGGACTAAATCCGATGGCCGGAGTAGTGAGCGGCTTTCGGTACGCGGTGTTGGGCAAGGGACATCCCGGTCCGATGATATGGGTTTCAGCCGCTGCGGTCGCCGTAATGCTGCTCGGCGGCATCTTGTACTTCAGGAAGATGGAATCAACATTCGCGGACATTGTTTAGGGACTTTGGGTATCTCAGGATGATTAAGGAGCAACGTTGAGTTCGATCGCAATCCGAGCCGAAGGATTGGGCAAACGCTACAAGCTCGGTAGTTCAGCCCCCTATAAGACGCTGCGCGAATCGCTGCCGGGATTCGTCAGAGATGCGGCACGCAAAGTGCGGTCGCTGGGGTCCGGAAGTTCGCAGGACGAGATATTCTGGGCGTTGCGTGACGTCTCTTTCGACATTGGGCACGGGGAAGTCGTTGGTGTAATTGGACGTAACGGAGCGGGGAAGAGCACTCTGCTGAAGATCCTTTCGCGGATCACGTGGCCGACCGAAGGGCGCGCGTTGATTCACGGGCGCGTTGGGTCGCTGCTGGAAGTGGGCACCGGCTTCCATCCGGAACTGTCGGGGCGCGAGAACATCTTTTTGAACGGCGCGATCATGGGAATGCGCAGGACCGAGATCGCAGCAAAATTCGACGAGATTGTGGCATTCGCGGAGATCGACAGGTTTATCGATACTGCTGTCAAACACTACTCCAGCGGCATGTATGTTCGCCTGGCATTTGGCATTGCGGCGCACTTGGAGCCGGAAATCCTGATTGTCGACGAAGTCCTGGCTGTCGGTGACCTCGCGTTCCAGCAAAAGTGCCTTGGAAAGATGAGCGAAGTTAGCCGTGGCGGACGCACAATCCTGTTTGTCTCACATAACATGCCAGTGGTTGAGAAGTTGTGTGAGCGCGCGATTGTGTTACACGAGGGAGGTATCGCTTACGAAGGCGAGACCTCGGAAGCGATTCAGCATTACCTCCATAGCACGCTCAAGCCAAATACGGTGGATGGCCATGTATTCGATTTGACAAACGCACCGAATCGGCGTGCCAAAGCGGAAAATTTACTGCAACGTGTCGAGCTGTACACCGACGACAATACCCCCATTCTTGAGGGAATCCGCATCGGAAGGCGGCTGAAGGCGAAAGTGTTCTTCAACCTTCCGAAACCAGTGCGGAGCTTCGACATTGGACTTGGTTTCGACGATATGTTTGGGCAGCGGATCTTCACCGCGAATAGCCTGTTCGAGCCCGCGCGTCCTACCGGGGAGTGGGAAGGATCGCAGGTGTTTGTTTGCGAGATTCCGAGCTTCACCCTAATGCCGGGTATGTACCACATTAAGGTCTGGATGGACGTGAACCATGCAGTTGCTGACACTATCTTCCAAGCGGCACGGTTGACAGTGCTCGAAGCGGACTATTACGGGAGCGGCAAGGCTCCATGGAATGGAGCGGTCGTGATGAAACACAACTGGTATGTGGAGCAGTCGGCCAACCAGTTACTGGTTCCCAAGACTGATAGTCAGCGCTGATTCCTTCAGTTGGCGCTTTGCCGGATACTTCTTTTAACGTCGGCGATGGCTTCCACAACGGCCCGGGCCATCTCGCGGGGCGGTTTCTCGGAGTTAGAAATCAGCCCGCCCAGCACGATGCCATACGGTGCATTCAATGACTCGCACCGCCTAACGATCGTCGCCAGGTTCTCCATACTTCCTCCGCCGGTCAACATCGGGAGCGTTTTCGCGATAGGCAACTCATCGGTGAAGGTGCGCATCATTTCTTTCTCGTCTGCTATTGAGGCGCGATAGTAATGAGTGTCGCCGATCGGAGTGATGAACGCGTCACTGCCAAACAGGCGATGGAGCAACGCAAAAATACGATGACTGAAGCAGGTCGCGTAGATCCCTTGCATTGAGAGGTGCGAGAAGATTGGAACGCGGGTGGACTTTCTGAGTTCGTGGAGGGCAGGGAAACCGATAATCGTCGGATTCAGCAGCACCATGCCGATCTCGGAGCGCTGCAAAACGGCCTGGAATGCTCGCATATCGTCGAGATTCACCGCGGGAATGTAGTTCGGGTTGCGGGATGCCAATTTCAACCGCGTCTCGAGGGGAAGGTTGGGGAAGTCCCCTTGCATCTCATCGTCCTTGGCTGCGTGAAACCCGCCGGCAACCGGCTCCGCGATTCGTCGCTCCAGCCCTTCCAAGGTCAAGTCCAGATCGAGCGACGGCTTCAAGATGGCCACAAGTAATGGCGAATCATCGGCGCCAAACCGATCCAGGATCGCGGCTGAACCAAACGCGGGTCCTTGAAACCAATCGTAGATCTGGGGAGGCAACGCCAAGTCTTCAAAACGTGCCTGTCCGAAGGCGCGCATGAAGGGGATCTCGCCAAAAAGTACGGCCAGAAACTGCCCGACACTGCGATCGAAAACCGAGAGCGGATAACGGATTTTTACCTCGAATGCCGAAGCAGAGCGCGGCACGATATCGATTGCCGCGGTTGGCAAGTCTTTCAGCCTCTGCAGGTCGGCAATGAACTTGTGAAGCGCCTTGGAATCCGCGTGTTCGGCGAGAATGGTGAGATCGACTGTGTCCATGCCCCCTCGTTAGCCCGCGCCCTGGGTACCCAGTACCCACTTCAATCCTTCCGGATCTTCGCTGTTGGCCAGACGCTTTTGATAGTAATCCCGCAGTTGGCGGTGGAGTATCTTTTTGGTCGGGCCTTTCGGAAGCTCAGGCATGTTGTCCAGGCGGTTGATAATCACGATGCGTTTGGGTTGTTTAAAACGTGCCAGAGACTTCGCACAATAGCTGAGCAGTTGGGCTTCGCTGCTCGCGCCGACGTCCTTCAGATTAACGAAAGCGCAAATCTCCTGGCCCAGGATGGGATCATCGATCCCGATGGCTGCAGACTCAGCAACATTGGGGTGCTGCGACAACACGTTTTCGATCTCTGCGGGATAGATCTTTTCTCCGCCTTTTACGATCAGATCGTCTTTGCGGCCGCGGAAATAGTAGTACCCATCCTTGTCGCGCAACCCGAAGTCGCCGCTGTGATACCAGCCGTTGCGGAACCGCAGAGTCTGAAGGGCGGGAAGTTTGTGATATCCGATGGCAACATTGCCACCCCGGATGCACAGCTCGCCTTCTTCACCGTCCGGAACTTCGGAGTCATTGTCGTCGACGACCTTCATGTCGCTAATCGGCAGCACTAAGCCAACCGAGCCTAGCCTTCGCTTGTCGGCCCGAATGGGATTGAATGAGGAGTACGAGGTTGCCTCGGTAGAACCAAACCCCTCATAAATGGGGACCCCGAACTTGCTTTCAAATCTTTCGGCCAAGCTGAGAGGAAGCAGTTGCCCGCCACAAATAATGCCCTTGAGGTAGCCCGGCTTCCCCTCAAAACCAAACGCCAGGAGTGCTGCGAGGATCGACGGCATTACGCTGGTAAAGGTTGCGTGGTATCGCTCGACCAGGGTCCAGAAGGAACGCAAGCTCGCTTTCGGATCAACGAGGACGATGGATCCGCCCGCCGACAATGTGGTCGTTAGCGATACGACGAGACCGTTGTTATGGAAGAGCGGAAGAATACAGAGGCTTCGTGTCTCAGGAGTAAGTTCGAACCACTCGGCCATGCCTTTGCCGTCCACCAGGAAATTCATGTGGCTTAGTACCACACCTTTGGGAAAGCCAGTGGTCCCGGAGGTGTAGATGATTGATGCCGGAGTAGTTGGGTCGACCTTCGGCAGTCTTGCCTCGGCAGCCTTGACGTCGACTTTTGGCAGGTCATCGACATTTGCGACCGGAATGAACTTCACTCCCGGACTCATCTCCGCCTCTAGGGTCTTGAGCTTCGCCCCCATGTCAGGGTCGTAAAACACGACCGTGCTAGCGCTATTCTCCACGATGAATCGAATCTCGGGCGCGGCCAGATCGGGATTGATGGGGACCACCGTTACGCCATGCGCGACGGCTCCGAAGAAAATCGCCAAAAATTCTGGAGTATTGCGAAAGAGAATACTGATGGTGCCGAAAGGTACGATGCTGGAGGTCAGCCAGTCAGCCGTAGCTATCGAAAGTGCACGGAAGGCCCCATACGTGTAGATCCGGCCGCTCTCGGGAAAGATGAGGAAGTCCCGCTCCGGCGCCTGCTCGGCCTTGGCCCGTAGTAGATCCTGAAAGGTGCCGTAGGGAAGATCCAAAGGCCGTTCCGATCGCTGGTGGGGTAGTAGCGACAATGAGTTCATCCCACTGGCTCCTGTTTATTAAGCTTGCTTTGAACGTATTTCACGAGCTTATCAGCGGACGTCAAACGGAAGGCGTCGTCTCCATCGATCTCGATGCCGAATTGACGCTCGACGCCGCTCAAAAGTCGTATATGCGAGAGAGAGTCCCACGTTGGCGTGGACATCATGGTTACGGTGTTGTCAAACCGATCGATCTGGAGCACTTGTTCGGCCAGTGGAGAAATGGCGTCATATAGTTCTTGATCCGTCATGGTGGGCCCTTACTTAATACCTTTCAAGGATTCTACAGATTGCCTGGAAGAACTCCTCTTGCCCGTCAGTGAACTCGACAGCGATGCCTGACGCTTCGCGCTGCACCACTCGAGCGTTCACGTTGAATAGCCCACGTTCCGACAGCGTCAGTGAGAGTGGCCCGTCCGGAAGCAGGTTTGGGTCGCACGCCAAGAACGCACCGGTGGTGTTCAGGTATTGCGTCATCAAGGCTGTGTCCCGCTCGGCGCCCCGCCAAATAAGGGCGATCTGCACCGGTGCCCTTGTGGGTCGGAAGTTGTGGCTCTCGACTTGGGCGATGCGACGGACGCGGTCCATTCTTCGATCGATCGCCTCAAACCTGGTTGCGAAGAACTCCGTGATGATCCGGACGTTCTGTTGCACATCGGTCTTGGCGGACAAACAAAGTACGTTGGCATTGTTGATTACTTTGCAATCGTTCGCGTCGACAGGGGTTACGCAACGCGCAGCATAGATTCCGCGGTGTTTGTTCGCGACGATGGATACACCGATTCCCGTGCCACAGATAATGACACCGGTTCCATTATGAACGAGGGTGAGCGTACACACCCGCGAACTGATGTCCACGTAGTTGTCCAGCTTGGGTTTGGAATCAGCTGCATCGACGACGTGACCTATGCGGTCCAACGCAGTCTTTAGCTGATCACTTTGCCACTCCGCATTGTGGTCGGCCCCATACACGATAATTCCGCTCGGGGGCGCGGGGGTGCCGCCTTCGGCCGAGAATCCGGGAACCTCTCCTAAAGGCTGGTTGTCCATATCGCCTATCGCGTAGCGGAACCCACAACATTGTGTTCCAATTCGACCGTCCATGCACCGGGACTGACCGCCGCATCCCGAAGTTTGGCTTCGGCGGTGACCAAGGAAGCGACAAACCGCGCATCGGATTGCGGTTCTGCTACGGACTGCAGGAACGTCAGTGTTGGTTGATTGCGTTCTGCAGGAGTGTACTCGAATTCAAGTCTGCTGACGTGCAATTCTGCCGCGATCTGCAATAACGCTGAAAATACAGCGTGCTCAACCTGCTTGCCAAGAACGGTACAACTCAGAGACATAGAGTCAACAATCAGCGCGTCGACCGTCGGCCGAAGAGCTAGTATTCCGGAGACGCCGTAGCTTGCCAGCCGGTCGGATACTACGATTCGCCTGCACCAACCCGAAGCCAGTATCCGATCGATCTCTTCATCAGGTAGGTCGGGTCTCTGTCCGTTGAGCGTAAAATCTGCCGCTATCCGTAGGATGCGATCAAGTTTGTCTCGGTCGCTGAGGTCCGCCGGGGCGATCTGGACGCGGACCTTAAGGCCAGCCAGGTAACCCGCTAATTCAGCAAGAGAGGGGGGAGTCACAGGAGCGGAGCACAAATCTCGGCGCAGTGACGTGTGCGCGACTTGTGTGCCCAGGAACTCTCCGAGACGATCAAAGGCAGTCTGGGTGAACGGGATTCGTCCTAACCGGTCTGTCCGGTTGTCTTCGACTTCGCCCGTGAACAAAGCCGCAGGCCATCCAAGCGTAGAAACATGACGGTCGTTCTGTACGCGGGCAACCACCAGGTTGGTGTACGTCTGGCAAAGCGTAACCAGCTTGTGCTTCTCGGCGATCCATCCTCTCGACGGACACGCCAGAAACCACACCTGTTTTCCACGGTTCGCTAAAGCCCCAATCTGATTCACGAATTCGTTCACCCTGGATCGTAGGTGGTAGTGGAACTGCTGGTGTGAAACGGAATTCCCGTCAGGCGGTGCTGACTTCAGATCCTCAAGCAGCCAATCTTCGACCCGAAGCAACACAATAGTGCCAAGAATATCGGGGGACATAGAAGCGCTTCCCATCATGTACTGGCCCATTTGGCCGTATTGGACGAAGTTAACTGGTCCTCCAACGCTGGCTTGGACTAGGCTAGCTCGCAGTGACGACTCCAGTGGAGTCGAGGTAAAGCTCGAGGCTACCAGTACAGTAAGTCCGTCTTTTGTATTCATGGGGTTAGAGTTGCTAAATATATCACAAAATCTCATCGTTCCAGAACCGGAAATTGCTCGACCGTCGAGGGCCTGCAAAACTCTTAGAAAACAATAAACGTCTTAAAATCATAAGTTAGCGAATGTAAGTGCCAGCGCGGGCCGGGGTCTGTTCCGGCTGAGGTAACCGAGGCCAGGTAACTTCGTAACACCAAACCGCCTTTTATCGGTTGACGGCTGCCGCAATATCAATAAAATAGGCGATACATTGCCTGAAACCCTCTGGCTGGGAGCAGGAAGGGCGTGCTGTAGCCCCAAGCTAGTTCCTCTGAACTCCGGAAAACTCCAGCGGCAGAATGGCCCTTTATGACGGGGAAGCCTGTCATCGATTCATGGGATCCCCTCGCGGGTTGTGGTGACATGGATACTGGTTTTTGGAACGTCGAACAATCCGAGGGAAGGCTTGCAGCTATTGACGTTCGCAGCGGAAGGCAGTGGAGCTACGACGAATTGCAGCGGGATGTGAACCAGTTTCATGCAGCGCTGCCTCAACTGGGCCGCAAGTCGCTCGGCCTCTTGATTGCCCAAAATCGCTATGAGTGCTTGGTTGCCTACCTTGGCGCATTGAATGCCGGATGCGCACTGATGTTGCTGGATTTCACGCTCAATCGCGATCTCCTGCAGGATTTACTAGACGGGTATAGGCCTGACTGGATTTTCTCGGCCCAACCAGAATTCGAAGTATCGGGATACGGCAGATCTGCGGCGGGAGGGCCCGCGCTACTCGAAAAGAAAGAACAGCAGGATCTGGAACTTCACGTCGACCTTTCACTGCTGTTGAGTACTTCGGGGTCCACTGGCAGTCCGAAGCTCGTTCGGCTCGCCGCAAAAAACGTAGCGGCGAATGCGGCATCCATTGCCCGATATTTGTGTTTGGCGCCCCAGGAGCGCCCTATCACTTCGCTCCCGATGTCGTATTCGTACGGACTGTCGGTAATCAACAGCCATTTGCATGCCGGTGCCGCGATTGTTTTGACTGACGACGGCGTGCTGCGCCGAGAGTTCTGGGACGCGATAGACCGCTACGGTTGTACATCGTTTGCGGGAGTGCCGTATACCTATCAGATGTTGCTGCAGACGGGTTTGCTCAAGATGAAGGGCAAGTCACTGAAGATGCTTACGCAAGCGGGGGGAAGGCTGGAAGAACGCTATATCCAACAAATGTGCGAGCTCGCGCTCACTCGAAATTGGAAATTCTACGTCATGTATGGGCAGACCGAAGCCACGGCAAGGATCTCCTATGTTCCGTTCGAGCAACTTGCTGAAAAGATTGGCTCGGTGGGTATTGCCATTCCCGAGGGTTCGCTCGGCGTAGACCAGAAAACGGGAGAACTCCTGTACAGCGGTCCGAATGTGATGATGGGATATGCGGAAAGCCGTCAAGACCTTGCGAAAGGTGATGAGTTGCATGGTGTCCTGCGAACTGGCGACCTGGCAAGACAGGATGCCGACGGGTTCTTCTATATCACCGGGAGGCTGAAGCGGTTCTTGAAGCTGTTCGGCAAGCGCTTCAACCTGGATGATGCAGAGAAGATTCTGTCGCGGCAGATGGCCGCCGCGGTCGCCTGTTACGGTCGCGACGACCTGCTCATGACCGCCGTGGAGGGCGGTGGAGATCCCGCTTCTTTGAGCCGGGTCGTTTGCGAGACATTTGCTCTGCCAAGAACCGCGGTGCGGGCGATCGGAATGACTGAATTACCGCGCACTTTGAATGGTAAGCTCGACTATCAGCGTCTTGCAGATGCCGAGGGCGAGCACATAGCGGCAGCAACGAGTTAACCGGGCCATGGCCAATCCAGCAGAAGTTGGTACGGGAACACGGGATCAGGCGGCAACTTCAAGTGGGCTCAAGTCCTCCGAGGAGGCTTTGGCAAAAATCTGGGCGGAAGTCCTGCGCCTGCCGCGAGTAGATAGAGACGCCAACTTCTTTGAGGTGGGCGGCGATTCGCTGAAAGCGATGGAAGTCATCGCGCGCGTCAGTGACGAGCTGCGCGTTGAGCTCCCTCTGATAGCGTTCTTCGAGGATCCGACGGTTGCCCATCTGGCGGCAGTGCTTTGCGGGACGTCGGACGCCGTCTGAAGAGACTCTGGCAGCCATCTGGACCGAAGTGCTTCGGGTTCCAAGCGTTCAAAACGACGCGAACTTTTTTGACATTGGTGGAGACTCGCTAAAGGCAATGGAGGTAATTGCGCGCGTAAGCGACGTTCTTCACGTTGACTTGCCCCTGATAGCGTTTTTTGAAGATCCTACGGTAGCTCATCTTGCGGTTGTGGTGGATGAGTTGAAGCCGGCGGGGCATGCAGCATCGATCACACCCGCGGCGGTGCGGAATGAGTTCCCACTGTCGTACTCACAACAAGTCTTCTGGCTGCTGGAACAGCAAAACCCCGGCACGGGCATCTACAACACAACTCGTACCTTTCGGGTGCGTGGCAAAGTGGATCCGAGTTTGTTGGAGCGTAGCCTGAATGAATTGTTGCGGCGGCACGAAATCCTGCGAGTGCGGTTTTCCTCGGGAGTGGGCGGACCAGTCCAGACCGTTGAGCCTAATGTGTCGTTGCATCTTGCGCTGTCTAACCTGTCTTCGATCGAACCAGGGGCAAGAGACCAGGCCGCGCAGCAATTGGCGCTCCAGACTATTCGCGAACCCTTCAACTTGGGCATCGGTCCAGTCATGCGTGCGCGGCTGATCCAGATCGGCCCGGAGGAGTTTCTCTTTTGTATGCCGGTGCACCACGTAGTTAGCGATGGGTTTACCGGCAGCATTGTGCTGGAAGAACTCGGCGCAATCTACGATGCCTTGGCGGGAGGCGAGCCGAACCCACTGCCTGAAGTTAACCTGCACTTCACCGACTACGCTGTTTGGGAACAACAGTGGATGCAGGGAGCTCGCGTCGAACAGGAGATGGAGCACTGGCGCGCAGTCCTTCAAGGCGCACCTTCGTCAATCGACCTGCCGACGGATTTTGCGCGATCTGCCGAAATTGACCGCGAAGGACGACTGCGATCGGTGACGACGCCTGAAGAGTTGCTGGGGGATGCACGGGCCTTTGCGAAATTGCAAGGGACAACGCTATTCACGGTGCTGGCGGCTGCTCTGCGTATTCTGCTCTACCGGTGGTCGGGCCAATCCGACTTCCTGCTAGGCACGGTCTCCAGCAATCGAAGCCGCAGTGGTACGGAGCGCATGATTGGATGCTTCGTCAACCAATTGCCGTTGCGTAACGCTGTCTCAGACGGCCAAAGCGCGACCGAAGTATTGAAACAGGAAAACGATACCGTTATGGAGGCGTTCGCGCACCAGGACTGCCCGTTTCCCAAGATCGTCGAGGCCGCCAATCCCGAGCGGAGCAGCAGTGACAATCCTCTGCTGAACGTTTCGCTCGTGTTACAGAACTTCCCGGTCATTGCACTGGATGGTCGCCACTTCCAGGTTGAATACGTCAATTTTGATGCGCAGGTGGCTCTGCTCGACTTGCGATTCATTGCGATGGAGGCCCGAGGCGGTTTAGAGATATCGTGCGAGTATAAGAATAGTCTTTTCACCGAAGAGACAGTCGACGCGCTTCTGAGCAGTTACTCGGCGGTGTTACAAAGCATTGTCGCTAATCCCACACAGCCTGTAGGCAAGATTGCGCTTCCTGATGCATTGGTGAATCAGGCTGTCGAGTCGCGCAAGCGCGCACATATTCCGTCTGTAGCTATCACGGCATCTTTCACGGCAGAGCCGGTGGCAGAACCCCTGAATTTTCTCCTCGATGAACTGGGGATGAGCTATCGAATATCCTTTGCGCCGTACCAGCAGATGTTTCAGCAGTTACTAGACCCCACCAGCCAGGTACGTACAGCCGATGGTTTTGCCATCATCCTGGTGCGCTTTGAAGACTGGCTAACAGACGAAGGAAGCACGGATTCGACGCAACGAGCGAAGCTGGAGCAGATGATCGCCGATTTGATAATGGCGATCAGCGCTGCGGCGAACGGTGCAAAACCCTTGATTGTCTGCTTCTGTCCTGAGTCGCAGTCGCTGACCCATAAAGCGGGCTGGAGCGAATTCCTGCGCGATCTCGAAGAGCGGGTTGTGACTAATTTTGCTGACCAAGACCTGGTCCAGGTGATTCTGAGCGACGAGATCCTTGATAAGTATCCCGTCGAAGAATACGAAGATGAGTATGCCCGACGCCTGGGGAACGTCCCCTATACCACGGACTTCTTTTCTGCGATTGGGACGATGCTGGCCCGACGTATGTGGAACGGGACGAAGAACCATTACATGGTAATCGCAGTTGTGGCTGACAATGTATTGTGGAACGGTCACAGCGCCGACGTTAATCCAGTGGGTATAGATGACCAGCGCAGAGCGCTGCAGAGCACGCTGTTAATGCAGCGCGACTCAGGAATGTTGCTCTGCCTTTGCAGCAAGAACGCAAATGAAGAAGAGGTGTGGGCGTCCTTCGAGGGCAACCTGGACATGCCGCTCGAACGCGACGATTTTGTGGCGACAGTAATTGGCCCCCAGTCGGGCGCCGAGGCACTACGCAGTCTTTCAGCTGAGCTCGGCCTGGGACTTGACAGTTTTGTATTTGTGCATTCAGACCCGGCTGAATGCTCTGCAGTGGAGGCTGCATGTCCGGAAGTACTTACGTTGCAAGTGCCGGCGGATCCCGCTGAAATTCCTACGTGGCTCAAACACGTGTGGGCCTTCGACCGGAACGCCATGGCAAGATGAGCGCAATCACGAATTGAGCATCCGCAATAGAACACCATGAATCAGAACTTAATTACTGCACCGGGAATCGTCAGGAAGTAGATGCAAGTGAAGAAACCTCCGTCAATATCGCGCGTTGCCTCCAAGTTCGCTGATCCGCAAAGTGTTTCTAAAGCGGTTGAAGCTAAGAAAGCGCGGCAACACGCACAGGCAGCCTACGAGGCTCCGGCGTCTCCCAACGAGGAGATCCTCAGCGCGATATGGTCGAAGCTCCTGGTGATCGACAAAGTCGGGCGCAACGACAACTTCTTCGCGCTCGGGGGGCATTCGCTGATGGCGGTGCAAGTGATCGCGCGTGTCCGCCAGTCGCTCGGGATCGAGTTGCCGTTACGCGCGATGTTCGAGGCACCGACGATTGCGCAATTTTCCGAATTGGTCGAAGCTGAGCGGCGTGCCCGGACCGGTACGGTGTTGCCGCCGCTGGGGCGGGTCGATCGCGATGGTGAGCTGCCGCTTTCCTTTTCGCAGCAGCGCGTGTGGTTTACGGACCAATTGGAGCCGGGCAGGCCGCTTTATAACGTCCCGGCGACGTATCGGTTCCGAGGGCCGCTCAATGTGGCCGCTCTCGAACAGACAATCAACGAAATTGTTCGTCGGCACGAGTCATTGCGAACGACCTTCCCAGCGCAGAAGGGCAGGCTAGGCAAGTAATCGCTCCTGAGTTGCGGTTGTCACTGGAGATGGCTGACGTCGAGGGCGCAGAGGCCAGAACAACGCGAGGCCGAACTTCGACGGATAGCCCGCGAATGGCGGCTCAGCCATTCGATTTGGCCAAGGCCCGCTTATTCGGGCCAAACTGATGCGCATCAGCGAAGAGGACCATGCTCTGATGATAGTCATCCACCACATCGTTTTTGATGGGTGGTCGGGAATTTGATGGCGGGGGAAATGGCGGCGCTGTACGAAGCATTTGCTCAAGAGCGGCCTTCGCCATTGCCAGAACTCGCCATTCAATATGCCGACTTCGCGGTGTGGCAGCGTCAGTGGATGCAGGGAGCAGTCCGGGACCGAAGCAGGTGGATTATTGGCGGCGGCCAATTGGCGGGTGCTCCAGCCGTACTGGAGCTGTCCGACCGACCGGTCCCGTCCGGCAGTGCAGAGCCATCGCGGTGACATTTCATACCCACGTGATCGGCCGTGAACTGGTCGATCGAACTTAAGTCTTCAGCCAGGCGGAAGGCACAACCCTATTCATGACACTGTTGGCGTGCTTCCAGTTGCTCTTTTCGCGCTATTCGGGAAACAGGAAGACATCGTCGTCGGCTCGACAATCGCCGGACGCAATTATGCCGAGCTGGAACCCATCGTTGGCTTTTTCGTGAATACGATGGCAATGCGCACGGACTGTTCGGGAAATCCCACTTGTTGTGAGTTGTTGAAAAGAGTCAAAAAAGTCACGCTCGACGCATACGCTCATCAGGAGATTCCGTTCGAGCAACTGGTCGAGGAACTGCAGCCCGAGCGGAGCCTTAGCTATAACCCGATTTACCAGGTGCTCTTCGGCCTGCAAAATGTGCCCAAGCGTACGTTTGAAGTTTCCGGACTCAGTATCGAGCGCGCTTCGGTGCACCAAGGGACGTCGATTCTGGACATGTCCTGGTTTGCCTTCGAGACGGACGAAGGCATCTTGTTGCGGGTTGAGTACGGCACTGATTTGTTCGATCCCGACACTATTCGCAGTGCAGTGGGGCACTTCGAAAACCTGTTGAATGGCATGGCCGCACAGCCGGATGCGCGCATCGCCGATCTTGATTTGTTGGGAGTTGCGGAGAAGCACAAGGTCATTGTCGAATTCAACGGAACCGATGAGGAGTATCCCAGCGGACATTGCCTGCACGAGTTATTTGAGCGGCAAGCGGAGCGGACACCTGATGCGGTCGCCTGCCAGTTCGGAAGCAAACAGATCACGTACCGGGCGCTGAATGAGCGGGCCAATCAATTGGCGCACTATCTCCAGCGCCTCGGCGCCGCGCCCGGACATCGGGTCGGTATCTGTGTCGAGCGATCGCTCGATATGATGGTGGGGCTGCTCGGCATCCAGAAGTCTGGCGCTGCGTATGTGCCGCTGGATCCCGCATATCCTCGGAGCGCCTCAGACTGACGATGGAAGACGCTCAACTTCCATGGCTCCTGACGCAGCAGAGCCTTCTGGCGGCGATGCCTGAGCACACCGCGCAAGTGGCGTGTCTGGACTCGGACTGGCCGCAGATTGCGCAGGAGAGTGTTACCAATCCCCAGAGCGGTGTTCGACCCGATGACCCGGTTTATGTGATCTTCACTTCGGGATCAACAGGACGGCCCAAAGGTGTACAGGTCCAGCATCGCGCTGTTGTGAACCTCCTCATATTCATGGGGCGGGAACTTCAGATGGGGCCCGACGACGTGTTTCCAGCGCTGGCCTCGTTCGCGTTTGACATGTGCATCCCAGAACTCTATCTGGCACTTGTCACCGGCGGAAGGGTGCTAGTGGCTGGGCCCGACTTGGCATCCAACGGAGAAGAATTGGCGGTGCTACTCCGGCAGGCGGGAGCCACGATCATTCATGCCACCCCGACGACGTGGAGTCTCTTGCTGGAGGCCGGATACAGCGGCAAAGGGTTGAAACGCGCTATCGGAGCTGAAACGCTGCCGCGCGAGCTCTGCACCCGCTTGCTGGAGGCCGACAACTCGCTCTACAACTTCTACGGTCCAACGGAAACCACTGTATGGTCGGCGTTCCACCATTTTTGTTCCCCCGATGAACCCATCGTCATCGGACGTCCACTGGCAAATACTCGAATCTACTTATTGGACAAGAATCTGCAACCGGTTCCGCAGGGAGTGCCCGGAGAGATCTTCATTGGCGGAGACGGCGTCACGCTTGGATACCTCAATCGCCCCGAGCTGACTGCGGAGAAATTCATACGCGATCCGTTCTCACATCGGCCGAATGCGCGGATGTACAGAACCGGGGATTTGGGGAGATACCTACGCGACGGCCGCATCGAATTTCATGGGCGCATTGACAACCAAGTGAAGATTCGGGGCTTCCGTATTGAGCTGGGTGAGATTGAAACGGTACTGGAACGGCACCCGTCGGTGCAAAACTGTGTTGTGGTTGTACGCGAGGACGTGCCAGGTGACAAGCGGCTGGTGGCGTACGTCGTTCCGGCGACTGCTGCCACAGTTAGTCCCGCAGCATTGCGTGAGCTTGTGGGCCAGCACCTGCCTGACTATATGACGCCCACAGCATTTGTGCAGATGGAGAAGCTCCCACTATCGTCGAACGGCAAAGTGGACCGTAACGCCCTGCCGGCACCGGAGCCGTCGCGCGACGAGACGGAAAGTTTTGTTGGTCCGAGAAATCCGGTAGAGCTGAGGCTGGCAGAGATCTGGGCGGAGGTGCTGCGCCTTCCTGAGGTCAGCGTGTACGGCAACTTCTTTCGCCTGGGTGGCCACTCGCTTCTGGCGACGCAGGTGGTTTCACGCGTGCGCAAGTGGTTAAATGTCGAGCTTCCGCTGCGTGCCATGTTTGAGGCCCCAACCATCGCAGATCTGGCAGTTCGGGTCGGGCATTTGCAGGTAGACGTCCACGCTCTTACGCCTATACGGCGCGTTTCGCGCGACCATGCGCTGCCGCTGTCATTCGCCCAGCAACGTTTGTGGTTTTTCGATCAACTCGAACCAAACAATACGGCCTATGGCATCCCTCTCAAAATTCGGTTGAACGGCTCACTTCGCTTGGAGCTTTTGGCGAGTGCACTGAATGAGATCGTCCGACGGCACGAAGTATTGCGCACCCGGTTTCGAGTGAAGGGTGACCTGCCGATACAGGTAATTGCGAACGAAGTAAACATCGAGGTGCCTGTCAAGGATCTAGGCGTCCTGCCTTCGAGCAGTCAGGAATCGGCGATCCAGCGCATGGCGACCAAAAACGCGCTGCATGAGTTTCATCTCGACACCGGACCGTTAATGTACGCAAACTTGTTGAGACTCGGTGAGCGTGAACATATCCTGCTGTTGAATGTGCATCACATCGTGTTTGACGGCTGGTCGCGTCACATACTGCTAAGCGAACTCGCCGCTTTGTACGACGCTTACTACGATGGTCGCTCCTCGCCGCTGCCGGAGCTCCCCCTGCAGTACGCCGACTATGCTGTCTGGCAGCAACAATACCTGCAGGGCGAGGTCCTCGAAAGACTGCTGTCGTATTGGAAGCAGAAGCTAGCCGGGGCACCCGCGACACTCGACCTTCCCACCGACAGGCCTCGTCCTGCGGTTGAGAGTTTTCGCGGCGCTGTGCAGTTGTTTGGGTTCCCTAAGATGCTGTCTGAGGAAGTTGCGCGGACGAGCCGTCAGTTAGGCAGCACTCCGTTCATGACGCTGCTGGCCGCGTTTCAGTCGCTGCTGAAACGATACTCCGGTCAGGATGACATGGTGTTGGGTGCTGCAATTGCGAACCGCAATCATGCTGAAGTCGAAGGGATGATTGGGTTCTTCGCCAACACACTGGTACTGCGGACGAGCCTTGCCGGCGATCCGAGTTTTCGCGAGTTACTGGAGCGGGTGAAGGACACGGCTCTGGGCGCCTACGCCCATCAGGACATGCCGTTCGAGCGTTTGGTGGAAGAGTTGCGGCCTGAGCGCAGCCTAAGCTACAACCCGCTGTTCCAAGTTCTGTTTTCGCTTGAGAATACACCACGACGTTCGTTTGAGCTTCGGGAACTGCATATCCAGGCGCAGCCCGGTATGGCTGGCGCCAGCGCAAAGGTCGATTTGGCCTTCTTCCTATTGGAAGCTGCGGATGGGTTAACGGTGCGGGTGGAGTACAACACGGACTTGTTCGACGGGACGACGATCGAGCGGATGCTGCGTCACTACCAAGTATTGCTGGAAGCTGCGCTGGCTAATCCGGAGGTGCGGCTGTCGCAACTGCCGCTGCTGACCAGTGAAGAGCGGGAGCTGTTGCTGAACGGCTGGAATGCTACGCAGGCGGAGTATCCCAAAGATCTTTGCCTGCACCAGTTGTTTGAGCAGCACGCTGAGCGCACGCCTCAAGCTGTGGCTTGTGTCTTCGACAAAGAGCAACTCACATACGGCGAGTTGAACCAACGGGCCAACCAGTTGGCCCACTACCTCAAGAAGAGTGGCATAGGTCCGGGACAGCGAGTGGGAATCTTTGTCGAACGCTCACTCGACATGATGGTCGGATTGCTGGGCATCCAGAAGTCTGGGGCAGCCTACGTTCCGCTGGATCCGTACTATCCGGCCGAGCGCATCCGCATGGTGCTGGAGGACGCGCAGGTGCCAGTGCTGCTGACGCAGCAGGCATTGCTGCCGTCGATGCCCGAGCACAGTGCCGAAGTCATCTGCCTGGATGCAGACTGGGCGGAGATTGCGCAGGAGAGTTCGTCGAATCCTGTTTGTGACGCTAAGCCTGAAGATCTGGTGTATGTGATTTACACGTCGGGCTCGACGGGCAAGCCGAAGGGCGTGCAGGTACCGCATCGTGCAGTGGTCAACCTGATGGCTTCGATGGCTCACGAACTGAGCATGGGGCCAGACGATGTGTTTCCTGCGCTGGCGTCGTTGGCGTTCGACATGTGCATCCCGGAACTCTACCTGGCGCTGGCTACGGGCGGGCGAGTGGTGGTGGCGCGGCGGGAGATGGCGTCGAATGGCGAGGAGTTGGCTGCGCTACTGCGAGAAACGGGAGCAACCGTCGTACATGCCACGCCGACGACGTGGAGCCTGCTGCTGGAAGCCGGGTTCACGGGAAAAGGACTGAAGCGCGCTATCGGAGCCGAACCGCTGCCGCGCGAGCTTTGCACTCGACTGCTGGAAGCCGATAACTCGCTCTATAACTTCTACGGTCCGACAGAGACAACAGTCTGGTCTGCGTTCCATCACTTCCGCTCGGCCGATGAGCCGGTAGTGCTGGGCCGTCCGCTGGCCAATACGCAGATTTACATCCTGGACAAAAAGCTGCAGCCGGTACCTGTCGGTGTGCTGGGCGAAATTCATATTGGGGGAGATGGCGTCACTTGCGGCTATCTGAATCTGCCTGAGTTGACGGCAGAGAAGTTTATTGCTGACCCATTCGCCTCGCAACCGAACGTGCGGATGTACAAGACGGGCGATCTGGGAAGATTCCTGCCCGATGGACGCATCGAGTTCATGGGGAGGATCGACAACCAGGTCAAGATCCGCGGCTTCCGCATTGAGCTGGGCGAAATCGAAACCGTGCTGGCACGCCACGCCGCGGTACAGGACTGCATGGTAATAGCGCGTGAGGATGTGGCGGGTGACAAGCGACTGGTGGGCTATGTTGTGCCGGCCGCGGGACAGAAGGTTAACGCGGCAGAGTTGCGCGACTGGGTCAAGGAACGGCTGCCGGAATATATGGTGCCGGTTGCCTGGGCGGAGATGTCGAGCTTGCCGTTGTCTCCTAACGGCAAGGTTGACCGCAAGAACCTGCCCGAGCCGGATTACGAGCGTCCGGAGTTGGCAGGCGAGTATCAGGGAGCGCGGACGCCGACCGAAGAGGTGATGGCGGGCATCTGGGCCGAGGTGTTGCGTCTAGATAACGTTGGAGTGAAGGATGAGTTCTTCGCCCTAGGCGGACACTCGCTGTTGGCGACACAAGTGGTTTCGCGGATTCGAAATGCGTTTCAGGTGGAACTGCCGCTGCGCGCATTGTTTGAAGCTCCGACGGTTGCGGGATTAGCGGAGCGAGTGGAACGCATGCAGCGCGAGCAGCATGGCTTGCTGGCTCCGCCGATCGTTCGCGTCTCACGGAACCAGCGCCTGCCGCTCTCCTTCGCCCAACAACGGCTCTGGTTCCTCGATCAAGTCGAGCCCAACAATCCGCTTTACAACATCCCCAGAGCGATCCGCTTAATCGGACAATTTAGTGTTGCGGCAATGGAGTCGGCGCTGAACGTAATAGTAAAGCGGCACGAGATCCTTCGGACGACTTATCACGCGGAAAAGGGAGAACCGTTCCAAGTGATTGCCGAAGAATGTTCCGTGTCGCTCCCTGTCGTCGATCTGACCGGATTGCCTGAGGCCGAGCGCGAGATTGAAGCGCGCCGCTTGGTACAGGAGGAGGTCGCGACACCGTTCGACCTCGCCCAAGACGCGATGACTCGCAACATTGTTGTGAAAATGTCAGAAGTCGACCACATCCTGGTGATGAATACGCATCATATTGCCAGCGACGGATGGTCGATCGGCGTTTTCATGCGAGAATTGACAGCGTTCTACAAGACAGCATTGCGTAACGAGACGCTTCCTCTTCCGAACTTGCCAATTCAGTATGCGGACTATGCAGTCTGGCAACGGAACTGGCTCCAGGGTGATGTGCTGGAGCAACAGTTAGCCTACTGGAAGAAGAATCTGGAAGGCGCACCGCCGGTTTTATTGGTACCTACGGACCGACCGCGGCCCATGACTCCTGCGTTTCGCGGCGTCACTCATCGCTTCATATTGCCTGCTAACTTGGCAAGCGATGTTCGAGCGTTGAGCCGTCAGCAGGGTGGTACCCCGTTCATGACCCTGCTGGCCGCGTTTCAGACCATGATTCTGCACCACACGCACAATCCAGACATCGTACTGGGTACGGACCTCGCTAACCGGACTAACTTACAAACCGAGGCGGTGGTTGGGTTTTTCGTGAACCTCCTTGCGCTACGCACAGATCTGTCGGGCGACCCCACGTTCGCGGATCTTTTGAACAGAGTGCGCGAGACTGCTCTGGGAGCTTATGCGCATCAGGACCTGCCGTTCGATAAGTTGGTTGAGGAGTTGCAACCGGAGCGCAGCCTCAGCCACAACCCGCTGGTCCAGGTCTTGTTCGTGCAGCAAAACACGCCCCGCACCACCGACCCTTTACCAGGGGTAGAGATGGTCCCTACCCGTTACGAGAGCAATCGAAGTTCGACATGGCGGTGTTTGTGACTGATACCGAGCAAGGCTTATCGGTCTTTTGGCTCTATAATCCAGACCTGTTCGACGCCACAACAATTGAGCGGATGGGAGGGTTGTATCAACTCGGTACTGGAGAACGCGACCTCTGAACCCCAGGCAGCGGCTCAGTCAATTGCTGAAAGTAATGGCAGATGCGGACCAGAAGCACCGAGCGGCTCGCACACAAGGACTTTCAGGAAGTCGGCAAGCAAAAACTGAAGAGCGCCAAACGCAAGGCAGTTATTCGAGAATAGTTGCAGGAGACCACGGCCCGATGAGCAATGCAGTTACAGGATTTCGTCTTTCGACCCAGCAGGAACGGCTGTACTCTCAGCAGAAGGGGATTTTCCCTTCTGGGCGGAGGTCGGGCTGCAGCTCGAAGGTATCCTTGACGCTGCAAAGCTGCGGGAAGCGGTCAGTGCTGTTGTTACGCGCCACGAAATTCTTCGCACAGTGTTTCACCGCCAGACCGGACTGAAACTGCCGTTCCAGATAATTCAGGAGAGCGCGGAATTCGGGTGGCAATTCGTTGATCTCTCGGACCTAGAGGAATCTTACAGGGCGAAAGGGTCTGGGAGCTTGTCAGCAGTCACCGAATCGGCTTTGACCTCGAGAGGGGGCCAGTGCTCCATGTCGTGCTTGCCACCTTGGCACCACAGAAGCATTTTCTGACACTTAGTCTTCCAGCGCTCTGCTCCGACTTGCGTGGGCTCCAGAATCTTGTAAACGAGATCGGGCTTACGTACGCGGGGGGCTTGCATGCGACCGACGACGTCATGCAGTACGCGGATGTGGCCGAGTGGCAACAGGAATTGCTGACTAGCGAAGATACTAAAGCGGGACGCGACTTCTGGCGTGACTACTGCCGCAAGGTAGACTTCGCGGCGCTCGAGTCCGTGCTCTCGGCGTTTGAAGGCAGGTCCCTCGCGCAGTTTTCGCCGGATGTCGTGACGAAGCAGATCGAACTGGCCCAGAGTGCCCTGCCATCGAACACATCGTTGCCGGACTTTTTGCTGGCATGCTGGCAGGTCTTTCTGTCGAGAATGACGGGCCGTCCCAGCGTCACGGTAGGCTGCCAATTCGATGGTAGGAGTTATGCCGAACTCACCAATGCCCTCGGGGTTCTCGCTAAATATCTCCCGCTCCAAGTTACGTGTTCCGAGAAAATGACATTCAAGGATTTTCTGGGTCAAGTGCAGCACGACGCGGCAAGTTTCCAAAACTGGCAGGACAGCTTTTCGTGGAGTAACGCCGGGTTGCCGCTGGGTCTGGAACAGGGGCCGGAGGTGCCCTTAGCCTTTGATTTTGCTGAGATTCTCGACGCTCAAGTCTTAGGCGACGGGAAGCTAAGAGCGACGAGCACACTCCAGAAGGTGGTCGGCGAGCGCTTTCGCCTGAAGTTGTCGACACGCCGCAGAGGCAACTGCGTTTCTCTGGAGTTTCATTTCGATTCAGCGCGCCTCGAGCGCTCGATTATCGAGCGGTGGAGTAGGCACTTTGTTACGCTGCTGCACGCTGCCTTGGCGGATCCGTTAAGCTTAGCTAGCCGTCTGCCGTTGCTTAGTGCTGACGAGCGACAGGTCTTTTTGGTCGAGTGGAATGAGACGGCTGCGGAATATCCGCGCCACCTGTGTATCCCTGAATTGTTTGAGGCTCAAGCCGCTTCGACGCCCGGCGCGCCAGCCCTTCGCTATGAAGATGAGTGCCTAACTTACCTCGAGCTAAATGAGCGGGCCAATCAGTTGGCACAATATTTGCGGAGCAAGGGGGTCTGTAAGGATTCGCTGGTTGGATTGTGTGTCGATCGTGGTCTCAATATGATGGTCGCGGTGCTGGCTATTCTGAAAGCGGGAGGCGCGTATGTTCCGTTGAGTGCAGAGCATCCTAAGCCTCGCTTACTGCAACAGTTGGATGGCGCGTCGGCCTTGCTCACCGAGTCGAAATTCGAGTCGCAGATGCCCTCTATTGGCGGGCCGATAGTTCTCATTGATCGGGACCGCGAACGATGGGCGCATATGCCTGTGGAGAACCCACCAACCGTCGCAGGTCCCGAAAACCTCGCCTACGTGATTTACACATCCGGATCGACTGGAGCTCCCAAAGGCGTGGCTGTACGTCACCGTAATCTTGTGAATTACACGTCGTTCATTCAACGTCGACTGGCGCTGGACCAGTCGAGACCGCTACACTTCGCCACGGTTTCAACACTCGGCGCTGACCTCGGAAATACCTGTATCTATCCCTCACTTGCATCAGGTGGTTGCCTCCATGTGATTGCGTATGACGTTTCGGCCGACAGCCAGCGGTTGCGCGACTACATGACGCGGTATCCAGTGGACGTCCTGAAGATCGTCCCTTCGCACCTCATGGCGCTGCTGAATGCCGGAGGCGGCAGGGAAGTGTTGCCGCACAAGTACCTGGTAATGGGCGGCGAAGCATTGACGATTCCGTTGATGGAGAAGATTGTTGCTGCTGGCGGAAGTTGCGAGATCTTGAATCACTACGGGCCTACCGAGACCACTGTGGGCTCGCTTACGTTAAAGTTGGACGATTTCGACTGGAAGACCTCCACGGCTCAGACCATTCCGATTGGTCGACCCATCGCCAACACGCGCGTGTACATTCTGGATAGGCACGGAGAACCGGTACCGATCGGCGTAGCTGGCGAATTGTATATTGGGGGCGACGGTGTCACCGCTGGCTACGTGAACGAACCCGAGAGAACCGCTGAGAGGTTCGTGGCGGAGCATTTCGGCCCCGAATTGAGCGGACAAATGTATCGCACGGGCGATCTGGTTCGCTATCTCCCTGGCGGTGAGATCGAATTTTTGGGCCGCGCGGATGACCAGGTCAAGATTCGGGGCTTTCGCATCGAGCTCGGAGAAATCGAATCGGTTTTGTTGCGGTACAGCGGTGTAAAGCAGGCGGTGGTGCTGGCAGTGGCCAACGATCGCGGCGAAAAGTCGCTGGTCGCTTACGTGGTGGGGTCTGCCGGCGGCGAAGAACTGCGTAGCTACTTACGGGGACAACTGCCGGACTATATGATGCCTGCCGCTATCGTCGAATTGCCGAAGTTTCCGCTCAATGCCAATGGCAAAATCGATCGCCCGGCGTTGCCCAAACCCGAGGACGTACACAAGGCACAGACGGAGCCTGTCGCACCGCGGACTCCGAGTGAAGAGGTGATTGCAGCCATCTGGGAAGAGGTATTGAGACGCGATGGAATTGGTGTCGAGGACAATTTCTTTGAAATCGGCGGACATTCGCTGCTGGCGACGCAAATCGCTTCCCGTTTGCGTGAGCACTTCCGTTTGCCGATAGCCGTGCGAACGGTGTTTGAGGCCCCCACGATAGCTGAAATGGCGCGCCGATTGGAAAGTATGCGTCGCGAGGAGCAAGGACTTGTTCCGCCTCCCATTAAACCGGTGCCGCGTGAATACGACCTGCCCCTGTCGTTCGCGCAGGAGCGTCTCTGGGTTCTTGATCAGATGGAGCCGAACAATCCGCTTTACAACATTTCTCGCTCGCTGCGTCTGAGGGGTGAGCTACAAGTCGCAGGTTTGGAAAGCGCGGTGAATGAAATTGTGCGCCGGCACGAATCGCAACGCACCACCTTCGCCGTGAAAGAGGGGCATCCGGTGCAGCAGATTGCACCTCACCTAGTTATTCCGCTCGAGGTTCAGGATATTTCTGGGGTTCCCGGGAAATCGCGCGAAGAGAAAGCGCAGACGCTTGCCATGGAGGAGGCGAGACGACCATTCAACCTGGCTACTGGTCCCCTCGTAAGGGCCCGCTTGCTGCGACTAGCCGCAGACGACCACGTGCTGTTGTTGACGATGCATCACATCATCAGTGATGCTTGGTCTGCCACCATCTTTCTACAGGAATTGACCGCGCTGTACGAAGCATTCTGCTCTGGGAGACCGTCGCCGCTTCCGGAACTGACCCTGCAATACGCCGACTACGCCGCCCAGGAGAGAGAATGGCTGCAGGGCGACGTGCTGGAGAAACAGCTCGCGTTCTGGCGCGAACGCCTCAAAGGATCTCCGGCGGTGCTCGATCTGCCGCTGGACCACCCTCGCCCGACGTCAAGAACGTTTGCGGGTGCCTGCGAAATGCTACATATACCGCTCGACACTCTACGTGCTCTGAAGGCATTTAGCCGCGAGGAAAATGCCACTCTCTTTATGGTGCTGATGGCAGCTTTCCAGGCATTGTTGTCGCGGTATTCCGGGCAGGAACAAATTGTCGTTGGGACGGACTTGGCGAATCGCACCACGCCAGAGACTGAGGGAATGATTGGATTTTTCATTAGTCTGCTGGCAGTGCGAAACGATCTCTCCGGGAACCCAACGTTTCGCGAATTGCTAGGACGTGTGCGAGAAGGATTGCTGGAGGCTTACGCCCACCAGGAAGTTCCATTCCCGAAGATTGTGCAGGACATCCAGCCCGAACGCAGTGCGACACACAACCCCATTGTCCAAGTATTGTTCGTGATGTTGAACGTGCCCAAAGCTCGTCGCGAACTTGCGGGACTGCAGGTGGAGCCTTTCGAAGTGCCGGTGACGACGTCAAAGTTCGATCTGGGCGTCTTCATGGCAGAGCGGCCTGACGGTTTGATCGGATATTGGATCTACAGTACTGAGCTCTTCGAACAGGGCACTATGCAGCGCATGGTCCGGCACTTTGGGAATCTGTTGCACAGCGCTGTGTCGAAACCAGACACGCGACTCAGCATGCTAGCCATGATGAGCCCCGAAGAGCTTGAACGGCAGAATGCAGACAAGACACAGCGAAAACTATCGCAGATCAAGAAATTAAAGTCGACGGCTCCCGCAGCAATAGGAGTTCCGGGCGACGAGGGGCGCACACCTTCGTCCTGATGGCAATCATGCCAGCGATCTTGGCCAACTAGTCTGAACCGAGTTCCGCTTCGAACGCGAGTGCTGCGCTGTAGTCGCTCGGCACCTGAAGGTTCCACAGCTGCCAGCGTTTGACTTCCTGGGCATCGGGTCGCGTAGCCAGCAAGACGGCAGGCGAGTCAGCAGTCAACGAAACATCGAACTGGTTGAGCGGATGGGATAACCCCTCTCCGAGTGCCTTGATGAAGGCTTCTTTGCGGGTCCAGCAACGGAAAAAGGCCTCATGGCGTTGCTCAACGGGAAGCAGTCGAAGGGAATCGCACTCTGCTGTAGAAAAGAACCGCTCGGCAATCTCGTCAGTTCCGAAATCCCGCCGGATCTTTTCGACGTCCACCCCAATCCTGCGCCAATGCGCAAACGCCAGCAGCACAATTTCGCCGCTGTGAGAAACATTGAAGTCCAGGGATGGCCAGGGTGAGTCTGCATGCAAGCTCGGCCGCCCATATGCGGAGTAGTCAAACCGAAGGTCTTCCCCGGCAGCGGACAGATACAGTCCCAATAGGAATCGCAACGTGCCGCGAGAAATAATGTAATCCGCACGGCTGCTTTCGAAGCGAAAGCGTGTTGCCCGCTCCAGTTCATCGGGTGAAAGCAGCTGTCGAAACCATGCGATCTCATCCAGCGTGCGCGTGAGCGGCTGGCGCCAGACGTGGATTTCATTGGGGCCCAGTGCCAAATCGTCGCAAGCGGCAGGCAACTGCTGGTAGACGCGCACGGAGGCATTCTGGAGCGGCATGATCTTATCTTGGATACCCCGGCTACCTAACGGTTGCGGTAGTCACTGCGTCTCTGGACTCACAAGCCTCGCCTGGGTCTTCGGCATTGGTTCGGTAGGTCTTCAAGCGCGACATGATTATCTTGCCGACGAGCTCTGTATGTGGTTCGCGCAGAAACTCATGATGCTTGGCAGCAATCTCGTAGATTTGAATGCCGCCTTCAGTGCGCGGTCCCCAACCCATCGTGGGATCGTCGACGTAGTAATAGGGCTGTTTAGGCCGCTTGAACAAAATGACTGGTGCCTGGAAATGCGGCGGCTTGAAGTCTTGTGGCCAGTAGGCGTCGGCCCAGGGCTGCGAAGCTTTGCGCTTTCCGGTCCAAACTTGCACCCATATGCTCACCGCTCGCTGAGCCCATTCGAACTGCTCCGAAACGCTTGCGCGGCTGAGCCATCGCAGGCGCTGCTGAACTCCGAATAATCGCCATCCCCAACGCCGGTGAGCGTGCTCCAGTACCCAAGTGTCAAAGATGGCAAACAACGCGACTTTCTGCCCTTGCGATTCGAGTTGCAGTATCATTTGCTCCGCGATTTGGCAACCACCACACATGGCTGCGATGTAGTATGGCCCCTCAGGTTGCACCGCGCGCATACCGGCAATGTACTGCTGGGCCAGTTCGCATAATTCGCCCGAATTCAAGGGCCGCTCATCCACCACGGGACCGGGAGCCTGCAGCTTGTAAAATGGCTGATTTTCGCCAAGATTTCTACCGAGCAGCGCATAACCCAGGGAACGGACACCAGGGGCTGCAATCGCAAAGAAGGGAGAATTGCCCGGCTGACCTCCCTGGTATTCCATTACCAAGGGCTCGGGATCTGCCTCTGCGCCTTCGCGCAACAATTTGGACTGCGACGCCACGGTGGCTCCGCGAAAGAGACTCGCAAGCGGTACTTTGCGCCCGACCACCTTCTCGACTTCGGACAACAATCTTACCGCCAGCAGCGAATGACCGCCCAAGTCGAAGAAATTATCGTCGACCCCGATGCCGGAAACTCCCAGCACCCGCTCCCATACCCTAACTAGCATCAGTTCAAACTGGTCCGCAGGAGCTTTCCTGTCCCTCGCCTCGTCGCGGGACCAATCAGGGAGGGGAAGGGCGCGGCGATTCACTTTCCCATTGTCCGTCATCGGCAGAGCACCCAGCTTTACGAATGCCGAGGGAACCATGTACGCGGGCACGATCCGCTCCAAATGGGTCTGAATCGCTGGTATATCGATGTCGCTACCAACTTTCGGGACAATATAAGCTACAAGGCGCTTATCCCCAGGCCAGTCTTCCCGCGCCACCACCACGACTCGCTCCACGTCGGGATGTTCCAGCAGCACCGTTTCGATCTCGCCCAGCTCGATGCGGAAACCGCGCAGCTTCACCTGGTGGTCGATGCGTCCAAGAAACTCCACGACTCCGTCCTGCCGATACCGCGCCAGATCGCCGGTGCGATACAGGCGCGCTCCCGGCTGCGAACTGAACGGATCGGGAACGAACTTCTCCGCCGTCAAATCGTCGCGTTCAAAATAGCCGCGCGCCAAACCGTCGCCGCCGATGTACAGCTCGCCGACCGCGCCCTCCACTACCGGCTGCCGGGTCCCGTCCAGAATGTAAAACGTCGTGTTGGCAATCGGCCTGCCGATCGGTACCAGGGTTTCGTCCGTGCCCTCCACCCGGTACACACTCGACCAGATCGTGGTTTCCGTCGGTCCGTACATGTTCCACACCGAACCGCAGCGCGTCGCCAGGTTGTGCGCCAGATCGAGCGGCAGCGCTTCACCTCCGACCAGCACTTTGAGCTTGTGATCGCCTTCCCAGCCCGACTCCAGCAGCATGCGCCAGGTTGTGGGCGTGGCTTGCATGAGGGTGGCGCCGCTGTGCTCCAGCAGTTGCCCCAACAGCCGTCCGTCGAAAGTGGCCTCACGGGAAGCCACCACCACCTTGCCGCCCGTCAGCAGAGGCAGATAGAGTTCCAGTCCGGCAATGTCGAACGACAAGGTCGTGACCGCCACCAGCACATCGTCGGCGCCCATCCCGGGCTCTCGCTGCATGGAACTCAGGAAGTTGACCACGCTGCGGTGCTCCAGTTGCACCCCTTTAGGCTTGCCGGTAGAGCCCGAGGTGTAGATGACGTAGGCCAGGTTCTCCGGCTTGGCCTCGGCTGTCACCGGCCCCGAGTCCTCATGCTCCAAAGCGCGCCAGTCGGGATCCAAACAGTGGATCTCGGCGGAGGTCGTAGGCAACGATGCCAGCAGAGACTCCTGCGTCAGCAACAGCATGACGCGAGCATCGTCGAGCACGTACTGGATGCGGTCGCTGGGATAGGCGGGATCCAGCGGCACGTAGGCGCCACCGGCCTTGAGGATCCCCAGCAGCGCGACCACCATCTCTAGCGAGCGCTCCATGCAAACCCCGACCAGACGGTCCGGCGCCTACGCCGCGCTTGCGGAGCAGGTGCGCCAACTGGTTGGAACGCGCATCCAGTTCGGCATAGCTCAGACTGTGCCCTTCGAACTCTACCGCCACCGACTCTGGCCGCCGCCCAGCCTGCTCTTCCAGCAGTTGATGCAGGCAAGACTGACGCGGATACCCCGCTTCCGTTGCGTTCCATTCGACCAGCAACTTGTGCTGTTCTTCCGAGGTGAGCAGCGATGCCTTGGAAACGCGGGTTGCCGGGTCTTCGATGACACCTTCCAGCAGCATTCCAAAATGCCGCAGCATGCGTTCGATCGTCGCCGCTTCGAACAGGTCAGTACTGTACACAATCGAGACGCGCAGGCCATCTGCAACTTCCGACGCGATCATCGTCATGTCGAAATTTGCGCTCGGCAAGCCCGCTCCAAAGGGAGTCACATCGATGTCGCCCAACTTCTGGCTGCCAGTTGGCTGATTCTGCAGAATGAGCATGACCTGGAAGAGAGGATTGCGGCTCAAGTCGCGATCGGGCCGGAGCTCTTCCACCAGCTTTTCGAAGGGCAGGTCCTGGTGCGCGTACGCGCCCATGGCCGTTTCCCGTACCCGGTCCAGCAACTCACCGAAGCTGGGATCATCCGATAGATCGGCACGCATCACCAGCGTGTTGACGAAGAAGCCGATCAGCCTCTCGATTTCAGCGCGATTGCGTCCGGCGATCGGGGTGCCGATGACCACGTCCTGCTGGCCGGAGTAGCGCGAGAGCAGCACATCGAAGGCCGCCAGCAAGGTCATGAACAACGTGGCGCCGTGGCTGCGGCCGAGCTCCCGCAAGCGATCCAGTAAGTCTTTCGCGAGGTGGATGCTTCGCTGCGCTCCGCGATAGCTCTGCATCGGCGGACGCGGGTGGTCCGTGGGCAGGTCAACGCTGGCGGGAGCACCAGCCAGATGTTTCTTCCAGTAGGTGAGCTGCTTGTCCAGGGTCTCGCCGGCAAGAAAGTCCCTTTGCCAGACTGCGTAATCAGCGTATTGGACCGGCAGCTCCGGCAGCCGCGAAGGTTGATCAGCGGCAAACGCCTCGTACAACGCAGTCAGTTCCTGGGACAACACACCCAACGACCAGCGATCGCTGATGACGTGATGGGTATTCAGAACCAGTACGTGATCGTCTTCCGCCAATCTGAGCAGAGTTGCTCGCATGAGCGGGGCTACCGCCAAATCAAAAGGCCTGTCAATTTCTTCCACCGTGAGTCGTCGGGCCTCGTTCTCGCGGGCCCATTCGGGCAAATCAGTCAGGTCCACAACCGGCAGCGGCAAGCGCAACTCGGGCGTGATGAGCTGTACCGGCTCGCTGTCGAGCATGCGAAACGCGGTGCGCAGGGTCTCATGCCGCCGTACGATTTCATTGAGGCTTCTTTCCAATACCTCGACCTGGAGATGGCCCTTCATCCTGACCACGTGAGGGACGTTATAGCTCGAGCTGTTCGGTTCCAGTTGGTCCAGGAACCACAAACGCTGCTGGGCAAACGATAGCGGCAGGGGAGCGGTCCGCGGCACCGGAATCGATGGGCGGAGCCAGCAGTCCTTGCTGCTCGCGTTGCCATGCCTCCACCCGTTCCGACAGCTCCGCCACCGTGGGAGCTTCAAACAAAGTCGCGCAACGGTAGTTCCACCTGGAAGGCGTGCCGGATGCGCGACACCACCTGTGTGGCCAGCAGGGAGTGTCCGCCCAACTCGAAGAACTGGTCGTGAACTCCCACCTGGTCCAGCTTCAGCACTTCGGCCCAGATGCCGGCCATCACTTCTTCGGCCGGAGTGCGTGCTTCCTGATACTCGCGCCGCCAGTTCCGCGCGCTGGTATTCCGGGCGCCGGCAGGTTCTTGCGGTCCACTTTGCCGTTGGGCGTCAGCGGCAGGCTCGGCATCTCTACCCAGGCCACCGGCACCATGTACTCCGGCAGCCGCTCCTTCACCCAGTTGCGCAAAACCGCGACGTCCAGCCGGGACGCCGGCAGCCGCAACCACATAGCCCACCAACCGCTTGTCGCCGGGCACATCCTCGCGCGCCACTACCACACACTCCTGCACCGTCGCATGACGCCCCAGCACGGCCTCGATTTCGCCCAACTCGATGCGGAAGCCGCGTACCTTAACCTGGTTGTCGATCCGCCCCATGAACTCGAGCCGTCCGTCGGGCAGAAATCTCCCCAGATCGCCGGTCTTGTACAGCCGTGCGTTGGAGCGAGACTCGAACGGGTCAGCAATGAACTTATCTGCCGTCAGCTCGGGCATGTTGAGATATCCGCGCGTGACGCCATCGCCGCCGATATGGATTTCGCCCGCCACTCCAATCGGCACGGGCTGGAGCTCTTTGTCGAGAACGTAAATCTGTGTATTGGCCAGCGGACGGCCCAGCACCACCGGCTCGTCCGGCAGAACGGAAGTGATGGAACGTCGACCAGACCGTGGTTTCCGTCGGTCCGTAGAAGTTGTACAGCGAGTCGTCAGCCTCCAGCAGGCGGGTGCACAACTCCCGCGGCAGCGGCTCGGCCCCAATGGCTCGCTTCAGCCCCTTGCCGCTGAAGCCGGCATCCAGCAGCAGACTCCACGTCGTCGGCGTGGCGTGTACGACAGTTGCCCCCGTCTGCCGCAGCATCGCGGCGAGTTCTTCGCCATTGGCCGCCAGATGCCTTCCGCCGATCACCACCCGTCCGCCCGTCACCAGCGCCAGGTAGAGTTCCGGGATGCACATGTCGAAGGCAAACGAGGCCAGCGCCGGAAACACATCGTCTGGCCCCATGCTGCAGTTCCCGCCCCATGCAGGTCAGCAGGTTCACCACCGCGCGATGCGGCACCTGCACGCCCTTGGGCCGCCCCGTCGATCCCGAGGTGAAAATGACATAGACCAGGTCTTCAGGCTGTACGCCGCTCTCCAGATTGGCGGTTCTTTCCTGTGCCATCAGCGGCCAATCAGAATCCAGACAAACGACCTGGGCGCTGTGCTCGGGCATCGACGCCAGCAGAGCTTGCTGGGTCAATAGCAACGGTAGCTGCGCGTCCTCCACGGTCAATCGCAGCCGCTCGGTCGGATAAGCGGGATCGAGCGGGACATAAGCGGCGCCCGATTTTTGAATGCCCAGCAGTCCGACCATCATGTCGAGCGATCGCTCGACAAAAATCCCCACACACTGACCGGGCCAGATGCCGCGGCGTTGCAGCAAGCGAGCCACCTGGTTGGCTCGCTCGTTCAAGACCCGGTAGGTGATCTGCTCAGCTTCGAACTCGCACGCCACCGCATCCGGCGTACGCTCTGCCTGCTGCTCAAAAAGCTGATGCAAGCAAAACTCACGTGGATATTCAACGTCTGTGGCATTCCACTCGACCACGATCCGGTGCCACTCTTCCGAAGTCAGAACCGACAGCTCGGAGATTCGAGAATCAGGATGAGCCAGCGCAGCGTCCAGAATGCACTGGTAATGCTGCAACATCCGCTCAATCGTCGCCGCATCAAATAGATCGGTGTTGTAGACAGCCGCCGTACGCAGGCCTCCTGATACCTCAGTCACGGCTAATGTGAGGTCGAGCTTCGCGCTCTGCGTTCCGGTGGAGAAGGGAATCGTTTCGAGGCCCGGGATCCGAGTGCCTTCGGTCGGGACATTCTGCAACGCAAAGATCACCTGAATCAGCGGGTTTCTGCTGAGGTCGCGTTCGGGCCTGAGTTCCTCTACCAGCTTTTCGAACGGCAGGTCCTGATGTGCAAAGGCGCCCATTGCGGTTTGTCGTACGCGGGCGAGCAGTTCGCGAAACGTGGGGTCGCTGGACAAGTCGGTGCGCAAGACCAGAGTGTTGGCAAAGAAGCCAATCAGCTTCTCGACTTCGGCGCGATTACGTCCGGCGATCGGAGTACCGACGACCACGTCCTGCTGGCCGGAGTAGCGCGAGAGCAGCACAGCAAAGGCCGCCAGCAAGGTCATGTACAGGGTCGCGCCTTCCGCGCGGCTTAGCTTTCGCAGGGACTCGAGCAATTCTTTTGGAAGCACTATCGCTTGCTGGGCACCACGAAACGATTCGATCGGCGGACGCGAGCGGTCCGTCGGCAGTTCCAGGCTGGGCGGAGCCCCAGACAATTCTTGCTTCCAATACGCAAGCTGCTTGTCGAGAATTTCGCCGGCCAAAAACTCCCGCTGCCACGCCGCAAAGTCCGCGTACTGCACCCCCAGTTCCGGCAGGGTCGTCGGACCATTGGCGGAAAACGCTTCATACAGCGATGCCATCTCTCGCAACAGCACGCCCAGTGACCATCCATCACTAATGATGTGGTGGGTATTGAGGAGCAGGACATGATCGTCTTCCGCCAGCTTCAACAGAGTTGCTCGCATGAGCGGGGCTACGGTCAGATCAAAAGCACGCTGCGCTTCTTCCCGGGCCAACCGGCGGGCCTCCTCCTCGCGACTGGCTTCCGGTAGCGGAGTTAGGTCCCGGGTTACCAGCGGTACAGTCACCTCGGAATCGATGGTCTGTACGGGTTGATCACCCACTACCTGGAACGAGGTGCGCAAAGTCTCATGCCGGCGTACGATTTCTTGCAGGCTTCGTTCCAGAACCTCCGGCTGCAGGTGGCCCTTCAGCCGGGCAGCGTAGGGAACGTTGTAGCGCGGGTTGTTGGGCTCCAGTTGGTCCAGGAACCACAGCCGCTGCTGGGCGAACGAAAGCGGCAGGCGCTGGGTCCGCGCCACCGGTACGATGGGCGGAGCCAGCAGTCCTTGCTGCTCGCGTTGCCATGCCTCCACCCGTTCTGACAGCTCCGCCACCGTGGGAGCTTCAAACAAAGCGCGCAAGGGCAGTTCCACCTGGAAGGCGTGGCGGATGCGCGACACCACCTGTGTGGCCAGCAGGGAGTGTCCGCCCAACTCGAAGAACTGGTCGTGAACTCCCACCTGGTCCAGCTTCAGCACTTCGGCCCAGATGCCGGCCATCACTTCTTCGGCCGGAGTGCGTGCTTCCTGATACTCGCCCGCCAGCTCCGCGCGCTGGTATTCCGGGGCCGGCAGGTTCTTGCGGTCCACCTTGCCGTTGGGCGTCAGCGGCAGGCTCGGCATCTCTACCCAAGCCGCCGGCACCATGTATTCCGGTAGCTGTTCTTTCACCCAGTTCCGCAAAACTGCGAAGTCCAACCGGGAAGCCGCCGCTGCAACCAGGTAGGCCACCAGACGCTTGTCGCCCGGCGTGTCCTCCCGCGCAATCACCACCGCTTGCTTGACCTCCGGATGCTGCTCCAGCACCGCTTCAATCTCACCCAGCTCAATCCTGAAGCCCCGAATCTTCACTTGGTGATCGATGCGGCCGAGGAACTCCACTACTCCGTCATGCCGGTACCGCGCCAGATCTCCCGTGCGATAAAGCCTCGCCCCCGCTTCGATGCTGAACGGATCTGGAACAAACTTCTCGGCCGTCAGTTCATCGCGTTCAAAATAGCCTCGCGCCAGCCCGTCGCCGCCGATGTAGAGCTCACCCGACGCGCCTTCCGCCACCGGCTGCCGGTTCGCATCGAGAATGTAGAAAGTCGTATTGGCGATCGGCCTGCCAATCGGCACCAGCTTCTCGTCGTTGCCCTCAACCTCGTACACACTCGACCAGATCGTGGTCTCCGTCGGCCCATACATGTTCCACACCGAACCGCAGCGCGTCGCCAGGTTATGGGCCAGATCAGCAGGAAGCGCTTCGCCTCCCACCAGCACCTTGAGCTTCGGATCCCCCTGCCAGCCCGACTCCAGCAGCACCCGCCACGTCGTCGGGGTGGCCTGCATGATGGTTGCTCCACTCTGCTCCAGCAGTTGCATCAGCAGGCGTCCGTCCAGCGTGGCCTCGCGCGAGGCCACCACCAGCTTTCCACGCGTCAGCAATGGCAGATAAAGCTCCAACCCTGCGATATCGAACGACAGCGTCGTGACCGCCACCAGCACATCGTCGGTCGTCATGCCCGGCTCGCGTTGCATCGAGCACAGGAAGTTCACTACGCTGCGATGCTCCAGTTGCACGCCCTTGGGCTTGCCCGTAGAGCCCGAGGTGTAAATGACGTAGGCCAGGTTCTCCGGCTTGGCCTCGGCTGTCACCGGCCCCGAGTCCTCAGCCTCTAAAACACGCCAGTCGGGATCCAAACAGTGGACCTCGGCGGAGGTAGGAGGCAACGACGCCAACAGAGACTCCTGCGTCAGCAACAGCATGACGCGAGCATCGTCGAGCACGTATTGGATGCGGTCGCTGGGATAGGCGGGATCCAGCGGCACGTAGGCGCCACCGGCCTTGAGGATCCCCAGCAGCGCGACCACCATCTCTAGCGAGCGCTCCATGCAAACCCCGACCAACCGGTCGGCGCCAACGCCGCGCTTGCGCAGCAGGTGCGCTAACTGGTTGGAACGTGCATCCAGTTCCGCATAACTCAGTCTTCTTCCCTCGAACTCCACTGCGATCGCCTGCGGGCGCTGCTGCGCCTCAGCTTCCAGTAACTCATGCAGGCATCGCTCACGAGGATAGGCCGCCGCGGTCTCATTCCAGCCAACCAGCAGCTTCTGCTCCTCTTCCTCGGTCAGCAACGGTAACTGCAAAACTCGTGTCGCCGGATCTTCCACCACCCCTTCCAGCAACACCTCAAAATGCCCCAGCATCCGGTCGATGGTTGTCGCGTCGAACAGGTCAGTGCTGTACACAATCGAGACGCGCAGGCCATTTGTCAGTTCCGACGCGACCAACGTTATGTCGAGCTTTGCGCTCGGCAAGCCCGCTCCAAAGGGAGTCACATCGATGTCGCCCAACTTCTGGCTGCCAGTTGGCTGATTCTGCAGAACGAGCATGACCTGGAAGAGGGGATTGCGGCTCAAGTCGCGATCGGGCCGGAGCTCTTCCACCAGCTTTTCGAAGGGCAGGTCCTGGTGCGCGTACGCGCCCATGGCCGTTTCCCGTACCCGGTCCAGCAACTCACCGAAGCTGGGATCATCCGATAGATCGGCACGCATCACCAGCGTGTTGACGAAGAAGCCGATCAGCCTCTCGATTTCAGCGCGATTGCGTCCGGCAATCGGGGTGCCGATGACCACGTCCTGCTGGCCGGAGTAGCGCGAGAGCAGCACATCGAAGGCCGCCAGCAAGCGTCATGAACAACGTGGCGCCGTGGCTGCGGCCGAGCTCCCGCAAGCGATCCAGTAAGTCTTTCGCGAGGTGGATGCTTCGCTGCGCTCCGCGATAGCTCTGCATCGGCGGACGCGGGTGGTCCGTGGGCAGGTCAACGCTGGCGGGAGCACCAGCCAGATGTTTCTTCCAGTAGGTGAGCTGCTTGTCCAGGGTCTCGCCGGCAAGAAAGTCCCTTTGCCAGACTGCGTAATCAGCGTATTGGACCGGCAGCTCCGGCAGCCGCGAAGGTTGATCAGCGGCAAACGCCTCGTACAACGCAGTCAGTTCCTGGGACAACACACCCAACGACCAGCGATCGCTGATGACGTGATGGGTATTCAGAACCAGTACGTGATCGTCTTCCGCCAATCTGAGCAGAGTTGCTCGCATGAGCGGGGCTACCGCCAAATCAAAAGGCCTGTCAATTTCTTCCACCGTGAGTCGTCGGGCCTCGTTCTCGCGGGCCCATTCGGGCAAATCAGTCAGGTCCACAACCGGCAGCGGCAAGCGCAACTCGGGCGTGATGAGCTGTACCGGCTCGCTGTCGAGCATGCGAAACGCGGTGCGCAGGGTCTCATGCCGCCGTACGATTTCATTGAGGCTTCTTTCCAATACCTCGACCTGGAGATGGCCCTTCATCCTGACCACGTGAGGGACGTTATAGCTCGAGCTGTTCGGTTCCAGTTGGTCCAGGAACCACAAACGCTGCTGGGCAAACGATAGCGGCAGGGGAGCGGTCCGCGGCACCGGAATGATGGGCGGAGCCAGCAGTCCTTGCTGCTCGCGTTGCCATGCCTCCACCCGTTCTGACAGCTCCGCCACCGTCGGAGCTTCAAACAAAGTCCGTAACGGTAGTTCCACCTGGAAGGCGTGCCGGATGCGCGACACCACCTGTGTGGCCAGCAGGGAGTGTCCGCCCAACTCGAAGAACTGGTCGTGAACTCCCACCTGGTCCAGCTTCAGCACTTCGGCCCAGATGCCGGCCATCACTTCTTCGGCCGGAGTGCGTGCTTCCTGATACTCGGCCGCCAGTTCCGCGCGCTGGTATTCCGGCGCCGGCAGGTTCTTGCGGTCCACCTTGCCGTTGGGCGTCAGCGGCAGGCTCGGCATCTCTACCCAGGCCACCGGCACCATGTACTCCGGCAGCCGCTCCTTCACCGAGTTGCGCAAAACCGCGAAGTCCAGCCGGAAAGCCGGAGCCGCAACCACGTAGGCCACCAACCGCTTGTCGCCAGGCGTGTCTTCGCGGACGACTACCACGACTTGCTCCACGGCTGGATGTTCCAGCAGTACAGTCTCAATCTCGCCCAGTTCGATGCGGAAGCCGCGCAACTTCACCTGATGGTCAATGCGTCCGAGATAATCGATATTGCCATCGGGCAGGAATCGCGCCAGATCTCCGGTGCGGTACATGCGCGCAGTTGGGTCCTGGGCATACGGACTAGCCACGAAGCGCTCGCTGCTCAGGTCGGGACGTCCATAGTAGCCGCGCGCCAGCCCGGCGCCGGCTAAGTACAACTCACCAGGAACTCCAATCGGCACGGGCTTGCGCTCGGCGTCCAAAATGTAGGCCTGCGAATTTGCGATCGGCCTGCCGATCGTGACTCTTGCTCCGCTTGGAACCAGCGTGTACGTCGAATAGGTCGTGTCCTCGGTGGGTCCGTAAAGGTTGTATACCTGCGAGGCTTTCGTGTTGGCATAGATCTGCTCAACGAGTGTTTCCGGCAGTGCTTCTCCCGCCAGATTCACCGTGTTCACCGATTCCGGCACGCCGTTCATGCGAAGCAACTCCGCCATGGCCGACGGCACGGTGTTGATGAGCGTAACCTCATTGCGCGCAGCGAGAGTGGGCAGGTACAGAGCGTTGTCGGCGAGGATGACCTTGCCGCCCACACTGAGCGGGACGAACATCTCAAATATCGAGAGGTCAAAGCAGATCGAGGTCGAGAGCAGCACTCCCGCCAACTGTTCGGGGCTGAATGCTTTCTGAGCCCAGTAAACGAATGTGGCGGCACTATGGTGCTCGATCGCAACGCCTTTTGGCCGACCGGTGGAACCTGAGGTGAACAGCACGTAGGCCAAGTTCGACGGCGAAACACTGGTCAGCGGTTCCGTGTCCGACTCCTGCGAGATTTCCGGCCAGTCTCTGTCCAATAGGATGCACTGACCACCGAAGCCCGGCAGATCGCCCACGATGGACTCCTGCGTCAGCACCAGCGGAGCGCGCGAATCTTCCAGAATGTGGCTGATTCGCTCCCTCGGGTATATAGGGTCGAGCGGGACATAGGCGCTCCCCGACTTCAGAACGCCGAGGATTGCGACGAGCATCGCGAGAGACCGTTCGGAATGTACGCCAATGAGAACCTCGGGGCCGGCTCCGCGCTGCACCAGATAATTCGCGAGCCGATTGGCACGAGTGTTCAGGTCGCGATAGGTAATCGCTTCCTCGCCACATACCACTGCTGTGGCATCCGGAGTCACCATCGCCTGATGAGCTACAAAGTCGTGAAGGCGAGTGTTCTGCGGAAAATCCGCAGCCGTCTGGTTGAATTCAATCAGCAACTTGTGCTGTTCTTCCGAGGTGAGGAGCGGTGCCTTGGAAACGCGGGTTGCCGGGTCTTCGATGACACCTTCCAGCAGCATTCCAAAATGTCGCAGCATGCGTTCGATCGTCGCCGCGTCGAACAGGTCAGTACTGTACACAATCGAGACGCGCAGGCCATCTGCCACTTCCGACGCAATCATCGTCATGTCGAACTTCGCGCTCGGTAAGCTCGCACCAAAGGGAGTCACATCGATGTCGCCCAACTTCTGGCTGCCAGTTGGCTGATTCTGCAGAACGAGCATGACCTGGAAGAGGGGATTGCGGCTCAAGTCGCGATCGGGCCGGAGCTCTTCCACCAGCTTTTCGAAGGGCAGGTCCTGGTGCGCGTACGCGCCCATGGCCGTTTCCCGTACCCGGTCCAGCAACTCACCGAAGCTGGGATCATCCGATAGATCGGTACGCATCACCAGCGTGTTGACGAAGAAGCCGATCAGCTTCTCGATTTCAGCGCGATTGCGTCCGGCGATCGGGGTACCGACGACCACGTCCTGCTGGCCGGAGTAGCGCGAGAGCAGCACAGCAAAGGCCGCCAGCAAGGTCATGTACAGGGTCGCGCCTTCCGCGCGGCTTAGCTTTCGCAGGGACTCGAGCAATTCTTTTGGAAGCACTATCGCTTGCTGGGCACCACGAAACGATTCGATCGGCGGACGCGAGCGGTCCGTCGGCAGTTCCAGGCTGGGCGGAGCCCCAGACAATTCTTGCTTCCAATACGCAAGCTGCTTGTCGAGAATTTCGCCGGCCAAAAACTCCCGCTGCCACGCCGCAAAGTCCGCGTACTGCACCCCCAGTTCCGGCAGGGTCGTCGGACCATTGGCGGAAAACGCTTCATACAGCGATGCCATCTCTCGCAACAGCACGCCCAGTGACCATCCATCACTAATGATGTGGTGGGTATTGAGGAGCAGGACATGATCGTCTTCCGCCAGCTTCAACAGAGTTGCTCGCATGAGCGGGGCTACGGTCAGATCAAAAGCACGCTGCGCTTCTTCCCGGGCCAACCGGCGGGCCTCCTCCTCGCGACTGGCTTCCGGTAGCGGAGTTAGGTCCCGGGTTACCAGCGGTACAGTCACCTCGGAATCGATGGTCTGTACGGGTTGATCACCCACTACCTGGAACGAGGTGCGCAAAGTCTCATGCCGGCGTACGATTTCTTGCAGGCTTCGTTCCAGAACCTCCGGCTGCAGGTGGCCCTTCAGCCGGGCAGCGTAGGGAACGTTGTAGCGCGGGTTGTTGGGCTCCAGTTGGTCCAGGAACCACAGCCGCTGCTGGGCGAACGAAAGCGGCAGGCGCTGGGTCCGCGCCACCGGTACGATGGGCGGAGCCAGCAGTCCTTGCTCCTCGCGTTGCCATGCCTCCACCCGTTCTGACAGCTCCGCCACCGTGGGAGCTTCAAACAAAGCGCGCAAGGGCAGTTCCACCTGGAAGGCGTGGCGGATGCGCGACACCACCTGTGTGGCCAGCAGGGAGTGTCCGCCCAACTCGAAGAACTGGTCGTGAACTCCCACCTGGTCCAGCTTCAGCACCTCGGCCCAGATGCCGGCCATCACTTCTTCGGCCGGAGTGCGTGCTTCCTGATACTCGCCCGCCAGCTCCGCGCGCTGGTATTCCGGGGCCGGCAGGTTCTTGCGGTCCACCTTGCCGTTGGGCGTCAGCGGCAGGCTCGGCATCTCTACCCAAGCCGCCGGCACCATGTATTCCGGTAGCTGTTCTTTCACCCAGTTCCGCAAAACTGCGAAGTCCAACCGGGAAGCCGCCGCTGCAACCAGGTAGGCCACCAGACGCTTGTCGCCCGGCGTGTCCTCCCGCGCAATCACCACCGCTTGCTTGACCTCCGGATGCTGCTCCAGCACCGCTTCAATCTCACCCAGCTCAATCCTGAAGCCCCGAATCTTCACTTGGTGATCGATGCGGCCGAGGAACTCCACTACTCCGTCATGCCGGTACCGCGCCAGATCTCCCGTGCGATAAAGCCTCGCCCCCGCTTCGATGCTGAACGGATCTGGAACAAACTTCTCGGCCGTCAGTTCATCGCGTTCAAAATAGCCTCGCGCCAGCCCGTCGCCGCCGATGTAGAGCTCACCCGACGCGCCTTCCGCCACCGGCTGCCGGTTCGCATCGAGAATGTAGAAAGTCGTATTGGCGATCGGCCTGCCAATCGGCACCAGCTTCTCGTCGTTGCCCTCAACCTCGTACACACTCGACCAGATCGTGGTCTCCGTCGGCCCATACATGTTCCACACCGAACCGCAGCGCGTCGCCAGGTTATGGGCCAGATCAGCAGGAAGCGCTTCGCCTCCCACCAGCACCTTGAGCTTCGGATCCCCCTGCCAGCCCGACTCCAGCAGCACCCGCCACGTCGTCGGGGTGGCCTGCATGATGGTTGCTCCACTCTGCTCCAGCAGTTGCATCAGCAGGCGTCCGTCCAGCGTGGCCTCGCGCGAGGCCACCACCAGCTTTCCACGCGTCAGCAATGGCAGATAAAGCTCCAACCCTGCGATATCGAACGACAGCGTCGTGACCGCCACCAGCACATCGTCGGTCGTCATGCCCGGCTCGCGTTGCATCGAGCACAGGAAGTTCACTACGCTGCGATGCTCCAGTTGCACGCCCTTGGGCTTGCCCGTAGAGCCCGAGGTGTAAATGACGTAGGCCAGGTTCTCCGGCTTGGCCTCGGCTGTCACCGGCCCCGAGTCCTCAGCCTCTAAAACACGCCAGTCGGGATCCAAACAGTGGACCTCGGCGGAGGTAGGAGGCAACGACGCCAACAGAGACTCCTGCGTCAGCAACAGCATGACGCGAGCATCGTCGAGCACGTATTGGATGCGGTCGCTGGGATAGGCGGGATCCAGCGGCACGTAGGCGCCACCGGCCTTGAGGATCCCCAGCAGCGCGACCACCATCTCTAGCGAGCGCTCCATGCAAACCCCGACCAACCGGTCGGCGCCAACGCCGCGCTTGCGCAGCAGGTGCGCTAACTGGTTGGAACGTGCATCCAGTTCCGCATAACTCAGTCTTCTTCCCTCGAACTCCACTGCGATCGCCTGCGGGCGCTGCTGCGCCTCAGCTTCCAGTAACTCATGCAGGCATCGCTCACGAGGATAGGCCGCCGCGGTCTCATTCCAGCCAACCAGCAGCTTCTGCTCCTCTTCCTCGGTCAGCAACGGAATCTGGAATACCGGAGCGGCAGGCGTGGCTACGGCGGCTTCGAGCAAACGCTGGAAATGTCCCAGCATGCGCTGAATGGTCTCGGCTTCAAACAGGTCGGTGTTGTAGATAACCGCTGTACGCAGGCCTTGCGACACCTCAGAAGCGACTAACATGAGGTCGAGCTTCGCGCTCTGCGTTCCAGTGGAGAAGGGGGTCGTCTCTAACTCCGCGATCCGAGTTCCATCGGTCGGGAGATTCTGCAACACGATCATCACCTGAATCAGCGGATTGCGGCTCAGGTCACGCTCCGGGTTAAGCTCCTCTACCAGCCTCTCGAACGGCAATTCCTGGTGGGCATAGGCGCCCATCGCGGTTTCCCTCACGCGGGCGAGTAACCCGCGGAAGCTGGGATCGCCCGAGAGGTCGGTGCGCAGCACCAGAGTGTTGGCAAAGAAGCCGATCAACTTTTCTACTTCGGCGCGATTGCGTCCGGCGATCGGGGTACCAACGACCACGTCCTGCTGGCCGGAGTAGCGTGAGAGCAGGACATCGAAGGCCGCCAGCAGCGTCATGAATAGCGTTACGCCCTCGTTCCGGCTGAATTTCCTCAGCGAATCGAGCAGTTCTTTTGGAAGGACGACCGCTTGAAGGGCGCCACGAGATGATTCCACCGGAGGACGCGGGTGGTCGGTCGGCAAATCCAAGCTGGATGGAGCGCCCGCCAGTTGTTGCTTCCAATATGCGAGCTGCTTTTCGAGAATTTCGCCGGACAAAAACTCGCGCTGCCACATCGCGTAGTCCGCATACTGCACCGCCAGTTCCGGCAGGGCCGAAGGACCATTCGCAGAAAACGATTCATACAGCGATGCCATCTCGCGCAAAAGCACGCCCACAGACCACCCATCACTGATGATGTGGTGGGTATTCAGGAGCAGGACATGATCGTTCTCCGCCAGCTTCAGCAGAGTTGCTCGCATGAGCGGGGCTACGGTGAGATCAAAAGGACATTGTGCTTCGTCCCGGGCCAACCGGCGAGCTTCCTCTTCGCGACCGGCTTCCGATAGCGAAGTCAGGTCCCGTATTACCAGCGGTGCGGTGACTGTGGGCTCGATGATCTGCACCGGTTCATCGTTCGCAAGGTGGAACGACGTGCGCAGGGTCTCATGTCGCCGTACGATTTCATTGAGGCTTCGTTCCAAAACCTCGGCTGCAGGTGGCCCTTCAACCGGGCAGCGTGGGGAACGTTGTAGCGCGGGTTGTTCGGGTCCAATTGATCGAGGAACCAGAGCCGTTGTTGGGCGAAGGAGAGCGGCAGGCGCTGGTTCCGTGAGACGCGAACGATCGGCGGAGCCAGCAAGCCATGCTGCTCGCGCTGCATGCGTTCCACTCGCTCCGCTAATCCCGCAACCGTCGGAGCTTCAAACAATGCGCGCAGCGGCAGTTCCACCTGAAACGCATTTCGAATCCGCGAAACCACTTGTGTCGCCAACAGCGAGTGTCCGCCTAGGGCGAAGAACTCATCCTTCACTCCAACGTTATCTAGACGCAACACCTCGGCCCAGATGCCCGCCATCACCTCTTCGGTCGGCGTCCGCGCTCCCTGATACTCGCCTGCCAACTCCGGACGCTCGTAATCCGGCTCGGGCAGGTTCTTGCGGTCAACCTTGCCGTTAGGCGACAGCGGCAAGCTCGACATCTCCGCCCAGGCAACCGGCACCATATATTCCGGCAGCCGTTCCTTGACCCAGTCGCGCAACTCTGCCGCGTTAACCTTCTGTCCCGCGGCCGGCACAACATAGCCCACCAGTCGCTTGTCACCCGCCACATCCTCACGCGCTATTACCATGCAGTCCTGTACCGCGGCGTGGCGTGCCAGCACGGTTTCGATTTCGCCCAGCTCAATGCGGAAGCCGCGGATCTTGACCTGGTTGTCGATCCTCCCCATGAACTCGATGCGTCCATCGGGCAGGAATCTTCCCAGATCGCCCGTCTTGTACATCCGCACGTTCGGTTGCGAGGCGAATGGGTCAGCAATAAACTTCTCTGCCGTCAACTCAGGCAGATTCAGATAGCCGCAAGTGACGCCATCTCCCCCAATATGAATTTCGCCCAGCACACCGACAGGTACCGGCTGCAGCTTTTTGTCCAGGATGTAAATCTGCGTATTGGCCAGCGGACGGCCCAGCACTACCGGCTCATCGGCCGAGCGGAAGTGATGGAACGCAGACCAGACTGTTGTCTCTGTCGGACCGTAGAAGTTATAGAGCGAGTTATCGGCTTCCAGCAGTCGAGTGCAAAGCTCGCGCGGCAGCGGTTCGGCTCCGATAGCGCGCTTCAGTCCTTTTCCCGTGAACCCGGCTTCCAGCAGCAGGCTCCACGTCGTCGGCGTGGCATGTACGACGGTTGCTCCCGTTTCTCGCAGTAGCGCAGCCAACTCCTCGCCATTCGACGCCATCTCCCGCCGCGCCACCACCACTCGCCCGCCCGTAGCCAGCGCCAGGTAGAGTTCCGGGATGCACATGTCGAACGCCAACGACGCCAGCGCAGGAAACACATCGTCTGGCCCCATGCTCAGTTCGTGAGCCATCGAAGCCATCAGGTTGACCACTGCACGATGCGGTACCTGCACGCCCTTCGGCTTGCCCGTCGAGCCCGACGTGTAAATCACATACACCAGATCTTCAGGCTTAGCGTCACAAACAGGATTCGACGAACTCTCCTGCGCAATCTCCGCCCAGTCTGCATCCAGGCAGATGACTTCGGCACTGTGCTCGGGCATCGACGGCAGCAATGCCTGCTGCGTCAGCAGCACTGGCACCTGCGCGTCCTCCAGCACCATGCGGATGCGCTCGGCCGGATAGTACGGATCCAGCGGAACGTAGGCTGCCCCAGACTTCTGGATGCCCAGCAATCCGACCATCATGTCGAGTGAGCGTTCGACAAAGATTCCCACTCGCTGTCCCGGACCTATGCCACTCTTCTTGAGGTAGTGGGCCAACTGGTTGGCCCGTTGGTTCAACTCGCCGTATGTGAGTTGCTCTTTGTCGAAGACACAAGCCACAGCTTGAGGCGTGCGCTCAGCGTGCTGCTCAAACAACTGGTGCAGGCAAAGATCTTTGGGATACTCCGCCTGCGTAGCATTCCAGCCGTTCAGCAACAGCTCCCGCTCTTCACTGGTCAGCAGCGGCAGTTGCGACAGCCGCACCTCCGGATTAGCCAGCGCCGCCTTCCAGCAGTACTTGGTAGTGGCGCAGCATGCGGTCGATCGTCGACCCATCAAACAAGTCCGTGTTGTATTCCACCCGCACTGTGAAGCCATCCGCAGCTTCCAACAGGAAAAACGACAGATCGAACTTGGCAGTGCTACCGACAACTCCCGCCAAGGGCTCGAGTTGGAGCCCTCTCAACTCGAACGACCGTCGTGGCGCATTCTGCAGCGAGAACAAAACCTGGAACAGCGGGTTGTAACTGAGGCTGCGCTCGGGTCGCAACTCTTCCACCAGGCGTTCGAACGGCATGTCCTGATGAGCGTAGGCGCCCAGAGCCGTGTCCTTTACCCGCTCCAGCAACTCGCGAAAATTTGGATCACCGGACAAGTTCGTTCGCAACGCCAGTGTGTTGGCAAAGAACCCGACTAGTTCTTCAGTTTCAGCTCGATTGCGGTTCGCTATCGGGGCCCCCACCACGATGTCATTCTGCCCGGAGTATCGCGCCAGCAGCGACTGAAACCCCGCCAGCAGCGTCATGAACGGAGTGGTGCCTAGCTGACGGCTGCCACGCAATACCTCGGCGGAAATGGTCCGGGAAAATGCAAAGGACTTGTTAGCTCCGCGGAAGCTTTGAATAGCAGGACGCGGACGGTCCGTGGGCAAGTCGATAGTTGCCGGGGCGCCCGCCAACTGCCCTCTCCAGTACGAGAGAAGCTTCTCGAGACTCTCTCCTTGCAGGTAATTGCGCTGCCAGACAGCGTAATCGGCATATTGCAGCGGAAGTTCCTGCAGCGGCGAGGGACGGCCATCGCAAAAGGCGTCATATAAGGCAGCAAGATCGTTCACCAGGATGCGCCGCGACCAGCCATCAAAGACGATGTGATGGGTCGTGAACAGGAGAACGTGCTCTTCCGGACCAAGCTCGAGAAGTTCGGTCCGGACCAGTGGTCCGTTCTTCAGGTCCAGCGGGGTCCGCGCTTCCAGTATCGCCGCTGACTGGGCGGCCTCTTTCCCGTCTCCTTCGTTAGTTAGGTCAACGCGCACCAAGGGGATTTGCAGCGAGCTCGCGACGATTTGCACGGGTTGCCCGTCCACGATATCGAACGTCGTCCGCAGGATTTCATGCCGACGCACAATTTCGTTCAGGCTGCGTTCGAGCGCGTTGGAATCGAGTTTGCCAGTAATACGAATCGACCAAGGGACACTATAGGAAGTACTGTTCGGATCAAGCTGATCGAGAAACAGCAGGCGCTGCTGGGCAAACGTTACCGGGAACACGAACAAAGACTCGTCCACAGGTGCCGTATTTGGGACCGGCCCCGCCGGATCGATTTTGACGTCAATCTTCATTGCGAACGAATCCTCATGCTCCGAAGGAAATCTCACTGCGCGTGCGCTCTCGCGCTGTTTAGGCGGTCGATTTCGGCACCCTCGACCAGATCTCCCAGCGCGACCACGATTTTGCGCGGCCCCACGTACGAATCGCGGGCGTGCGCCGTAAGCATGTTGTCGACCGTAACCATGTCGCCTGCACGCCAGGTGAAGCGCACTGCGTTTCTTTCGTAAACTTCGCCCACGTGGTCCATGACCGAATCGTCGATCGCGGAACCGTCGCCGTAGTAAACATGCCGCGGTAAGTCTTCCCGCTTGAAGATTGAAAGCAGAGATTCTCGCGTTTCCGGATCGAGGCTGTGAACGTGATGCAACTGTACCTGGTTGAAGAACGACAGCTCTCGGGTCACTGGATGCCGCAGCACTGCACGACAACGCTGTTTCACTCGTAAATCGTCCTCGCCCACCCATTCACAGATGAATCCTTGTTTGTGGCACGCTTCCTCAACCGCCGCGCGATCTTCGGTCTGGAAGAAATGCTGCCAGCTCACGTCCAGCCCATCTGAAAAATTGCGGACGTACATCAGTCCTTGTTCTTCAAATTTCCGGCGCACATCAGGATCAAGCTGCTCATAGACCTTGCGGCAATCCACGACTGGAGAGCAGCCGCCCTCTTTGGCCGGGATCACGCAGAAGAAACTGATGCGCGTGGGCCATCGGTTCATATGCGAGCTTTCGTTGTGGTACAAAATGCATTTATCTTCGGGATAGGGCGTCGAGGTGTAGATCTTGCCGCCGGCGCCTTCGCGAGGCAGGTCACCATACTCGGAATAAATTTCGTTGTATACACCCGCCGCCACCCGCTCAAAGTCCTGCGGAGTCTTCAGATTGAACCCACGGAACAATATGCCGCCATGCTTATGCAATTTCTCCGCTATGTACTCGCGGTTGTTGCGCGCCCAGTCGGCCAGATCAACCTGATCGGTGGCGGGTTCGATGATCAGTGGAAGCAATTGGTCAGGGCTAGACAGGCTTTCGCGGACTGGGTTGAATTGAGATAAGTCCACGGCCTTTCGGCGAATTGCGCCCAAACTCTTGGTGGGTGCCGTATTGCTACTCATAGTTGACCTCAGTTGGCGCACAAATGACGTTCTACGGAGCACCGCTCCGACGGTTCGCTCAGGTAGGGAGCTGGTTCTCCGGCTGTTATCCCTACCAACGGTTCGTTCGGTTCGTTCATGATGGCGGAAAGGCTCTCGATCTTGGCGTCGCCCACCGCAAGTTCCTGAATTGCTGCTGCAAGTCCATCCCGGCCAACCGGCAGGTGGGGCTCCCCCGGATAGGCATGGTCCGCTATAGCACCACTGCCGGACGAGACGATCGGCGCATCAAAGGTATACAAATCCATGGACTCGGCCAGAATTGTCGGGTCCGCCCCAAGAAAAGGTACTCCTTGAAGCGGATACAGGTGCTTAACTTATAGGGCTAATTTGGCCGGTTGTCAATAAGATTCGGGTGGTCTATTTACCGAGTAAAACTTGCTTTATCAACAACATGTCGATTGTTGACCTAGGATTTAAGACCTATTGGCAAAGTAATACCGGCACGTAAGTTCCAGTTTGCCTGTTACCCGCCAAATTAAGTGTACTTGCCAGCGCGATATGCTTCCCGCGAGACGCGAACAATCGCTTCGGGCTGTGCCGCTGAATTTCCAGCGGTCGTGACCGCTTTGGATAGCTCCGCTATCGTGGAATGCTCAAATATTGCTCGGATGGGTAATTCGACTCGAAACCGTTCTCGTATCCTCGAAATCACCTGAGTCGCCATCAGAGAATGTCCGCCCAGCTCGAAAAAGTTCTCATCGGTGCTAATGCGTTCGCGTCGAAATACTTCCCGCCAGATCTGAGCCACATCCTCTTCCGTCGCGCCTTGCGGAGCTACGTATTCGCCGCTCCGAACACTCTCTGGCTCCGGAAGAGCTCGCCGATCCACCTTCCCATTAGGATTAAGGGGAATTTTCGACAGCAAGACAATGGCTGAGGGAACCATGAATTCAGGAAGCTGCAGCTTCAGGAACGAGCGCAGTTCCTCTGGGGAATTATTCTGACTCTGATCCGTCACTGCGTACGCAATCAAGCGCTTGTCCCCACGTTCGTCTTCTTTGGCAAGCACGACGGCCTGCCTCACTCCCGGCTTAGCGGCGAGAACCGACTCAATCTCGCCCAACTCAATGCGGAAACCACGTATCTTGACCTGGTCGTCGCCGCGCCCGAGGAACTCCAAGTTCCCGTCAGGAAGAAAACGCGCCAAGTCGCCAGTTTGGTACATCCGGCTATTCGGTTCTTTACTGAAAGGATTTGGTACAAATCGCTCTTCAGTCTTGTTCGGCTGGCCAAGGTAGCCAGTGGTCACGCCGTCGCCAGCAATGTAAAGTTCCCCGATTGCTCCGGTCGGAACCGGCTGGAGCAGAGAATCGAGCACGTAGACCTGAGTATTGGCGATGGGTCGTCCGATAGGAATACTCGTAGCCGTCGAATTCTTCCAATCAAACTCAGCCAGCCTCAGCGTTAGCGACCCCACCGTGGTTTCAGTCGGACCGTAGTGATTCAACACCTCACATGTTCTGCCGAGGCTGAAAATTTTCTCCGCCAGCGCCGGCGTGAAGGTCTCGCCTCCCATCACAAGATATTTTCTGGGAAGTACGTGCTTGCCTTGCGGGCTGTGTAGTAGAGCATGCAAATGTGATGGCACTATCTTCAGCACATCAATGGGATGTTGTTCCGTGTAGGCTGCCATGCGTTGGGCGTCGGTAGACACATCGTAGCTAATTACATGCAAACAGCCGCCAGTGAGCAGGGAAGGATAGATGCACGTATTCCCCAGGTCTGCGCCGATCGTCGATACAGTGGCGAAGTGTAATCCTTCCGGGTGCTCGTCCACCCGTAGCCTCTGCCGGATGAAATGGCTGTAGTTGATCAAGTTGCGATGCCGAACGGCGACGCCCTTGGGGACGCCCGTCGATCCCGAGGTATAAATCACGTACGCCAGATTCTCGGGGGAAGTCCGGTTCTCAGGGTTGCCGCGCGACTGGTTTGCCCACAATGCGGCGTCACTGTCCAGGCACAAAGTCTTGCCGCCAAAATCGGGCATCTGTTCGCGAAGTTTCTGTTCAGTGAGGAGAGCTACCGCACCCGCCAACTGCTGCATGAGCCTCGGCTTCGGATTCTCGGGGTTCAAGGGGGCGTACGCGCCACCAGCCTTCAGAATTCCCAGCACAGCCACAATTGTCTGTGCTGACCGCTCTACGCAAAGACCCACGAGTGAATCTGGTCCAATGCCCTCTGACCGCAGATAGTGCGCCAGTTGATTGGCTCGCTCGTCGAGTTCGCGGTATGAGAGTACTTCATCGTTGAACCGTAGCGCCGGACGGTCGGGCGTTGCGGCGGCTTGAGCCTCGAATAGTTGGTGAAAGCATTGTCCACGCGGATAATCCGCCGCCGTGGAATTCCATTCCACTAGAAGCCGCCGAAGTTCTTCCCCGCCAAGCATCTGCAGTCGAGCTGCAGGAGTTTTGGGCTGAGCGACGGCCCCAGCCAGCAGGTTTGCAAAGTAGCCTGCGATGAGCTCAACGGATTCTGCATCAATCCGCAACGCATCATAGTGAAAAGCGAGCGTGAGTCCTTCAGGCCGTTTCCGAGCAGAAAGCTTCAATTTGTACGAAACATTGCAAATCGCGACTCGAGTAGACGATGCGCCAGAATCCGAGCCTATAGCTGGGCATTCAAAGGCCACTGGCGCATCTGCGCCGAGCCCATACCCGGGAACGTAGTATTCGTGCCATTCCGCTGCCTTGGCTATCGAGCTGCGAACATGCTCCACAACGTCTTGGAAGGAGAAGTCGCCATCGAACCGCGCCTCGATCGGAAGGTACTTAGCAATAGGGCCGACGGCGTCGCGCAACTCGTCGTATTCACGGCCATCGAATGCCACGCTAACCCGAAATATGCTTTGATGAGTCAGTCTCCAAAGCACGCATTGCCAAGCCGCGAGCAGCAGATCCGACTCCGATGCATTCAACTGCTTCGCTAATGCCTCAACTTGGCTGGCTAACTTTGTATCGAGAGTTCGCGCAACGACCCGATCCAAACGCCCTTCCGCCTCCTTCAATTCGTTAGGAAGCGACAGTCCGGGCCCTTCACCAAAGCTCTCCCAGTACTGTTTGCCCTTTGTGCTGTTTTCGTCGTCGCCTTCAATCAAGTCATTCTGCCACTGAGCGAACTGAACATAGCGCAGCGGTTCCTCACTCTGCTCCACTGATTTTCCTGCACAAAGTCCAACCAACTCTTTGGCAATGATTACCAGCGATTCCGCGTCAGCAGACATAGCAGGCAGGTTAATCAGCACGGCGTGACGAGTACGACCGAGCGTAACAATCGTGGCCGAAAAAACGGGCCCTTGGCTGGGTCCGACGCTCGCTACCTGCGATGCCTGGAAGAGTTCATCCAACCTGGTCGCTTGAAGGGAGTCAGACGACTCCGTGAGATCCAGAAATTCCACAGAGGGTTCAGCGGTGTCAAGAATGACTTGGAATGGGAACTTCATGCCCGCTTGATGTACGTAGATAGTGCGAAGTATTTCGTGGCGCGCCGCAAGCTGTTTCAATGACGAGACAATGGCGTCCTCAGAAATGTCGCCGTCAAATTGCAGCAGACAGATCGAGCGGAGAGCCCGCCCTTCCTGCTGCAACGTCCACGTGTGTTTCTGCTGGGGAGAGAGCCAGAATCCCGCAGTAACCGGAGAACCCATCGTTTCATACCCCTATCGATGCAATTCTGTGGTACTTGTCTCGCCGATGAACCGCGCCGGGAACCCACCACCCTCACAGTTGCGAACGACAGGCTAAGCTAAGTTGTCAATACACTTAGACGTCGCTAATCAGAAGGGGAAGCGGCAGCTCATTAGTGTCTTCGAATGACTCGCACCAAGAGCATTCAGAATCCAAGTTTGCATCGTGTTGCATCTTTTATGTTACCGGAATGTGTAGCACCGCGCTAATCCGTCCGCGCATACTGAGACTTAGGTCATAGTCGCCCTTACCTCGAAGACATACGATTTTGTTATGGCGACTCAAGCTGGCATTTTGCAAAGGTACGCCGCTCCGCGGCTCCGGGCAAAACTCCCCGCTTTACGCGGGCTGACGCCCGGGGCTAACAGCACGTCGCCGCTTCGCGGCTGAACTGAACGACTGGGCCCCATGCTCTGTTCCACGTGCAGATCGCAAGCGCAGTTTCGCAACAGCCTCTGAAGCTCGGCTCTACCGCTTGGCTCGACAGAGTGGGCAGTCCTAGAACCGCTCTATTCTGGCTTCCAACTGCAGGGCGGAAAGTTGGTGGACCGCGGCGGACACGTGGTGGAGTTCTCCATCGTCACCAATTCCGGCAACCGTTCGCGGGACGCATGGCCACGATGATCCAGGCTGACCTGCGAACGATTGGAATCACAGTAAACGTCGCAACCTTGGATTTTCCCTCACTGGTCCAGCGTATCAGCGAGACTTATAACTATGAGGCGGCCCTCCTTAGCATGACGAACATCGAGCTTGATCCGAATGGGCAAATGAATGTGTGGATCAGCGCGTCCGATGAGCACCAGTGGAGCCCCAGGCAAAAAACTCCTGCCACCGCGTGGGAGGCCGAGGTCGACCGCCTGATGCGGGCGCAGGCGTCGGCAACAGACGAGAACGTGCGAAAGCGAAACTTCGACCGCGTGCAGGAGATTGTAGCTGAGCAGCTACCCTTCATTTATCTGGTGAACAAGAACGCTCTGGTGGGAGTTTCACTACTGTTGCAGGGTGTTGAACCCGTAGCGACCAGGCCTCAAACCTATTGGAATGTCGAGCGAATACGGATATCGCAGGAGAGGGCCGGCAATGTCCAGTAGCGAAAACCTGCTCGAAGTCGACCTGTGCGTCGACTATCCCAACAAACCGTTCGCACTGCGCAACATTAATCTGTCTATGCGCGCGGGTGAGGTTTTGGGCTTGGTGGGTGAGAGCGGCTCGGGCAAGAGCACAATCGCGTTGGCGCTGCTTCGCCTCCTTAGGTGGAAGGGCGGTCGCACTCGCGGACGCATTGTCTTCTCGGGCCGCGACCTTCTGGCGGCCTCAGAGAAAGAGATGGAGCGAGTGCGCGGGCAGGAGATCGGATTGGTACTGCAAAGCCCGACGGCCAGCTTGAACCCGGCGATGCGGGTTGAGCGGCAATTAGGAGAGGCGTGGCGAGCGCACGCCAAGGGCACGCGTAATGACCGAGCAGACGCGGTGAAGAAAACGCTGCTGCGAGTAGGCCTGCCGTGCGATGAGGAATTCGAAGGCGCTACCCCTCGCAGATCAGCGTGGGCCAGGCACAGAGAGTGTTGATCGCGATGGCGGTGATGCATTCTCCCGCCCTTCTTATCGCCGACGAGCCTACTAGCGCTCTGGACGCGATGATACAGGTGGAGACTCTCAACATGCTGGCGACACTAAACCGTAGCATGGGCAGCGCAATCCTCTATATCTCTCACGATCTCCAGTCGGTGGCATCTATTTGCCAGAGAATTGCGATTTTGCGCGATGGAGAGATCGTGAATGTGGCGACACCGAAGGGTTGCTGCTGCGTCCCCGACATCCTTATACGCAACGCCTTCTGGCATGCCAAGCGAATCCGTGGCGGCCTCTGTCTGTGCGACTCCGGAACAGTTATACGGGAGACTAATGTCCCCGGGCCAGCCGCCGATGAATCAGTAGAGACAGCGCTGTGCGGAAACGCCTTCGCGCGCCAGCGCCGAGGCTTCCGAGAACAGAAAGTGATGAGGGTTCATGCACGCGTGGGTGGTGGGGTACGTGTAGCGCTTGTCGAGACAGAGCAATTCGTGCAGCAGCGTAGTGCCCGAACGCCAATATCCAAGGACGACGATGGCGCAGCTGAGATTTGCTTGCGCCAATTGGTCACGATAGACCGTCTGTTGCATGCTGTCGATCCCTGACAGGATCGAACCGGGCCCGAGGGTCTGCCAAACGAGTGTTGGATCTGAGGGAAGATGCCAGTTGCGTCGCAATTGGCGCCACGCGGCGGAGGTGAGATTCAGATAGTGTCGGCTCAAGTACCTTCTCGCACAATTTCCGGAAATCGTGAAGCGATAGTCGCACGCAATTGCTCGGCAAGCGCCGGATTCTCGGCGCTGCGGTCCAGGTTCCAGATTTGAGCTTCGTTGAGCGGCTTCAGCGAGCCCTTCTGGGTATCGATGTCGAAGACATATTGGTGCTGGGACTTCGCGTCCACCACGCCAACCGTCCCGTGCCGCAGCGGCTTGAAGATGCTGTTCTTTTCCAGGAACTGGCAGAATGCCTGTCCCTCGGCTCCGCCCTCACCATCCCGCTTCAGCCATGGAACCAGCGACTGACCGTGCATCGAATCGGGCTTGGGCACACCGGCGAGTTCGAGGATCGTAGGTGGAAGAGTCGTCTGGTCGGCTGTATAGGCGATCGTGTGCCCGTCCTCCTGGCCCGGCGTTCGGATGATCAAGGGAATGTGGATAACCGGCCGGGTCTGGTAGGGACTTTCGTGGCGGAAGACGCCGCCCTCGAAGCTCTCCCCATGATCGGCCGAAACGATGACGGACGTGTCCCGCAGTTTCCCGTCCTTTTCCAAGTCCGCCATGAACGTACCGAAGGCGCGGTCGGCGGTCAGGACGAACTCGTCGTACAGCAGGCGGTGGCGATCCACCTGGTTCTGCTGATCGGGACTGTAGTGCGGTTGCCAGCGTCTCTCGGACTCTTCTGCAAGCCTGCGCCCTTCATCGGAAGGAAGAAAACGCCCTTGATCTTCCGCATCCGGCAGACAAGGGTGGTGAGGCGTCATCACGTGGACCCACAGGAAAAACCCATCGGGGAGTTTGGCGAGGATCTCGCGCGCTTGCTCGAAACTTGCTGCCGCGCGGTAGCGCATCGAGAGATCGGTGGGCATCCTCCACACACGGTTCCATACCCGTTGGAGGTCATGGTATTCGTCGATGCGACTGCCAATTCCAGATTCCTGATGTAACGGCGTGCTGGCCTCCCACAGATGCTGAAGCCCACCCTTTTGGAAGACTGCTTTCGGCATGGAGTCGTATTCGTTATGGAGGCTATTCACAAAAAAAGACCCGAAAGCGTTGGAGATGAAAGCGCCGGTAGCATAGCCGCCGGCGCGCATCGCGTGTGGCAGAGTCGTAACAGTATTCTTCGGGCTCACCATGCTTTGCAGCTGAAAAACCCGGCTTTCCGAGGGATACAGCCCCGTCAGGATTGCCGCAATGCATGGGGTAGTAAACGTGCACGACGAATAGAAATTGGTGAAAACGGTGGCCTTACGGGCGAAATCGTCGATATTCGGAGTTGTCGGCAACTTGTATCCGTAAAGCGACATGTCTTCCGCACTCAAGGCGTCAAAAGTAATCAGCAGGACGTTGGATTTCGGCCGCTGAGGTGCCAGTACAGCCCTGACAGTAGTCGCCGATCGAGCAAGGGCAAACTCGGTTGCGGCCAGCGCCGCGGCGCCGGCGACTGTCGCGATCGCGGTCCGACGCGACATCTTGTCGCTTAGCATGCCGTCGAGACTCGTAACCACTTCCCTCCGTGCCCGAGGGATGAAAATTGCCGCGGCGAAAGACAGGTAAAACGCAGCGAGCAGGAGGGTATCAAGAATCGCGCGATGGCTGAAAACCTCGTACGACCACTTAATCGTTGTCATCAGCGCGAATCTGGAATCCAAAAACACGATTAAGAACACAGCTACCTGCGTGGCGCGGATCGCCAGCCGCTCACGCGAAGACTTGAAATGCCATAGGAACGGCGCAAGACTTGCGGTGCAGATAGTGCCCGCCGCAATCCCTACTAGCGCCGCGAACACTAGGCGCACCACGACCTCGAAAATGACATCCCAGGTAGTGAGGTAAAACGACCAGCCCTGGGCCTTCCCGGGCGCCAGTACGAGCGCCTCGGCAAACACCAGGCCCACGATACCGAGGGTAATTAGCCGGAACCACAGCGAAGTAATTGTAGTTCGGAAGTTCGACCCGCTAGACATCGGTCCGTCGGCGCAGGTGCCGCGAAAGGCTGGCGAAAACCGCGCCCACTTGTTTCCTGAAGAAAGTCAAGCCGGCGGCAGCAGCCACGAGAAGTGGGGTAATGATTTGGGAAATTAAGCCCGCCGCGTTTGGGTCGATGTACGCATAAGCCGGAGTTGTGACAAGCAGAAGGCACAAGACAGCCATCACAAAGGTTATTCGAACGCTTCGATGGTACTGCATCAAACCTCCGGTTCCGATACACGCGTACATCTCGTGGTAGGTGCTGAAATTGTAGCACGCGCTTTTGGCTGGGCATCTCGCGCAAAGCGACCAAACACTTTACGACCACGCGTAGCAACCAACTCGCCCAACATATCACGGCGAGCGCGGGGTAAGGTAACCAGGTTCACCGTGGCAATCTGTCACCCGATGCCACGATCTTGCAGCCTCAATCCTAATCTTGCCGCTGCAGTTCCTACGCCTACATTTGGATCTTGCCAACATCGCACAGCAATTCAACAACTTGTGGCCATAGGGCTTTACCGCTGGCAATGAGCCCTGGCAAGAGCGGATTGTGCCTATTCATTTGTACGGAGGTGTTATCGGAGCATCTAACGACCCCACCCGTAGCCGTCACGAGCGCCACTCCCGCCGCGACGTCCCATTCATTCTTTGGGGAAAGTGTCCAGGTAGCGTCGGCGAGGCCGGCGGCCACCAATGACAGCTTGTATGCAACCGAACCCATCGGCTGCACGGAGAAACGGCGGCCTTCGAATTTTTGCCACTCCCCGCGCTTGCACTCCGAACGGCTGGCGAGCACCCGAGCTCCGTCAAGAGTTTGACGCGCGCTGGTTCTCACGGCGCAGCCGTTGTAGCTCACGCCACAATCCACTGCCCCCAGGAAGGTCTCCCCAGTGGCCGGATTCGCTGTCCCCCTGCGACGGCCACGCCACTTTCTACGAGCCCGGCGGAGATGCACCACTCCGGCAGGCCGTCGACGAATTCGCGGGTCCCATCGAGGGGGTCGACCACCCACACAATGTCGCAGGAGAGTCTCGATTGATCGTCAGCGTCTTCCTCCGAGAGCCAACCTTCGCCGGGCCGCAGCAACTGTGCTCGTAGCACATCGCTCATGCGGCGATCGACTTCGGTGACCACGTCCCGACCGCCGCGGTCACGCACTTCAAATGTGCCTGCCTTGTACTGAAGGGCCACTTCGGCAGCCGCGAGCAGAGCGCTTTCGATGCGATTCAAATACTGGAGCTGGTGTCCTTTAGTTAGCATGAACGAGCACTCCCCAGAGCAACCGGGCGCCTACAACTACAAGCAGAGCGCAGAGGACCTGCTTCAGTCGGCCCGACGGAACGTAGTTTGTGAGATAAGCTCCGAGGATTCCGCCCGGTACGGAGCCAAGCAGCACGGAGGAAACCAGCACGAAATCCACATTGCCGAGTCGGAATTGCAGCACGCTAGTGAGCGCTGCCAACAATACGGCATGGACGATATCGGTACCGACCATCATTGCCGGAGGGAAACCGTAGAAAACCAGTAGCAGCATGAGGATTACGCTGCCTGAACCGATCGAAGTCAGCCCCACCAGTGTTCCCGCGAAAAAGCCAATCAAGGCAATTCCAAGGCGATAATGATTGCCTTTCAGCGCTTCGAAAGTAACCAGCGGCAGAGAGGGTCTACCCTTCAACAAGTATCCAAGAGGCACGACGACGAGCAGGACCCCGATCATGCCGCGCAGAAAGTCGTTTACTCCGTTGCCGTACGTTTCGCGCATCCACGCCAGTGCCGCGACGCCAAGAACCGCACCCGGAATGCTGCCCATGGCAAGGTTTCCAACGAGTCGCCAGCTTACGTTGCCACGACGCAAGTGCAGACCGCCGGCGCCAATTTTCGTCACGAAATTGATTACGGCGTCCGATCCAACCGCCACAATTGGAGGTACGCCGAGCACCGAGATGAGCAGAGGTAGAAGTACCATTCCCCCTCCGAGCCCGGTGAGGCCCACCAGAATCCCCACAACCACTCCGACACCAACTCTTCCGGCAATCGCAGTCAAATCCAATTCATCCCCGCACAGTCGCAGTGGAACAAGGTAAGCCCTGGGATCGGCTAGGAATTCTCTGGCGATAGGTAGCGAAGGACGGCTGCCACCACCTTGGATGAACTCTCGCGCGTACTCTCGTGGTCGGTGTTGCATGTGATCTCAGGGCCAGGGGCGCTTCGTAGGGATCGTCGATGCCCGTGAAACCGGTGATTTTACCCGCACGCGCTTTTCTGTAAAGCAGCTTGGGGTCGCGAACCTCGCAAACAGACAGAGGTGTGTTCACATACACCTCCATGAAATCGCCAATGGAGTGGCGCACCGCGTCACGCGCCGCCCGGTGGGGAGAAATCGCCGAAACCAGCACGATGGCACCGTTGCGAGTTAGCAGTTGTGACACGAAGCCAATGCGACGAATGTTTTCGTCGCGGTCTGCCTTGCTGAACCCAAGGTCCTTACATAAGTAATTGCGGATGACATCGCCATCAATAACCTCGACCTGCAGGCCGTGGGCGAGAAGTTCCGTGGCGACTGCGCTGCATATGGTCGTCTTGCCCGCGCCGCTGAGTCCTGTAAACCAAACCGTAAGTCCCTTCTGCTTCGCAACATCAGACCCTGCGTAAGTACCGTCGGTGATCTCCGTGGGGCGATCGGTAATGGCATCGACGATCATCCCCGCGGCAACAGTATCGTTATTGAACGGATCGATGACGATAAAGCTGCCAGTGCTTCGATTCTCCTGGTACGGGTCGCAAAAGATCGGGCTGTGCAAATCGAGTTGGACTTCGCCGATTTCGTTAAATTGCAGATTGTCCGCGTCTAGTTCCTCGAAAGTATTGATTTCAATTTTGTGATTGAGGCGCGCGACTTTTCCAACTAAGACCTTGGTCGTGTGCTTGACCAGGTAGCGGACGTCTTTATGAAGTGGCGTGTGCGACAGCCACACAAGATACGCTCTGATCTTGCTAGAGGCTTGTGGTGCTGCATCAGCCGACACCCGCTTGCTCCGCTAGGTTCAGCGCAAGCAGCGGATGAGTCTCCGCTGCAACCCTGACCTGCTCCAGTAATACCGACGGGATTATTAGCATTGAACATGATCGCCGGTGGGTCGCCGACCGGAGCGGGTATTGGCTCGGTGCCCGGTGGCGCCTGCTTATTGAGGCCGAAGCCGAAGGCGGTGAAGAGATTGCCCGGGTCCTTCCGGCTAATAGGCGCGCGCCGAATTGTGACATAGTCGCCGAAGCGGTCGTTACCGACGTCGCTGTTGGTGGTGATGTAGGCGACGAAGTCTCCCCAGAAGCCGACGACGTGATTTTCGTAGTTGCCGTTGTTGGTCAGTCTTATTGTCCCCGGATTTCGTACACGTCGACAATGAGACCTTTACGATGTTTTGCGCATCAGCTACTCCCAAGCGGGCTTCATCTGCCATCTGAATTGTGCCATTCGTCCATTTCATCTTCATGGTCCACACGGCTCAGACGTCGATGCCAGTGCAGTACCCTCGACGCGGCTTGCGTATCTTGGTAAACGCCGTTTCCTGCGAGGTCGAAATGACATCCGCAAAGCGTAAGAATCCGCAATCATCCGCAACACCGAGCGACTCGAGAGTTGCAGTCAGCAGCCGGAGATTCCGCATCAAGGCGCAAACGGCGGATACGATGCCACCTTCGCAGCTAGTAAACCCACTGGATGCGGTTAAGGATGGTGTTGGTCCAGCCATTGATTCCGGTTTTGTTCTCGCGGATCAGACCAAGCATATACGCCGCGGGACAGAACGCGTCGATAAGAGATTAACCAACAATAAGATAGGTGGTGCCGGGAGGGGGACTTGAACCCCCACAGCCCTTTCGGGCCTGCGGATTTTAAGACCGACCCACGCGTGTCATAAGTTCCTCTAAATAAATTATTTACAAGCACTTAGCTAAAATATGCTGTTTGGTTTTGCGGTGCAAAATGCGGATTTTCGACGTTGTGTACACACGACTGCGGCATTATGAATTTCTCCGGCAAGAGCGGTTTAATTTGCGGTCAGGTCCGATGTCGTATGGTCTAAGAATACGGTCCTGAAATTCTCCCATGACAGTGAATGTGGCCATATTGCAGAGCTCCCGCCTGAAAGCGATGGTGATTCCCCGCGAGCACGGCGCATGGGGAATGCTGCTGGTTCCGGCCATGACCGGTGCCATAGTGGCTGGTCGGTCGGGTGTGAACGTCGGCGCGCTGGCGCTTTTTCTAGTCGCGGCACTATCGCTCTTCTGGCTTCGTACTCCAGTCGAAGCATGGCTCGGCACCTCCGTCATCAAGGCCCAATCGCAGCGAGAGCGATCGATCGTCGCCAAGGTTTCGTTCGCCATTGCGGCGGTCGCAGCGGCGGTGGTGACGGCTTTGTTCTTCGCCGGTTATTGGCGCGGGCTGATGATCATTGGATTAGTAGCCGCCGTTGCCTTTGGACTTCAGGCCCTCGTGAAGAAGCTCGGCCGTCGCGGCCGAATGCCGGCCCAGGTGATCGGAGCAATCGGACTGACTTCGACCGCTGCCGGCGCTTATTACGTGGCGACCGGAAAGCTCGATCATTTTGCGGTGGCACTGTGGCTAGCAAACTGGCTTTTTGCCGGAGACCAGGTGCATTTCGTTCAAGTACGCATCCATTCCAGCCGAGCCGAGACGGTGAGTCAGAAACTACGACAGGGATACTCTTTCTTTGCTTTGCAATTCGTGCTGCTCGTGGCCGTCGTTGCCCTGTGCCGCATAAATGTCTTCCCCAAGTTCGCTGTATTGGCCTTCGTGCCCGTTCTTCTGCGCGGGACTCTGTGGTTCCTGCGCAAGCGCCAGCCGCTGAATGTGCACAAGCTCGGTTTCGAGGAACTGGCCCAGTCTCTGATCTTTGGTGCGTTGCTGTGCATCGCTTTTCTGATCTAGATTAGAAGGTCACTGGGGCGGCTTACCGCCCTGTAGCTCACCTCAATAACTCGAGAGGGCGATGATCGTCTGCCGCCGTTCTAAAGAGCCGCGACCTTGTCAACGTGGAGCGATCCGTCCTGCGTAACCGTTCCGGTCACTTTGACATGCTCGCCCTCGTGTCCGGCAACTGCCGCAGGATTTTCGATGGCGACGACCTTCTGGTCCTTGTCGGTAACGAGGACCGGCTTCTCGCCACCCTCGACGCACTTCTTGGCACATTGAGCATGTGATGCATTCGCGCCCTTCGCCCCGCACTTGGAGTCGCTGATCCATCCCTCCCAACTGCTGTCTTTCGGAGCAGCCATGGCGATCATGCTGCACAGAAATAATCCCAAAACCACCAACGCTACCTTTTTCATGTTGCATCTCCCGTCGCGCCGCAATGCGGAGCTTATTGACTGAATTGCTCCACTATGTCCGCACTGCCGACGAGTATATTGCGGAGCTAAGACGCAACACGAACGCGTGGACACAATTCCGACAAATATGCGTTCGGCTCGAAAATGATTGAAAACCGGTCAGGCAGGGCTAGTTCTTTTTAGGGGTATCGTCCGGCAGGTTCTGGGCCATGACAGAGCTGTTTCGGGAATCGAACTTGGCCTGCGGTTGTTTCAAGACTACCTCGCCCGGCATGACGTATCCGAGTTTCTCGCGGGCTTCTTTCACAATCGTGTCGGGATCGGCCTGCAGTTTCCTCACGTGGTCTTCAAGTTCCAGATGCTCGAGACGAGCCTTGTCGATCTCCTGCTGTAGCCGCTGGTATTCCGCACGCTTGGCGCGCCACTCCATGGTGCCGTTTGCGCCGACGACAACTTTGTATCCGATCAGGACGGCGAGCACGCCGATGCACAAGGTCGCGACTACGCGACGCATGCGATAGAAGAATGTCGTGGTTGAACCGCTCTCTGCCATCGGTGCCAATATGCCTTCTTGAAGCTTCCGGACCAACGCAATTTGCCAGCAAAGGCTCAAGTGTTACTCGAGGCTGCTGGCAACCACGCAAGACCCGCTTTTTCCAGTGAAAGGCCGTTTTAAATACCCGTCAAGCGAACGTATGGCGAAAGGTCAAGGGAGGAACCAACTTCACCAATGGCGGCTCGCAACCCTCAACTTGGTCATGCGCCGCCTGGGAGCATCTCGATGTGAACTTCACGTGCTAGAGTCTGGCAAAGATCGACGCTGCGAAGTTCGATTCTCTCGAGGTGCTTTGATGGCGAACGCTCAGATTGTGCTGACGACCGTTGGATTGCAGGAGGCTGCCGAACAACTGGCCTGCACATTGGTCGAACGCCGCCTGGCAGCATGTGTGAATATCATCGGACCCATACGTTCGGTCTATCGCTGGAAGGACAAGATCGAGCGCGAGCAGGAGTACCTGTTGCTCATCAAAACGTCTGCGGAACGCGCCGCAGATCTGGCGATGGCATTTGCTGAACTCCATCCCTATGAACTTCCCGAACGCGTCGAGTTGAGCGTCGAAGGTGGCAGCGACGGCTACCTGGGATGGCTGAGCGCGCAAGTCGCGCGTGAAGCCACCTAATAAACCTTCGCTATCCATGCGGCGTCAATTGCTCTTGCAGCCAGCTCTCCACTGTCATGCGCATTTCATTGAGGTGTCCCTCGAAGAAATGATCGCCGGGGATAAATACCAGTTCCTTGGGATCGGCTGCGTTGGCCACGACGGCCTCCAGCGCATGGTGCGGCCCAAATTGGTCATGGTCGCCGCTGAGGAACAACTTCGGTTTCGCACAATGCCGTAGAAAGTTGTAGGCATACAAGCGGCCTTCCGCTTCGACCGGAGTACCCAGCGAAATCAAAGCAGTAACGCGTAGATCAGGGCAGCAGGCTCGCAATCCCATGGCTGTGCCGAAGGAGAATCCAGCGAAAATGATGGGAAGGGAGAATTCGCGCTTGAGCCATTCGAGCGCCGCACTTACGTCCGCGGTTTCTTCACTGCCGTCGTGCACTCCCGCACTCAATCCAGTGCCGCGAAAGTTGAAACGCAGCACGGGAAATCCAAAACTGTGCAGTGCCTTCATGGCATGAAACACAACTTTGTTGTGCATGGTCCCGCCGAACAACGGGTGCGGGTGGCACACCAGCCCCGCATGCGTCGCACCCATTGTTCCGACGTTAAGCAATGCCTCGAGCCGGCCAGCGGGGCCGTCGAGAAACAAGGAGCGAATGGCAGCGTGCGAAACGGGCAAGGGAAGTGTCCGGCTGCAAGTTTGCAGACGTTCATCATAATCCACGGTATCTTTAGAAACTGGCAGCGGAGCGCAAAAGTAAAGGACGATCCCAACCTCATTGATGTCTTCAGGCCACATTCGTAGATTGGAGTTCAAATGGTTCGCTTCGGAATAGCAGGTTTTGGTTTGCATGCTACTAAGCGCCTGATGCCGGGATTTGCCAACGCCAAGAATTGCCGCGTAACGGCTCTATCACGACGAGATCCCGAACGCGCACGCGAGTCAGCAGGCGAGTTCGACATTGCACACACGTTCACCTCGACCGCCGAATTGTGCGCATCTCCCGACGTGGATGCAGTGTTCATTGCTACTCCCGACGCGTTGCACCTTGCCGATGTTCTTGAGGCTGTCCGTCACGGCAAGCCTGTCCTTGTCGAGAAGCCGATGGCCATGAACGCCGGCGAGGCGCGTCAGATGGTCGAAGCTGCCCGCGATGCCAAGGTAATGCTGGGAGTTGCGCACGTCATGCGCTTCGAAGAAAGTGTGCGTTGGTTTCGCGATCGTATCGCCTCCGGAGCCATCGGCAGGCCGGTTCTGGCTCGGTCGGCGTTTGTCGCGCCATTGATAACCAGCGCCCGCACTTGGATCAACGACCCGCAACTCGCTACGGGAGGCCCATTGGCCGATGTCGGCGTGCACTGCCTCGACACGCTGCGCTACGTGCTCGCAGACGAGGTGCAGACCGTAATGGCAGAGGCGCAATACGACTCAGAATGGGTCGTCGAAACCTCAGGAACGGCATTGTTCCGTTTTGCCGGCGGAACCCTGGGAACAATGTCAGTCTCGGCGCGTGCGCCTTATCAGACACTGCTGGAAGTGATCGGGGAGGATGGCATCCTCTCGGCGGTGAATGCCCTGAACGTCGAGCATCCCGTGACGCTCGAGTTTCGTCGCGGCTTCGACCTTATCGAGAAGAAGGAAGTCTTGAACGATCGCGCCTACATTGCGCAGGTCGAGGCCTTTGCTGCTGCAGTCGAAGAACACAGGCCGTTTGAAATCCCGGGCGAAGAAGGGTTGCAAAACCAGTTAATCCTCGATGCTATCTTCCGCAGTGTGAAGAGCGGACAAGCAGAAGCCGTGTAAGCAATTCCCGACATTCTCTAACGCAAGAAATGCTTAGTTTTGTTGCAAAAATGCTTTATTCCGCTTCCTTCGCTTCGGCATGGTGCGGTAACGCCTGCGGCATCTCCGATACATTCCATGCCCACGCTGCCAGCAGCGCTGCTCCTTGGTTGATCTGGTCCGGGATGACTTTGTCAAACGTATCGGTCTGGCTGTGGTGTGCCTCGCGATAGTGGTCCGGCAGTTGCATGCAGAAATATGCAGGCACTCCTTTTTCGAGGAACTCGACGTGGTCCGAAGATCCGAAATAGCGCGTGCTCAGCGGCTGCATGTCGAAGACTTCCTGCAGCGGCCGATAGATCTCCGACATCAGCGGCGCGGTGGTCCACAGATTTTCCAGAGCAATGCTGAATACCTTGCCAGTACCCAAGTCGAGAATTAGGACGGCATCAGTCTTTGCAAGCTCGGCTGCGTGGTTCTTGACATAGGTATCGGCGCCTAAGCCGCCCTCCTCCTCGCCAGTGAACAAGACAAACGTAATTGTGCGTTTGGGCTTCCAGCCGAGGGACTTCAAAGTTCGTGCTGCCTCCAGCACTGCCATCGCGCCGGTGCCGTTGTCCAGCGCTCCTTGTCCCAAGTCCCAGGAATCGAGATGCCCGCCGACGATGACCCGCTCATCCGGCAGTTCCGATCCCTTAATCTCCGCCACCGTGATCGAGACCGGCGCCGGATTGGGACTGAAGGTATTTTGCAGGTTCGCTTTCAGCGTCACCGATCCAGTCTGCTGCAGCCGCCAAATCAAGTCGTAGTCTTCATGCGCGAGAAAGGCCATTGGAACGCCGCTGGGGTTGTACGCCGGATGTGTACCGGTCATTGTGAACAAGTTGTCCGTCTTGCCGCTGTCGGTAAGGACCAGTGCCGGCCCCTCGCTGCTAATCTGCTGCATGAGTCGGGCGCGCTCCATATAAGTCATTCCCGACTTGCCGACTCCACGCGGAGGCGGAATCACCGCATCATAAGCATTTTCGGGGTTGGGATCGGCTTTCGAAAGATCGGCAGGTCTGCGTGCCAACACGATCATTCCTTTCAGCTTGCCCTTGTAGGCATCAAGATCGGATGGCTTTTGTAGATCGAGCGCTATGACCTTGCCCGACACTTCTCCCGCTGTTGCCCTGCTCCAACCGTAAGCGTGGATGGCTATGCGCCGGTGAATAGGAGCGGTGATTTCGGCAGTCTCGGTTCCCCGCGTCCAGGCGTGGTCGATGTTGGTGCTCTCGAGGTGCGCTTCGACTCCGTAATCTTGAAAGCGCTTCAGGGTCCAGTCACTCGCGGCCTGCATTTGAGGCGATCCAGTCAGCCGCGGGCCAATCTGCGTCGTAAGGTACTCCAGGTTTTTTATTAATTCTGAGTGCGCTTTCACCTCATCGGCGATCTTCTGGTCAGCCTCTTCCATCGCGTTACGATAAGACTGTTGCTCTTCGGGAGTACGCTGCGAGGAAACCTGCGGCGCTTGCGCGGTTAGCACTCCGCTAAGAACAACCGCGCAGGCGATCGCAGGCAACAGACGGCAAGTTCGGATCATTGCACCATCCTTCAGTGAATTGGCAGGAACTTTCATCATAGCGGCTGGTGGCCGCATCGTGCCAATGCCGCCACCACGTGAGCGGCGGTCGTGCTGTCCAAGTATTTACCGGGAGTTCACAAAGTCTATGCAGAATGCATGTTTAGATGGTGTGGCGTCGCGGTAATGAGGTGAATTGAGAAGTGGTTCACTGTTAAACTACCAAAAGCATTTCGATGGAACTCCTGCTCAATCTGCTATGGGTCGCGATGGCGCTCGCAGCGTTTTCCGTTTTCATGCGGAAACGCCGCGCTGACTCCTTTCTGGCGAAGGTTCCACACGCCAAGGCGGCGCTGGTTTTGGCTTGCGCTCTGGTGTTGCTCTTCCCGTTTGTTTCCGCCAGCGACGACCTGCATCCCACTCAGGCTGTGTTGGAGGATGCGACCAAACGCATCCAACACGTCGTGGCGCACTACCAGCATCAGGCAGGGTCGTTTGGTTCGATGCTGCCCGCGCTACTAGCTCTCTTCTTGATGTTCGCCCTGGTCGCCTTGCGCGCCTGGCAGCCGATCGCATGTGAGGCTCGCGTAATGCAATGTGAGTCCACACCCCACGACGGACGTTCTCCTCCTTCTCTCTAATCAGGTTGCTCCATTACGCCGCAGTAGCGGCTTGAAGCCTCACGTTATTCGATGCTGTTCGATTCTCATTTGCGGGGTGTCTCCCCGCAGTGAGAGCGAGCCCGTTACCTGATGAGAGTCATCACCATGAAGAACGAGATACCTCCGCCGAACCACGGTGGCCTCCGACTCAGCATGGCCGTGGTTGCACTGTGTGCAGTGGCATTCTGCTGGGGATGCGCGCGATCGAAGGTCGCCCCGGCCGACACCAAGATCGAGACCAACACTGATCCCAACATTTTCACGTTACCGCATCCCGAGGAGTTTCCCGTGGCTGCGGTCGAACTCCGCAAGGTCAATGACGAATTGCACGTCACCGGCGTCGTCACTCCCGATGTCAACCGGTCGGTGCCCGTACTCTCTCTGGGCGGTGGCCGCGTGGTCGATATCAGAGTCAAACTGGGCGACTACGTAAAGAAAGGCCAGACCTTGCTGTTGATCAATAGTCCTGACCTTTCGCAGGCCTTTTCGGACTACCAGAAGTTCGATGCGGACGAGCAACTGGCCGCCAAGCAACTGGTTCGCGCCCAACAGCTCTACGACAAGGGAGCTATCTCGCTGGCCAACCTCGAAACAGCCCAGGATCTTGAAGCGAAAGCCAAGGTCGATATGCACACGGCTGCTCAGCGCATAAAGGTCCTCGGCGGAAATACCAATGATCCGTCGCCTCTATTGCCGGTTGTTGCGCCAATCTCAGGGACCATCGTCGACCAGCAGATCGCCGGTGGCACGGGTGTGAAATCGCTCGACAACTCGCCCAGTCTCTTTACCATCGCCGATTTGTCCACCGTGTGGGTCGTGCTGGATGTTTACGAAGATATGCTGTCGCGCGTCCACGTCGGCGATACCGCGGACATCACGCTCAACGCATACTCCGGTCAGAAGTTCCCCGGCAAGATAGTCAACATCAGTGAACTGCTTGATAGCGCGACGCGTTCCGCAAAGGTTCGGGTCGAGCTGTCGAATCCCAAGGGCTTCATGCGAGCGGGAATGTTCGCGACCGCAACCTTCAAAGGCAAGGAACTGATCGAACGGGCAGTGATTCCCACGACTGCCGTGGTGCATCTCCACGATAAGGATTGGGTCTTTGTGCCCGCCGGTAACAATCAGTTCCGCCGCGTCGAATTACAACTGGGACCGCAAACCAGCGACGGACTCGTCCAGGTGATGAGCGGTCTAAATGGACAGGACAAAGTGGCCACTAATGCACTGCAACTCGCCTCCGCGGCCGAGGGGCAGTAGCGATGATCGGCTTTCTGGTCAACTTTGCCCTGCGTAATCGGACGCTCGTGCTGGCCTTAGGCATTGCACTGCTGATCTGGGGCATCCTTTCATTTCACAATCTTCCCGTCGAAGCTTATCCCGATGTGGCCGACAAATACGTATGGGTTATCACCCAGTGGCCGGGGCGCGCTGCCGAAGAGGTCGAACAGCAGGTTACGATTCCGATCGAAACGCAGCTGAATGGTGTTGCGCACCTGACGCACCTCCGGTCGACATCGATCTCGGGATTGTCGTTCATCACGGTGTTGTTCGACGACGAGTCCGACAACCAGCAGAATCGGCAACAGGTCCTGGAAAAGCTGACGCTGGTGAGTCTGCCCCCGGGATTGAATCCCCAGATCGGGCCCGACTTCAGTCCGGCGGGACAAATTTACTTCTACACCTTGCAAAGCACCGATCCCGCGCTACGACGTGATGGACTTGAAGGCGTTACAGGATTGGGTGGTCTTCAAGCACCTGATGTCCGTTCCCAATGTCGCCGCGGTCTCGATTTTTGGCGGTCAAACCCGCGAGTACCAGGTACAAATCGATCCCGACAAACTCGTTTCATACGGCTTAACCATGGCGCAGGTCGAGCAGGCGCTGGCCAACAACAACGTCAACGGCGGCGGCAGTTTCATCGAGAAGGGCCAGCAAGCTTATAACGTGCGCGCCATCGGACTGATGCAAAACACCGACGACATTGGCGACACCGTACTCGCCGCCCGGAACGGCACTCCGGTTCGCGTTCGTGATGTTGCGATCGTGACCCAGGGCCCGAAGATTCGCCTCGGACGCTGGGCAAGGCGATTCGCCATGACGATGGACGCGTAACCGACAACGACGACGTCGTCGAAGGCATCGTCCAGATGCGCAAGGGAGCCGAAGCGGAAGCCGTTCTTCGCGACATCGACGCCAAGGTTGAATTCCTGAACCAGCGCGTGCTTCCCAAGGGCGTGAAGATCGTTCCCCACATTGATCGCGACGACCTGGTTCACCTCACGACCCACACGGTGCTGCACAATCTGACCGAAGGCATTCTGCTCGTCGTGGTGGTGCTGTTCTTTTTCCTCGGGAACCTGCGCTCGTCGCTGATCGTGGCGCTCACCATTCCTTTCTCGCTGTTTTTTGCGTCGATCCTGCTCGACCTGCGGCACATTCCTGCGAACTTGCTTTCGCTGGGCGCACTCGACTTTGGAATGATCGTGGAAGGCGCTGCCGTAATGGTGGAGAACATTCAGCGTCGACTGGAAGGATGGAAAGAAGGCCACGCCTCAGTCGACGAGACCATTCGTTCCGCCGCCCACGAGGTGCAGCGCCCAGTGTTCTACGCCATTGCGATCATCATCATTACCTACCTGCCGATCTTCACTCTGCAGCGGGTAGAGGGGCGTCTTTTCAGGCCCATGGCGTGGACGGTAACATTCGCTCTGCTGGGCGCGCTCCTGTTTTCCATCATCCTCGCCCCGGTGCTGGCGAGCTATATTTTTCGCAAAGGAGCACACGCCTGGGACAATCCGATCGTCGAATGGATCACTGCAGCTTACGAGCGGACTCTGGGCTGGATCATCGTTCGTCGCCCTGTCGTTCTGGCTTCGGCCATTATCGTCTTTGCCTTGACTGGCGTATCTCGGCTTTCGGCGGCGTGATTGGCTCGGAGTTTCTGCCCCATCTCGATGAAGGTTCGATCTGGGCGCGCGGCACCTTGTCTCCCAGCACGGGCCCATCTGCGGGCGGCGCGGTGATGGATAAGGCGCGCCATATTTTTGCGAGCTTCCCAGAAGTGACACAAGTCGTGTCGCAGGTGGGCCGCTCCGACGATGGTACCGATGCGACGGGATTCTTCAACACCGAATACTTCGTCGATCTGAAGCCGCGCAATGAATGGCGTTCCCAGTTCCACGGCCGTAAGGAGCTACTGATCGAGGCTATGGACAACGAAGTCGAGAAGATACCCGGCGTGACCTGGGGATTCTCTCAGCCCATTGCCGACAATATGGAAGAGGCAGTCAGCGGCGTCAAAGGTGAGCTCGCGGTCAAGATCTTCGGCTCCGACCTGAAGGACCTCGAGCAGAAAGGCGAGGAGATCATGGCCGTGATGCGAACGGTTCCTGGCGTTGCCGACCTCGGTCTCTTCCGCGTTCTCGGTCAGCCCAACGTCAACATCGTCGTAGATCGCGAGAAAGCCGACCGCTTCGGCATTAACGCTTCCGACATTCAGGACGCTATCCAGACCGCGGTGGGCGGCAATCCTGTCAGCCAGATCCTCATCGGTGAGCAGCGCTTCGACCTGGTCCCTCGCTATCAGGAGCAATTCCGCCAATCGGTGGATGACATTCGCAACATTCGTATCGCAGCACCTGCGGGAGAGCGCGTCTCACTGGACGAGGTCACCGATATCCGGATTGAAGACGGCGCTTCGATGATCAACCGGGAAGGCAACCAGCGTTACATTGCGATTAAGTACAGCGTCCGCGGCAGCGATCTCGGCAGTACCGTCGAGAAAGCCATGACGAAGGTGAATCGCGATGTGAAGTTGCCGCAGGGCTACACCCTGGAGTGGGCCGGCGAGTACGAGAGCCAGAAGCGCGCCAACCATCGCCTGGCGATCGTGATACCGCTCACCATCCTGGTGATCATGCTGGTGCTTTACTCCATGTTCCGCTCCTTCAAATGGGGGTTCCTCGTGCTGCTTAACCTCGGCCTCGCGCCCATCGGAGGCCTGATTGCGCTGCTGATTACTGGCGAGCATTTCAGCGTCTCCACCGGAGTTGGGTTCCTTGCGCTGTTCGGCGTGTCGGTGCAGACGGGCGTGGTGATGATTGAGTACATCAACCAGCTTCGGGCTCGCGGGTTTGCCGTGCACGAAGCCGTAATTGTGGGATCGACCCGCCGCCTGCGCCCCATCATGATGACCATGCTGGTCGCCAGCCTCGGCCTGCTGCCCGCCGCCACGTCGCATGACATCGGTTCCGACTCGCAACGTCCCTTCGCTATCGTGATCGTCGGCGGCCTGCTGACCGAACTGTTCCTGAGCCTCATCTTGCTGCCTGCGTTTTACGCCTGGGTGGCGGCGCCAAACGACGTTCTGCCGCAAGAAGCCGAGGAGGTTACGGAATAGTCGGCGGCGAGTCAGTTTTTCTCGAACTTCCTGTTTCACAACTCTGTAACTGAACCAGGATGGCTACGTCAGGCGGAGCTGATCACACTTCATGATTGCTGTGGGGTCCGCCGCCTTACGTTTGGATGACAAAATGGCAGCTTCGTCACAGCCCTCGAGGGTCAGCCCGCGCCGTCCTGTATCCTGAAACTCTGCATGATTGACACTCGTTCATCTGCCTTCGCCCGTTGCAAGCCACTGGTGCTCATCGTCTTTGTTCTCGCTCTCTTGTTGGGCTCCGCAGTTGGGCAAACGCTCTCTCAGTCCACTGAACAGCCCAAGACTGTTCCGGGCATGGGCACATCGGTCCAGGACCAGCCTGCACCCCCACCTCAGGCCCAACCCACCACACCGGCGGAACCGTCGAAGCCCATCACCAAGGCCGAGGCGAAGGAACTCTTCCGCTCGGTTGACGAGATTCTCCAGTTCGTCAGTCAGGACACGGGCCTGCCCATCAAACACAAGGTGAAGCGCAAGCTCATCACGCGTGCAAAGGTGGAAAGCTACGTCGAGAAGCGGATGAAGGATGACAAGGACGCGCAGCGCATCGAGCGATCGCAGCTTGTCTTAAAGAAGTTCGGCTTGATTCCCCAGAACTATGACCTGCACTCCGCATTCCTCAAGGTGTTGAGCGAGCAGGTTGCTGCCTACTATGATTCAAGGACCAAAACTGTAAACCTGCTCGACTGGGTGCAGCCGGAGTTGCAGAAAACCGTACTCGCGCACGAATTGACTCATGCCTTGCAGGACCAGGCAGTCGGTCTGGAAAAGTGGGGTCTGGCGGGCGCGAAGGACGACCGTCCGCTTCCCGACCAGCAGGAGCAAGTCGTCCGAGGAGGCCCAGGCGGCCCGCCAGAACGTAGCCGAAGGACAGGCGATGGTTGCCATGATCGACTACACTTTGGCGCCCGCTGGAAAGACCATTCTCACGGCCCCTGACTTTGTAGACGCCATGCGGGCCGCGATGAAGGACAACAACGACTCGCCAATACTCGCTTCCGCGCCGATTTTCTTGCAGGAATCGCTTCTGATGCCATATAGCTTTGGCCTGGATTTTGTGCGGGACGTTCTCAGCAAGAAGGGAACGACCGCGGCGTTTTACGGCATGCTCGAACATCCGCCGGTTGATACCAGGCAAGTCATGGAGCCCGCAACTTATCTCGCCGGACCAAGCGGCGCCGCCCCTCCCCATTCCTGATCTCAACGCCCTGGTCGCGCCCAACTACCAGCGCTATGACTTCGGTGGTATGGGCGCGTTCGACATCTACCTGCTGGCCAAGCAGTATGCCCCTGACGCCGATCCCAGGCAGTACTACCCGCACTGGCGTGGTGGCTACTACCTCGCGGCACACGAGAGGTCGGCGCAGAAAGACCAGATCGCGCTGCTCTATCTTTCACGTTGGGATTCGCCCGAAGCGGCGGGAGCCTTCGCGAAACTCTACAGCGGCTACGTGCCACATCGTTACAACGTGCCTGTCGGTTCGACCCCGAGCGTTACCGTCTCAAGAGATACTTCGGGCGGCATGAAATACGTGTGGGATCTAGCCCAGCAGGGCAAAGTCGTGATTCAAACTCATGGAAACGATGTCCTGATCCTCGAAGGATTCGATAACACGACGGCCGACCGCATCCGCGACGCGCTGCTCATCAACCCGCAGCCACCCGTATCTGCCACTCACAACAACTAGACTCGAACGTCGTGCGTCTGTTTTATCTGCCAGGCCGCCGCGCGACCCTGATCAGCATCACGAATACTCCACTGCCCAGCAGCAGTGAAGTGGTCGGCTCTGCTATCGCCGGCGGTTTCGGGTGCACCGGTTTGCCAGGATACGCCGAATACCATCCCCCGGGAAATCCTCCCGGACCGCAACACCAGCTTGGCGGAAATTCCGCTGTCGGCCAGTAATGCGCGACTTCCTCCGAAGGAGACGCCATCGTCGCGGGCGGCACAAGTGCATCGGCAGGAGCCAGCACCGGTGGCATCCCGTAATCAAAGACTAACTCCGGAGGATCGGCTGGCAGTAATTCCGCAGAGTGCGTGGTCGCGGGATTGGGCCACGGCGATGAATGCTCGTCCTCTCGCCGAGGAGGTACGAACGCCAATCGATTGCCGCAACGCGCCCGGATCATGTGGGCGCCGTCGCTTAGAACCAACTCGCCTTTGGGGATTCGAATCGTGTGCCTCGTCCAGTACACCGTGTTTCCCGAACGGTACGATGCATACATATTTACCGGCGCGTTCAACCGGTTTAGTTGCAAACGCTCCGGCACGATGCCGCGATAGTGCTGCGCCACAACTGGGTCTTTCGCTATCGAGTCTTTGAGTTCGGTCTCGCTTAGCACTCCACCGGGCACCACCGAATAGGGGTACACGGACCGCGCTGCGCGATAGCTCGGCGCTGGCTCATAGCGCTCGATGCCTCCCCACGGTTTGCGCCAAGCCACCGGCGGCAACTTTGATAATGTAAAGGCGAAGCGTATCGACTCAAGAGCTGAAACCGCAAGAAGTGCAATTGCGGCCAATACCAGTCCGCTTCGCCTGAGTCTGCGCGAGCGTCGCCTCCTGCGCTTGCCGCGGTGTACCTCGATAGCTGCCGGCATTCCATGGCATTCATCGGCAAATTCAGGTTTTGGGCAAGCAGCGTCTCGAGACGCCCGCATTGGGTTGGCTATTGTGTCGAATCCGCGTCTGGGACCTCGCTGGTAACGAAGAATTACACAGCTCTCGCACCCGCATGAAATAAGGTTAAACCCGATTTCTGCCGTGACCGCTACCCGGTGTTCTAGATCACAACCCGCTGTGACACAAGTATTACAATGCGTTTCCCCCAGGCTTGCTAGTCTGGATATGGCTCTACTGCGCTCCACCGCGCGTTGAGCGACATGCAAGACCAAGGGGTTCCATGACTCGGAAACATAAAATCAACTGGATTACGTCAGGCTTCATGGTGGCGTTCCACATCGGCGCAGTGGTGGCTCTCTTCGTGTTCAGCTGGCCCGCGTTCTTTACCGCACTCTTTCTTTACTGGGTTGCTGGCAGCCTCGGCATCGGACTCGGCTATCATCGCCTGCTCACCCATCGCGGTTTCAAATGCCCCAAGTGGTTCGAGTATTTCCTCACCGTCTGCGCCACGCTGTCGCTCGAGGGCGGGCCGATTTTCTGGGTGGCCACGCACCGCGTGCATCATCAGCTTACCGACAAGCCGGGCGATCCGCATAGCCCGCGCGACGGCGGCTTCTGGGCGCACATGGGTTGGATCATGAGCGGCGAAGCCATGCACAACAAGCTCAGCGGTCTGTTGCCCTACGTTCCCGATCTTCGCAAAGACAAGTTCCACGTCTGGATCAGCAAATGGCACTGGGTTCCGATGGTCGTCGCTGGGCTTGTTCTGCTCGCTCTCGGCGGCTGGCAGGTCATGTTCTGGGGAATCTTCCTGCGCACCGTGTTCCTGCTGCACTCCACCTGGTTCGTGAATTCGGCGACCCACATGTGGGGATCGAAGCGCTTCGCCACCGACGACGATTCGCGCAACCTGTGGTGGGTCGCGTATGCTTAGCCTTCGGCGAAGGCTGGCACAACAACCACCATGCCCATCCGCAGTCGGCGCGTCACGGACTGGCGTGGTACGAAGTGGATTTCAACTGGTACGCGATCAAGACCTTCAATGCGCTGGGCCTGATCTGGGACGTGAAGCTGCCCAAGCTGCGCGAAGCCCGCATCCAGCCGGTCGTGAAGCCGTTGCCTCAAGCCGAAGAAGCGAAGCTGGTCGGCGCTTACAGCGGCGACTAGTCGGATTTTCAGGTCACAAATCAGAGGACGGCGCTGTCAGCGCCGTCCTTTTTCATTGGCGAGAACGAGCTTCAATCTCCGGAGTACAGACGGCTACAATGACGACCGAGGGCTGATCCAATGGCATCGGTTTCCGCGCTGGTCTTATTCGTCGAGGCAATGTGCTGCTGCGTTGCGTGGCCCTGTGACATGTTCGCGCTGCGGTTAACCTTGCCCTGGCCCAGCCGCGCAGAGCCCAAAGCAAGATCTGTGGAGCGAGCAGGAAACGCCCATCTTCGATCAGATTCAAGGGCCTGCGCAAACTCCCTGACGACACTCGGGCGCGCATCACCAAAGAGCTCGCTCTGCAGATCCGTGCAACTGCCGGCTGTCGCCGAACAAGGTCATACTTGCCGTCGAGTCTCGCCAATCCTCCACCGAAGGCGACTTCGGCCACGACACGCTGCAGGAAGTTGCAACGACACTGGCTGATGCACTTCGTCAGCAACCGCCACCTGACGAGCACGGTCAGCTCGCTGGCACCCTACATGGAACTGGCCCAACTGGTGCGCTACGAGCACGTGCAGGTCATCCTTGGATGCTCCGCAGTTCAAAGCGGCTATGGCGAAGCTAGAAGCGGACGATGCACCTCCGGCAGAAGGCCAATTTCACCCTCACCGATCTCAAAGGCAATACCTGGTCACTGAAAGACCTCCGCGGCAAGGTGGTGCTGGTTAATTTCTGGGCCACATGGTGCCCGCCTTGCCGCAAAGAGATGCCGGACCTCGAAACCCTTTACCAACGCTTCGCCGCGCAAGGCTTTATCAGTGCTGGCGATCTCCGATGAAGAGGTCGGCAAGGTCGAAGCCTTTCATCGCGGGGCGTGGAGTCACCTATCCAATTCTGCTCGATCCCGGCCGTAAGGTTAATGAACTGTTCCAGGTCGATGGCATCCCTAAGAGTTTCGTTTACGATCGCAGGGAAAGCTGGTGGCGCAGTCGATCGACATGCGCACCCAGAAGCAATTTCTGGAAATGCTCGGGCAAGCCGGACTGCAGTGAACAGTGGCCACGTTAGTGGCCAACTCATCGCCGTGCGGTTCATAGATGCATGCCGAACGAGCTGTCGTCTGACCAACTGGGCTGCTATCCTTCCTCTGCTATTCTGACATCCAGCCCATGCGCATCACCAGCCGCAAAAAGACGATCGCGTTCGCCATCACCCTGGGCGTACTCGTTGCCTCGCGTTGCGCTCGGTGCTCAATGTCAGTTGGATCGTCCTCAACTGGCGCGAGGTCGTTCCCCTCATCCTGGGCGTAATTTTCTTCGGCTTCATCATCGCCGGCGTCATCCTCAATACTATTTTTCTGGTGCGCGAAGTGCGGCGCAACGAGCAGCAGGACAGCTTCCTCAATGCCGTCACCCATGAACTGAAAACACCGATCACCTCCATCCGCCTGTATCTGGAGACACTGCAAAACGCGCGACGTGGACGACGCCCAGCGTCGCGAGTTCTACCAGGTAATGCTGGAAGACACCCAGCGGCTGATGGGTACAGTCGAAGCAGGTGCTGCGCGCCGCTCGCGTGGTGCAGAAGAACGCGGTGCTGCACAAAAGGAGATTGAGGTGGGCCCGCTGGTGCAGGACGCCGTGGAGTTGGCGCGCTCGCGTCACCATCTGTCGCCGAGGCCATGGCCTGGGACCTCGATGGCAGGCCCGCCGAGCGTCTGAGCGTAGTCGGCGACCGCGAAGAGCTTTCCACCGCGCTCTCCAATGTGCTCGACAATGCTGTGAAATACTCGCAATCCGATCCGCGCATCCGAGTGGAAGTTGTGACGCCCGACCTGCAGCGCGTGCTGATCAAGGTGCATGACAACGGCGTCGGTATTCCCCGCGGAGAACTGAAGCGCGTCTTCAAGCGCTTTTATCGCGTGCTCACCCCGGGCTCGACCCAGGTGAAGGGAAGCGGCCTGGGATTATTTATCGTTCGCGCTATCGCACGCCGCCACGGTGGCAATGCCTATGCGGAAAGTGAAGGCGCGGGCCAGGGCACTGCCGTTACCATCGAACTGCCAAGGTACTCAGCGATGACCGGACAGATCCTGCTGGTGGAAGACGAAGAGCATCTGGCGCGAGGCCTTAAGTTCAACCTCGAAGCCGAGGGCTACAAGACTCAGGTGCGGGCGACGGCGAGACTGCCCTCGACTTGCTGCTTAAACAAGCATGCGCAGTTCGACCTACTGGTGCTCGACGTCATGCTGCCCGGCAAAGACGGCTTTACTGTCGCCAGCGAATTGCGCAAAGCCAACCACTATATTCCGTTGTTGATGCTGACCGCGCGCGGCCGGCCTGAAGATGTACTGAAGGGCTTCGCCGCCGGCGCGGACGATTATCTGCCCAAGCCGTTCGACCTGAACATTCTGCTGGCGCGAATTCAGAGCCTGCTGCGTCGTCGCGAATGGAGCCGCACGCTGGTCACCGATCCGCCGCAAACCAGTCCCGCGTCGCCGAACCTAAGGCTGCCGATTCGCTCCGCGAGTTCGATGTGTACGTTTTCGCCGGCAAGCAAGTCGACTTTGGGACTCTGGAGTTGCGCGCCAATGGCAAGATATTCCGACTGACGCTCATGGAAGCCGAACTCCTGCGCCATCTCATCCGCAACAACGGCAAGGTCGTGTCGCGCAAGCAGATCCTCGAAGAAGTGTGGGGACTGCACGAAGACACCGATACTCGCGCCATCGACAACTTCGTCGTGCGGCTGCGCAAGTATATCGAGACGGACCCTTCTAAGCCGCAGCACTTGCTGACAGTTCGCGGTATCGGATATCGCTTCCTGCCGGCGCCATCCGCTGCGAATCGAGTAACGAGCAACTGAGATCAACGGCGAGAGAAGCTTGCTGTCTTGTGGACTTAGCGGGCCCTGGCTAACACCAGCGTGACGTCGTCGGGCTGTTCGTTGCCGCCGATCCAATCCGCCACCGCGCCCGTTACCACTTCGCTGATGCGCGACAGCGGTTGATCGCGATGCAGCCGAATCAAATCGACCAGCCGCTCTTCTCCAAACTCGCCAAACTCATTCTCCGGCTCGGTTACACCGTCGCTGAACGCGACAAACACGTCGCCAGGATGCATCGGAACCCGCGACTCCTCGTAACTCATTGCGTCGAACAGTCCCACCACGGTTCCGGAAGTGTCCAGTTGGGTGATGCTGCCGTCGCCGCCAATCACATACGGGGGCAGGTGCCCTGCGTTGGAGTAGGTCAGCGTCCGCGCCAGGGCATCATAGCTTCCCAGGAACATGGTCGCGTACTTCTCCGGCGGCGTGCTGCGAAAGAGCTGGTAATTCAGCGTGGCCATTAACATGCCCGGGGAAAGGCGGCTGTCGCGATTGCCGTTTCCACGGTAGTACATCTGCACATCGCCCGCAGTATCGCTCGCCGCCGACCGCAACAGCAGCCAGCGCCAGTTCCGGCTCCAGCGAATAAGCCCGCACAAAGGCGTGCACCGTTGCCATCAGGAGTGCCGCTGAAATTCCTTTGCCGCTGATGTCACCAACAGCCAGCATCATGCGCTCTTCATGCAATGGGATGAAGTCGTAATAATCGCCGCTAACCGTGCGCGCGGGACGGCATACGCCATGCACTTCAAGCGTGCTAAGCTGTGAAACCTGCCGCGGGAACAGCAGCTCCTGCACTTCGTGCGCGATCGCCAGCTCACCTTCGAGCCGTTGTTTCTCTTTTTGTTCGGCAATCAATTTCGCCAGCGACGCAGACATCGAGTTGAACGACTCTTCCAGCGAAGCCATCTGGTCACGGGTCCGCACTTGAATGCGATGTGAGAGGTCGCCCGATTCACATGCTGCGTCGCGGTGTAGAGCTCGGCCACCGACTTGGTCACGCTGCGAGTGAGCCGCACGCCGATGTACAATGCGATCAGTTCGATGATTCCGAAAAAGATCGCGATGCCCGCCAGCACCTGGATGAAGATCCCCGCCTTGGTATTCAGGTTGCCGAAAAGCACGTTGTACAACATCGACGGACGCGTTCCGACAACGATGACACCGGTCAGTTCTTTGCCGCTATCCCAATCGACCACGTTAAACAGTGTCCACCAACGGAAGATCGGATCAAAACTGGTCGCCGCCGGAGCGACCTGCCCCGCCTCAACATTATTGTTATTCTGCGGTCCCGTGGCAGCTGGTTTTGCGGCCAACGATCGCGGCGCTCGGAAACTTCCCGTCGCGGCCTCGGAAGTCGGCTTGCCGGCGGATGACAGCGGAGCCGGTTTCGTGACATTGATGTTGGTGACATTGATGTCCTGGTCAGGCGGATACAGGTCTACCGAACCGACCCGCGCCGCTCGTTGCAACAACTCGGAAGTGATGGGCAGGTTCGACATCACGGTCAGGTGACGCTGCCCCGCTTCGACATGTTTTATCGACCGCAGATGAAGCTCGCCGTGGTCCATGACGAAACTGCTGAAGTCGCTCTTGGCTTCGTCCGGGAGCTTCGTGTGGACTTCGGTGATCTTGCCTCCCGGCTCGATCACAAATCCCTTGTCCTGCTCCAGCACGGTCACAGTGCGTTGTCTGAAGTTTTCGTCAGCCGAGCTCGCGATCTCGGCCGCCAGTTGCGGGAGTCAGCTTGCCCGACTGGGTCAGGGTGCGGAACTGCGCCGCCAGTGCGTTGTTGGCCGCAGTCAGGTGCTGCAACTCGGTATCAAGGTCAGCCAGCGCGATGTAGGTGGCAAATTGTCCCGCAAACAGATAGCCTGCCACCAGCACCATCGAAATCAACAGCACAATGGGAATCACGCCGATGAACACGTAAGTGACGATCAGGCGGTTGCGCAGCCGCCACATCAGTCTCTGGCGCGCCCATCGCAGGCCTCGTAACAGCAGGCAGCACCACGAACACATAGGTAATGAGGGCGGTCCACACGCTCAGCATGCTGCCGTTAGGTGAGCGTGCGATCAGCTTCCACAACTGCAACAGCAGCGTTAGGCCCCCAAACCAGAGGTCGTCTTACCCAGCTTGCTGATGGGGCGCACCACGCGCCTCAGTGTTACTCGTATTTGCTCCGGGTTGGGAAGCTCAATCACGGACAACCTTCATTCATCCTGCCTGTTAGCGGATTATAGCTGTGACGCAGTGGCCGCCACTTCCATGTACTACGGTTTCTCGTCTGGCAATCGTTCCCGTGTGCGGCCGCGCATGAACCGGCGCACTACCGCGCAGACGCTCGCAGAAATCTAGATTTCCGGATAGAGATCAAAGAAGGCGTCGATGCTCTGGCGCAGTTGTTTCTCGATATCATCCTTCGATCCCTCGACAATATGAAGGGTGACGCGCGCCTCGCGGCCGTTCTTAAGCTTCACTTGCGCTTCGCCCACTTCCTCAATTTCTTCCGAAGGTAGCAGACGCATTCCATAAACCAACGTGAGCTTCGCCATGGTCTAATTTTACCGCCGATCACTGCCATCGGCGCGATCACCGGTCACCACGCTGTCTCGATTTCACAAATCTGCAGCGCTTGCTAGAATCCGAGAGAGCGCACGATTTCCCCTCAACTCATTGCAACGCGACCGTTTGTCGTCTTGCGCGATTCGGGGCGCGGTGCTGCCGCATCTTCCGGCATTTCTGGGAATCTATTTTTACTTCTATGACCGACAATGTTCGCAATGTCATCATCATCGGCTCCGGATGCTCGGGGCTGACTGCCGCTATCTACGCCGCTCGCGCTAATCTCAGCCCTCTGGTCATTGATGGCCATGAGCCCGGCGGGCAACTGGCCATCACCACTCTGGTCGAGAATTTTCCCGGATTCCCCGAAGGCATTCAAGGGCCGGAACTCATCGACAACATGCGCAAGCAGGCTGAACGCTTTGGCGCGCAGTTCAGGACCGGGCATGTGGTCAGTGTCGACTTGAGTCAAAAGAAGGAAGGGCTGGGGACCAAGCCCATCGAAGTAAATCTGGGGCGGGAGACTTTGCTCGCCCGGGCGCTCATCATTGCCAGCGGCGCATCGGCGCGATGGCTCGACCTGCCCAACGAAAAAGCCTTGATCGGCCACGGCGTTTCATCCTGCGCCACCTGTGATGGTTTCTTCTTTTCCGGCAAAGAGATCGCGGTGATCGGCGGCGGAGACTCTGCCATGGAAGAAGCGCATCTTCCTCACTCGATTTGCTTCCAAGGTCACGCTGATTCATCGCCGCAGCGAGTTTCGCGCTTCGAAGATCATGCTCGATCGCGCCCGCCAGAACGAGAAGATCGTGTTTATGACCGACACCGTGGTTGACGACGTTTACGACGTCAGCAAGAAAGAAGTCACTGGACTTCGCCTGCGCAATACGAAGACCGGCGAGCAGTGGGATTTTCCCACCAGCGCCATGTTTCTCGGCATTGGGCATACCCCGAATGCCGACTTTGTCGGCCAGCAACTCAAGCGCGATGGCGAAGGCTACATTGTTCCTAACGATGGACACGTCTGCACCAATGTCCCGGGCGTGTTCGTCTCCGGAGACGTGGCCGACCGCCATTATCGCCAGGCCGTCACCGCCGCTGGAACCGGCTGTATGGCCGCGCTCCAAGTCGAGAAGTACCTCGAAGAGATCGGGAAATAACGCGTCTTGCGGGCGTGACGCCGGATCACGGCGGAAAACCCGCAGCCGAAGCTCCTGACCATGTCCAACCATCCGACGCCGACGAATTCACCCGCGCCGAACAGGCTGCGCAATTCATTCTCGCGCACCAGCCTGCGCCCGCGCATCGCACTTGTCCTGGGCTCCGGACTCGGAGGCTTCGCCGACGATCTGGGGAACGCGCATCGCATTCCTTATGCGGAGATTCCGTCTTTCCCGCAAAGCACAGCGATCGGCCACGCCGGCAATCTGGTCGTCGGCACCGTCGATGGCGTCGCCGTCGCCGCCATGCAGGGACGCGTTCACCTTTACGAGGGATATTCGCCGCAGCAGGTTGCGTTTCCCGTGCGCGTTTTCGCCCGCATGGGGATCAAAGCTGTCGTGCTCACCAATGCCGCTGGGGGCATCAACCCGGCTTACGGACGTGGCGCACTGGTTGTCATTCGCGATCACATCAACCTCCAGGGTCCAATCCTTTAGTCGGTGCCAACGACGAGCGCTTCGGTCCGCGTTTTCCTGACATGACGGACGCCTACAATGCCGAATTTCGGAAGTTTGTATTGGATGAGACACCGCACATGGGTGGCGACATTTACGAAGGCGTCTATGCGGCGATGCTGGGACCCAGCTACGAAACTCCCGCCGAAATCCGCTTCCTCAAAACCATTGGCGCCGACTTGGTCGGGATGTCCACTGTGCCGGAAGTCATCGCCGCTCGTCACATGGGTCTAGAGGTGCTTGCCATCTCTTGTGTCACCAACATGGCCGCCGGAATGAGCGGTGAGAAGATCAGCCACGACGAAGTATTGGAAACAGGGCAGCGTGTCCGCGGCAAGTTCCTCGCGCTTTTGCGGGCTGTCTTGCCACAGGATCGATGGCTATCTCGACGGCACCGCGCATTAGCGCGAGTTTCTGGCCCGTCAGCCGCCGACAACTAGCCACTGGGTTTACACTGGAGCCGCATGTCCGGGAAGTCCTATCTGATTGGCATTGCCGGGCCGTCGGGAGCGGGCAAGAGCTATCTTGCTCAGCATCTTTCCCATCGTCTTGCTGCGCCGGTGTTGGCACTCGATCATTATTACCGCGATCTTTCGCATCTTCCCGCTGGAAGAGCGCGCCCGTTCCAACTTCGACGACCCCGCTGCACTCGAACACGAATTGTTGATCGAGCAAGTCGCGCATCTCGCCGATGGTACCGCCGTTCAAGTTCCCACCTATGATTTTTCTGTCCACACCCGCACAGGTGAGACCCAGTCCTTTGAGCCTGCGACGTTCGTGATCATCGAGGGCCTGTTCAGCCTGCATTGGCCCGAACTGCGCCGCCTGCTCGACACCCGGGTCTACGTCGACATGACCGACGACATCTGCCTGCAACGCCGCCAGGAGCGCGATGTGCGCGAGCGCGGTCGTACCCCCGAGTCCGTCGTCGCAGCAGTTTCGTGACACCGTTGCTCCCATGGCGGAGCGTTACGTGCGTCCCACCCGAGCGCATGCCCACGTCGTGGTCTTCGGCTCTGCTCCTATCGAGCGAGGGAGTCGAGCGTGTGTTGCAACACGTCCGTCAGAACCTCGCGACCCGGAATCGCATCCGGCTGCGGACCGAATCTACTCCCGCGCGGTCCGCCCTCCGTTTCATCCCGATGAGGAGTGTCATGAACCTCCGCCGCATGCTTGTTCTGCTATTCATTTGCTTGTGCGTTGGGCTGCTTACCGCGCAGGTCAATACCCAGAAAGCCAGGAAAGAGATCCCGCTCTCCACCAGCAAGACACTCATGGAGCCGGTTCCCGGAGAGCCGCAGCGCACCAACAGCCTTCCCGTCACGGCGGCGCTGAGTCCCGACGGTAAGTATCTGGCGCTGCTCAACAACGGATTCGGTTCGGCCGAGTCAATCTATCGCCAGTCAATCGCCATACTCGACCTGGCCAGCAATCAACTGCAAGATTTCCCGGATTCGCGCCTCATCCAGAATGCGCGCCAGACCTATTTTCTCGGGCTCGCTTGGAGTACCGACGGCACCGAGCTCTATGCCTCAATGGCGTCACTCACCGATCCCGAAGGCAAGAAAGACGGCAGCACCGGGAATGGAATCGCAGTGTATCGATTCGCTGCGGGAACACTGACACCCGAACGGTTCCTGAAACTCCCGTTGGTGCCGCTTGCCAAGGGTAGGAAGAACACCTACGGAGCCGAGTTCGTTCCTGCGGGATTCATCTCGCCCTATCCGGCGGGCATCGCCGTGGTCAAGCACAACGGTGCCGAGGCCCTTCTTGTTGCCGAGAACCTGGCTGACGACGCAGTATTGATCGATGCTCACGACGGCAAGGTGTTGCAACGCTTCGATCTCGGACGCGGCAAGTCCACGCCGACGACCTTCCCTTACACCGTCATCGTGAATCGCGAGGGCACTCGCGGCTGGGTGCTCGCTCTGGAATGGTTCCAGTGTGGCCGAACTCGACTTGCGCTCCGGAAAAGTCGTGCGTCAGATCGCCTTGCTCCCGCCCAAAGAAGAAACCGACGCATCCTCGCATCCCACCGCAATGTTACTGAGTCCCGATGAACGTCAGCTCTACGTCACCTTGGCAAATCGAGACCGCGTCGCGGTCATCGCAACCGCAGACGGCAAGATCGTGCGTTACCTCGATACCCGCCTGCCCGGACAGACCTTTGGCGGCAACTACCCCATCGCTCTCGCCCAGTCCACTGATTCCAAAACACTGTACGTGGCTGATTCAAGCTCCGACGCGATTGCAGTGTTTGATTTGCGCGAGAGTCGCGGAACCCACGCCCAGGCCAATCAGGATCGCGCTACCTACTTCATCCCGACAGAGTGGTACCCCACCGCACTGGCGCTGCAGGGCGACACCCTATTTGTTGCGACCGGGAAGGGAAGCGGCACTGGGCCCAACTCCGGCACCGAGACGGTGCCTTCGCGGGCGCACAATAACGGGCATCCTTATATTGCGTCCCTCATTCGCGGCTCCATCGCGCGCGTGAGTCTAAAGGATGCGGAACGCGACCGCGAGTCTCTGACCGCAGAAGTCGTTCAGAGCAATCGCATGGAAGGCCGCACCAACCAGATCGTCTTCCAGCGTGGCAACAATCCTATTCATCACGTGATTTACATCATCAAGGAGAACCGGGCCTACGATCAGATCTTCGGCGACATTAAGGAAGCCAATGGCGACGCTTCGTTGGTGATGTATGGCGCCGACATCACCCCCAACCAGCACAAGCTGGCACGGCAGTTCGGAGTGCTCGACAACTTTTACGACAGCGGAGAAGTTTCCGGCAACGGACACCCGTGGTCCATGGCTGCCATCACCACCGACTACAACGAGAAAGCGTGGCCCGTTGGCTACCGCAGCCAGGAGCGCGGATACGATTTCGAGGGCTCCGTCGGCGACGTTCTTCCGCTTAACGAAGGCGTGCCCGACGTCAACGAGCCCGCTACCGGATATTTGTTCGACAACGTGGCACGTCACCACATGAGCTATCGCCACTACGGTGAATACATCGAAACTCACTGGTGCGAGGATCTCGAACAGAACTACACTCCGGCCGCCACTGGAGCGCCGACCGGGCAGCATCCCAAGTGCAAGCGCCGCGACATTAAACCGGGCGAGGAACTTCCGTCACAAATCGGCGAGCGGAAAAAGTCCATACCAATATGTCATTCCACTCATGGCCTTCAATCTTCCGGCCAAAGCCGGTCTCCGCGGGCATTTCGATCCTAACTATCCCGATTTCAAAGTCGAGTTTCCCGATCAATATCGCGCCGATGAATTTCTCCGCGAGTTTGCCGGATTTGTCGCCGCCCGCAAGACCGGCAAGGGCCAGCAGTTGCCGAACTTCTCACTGGTGCGTCTGCCCAACGACCACACCGCCGGCACCAAAGTCGGCTCGCCGACACCCAATGCGGCCGTCGCCGACAATGATTTGGCCGTCGGCCGTGTCGTGGAGGCCATCTCCAACAGTCCTTACTGGGACGACACCGCGATCTTCGTTCTCGAAGACGACGCGCAGAACGGCGCCGACCACGTTGACGCCCATCGCAGCATCGCTCTGGTCATCAGCAAGTATTCGCCGCACTCCCCTCAGCCCTTCGTGGACCACAACTTCTACACCACGGTAAACGTGATCCACACCATGGAGACGCTGCTCGGACTACCTCCCATGAACAACAACGACGCGCACGCCGCCGTCATCGCTCCGCTCTTCGCCGGCACCGGCGATCAACCTGCATTCAAGGCGGAATATCGCAACCGGGACAACGGCATGATTTACCAGGCCAACACGCAAACTTCTCCCGGCGCGAAGGAGTCGGCGACACTCAATTTCTCCGTTGCCGATGCCGCTGACACCGAAATTCTGAATGCGATTCTGTGGCGTGCTGCCAAAGGCGATGTTGCGATGCCCGAGCCTCGTCACACAGTGTTTCCGGCTGCGCCTGGCGAAAAATAGCGCGCGCAGGATTTTCGAACCAATGCTCCGCCTTGGCAAATGGTGCGCACTTTTGTTTGCAGGGAGTCATCGTTCCGAAGTCGTTGATTCCGCTTACTCAACCGCAACCTTTTCGCCTCGCGGCGCTCATCGTCATCCTCTTGTGTGCTTGCGAATGGAGCTTCTGCATTAGAATGTGAAGTCGAGAGATTGTCGGGGTAGCGCGCCATAAGCAGCGACGAAACCATATCTAAGAGCTCCGGTTCGCTCGGAGAACAACCCAGAGACGCTGTCACCTCTGAACCCTCGGAGCCGCAGGCGCCCAGCGCATCTCTGCCCACCCGCCACGACAAGCCAGCATTCCAGCCTTTCTCGGAACAGCCGCCGGCCTTCCTTGCCCAGGTTCGCGCCGCGGAACTGCTGCGTGAAGCCATTCTGCGGCATGTGCGCTACACGCTGGTGCGGCCGACTTCTGAACTCAAAGCTGCCGACTATCTCAAGCCAGTGTCGCTGGCCATGCGCGACCGCATTGTCGATCGCATGCTCGAAACCGAGTCGCGCTTTCGTCACAAGGACGCCAAGAGGCTTTACTACCTCTCCATGGAATTTCTCATGGGTCGTTCCCTGGGCGATAACCTGTCCAACCTACGCATTGAAGAATTGTGCCGCGAGGTTTTGGCCGGATTCGGCGTCGACCTCGACGACGTTCTCGAGAGCGAATCCGATGCCGGCCTGGGAAATGGCGGCTTGGGACGTCTCGCGGCCTGCTTTCTTGAATCACTCGCCACGCTGGGTATTCCCGGCTACGGGTATGGCATCGACTACGAGTTCGGTCTCTTCAAGCAAGAGATCTTCAACGGCTTCCAGCGCGAAAAGCCTGACCGGTGGAAAGCCAATGGCACGCCATTCCAGATCGAGCATCCGGAAGAAAAGGTCAGCATTCCCATGTATGGCCGGCTCGATTCGCAGCGTGGCGCCGACGGCGAGCTGAAGCAGACCTGGATTAACTACAAAATCGTACTGGGTATCCCAACCGACATGCCCATCGTCGGCTACCTCGGCCAGACGGTGAACTGGTTGCGTCTGTTCACCGCACGCGCTTCCGAAGACTTTGACATCGACATCTTTAACCGCGGGGACTATCTCCGCGCCGTCGAGCAAAAGATCGGAAGCGAGAATATCTCTCGCGTTCTCTATCCCTCGGATACGGCGATGGCCGGCAAGGAACTCCGCCTGGTGCAGGAATACTTCCTGGTGGCCTGCGCCATCGGCGATATCATGCGGCGCTTCCGCCGGCAGCATGACGATCTTGAACTGCTGCCCGCGAAAGCCGCCATTCAGATGAACGACACCCACCCCAGCCTGGCCGTGGCGGAATTGATGCGCGTCCTTCTCGATCAGTATGGAGTCCCCTTCGAAAAAGCTTGGGACATCACTCGCCAAACCTTGGCCTACACCAACCACACGCTACTTCCCGAAGCGCTCGAAAAGTGGTCGGTACCGCTGATGGAAAAAGTTCTGCCCCGCCACCTCCAGATCATCTTCAGCATAAACGATCGTTTTCTGCGCGAGATTACCCGCTTGCCGTTCATCGACGGTGAAAAGCTCAGCAAGATGTCGATCATCGAGGAAGGCTACGAGAAACACGTGCGCATGGCGCATCTATGCATTGTCGGCAGTCATTCGGTGAATGGAGTATCGGCGCTGCATAGTGACCTGCTGGTGAAATCGCTGGTGCCGGAGTTCGCCGAACTCTGGCCGGAGAAATTCAACAACAAGACCAATGGCGTTGCGCCTCGCCGCTGGCTCATGAAGGCCAACCCTGGCTTGACCGACCTCATCAGCCGCACCCTTGACGAGCAAAAGTGGATTACCGACCTGAGCCGCCTGCGCGATCTCGAGCCGTTTGCCGAAGATCCGGAATTCCGCGCCGCCTTTAAAGAAGTTAAGCGCCAGAACAAGCTAAGGCTCGCTGCCGCAATCCAAACTCAGGTCGGAGTCGTGGCCGATCCCGATTCGATCTTCGACGTGCAGATCAAACGAATTCACGAATACAAGCGCCAACTGTTGGCCGTGATGAATGTGATCCATGATTATTTGCGCATCGTCGAGCATGGCGAGACGCTGGCATCGCCCCGAACATTTGTATTTGCCGGCAAGGCGGCGCCCGGCTATTGGGCGGCCAAGCAGATCATCAAGCTCATCCACAACGTGGCAGACGTTGTGAACAACGACGCCCGCGTCAAAGACGCAATCAAAGTTGTTTTCCTTCCCGATTACCGAGTGTCGCTCGCGACGCTGATCATTCCCGGTGCCGATCTTAGCGAGCAAATCTCCACCGCCGGTATGGAGGCTTCCGGCACCGGCAACATGAAGCTGGCAATGAATGGCGCTCTTACCATCGGCACCTGGGACGGCGCCAACATCGAGATCGCCGAAGAAGTTGGTCTCGACAACATCTTCATCTTCGGCTTGCGGGCGGAAGAAATCCTCGGGATGCAGCAGAAGGGCACCTACAATCCCCGCGAGCGCTACGACAACGACCCCGCCGTCAAAGAGGTCATGGATGCGCTGGCCTCCGACCGGTTCTGTCCCAACGAGCATGGGTTGTTCCGCTGGATCTTCGACGAGCTCGTGCATCGCGGTGATCGCTACTACCACATTGCGGACTTCCCCAGTTACGTGGAAACTCAGAAGCGGATCGGCGAAGAGTACCGCCACGACGACATTTGGTGCCGCAAAGCCGTCCTCAACGTTGCCCGCATCGGAAAGTTCTCCAGCGATCGAACCGTGCTGGAGTACGCTCGCGACATCTGGCATATTGGGCCATTCGAAAAGTCCGCCCCGCTTCCACATGCCAATGGCGAGCCTCACACTCCAGCGCCACCGGAGCCGCCTGCGGTGAACGGCGAGGCTATCCCGGTGGCAGAGCTCGCACCCGAAGCGCAAGTTCAGGCTGATCCCGTCACCTAACAGACCGCTGGACAACGTGATTGCCCCCGGCCCTGGCTCACGGCATAACGGCTTAGACGCTGGCCTGAAGGCCACCTCTATCCGCAGCGTGTAAAGTCGCGCCCTTTCAAAACAATTGCTACTTGCCCGATTCCACCAGCCGGTGGTACTTCTTCAGCACCTGTTGCAACTCTGCATGAGGGATGGCGTCGACCTCGAAGTCGTTGATGCCTTTCATGCTCTTGGCGGCAATTAGAGCATTGACCACCGACTCCTCGACGGCCTCGACCGTGGCGAGAAAAATGGGATTCATGTCGTCGTTGGCAATCATGGCGACGTGCTTGACTCCGCCCGATCCCCATGCACCGGGATTGGCCGTGGAAAACGCGATGAAGATGTCGCCCGAGCCATCGCCGGAATAGCTACCCATGCGACCGAGTCCAAGGGGAACGCGACGTGCCAGCCGCTTGAGTTGCGAGGGCAACAGCGGAGCGTCGGTGGCCACCACAACAATGATCGATCCGGTGTCGTCTTTGTGGGAAATGCCGCTGGGAAGCTCGCGCCCCACCGAAATGCCGGCAATGCGCAACTCGGACTGGACACCATAGTTGCACTGCACCAGCACACCGACGGTGTAGCCTCCTTCTTTCGCGGCCAGCTTGCGGGAAGCGGTGCCGGTGCCGCCTTTGAAGCCATTGCAGACCATTCCGGTGCCGCCGCCGACGTTGCCTTCGGCCACAGGGCCGCTGGCGGCCGAGTTGAGGGCGTGGAAGGCGTCTTCGGGCTTCACGTGAAAGCCGTTGATGTCGTTGAGACGGCCGTCCCAGGTCTCGGCTACCACGGGCAGCGACCACCAGTATCCGCCGAGGTCGGCAGCTCCGTGCTCGATACGCCAGTGGATGACGGCGTCGCGCACGACTCCCACACTGTGGGTGTTGGTGATCATGACCGGACCTTCGAGGAAGCCGGACTCCTCGACCCAGGTAGTGCCGGTCATCTCGCCATTGCCGTTGAGCGAATACCAGCCGGCGAAGACGGGATCGTTGATGCTCTTCTTGCCGCGCGGAAGGATGGCTGTCACTCCGGTGCGCACGGGGCCTTGTCCGACGACGAGCTTGCCGGAGCCGGAGATCAACGTGGTGAAGCCAACCTCGACACCCGCGACATCGGTGATGGCGTTGAGCGGGCCGGGAGCGCCGTCGAACGGAATGCCGAGATCACGAGCGCGGGGATCGGTCTGCGCGACGAGCGAAGTAGTGGAGGACACGAGAAACAGGATCGCACAAAGGCAAAGAAATTTCCGGGAGTGGGGCATGGGTTCTCCGGTGAACGATTAGAGGTGCGCCAGCAGTGTAGCAACTTCGTGCGGCTTGACCAGGGGCGAAAGATGCGGAGCGGCGGCGATGATGGAGAACCGGGCCTGCGGAATTTGCTCGGCCAAGGCTTTCATGACTTGCGGACCGGTGGTCTGGCCGTCGCGTTCGGCGGCGATGACATGAGTCGGGATTCGGAGTTCTCCGAGGCGGCCGGCAATGTCGAAGTTGGCGAGAGTTCTCCAGGCTGCGGCCCAGTTGGAAACCTGAGCGCGAATGATGCGCTCGCGCAGGTAACGGACATACCAGAAATTTTCGGCAACAATCTCGGGCGTCAGCCAGCGCAACAGGCAAGTCGCAACCTGCGCAGGCATGCCGTCGCGCTCTGCCGACTCGGCGAGCGCGACGTAGAGATCGCGCGTGCCATGTTCCATGGTAGAAAGCAGCGCTAATGAGGTGACGCGGTCGGGATGCTGGAGGGCGAACATCTGGGCGATGCATCCTCCCAGCGAAAGGCCGGCAAGGCGAACCTTGCGCAGGTTGAGTTGGTCGAGCAGTCGGACCAGGTCGTCAACATAAGTCTGCATAGCTTCGACTTTGGGAGCGTTGGAAGCGTAACCGTGTCCGCGAAGATCGTAGGCGAGTACGCGATACTGTTCGGCCAGTGCGGGGATTACGTCGCGCCAGACTCGCCAGTCGGCCCCAAGCGAGTGGATCAGGAGGTAGGGATCACCTTGTCCGCTGTCGGAGAATACCGTCTCATACTCGCCGAGGTCGATGCGCCGCGCAGCGCGGGGACGCGCGATGTCGAGTTCTTCGATGAGGGCGCGAACTTCGCGAAGAGTATTCAGGGCGCGAGGAATGCCGGCGTAAGGCGCGAGGTGCTCACACAAGGCAATCAGTTCGTCGGGATCGACTCCGCTGCGCAAAGCCGCTCCGAGATGCACGCGGAGCTGGGTTTCTGCGCCGCCGATCGCTCCGAGAATTGCAACCGTTGCGAGTTCGCGCTCACGACGGCCGAGTTCAGCTTTACAAAAAATTTGTCCGAAGGCGAATTCGGTGAGGGCATCCGCCAATGTGGGAGAGGTCTGGCGCACGGCGCGAACCACGGCTGCCCCGCGCTCTCCATCAATCGCCTGTAATTCATGCGCGCCAATCGAACGCCGGTCCATGATGGGCCTCCTGCTCAGATACCAGTTCCATCCTCCGGGAACGCCCCAATCGGAAAGCCCGGCACGCGCTGGCAACTGGTATGTTACACCGCGCAATTCGCCGCTCAGGCGGCAGTAACAATCATTGCCTGACACACGGGTTTGCCGATCCGACGATAGGTGTGCGGAACAGTGGCGTCGAAGTAGATGGAATCGCCGGTCTCGAGCTGGTAGTCGTCCAGGCCGATCTTCAATCCGAGCTTCCCTTTCATCACGTGGAGGAATTCAGAACCAGCATGCTGGTGCGGCCTTAACCTGGAGGGCTCCACGGGCTGAAACTCGGCGAGGTAGGAACTGGTGCGCCGCTCGTTGGATTTGTAGTCGAGGCTCTCGAAGAAATACGCCACGTCAGAGACACCGGGACGCTCTGGAAGTTTGATTCGCTCTTGTTTCTTGACAACCGACACGACATGACGCCTGCGTTCGTCGGTGAAGAAATAGTCGAGCCCCACGCTGAATACCATCGCAATACGCAACAAAGTTGGCAGCGTGGGATACAGCTTGTCCCGCTCGAGCTTGGAGAGCAGCGCCGGAGAGAGCCCGCTGTGCTTTCCTAGTTCGACCAGGCCCATGCTCTTCTTGAGCCGCAGAGCACGCAGCTTGGGGCCGATTTGGTATGGCCGCAAATTGTCTTCAATTGTCTTGCTGACCATGGCAGACCTCGCATTTTTCTTCCCAGGAAATAAAACCAGCGAAATATTGACTATCCTGCAGCGAACGTTGGTATGTGGTCGATCTTCTCGCAATACTCAAATAGTTTTTCGTTATAGTCAAGATGGCAATCCGGAGATGGGCACTGTTTCTTGATTGTGCTGACAGCGGTGGCGGAGTAAAGCTCCTGCGGTCCGCATGCGGTGGCTGGCTTGGGGAAGCTTGTCACCGCACACTTTTCTAAGGGTTCACTCGAACCATGATCACAGTGAAGGTGAGCAGAGATGCGGCAATGCCGGCCCACCATTTTCGGGAAACGGTCGCGCCAGCAAAAGCGGCTGCGACGGCACTTCCCAGGGTGAACGTTTCAACCAGCTTCAGATTCGGCATGGGAAACCAAATGTGGCGGTAGAGAGCGACGGCCGTCCAGAAGTAGACGAGCCAGAGCATGCCCAGAACTCCGACCGCGATGCCGAGCTTTCTCATTCTGCCGACTCGTAAGAAGATCATCGCTGTTAGCCGGGTTTCCGGCAAGCAGGCATCTCGCGGACTGAAATCCGCGAGGGGAAAAACCAAGGGCCCGCTGCGACGACTGAAGAGGCTCCAGAAAAAAACCTTTTATGGCGGGAAGGAAAGCGCAGGCTAAAGCCAGTGACCTATGATTGGCCAACGAGGAAAGTCGAATTCGCTCCGGGGCTAAAGCCCGACGTTCATGAGGTCGGGAATGGCACGGATGAAGCCGTGCTCCTTCAAAACCATTTACCGCAGCCAGTGAGCTGCTCACGCTGATGCAATATCGCAGCTAGAAGGGATTTTTGAAAGGATGTGCCGGCGTGTTCCAGCCTCTAGAATAGTGGCGACATGAATTCGATAGGCAATCGGCTCTTTGCGACATTCTCCTGGCGGCAATTCAAATCAGCATTCCTATGTGCGGTAGCGCTGGCGGCTTGTGTGGGTTGCACCCGCAAACCCGCAGGCAAGCGTTACGAACTGCAAGGACGGGTGGTAGCCGTGGACTCGGGTTCGCGCGAACTTACGATCGCGCACCAGGACGTTCCCGGATTAATGCCAGGGATGACGATGCCCTTCGTGGTGGCCCGCGATGGGGAGTGGATCTTCGGGAAGATCGCTCCCGGCGACCAGGTGCATGCGACGCTGGTGATGACCGACCATGCTGAACTGCAGGACATTTCTTTCACCCAGGGAAGTGACACTGGAAGCGATGGCAGCTCCAACTTGAGAATCCCGCAACCCGGGGACGATGTTCCTGACTTCACGCTAGTGAATCAGTCGGGCAAAGCGATTCACCTGGGGCAGTTTCGCGGAAGGCCACTGCTGCTAACATTTATCTACACGCGTTGTCCTGTCCCTGATTTCTGCCTGCTGATGAGCAACAATTTCAGCGAAGTACTGAAACAGCTACAGAAAGACCCAAAGGTATTTCGCCAAATCGCAACTAATCAGCATCAGCGTCGATCCGGAATATGACAAACCCAACGTGTTGCAGAGTTACGGAAAGCGATATGTCGGAAGTATCGATCCTGACTTCCAGCACTGGCAGTTCGCGACCGGGTCGCCAGAGGATGTGAAGAAGGTGGCCGACTTCTTTGGCCTCTCCTACAACCAGAAGCAGGGACAGATTGTGCACACGCTGCAGACGGTGCTGATTGGCGCCGACGGAAAAGTTGCGAAGGTTTATCCGGGCAACCAATGGAAGCCGGCGGACGTTGCTGCGGATTACGTGAAGGCGGCGCAGTAGAAGAAAGAGCGGGTCCTAAGGCTCTGTCGAATCATTTTTCCTAACTTACCCAGCACTCCGCCTGCGGCTGCGTGTTGGGCTATCATGTCCTGCCCCTGAGTGGCTGTCTGTATGGCGATTTGTACCGGCGTCGCAACCCAGTCCTCAAACGTCGCACGCTTAACGCGGTAACCGTGGAATAACGTTGCCTGCCGGGCGACATGCACGTGTGCGAGGAATCTTTCGCACTTCCCACGCATCAGAACAACTCAAGCTTCCCGCAGTTAATCCATGTCTGAGACCCTGCAATTCGTAGTGCAACACGGTTATGTGCTGGTATTTTTCTGGGTGCTGGCCGAGCAGGCTGGACTGCCCATACCAGCTACGCCGCTGTTGCTGGCTGCGGGTGCGCTGGCAGGCCAACATCAGTTGAACTTCTTGTTGGTCGTGATGTTTGCCGCGGTCGGTTCCCTGGTCAGCGACACGTTCTGGTACTTCTTCGGCAGGAGCAAAGGTCCGGTCGTCCTTAATTTTCTCTGCAAAATTGCACTTGAGCCCGACTCGTGCGTCCGCCGTACCGAGTCCACCTTCACAAGATTTGGGCTTCAGACTCTGTTGATCTGCAAGTTTGTTCCCGGGTTGAACACGGCCGCACCTGCACTCTCGGCGACGGCGGGAATCGGTCTGCCGCAGTTCCTCTTGTTCGACTGGCTGGGCGCATTGCTGTGGTCGAGCGCATTTGCGGGGTTGGGCTTGGTGTTCAGCCGACAACTGGATCGCGTGGCCCATGACATCGCGCAGTTTGGTTCATGGACTCTGATTGTGGTGATCGCCGCGATCGGCGCATATATCGGATACAAGTTTTACGAGCGTCATCGCTTCCTGAAACAGGTTGCAGGGTATCGCATCACTCCCGAAGAGCTCAAGGACGAGCTGGAAGGCGGCAAGGCTGTGACCATTATTGACTTGCGGCATCCGCTGGACCTGCTTCCCGATGCGCGTACGTTGCCTGGAGCAATGCGTATTTCTCCGGAAGAGCTGGAGGCACGGCACAACGAGATTACCCGCGATGGGGACATCGTGCTGTTCTGCACTTGACCGAACGAAGCCACCAGCGCCCGTGTGGCGCTGCAACTCCGAAGACATGGGATACGCAACGTTCGTCCGCTACTGGGTGGATATCACGCCTGGAAGGACCTGGGTTATCCGCTCGAAGACGTGCCGGAAGGTGACGCAACTGACTCGGATCAATCCCTGGCGACGGAAGACATGGCGTAGGAATCGACCGCTTCGCCGGCTTGTTCCCAGAACAACCGTCGCAAGAAGCAGATCCCTCGCGGGCGTTCAGGCCGCGAGGGATCTGTTCCTCGCCCCGTTCACCTCACCTTTGTCGGTTCAACTCGTTCGACAAGGCGAGCAGCGAATCGCGCACATTGGGAAATTCTCCTGTCCATTCCCAGCTGTCAGCGATGCATCTGGCGCATCAATTGACAGGAATCGTTTGTCTGAATGATCCAGGCTTGCTGTCCTTGCGGCAAGCAGCCGCGCACCTCGAAGGTGATGTCGAGGTTTTCTCCTTCTCCTATGGGCCCCTGCGGAATTTTTATGTCGTTAACGAACCAAGCTTCCAGACCATTGACTGCATGATCGGCGATTGGTGGAGGAACTTCGCGAACCGGCACAACTTCAATTTGCAATTCGTTCGGCATCGGGGACTGCCTCTACTACAAACGTAGCAGCATTCTTTGCATAGGTATTAAATCTTTTATTATCAGTTAGATGTACGGTTACGCGAGGAGAGTGGCGCGATGCGCTGCCATTGCGGGAGGAAAGTCGTGGGATACGCTTGCCAGCTACGAGGTTAGTGCTAGGTTAAAAAGTGTTAACGCTAGGTCAAGGGTATTGACAATAGGTCAGCAATTGGTTAGTTTATCGACAGTTCTACAATAACGCGAGGTAGACCATGCATTCCCCCGACAAGGTTAAATCCCCGCCCATGAAGTTCAAGTCGATTTCGCAGGACGATCTTCCCGAAGGCCGTAACGGCAAGCACAAAGAGGTCGTTCTGCAATTGCTCAGTGACCTTGAGCAGCTGAAACCCGGGCAGGCACTGAAGATCCCGCTGTCGCAATTGCCCGACACCAAAGAAAACATCCGCTCGGCCCTGAACCGTGCGACCCGAATCAAAGGTCTCGATGTCGCCACTTCCAGCGACGCCGAGCACTTCTATGTCTGGAGCCGGGAAGACGGATCCAAGTGAGCATGCGCGCGACCCACTTCCCGTGTCGTAGGACCTGCTTGTCCTCCTGAAGGCAGGTGGGCTTGTCGCACTCCGATTTGTTTGTCATCCCTCGCGCTGCGGGGGATCTGCTTTTTTTCCGCCGGGTGCCCCACTCAAGCCGGTTTTGCTTGAGTGGGGCTTTGACTTCCTGACAATCGACAACCGGCAACTGCCTGCTAACTCCCCGCTTTCAAATCCCGTCACCAACCCCTCCAGCTCCGCCTGATACGAATCATGTTCCTTCCACCGGCTGAAGTCGGGAATGAAATACTCCCGCACCTCGCGCGCCGAGTCGATTCCCCGATCGGCATCAAACAGCTTCCACTTCTTCACTTCCTCCATCGGAGCCAGCGTGATCGGAAACAACAGGTTCTTCTTTTCCTGTTCTTCCCGTTGCCGCGCGTTGGCAATCTCCGTCTTCACCCAATTACTGTTCATGCTGTGCTCCGACAGGATCAGCAGCAGCTTGTCATGCAACCGGATCGCGTCATCGATCTGCTCGTGGATCTTCCGCCCGCCTTGAATATCGTGCGGCGCAAACCAGCAGCGCACGCCTTTGGCCTGCAGGTCGGCATAGAGCCGGTCGGCAAACTCCTGGTCTTTGGTCGAGTAGCTGATGAAGCACGAGTAGTACTCGATGGGCCGCCCCACCATCGACCCGATGTAGGCGATGAACTCGTCCGGCACGCCACACCCGCGCAGGAAGACCTCAGGGATTTTGCCGCGCGACTTATATATGGTATCAATGCCAACCGTGGACCCACCGTAATGGACGACCTTGGCCAGACCCTTAGCCGCGCTCAGGTCAACGTTCACGAAATTGGTCGCGCCGGCCTTGGCCCCCCAGAAATCGGCTCCGGTTAAATTCGCCTCGCGAAAGTCGGCCCGGCCAATGTAGGCCCCTCTGAGATTGGCTCCTTCCAGTATCGCCTCGCGCAGGTCGGCACGAATCAGCGTTGCTTCACTTAGGTCAGCTTTCGAAAGGTCTGCCCTGAACAGTTGCGCGCGTTCCAGGATCGCTCCCTTGAGCTTGGCACCGCGAAGTTTCGCCTTGAAGAGGCTCACTCCCGAGAGTCCGCCCCCGTCTGAAGTCTGCCTCGCTGAGGTCGGTCACTAGGTCATAGGGCGCACCTAAATCCGTTTCACTGGCCAGACTGAAGTCCGCCCGGCTTAAGTTAGCTCCTGCGAGGTTCGCCCCATCAAATCCGCGCCGCGCGTTGAGTCGCCTCCCGGTTGACATCCGACTCCGCCCTCCATTGATTCCATGCTTCAACGCCTTGCTTGAGGATTGCGAGATGTTCAGGGTTCGCCATTGCCGCGTGACCTCGCTTGCTTCCGCGATGCTACGGATGATCTCGGAAGGCCACACTCTACCCGCCCCTCCGTCCAGTCAATCGAGACGATTGCACCTCTTAGGCATTCCCATTGTTAGGATTAAGCTATGAAGCGAAAGGTCAGAATACTCGGCAGACGGAACTAAAATATTTCGCAGCGGTGCTTGGCGCCGCAAAAGCCCTTACATGGGATGTAAAGCGAGAGAATCGGACACTGCGACAAATTGAAGATTGGCGGGAGACCGGCAACTAGTCGGTTTCATGACAGCAGTAGCTTCTGACCTCATCGAGCTTCAGAGAGCAGCTAGGAGTCCACGCGCCTCGACACCTGCTCTTGGTGCGCCAGAAATCTACTCGAGCTTGCGGTGTGGGCGCAATATTGCAATCTATCGCCATTACATGCCCGGAGATTTCGTGATGACCCATACGTGACCTATATGGAATCTCGGAAGCGCTGCGGTGGTATGACGGTCAATCATGACAATCAACTGAGCGGGTGTCGAGCAGCCTTGGGATCGCATCTTGAGCAGCTTTCAAAGTTGAGAGAACTGCCTACGCTTGACGACGGCTATAAGCGAGTCGGCGAAGCCATGAACAAAAGTCGGAAAAAAAAAGACGTTCAAAACTGCTAAAAAAATTCTTGTCAAAAAAGGGGGGGGGGGGGGGGGGGGGCGGGGGGGGGGGGGGGGCGGGGGGGGGGGCGGGGGGGCCGGGGCGGGGGGGGGGGCGGGAGGGGGGGGGGGCGGGGGGGGGGGGGCGGGGGGGGGGGGCGGGCGGCGGCGGGCCGGGGGGAACAACTACATCGCTCTAGGAAGAATGAGTTGTTCAATGGAAATGTCCGAGTGCTTTTGGGTCGCGCGATCATCTCGATTGAGCACGAGCATGCGGGGTGGCCCGGGTAACGCAAAATCTAACCTGGGTGGCCCGTTCTACCGAAGGTAGGGCGGGGCCTTGGGTTAGTTAGTGCGCACACCGGAGACATCAATTGACCCCGAACCCGCGACAATCCAGTCCCGCCTCCCGGGACGAAAGAGCTTAGCCCAGCGTTTCAACGCTGGGAAAGCGTGCGGTAGAAAGCCCTGAGCCCCTCGGGGGCGGCACTCTTCCGAGAGGGCTTCAGCCCGAGCGGTCTTAGCAAAATGACTTGACAGCCGCTAAGGAAGTGTCAGAATTGCTGCCCTCATAGGAGCGAACCATGTCCGAACAAAATCTCTCCCTAACGCGTCGCTGGTTCGACGAGGTCTGGAATCACGGACGTCATGAAACCATCCACGAATTGATGTCACCCGACGCTATTGGAATTGGCCAAGGCGGCGCCGGAGCAGCGATTCACGGTCCTGGTGAGTTTCAAGCATTCGTGGAACGCCTGCGCGCGGCATTTCCCGACATGTCTGTGAAGGTCGAAGATGCGTTCGCAGCGGGTGATAAGGTCGCCGTGAGATGGTCTGCAACCATGACGCATCAAGGCGGTGACTTGGGAATCCCGGCCAGTGGCAAGCCTGTCCACATCACCGGCATCAGCATCCTCCGAATCGTCAATGGACAAATCGTCGCCGGCTGGGACAATTGGGATGAGTTGGGCATGATGCGTCAGATAGGGGCCATCCAACAGCCAAACGTCGCAATGACGGCCGCTCCGGCATAATACTTGAAGGGCGACTGGTCCACCCGAAGCGAATCTAGCATTGGTGCTCCGCTCTAACCAGGTCTAGCGCGGAACATTCGACAAACCATTGATTTGTCATCACGAACCCGCCTTAGCGGGTGAGGGATCTGCTTTCGCTGGGACAACCACGGGTCTGAGGAGTTCGATGGGTTTTCCCCAGCCCTCGGCCAGGTCGTCCCACGTCGGGTTCTCACATTCGATCAGCGCAACCCGTTTGGCGCGGTCCCAGCCTTTGATTTCCTTCTCGCGGCGGATGGCGTTTCCCACATACCGAAACGCTTTGTAGTACACCAGCCGATTGATTCTGTACCGCTTAGTGAAGCCCTCGATCTTGCCGCTCTTGTGCTGTGCTGCTCGTCGTTCGATGTTGTTGGTCACACCTGTATAGATGCGTCGCGACTTGCTCGCCATGATGTACACGAAGAAGCGGTATTCACGGGACATGGATTCTTGTCGGTTGGAGCGAAAGCAGATCCCTCGGTCGCTGCGGCGACCTCGTGATGACAACTCCGAAACGGTTACACGGGTAGAGTGTCTTGTCTGTGACCGTCAATGGCAGTGTCTGTGATACAGAAGTGTCTGTGATGAGGACGGACTTCGGACGGTCAGCTACTCCGTCATCCGCTTTTCTAGATTTGTCATCACGAGCGAAGCGAGGGACCCGCTTCGCTCATACAACCACAGGCTTGAGGCGTTCGACAGGTTTTCCGCAGTCCTCGGCTATGCCCTCCTCAATGATTTGTCATCACGAACCCGCCTTAGCGGGTGAGGGATCTGCTTTCGCTGCTACAACCACAAGCTCGGGGGTTCTGTGGCATTCCGCCACTCCTCGGCCCGGTCGTCCCATGATTTGTCATCACGAACGAAGTGAGGGATCTGCTTTTCGCCGCTGGTCACACTCCGTATTGGTGAACTCGAAACCCCTCCCGCGTTCGCCCTGCCTCTCTAGTGAACCCAATTCATTCCCAAAATGGAACGACACCCCGAAGAAATCCACTAATTCTCTTGACACCAGATTCTTCTTCCGCTCACCCTTGACATTGGAGCGCCCTTCGAGGCCTCCACGCTAAACTTCGCTGCTTCCTCGGAGGCAGCCTGTATCAACTGACTCTTCGCGACGAGCGAAAAGCGAAGAACTAACAGCCCGTTTTTTGGAGGCTCTATGTCTGTTCCTTTCTGCAACCATCTCAAGGAAGATGGCGTCTTCTGTGGTTCTCCCGCCCTCAACGGTCGCAAATACTGTTATTTCCACATCAACCAGCGTGCCCGCCGTCTCAAGACTGCCCGCGCCCGCCGTCGCGGCGACAATCCCGCGCTCAACCTCCCGTTCCCTGAGGACATGCACGCCGTGCAAGTCTCCCTCGCCGAAATCCTCTGGGCCCTGGCCGAAAATCGCATAGACCACAAGGCTGCCGGCTTGATGCTATACACCCTGCAACAGGCCTCCACCAACCTCAACCAGACACACCGCTGGAAGGGTCAGCGCGACGCCGTCGAGTACCAGCGGCCTCTCCGCGCCATCAACTTGCCCGATTTCGAGAAGCGCTTCGATCTGCCCGACAACGTCGACCTCGACACCGATCCCGACGTCGCCCCGCCCGAGAAAATGCCTGGAGTGCCTCGTTCAAACGCAGCTCGAGCGTGGATCTTCGCCGGGCAGTCCGCAGATGGCTTTTTCCGACAACCGCCCACCGACAACTAACAACTCAACCGTGAGTGGCTCGCAATTATCTCCTTCTGATCCTTCCGACAACCGCCCACCGACAACTGACAACTCTCCCGTCCCTCCCGGACCCGATCGCGTCCCCCTTCGCGAAGACGAACTCGAAGATCTGCAGATGACCCAGGCGGAGAAGTTGATGTTCTTCAACTACTGCATGGAGTTCGACGCCTTCGAAAACGAGGACCGGCTTAAGGTGACCTGGCTACGCCAAAGACGCCTCAACGAACAACAGGACAACGAGCTAGGTGCCGAGCTTCGCGCCGAACGTGCAGCGTGGGAATCGTCACTGGCACGGCCACGGCCCCAGGACACAACCGAGGCCGCATGACTCCCGCCATTCCCAAATCGCGCCGCAATAATACCGCTCGGGAGGCGGAACGTGTCCGCAACTCCTTGCGAATCTATGTTTTGCCCGCAACTAGCTTTGTTTCCGATATTTTGCATCAGAAACCAGCTCTATCTCCATGCAAACAAAGATTTCACGGGGAGGGGGGAGGGGTACCGTTTACCGCCCAATCACTTTGTTCGAGGCTGAAACCGGAACCTGTTCGACGATCTCGATGCCGAAGCCTTCGAGGCCGGCGACTTTGCGCGGGTGATTGGTGAGCAGGCGAATGCGCTTGAGGTTCAGGTCGGAGAGGATTTGCGCTCCGATGCCGATTTCGCGCTGGGTGCGGCGCTGGCTTTCGGGCAGAGTAGGAAGACGCTGTTCGTGATGGAACTGCAGCGTCAGCTTGTCGCCGAGCTTTTCGACAGAGTAGCCCTTCGAGGTTTGATGTAGATAGATCAGCGCTCCGCGGCCTGCGTCGGCGATGCGTTGCATCGAACCTTCGATGGCATCGTGGCAGCCGCACCAGTTGGCTCCGAAGACGTCTCCGACCAGGCAATGAGCGTGCATGCGCACCAGCACGGGATCGTCGCCGGCGTGCTCGACATCGCCTTTGACCATCGCGATATGCGAGTCGCCGTTGATCTCGGACTCGTAGACGATCATGCGAAAGTCGCCGTACGCGGTGGGAACCGTGGTTTCCGATGAGCCGGCGCACGTAGCGCTCGTGCGCCATGCGGTAGCGGATGAGTTCGGCGACGGTGAGCATCTTCAGGTCGTGCTGGCGGCAGAAGTCGGAGAGCTGAGGAACGCGCGCCATGGTGCCGTCGTCGTTCATGATCTCGCAGATCACGCCTGCGGGAACCAGTCCGGCGAGACGGGCGAGATCGACGGAGGCTTCGGTTTGTCCGGCGCGAACCAGGACTCCGCCTTTGCGGGCGCGGAGCGGGAAGGTGTGTCCGGGACGCGCGAGGTCGTTGGGCCGCGTGGCGGGATCGATGGCGACCTGAATGGTGTGGGAGCGATCGTAGGCCGAGATGCCGGTGGTGACTCCGTCGCGGGCATCGATGGATTCGGTGAAGGCGGTGCCGAAGTTGGAGGTGTTCTCGGCCGACATGGGCGGAAGACGAAGGTAGTCGAGGCGCTCTTCGGTCATGGCCAGACAGATGAGGCCGCGTCCGTTGCGCGCCATGAAGTTGATGGCGTCGGGAGTGATTTTCTCGGCGGCCATGGTGAGATCGCCTTCGTTCTCGCGGTCTTCGTCGTCAATGACGACGATCATGCGGCCGGCGCGGATCTCGTCGAGCGCGGTTTCGACGTCGCAGAATAGGGAAGCGTTCGGCATGACGGGCAACTGAAGATTTTAGCAGGGAAGCTGTTCACCACGGAGGCCACGGAGGACACGGAGAAGATTGGGCCAAAGGCAAATCAAGAGCAGCCACGGATTTGCGCGGATCGACGCGGACAGGATTTAAGCCAACGAGAATATTCATAGGCTTAAGTACCTGAATAGGTTATAGTGTGGGGCTATTGGGAGCTAAGGAAATCCATTGAGACTCTTCCGCATTCAGACGTCGTTTCAATCCATTCCGACTTACAGGAGACTCATGCGCACTCGCCTTGCCGCTGTTCTGGCCATCGCAGTTGTCTTGTGCATTACACCGGCTTTCGCCTCCACCGTAACCGTAGTGGTCCCGGACCCCAGTCCGCTGCAGTTCATCTCCTACGGAACCGGTGACGCGTCCGTCACCTATAACAACGTGCTGTTCGTTCAGCAGGCAGCTCTTGGCAACGCCAGCCTGTTCGATGTAGGCCCGCTTTTCCCTTTCAGTGGCCTTCCTGCTGTGCTGTCGTCGCAGACGGCCAACGTCGGCGCTGACAACATTATGATCGTGTTCCCGAACGCAACCACGTTCTTCTCGGTGGATTTCGGGACTTATTTCCCAGCCACTGTGACTTTCCTGCTGGGCAACGGCCATAGCTTTACTCAGGCGGGCACTGGCGCGGGCTACCACACGCCGGACTTCTTCTCGGTGACCGACACTCCCTTCAGCACGGTGCTGATGACCGCCAGCAGCACCGACCTGGCGATGCATATCAGAGACATCACGTACAACACCAGCGGCACCACTCCAGAGCCTGGCACGTTGATCATGCTGGGGTCGGGTGTGTTGGCCGCGGCCGGCGCAGTCCGCCGCAAGCTGCTGTTGTAAACACACGCAGGTCTTTCGGGCCATAACGCGAGCCGGGGCTGGTTTAGCTCCGGCTTTCTTGTGCCCAAATCAACGTCGAGGTCATCGGTACGTGCCTCAGGCTGCAGGATTGAAGTAGCGGATGAGCCAGAAGGTTGCCATGGCGACGACGGCGGAGGCGGGGATAGTGAAGACCCAGGCCCAGACGATGCGGGTGGCGACTCCCCAGCGCACGGCGGAGAGGCGATGGGTGGTGCCGACGCCGACGATGGCTCCGGTGATGGTGTGAGTGGTGCTGACTGGAATTCCGGCGAGAGCGGTGCCGAAGAGGGTGATCGCGCCGGCGGTTTCGGCGCAGAATCCGCCGACAGGTTTGAGCTTGGTGATCTTCGATCCCATGGTATGCACGATGCGCCAGCCGCCGAGATAGGTGCCGAGAGCGATGGCGGCGTGGGCGGCGAGAATGATGGGCCAGTGCCAGTGTCCCCAATTGGCGGAGAAGTCTTCTTTCTTCATGACTCCGGCGGTGTAGAGAGCGCCAGCCACGATTCCCATGGTCTTCTGAGCATCGTTGCCGCCATGTCCTAGGCTGTAGGCGGCAGCGGAAACCAGTTGCAGTTTGCGAAAGAGCTTGTCGACATGGCGTGGGGAATTCTTCTGGAAGATCCAGGAGACGGCGACCATCATGCCGAATCCGAGGACGAAACCCATCAACGGCGCAACCACGATGAAGATCAGCGTCTTCGTCCAGCCGCCCGGAATGATGACGGTTGGCGCGGAATGCCAGCCATGAAGAATGGCAGCGCGGGCGAGGGCGGCGCCGGCGTAGCCTCCGATGAGGGCGTGAGAGGACGAGGTGGGCAAGCCCCACCACCAGGTGAGGAGGTCCCAGACGATGGCGCCGATTAGCCCGGCGAGCACGACGTACTGGGTGACGATGTCGAGCTGGATCATGCCCTTGCCAATGGTCTTGGCGACGGCGGTGCCGAGGAAGAAAGCGGCCAGGAAGTTAAAAACGGCGGCCCAGACGACGGCGAGGCGGGGAGAAAGAACGCGGGTGGAGACGACGGTGGCGATGCTGTTGGCGGCATCGTGAAAGCCGTTGATGAAGTCGAAGACGAGGGCGACGATTACCGTAATGATCAGCAGGATCGTTACGGTGCTCATGGCGTTGGCACCTTCAATGGATGGGTGGCGTGCAGCTCACGGGTCGGGCCTCAGGCGCTCTTGAGGACGACGGTCTCGAGCACGTCGGCCACGTCTTCCGCTTTGTCGCTGGCTTCCTCGAGAACCTCTAGCAGTTCTTTGAGCTTGATCAGCGTGATGGGATCGGACTCGCCTTCAAAGAGACGACCGATGGCTTCGCGGCTGACTTTGTCGGCTTCATTTTCCAGGCGATTGACCTCAACGCAGTGGTCGAGTAGATGGGAGTCGTCTTTGTCGAGCAAAGCGACGGCCCTGCCCAGCTCTTCAGCCTGCTTGAGGATGATGCCGGCGAGCACCTTGGCCGATGGCGACGGTTGGATGATCTTGTAGGTCACCAGGCGGTCGCTGGCAGCGAAGATGAAATCGAGGACGTCGTCGAAGGACGAGGCCAGGAGGTGAATGTCTTCGCGGTCGAAAGGGGTAATAAAAGTCTGATTGAGCTTGATGAGAATGCGGTGGGTCATCTCGTCGCCGCGATGCTCGATGGCAGCTATCTTGGCAACAGCAGTAGGCATCTGCTCGTAGTCATAATTATGAAGCAACTCAGACAACGCCCGGGCACCATCGACTACGTTGTTGGCAATTTCGGCAAACAGTTCCAGAAACTTGGTTTCACGTGGTATGAAGCGAACCATGGAAAATATCTCTTAATTGTCGTGCGCAGGCATGGGCTACCAGCCCATAGCTGGAAGGACTTAGGGAAGTGCAACGTTACAAAATAACGACAATCAACTATGTCACGCCGCGGCTGGTGGGGTCAAACAACTTCTGGGGACGCGCGTCGAAGTCAAGGGATCGCTATCTCATTGCAATTAAGGAGTTAATTGCAATCAGTCGGCAGGAATATCGCGGGCGTGATCGTCACGTTTGGCGCCAAATTGGTATTTCTTCTTATGTTTCAAGCTATCAGCGACGGCGGTGAGAAAAACGTCGGGTGACTCGTGTTCCGATGTAAGAAGCAGGACAGGGAGATCCTGCCGGATGCGTCGCAAACGGGCACGGATTAAGATCTGTTGTTCGTAGCCGAAACTGTGGCTGACGATAACCAACTCATATGGCCGAATCTGGGTCCGCCTGACCGCGTGATCCACCGAGAGCGCAAGGTCGGCATTGTAACCCGCCTGGGTCAACACGTTGGCCCGAGAACTGAGGCGCGAGATATCGTCGCCGACTGCGAGGATGCGGTAGAGTCGCGGTTTGTGGGTGCGCCGGACCATTAATTAATTAGACGACGTGAAAGTTAAGGGGTTAGCCCATTCTCGCAGCAGAGTTGGAGTCCGTCAATTTCAACGGACAGGGTTCCGCACCCACCCCTGGTTTCGAACGCATTTCCGTGTGAACGGAGCATAGTCGCTTTTGCCCGCCAAGGGAACCAATATGTTGGCATAGCACTAAAGAGGCGAGCGAAAAGAACGGCGGGCGGCGAGGCGGGATGCAGGGGGCGGTCGCTATAGACGGCGCGGGCGGTGCTCGCAGGCGGCGGCGTTGAGACAGGAGTCGGCAATGCGCAGCCGCTCCACGGGCCGATCGGCCAGGATATGCGACTCGACGATTTCAACTACGTCGGTGAGGGCTACGTTGCCGTACCAGACAGCCTCGGGATAGATGACCACAGTGGGACCGTGTTCGCATTGATCGAGACATCCGGATTTGTTGGCGCGCACGGTGGCGCGTACTCCGGTCTGGGCCAACTGCGCTTTGAAAGCGCGCTGCAGGTCGCTGCTGCCCGTGGGGTCGCAGCAGCCTCTGGGATGTCCCTCGGGACGCTGATTGCCACACACGAAAATATGCTTTTCGAACTTAGCCATGGGAGAAGGTCCTTACCATAACCATACTGCTTCCGGAAAAACGTCGGGCAACGACGCGACAAAAAAAAGGCCGCCGATGGCGGCCCGTAAATTCAAGGGATTGAGATTACAGCGTCGATTCGATCTCGAAACCCCATGCTTCCAGCAGAGGTTCGGGAATATATTTCGAATTCTTGTTTTTACGCGCCCACTCGCGCAAGCGAGTGGAGCGAATGAATTGATCAGGAGCCAGCTTGAATTCCTTGACGACCTGTTCAAATTCGGTGATGGTGGGAACAACCGGACCGATCGGTTCCGGCTTACCCCAATTCGGATTGCCGCGTCGCTTCGCCATATGAACTTTGTCCTGCCTTCTGGGATGAATTCCTGCCTAAGACTGCGCGCCCAGACGTTACTTGCGCATTAACTTAGCCCTAAGTTACTGGTTTCAATAGCACCCAGCACAATTGGAGAGCCGATATTTGGGCGCATTCCCGGGGGTGAGAGAACCACATCAGAAAACCAAGGGTAGGCCTCAAAACCGTTTCAGTATACCTCAGTTTTGACTCCAAGTTCAAGCAAAATTCACATCGTTCGGTGGTTGTAGTACACACCTTGATCCAAGTCACCTAGGTGCTATGTCTCTGTAAATAAGACGCTTGAAGAGAACAATAGTTAGCGGGTGGAGTCGTGGTTGACGGCCAAAGCCAGCCAGAAGCGTAGGAACTTGTGAGTCCGATTCAGCTAAATATGACCCAGGGTCTGACGCAAAGTCGACTTCAACAAGGATATCCGTTTGTTATCAGTCTGATCCAATTGGACGTTGCCGACTGGGGACTATCCCTACGAAACCGAACTTCCCCGGTTACTGGATGACGGTCACGGTTGCGCTATTGGAAGTGACTCCGCCGGAGGTTGCCGTGACGGTAGCTGTACCCACCGCCACCGCAGTAGCTAATCCGCCCGACGAGATGGTTGCTGTCGAGCTCGGAACCGCGGTCCAGGTGGCGATGGTCGTAACGTTGGCGGTCGAATTGTCGGAGTACGTCGCGGTCGCAGTGAACTGTACGGTGGTGGGTCCGAGGGACAAGCTCAGAGTCTGGGTCAGGGGCTGAATGCTGATGCTGGCGATTTGTTTCTGAGTCACGGTTACGGGGGTAGAGGCGATCACACCACCACTCTGGGCCTTCACCGTGGCTACTCCCAGAGATACGGCGGTCAGTAGCCCACCGCTATTAATGGTAGCGACATTGGTGGGACTGGTGCTCCAGGTAACGGACGAGGTCACGTCTCCCGTCGTATTGTTTCCATAGGTAGCGGTTGCGGTGTACTGCTGAGTCACGCCCGGCTGAACTGTGGCGCTCGCAGGGGTGACCTGCAGTGCCGTAATCGAATTTGAACCTGGGAAGAATTGTCCGCAGCCGAGAACGTTCAACAAGAGCAGAGCCGACAACGCAAGCAGGACGACCGATCGAAACCGTTGCACGAATTTATCCTACCATCCATTCTGAGCCGTAGTCCTGGAGTGCGCAAAATTTGCTCGAAGGTGATGTAGTGGAAACCCGAAACGAATTCACATCACTCGGAACCATCGTGGAAAACCAGATGCCTGCGGGTACCGTAGTTGACGCTGGAGTTTTTCAAACCCGCGAGGCCGTCAGCTCCTGGGTTAGGAAGAAGGGAAGAGGCGAGGGTTCGGCCAGTGCATCTTCTATCTTCATTAGGAAGCCGGTGCCTGAGCAGTCATCGCCGGGGACCATCCACACAATTCTGGTGCTGGGATGTGCTTCGAGAAGGTAGCTCTGCAATTGCTGCTGGTCAGCTTCGTTCAGCGTGTAGCAGATAGCGGCCAGGTGGCATGGCACGGTTCGCAGAATCTCGATAGCCTGATTGGCGTTTTGGACCCGCATGTTCCAGATTCCTGCTGAGGACAAAACCGCAGAGCGCAGAAACAACACATCCGGATCACTACCGACGAGGAGTATTACCGAATGCTCCGACGGCATGGGACCTCCTAAAATCCCGGCGGAGGCGGTGCAAGGTGGGGTTGGTCCGCGATCCGCCGGGACTGGCGCTCCCCCCGGAGCTCCAGTTCATTCTTCGGCGGGTCGAGCTCTTTTCATGAGAGATCATGACGATCGGGAACTGTGCCAAAGCGTAAGTCGCGGTTATCGCTGAGAAGTGCGGCGACAGCGCGGACTGAAGTCCGCATGGGATGAAAGAACAAGCCAAACGCTGGCCTAAAGGCCAGCACTACCGACCGGCTCAGCTCAGAACGACGCGAACTCGATGGCTGCCACCGTCGTCGATGAGTTGGACATTGGCCGGGACGGGAAGCGGCTTGCCGTCCAATTCAACCGAGCCGACGCCGCGCGAACGGCCGGAGGGATTTTCCACCCTGATGTCGTATGTGGTGGAGTGGTAACGGAAACGAACCGAGTAGCTGGGCCACTTCTTCGGTATGCAGGGGTCGATCGAAAGGACTGATCCGCGAAGCCGGAATCCGAGGATCCATTCGACTGCGCCGCGATAGAGCCAGCCTGCAGAGCCGGTGTACCATGTCCAACCGCCGCGTCCGACATGAGGAGGCTCGGAATAGACGTCGCCGGCAAGCACATAGGGCTCGACTTTGTAGCGTTGAACCGTAGCTCGCGAGGCGGTGCGATTGATGGGATTGAGCATGCGGAAAAGCTCGCCAGCCTTGTCTCCATCGCTGAGGGCGGCGAAGGCCAAGACGGTCCACGCAGCAGCGTGAGTATATTGGCCACCGTTTTCGCGGATGCCGGGGAGATAGCCTTTGATGTAGCCGGGATCGTGGTCTGTCTTATCGAAGGGCGGGGTCAGCACCAAGTCGAGACCGTCGGCACGCCGCACGAGATATTGGTCAACTGCCGCCATGGCGCGCGCCCCGCGAGCCGGTTCAGCGGCGCCACTGAGCACTCCCCATGACTGGACGATGGAGTCGATACGGCACTCTTTGTCTTTGGCAGTGCCGAGAGGTGTGCCATCGTCGAAATAAGCGCGGCGATACCACTCTCCGTCCCAACCGTTGCGTTCGAGCGCAGCCTTGAGCGCGCTAACGTGAAGGCGCCAGGTCTCGGCGCGTTTGGGTTCCCGGCGTGCATCGGCGACCTTGGCAAACTCCCACAGAATGGTGTGCAGGAACCAGCCCAGCCAAACGCTCTCGCCTTTGCCTTCTTGACCGACGCGATTCATGCCGTCGTTCCAGTCTCCCGTGCCGATGAGCGGGAGGCCATGACTGCCGACGGCAAGACTTCGATCGAGGGTACGAGCGCAATGTTCGAAGAGAGTGGCGGTGGCGGGCGAAATGCGCGGCTGGAAATAGGACTCGAGTTGGCCATCGGCGAGGATGTCACCTTCGAGGAAGGGTACGACCTCATCGAGGATGGCCACGTCGCCCGTAGCCTCGATGAAATGGACCACGGCGTAGGGCAGCCATAAGAGGTCGTCGGAAATGCGGGTACGCACTCCACGGCCGGAAGGCGGGTGCCACCAGTGCTGCACGTCGCCCTGGACGAATTGGCGTGAGGCAGCGCGCAACAGGTGGGCGCGCGCAATGTCGCGGCGGGAGACGGCGAGCGCCATGACGTCCTGCAGTTGATCGCGGAAACCATAAGCGCCACTGTTCTGATAAAACGCGGCGCGGCCCCAGACGCGACAGGAAAGCGTCTGGTAGAGCAGCCAGCGATTGACCAGGACGTCCATGGAGCGATCGGGCGTGGTGATCTGGACGGCCTGCAACACGTTGTCCCATTGGCGAGTGACGTCTGCCAGGACCTGGTCGAGGTTGGCGGAGCGATAGCGGACTACCAATTCGTGGGCTTCTTCGCGGTTTTTGCCCTGACCGAGGAACCACACGATTTCGATGCGCTCGCCCGGCCGCAATTCGACGACAGTCTGCAACGTTGCGCAGGGATCAAGGCCGGCGCCGATTTTGCCGGAGAGTGGGCCGAAGCGCTGCATGGCGGCCGGCCGCGCAAATGTTCCGTTGCGACCGAGGAACTCAGCACGGTCTCCAGACCACGAGCTCTGGCGTCCGGCGAGATCAGAAAACGCGACGCGTCCGCCGAACTCGCCGCCCCATGCGCTGCGGGCAAAGAGCGCGTTCGTCTCAGAATCGAGTTCCGTAATGAGGTAGGGTGCGGTGGCGGTGCGCGAATCTCCCAACACCCATTCCGCAAACGCAGTCACAGAGAGGTGGCGGGTTCGCGCCGAATGGTTTTGCAGGACGAGGCGAGAAATCTTGATGGGGTCTTCGGTGGGAACGTACTGCAGCAGTTCCGCCAAGATTCCTTGTGAACCGTTGCGGAAGCGGCTGTAACCCTGGCCATGCCACACGACGTAGGAAGACGATTCGTCACGGACCGGTAGCGCCGTCGGGCACCAGACTATGCCGGAGTCCTCATCGCGGATGTAGATGGCTTCGCCGGGTGGATCGGTTACGGGATCGTTAGACCAGGGAGTGAGTTGATTCTCGTGGCTGTTGCCGGCCCAGGTGCAGCCTGAACCCGATTCGGAAGTGAGAAAGCCGAACGACGGATTGGCGATCACGTTGATCCACGGCGCAGGAGTGCGCAAGCCTTCCCCGAGCACGGTCACATACTCGCGGCCACCCTCGGCAAAGCCACCGAGTCCGTTGAAGAACTCGAGGCCTGAAACGTTGAGTTTGATTTCGGGGTCCTTTCCGGGTCTGAAGGGACGGGGCGACGGGCGGCTCAAAGGCTCGGAGCGCTGCGATCGTATAACCTGCTCGGCGAGGGTGCCGTGACGGCTGAGCAGCACAGCGCGAGCGATGGCTTGCAGTTGACCACGTGTCTGAGCCGATATCAAGTCTCCGCGCAATAGAAAGACGTTTCCTTTGAACTCGGCTGGATTGGCGGTCATGCGTTGCTGGTGCGCCTTGACAAGATCATCCAGCGAACCTTGCAACTCCTGTTCATACGAGGGCGGCTTCTCATTGATAATTACCACGTCAACCGCCAGGCCCTTGATGCGCCAATAATCGTGAGCCCTGAGCAATTGGCGAATAATTCCGACATCCTCGGCCTCATCGATGCGTGCCAGAACGATCGGAAGATCACCGGAGATTCCGTTGGCCCAGAGAGACGGACGATCGAGGGTGACGCGGGCCAGCAAGTCGGACGACGGCCGCAGAGAAGAATCGGAGTACAGAACGGCGTTGGCCAGTCTCTGAAACAGGTGGGCTTCGTCGGGTGTGATGCCGAGATGATGAAGTTGTACTTGAGCCTGAGTCCAGGCGGCCGTGAGAGTACGCTCCCACGTCCGCGGATCACGGTATTTGTCGGCGAGGTCAACCGCCTGTTCTCGGGTGGAAGCCACGATGGTGGAAAAAATTATCCTGGCGGTCGAGCCGGGCGGGATGCGAACCGTGTGCCGAAGACTGATCACGGGGTCGAGCACCGGGCCTACGGTGTTGGAGAGAGGACGCCCATCCGAGATGGAAACGGCATCGCGCACCTGGTGCCCTCGCCCTAAGAAGAGAGCGCGGTCGGTCTCGTACTGCAAGTCGTCGACGGAATCGCCTTCAACAACTGCGACGTGCGCGACCCAGACAGGCGTTTCGTTTTCCGATTGGCGACGCCGGGTTGCGAGCAAGCGCTTGCGGGCCGGGCACGAATTCCGTCTCCACGAACAAATTCGAGAACGCGGGATGAGCCAGGTCAGCGGCCTGAGGCGCCATAACGATCTCGGCGTAGGAAGTGACTTGCACCTCGCGAGCGCGAGTGCCGAGGTTGGCAATCGAAACCCGACGTACCTCCGCATCGTCTTCGGGTGACACCAGGACTTCGAGTGTGGTGGAGAGCGATCCGTCACGCCGGATGAACTCAGCGCGATCCTCGGTGAAGCTGGCTTCGTAGGCGTCTGGCTCAACCCCGGACGGTTGGTAGCCAGCCGACCAGTACTGGCCAGTCTGCGCGTCGCGAAGAAAGATATAGGAGCCCCAGCAGTCGAGGGTAGCGTCTTCGCGCCAGCGAGTGATTGCGAGGTTGCGCCAGCGGCTGTATCCCGAACCTGCGGTTGTCAGCATGACTCCATAGCGTTCATTGGAGAGCAGGTGGGTGCGAGGAACTATTTCGTGAGGCGTGCCGAAGTGCCGCACCACTGGGGGAACGAGTTCACGAACATGGGCCGCGGCGGAGACTTCTTCGGCGCGAGGCCGCGCCACCAGGACATCGCGCGGGGTGCGCTCCTGCAACAGCAACTCGGAGGCCTGCACCATCGGTTCGGCGTGGAAACGGGCCTGCATGGCGCCTTTGTCTACGGTGTTGGCGAGCGCGATGAGCGCCATCCCCTGATGGTGGGCCATGTAAGCGCAAACCACGGCTACGTCTTTTCCTTCGGGAACTCTTTCGCTGGTGTAGTCGAGCGCTTCATAGAAGCCGTAGCGTCCGGCGCCGCCAGCGTTGGCCAGGCGGACGAAGTTCTGGGCAGCCGCGTTGGGGTCAATCATGGCCGCGAGGGCCGTGGCGTAAGGAGCAATCACCAAGTCTTCGCTGAGTCCGCGTTTCAATCCAAGTCCGGGCACGCCAAAGGCTGCGTACTGATACGTGAGATCCAAGTCCCGCGCGTTATAGGCGGATTCCGAGATGCCCCAGGGGACACCGCGCTCCTCGCCATATTCAATTTGACGTTGCACCACCAGACCGTAGGTCTGGTACAGCAAACTACCAGCGGGAGAAATCATCATCAGGGCGGGCATCAGGTATTCGAACATGGAGCCGGACCACGAGATGAGCGCGGAGCCGCGACCCACGGGAGTGAGCGAGCGGCCGAGACGGAACCAATGCGACGAGGGCACATCACCTTTAGCAATCGCTATGAAACTGGTGAGGCGGGCCTCGGAGGCCAGCAGGTCGTAACAGTTGGGATCCAGAGAGTTGTCTGATACACGGTAGCCGATGGAAAATTGCTTACGGGTGTGATCAAACAGGAAGCTGAAATCCATGGCGTGGAACATGCTCTCCGCTTGCTGTGCGATGGCGGAGAGGCGGCGCTCAAGCGCGGCGGCATCGGCCGCTGACTGGCGCAGGGCCAGCGTCAGGGCGTCGATGCGAGCCAAAGTCTCGTAATTCGCCGATCGGTCGTTGATCAGGCTGGTGCGCAAAGCAGCCAGCGCCTGCTGTGCCTGCTCGAAACGTTCGGGAGCATCGGCCAACGTGGGCAAGGAATCGAAGAAGGGTCCGATGGCCTCCCACTCGGGTGTCTGCTGGCGAGAGCGTTGCGCGACGTCCAGGTTTCCAGTCGCGTCGTGACGCAACCAGGGGACGAGAATCGTTGCATCGTTCACGTGACTCTCTACGCAAGCCTTGACCGCATCGGCCCAGACACGCAGTTCAGAATCGGAAGCGTCGCCGCGCTCCTGGCCCATGGTTTGGGCGATGTCGGCAACGGTGACGGCGCGCGCCGCGAGTTCGGTGAGGCGGGCTTCCCACTCCACTGGACTTAGCGGCGTGAGGTCCAACGAATTAGCGAGAGCGTCGATGGCATTGCTGAGCTGTTTTCGGGTGACGGTGTTGGTCCGCCGGGTTTCCGGGATTTGCCTCAAGGCTTCGCGCAGAAGTTGGATGGCGTCTCTGACGCCGGCAAGCGAGCGTTCTCCGAGGGAAGACTTCCGGGCGATGTCGCGGCAGCCGTTGGCCAACGCCAGCAAGTGTCCGGCAAGATTGCCGCTGTCGACAGAGGAGACGTAGCTTGGATCCAAAGGACGAAGACTGCGGGTGTCGTACCAGTTGTAGAAGTGTCCCCGCACCAGTTCCATCTCGCGCAGAGTGTCGAGAGTGGCTTCCAACCGTATAACGGTGTCGAGCGTGCCAAGGTAACCCAGATCATGCGCCGCCAAGGTGGAGAGAAGATACAACCCGATGTTGGTTGGCGATGTGCGATGAGCGACGATTGGCCTGGGGGATTCCTGAAAGTTGTCAGGTGGCAGGGAATGATCGGCCGAAGTGATGAATGTCTCGAAGAAATGCCAGGTGCGGCGCGAGATCAGGCGCAGTGCCCGAGCGTTTGCCGGAGAGATGGGCTCGGCTCCGGAGCGTCGCGGCGGAAGACTGATCTGCCAGGCCACCACAGGCGCCGCGATCCAGAGAACGACGAAAGGAAGCAGGATGCTCCGCGCACCATGGCCGAAGAACAAAACAACTACAAAAGCGGCCAGGGCAAGCAATACGCCGCCGGCCATGCGCCTGTACATGGCGCCGAGCTTGAGATTGAGGGCATGTCCGGCCTGCTTCGCGGTCGTCCATTCGAGCAGATGCTTGCGGGTGACGAACATGCGAATGAGGGTGCGCAAAATAGCGTCCGACATGAGCCAGGTCTGATACGCCAGCATGGTTAAGGCAATGACGGTCTGCGACGCACCGAGAGTAAAATCAGTGAGCATCGCGCGGACGTGCGAGCGCTTGGAGATGCCGCGGCGTGGCGGGTTGATTCCGATGAGGAAGGCAAGCAACGCGGGAAGAGCGATGGTGGCGACGATGAAACGCGCCCACACGAAGGGCGAAGCTGACGGCACCAGGCATGCGGCAACCAACGCGAAGAATGCGGAGGGCGCGGACAATGAACGCCGCAGGTTGTCGAGCATCTTCCAGCGGCCAATGACGGGAATCTTGTCGGACTGCTGGTTGCCAGTGCCCGATCGCCGTCGCAAGAAAATCCAGGGCAGAAGCTGCCAGTCACCGCGGACCCAGCGATGCTGGCGGGCGGCCGCGGCTTCAAAGTGGGAAGGGAATTCCTCAAACAATTCGATGTCGGAAGCGAGCGCGACCCGGGCGTAAATGCCTTCCAGCAGATCGTGACTCAGCAGGGTATTGTCCGGCACCTTACCATTCAGTGATTCCTCAAACGCATCGACATCGTAAATGCCCTTTCCAGTGAAGGAGCCTTCCTGGAACATGTCCTGGTAAACATCCGACACGGCAAACGCATAAGGATCGACTCCGCTAGGCCCGGAAAACAGGGTCTGAAACAAGGAGCGCTCCTGGTCAGACGCCAACGAATGGGTAATGCGGGGCTGAACGATGCCGTAACCTTCGACGACCCGCCCAACTGCAGGGCTGAAGCGGGGCCGATTGAGGGCATGCGCCATGGTGCCGACCAGGCGGCAAACCGCACCGCGCGGCAGGCGGGTATCCGCGTCAAGGGTGATCACGTAGCGCACACCCGCAGGAGCCTGGGCCGGATGTTCTCCGATAGAAAGGAATGTCGTGTTAGGGTCGCCGCGGAGAAGGCGATTCAGCTCGCGCAGCTTGCCGCGCTTGCGTTCCCAACCCATCCATTTGCCTTCACTCTCGTTCCAAAGCCGTTTTCGATGGAACAGCAGGAATCGAGGGTCGCCTTCGGTCGTGGGTCCGTGAATCCGATTCAGCCGCGCAATGCCATCAACGGCGACTGCCAGTAATTCGTCGTCTCCGGGGACGCTTTCGCTGTCCGCGTCGGTCCAGTCGGTGAGCAGCGCGAAGCGAAGGTCGCCTTCGGAGTTGGCCAGGTAGTGGACCTCGAGGTGTTCAACGAGTTGCTCGATGTCGCGCTGGTTGTTCAGCAGAGTAGGCACGACCACAATCGTCCGGAACTGGGTAGGGACTCCGTCGCGCAACGCCAGACGGGGTAGCATTCTTGGCCCGAGCAAATCGGTGACTAAGCGATTGATAAACGCGATGGCCAAATCGGAGGCAGGCACGACGGCGAGAAGCCCAAGCAAGACCAATGCCCACACGGGCACTCCGGCGTTTCGCTCGTGAAGGAGTGGCAGGGCTGTAATTAGTGCCGTAGCGAGGACGATGGTTCCAAGGTATCCGGTGGCGGCGCTACGCATATAGAGACGTAGCAGGCGCGTCTTCCACGGCACGCGAAAACCGAGCTCGCGCTCAAAATCAAATCGTCCTTTGGAAATCAGGTAGTAGCCAGGGTCGTTGAGGCGTTCTTCACCCGGCTGACCGTTACCGTGGTGGGCGGAACGAGCCCGCGCGACACGATGAACGACGTGCTCGGCGACTTCAATTTCCTTGTGGTCTGAGCCTCGCGAAAGGTCTTCGACCGCGTGACGATAAGAATCGCGAGTGGCGAAGTCCATTTCGCCGAAGTTGGTTTCGCGCCGCAGAATTTCGTCCACCAGGCTGACGCTCTCGACGAACTCATGCCAGTCGAAGTCCATCATGAGGCGCATGCTGGGGATGATGTTCCGCACCGTAACGTTCATTGCGGTTTGTTCCTGGTGTTCGGTGCGGACAATTTCGTCAGCCGTGGTTCCCTGGTCGGCCAAACGCTGATCGAGCCATTGCAGCACGACTCCCATGTTGGGGTCGACGTCACGAAGACGCTGAACCAGTTGCACGACAAAGGCCCGGGGGAGGGGTTTCTTTTCGAACTTGCGCAGAGCGGTTTCCGGAGGAATGGAGGTTTGTCCGCCGGTGCCAAGCAGACTGTCGGCGAGCAGGTCGGCTTCTTCACGGTCGGCGCGGCTGCGCACGATCCTGTCCGTCAGGCGGCGCAGATTTTCCACCAGCACCACGCGCAGCGTAATGGCCACCGCCCATAGCTCGCCGATATCGAGCGGCTGCACGCGCTGATAAGCCATCACGAAACGGCGCAAACCCTCGGGATCGAAGTGGCTGTCGGTGTGCGCGACATAAGCCCACGCCAAGCCATAAATCCGCGGATATCCCTGCAGGGGACCGGACGCGAGCTTGGGCAGTTTGCGATAGTAGCTGGTCGGCAGGTCGTCCTGGATTTCGCGGAGCTGCTCCTCGACAATGTGGAAGTTGTCGACCAACCACTCGGCGGCGGGCGTGATTGCACTTTCTTTCTGGACTGCCCGCGCGATGGCACGATAAGCGTCGAGCAGGACTTGGCCATTCTCGATCACACGGGGAATGAGCGGGCGGCCTTGCTGCGGCTCGCTGGTGACAGTCTGCGCAGCGGCGAGGCTCTCAGCGTGCTGTTCGATGCGTTCCACGCTGAACAACTCGGCGCGGATGGGCTCATCGAGGCCGTCGAGCGCGATGGTCACCGGTTGGGGCTTGGATGCAGTCTTCGTTGCCGTCTCCCAAGAGTAGCGGTACTTCTGGTGGGTTACCTTATTGCGATGATTTTAGACTCAACGGTGGCGTTCAAGCTCTCAGGACAAATCCTTAGGAGCACAGTTGGCGCGCAGTTGCGACGTGCCGCATAGAGACGAGAGACGCAGTGAAAGGGAATATCGTATCGTCAATACTCACTATAGCTGACACTCGCTACAATGGATGCCTGACATTGAGGCGCGGCTTCGTGATTCGCATTTGTGCGAAGCCAATTACGACTGTGGAATTGATGCGAAGCGTGGGAATTACGTCTGCAAGAATTGGCGCTGCCGTGAGCGACGAGCGAGCATCGCGCGGGCGCGCCAACAGGACGGCGACGGCCGGATGATTCCGCTTTCGATTGTGGTTCCAGGCTGGAAGCTTCTCCGCAGTCTTGGCGGAGTCGGACTGGCGTTGTTGGGAATACTGGACAGCTCAGCAATCCCAACGTTCGGAAGCCTGGACGCTCTAACCGCGATCCTGGCAGCCAAGAACCACGACTTGTGGGTCTACTATGCGGCCGCCAGCACCAGCGGTTCGGTGATCGGCGCTTACATAACGTATCGGATGTCGGTGCAGGCCAGCGAGCATTGGCTGGTGAAGCGTATCGGCAAGAAGCGTTCCGGCCAGGTGCAAGATGTGCTGAAGCGCTGGGGGTTTGGAGCGGTATTCGGCGCCTGCATTGCGCCACCACCGTTTCCCACGTCAGCATTCTTCGTGGCAGCAGGAGCGCTGCAGTATCCGGCGGCAAGGTTCGTGGCGGCTGTTGTCAGCGGGCGGGCACTGCGGTATGCCGTGATCGGGTTTCTGTCCGCGAAGTATAGCCGGGCGATCTTGCGGTTTCTGCGACACGCGCGCGGAATGCAAAATGAAACGGTGCTGATCGGAATCATACTGGCAGCGGTCGGGATATCAGCGGTGGTGATCTGGTTGCGAAAGCGGAAGAAGTCCAAGGCTTAGCCAAGGTGGACACAAACTTGCACGTGGGGACGAAAGAGGTAGTGCCGATGGAAGGCTTTTGCGATGATGAACTGAATCGAAGACTCGGACGATAATATCTTAATTAGTGTGGCTCGCGTCGCGAACCTAATCATGATTTCGAAATGAGCGTCTCCGGTAAAGCAATCGAGCGTCCGGTTGCCACCACCCTTCTGACTGTCGCGTTGCTGTTGGCGGGTGTCCTGGCTTTTCTAAATCTGCCAGTGTCGCCGCTCCCCGAGGTCGACTTTCCGGTGATTTCGGTAGGGGCTTCGCTGCCGGGGGCGAGTCCGGAAACTATGGCCTCGTCGGTGGCGACTCCCTTGGAGCGCCAGTTCGGTCGCATAGCGGGAGTCAACGAAATGACTTCCGTCAGTCAGCTGGGATCGACCAGCATCACCCTGCAATTCGATCTGAACCGAGATATCAATGGAGCAGCTCGCGACGTTCAGGCGGCAATCAATGCGGCCCGGGCTTACCTGCCGGCCGATCTCCCCAGCAATCCGTGGTACTGGAAGGTCAACCCGGCCGACTCGCCGATCCTCATCCTGGCGCTGACGTCGGACGTGCTAACGCAAGACCAGATCTACGACGCGGCCGATTCCATCATTGGCCAGAAGCTTTCGCAAGTGCCAGGCGTCGGGCAGGTGTTCATCGGTGGATCGTCGCAGCCGGCGGTGCGAATCGAAGCCAACCCAACCATCCTGAACCGGCTCGGTCTTGGACTGGAGGCGCTGCGCACAGCGGTTGCCTCCGAGAACGTCAATCTTGCAAAGGGCAGCATTGAAAACGGCAGACGCAACTGGCTGATCACCTCTAACGACCAACTCAAGACGGCGAAGGATTACCGGCCGATCATTATCGCGTTTCGCGATGGAGGGCCGGTGCGACTGTCGGATGTCGCGAAAATCCAAGATTCGTATTCCAACGTCTACAACGCCGGCAGCTTCAACGGGAAACCGAGCGTCCTGGTATTCATCTTTCGCCAGCCCGGTGCGAATATCATCGACACCGTCGATCAAGCCAAGGCGTCGCTACCGTTCCTGAAGGCATCGCTGCCTGCTTCGATCAAGCTCGAGATTGAGAACGACCGCACACAGACCGTGCGGGCATCGGTTGCAGACGTTGAAATTACGCTCTGCATTTCCGTGCTGCTGGTAATCCTGGTGGTGTTTGTCTTCCTGAGAGAAGTAAGGGCCACTCTGATTCCGGGAATTGCCGTTCCACTTTCCATCGCGGGCACCTTCGCCATTTTGTACGTCGGGCACTACTCGCTGGACAACCTCTCCCTCATGGCGCTGACCATTTCGACTGGGTTCGTGGTCGACGATGCGATCGTGGTGATTGAAAATGTCATGCGGCATGTGGAAGCTGGCATGACGCCGCATGAAGCCGCCGTGCTGGGATCAAGAGAGATCAGCTTCACCGTGATCTCCATGAGCGTATCTCTGATGGCAGTGTTTATTCCCATCTGGCTAATGAGCGGGATCGTAGGCCGGCTCTTCCGCGAGTTTGCCGTCACTATCAGTGCTGCCATCGCTGTGTCACTGGTCGCTTCCCTGACTACCACGCCAATGCTCTGCGCCAGATTCTTGAAGCCGCATGATCCCGAGGGGCACGGCGTTTGGTATCGCGTAAGCGAGCGCGGCTTTGTCTGGATGAATCGCGGCTACCGAGCTTCTCTTAGCTGGGTGCTGCGACACCAGAGATTCATCCTCGCCGTTGCCATCGTTACTTTAGCGGTGAACGTAGCGCTCTTTGTTTACATTCCAAAAGGGTTCTTCCCGCAACAGGATATCGGCCGGCTTAGCGGCACGATCATGGGCGATCAGGACATCTCCTTCGCGGCCATGAAAGAAAAGACCCAGAAACTGGCTGCCATCGTACAGAACGATCGGGCGGTGGACAGCGTGGCGGCTTATGTCGGCGGAGGATCACAGAACACGGGCCGGATGTATATCGGGTTAAAACCGCTGAGTGAACGGCACGAGACGGCCGATCAAGTAATCGACCGTCTGCGGGACAAGCTGTCGGGTGTATCGGCGATCACGTTGTACCTAACCGCCGCGCAGGACCTGCGGATTGGAGGCCGCCACTCCAATGCGCAATATCAATACACGCTGACCGGGCAGGATTTCGAGCAGCTTTATGACTGGGCGCCGCGGCTGCTGGATGCGCTGCGCGAAGCGCCGCAACTGCGCGACGTAAACAGCGACCAGCAGATGCATGGCCTGGAGGAGAACGTAATCATCGATCGCGATACTGCTGCGCGCATGGGCGTTACCCCGGCGCAGATCGACAATGCCCTCTATGACGCCTTCGGCCAGCGCCAGATTTCGACCATTTATCGAAAGCTCAACCAATATCACGTCGTTCTGGAAGTGGATCCGAGATTCAAGAGCACACCCGATGCGCTCAACAGTGTCTATGTAATTGCCAATGGCAACCAGGTGCCGCTTTCTTCCTTCGTTCAGTTCGGAACCGGCGAACACGGCCTTGGCTGTGAATCACCAGGGCCAGTTTCCCGCGGTCACCATCTCCTTCAACCTTGCTCCCGGTGTGGCGCTGGGCGAAGCCACTCGAATAATCGAAGAAACCGAATTGCGAATGCGGCTGCCGGCTTCCATCCATGGCAGCTTTGCGGGCACGGCTGCAGCATTCCAAGATTCGTTGTCCACCGAGCCGCTGCTGATTCTGGCGGCATTGCTGGCGGTCTACATCGTGCTCGGTATCCTGTACGAAAGCTTCATCCATCCCATCACGATCCTGTCCACGCTGCCCTCGGCGGGTACAGGAGCGCTGCTTGCGCTGCTTCTCTTTCGCATGGATCTGGATGTGATTTCGCTCATCGGCATTATTCTTCTGATCGGAATCGTGAAGAAGAACGCCATCATGATGATCGACTTTGCGCTGGAGCAGGAACGTCAGGGGAAGAGCTCCGAGGACTCGATTCACGAGGCAGCCCTGCTGCGCTTCCGGCCAATTATGATGACAACCGCGGCCGCTCTGCTGGGTGCCTTGCCTCTGGCGTTCGGAAGAGGAATGGGATCGGAGCTACGGCGGCCACTGGGCATCGCGATCGTGGGTGGACTGATCGTGAGTCAGATGCTGACGCTCTACACCACGCCGGTTGTCTATCTGTATATGGACAAATTACAGCTCTGGCTTCTCTCGCATATTCCACCGCGCCGGGGGAAGCATAAGAAAGAAGAAGTCCCGATTTTTGCTGACTAGGTCGGCGCCGAAAAGGCGCGAAGGACCTGGGATCTCAACGGCTCCATCACTCCTCGGGGTGATGTGGCGCACTGAGATATTCCGAGAATCGGAAGAGCATCATTAGGTGATAGTTATGGGGTCCCACCCAAGCGTTTATGAGCGTTTAACCTGCAGGATTGCTCGTATACTCTATGTTGGGCCACTTCTCGCGTCGAAGCCCCGAGAACTGGATGTCGGCGCTATCGGAATTCAACCTGGAACGTCCAATCGGGTACACGCGTCGGGTTGCCCTCATCTGTACGTCCATGTAAGAGCAGTAAAGACTTGAAGAATTGGTGTTTCTTGCGATGCTTCTGAACAGTCTGGATAAGCCCGGATCGGTGTGTCGATTCGGGAAATCGTATTCGCAGAGTGAGGTAGGTCCGCGCCGGGCACTGAAGGCGAGGTTTCGCCTAGCGGGCGCGCTGCTGATGGCTCTAACCGTCATAGTAGTGGGAGAGCCGCTTTCTCACGCCCAAGGCATACCGACCAGCATGGGTTCCAATATGCCAGGGACGAATATTGCCACACGCAACGGGGCAACCCTGCACGTCAGCATTGTTGACGAAAATAAGAAACCGTTGAAACAACAGTCGCTGATCCGAGTCACCAACCAGGCGACGGGCACCGTCCAATTCCAGACCACGAATGCCTCCGAGACGAAGTTTTCGGATCTTCCGGTCGCAAATTACCTGATCGAAGTAGGTGCCGCAGGATATTTAGGAGTACATGAAGAGATCGCGGTAACTGATGTCGCCTACGATGTGACTAAGACGGTGACACTGTCGCGCGATCCGGCTGCGGTGGATCTGAAGTTGAAAGACGCGGGGCAGCTTCCGTCGAAGGCCCGCAAAGAGGCGGAGAAGGGGATGCAGATGCTGGAGTTGGCGGATTTCCCGGAGGCACGCAAGCACCTGGAAGCCGCGAATCATCTGTATCCGTCGAGTTCCTCGATCAATTTTTTGTTGGGATATTTGGCCCTTCAACAAAAGGACCAGGACCGCGAACTGGAATACCTGACTGCCGCAACGAAACTCGACCCAAATAACGTGCAGGCACAGAACCTGCTCGGACAGCTTTATTACCAGCGCGGTGATTATGCCAACGCGGTTGAAGCAGAAGAGAAAGTGATCGCAACTAACGGCGAATCTTTGATCGCGCGAAAAGTGCTGGCGAACTCTTACTTGAAGCTGAAGCAATTCCAGAAAGCTCGCGAGAATTCGGAGTGGATTGTAGAAAAGGGAGGCAGCGAGGGTGCGTCAGCCCGGCTGATTCTGGGACAGGCGCTTGCCGGTCAGCAGCAGTATCAGGCAGCGATCGAGACCCTGAAGGCCTACCTTGACGCAGAACAAGCGAGTCCAGTGGCTCCCCAAGTGCGAAAACTCATAGCCCAGCTCGAGAAACAAGAGTCCCAAGGCGCTGGCGCCAATGCAAACGTTGGAATTGGGGACCCGGAACTCGCAGCGGAGAGCGACTCCTCGGCTGGAAACGCAGGCATGCCGTCTGACATCGATGCGCTGAAGCCATCCTTGGCGGCCGGGGTTCCATGTCCCGTAAACATTCATGAAATTACGGCGAATTCGTCCAAGGCGCTGATCGAGAGCGTCGCACAGTACTCAGCTATCGAGCACATGGTTCATGAGAGCCTTTCGCCGCAGGGAACTCCGGGAAGTCGCGAGACAAGACAATTCAATTACGTGGTGTCTGTCAGCGAACCCACCCCGGGCTCGTTGAACATCCAGGAGTATCGCGATTCGGGCGACCTGGACATGCCCGACAAGATAACGACCACCGGACTGCCGGTGTTGGCAATTGCCTTTCACCCTCTCTTCCGGGAAGACTTCGAGATGCGCTGCGAAGGTCTTGGCGATTGGAACGGCCAGGCGGCCTGGCTTGTGCACTTCCGGCAGTTTGACGAGAAGCCCGGTCGATTGCGGACCTACGTGGTGAATAAGAACAATTATCCGGTGCGGCTGAAGGGAAGGGCCTGGATCGGGGCCGACAATCTTCAGATCATTCATCTGGAAACCGATTTGGTGCGGGCGATTCCTGAGATCCACCTGATGACGGAACACACCAGCGTCAGCTACGGTCCAGTGCAATTCAAAAAGAGGGGCACTGACCTGTGGCTGCCAACGAGCGCGGAACTCTACGTGCACTTCGGTCGGCGCCGCTTCTACCGCAGCGAGACCTTCGACCATTTCATGCTCTTCGCAACCGACGCTGTCGACAAAGCAAAACTGCCGACGAACGACTCGATTCAAAGTCCGACCACCGGTCCCGGGCCGGGGCTTCCCCGCTAGACAGGTTTGGAGCCGGAGTGACGGTGGCCCGACCGTCTTCTTGACGAGTGGCGCGCTAGACGGCACACGGTAGACACTCCACCACGAATTGGACAGATGATCGGCACGAGGACACTCGAACTCCTGCCCTCTCCCATCTCAGGTTCCGATTTACCAATCCACCAGCGGTTTCTGTCACGAGCAGTCGCAGTCGTGCAGAGCTTGTGTGATGGTGAATGAAATCGCTGCGAGGATTGATCCCAGAGGAAATTTAGTCGGTTATCGACCAGCGGTGTTGTATCCCAAGCGGGCCAGAATGATGTTCTCGAACTCCCACCCGGTTGCGCCGAAGTTCAAAACCTCGGATGCAGATACGTAGCAGGCTTGGTTATTGCTGGCGGTAAACGAATGGCAATATTTGGCCAAAGCACCCTCGGGGCAGTGGATGATCCCGGTGGGATCAGTGTTGTGTTGCAGCGCGACATTGGGATTCTCCGCCTGCAGCTGTGCGACCGTCAGGTCCGGAACCGAGATGACGGCGATGCACTTCGGTTGCACTCCGTCGGCGCGCGTATCCGGCGCAATGGTTTGCGGAGTTGCGCCGTTCATGAGCACGGCCACAGGATTAAGGGCGATCGGTTGGGTTGCAAGATCCTGCTGTGCCTCCTGCCAGATTGTCTGCAATTGAGAGTTGGTGGCTCCGCCGTTGGTCTGATTGTCAAAGGAGGCCGGCGCTACAAGATGGAGTGGGAGCGAATTGACTTCCTCCGCATCCGGTGGAAATTGCGGCGAACAGAAGTACTGCGGTACTTAGGACAGTTGCGACATTGCGATGGGGCGCCGCGCATTTTTGACGACGCCGGGCTTCAACGACATGCATCAATATCACCTCGCTACTGCGTCCTTTCGGCGGCAGAGCGGGGTCACAACATCGATGGCAGCGGCAAAGTCGGTTTGAAATTCCGAAACTGGGAAGCCGTTAGCTCTTCCCATTGTGAGAAATCGCAAGCGCAGCGGAAGAGTTATCCGCAGGGTTTCCTTGCCTGGTTGTCGTGTGGCTAATACAGGAGATTTAGGGTCGTCCTAAGGGTTTTAAGCGAGGGAAACGGAGGCCGGATTGCATCAGAATGAAAGTCGTTGTTCCCGTGGGGAGCGTTATGGGAGGTAAATGCTTGGAGGATGTTGATGTGCACGACTGTTAGATCCATGAACCCCAAGGGTCTAGAAGGATCGACCAGTCGGCTTCAACGACCAAAAAAGCCTCGAAGTCCGTAGACGGATCCGGCGATGGCCTCGAAAGCGGAGGTCAAAATTTACACGGAAGCTGGAAATGTGTCGCTAGTCATTGGGAATGAGCGAGTTCTAAAAATTGAGCCGGGGTCATTGCCTTGGCAGGAAGGGACGAAGAATGGTAGCCTACACCCAATTGTGCGATCGCTACCATAGGCGATCAGTTTTCGCGCCTTTCCTTGCTAGATCCTGTAAGAAGCCACCTCACGGGATCGAGTCGGCGGGGCAAAGGCGAGCCCAGCGCCGTGAGTAAGACTCTTCGAAGCGCCCTTCGTAAATGATTATGAGGGAATCCGACATGGAGACGCTTGAGAGAGCGGTTCCAGCGAGCGCTTTCGCATCGCTGCCTGAGCCCCCAATCCGCTGGAGCACACTTGCCCTGGGTTACCTGGTTCCCACAGCACTGGTGGTCTTTTTTGCCACAACGGGAATTTCGTTCGTGGCTCCGGTGCTGGACCCTGTCGACACGCGGGAGAGCGTTCACCTGGTGGCGCCGGTGCTGACGCCCGTTCCGCCAGAAAACAAGCCGGTGGTTGAGGCGAAGAAAATACCGGAGGCCAAGCCGGTCACTCCTCAGGTGGTCCAGGCTCGACCTCCCTTGGTGACGCCGCCGATTGAAGTGCGGAAAGAAGCGCCCAAAGTGGAGGTCGCCAAGGTATCTCCTCCCGTAGTGCCGATGACAAAGCCCGATCGAATGCCGGAGGTAGTGTCGAAGGGCAGCTCGGCGCCCGTAACGCTACCGAAACCGCCCCGAGTGGTCCAGACCGGAGGCTTCGGCGACCCGAACGGGGTGCCTGTGAATAACAACAGCACAGGTAAAGGCCCGACGATAGCCAAGGTGGGTTCGTTCGATCTGCCGTCGGGGCCAGGTACGGGTAACGGGAGCGGAGGAGCCAAGGGAGTCCCAGGCACGGTAGCCAGTGCCGGATTCGGAAACGGCGTCGCCCCCGTCGGAGACGGAGGTGGCCACGGAAACGGACAGGTGCGAACAACCAATTTTGGCAACGCGGTACCTGCTGCCGGCGATGCGCCGAAGAAAACGGCGGCCACCACCGCATCCAAAGACACTCCCGTTTCGCTGCTGAGCAAGCCCACTCCGACATACACGTCGGAGGCACGCCAGCGGAAGATTGAAGGAGACGTAGAGCTGGAGGTCGAGTTTACGGCTGCAGGCCAGGTTCGCGTTATTCGTGTGGTGCAAGGGTTGGGTTACGGTCTGGACGAATCGGCGGTGAAGGCCGCCCAGAACATCCGCTTTGCGCCTGCAAAGCGGGACGGCCAGGCGGTTGATTCCCAAGGCCGGCTCAAAATCGTATTCCGTTTGTCCTAGGCGATGCTGGAGGAATAGATGTCGAAAGTTTGGCGATTTCGCATGGCAATGTCGGCGCTAACTGCGCTTGTAATCTGCGGCTCCTTGACGAGCGCGGAAGCGAAGAAAAAGCCGAAAGTACAAAGCCAGGTCCAGTCCTGGGAGTCCGATCCCAAATTCAACGTTGTTGTCGACAAGATCTGCACCCAGGAGCTGCTGTTAGTTAAGAACCTGCACCGGTACAGCCCGATGGTGGAGACGTATATCCAGAATATGCGTCCTGACAAAGACCTCGGCACGGTGCCGGTCAGCGACCAGTATTTCCTGGGAAGGGTGAGATTACAAACAGGGTGTCAACGATACGAACTTTCTTCCGCAGGAAGAAAAGGCGTCAGAGTCGAATTACCTTCAGAAGATGTTCTCTGCCATGAAGCTGCCTGGTTCGAAGAAAGGCGATAAGGACAAGACTGCTCCGAGCGGTGGTTACATGTCGGACGGCTTTGCGCAGATGATCCTTATGGACGCGACGTCGTTCGACCGTCAGCATTACGAGTTCCGATTTGTCCGTCGAGAGTTTCAGGGAGACGTGAGAACCCTGGTCATTGATGTTCAACCAAGACAACCCCAGACGAGGGCCATGTTCATCGGACGAATTTGGGCCGAAGACGAGGGCTATAACGTTGTGCGTTTCAATGGGACATACACGCCAAATCCCAAGCACGGTGAGTTTATGCACTTCGATAGCTGGCGGTTGAACGTGGGCAACGATCAGTGGTTGCCGGCCTATGTTTACAGCGAGGAGACGGATCTTACCCGCGGAAAGGACCATTGGAACTTCCGCGCACAAACGCTGCTATGGGGCTACGACGTCGTTCGTCCCAACCAGAACGGCCAATTTACCGATATTGTCGTGGAATCTTCGGACAAAGTGAAAGACCAGAGCAACTCCAAGCAGGACATAACCACGGTCGAGGCGCAGCGCGAATGGGAACGGCAGGCTGAAGACAATGTTGTCGACCGGTTGCAGCGCGCAGCCTTGGTGGCACCGGAGGGCGATGTAGATAAGGTCCTTAACACCGTGGTGCAAAACCTGGAAGTTACCAACAATCTCGAACTCGTGCCCGAGGTCCGCTGTCGCGTTTTGCTCACACAACCGATGGAAAGCTTCACCATCGGTCGCACCATCATCGTGAGCCGCGGGCTGCTGGATGCACTACCCGACGAGGCTTCGCTGGCGGCTGTAATCGCTCACGAAATGGGCCATATTGTGTTGGGTCACGGAATCAACGAAAAGTACGCTTTCGCCGACCGTATGATTTTTCCCGATGAATCCACGATCAGCAAAATCAAGGTGAAGCGTACCCCGGAAGAGGACAAGGCAGCTGACGCAGAGGCAGTGAAATTGCTGCAGAATTCTCCTTACAAGGACAAACTAGCTTCTGGCGGGTTGTTCTTCGCGGCGATGAAGGCGGAGGCTCCCCAACTGCCCAATCTGATAAAAGGGCAGTTCGGCAGTTCCCTCAGTTCTCAGGAGACCGGCGTGCGCATGTCCAGCCTGGTTTCAAGTGCTCCCGCGCTCGAGCCGAAGGACGTGAAGCAGATCGCTGCGTTGCCGTTAGGCGGTCGCATCAAGCTCGATCCTTGGTCTGATCAATTAAGTATCAAGAAGAACCAGCCGGTGCGCTTGTTGTCGGCTAGCGAGAAAATGCCTTTCGAGGTGACGCCGATGTTTCCGTATTTGACGCGCTCGAACCAATCAGCGGCGACCGGCCCGGCTAACCCAGGTAGTGATGCGAAACAAGTGACGCCTGCCGCTCCCTCGGCGGAGGTAAAGGCGGCAGAGACGCCAAACCCCCCACCGCAGCCGCAGCCGCAGTAAGGGACCGAGGCTCCAGACTGCAAGCGTCGCGGAGTCGCGCTGCACCTGTTGTCTAAGAGTCGACTGGGGGAGTCGAAGAAGGAAATTCTCGCGGGTTCAATGGGTTTGCCGAAACAATCGCACTTGGATTGTCGACGAAGAGAGCTTGCGCGACGTCTTTGTCTGTGAGCGTGGCGACGCGCTCATAGGCAGCCGACAAAATAGGTGGACGGTGTCGCGTGTCGTGCGCATCGCTGGCGACAACGTGCACGGCATCGCGCTTAAGAAGCCACTCTGCCATTTCCTGCGGACGCTCTCCCCAATGACCGGTGAACGCCCCCGCCGTGATCTGAATCAGGCAGCCATAGTCAATTAGCTCAAGAACCCTTTCGCGCTTATCCAGCAACACTTGGTTACGTTCTGGATGAGTCACGATAGGGATGATGCCGTTGCTGACAAGGCGAAAGACTCCTTGCCGGACCGCCGGCATAAGACTGAAGTCGTTGAGCTCGAGCAGCAGATAATTTGAGTCTGCAATGGTATACCGCGCAGGAAAGAGGATCGCATCTTCGATGTTTTCGTAGGAAAAGTGAAAGTCGCAACCCAGGCTGAAGTCCAGCGACTGGCCGCAGGTGGCTTGCAGTTCTTGTCGCACGGATTCGAAATGCTTGCGGTCGTAACTGTACTTGTCATTCGCGTGGGGAGTGGCGACAATGTGGCGCACCCCATCGCGGGCGGCTATACGGCACATCTCGGCCGATTCCTCCCAAGAAGCCGGGCCATCATCTATCTGGGGCAGAATGTGGCAATGAAGATCGATCATTATGATGTCTCGCCGGGACGCGACTCCCACAGTTCGGGCGGGGTTTCTGCAATCACCGGAAACAAGGTTGAGCTGCGATTCTCCACGAAGAGCTCGACGCCAGCGGGATCGAGTACGACCTTTTTAAACACCTGGATAACCTGTTGAGCGGGCACCATCCAGGGAAGACGACGGGCCGTCAGGTGGACGTCCCTGCGTGGCGCAAATTCCCAATCGGCACTCTCTGGATAGCGCTCGCGATCATGGTAAAAGTAATCCTGCTTGCCTAAGTCGATGCCGCAAAGCACAATCCGCCGGTAGTTCATCCGCACGGCCAGACTGAGCATTGCGATCACGGAACCGCCATATTTGAACAGCCATTCAACGTGTTCACCTGGCTCAAACACGCCTCGCGAACGCAGGAAGCCTATGCCAGCCTCGAGTTCTGCCTCGCTCCGCGCGGTAACCGGCGCGGTGTAGCCAACATAGAGATTCTTCCGGAAGTCCAGCGGTAATTCGTGCAAGAGCTGCCGCTGTGATTGCGGATGGGGCTCAGTCGCGATCTTGATAGTGTGGCGATAACCCTCAGCCCGCCGCTGGATGGTCGCGAAGAATGCGCGGTACAAGTCCTGTTGGATGCTGGTGCACAGGTTTTCGAAGACGAAGATTCGCGGCACGAACGGGTGCACCGGCCAAAAATTGAATCCGATGGTGTCGTGGCGCCCTATGACCTTCCAGCGCTGGTCGGGGATCTCGTTGATCGACCACCCACTGCCCAGTATGAACACTGTATTGCTGGTCTTGAGGGAAGGGAGGTTCAAGCTGTCGAGCAGCGGGAGCTTGGCGGCACGGGCCAACTCAACCGCCATCGAACGCTGTTGGTGCAGGTAGTAAGCGTGATAGAGCCTCAGCAACAGGGGGTGGGGCAGTTGCTTGATAAGGGACTTGATCATCGGCTAAAGTGCCCGCGGCGTGCGCAACAGGGAAACGGCGTGTTTGAGCCCGAGCACGGCGTAGAGAGCTAAGCAGAGCACGCCGGCCGAAACTAGAGCGAGCAATCGATGTCCGTCGGACCAGCCCACCTGGGTTGCGATCAGCGCAATGAGAAACACGCCGACCGACGCGAATATCCGGCTGAGGTCGTAGTCTATTCGATAGAGACGCTGAGCCACGAAATACATCACGAGCGCTTCAATTACATACGCGACGATGGTAGCGTAGGCCGCGCCGTACATCCCCCAGCGTGGGATCAACGCAAAGTTCAGCGCAGTGTTAAAGGCAAACGCGACGAAGCTTACCAGCATCAGCCACTGCGTCCGCCTGGCTTGTATCACCGCCAGGCTGAACATGCTGAAGATGGAGTGTGCAAGATACGCGCCGATGATCCAGGGGACGATGCGTCCTGCGGCCATATAACGGTGGTCGAGGAAGTGGGCGATGAAATCCTGGGCGATCAGAGCTCCGAAACAGGCGATGGCCGACAGAACGACGACCAACTCCGAGCAGATGCGGCCCATGGCGCGGCGGCCGGCTTCTTCCTTGCGGGCCAGACCGTAATATGCAGGCGCCCATGCTTGGGTTAGAGACAGCGTCACCAGCGACATGACACCGCCAAAGGTGTACGCAATGGAGTATAGGCCGACCTCGCTGAGGTCTCGGTAGTAGCCGAGGATGAATCGATCGGCCACCATCAGTCCGCCGGCCATGAGTTGATGCGGGACCAGAGGCAAGCCGATCGCGAGCGTCTCGCGCACGAAGCGCCAGTGGAACGGTGCCCGCAGGGCATTCGAAAACAGAAACAACGCCACAACAAGACCGACCAGGGAAGCGGCGAGCTTCCCTAGAAGCATGCCCCTTGCGCCCTGATGAGCAAATACCACTAGTGCAACGGCGAACGACGCGGTCACTATAAAGGATGCGACGGAAAGGAAAACGTAGCGTTTTGGCTTGCCCTGGGACTGGAAGACAATCAGCTTATATTGAAGAAACTGCGCGGACGCCGCCGTAATGATGGCCCAAACCAGGAAGCGGGAGGGAACATCAAAGCGTGGAGCGAATGCGTGCAGTATCGGAGTTCCTGCGGTAACGGTCAGGAGTACGGCAAGCCCAGCACCCACCAACGCAAACTTGATCGTACTACCCAAGTACGAGGCCAGCGCCGCGGAGTCGTCGACATAGTGAAAGTACAGCCGCTGGATGCCGCTGTCGAAGCCGAGTCCGATGACCAGCGCCAGAAATGAAGCAAATGTTTCAGCCAGCGTGATTAAGCCGTAATCTGTGGGAGACAGATAGCGGGTGTACAACGGGAGCAGTAGGAAGTTCAGCGCGCGGATGCCGAAGTTGGCTGCACCATAAATGGCCGAGGCGCCCGCGACCCGGCGGATAAGTGCCCGCATATCGTTCGCAGGGAATACCGAAAGCTCTACGGGCGGCACGGACTCTGTCAATTGGCTCACGCGGAACGCCACTCCGACCCGATGGCAACGGGGCCCCGTGAGGCGCACGTCTTACGCGACGGCTCACACGGCATATTCTTTGATGCGATAATTTCCCAGATTATCTTCCATCCAAGCGATGGTTTGCCGCAGCCCCTGCTCGAGACTGACACGGGATCGCCATCCAAGAAGCTGTTGGGCTAGTGAAGAGTCGGCACACAGTCTTTCGACCTCGCTGTTCTCGGGACGCACTCGCTGCTCCTCGGAAACCAGAGTCAAATTCTTGCCGACGAGGCGACCGATCTGTTTCGCCAGATCCCCGATGCTAATCTCTGCGCCAGAGCCAAAGTTGATGGTTTTTCCAATTGCCTGTGGCTCGCTTGCTGTGGCTAGAAAGCCCTCAACCGTGTCGGTCACGTAATTAAAGTCGCGCGTGGGCAACAGCGATCCGACACGAACTTCGGAACCAGAGAGCGCTTGCGTGATGATGGTGGGGATTACCGCGCGTGTCGACTGCCGCGGGCCGTAGGTATTGAACGGGCGAACGATCGAAACCGGTAGCCTAAAGGAAAGGTAATAGGACTCAGCAATTTTGTCCGCGCCGATTTTGCTGGCAGAGTATGGCGATTGGCCCTGCAGCGGGTGTTCTTCATTAATGGGCACGTAACGGGCGTTTCCGTAGACTTCGCTCGTAGAGGTGCACAGGACGCGCTCGGTCGCGAGATCGCGGGCGGCTTGCAAGACGTTGAGCGTGCCTTCAATGTTGGTGCGCACGTAGGATTGCGCAGCGCGATAGGAATACGGAATGCCGATCAGAGCGGCCAGGTGAAAGACAACTTCGCGATCGCGCATCGCGACCAGTACGTTGTCGAAGTCGCGGATATCACCGAGCACGACATCCATATCGCTCCGCACAGGAGACGAGTCAAGCCATCCCGCATGTCCGGTTGATGTGTACCGTACCAGAGCGCGTACGTCAGCACCCAGTTCGACCAGGCGCTCGACTAGATGGCTGCCAATGAATCCGCCTGCTCCGGTGACCAGCACCTTGCGGCCGCTCCAAGCTCGTGTGTTCAAACTATCCCCGCTGCGACATCGAGTTCTGCCTTTTGATACTGCTCGATGCGGCCTATATCGATCCAGTATTCCCGCACCGGAAAGCTGATGACTGTGCCACGAGACTCGATTACGGCGGCAATCAAGTCGGTCATATCAAACCGGCGGCCATCGGGTATAAGACGGCAAACTTCGCGGTCGAGTAGGTAAATCCCGGCATTGATGAAGTGGCGTAGAACCGGCTTTTCCTGGATGCCGGTTACCTGCACGCCGTCGGTCTCGACGACTCCAAACGGAACTTCGATATCGTACTGCCGCACACCGACCGTGAGTGACGACTGATGCTCACGATGGAAATCGAGCATAGCACGGACATCGATATTGGTCAGGACGTCGCCGTTGATCACCAGCAGGGGATCGGTACCGTCAGCCATGCTCGACAGCCCGCCGGCGGTACCCCGGGGTTCAGATTCCTGAAAGTACTGCAATTGCACTCCAAATTCGGAGCCATCCTTAAAGTGGTCGACGATACTCTGGCTGAGATGATGCGTCGCAACATTGACGCTGCGAATTCCTGACTCGCGAAGCTTGGCCAAGGTGCGTTCCAGCAGCGGACGGCCGTTGACGGGCAGCATGGGCTTGGGAAGTGACTCCGTCAAGGGCATGAGCCGCTTACCGTACCCGCCCGCCATGATCACGCCGGTAATAGGCAGTTCGTTCTGCCGTAGGAGTTCGTGTTGCACTGCCAGACCGCAGACCAAACCAGTTTTGTCCAGAAGTGGAATCTGGCGAACGCTGCGTTGCTCCATCAAAGTGAGCAGCTCACTTTCAGAAGTTGTGCTGCTTGCGACCACGGGCCGTGGTTGATTGGGTTTCTGCAACCGCGAAACGGGATGATCAAGATTGATGCCGGCAAGGATGGCGCGGCGCACGTCTCCGTCGGTGACGGTAGCGAGCAGGTGGCCCACGTCATCGATCACGATGGCAATACCTTTGGCAAAGCGATCGATCACCTCCATGGTGGTGCGAATGGACGCATTGTCAGCCACCAGTGGAAGGTTCGCCTCATTCGCCGTGGACGATTGCAAGGGCACCTCTTCCGGATTCTGCGTACTTCGAACTCTTTCGTGCACGAATCAGCTCCGACAGCAAAGTCGCTCGCGTGGCTCGTTGATCATTTCTCGCCATTGCGACAAGCGATCACAAACTGCTCTACAAGGCGATGCTCGTTTTCCATCGTCCACGAAATGCGCTCGATGGAAGAGATTGCGAAATCGCGAAAGAACTCGGTCAAACGCTCGCGGGTAAGAAACAGACAGAAGCCAGTGCCAACCAGCGGCCCCTCGGTTACGTCGCGGAACCCATCGCGCTCAACGGGGGTACCCGTGCCATATCCCCACGTTCTGGTGGTGAAAAACGAAGCCTGGAACGGAGCGCTCGGCTTCAGTACGCGTCGCACCTCGGCCAGAGCTGCGCGAATCGAATCGCTGCCGTTACAGCACAGACTTACATTCTCTAGAGCTCCATCGAATGTGTTGTCCGGCCAGGGCAGGGCGGCATTGTCTCCCACGCGCAAATCGGCGCTCAGGCCTTCGTTTTCCAAGCGCTGGCTAGCCTTGCTGATAGCCGTTGGTGAGCAATCAATGCCGGAGACGTTGAATCCCTCGCGCGCCATGAACCAGACATTGGCGCCGGGACCACAGCCGATTTCAAGGAGGCGAACCCGCGAGCGATCAGGGACCCGGTAGAAGGTGCGGGCAATAAATCGCACTACGTGCTCAGGAGGGTACTTGCCCCACTCCCTGGTACTGAAAATCTGCTCCCACGCGGGATCGGGCCCGACTGCTAAGGTTTGTGCCATGCGTCCTCAACACCCAAACTACGGGCTGTATGCGACTACTCAGCTCGAATTGAATACCGCAACTGTTGAAGCTGGCGCAGGTTAACCGCAAGTGACCCGGGCGCACGGGCCTGAAGACACTTAGAACTTAGATGTAGTTTATCGCGACTGGCTTCACCGCTTAGAGACAAATGCTGCAATTTTCTCCATATCTCGGATGGTGTAGCGCTGATCGGTTGGAATGGTCAATAGGCGGGCTGCAAGCTGACGAGCTGCCGGGTCGCATCCCTGGGTGGCAGGCCAGTGGACGGGGCAATAAATACTTTCTTCCTGAAGCCTCTGACGAATTGCGTCTCGCTGTTCGGGCGAATCAAATTCGAATACGGCACCAAGGGGGGCAGATCCGCGAGGCCAATCCGAGAAAATCGGCCGGACTTCGCTGTTGGCGTCCAACTTCGACAAAAGGAATTTTGTGTTCGAGACACGGCGTTTGCGCCACTTCTGCGAGACGCCGTAACTGAGGTATTTCTGAGATAAATCGGTCGCAAAGGATACCGGGGAATCGTTGAAGGCGTGCTCTCCTTCCTGTTGCCAAGCACGATAAGTCGACTTCGCCTCGGGCGTCGAGGAGCCGCAGAGATATTCCCGTTTCCAGAGCATGGCGGCCAACTTCAGCGAACTTGCAGAACTCTCTCCAGTTCCGTTTACGGGCAGCGGTAGTCCGCGAGGCGACCACAGAATAGCGCCATCCGGCACCGGCAGAGTCTTGCGGAGCGATGCGAAGACGTACTCCGCGTTCGATCGTACGGCCCAACCTGAGACAGGATCGTGGCTGTGGTCTTCCACGAGGACGCACGGATTGCGCTTACGCCAACTTCGCCAACCCTCACCAACGCGCACGCCGAAATAATTCACGGCGATTACGATGTCCTCTGCTTCCGGTGTCAGTGAGGACCACTCTGGCTCAGCACGACGGGGGTCGTCGACGTAGGGAACGACTTCGATGAAAGAGCGCCAATAATCCGCAACGTCAAAGCAGAAGTAGCTTGGAACCCACAGCCGTCGCGGCCCTGGCGGGAGCGTTTGCAGGAGTCCAACCAACGCATGCCTCCCGAGCAGGTACCAGCTTGCTGCTTTAGGCCAAGGGATGAACGGCGCCGGCGGAAAACCCATCCAATGAAAATCGCCGCCTACTTCCCATCGGTCAGATCGCAGTGTGGCTCTTTTGATGCCGCTCTTTTGCATCATTCTCCGGGTCGACGGGTAGGTCGTAAAACTTCTTACGGATCAGTCGGTCCCCAAGTTCGACCGTGCGCAGGCGATCGGTGATGATGCGACTCGCGTTGCCGCCACCGTAGGGATTGACAAGTCCTCGCAACGAGGCACGAAACTCCGGAGAGACGGCCTTTCTCATTCCGCGCGCAATGTCTTCCCGGTTGTAGCCCACGTCAATAACATTCCGCGCTCGAACTCTGCCGTCTTGGCGCGCCCCTATGTTCACTGCCGGCAACTCGAATGATGCCGCCTCCAGAAGGCCGCTGGATGAATTACCGACCATCGCTGCCGCCAGACTCATCATGCTGAAGTAGGCATGGATTCCAAAGTTGTCGACCAGTCGGGAGTCACCGTGCTCGGCAACGAATTGCTTAATCTTCTCGCGGATCACATGGTTGCCGGTATCGGCATTCGGCATGGTGAAAACCGCGGGCATGCCACTCGTCTGAATACCGGCCAATAGCTCGGTGACTTGCTCCTCGGCCTGTTCGTACTCGAGGGTGACAGGATGAAATGTCACCATCACGAATCGTTGGTTGAGCTGAAGCTCAAAACGCCGTTCCAACTCTTCGCGCGGCAGCAACTGCATTGTGTGCAGTTGGTCGAGGCTGGGTTCCCCGGCGACAATCACTCGCCACGGTTCTTCGCCGAGTTGGATAATTCGCCTTGCATACTCTTCGGTTGCGGGGAAGTGCAAGTGGCTTAGCTTAGTGAGACTGTGTCGCAGGGCGTCGTCTATCGCGCCTTCGGTGAGTTCACCTCCGGAGATGTGCGCTATGGGAATCTTGAACGGCAACGCGGCGAGGGCTGCGGCATGCATCTCGAAACGATCGCCGACAACGACCATGATGTCCGGACGCCAACGGTCAAATAGCTGGGCAAATCCGATAACACCCAACCCCACCGATTTGCTGATGCCCTGCGGCGTGTCGGACGACAACAGAATCTCGATGCGTTCGGCAATGTCGAAACCATCCTCCTCGATAGCGCGAACCGTCGATCCGTGCTGCGCCGAGAGATGCATGCCGGAGACCACCAGACGCAGGTCGAGTGCGGGGTGCCTTCGAATTGTCTCCATCAGAGGACGGTAAGCTCCGTAATCCGCCCGGCTCGTGGTGATTAGTCCGATTGTTCTCAAACCAGCATCTCCAGCATGAACAGATGTCCGGCAGCAACGTCCTGCTTCAGTTGTCGCCCAAGAACTCGCGAGAGATCTGAAGGAGGCAGTCCGGTTCCGGCCGCCGAATTGCTACCATGCTCTCCGTCAACAAGGTTCCGGCTCGAAGATCGTGTGCCGCGACCAGGCTGCGACGCGCCACTGCCGCGGTGCTGAGTTCCTCCGCCACCGGCTTCTTGACTCCATCGCCCAACGCCGATTGCACGTCGCGGATGCCTCGCACCATCGCAGCAAGCTCGGGTGGCTCAAGGGACGCCCGATGATCTGGGCCCGGAGCTTGCGATCGAGGGTGAAATGTTTCTCAACAACGCACGCACCCAGCGCTGCAGCGCCTATTGGGATCGCAATGCCCTCCGTGTGGTCTGAGTAGCCCACGGGCACATCGAACCATTCTTCGAGCGTTTGCATTGCGCGCAGGTTTACGCTGGCGGGAGCGGCAGGATAGTTGCTTACACAGTGCAGTAGCACCAGTTCCGTATTGCCCGCGGCATGAATCACGTCGAGTGCGGCAGCCACCTCTTCAATATCCGACATGCCGGTCGACATGATGAGCGGCTTTCCCTTACGAGCAATGTGAGTGAGGAGCGGGTGATTCGTAATCTCGCCACTCGGTATCTTGAACGCCTCGACTCCCATCTCTTCCAGCAAGTCCGCGCTGCGATAGTCAAACGGCGTCGAGAGAAACGCGATGCCACGTTCGCGGCAATGTTGCTGGATGGTCCGAAATGCGTCATCCGGCAGCTCGAGCTTTCGGATCATGTCGAGTTGCGATTCAGTTGCACCGGTGTTCTGGACCTGATAGTCGGCCTTCGGCGCGAGCGCGGTCACAACCTCTTCAGATTTGAAGGTCTGGAACTTGACGATGTCGGCGCCAGCCTCGTAGGCCGCATCGACCAGTTGCAACGCCAATGCAAGACTGCCATTGTGATTAACGCCCGCTTCAGCAATCACGAGGCAAGGCAGTCCGGGACCGACCGCCCGCGTTCCAATGAGGACGGGCTTCACCATGCCGTCCATCCGCCGTCAACCGCGAGCACTTGGCCGGTAACGTACGCCGACAGATCGGAACTGAGGTAGGCGACAGCACCCTTCAGGTCTTCCTCGGTCGCCATGCGTGCGAGTGGCGTTCGGTTCTTGTATCGCTCATGAAAGAGCTCGGGCTGCCGCCTCCACACACCGCCGGCAGCGATGCAGTTCACTCGAACCTCCGGCGCCAGCGTCGTAGCCCAGTAGCGGGTTAATTGAACGATGCCTCCTTTGGCGGCGGCGTAGTAGGCGGGATTACCCATTTCGGTGCCATCGTACAGCCGCATGTCTGGGCCGAGCAAACCGTAGATGGACGCGATATTGATCACGGACCCATGTCCGGCGCGGCGCAAATGGGGGGCACAGGCTCGGGTCATGAGAAAAGCACCTGTGAGCATGACATCCAGGTTTGCCTGCCAGTGAGCTAGGCTTTGCGTTTCGACGTCAAGGCCGTCATCGGGCAGATCCAATTTCGGATAAGCCGCATTATTAATCAGAATGTCGATGCCGTCGAATTGCGCAACCACGGCCGAAGCTGCCGCTTGCACGGATTCCTCACGCGATACATCAGCGACGAAGGCACTCGCCTCGAAGCCGAATCTCTGACTGATCTGCATCGCTCTTTCGTTGGCGGCGTCTTTTGGCGACGTCGAAGATACAGATGATTGCTCCCAACTCAGCTAATGCTTCAGCGAACGCCTCTCCGATCTTGCCCGCACCACCGGTAATCACGGCAACGCGTCCTTTGAGCGACTCCAGTTCGCGAAGGGTTTTCATTGGTCACCGCTTGCCGGCGCAGAGAGCCAAGGGAACTTCACGAGTCCTTCGCGCACCAACAACTCGGCGAGTGCGAAGTCCCGCGGCTGCGTCGATGTGGAGGGCGCGTTCGTCGGGAACAACCAGCATGCGATGAGGGACGTCATAGAAGTGTGGTGCGTCTTGATTCATCACGTAATTGCGTCTCCAGAGATACAAGAGCGCATTGACACGATAGGCGAGGGGAACGTCCTGGCGCCGCACGTAAGTCTGAGTCTGAGGAAGCAGTTGCTTCATGTATCCGCCGACTTCTTCCACACAGGCCCAGCGCGGATTGAACGGAGGCTCGGAGACCGCAACGACGCCGGCTGCCTGAGGATCAGCCTCCAGGATTCGAAGGGCCTCCACAACATCTGCTGGCATTCTGCCGGGAGACGTAGGATCCAGAAGCAGCAGGGAACCGAACCGCGTTCCGGTTTGGCGCTCGATTTCCCGCAACGCGTGTTGCAGCACCGGCCACATAGGCGTGTTGTCGTGAGCCAGCTCCGAGGGACGCAGGAAAGGAACGTCCGCTCCATGCTTTCGCGCAACATCCGCGATTTGCTCACTGTCGGTGGAGACGATGCAGCGGTCGATCTCGGGACACAACGCCGCCATGCGAATCGAATGTGCGATCAGGGGCAGGCCGGCAAAAGGTAAAACATTTTTCCCGGGCAGGCCTTTTGACCCACCACGGGCCGGTATGACCGCCAGAACGGGGCGCAGACTCAAGCTTTCCTCCAGTCTGTAACCGCCTCGAATCGTCCGCTAGTGGACGAAAGGCGCGCCGCATCGCAGATGCTGACGGCAACCGCACCTTCTACAAACGTCGTCAGTGTACCGGCGTCGCCGCCGCACGCGGCCCGAAGAAATGCCGTGTTCTGGTCTCGCATGGTGGCGTCGCGATCCTGCGGAAAATGTTTTGTTTGGGGCGATTGATCCTTTATGTGCAGGGTGACCGTTTGCGCCACACCATTCCACTCCATCTCACCCGAGTCACCATAGGCGTGCATCGTACGATGCGTGGTGCGGCTTAGGTAATCCAGGCGAATCGATACTGCACCGGCATGTTCTGTTTCCCAATAAAGATCGGCTGCCTCTTCTGCCTCAATCCCCAGGCGTCCAGAGTTTTGCAGTCGTGCGAACACCCGCGACGGAGCGCCGAACAGCCACACCGCATAGTCGAGCTCGTGGATCAGATCAAGCAGAACTCCACCCTCGCCGGCTCGCGCCGAATAACTTTGCCGATAGTCGCGATCGGGGCGCCAGTTGGGTAGATAAGACTGGCACTCGATGCGCACGGAATGTACTGTTCCGATCCCCTCGGGCAGGCGTCGACGAAACTCAAGTAGCGATGCATCAAAACGCAGGTCGCAGGCGACATATACGGGCCCGCGCCCGGAGTCGATGAACTCGCAATCTCCTAGAGGCCCGAAGTATTAGTTGCCAGAGGTTTCTCCACCAGCACCGCACAACCGAGTTCCAGCGCCGAGCGAAGATCTGCCAAATGACGCGATGTGTCTGTAGCGATGACGACGGCATTGACTCCCGTTGCGACCGCGTCTTCCAGGTTGTTGCGAACGGCGAACCCGGACGCTTGGAGCTCCGCGCGACGGCTTGGCCGAACGGGAATCGCGGATACTTCTGCCCCGACTAAGTCGCGGAACACGCGAAGGTGCCTGCTCCCGATCGATCCTGTACCCAAAATGGACACAGTTCCATTGAGTGCAGTCTGGGGTGGCGCGGGAGCACCGATATGTTTAGGCGATCGCACAAGTAACCGCTTGTTAACGTGGCGCAAGCGTTTGTGGGACTAACACCCCAACGAAACGAGTATGGCAACTTGTCCGCCTATTCGTCAAAAGCATGAGATCTGATGGCAGCGAGGAGTAGCCTATGCGGGCTCGAACTGGATGTGTTTGATGCACAGATCCTGTGGTAATCTCGTAGAGCGCCTTTCCGTATTGCCCGCTTCGTTGATTTCCCAAGTACCCGTTCTCCGAAAGTTCAGGGGACTGTACTGGAGTACGAAAATGGCTTCGCAAGTGGGCACGTTACGTTGTGCCTTGTTCCTTACCCTTATACTGGCCGTCCTTACGGCGATAAGTTCAGCTCAACAGACAACGACCTTGCCGGGTCCGACACCGGCTTCGGCAGCATCATATTCTCAGCCGGATACACCGGCGGATGCGTCGCCAGGACCGCTAGTGGTGCGAGATCAATCGCGCTACGTTGTCTCGCCGGGAGATCTGGTGGAGATCTCGGTGTACGGTGTGCCTGATCTCACGCAGCGGGTTCGTGTCAATGCCGACGGCGACGTTAACCTCCCGTTGGTAAATTACGTTCACATCGGCGGGTTGCATGTTGAAGACGCCCAATCGAAGATTGAGCAGACCTTGCGCGCCGGAAACTACGTGAGGAATCCGCACGTCACTCTGTTGGTTACGGAGTACGGTAGCGGTGCTGAAGTCCTGGGCGAGGTAGGGCATCCGGGGATCTACCCGGTGCTAGGGCAGAGGCGTTTGTACGACCTCTTCAGCGCGGCAGGCGGGACAACCTCGGCCGCCGGCAGGTCAGTGACCATTGCCAACCGCGCCAACAATACTCAACGAACTGTGCTGCTCACCAACGACCCGCTAAAAATCATGGACGCGGATGTGTGGGTTTACCAGGGCGAGACCGTGTTCGTCCCACGCGCCGGTGTCTTCTACGTTGTAGGGGAAGTGCTGCAGCCCAGTAGCTTCACGATGGAGAATAGGACCGAGTACACAGCCTTGCGCGCCATCGCCATGGCGCACGGCGCCACCAAGAGCGCCAAACTGTCATCGGCGACTATCGTGCGCAGGAGGGGCGACGGAGTCGAGCAAATCCCAGTGGCGTTGGATAAGATCGAGAAATCGAAGGCGCCCGATGTCAACCTGTTACCCGAAGACATCCTGTATGTGCCAACCAATAAAGCGAAGGTAGCGGGAATGCAAGCGGCGCAAATTGCCATAGGCCTCGCGACTTCTGCCGCGCTTTGGAGCCTTCCGCGCAATTAGTTAGTCCTCTAGGCCTGTGTGACCCTTACATGGGCCACCCTGGTGACGAAGCCAAACGTTGCTGGGTAGTAGTGAAGTCTGAAATGTCCACAGTGGAAACGGCACGATTATCGATTGCTACCGCTCGTTGCAATCGAGAAGACTTATTGAGTTGAATAAGTCCTCCCTAAACCATTTGGGGTGCTCTTCCGAAGTAGCCGCAAAACACTATGTTCAGCGATCCCACTTTCTGGTCATACTATCTATAGGTGCACTGCACCGGCTCATTTCTGCTGAGTTTATCTCCCGCTGAACTCATACCAGCAGCTTTCATTGGAATTCGACGTTGTCATTTCCTGATCTGTTCTGGTGGGAAAAGGGACATGACTCGCGGGCGAGGACGATTGCGGAGCTACGCCGGCTTGGCGTGGTTGCTGTCGTCCACTATCCTTGGCGTATGCGAAGCGACTTGGAACGGGCTCTACAGTTGATTCAAGGCAGGGAATCTTCTTCTGTCGAACAAGCCCTTGGACTCTTGCAGAACACTGTTTTCTCTTTCAGCATGAAGGTATGTGGCCATCCGCAGGACGCGGAGGACACCATGCAGGACGTCTTGATGAAGTCACTGTCCTACCTTCCGAAGTTCGACAATGCGCAGGCGTTGTCAGTCTGGCTGTACAAGGTCGCTCGGAACCGGTGCATCAGCAGCCACCGCGGAAAGAACCTCTCAGCCGCCCGGAGCTTTTCGCTGAACGAGTTAATGCCCGACCGCCGCGAGTTATTGGAATTGTTGGAGAGCAACACCCCGAACCCTGAAGCGGTAATGCTAAACAACGAAAGCGGTGAGCGTTTGAGGCGGGCTATTCTGAAAGTGCCTCCGCGGTATCGGATGGTGCTGGTGTTGCACGACATGGAGGAGTTGAACACGACAGAAGTAGCTCAGGTCACAGGTTTGCGGGAGGGCACAGTACGGGTTCGGCTGCACCGGGCACGATTGATGGTGAGGAAGTTCCTGTCAGGCAAAGCGAAACCTGCCAGGGGTTCAGCGATCCATGCCAGCGTCGAACCGGCGAGTGCTCCGGGTTGCCGAAAGCTGTTTGCCGCGCTTTCCGATTACATGGATGGACTGGTAGACGACGCTATGTGCGAGCAAATGGATCGCCACATCAACGATTGCAGGCCTTGCCAGGCATTTCTCCGCAGCCTGGAGGGTGCGGTGCAACAATGCCGGGCCTATTCGCCTAACTGTGATTCCCGGCGAGGGCGAGTGCTTCGAAAGCAATTGGTTAGCCTGTACCAGGCAGCGGTTGCCGAGATTGCCAAACGCGAGCATACGGACGGCGGAACAGCGTTGCCTCAGTAGCTTCGTTGCTCAAATCATGCAGTTGCCCGACTTTTGGCGACTCTCAAAGAATAATCTCTCGATCCTGTAACACTTTCCCCCTCGCCTGCGTTCTTTCAGTGTGACCAGAGGATGGTGACGGTACGCACTGCCTCCGAACCGGAAAATAACGGAGAATGACAAGCATGATAACGGCAAATGTAAAACTGACTCAACCAAGCGGAACCAACAGGCAGTTCGTCGCCACCAGCGGGACCGGGCACCATCTTCTGCTTGACGATGCCGCTGGCAATACCGGGACCAAGCCGATCGAATTGGTCGCGGTGGCGCTCGCGGGCTGCACCGCGTTCGACGTGATCGGCATTCTGCGCAAGAAGCGGCAGGAGGTAACGGGATACGAAGTGAAGGTAGAAGCCGACCAGACTCCGGATCCGCCGCAGGTCTTTACCAAGGTCCGTATTCACCACACCGTGAGCGGCATCGATGTATCGGCTCAGGCAGTCGCGGACGCGATACGGCTTTCGGAAGAGAAGTACTGCTCAGTGGGAGCGATGGTGAAGCTAAGCGCAGAGATTGAAACCACATACGAGATCGTTCCAGTGGAACAGCCAGTTGCGGTCGGCGCGTAGGGCTCTGCGAAGCTGGCATGCGCGATTCGACGAAAAGTTCGGAAGTGAATCTGCCGAAAACGTAACTCGGCCCGATTGGGTTGGGTCGTCGTCGCAATCATCACACTGGCCGTGGCGGCGGTGGCGCAGGACGCGACCCCTTTGGCGCTATCTGAAGCGGTGCAGATGACGCTGGCCAAAAATCCCATGCACAAGGCCGCGCTGGCCGATACCAAGGCCGCGTCGGCGGGCGTGCGCGTGGCGCGCGCGCCGCTGCTGCCGCAGATCATGTTTGCGGAAAACTACACCGGCGGCAACGATCCGGTATTCGTCTTCGGCGCCAAGCTGCGGCAACAGGAGTTCACGGCGCAGGACTTCGCGCTGAACTCGCTCAATCGTCCGACGCCGATTCGGCAATTACGCCAGCCGCTTCGCCGGACAGTGGAACCTGTTTGACAGCACCCAAAGCTGGAAGGCGCTGGACCGCGCGAAGTTCATGAATGTCGGCCGCCGAACAGCAACTTAATCGCACCGATCAGGAGCTGGTCTTCCAGACGGTGCAGGCTTATTACGGCGTGCTGTTGGCGCAAAAGCAGTTGCAGGTGGCCGAGGACGCGGTGAAAACGGTCGAGGCCATCGAGCAGCAGAGCCGGGCACGAGTGGAGAGCGGCATGGCGGTGGACTCGGACCTGCTGAGCGCGCAGGTGCAGGCCTCGGCGCGGCAGCAGGAGTTGATCGAGCGGCACAATGAATTGGCGCTGGCGCGTACCAGGTTGGCGCTGGCGATGGGCGCTGGCGGCCGATGCAGTTTATCAGCCAAAAGAAGCGCTGGAAGAGACGGCGTTTCCCGCCGGCCGATGTCAACCAGTTGGAGAAGACGGCGCTGGAGAAGCGTCCTGACCTGAAGCGGTCGGAGGCGGAGCGCAGCGCGCAGGCGAAGAGCGTGTCGATGGCCAAGGCAGCGTTCGGTCCGCGGCTGAACGCGTTTGGTTCATGGGAAGAGGACTCCCACAGCTGTGGGATGGACGGGCGCGAATAATTGGGTTGCGGGCGCGGAGCTGCAGTTCGATCTGTTCAACGGCGGCAGCAAGCGCGCGGCGCTGGCACGGGAGAAGGCGCTGCAGGAGCGGGCGACTGCGGGCCATGCGGGATTTCAGGATGCGGTGCGACTGGAAGTCCGCAGGCGTATTACCAATTCGATGCGGCGCAGCAGCAGGTGAAAGTCGCACACGGCGCGATCGCGCAAGCCGACGAGAGCCTGCGCATCAACCAAAATCGATATGAAGGCGGGCTGAGCACGGTGACCGATATGTTACAGGTGGAAGAGGCGGCGCATCACGCCAAGGCCGATTACTGGCAGGCCGTGTATCGCATGAATGCCAGCTATGCCGGAGTCGAGCTGGCGACCGGCACGTTGACGGTGGATTCACCGGCGGTGACGCAATGATGGGAAGCAAATATCTTCGATCTGTTTGCAGATCTGATTCTTACCGACTGGCCGCTATCTGTCAGCTGTCGCGTCTTGATGGTGGGACTGCAGCTGAAGTCGAAGCCGGCACGCCGGCACGCGCCGGAGAAAATCCACGGCGTGGCGGTGATCCAAGTGCAGAAGACGACTGTGCCGGATACGTCGAGGCCACGGGAACGGTGCGGGCGGCGCTGTCCGCGCAACTGGCCAGCCAGGTGATGGGCACCATCACCCGCGTCAATGTGCACGAAGGCGACCGGGTGCGGCGCGGCGAAGTGCTGGTATCGATTGACGAAGCGCAGCAGCAGGCGGCATACGCGGGCGCGAAAGCAGGACTGCGCGCGTCCCAGGAATCGATTGCCGCGGCCGATGCCGATTATGCGCTGGCCGAATCGACCATGAAGCGTTACCAGATGCTGTACGACAAGAAATCGGTCAGTCCGCAGGAATACGACGAAGTGAAGACCAGGCTGGCGGCGGCAAAGGCGCGCCGCGATGCCGCGCACGCCGGTCGCGCGCAGGCCGAGGCCGGAGTTATCGCAGGCAGGCACGGCGATGGGTTTCACCGAAAGTTCGCGCGCCGTTCGACGGAGTGGTGATCGCGAAACTGGCGGAACCGGGAGCGATGGCGCGCCCGGAGTTCCGCTGCTGACGGTCGAAGACCCGGGCCGCTTCCGGCTGGAAGCCACGGTGGACGAGAGCAAGATGGGCGCGGTCAAGCTGGGCGAAACGGTTCCGGTAGTCATCGATGCGCTGGGCGAGCAGCGGCATCGAAGGCAAGGTGACGCAGATTGTGCCCGCGGCCGATCCCGCGAGCCGGACGCTTCACGGTGAAGATCGACCTGCCGCCCAATCGCGCAGATGCGCTCCGGGCTGTTCGGGCGGGCGCGATTTGCCCGCGGACAGCAAGATGCGATCCTGATTCCGCAGACGGCGGTGCTTGAGTCGCGGCCAATTGCAAGGCGGTGTACGTGGTCGGCAACGACCAGCTGGCGAGCTTGCGTTACGTCACGCTCGGGCCGACCTCGAGCCGACAGGTGGAAGTGCTCTCGGGCCTGCAGAGTGGCGACCGGATCATGGCGCAACCGGGCGACCGCGAACTGAGCGGCAAGCAGGTTGAGGCGCAGTGATGGCGGAGATCAAGACGCCGATGCGAATGGCCGGCGCGATGGCGGCGCAGTTCATCAACTCGAAGCTGACGCCGCTGTTCATCGTGTTCTCGTTGCTGCTGGGGGCGCTTCGCCATCCTGCGAGACGCCGCGCGAGGAAGAGCCGCAGATCGTGGTTCCCATGCTCGACGTCTTCGTGCAGATGCCGGGCGCATCGCCGGCAGAAGTCGAGCAGCGCGCCAGCATTCCGATGGAGCGGCTGTTGCGCGAAGTCGCCGGTGTGGAGTACGTGTATTCGATCTCGCGGCCCGGCACTGAGCATGCTGGTGGTCCGCTTCTACGTCGGCACCAAAGAAGAAGACGCGATCGTCAAGGCGTACAACAAGCTGTACTCGAACTTCGATCGCATTCCTGCAGGGGTTTCGCAGCCCATCATCAAGGTGCGCTCGATCGACGATGTGCCGATCATGGCGCTGACGCTGTGGGGCAAGAACTACGACAGCTACCAGCTTGCGGCAGATCGCGGGCGAGCTGGACAACCAGCTCAAGCAGATCGACGACGTTTCGGAGACGAAGATCATCGGCGGCCTGCCGCGGCAGGTGCGGGTCACGCTCGACACGCAGAAGCTGGCGGCGTATGGCATGACGCCGGGCGCGGTGGTCGCGCAACTGGAGCAGGCGAATGCGCGCAGCGATTCCGGCAGCTTTTCGCGCGACAACCAGGAATTCGCGGTGGAGGCGGGGCGCTTCCTGGGGACGGCGGCCGACTTGCAGCAGATTGTCGTCGGCGTGTCATCAGGGGCAGCCGGTGTATCTGCGCGATGTGGCGGCGTCGATTACCGACGGGCCATCGGAGCCGGAGGACTACGTTCTCTACGCGAACGGCGCGGCGGCAAAGCACGGCGCGAGCGGCGACTATCCGGCGGTGACGATCACGCTGGCCAAGCGCAAGGGAACGAACGCGACCGACATCACGCGTGGCGGCGGAAAAGAAGATCGAGTCGCTGCGCGGATACCTGCTGCCGGAGGATCTCAATGTCTCGATAACCCGCAACTATGGCGAGACCGCGAAGGACAAGTCCGACGAACTGCTGAAGCACTTGTTCATCGCCACGCTGTCGGTGACGTTGCTGATTGCGCTGGCGCTGGGCTGGCGCGAGTCGGGTGTGGTGCTGATCGCGATTCCGGTGACGCTGGCGCTGACGCTGTTCATCTTCTATTTGTTCGGCTACACGCTGAACCGGGTCACGCTATTTGCGCTGATTTTCTCCATCGGCATATTGGTGGACGACGCGATCGTCGTGGTGGAGAACATCGTCCGGCATTTCCGCATGCCGACGAACTGTGGACGGAACCTGAGCGCTATCGCGATCGAGGCGGTGGATGAAGTCGGGAACCCCACAATTCTCGCGACGTTCACGGTGATTGCCGCCATCCTGCCCATGGCGTTTGTGCGCGGACTGATGGGGCCGTATATGCGGCCGATTCCGGTAGGTGCCTCGGCGGCAATGCTGTTTTCGTTGATCGTGGCGTTCGTGGTTTCGCCGTGGTCGGCGTTGCGGCTGCTGCATCACTATGCCGATCGCGCGGGCGAGGAGCATGAGAAGGAAGGCTGGACCACGAAGCTCTACCGCCGAATCATGAATCCACTGCTGGAAAGCGCGTCGCGGCGGTGGATATTCCTGGGAAGCGTCGTGGTGATGCTGCTGCTCGCGTGTTCGCTGGTGGCGTTCAAGCTGGTGAAGGTGAAGATGCTGCCCTTCGACAACAAGAGCGAGTTCCAGGTAATCGTCGACATGCCCGACGGCACACCGCTGGAGCAGACCACGCGTGTCTCGCAAGAGTTGGGACAGTACCTGGGCCAGCAACCGGAAGTGATGAACTACCAGATCTACGCCGGAACCTCGGGCCCGTACAACTTCAACGGACTGGTGCGGCATTACTTCCTGCGGCGCGGGGCAAACCAGGCCGACATCCAGGTGAACCTGCTGGGACGGAACGAGCGAAGCACACAGAGCCACGAGATCGCCAAGCGCCTGCGGCCGGGACTGGTGGCGATTGGCAACAAGTACGGCGCGCGGTTGAAGGTGGCGGAGGTTCCGCCCGGGCCTCCGGTGCTGCAGACGCTGGTGGCGGAGGTGTACGGCCCCGACTACCAGCAGCAGATGGCGCTGGCGAAGCAGATCAAGCAGATCTTCCAGATCGACGCCGGGCGTGGTGGATGTGGACTGGTATGTGGAAGACCCGCAGACGAAGTATGACGTGGTGGTCGATCTCGACAAGGCCGCGCTGAACGGAGTGTCGGCGGCGGCAGTCACGCAGACAATCCAAATGGGATTGAGCGGTGCAACCGCGGGACTGCTGCACGATCCCAAGTCGCGCGAGGATGTTCCGATTCGCGTTCAACTCGACCGGCCGGGGCGTTCAGCGATCGAGTCGCTGACCTCGATGCGGCTGCCGACCGCGAATGGCGGGCAGGTTTCGATTGCCGAAGTGACCAATGTTAAGAACGAGACCATCGACGTGAGCCGCTACGGCAAGAACCTGCGTCCCGTGGTGTACGTGCTGGGCGATGTAGCGGGCGAGGTTGAGAGCCCGGTGTACGCCATCATGAAGATGAACGAGGCCATCGACAAACTCAAGTCGCCAGAGGGCTATGCGATCAAACGCTACAACGTGGAGATGCCCACGGAGACCGATCGGCTGACGATGAAGTGGGACGGCGAATGGCATATCACCATCGAAGTGTTCCGCGACCTGGGGATGGCGTTTGCCGCGGTGCTGGTGCTGATTTACGTGCTGGTGGTGGGATGGTTCCGCTCGTTCGTGACGCCACTGGTGATCATGGCGCCGATTCCGCTGACTCTGGTTGGGATTCTGCCCGCGCACATGCTGATGGGCGCGTTTTTCACCGCGACGTCGATGATTGGATTCATTGCCGGTGCGGGCATCATCGTGCGCAACTCGATCATTCTGGTGGACTTTATCGAACTGCGGCGCGCGCAGGGAGAGCCACTTGAGCAGGCGGTCGTTGATGCGGGGGCGGTGCGGTTTCGGCCCATGCTTCTGACTGCGGCGGCGGTCGTGGTGGGCGCGAGCGTGATCTTGTTCGATCCGATTTTTCAGGGTCTGGCACTTTCGTTGATGGCAGGAGAGGTGGCATCGACGCTACTGTCGCGCATGACCGTGCCAGTGTTGTATTACATGGTGGAAAAACGCAAGCAACCACCGGCGCCCACACTGGACTGCGCGCCAGAATTCTCGGAGGTGCATTCATGACTGTGGAACGCGCGGTGCGAATGATTGCGGGAGTGTTTGTCGTGCTTTCGCTGGCCCTTGGCTACTACGTCTCGCCCTACTGGTTTCTGTTCACGGCGTTCGTTGGACTGAACCTGTTTCAGTCGGCGTTCACCAATTGGTGTCCGATGATGACGATTCTGCGCAAGTTAGGAGTTAAGTCAGCCGACGCAAGCTAAAGGGATGACCGGTCATTTTATTAGTTGCACGACTATGACAGCTATTGTGGAAGTCGAATTCAGTCCCAGCGTCTTGTCATTCCGTGAACACATTCTCCATTCGATCGGGCATCCAGTGGTTTCTGTTTTGGGGTTGAAGCCACTCGAAACCTCGATCTGTCAGATCGTCCCACGGGCGTAATCGTCTCACGGTCGGACAACTCGGAGGCCACGCGGAAGCTGAAATTTCAACAGAATGGGTATAGTTTCGGTCATAGGTGACGAAGATAAACGAGAAAGGAAAAGCGGGCCAGTTGGAGCTAAGCCCATGATGCAGTGAGAGATAGTTGGTGCCGGGAGGGGGACTTGAACCCCCACAACCCTTTCGGGTCTGCGGATTTTAAGTCCGCTGCGTCTGCCAGTTTCGCCATCCCGGCATGAAGAAGTTAGAAAGTCAGTATCGCACGCGGTGCGAGTGGGCTGCCACATGGTGCATCGGAACGTACACCCAAGAATTACTCAGCACCCTGATGCGCCGCACGCGCAGCGCCGTTACACCGAGTCTCAATCGTCCACGACTCCTGCAAACAGATCGGTTTCGAACTTGGCGTCACGCGGTTCGCGAGTCGCCGCCAAGTGGAACATCTCTTGTGTCGGCATTTTGCCGAGGTTTTTGCGCAAGCGGTCGAAGAGTGGCGATTGCGTGGTGTGGAGGCGGAAGGCCTGGTTCTTTTTTTCGAACCGATCCCGGCCCACCTCGACCCGCGCCGTGACGGTGACCGGTGCGATCGGTATCCGGTCCGGCAAAACGAAGTCGGCAGCGCAGTAGTAGAGTTTTTGCGCGCAATGAGGCGCCAGACCGCGAGCTAGCTGATCTGGATATCGATCAGGACGCCCTGCCCATTGAAATGCCTGGGTAGCGAAAACTCCTGCCATGGCGTGGTCGGGATGCCCGGTCAACCCGCCATCTGTGCCAAAGGTCAGCATCACCTGTGGACGAATCTTGCGTACCCTCGCCACCAGTTCGCCGACAACTTCGAAGAAATTCGCCCGATCGAGCTGGCCATCGGGATAGCTCAGCACTTCGCCGTGGCTGACTCCCAGCAACTTGCACGAAGCCATGAACTCAGCAGTACGAAGCCGGGCCAATTCTTCGTTGGTGCGCGCCGTTCCGCGGTTCCGTGCGGCGGTTCCTGCAGTCAGACAGACAACGGAAGTCTCCACGCCTCGCTCAGCATACAGAAGCAACGTTCCGCCGAAAGCGCCAGCTTCGTCGTCAGGGTGTGCGGTGATGCAAAGCAGCTTTGGCATGGTTAGTGAGAACCTTGTGATCGTTGAGAAAAAAGCTCGCCGTCCGATTTCAGCAAACCGAGCACAGCGAGTCGGTCCAAAACCCTCAATTGAGTTCTCTCACCCAAATATTCCGGAAGCTGATCGGCTCGCTCTTATCGCCGTGTGCCTGCAGCTTGATCGGAGCGCTGGTGTAACTCTTGTAGAAAGGTTTTCCGATATATAGGGTTTCTCCTTTTAACTCGAAATGATTCTGCACCAGAACACCGTTGAAGAAGACGGTGACATAGGCCGGGGTTTTCAGCGAGCCGTCGGCGTTGAACGTGGGTGCCGTCCACGCTACGTCATAGGACTGCCATTCTCCCGGCTTGCGATTCGCGTTTACCAGCGGAATAGACTGCTTGTAAATGCTACCGGCCTGTCCGTTCACATAAGTCTTGTTGTTGTAGGAGTCGAGCACCTGCAGCTCATAGCCGGCGTCGCCCGGCCCAGTGGACGCCAGAAAAACACCGCTGTTGCCCCGGGCCTGGCCCGTGCCCGCGATGTTTTCAGGGATGCGCCACTCGATATGAAGCTGATAGTTCTTGAAGGGTCGTTTGGTCTCGATGTTACCTTCAGTTTTGCTCACAGTCAGCACTCCGTCCGCCACGAGCCATTTCGCAGCCGACTTGTCGCGAACCGAAACCCATTCGTCCTGGTTTTTGCCGTCGAACAGAATGATCGCGTCCGACGGAGCCGCCGTACAGGTAGCACCTGGCGTGACCACAGCCGGTACCGGCTCCCAAACCTCCGTATCTTGAGGTTTCGGCGTTGCGGCGCCCTGCGCATCCGTGCCTTTGGCAGGGGCAGGCGCCTGCGCGAGAAGGCTGCAAGTTGCAACGACCAGAGCGTAAAGCGTGAGGAACTTCGAAAATTCCATGCGCATCATTAGATGAAAATACACCGAATTGCTGCAAAATGGCCGAGACAAGCTGATGGGGTTCCCGACTGGAACGCAGAATTGTCGCGCTTATCGGCTTTTCCCTTGACAGCTTAGGAGAGCGGCGCTAATCTCCTAATCATCTTAGGGGTGACGCGGTGACCGACCAAGCGCAAATTCTTCCCGGCAATCTTGATCTCCTCATTCTGCGGGCGGTTTCGCTGGGGCCATTGCACGGGTACGGCGTCCTTCTGCGCATTGGGCAGATCTCCGGCAATGCTCTGTTGATTGAACAGGGCGCGCTCTATCCCGGGCTGTTTCGTCTCGTCCGCCAGGGTCTACTCAAAGCGAGTTGGGGGACATCAGAGAACAATCGCCGGGCAAAGTTCTATGAGCTCACTGCCGCGGGACGCAGGCGTCTGCAGGAAGAGACCGACAATTGGAATCGGCTGGTGACCGCCATTGGCTCCGCCCTCGCCGCACAACCGGAGGAAGTATGAAACTCTTCGACTCGTTTCGCTTTCGTTTCGCAGCTCTCTTCCAGCGCTCGCAAATGAATGCCGAGATGGAGGACGAGCTTCGCTCACATCTTCAGCACCGTGCTGATGATCTAGAGCGCTCCGGCCTTCGTCGCGCCGAAGCCGAGCGACGCGCGCGGGTTGAGTTCGGCGGATATCAACGCGTGAAAGAAGAGTGCCACGAAGCGGCTGGCGGTAACTTCTTTGAGATTCTGATCTACGACCTGCGCTTCAGCTTTCGCAAATTGCGCAAGTCTCCTGGGTTCACATTCGTCGCCATTGTGACGCTGGCTTTGGCAATCGGCGCGAACGCAGTGGTTTTTGGCGTATTGAACGCGCTTATCCTTCGCCCGCTGAATGTGCCTGACGCCCAGAGTCTCTACGCAATCGAGCGCGGGCCTTCCCGAGCGGTGAATCACTCGTACGCCGACTATCTCGATTTGCGCGACCGCAACCGCAGCTTTGATGACCTCGCAGCCTACAACCTGGCCGACGCAGGGTTGGATACCGGCAAAGAGGTCTCCGACGCCTGGGTTCAAGAGGTAACTGGCAACTATTTCGACGTGCTCAAGATTAAGCCGTATCTCGGCCGTTTCTTCCACAGCGCCGATGAGCATGGACCCAACAGCGCTCCTTATATTGTGCTGACGTACGCCTACTGGCACAGCCACTTTCAGGATGATCGCGGAGTGGTCGGACGTGTTGTTGAGCTCAACAAACACCCCTTTACCATCCTTTCTGTAGCCCCGCCTGAGTTTCGGGGGACTCTGTTGTTCGTGTTTCCCGATTTCTGGGTGCCGCTGGTCAACCAGGAGCAGGTGGAAGGCCTCAATGTCCTGAACGAGCGCGGGAACCGTGACCTGCTGATGGTGCTGGGGCACCTCAAAGCGGGTGTGACCCCGGCGCAAGCGATTGCCGACCTGAACTCGATTGGCGCCTATCTTGAAAAAACCTATCCCAAGGACGATGGCCAGATGATCTTCTCGCTTGCGCGACCGGGTCTTGCGGGGGACTGGTTGGGCGGTCCATTAAAGGCATTTCTCGGGGGACTGATGTTGCTGGCGGGTCTGATTCTGCTGGCCGCTTGTGCCAACCTCGGCAGCTTGTTTGCCGCGCGTGCTGCCGATCGCTCCCGGGAGGTTGCTCTGCGACTCGCGCTGGGGGCAAGCCGCACTCGCATCTTGCGGCAGCTCTTTACTGAGTCCGTTCTGATTTCGCTGGTCGGAGGCGCCATCGGCTTATGGGGCAGCATGGCGCTGTTGCGCGCGCTCAGTGTGTGGCAACCGCTCCCAACTGCCCCTGTTCAAGTGCCCATCAATCCAGATGTGAATGTCTATGGAGTCGCTGTCCTGCTCAGTGTTGTGAGCGGGTTTCTTTTTGGTGCGGTACCGATACGGCAGGTGCTGCGGACGGACCCATACCAGGTAGTTAAGGTCGGATCAACCAGTATGGTTGGACGGCACCTCTCGGTGCGGGACATTCTGCTCGTCGTGCAGATTGCTATCTGCGCTGTATTGGTGACGGCTTCGTTGGTGGCGGTGCGCGGACTGCTGCGCTCGTTGCACAGCAACCTCGGTTTTGAGCCGCAGAACGCGATGCTGGTCGAGACATCTCTAAGCATGGGCGGCTATAGCGGCGATCAAGTACCTGCCATGCAAAAGCGCATGATCGAGGCCCTGCAGGCAATACCGGGCGTTCAGTCTGTCGGAATCGTCGATCGCCTGCCGTTGTATTACGGCGCAAATTTCTCGAATGTCTATGCCGACACAACCACTGACCTGAGGCCGGCGAACGCCGCGGCCCAATCCGCGGTTTACAACATATCGCCGGACTACTTTGATGCAGCTCACACCAGCTTGTTGGCGGGCAGGAAATTGTCTTGGCATGACGACAAGAATTCGCCCCGCGTCGCGGTTGTCAATCGAGTCTTTGCCAACAGAATCCTTGGCCCTGGCACCGAGGGAGTGGGCAGATATTACAAACTGAAAGACGGAACGCGCGTACAAGTGGTGGGTATTGTCGAAGACGGAAAGTATGAAAGCCTGGCCGAAGAAGCCCGGGCCGCAATGTTTCTGCCGATCCTTCAGCAACCGCCGCTGAACCAAATGGGCCTCGTGGTGCGCTCGAATCGCGATCCGCAGCAATTGGCCGATGCCATAACCAACACGGTGCGGGGCCTGGACGCAGGGCTACCTTTTACACTGCACACTTGGAACCAGGAACTGGAGAGCGCTTTATTTCCTTCTCGGGTGGCGACGACAGCGTTGGGTGTGCTCGGCATGATGGGCGCTGTGCTGTCGATTACCGGCATCTTTGGAATGGCGGCATATTCGGTCAGCAAGCGGCTGCGGGAGTTGGGAATTCGTATCGCCTTGGGTGCGCAGCATAGCGAATTGCTACAGGCAGCGCTGGGACGGGCTTTCAAATTGCTGGCCGTCGGTTCGGTAGTAGGCCTGATTCTCGGGATACTGGCGAGTCGAGTACTGTCGTCGATCGTGTATCAGGCAACTCCGCGCGATCCGCTGGTGTTGGCTGGTGTCGTGATAGCCATGGCGCTGCTGGGGTTGCTGGCTACGTGGATTCCAGCACGGCGCGCGCTGTCGGTTGATCCGCTGGTTCTGCTGCGCGAGGAGTGATTCGAAAAGCGAGATACGCGGGCCATCAGACCGCCGGGTTTTCAGTTAGACGGCCAACTCCTGAAGGGCGGGCGTGTTCTCGATTAGGAGGGTGGCGCCATGAAGTTCTGCAATGTGCTGCTTGCGAAAATCGGCGAGCGTGCGGGTAACCGTCTCCCGCGACATGCCGATGATTTGACCGATCTCCTCGTGGGTCAGGGCCACCTTGATTCCGCGAGTGCTGGAGGTCCCGGCAGCCTCGTGCGACCAATCCAGCATCAGGCGGGCGATGCGCTGCGGTGCTGAGCGCATGACGAAGGAACGGAGCTGTTGGTATGCCTGTTGGCACTCGCGACTGAGATGAATTGCCGCCTGCATGTTGGCTTCAATATGTTGAGTCAGAAACCTCAGGAAGTCGTCCCTTTTGACAAAGTTCAACTGGCACGCTTGTCCAGTTTCCGATGTCGCCTCATGCGGGGTTCCGGACATAACAGCGTTGAGCCCCAATACTTCGCCCGGCTTAGCAACCTTAAATATGATCGTCTGACCCTGGCTCGAGGTCGCCGATAATTTCACGCGGCCGCGGCACAGAATGTAAATTCCGCGGCATGGTTGGCCTTCGGTAAACAGAATCGACCCGGGAGGATACGCGAGCGTGAACTTTATATTCTGAAAAGCTTGCATGACCGGTTTCGGCAGACGACAGAAAAATCCGTCGGAACAGAGATTGCAGGCGAGACAGTTCTCGACTAGATCCATCCCGTACGGCGAGAGCATTGCACACGTCCTGTTCGGGGGCCGGTGTGATGGAGAATCCCTGGTAGTGGAATAGGTGGAAATTCGAGTTGCTCGATGGGGCCGACTGCCAGGGATTCTGCCGCTATGATTTAGCAAAAGATAAGGTGTTGAAGCGGTACAGGTCTGTGCAGTATTGCTCACGCGTATCGAAAAGCACAAAACACTGTTGACGCGGCGATCACCGGGGTACCCCCCTCCCCCCCACCTCGTAAAATACTTAGAATCAGAGCGTTAGCGCGTTTTCCGCGCAAGGCAATGAGCCCGTTGGGGTTATAGGTAAAATCTTGCATTCAAATAACTTAGGGAAGGCAATTTGCGGGGCTAACTCCCAGAGCCACTCCAGCGACATGGTTTTTCAAAGAGCGAACGTTCCGCCGATTGGGCGCGGGGGAGACAAGGGACACAAATTCCCCGCCTCACGATTGAGTTGATACACCCTGGTCAATCGATCGCGAAAGGACGTGGGTCACGTGACGGTGTGATAGGGAAATTCGATTTCACCACGGGTAAAAAGTAAAGGTAAGGGCAACCACGGATTTACACGGACGACACGGATCGGACGTTTGCAAGTCGGGGCGGTCCACAGGATAATGGCATCCCGCCACGGGATCGGAGGCAGGTATGCGTTGGAATCCGGGTGATGTAAGCGACAACGTTGAGGACGAGCGCGGCAGCAGCGGCGGGGGCTTCGGTGGTGGCGGGTTGCGGCTGGGCTTAGGGGGCTTCATCCTGCTGGCCGTACTCAGTCTGGTCTTCAAGACCAACTTTTTCTCGCTGTTGGGTGGAGGAGGGGACGGCACCGCCAGCGTGGGACAGCAAGGCGCGACACAGAGCCGCCCACTGAACGATCCCAACGAACAGCGCGAAGTGCAGTTCGTCAGCTTCGTGCTCGACGACGCGCAAAATACCTGGAAGCAGGTGCTGCCGAAGTACGGAGCGCAATATCATGATGCCAAACTGGTGTTGTTCCGCAACGCCATCAACTCGGGCTGCGGCTTTGCGCAATCGGCGAGTGGGCCGTTCTACTGCCCGGCGGACCAGAAGGTGTACATCGATCTCAGCTTCTATGACGAGCTCAAGCAGCGATTCGGTGCGAGCGGCGACTTCGCGCAGGCTTACGTACTGGCGCACGAGATCGGACACCACGTGCAGAACCTGCTGGGCGTGAGCGGCAAAGTGAGCCAGATGCAACGGGCGCGGCCGGACCTGGCCAATCAGCTTTCGGTGAAGCTGGAGTTGCAGGCCGATTGTCTCGCCGGAGTTTGGGGACACTCGACCGACCAGCGCCACATTCTGGAGGCCGGCGACGTGGACAAAGCGCTGAAGGCGGCTTCGGCCATCGGCGATGACCGCCTGCAACGCATGGCGGGCCGCGGAGTCAATCCAGACTCGTTCACTCACGGCAGCTCGGCCGACCGCGTCAAGTGGTTTCAGGCGGGATTCAACAGCGGAGACGTTGCCGCGTGCAATACGTTTGCGCAGTAAAAGCCCAGGCTTTCAGCGTCCTTGCGCCCAATCTCGGAAGAGCAACCACGGATTTACACGGATGACACGGATCGGAGTGAGGCAGTAAAGGGTTCATGACAGAGGCATCCTGCTCGTTGAAGTGACGAAAGAGCGCCTGGCTAGGCCTAAATTTCTGATGGTCGATGTAGCCATCCAAGGACTGGTTCAATCCATACACGAGCTTTGCCATGGTACAAAACCTCCACCCCAGGTTCTTCAGAATAGCTTGAGCCGACGTTCCGCAGAAGTGAGGTTCGGCACGATCTGCGCGCCGCATTGCCAGTGTAACCAATAACCCGGGGTCCGCTTTTGGCCGGGAACCGCCGGATGCCTTTTGAGGAAGCTGCCGTTCGCTGTTGCACAAAGGGTAAGTTTTGAACTCGACAAAAGCCCGCGGTGCCGCAAACATAACAAAAATAATGTGCCGTTTTCCGAGAGTAACCCCGATATGAATTTAGCCACGCTTTTTGCAGGACTGTTGGCAGAAATGTTTCGGTTACTCTCCCAAGTGCCGGGAACATTCTGGGCGCGGTTGCCGGTTCAGTGTTTACGCTTCTCGGCAGCCATTGGACAAATAATCGAGCCAATGACAGAAGGCTTAATCGCGAAACGGGAAATGGCCTTCCGAAAAGAGGTCTTCGTCAGCGCCGCCGAGGCTGTCTCCCGCGCAGTCGTTACTCTTTCAAAATTTTCAGACTTGAGCGTTCCGCAGAAAGAAACTTAGCGCGGCGATTTTAGAAAGTTCCCCCGCACTCGCAAAAGTAAATCTCGTTGCAAATGAAGATACAGTTCGCGCACTTACCGTTGTTATGGGTGAGATGACGGGGCGTTTTTACATCTCTCTTGCCAACGTCTCGCCCTTCAAGGTTTGCAAAATAACATCGAAATCAAAAACGACCTAATGAGGGGATTTGCGACAACGCGCCATGACGTCCTGAAGCTGATGCGGGATCACAACATTGAAGGGCTTAAGGATGACCGCCGCTTCGAAGCATACAGAGACAATTCGAACTTGCGAGTGGAAGTGTAAATGCCACAATTCAAGAGATAGGCGGTTTAGAGACTGAGCGTCGCCTTAAGTATGTCCCTTTTGTAAAAGAGTGTCTTGCTCAAAATTTTCGTATTAACAGCCTGTTCCCACCTGTCCTTATCGCGGCACGTAAGGAGCTGGAGCTTTCAGTAAGCCTTGATAGTTATGCCGAGATTTTGAACGAAGCACGCCGAAAAGCCGAAACGCAAGCCAATGACTATCTACAGCAAATTAGTCAAACAACACCGGACAGCACAAGTGGTCAATAGCCTACCGTCGCGGTTGTCTCGCAAAGGGTCCTTTGTGCAATGAGGGGGCGACACGCCGACAAAACCACCCGACAAGCTCAATCATGCCCAATCTTTTGTAGCGCCCTACTTGCAGCCTGCGAAAGATCGGACAAATTTGGCCACTGTTTAATGAACTCTTTGAGCGGTATGACCGCCTCTTTGTGACCTGAATTTCCCAGTTGCTCAATCCCCCATTTGTTAATGCAAGACCAAGGGCTCAAGCCCCTCAAGGCCGATTCGATACCGTAGAGATGGGTTCTCCACCACCACCTTGCCCAAAGCCGCGGAGGCGAACTTGGCGAGCGAAGAATCATACTGATCAGCGCATGGCCAGAGGCAGGATCGTAGCTTAGCAACGCACAGAGCTCGATGACTGCCGTTTCGTAGTCGGCTTCAATATTGCCCCCGCCCATCTGTCTGAACAATATTGATGATCTCGAGTGTCGCTGCGTCTTTCCAAAGCTTAGCCGTAGGAGATGAATAAACGGTCATCGACGCCTCGTACCCGACATTCCAGTCAATAGCACCGGCAGGGACAGATCGACCCTGTATCCGGAGCGAATCGCCTATGCTTCTGGGGATTTCTTAAAGAGTCGTGAAGTCGTTCATACTACTGTCCCCCCAGAGTGGCTTTGTCCGACAATACCAAATAACGGGCTCTGCACCGGTAGAGTACTTCTTTCGACCAATCCCTGTCTGTACTTCTCGCGAAGCGTAAGTTTTCCGAACGCCCTCGTGAGGCCAATGAAATCGGCCCTTTCAGGATCTCAGAACTCAGTCTCAAAATTGACTGCACGTCGCGAGCTGCCCCAGGGTTTGCTCCGGTGGGCTGGGCAGGCTGCACGGCGCCGCTCCGCCGAAAAATGTCAAAGCGCCGCCGCAACAAATCAGGCTGCCTGGTGCCCCAGGTTCGCCCTTCTGTTGGGTTAACCTGGGGTCAGTGCACTCGGCACTCGGAAAGAAACAAGATTGTGTCGCTGCCCTCGCAAGAGATCACCAGTTGAGACTGTTCGGTGGGGCAGGACCAGAACCTTTCCTCTGCCCAGGTTATCGTCCAAAAGAAGGACGCGAACCTGGGGCACCAGGCTATACTGTCCTTAATACCGAGCGTGAACTGCATCCGCCCGTTCAAGTATTTCTTTGTGGTGTCGAGATCGGCGAGTGGACATGTAAAGGGATGCGTCACCGTTTTGAGTAGCGGCAACTTCTTCGTCACAATCCACGATAGTCCCTCTCGAAGTGCTATCGCTCTTTTTGTTGTGCCAGTGTACCTCTTCGTTCTTATGTTCGAGGATACGTTCACGCAGTGCTTTTATTTCGGGGTTGACGGAGCTTCTTCCTTCTGTTGCTTTTCGCTGAATTCTTTCCATTCTTGAATCGACTCACGGGCGTCCGCTCTCAACGAAGCCGGGAATAATGCGACTTCAATCGTAGGTGAGTGGACGAGTTTTCTAAGCCCGTTTCCCCGATGGTCAGGATCAAGAGCACCGATTACAACACGGGCCACTTTGACTGAAATTAGCCGATCCACGCATGACACTTTAGGATCGTTGCGATTAAGGCAAGGCTCCAGTGTCGTATAAATGGTCGCACCTTCGAGATCACCACCACTCAAAGCAGAAGTGAGACGAAATTCTGCATGCTGTCCGCTCTTCTTGCCTTTGTCTTCCACAGCAGTGCGACAGCAGTTCCTAAAAGTTGACCGTGCTTTACCGCTACTGCACCAACCTTCGGACGCGGTTTGTCATCCTCTGGCGTGCTCTGCTTGGCGACTTCGATAGCCATCTTTGCAAAGCGGGAATCCAGTTCAGCTTGAACATCTGCGACCGTAGTGACGTTTTGAAATTGCGCACGGCTGCCGTCGATGTAACCTTGCACTTGTGCTGTTTGAGCGTGTACAAACCGAACAGTGAGATGGAGAAATTCTTGGATCACGCTCGCTCTCGGATCATCAGTAATGATTGAGAACTTGCTCCGAGTGGAAAGCCGTCCGGTCGCACCTCTCCATAAAAGTTCACGAAACCAGACAGATGTCCGTCATCCGTGACTTCCAAATCCAGAGCCACTGGGAACGATTGCTTGGATGCGATTGGGTATTGTGCCCGCTGAAGATTCGAAACTTTTCTGCCCGCAGCATAAGTTAATCTCCTGTCAGAGAATATAAACGACTGCGATATCCGGCCGGGTGGTTTGGGCTTTTGATCTTACGGGCATTACCAACCCAACGTGTGCCCGCCGATCAGAGGATGTAGGGCACCAGGGCGGCAGTCTGTCGGGCATAGGTGGCGTATGTCTCCCCAAACTGGGAGCGCATCCACTTCTCCTCCATGCGGAGCTTGGGCCAGAACACGAGGAAGATGAGGACGAAAACGATGAACCCGCGCACCTGGGAGATTGCAATCGCCATGCCAAGAAACCCGGTCAGAATGCCGGTGTAGATAGGGTGACGGACCACGGCATAGGGACCGGTGGTGATCAGCTCGTGGCCCTGCTTAATGGTGACGGAGCGGCTCCAGTTGCGGCCGAGGTGCTCGCGCGCCCAGACGGCGAAGAGAAGGCCGGCGACGGTAATGGCGGCTCCCAGCCAGAAGGGCCAATAACCAGACGGCCAGAGCTGGACGTAAAGCCACGGCAGCGGGATGCGAGGTATCGAGAGTAAAGCGATCGCGATCAGGAAGATGAGGACGCGACCCCGACTGAAACGCTGGGCTAAGATATTTCGTCCCGCAGGACGGGACTGGCGCGAGTCGATTGTTCGACCGTCCAAAAGATGAGACTGTTATCCCACCCTTTCCCAAAAGAAGGGAAAGGGATTTGGCTTCCAGCACCGAAATTTTCGTTGTCGGGGCGAAATGCAGGTCCTTCGACTCCGGCGGCGAAGCGCCGCCTCCGCTCAGGATGACAACGGAAGGAGAAAGCAGATCCCCCGCGTCTCCGAAACGGAGGCGCGAAGGATGGCAAACAGGCGAAGGAGGCGACATAGTGATGCAAGTGCGCCTTGCCAACGGCGGCGAGTTACGCGATAATTGATGTTTGCCTCCAGCAGCGGGGGTCCAACAGGTGCCGGCTGGTACTTGTTTGGGGTGTGGAGCGGATCTTCGGAGACGCTGGCATATCCGGTCTCGCCTGAGGGAAAAGCTGTGCCGACGGTGCCTTTCGGAGCTATAACCTTTATTTTCTGAGGTTTGCCTGGGACACGCACTGGGTCGGAACCCTTTGAATCGCAGGAAAGGAAATACTCTCTGTGTTGATGATTCGTCTGTCGCGCCGTGGTGCGCGCAAGCAACCTCATTACCGTATTGTTGTCATCGAGAAAGACCGCGCACGCGACGGCCGCTCGGTGGAAGTGGTGGGCACTTATAACCCACGGACCAATCCCGCAACTGTCGATCTGAAGAGCGAGAGGATCGCTTATTGGACGGGCAAGGGCGCGCAGTTGTCGGACCGGGTGAAGAAGCTGGTGGACAAGGCTGCGGCGAGCGCTCCGGCGGCAGTCGAGGCGTAGGGTTCGCGGCTGGTCGGTGCGGGTGAAAAGCAAATTCCTCGCGGACTGAAGTCCGCTCGGAATGGCAAAAGAACGACGCGTCGGCACGGCTGAAGCCGTGCCCTGATACGAGGCGGAAGAAAGTTGTTCGGGCGACTCGGCTGAAAGTGTATTCCCGCGGACTAAAGTCGCGAAGAGAAATCATAATTACCGGCCCGAGACGCTGGCCCTTCGACTGCGCTCAGGGCAGGCTCTGAAGGCCAGCTCTACCGAGTTGGACGCTGACGCAAGAACCGTTACCAAGTTGGACGCTGGGCCGAAGCCCAGCGGTACCAAGAACGAAGGGAACCGAACGATGGCTCAGGATATTCCCGCACTGATGACGCTGGTGGCGAAGGCGCTGGTGGACGCGCCGGAAGAAGTCGGCGTCGAGACGTTTGACGAGAACGGCCAGATCGTTCTGGAGCTGCAGGTGGCTGAGAACGAAGTGGGCAAGATCATTGGGCGGCAGGGGCGCATGGCGCGCAGTTTGCGGACCATTCTGGGCGCGGCGGCAGGGAAGACGGGCAAACGGTATCAGTTGGAGATTCTGGAATAGCGGGCGCCTTCATCACGATCGCGCGCGTGCTGGGACCGCAGGGGCGGCGCGGCGAAGTGCTGGCGGAGATCCATACCAGCTTTCCGGAGCGGTTTGCCGAGAGGCGGGAGCTGTCGGCGCTGGCGGCGAATGGCACGCGGCGCGAGCTGCAGCTTGAGGAGCACTGGTTCCACAAGGGTGGCGTGGTGCTGAAGTTTAAAGGCGTCGAGAGTATTAGTGACGCCGAACTGCTGGTTGGCGTGGAGCTGCAGGTTCCGGAGGAGCAGCGAGCGGAGTTGGAAGCGGGCGCGGCGTACGTCAGCGATCTGGTTGGATGTGAAGTGCTGGTGCACACCGCGGACGGTTTAGTCGCGATCGGAACGGTGACCGACGTGCAGTTTGGGGCGGGAGAAGCTCCGCTGCTGGTGGTGAAGGGCGAGCGGGAGTATCTGGTTCCGTACGCTGAGGCGTTTTTGAAGCGCACGGATTTTGCAGGGCGGCGGATTGAGATGGAGTTGCCCGAAGGATTGTTGGAGGCGCAGGCTCCGCTGAGTAGCGAAGAGAAGCAGCGCCAGAAGTTGGAAGCGGATGAGGCGCGAGCGGCGGGGGAACGGCGCAAAGGGCATCGAGTAGGGAAGTGCGAGTTCCCGCAGGGGCTAAAGCCCAGGCTCGCTGAGAGTGGTAACGGCACGGCTGAAGCCGTGCCCCTTCAAAGCGCAAGAGTTTGAGTGAGAATCCCCTTCGCCCAGGCGAGATGGGGAGGCCCGAATGAAGTTCGAGATACTGACGATTTTTCCGGACTTCTTTCGCGGGCCGCTGGATTATGGCATTGTGCGCCGCGCGCGCGAGGCCGGGCTCATTGATATAGGTATCCACGACCTGCGGGGGTTTACGCAGGACCGCCATCGGACGGTGGACGATCGTCCGTTTGGCGGAGGCGAGGGGATGGTGCTCAAGCCGGAGCCCATCTTTGAGTGCCTGGAAGCGATGGGAGTTTCGTCGCGGGAAGAACGGTTGCGCAACGGTGCAAGTGAGACCGTTGTGCTGTTGTCTCCGCAGGGACAGTTGTTCACGCAGGCGGTGGCACAAGAATTGGTTGGCCGCGATCGGGTGGTGATGATCTGCGGTCGCTACGAAGGCGTGGATGAGCGGGTGAGCGAGTTCCTGGCGGACGGCGAGATTTCAGTCGGTGATTTCGTGCTAAGTGGCGGCGAGTTGGGTGCGGCAATTATCGTGGACGCGGTAAGCCGGTTGGTTCCCGGAGCGCTGGGGAACGCGGCGTCGGCGCAGCAGGAGTCGTTCACGACACAGACGGCTGTTTCCCACATTTCCCAAAAACAGGGAAATGTGGGCCACCCAGAGGCGAATGTGGGGCACTCGAAAGGGAATGAGCCTCCTTCGTCAACGTGCGGATCGGGCGGATTGCTGGATTATCCGCACTACACGCGCCCTGCGGAGTTTCGGGGGATGCCGGTTCCCGAGGTGCTAATGAATGGGAACCACGATGAGATCAGGCGCTGGCGACGCAGGCAGGCGCTACAGAAGACGCTGGTGAACCGTCCGGATTTGTTGCGCGGGGCGGAGTTGAGTAAGGAAGACCGCAAGATTTTGGAAGAGATCGAGGGATCCCACCCTATCGCCAAAGAACGGCGATAAGGATGGGGCACCCAAGGTTGTTCCGGCGGCCACAAAAGACTCACTCAAGCCGAAGCGGCTTGAATGGGGCACCCGAGAGAGAGTTTAAGATTCAGGCCGCCACGAGGCGTGCGACAAAGAAGGAAGAAAACGAAATGTCGAATTCACCGATTATTGACCGATTAATTGCCAAAACGCGGCGCACCGATCTTCCGGAATTCAAGGCGGGCGATACTGTCCGCGTGCACGTGAAGATCAAAGAAGGCGAGAAGGAACGCGTGCAGGTGTTCGAAGGGCTGGTCATCGCCAAGAGCAAGGGCACGCAGCCGAGTTTCATCGTGCGCAAGATGAGCTTTGGGCAGGGCGTCGAGCGTATCTTCCCGCTGAACTCGAAGGTAATCGACAAGATCGAAGTGCTGCGCTCGGCGCACGTTCGCCGCGCCAAACTGTATTATCTGCGTGCATTGCGCGGCAAGGCTGCTCGCCTGCGCGAAGTGGACGTGCGCACGAAGAAGGGGTAGGTCAAGAAATAGAGCTTGTGTTTTTCGCGAGAGACGGAGCGTGCCTTCGGGCGTGCTCCGATCGTCGCTGACATAGGTCACGGCTTTAGCAGCGGAGGGTCTCATTGCCTCAGCAGCTAAAGCCGTATTTGTTGGCGGAGCCGACACCTCTCGGACTGAAGTCCGCTCGGCGAATCGAGGAGGCAATCTATCGGCACGACTTTAAAAGTCGTGCCCTGATACGAAGCTCCTCGAAAATCTCGTCCCGGGTGTGAAAGCCTAGTTCTTCATTGGCATTCGGAAGCCGAGTTACGGCCGCTTGGCTTTGGGGCGGACGAACTTCAAGGCGGTGTGGGTGGGCGAGTAGCTGACGACTTTGATGTCCACCAGTCCTGCGTCGCGGCCCGCGGCGAGGACTTGCAGTTCGGTAATTTCTTTTCGGCCCTTGGGATAGACGATCCATAGTGCGCCGTTGCTGGCCAGCGATGGGACTATCTTCTTTATACGTGGCAGTTCCGAAGTTGCCTCCGCGCCAAGAAAAATCACGTCAGAACCTTTGAGGGGCTTGTCTTCGGCGAATGCCGAGGCAGACTTGCGTGCGTCTTTGAGCAGCTCAGGCGAAGGTAAGCGGAGTAGCGAAATCCGCGAACCCGGTTTGACACCGAGTTTCTCTGCGACGGACTTGGGATGCAGGATGGCGTGCGCCCATTTCTCGGACTGCTCTCCCAATTCGAAGACGGCTGACTTGCCGGGCCACTTGAGATGAAGCTCGCCATGCTTTGCCACAACGGACTTCAAAGAGGCGAAGGGAATCTTCAGGCGGGGCTCACCGCGAAACAAGATTTCGTTGGTTTCCAGCAGCGCCTTGCCAGCAGATGTTTTTCCGCCGATTCGTATTGCGCATTGCAGTTCGCGGCCCATTGCGCCTCCACGAGTAGGGGAGAGAATCGCGCATTGATCAACGAGTTGTCAATTGGAAATGCGGGGTTGTTGTAAGCAATTGCTATCCGCCCAAACGGCATTAGAATCATGCCGTTCCTGACGGTATGTGTTGTTGGTGCCGTGCCTCGCGGCTCTCATCCGAGCGGGCAGCGGGCAAGCGGGCCTCACAGCACCGCGCTATTACCTCAGCGGCTGAAGCCGAGTTCGTCGACCAAATGTCTTATGCACCGCTGAAGCGGCGCTCCACCCAGGAACTGCGGCACTTTCGGGACCGAACAGTCAGCAAAAGAAATCCCGCTCGACGGAGATGAAGAGCGGGACTTCTTTTTACGTGGCGTGGTATCGCACACGAACCTTTGTGTTGGGGGAGGGCAATCCTCCAAGTACGGTTAGAGCTTTGCTGCGACTTCGAGCAACGCGACCGCTGTGGCAATCCAGAGCGCAAACGCCACCGTGTTAAGGGTGACGCGGATCGCAACGTTATCGATCAGCCAGTTGTATTTCGCGTCCATGTGATTCTCCTTTGAGGTTTGCGTCGGCTCGCCTTGCGGCGGTTACCGGTTCAACTTCTAGGGATATATACGGACGAGGAATAAAAAGGTTCCCTGCGCTTTTCTTGATGCGTTGCGAGAAGCAGGGATTGCGGACGAGTGGCTCGATGATGGTGACGAGTGACTGCGGTACCACTCTGTAGGACTAGAACAGTTTACCAAGTTGGTTCAGCAGGGGGAGCAGAAATGGCATGGCGGTCAAGATCTGCCTCGCGGACTTTGCGACGAGTAGTAGTACGCATGACCAAAGAGGCAGCGGAAAGAGTTGTTTCTGACGGTGCAAAGGAAGAAAGGAAGACAGGGGCTAAAGCCCGTGACCTATCGGCAAAACGGTACGGCATGACTAAAGTCATGCCCTGATACGAACCGGTCGCAAAGGCGACTTTTTCCGCAGCCTGTAAAGCCGTCCGTCTTGGCCCGAAAAGCTGTGCGTCATACCGTGTAAAGCGGCGTCGTCCAAATGCCGGTCTACTCTGTAACACTCTATTCATCGGGGGTTGCGATCTCGCCCAGTTCCCAATAACGGTTGCGCAGAGTCGGTGGAACTCTCACTGGCATGGCGGTCAGCATGCTCTTGATTTGCAGAGCATTGACCGCTGCTTTTCCTTCGAAGTGATTGTTGGTGACGACGAAGGTTTTCTGCGCCTTGCCGGCGATAGTGGAAATGCGGTTGGTCCATGCTTCTAATTCAGGGGCAGTGTAGAGATAGTTGTAGCGATCGGCGCCGGAGTCGCTATCGAACCACTGGTCGTAGTTTCGGCCGTGAAGTCGCACATAACCGACAGGCGAGGTCACCAGATCGGTAGGGACGATGGCCTTTCCCAACAGCGGCTGATCGATGTTGCAGAAGGCGACGCCCTTCTGCGCGAAATAGCGAAGTGTTCCTTCGTTGGTCCAACTGTTGTGGCGGACTTCGATCACCAGAGGATATTGCGCGAACTTGTTGAGTAGCGCGTCGAGGTAGTCGCGATTAGGATTGGTGTTCTTGAAGGAGATAGGAAACTGCATGAGCACAGCGCCCAGCATGTTTTCTTCGGCGATCGAGTCCAGTCCAACTTTGGCCAGGCTCTCGTCGTTGGCGTTACCTCGAATCGTGTCTGCCGACGTGCTTTCAACAACAGCGATGGGTGAGTGGGTAAATGCGCGATTCAGCTTGGCGGTGAACACGAAGTCAGGATTGACGCGGCGTGCGTTACGGCACCACAGCTTGCCCCATTCCGGCTTAATATGCCCGTAGAACGAGGTATTGATTTCCAGCATATCGAAGTACCGCGCCATGTACTCGACCGGGTGCTGTGACTTCTTCATCTGCGCGGGATATACGATTCCCTCCCAGTCCTTGTAAGACCATCCGGCCGTGCCCACGAGAATTCGCGATGTCGACGGACTCATATCAATAGATCGCCATTACCAGCCAATACACACCGCCGGGGTGAGACACGCTGGGAGCGAAGCATACGCCCAGGGAATACCCGGAATTCAATGGCTGTGCGAGAAGTTTTTTCAGGCTGGACGGAAGCTTTTCGAGGTCAGTCGCATTCCATGCCGCCGCACTGCTCACACCGAGGACGGCGCCGACCTTTCCACTATCGAGCTTGTCGTCCAGCGCCATGTCGCAAGCCACTTGCCGCAATTGAGGCAGCGGTCTCCTCTTCGGTATCGGGACGCCTTGTGATTTCGCGTATTCTCCAATGGCTCGTTCTGCAGCCACATCCGCTTCGGATTCCGAGTAGTCGGGGAGGACGTGGGCAAAATCCTCTGTAATGTAAATCAACTCATCAGCTTTCAAGATCCCAATTCCGACGGCATTGAATTGCGGGTTGAGAATGTTTGCGCGATGGGGCGGCGACTGCATCAGCATGAGGTGAGCATTCTCGAGGTTGCCGTCGAGTGCGATGTTTTCGCCGTCACGATCGCAGCGCACGTTCTCGTCTCCGATACGTAATTGCAGCGATTCTTCGCCATCGAACTGGTGCGAAAGAGTGTCATTCTGAACCATGCGTTGGGTGTGCTTCAGGGCTGCTTGCGACAGACGCTCGTTGAGTTCCAGAGGTGCAAGGCCCTCCTTGGCGCGCTCCTGATTGATGAGCGACAACAGGCGTTGTTGCGCTGCGGAGGCGTTGGTTTCCTGTGAGCGCGCGTTGGGCGTGAGGCTTAGCAGCGCATAAAGCACGCAGCACAGCGGAATCAGGGCCCGTATGGACAATGTGCTGCCGGATCGGTGACTCGAGAATCGCATGCTGAGGTTTAGACGCTCCGCGTCATGCTTCCGTTCCCCCCACCGCCAACATACAATACAGCAGCGGCTTCGGATACCTCTCGATGAATATTACGGTTGTCATTATTCTCGCACTCGTGGGTTTAGCGGTTGGAGCAGCCTTGTCGTGGCTGGCGTTCCGGGCGAAGTCTAGCGGTCTGGCTGAGCGCAAATCTGAGTTGGAGCATGAGCTTGCCAGCGTGAGATCTCAACTGGCACAGCAGCAGGCGGAGAACTCCGACTTTCCGCGCGGCCAAGGCATCTGCCGAAGCCACCCTGGAAAGCGAACGCCGCAGCGGCGAGGAAAAACTGCGTCTGCTGGCCGACGCGAGCGAGGAACTGAGGGCGCAGTTCAAGGCGTTGGCCTCTTCCGCGCTGGAAAGCAGTAATGCGAGTTTTTTGCAGCTCGCCAAAGGGACGCTGGAGAAATATCAGTCGGAGGCGCGGGGAGAACTCGAGAAGCGAGAGAAGGCGGTCGAGACCCTGGTCAAGCCGATCTCGGACTCGCTGAAACAGGTGGACGAGCACGTTCGCGAACTGGAAAAGTCGAGAGCTGAGGCCTACGGCAATCTGACATCGCAGGTGGCTTCGTTGCTGAAGACGCAAGAGGCGCTTCAGACCGAGACTGGGAACCTGGTGAAGGCGATGCGCGAGCCGCAGGCGCGCGGGCGATGGGGAGAGCTGCAATTGCGCCGGTGCCTCGAGCTGGCGGGAATGCTGGAGTACTGCGATTTCCTGGAGCAGGTGACCGTCACCGGGGAAGATGGACGCAGGCGCCCGGACGTGGTGGTCAAGCTTCCTGGCGAGAAGAACATCGTCATCGACTCGAAGGTGCCGCTCACGGCGTACCTGGCGGCACTCGAGGCTCCGGACGAGGCCACGCGCAAGGACCGTCTGATTGACCACGCCCGGCAGGTACGGCAGCATATCGAAAACCTTAGTTCGAAGTCTTACTGGAACCAGTTCGAATCGACGCCCGAGTTTGTGGTGCTGTTTCTCCCCGGCGAAGTATTTTTTCGGGCCGCGATGGACGCCGATGCCGAACTTATTGAATACGGAGTGAAGCGCAAGGTCATCGTGGCTTCTCCGACGACCTTGATAGCGCTGCTGAAAGGGGTCGCGTACGGGTGGAACCAGAAGAACCTTGCGGAGAGTGCGCGCGAAATCAGCGCGGCGGGTAAGACTCTGTATCAGCGCCTGAGCGCCATGGCGTGGAATTTCGAAGATATCGGGAAGCGTCTGGGCGGTGCGGTCGACTCTTACAACAAAGCAGTGGGCTCAATGGAGCGGTCGGTTTTCCCGATTGCACGTAAGATGCCCGATCTCGATCGCTCGCTATCGGCAGCGGACCTTCCAGACTTGCATCAGGTGGAGAAGACGCCACGGCAATTGGAATCGCCGGATTGGCAGTTGCAGCCCGATCCGGAGCCGCTATCGCTGGTCAGCGAGGACGCGGATTCTGCAGAGTCATAGACATTCGCTGCGCAGTTGCGCGTATAGACCCATGACGCGCGCACGCAGCTCCAAGCCGAGTGCCTTGCGATCGCCGGTCGCCTGAAGAGATTCTCCAAAAACAATACTGGCCCTGACTTTGCGCTTTCCCAAGAGGTTCAACAGGTGGGGGGCCAGCGGCACATTGCCCCACCAACAGACTTCGCGCTCAGCCACGCCATCATCAAGGTTGTAGTGGATCGCGCAGGGCGTCACGATTTCTCCGGCCTCAATGGCGGGCTGCAACATCGTGGAGTGAAAGCGAAGAATTTGTTCTCCATTGGTCGTGGTTCCCTCGGGAAACAGGACGACTCGCAAACCGATTCGCAGGCACGCGGCGATACTGGAGTTGGCGCGCGAGCCGTCGCCTTTCTTCTCCCTGTGAACGAAGGTGGTACCTGCCTGTTCAGCAAATCGTCCGATGATCGGCCACTGAGCGACCTCTGCCTTGGAGACGAAGACGCAGGGCAGAGCAGCGCTGAAGGCCAGAATGTCGAGATAGCTGAGATGATTGCTGACGAGCAATCCGCGGGTGGGCGGATCGCCCAACAGCGAGAGTTGCACTCCGAAGCGCGGCAGCGCCCGGGCGCAGCAATGATGCAGCCAGGCGGCATTTTGAACTTGCAGGTCGGGAGACTTCTGGTCGATTCGCGATCGATCGAGTTGTCCGCGAACGACTTCACTGCCGAACGCCAGCAGACGCTTGAGTTGTCTTGCGTGTGTATCCAGCAGGTTGTCGAATCCTCCGAGGTAGCGCGGGTGGGTGCGGTCGAGCAAGCGTGCTATGGACGTAATTTGCGAACCGCAGAAACATTAGACCACGGCGCAGGGTTCGTCCCAAAGGATCGTTGGGTTACGCAGCCGCGGCATCGACGGTCCTACTTTGACACTGGTTGAAACGGGCTGATATTCTAAGTTATACGGCAGAAAAGTTCCCTCCCAATAAGCGTCCCCGTCGTCTAGCCTGGCCTAGGACATCGCCCTTTCACGGCGGTAACACGGGTTCAAATCCCGTCGGGGACGCCAAATCTCATTTTTTCTGACATTCGATCAGAAACTCGTCAGACTCAAGAGGTTTACTAAGTGTGAATACCGTGCGGCTCTGGTCACAACGAGGCACGGCAATCGGGGTTACACTAATAGCTTGTCGGGCCTGAAATTGGCTGAGTCGCAAGATCTCGGCCAGTGGGCGGACGTTTCGGCTTAGACTTTCAGGCAATATGAGTATCCTCTCACGGCCGCGTCGGGCGGCTTGCAATCCAAAGTCCCGGCCCTATCGGGAACCACTTAAGTCGCAGCCGCGCGATGCGGTGCGACGTCACTCGCACGCTGCAATGCTCTTCGAGGCATTTCTATGAGCGATTCGTCTCCCCGCCGAAATTTTCGCCAAGGCAAAACCAATTGGATTAGAAGTGCTGCTATGTGGTTAGGCCTCGTCGGCGCTCTCCTTTGCGGGGGCGGGTTGGCCACGGCGCAGGTGCAATCGACTTCGAGCGCTACGCCGATTGCGGCGCCCGCGGCAGTTCAGAGTCCCGCAACGGCATCGGCGAACAGTACACAGCCTGCAGCTAGCGAAGAGAAGAACGTGGCCGAAATAACCACGCGCGAATCAACCGACACGACGTTCAAGGTGAACGTGGAGCTGGTTGTGGTGCGGGTAGTGGTACGAGACGCCCAGGGACGCGCAATCGGCACCCTAAAGAAAGAAGACTTCCAGCTGTTCGACAACGGCAAGCCGCAGACGATTGCGAGGTTCGCGGTCGAACATAAGGCAACCGACCAACCGCTCGCTAGCACAGGCGGCAAAGCCGAAGCGAAGCCGAATGCTGAATTTCCGGTTCGCTACGTAGCCTATTTGTTTGACGATATGCATTTGCCGTTCCAGGATATAGCCACCTCCCGGAATGCCGCCCTGGCGCATCTGAATTCACTGCCTCCTGACGACCGAGTGGCCGTATTCACGACGTCGGGCATCGTCATGGTGGACTTCACCGACGACCGGCAGCATTTGCGGGAAGCGTTGATGCGGATCAGTCCCAATCCCACCGGGAATGCAACGACGACAGACTGTCCTCAACTTACTCCCTATCAAGCCGACCTGATTGTCACCAAACATGACCCGATGGCCCTGCAATTCGCCATTTCCGATTATCTGAATTGTCTAAACCTGGGCCCGAACGTTGGCACCGCGCAGGCCGAGAGCGTGATTGTAAGTACGGCAGAACGACTGGTGAGCACCAGCAGCGATCAATCGCGGATCGCGTTGGGCAGCATCCGCGATGTGCTGAACAAAATCGCGATCATGCCGGGGGCGCGCACCATCGTGCTGGTATCACCGGGATTCTTGCTGATCGACAATACGCAAAGAGAAGCTGAGATTATCGACAAGGCCTTGCGCTCCGACGTCATCATCAGCACCATCGATGCTCGCGGACTCTACACTGATGTCGACGACATCAGCAAGAGAAACCAAAGTTCTGAGACGGTCGCATTCATGCGTCAATATGCGGCGCAAAGCGCGAGCGAAGAGTCCAACGTGCTGAGCGAACTCGCTTATGGCACCGGTGGCAGCTTCTTTCACAACAGCAATGCTTTTGGGGAAGGGTTTGAGCGGGCGGCGGCCATTCCCGAATACTATTACGTCCTCGGTTTTGCGCCGCAGAACCTGAAGAATGACGGCAAGTTTCACGCGCTGAAGGTCACGCTGGCCAACAAACAGCCGTACACCTTGCAGTCGCGCAAAGGTTACTTCGCGCCGACACACTTGCAGAATGCCAGCGAGCAGGCCAAGAGCGATATCAATGACGCGGTCTTTTCGCATGAAGATCGTAACGACATGCCAGTTGAGTTGCACACCAAATACTTCAAGACTTCCGATGAGGATGCGAAGCTGGCGGTGCTGGTGAAGGTGGACGTGCGGCATCTGCACTATCAGAAAGTGGACGGCCGCAATCGGAATGATCTGACGATCGTGTCGGCGCTGTTCGATCGCAACGGTAACTTCGTGCAGGGCGACCAGAAGACGCTGGAGATGCGCCTGACCGATGAGACACTCCAGAAGAAACTCGACACGGGCGTAACTTTGCGGGCGAACTTCAATGTTAAGCCGGGTACTTACCTGGTGCGCTGTGTAGTGCGCGATACCCAGGGACAATTATCGGCGACAAGCGATTCGGTCGAGATTCCGTAGCCGGTGCGAGGCGCGGCAAACCTGCGTCTTGAAAACTGCGGACATTTCGACGCAATAAAGGGGGCAGCATGAAGACGTGGCGGGGGACTCTTCTCGCAATTCTGTTGGCGATCGGGTTTGGATGGTTTAGCTGGAAACCGCCCGTCGTGAGCGCGCAGCAAGCTTCCGGCCAGCCGACCGCCGCATCCTCGGGTCAGCCGGCGGATGTCGCCACCACGACTATCAAAGCGGAGAGCAGGCTCGTTTTGGTGGATACCATCGTGACGGACAAGAAAGGGAACTACGTCCGCGACCTCACCGAGAAAGACTTCAAGGTGTGGGAAGACGACAGGGAACAGGTCGTCAAGAGCTTTTCCTACGAGGCTGATCCCAACTCTCCCACCAACGGTCAGAACCACTACATGGTGCTGTTCTTCGACAGCTCGACCATGGAGTTCACGGACGAGGCGCAGGCCCGCAAAGCCGCGGTCAGTTTCATCGATGCCAACTCCGGTCCGAACCGTTACATGGCGATCCTGAACTATGGCGGCTCGGTTCACGTGGCGCAGAACTTCACGACAGACAGCGCGAGACTCAAGCAGATAGCCGGGAAAGTCAAGATCTCGAACACCCCGAATCCCAACGCCCCAGCCCCCGTGGAAGTTGCCTCGTTGGGCGCGCCCACCATGCTGTATGGCGCAGAAGCCGATTACGGATCGCGTACCATGCTGCTGGCCCTGCGCAGTGTGGCCAAGAGCCTGGTCAACGTACCAGGGCGCAAGAGCCTGGTGCTATTGACGGCGGGCTTCCCCTGGTCCTCGGAAGCCCAATCGGAGCTGACGGCTGTGATCAATGCCTGCAACAAGTCAAATGTTGCGGTGTATCCGGTTGACGTGCGCGGCCTGTTTTCGCCGGTAAACGCATTGCCAACCCCGGGCGCGAAAATGCAGGCGCCCGCGGCGTCGGAGCAGAGCGGCCTTCTGGAGGCCAATATTAACTTGATGCCTGCGAAGCGAGCGAACGCGCCGCGCCTGATGTACGTTGCGCTCCCCGAGCCTGAACCGCAACACAGCGGCGGTACGGGTGGCACTACGGGCGGACACGGAGGCACTACTTCGGGCGGAGGGAACTACGGGCACACGGGGACCACCGGCGTCGTCACTGCTCCCAGAACAACTCCGCCGCCAATGATCATCAACCAGCCACGACAGATCGTGCCGACATTCCCTCCCAGCGCCAGCACCAACCAGCAGATCCTCTACGAACTGGCGGAAGGCACCGGCGGATTTGTAATCGCCAACACTAACGACCTGGCTGGTGGATTAGGGAAGATCGCCAACGAGCAAGTCGAATATTACAGCCTTGGATACACTCCAGACGTTTCGGCCGAAGGAGCTTGCCACACCTTGAAAGTGAAGGTATCTCGCGGTGGCACGACGGTGCGCGCACGAAGCGGATACTGCAACGTAAAGCCAGTGGACATGCTCGCTGGAAAGCCTGCAGCCAAGGAACTGGAGAACCGCGCCGCGGGGACGCAACCGGGAAATGTCGCTGCCTCCATCCTTGCGCCCTACTTCTTTACCTCGGCCAACGTCGCGCGGGTGGATTTGGCGATGGAAATGCCATCTAACACCATTAAGTTCGAGAAGGACAAAGGCAAGCAGCACGCGGTCATTAACGTTCTGGGTATCGCGACGAAGCCCGACGGCTCAGTGGCCGGGCGCTTCAGCGACGCAGTGGACCTGAATTTCGAGACCAAGGAACAGATGAAGGAATTCCTGAGCAAGCCGTTCCACTACGAGAACCAATTCGAGTTGGCCGATGGACAGTACAAGCTGACCGTGGTGTTCAGCTCAGGTGGTGAAAGTTTCGGCAAACTTGAAGTTCCACTCGCCATCGATACCTATGATGGCAAAGAGTTCAGTCTGAGCGCGGTCGCACTGAGCAAAGAGATGCGTCGTTATGGTGAGGGTGACACCACGCTAGATTCCGAACTCTTGCAAGATCGCCAACCTCTGGTCACACAAGGACTCGAGGTTATTCCCGCGGCCTCGAACCACTTCAAGAAGAGCGACCCGGCCGCAATTTATGTTGAAGCGTACGATCCCCGGTTGACAGAACCCAACCCTCCGAAGATCGCGCTGGAGCTCAGGATTATTGACCGCAAAACCGGCGAGAAGAAAATTGATGCGGGTGTGTCGGATACTTCCGGCTCAGTGAAGGCGGGGAACCCAATCGTTCCGTTGGGGCTGAGGCTTCCCACCGACCATCTGTCTCCGGGCTCATACCGTGTCGAGTTGGTTGCGGTGGATTCTACGGGCCATCGCACTAAGGCCAGCTCGGCAGATTTTGAGTTGGAGTGAAGACTGCGCCGTAGCGGCACCAAGCGTAGTTGAGTATTGGTCCTAGTCTGCGACGGTCGCTACGACGCCTTGTCTTGAATGCGTCGCACCGGCAATTGCACGGTGAACTGTGTGCCCTCTCCCAGAGCGCTGTCCACGGCGATGGTTCCGCCGTGCGATTCGACCATGCGGCGCGCTAACGACAGCCCAAGACCAGTTCCGTGTCCCTTGGTCGTAAAGAACGGGCGGAAGATATTCGGAAGGTGCTCGGGTGCGATGCCCTTGCCCTCATCAGCGACGATCATTACGACTGCGTTGTCCGCGTGCTGCAACGACACGCGAATCGTCCCGGGCTTGTCCATCGATTGCAGGGAATTGAGGAGAAGATTGAGTAACACCTGATTGATCTGATTGGGATCGTGCTCGACCTGCGGAAGATCATCTTCCACTTCGAATTCAATGTTGATGTGCTTGGTTACGCCCTGCTGGCGGGCGAAGAGGACGGCATGTTCTGCGGTCGCGACGATATCAGTTACGCGAAACTGCGGCGGCCTGGGACGCGCAGTATCCAATAGCTCGGTAAGAATGCGATTGATCTGCACAGCTTCCTGCTTAGCGTCCTGCATAACGTCGCGAGCCTTACTGGTTTCCGGCAAGTCACGGCTGACAATGTCAAGTACACCGGCGATGCCGGCAAGCGGATTACGGATTTCGTGTGCCAGCCCGGCGGCGAGTTCTCCCAGGGTGGCGAAATGCTCGGCGCGGGACATCTGGGTCTGGTGCAGGCGTTGAATCTCTTCGCGGCTGGCTTTCAACTGCGTGACCATGTCGTTGAAATCGCTGCCTAGATCGCCAATCTCATCGTTCCGATCCGCAAAGCTGACGGCCACGTCCATGTCGCCGAGCTGAACGCGCGCGATTTTCTCCTGCAATTCCATCATGGGGCGCCGGACTTGCACCGCTAACACCATTATGACTGCCACGCAGATAACAAAAGCGCCGCCGGCCGCAACTGCGATCACGTTGTTGCGCGGACCGGGATCAAGTGACGAGGAGACGAGCAAGAAGAGCAGCAATCCGTTGAGCAGCACTGCCGCGATGGGCAGCACGGCCTTCAATGCCCAATTGATATGCCGCTTGCGTCGGGTGATCGAGGTTCCTCTGCCGAAACCCTGAGGCTACTCTGCGCAGTCCGAATTGGAGTTGCAACGCTCACTTGATCCTCAATCTACGACGTCATTCCCATCTCGTACTGTCTGCATTTCCAAACTGAAGAAGCACGGAGCCGATTTGTAGGGACAAATAGGGCTCCGTGCCCCTCAGTCTGTATAGTCCTCATGAGTAAGCGTGTAAGCCGGGAAGCAGATACGTTACCCCGAGGAAAGTAAAGATCACGACACCAAATCCCAGAATTGCGAAATAGGCGGCCCTACGTCCCCGCCATCCTCGCGTGATGCGCATGTGCAGGTAGCCGGCATAAACCAGCCAGGTAATTGCAGCCCATGTCTCCTTGGGATCCCAGCTCCAATACGACCCCCATGTCCGGTTCGCCCAGTACGCGCCGGCGGCGATCATCCCGGTGAGCAGTGGAAATGCAATGCAAATGGTCTTATACGTCACACGGTCGAGGGTCTCGGCGCTGGGAAGCAGGCCTTCCAGGTCAGTGCGCCTCCACAACAGCATGAGGTAGAGCAGGGAAGCGAAGACGCCGGTGACGAGTCCACCGAGAATGAAGGGCGACGCAGCCAGAGAAGTCGGATAAAAGCCTTCCTGAAACGGCGAGGCGTAGCTGGCATCGCGCACGCGCAATACAAAGGCCGCCAGCACGATCACTTGCAGCAGGACACCGACGAAGATCGCCTTGTTGGCAATTCCGATAAACGATTCGTTTTTTTGTACTCGCGCGACGAAGTAGAACGCCAGCGGGACCAATGCAGCCAATCCCGCCATAACAAAGAGCCAGCCGAGGTCAGGCACGGTTACAAACAGGCGAACACCGCGTCCGAGGAATATGTCGCTTTTCTCTTTTGCGTCCCAAGCCGTTACGGAGAGACCTCCCCATCTTTCGAAGCGAGTAGCGATGATGGCGACATAGATTGCGCTAACCAAACCGCTGGTCAAGGCCAGGAAAGTTTCCGTAGGGAAGCGGTCTTTGATGAGAAACATCAGGGCCAGGGCAAAGCTGACGGCGCACGCGGCATAACTCAGCATGGCCAGGGTCACGTGAACATGCAGCCATGTGGATTGCAGCGCTGGGACCAGCGGCCGCACTTCCGACGGCAGAAGCTGCATCAGGATGACGCATACTACGGCCAGCGGCATGGTTATGCTGCCGATAATCTTGACGCCAAGCTTTTTCTCGGTAATTAGAGTGAGCGCCGCTACCGTCCAAACGAAACTCAGCAGCATTTCGTAGATACTGGCGAACGGCGGGCGTCCTGCCATGTACCAGCGATGCGCGACGGCCAGAGTATTGGCGGTGAAACCGATCGCGGTGGCGATTGAAGCCACCTTCACGTACTTGGACACGCCCGTCACGCCGAATCCCATATAGAGCGCGCCAGCACCTGCGTAGAAGATCAGTGCGACATACAGCAGATTGCTTTCATTGAACAGCGGGCCGCCGGTCTTGGCCGCGCCCAACAGCGCGGTGATCAAAAGAAAGGCCACGCCGAGTCCGACCAGGACCAGCAGCGCATTTCCGCCAGTCGCGACGGGTGATTCCATCTGTACTACGCGTGCACGCGTTGACATCGTCTTTCTCCTAGGTCCTTTGGCTTGCGATTTGTCACTTAGCTACCAGCGTCAACTCGGGTTCTTCCTTACGCGCAGAGCCGCTCATCGTTGACGCATCATCCAATTCTTCTCGGATACCTTCAACCACATCATTGAACTTCTGTTCGAAACGGTCTTTGTTCTTGTTGGCTTGTCCGCCAACCCAGAGAATCGTCTTGCCTTTTGCTCCGGGAACGGCGACCACCCACAACCGCATGTGCACCATGTAGAAGGCGACGAAGAGTCCGAAGCCCATCAGGATGCAACCGCCCCAGACCAGCCACTGTCCGGGCTCGTGTGAAACCTCCAGGCCGGTGAAATAGCCAGGTCGCATCGCCAGGAACTGGAAGCTGTAATTACTTTTCTGGCCCTGCGAGGTTGCGCCGTAGGAAGGAAATATCCATTGCACGGCTTCTTCGCCGGTGGCTTTGTTCTTGATCTGTAAGCGAAAGGCAGGGTTTTCAGGATCGTCGGACTTCTTAAACACCTGATTATCGCGGATGAAAAAGTCGGGAATGTATTCCGCCAGCGTGACCGAAGTGTTGGGATCGAGATCGAACGGCTCACTCATCGGCAGAATGACCTCGCGTCCCGCGCCGCTTTCAGGAGTGGCAACGACCTTTAACGCATCGAGCGTGCCAGTCGTTCCGTAGCTGGCCTGGTAGAAGCGCAACCCGCGATATACCAGCGGATCGTTGACGACAATTTGCTTGGAGTTGACTTCCTTGCCGTTCTCGACGACGGCCAGATTGGACCACCACTTCTTGGGCGATCCGTCAGCATAGTTCTCTTGTCCCGCGCTGTAGCACTTCACGCTGAAGGGAAGGGTCTTCTTGTCGCCTTTGCGGGTCTCGATGACGTTGCCGGTCTGTCCCTTCTGCAGCATCAGGAATCCGCTATAGCCGAAGACTCCGTCGATGATGCCGCCGAGAAAAATCAGCAGAAGGCTGGCATGGATCAAATAAACCGCCATCACTGAAAAGCGATGGCGCTCGGAATAAAGCGAGACCTCGTTGCCATCGGCAATTCGCTCGACCGGCCAGCGGAGCTTTTTCATGGCGCGCTCGGCGGCGTTGATGCCGTCGTTGGCATTCCGGATCGGCAACTCGACCTTTACCTGAGTCGCGCCGCGAAAATGAGGGTCCGTCTTGCGGTAAGGGCGCGCGTAAAAACGCCAGGCGTTGGGAAACCGGTCGACTGAGACGAATACGATGCTCAAACTCAAAAGCGTCAACAGCGTCAGAAACCACCAGGAGTGGAAGACGTCAGTCAGAGTCAGGCGGTCAAGCAACTGAAGAGTGCGCGGCGAGTAAGCTGCCGTCAGCTGATCGGCTTCGGTTACCGGACGCTGCAGGATGATCGTTCCGAGTGCCGCAGCTATGCCGACCAGAATGAGCAGTACGATTCCCGTGCGCAGATTCGCCAGTGTCTTGTAGAGCCGTTTTGGTATCGATGGTGCGTCGAACGCCATAGGCGCTCCTTCCCGTGCACTACCAGTAATCGCACGTAGGTCGCCAAATTCCATGAAGAACGTAAGTTGTTGCAGTAGTTGGAAATTTCAGCGCCACGAGTGATCCATGACCGCCGGATGACTGAGGCATATCACCCAAGGCGGTGACAAAACCGCGCAGACGGCGCGATTTCTGGTTTCTCTGGATCAGTGGCGCGAGAGCTGGAAACGCCGAATTGGCCTGCCCGTTTCGTTAGGGGACACGGTTCGACCCGTATGCGGCTGCCACGCGGCTGAAGCCTTGGATCTCCAAACGACTGATTTTGTGTAACATCCGATACGGCGACTCGCTAGGGCTCAATCCTGCGGTCCGGACCTTGCGCTCGACAGGTCTCTCTCCTCTTTATCAGTGCGTGATTTCACCGGAGAGTGGGGCGGAAAACCCATTCCAGCCACCTTTCACGACCCTTTCACCGCTTGCCGAGCAGGGCATTAGTTGTAGCTAAGTTTCATAGATTCAATGCGATACAGGCATCGTATTTAGGGCAGACGCTACTGGGCTCGTTACGGCACTCGGAGTGCACATACGGTGAGGTACGAGCTGGAGGCAGTGGGTGAGGGTTCTGCGGTCAATGACGGTGCTGAGCGTGGTTCTGGGAGCAAGCATGCTCTCGGCCGCCGTGCATCCGGTTCCGTTGCAGCCAAACACCGACACAGCCAAGTGCATTGAGTGTCACGAAGATAAAGCCAAGGGTAAGAACGTACATTCGGCGATCGCGACCGGTTGCACAAGTTGCCACGAAATCCGGGTCACTAAAGACGTTACCCGAGTAAAGCTGATCACCACCACTCCGCAGGCGCTGTGCATCACCTGCCACGCCAATCTGGATGCCGCCAGCTCTGCACGGGACAGTTCACCCTCCGGCGGTTCGCGATTGCGTGAAGTGCCACGATCCGCATCAGTCCGACAACAAGTATCAGCTTCTGAAGCCCACTACCGGCGACAAAGCACAGAACCTCTGTCTTACTTGCCACACGCAGGGAACCAACGTACCCGAGAAGGGCAGCCGGCACGCGGCATTGGATATGGGTTGCGAGACCTGCCACGTAACTCATAAAGTCGGCGAAAAGGGCAAACAAGAGTTCGATTATCACCTGACGAAGTCGAGCCCGGCGCTTTGCCTCGACTGCCACGACGCGAGTTCGGCGGACTTGGTCAAAGCGCATCAGGGACAGCCGTTCGCCACCGCGAACTGCGTACAGTGCCACAATCCCCATCAGTCTGCCCAGCCAAAGCTGATGCAGGCCTACACGCATCCACCCTTTGCGGGTGGACAGTGCGACACCTGCCACGCGGCGCCGAAGGACGGTAAGGTCGTCCTGACACAGGCGGACGCGAAAGCTATATGCGTTACCTGCCACAGTGACCAGGCAGAAAAAATTGAGAAGGCCAAAGTGCAACATCCCGGGGCGCAAGGTGATTGCACCTCTTGCCATAATCCGCACGCTGGCAAGACCCCAGGATTTATCCAACCCGATCCGGTCAATGCCTGCCTGGCCTGCCACAGCGACATTGCAGATCTGGGAAAGAAAGCAGTTCACCACCAACCGGCGTTCCAGCAGGGATGCGCCACTTGTCACGAGCCTCACGGCGGCAATAATCCCAAAGCTGCTGCGGGCGCAAGGCAGTGCGCTTTGTCTCGAATGCCACGGTCCGGACTCAAGGCCGCAACTGTTGGAAGGCGAGCATGTCCTGACCATCTTCAACGGTCAAGTGAAGTTGCCTGAGGACTACTACAAGAAAAACCGCGTCGTGATTATCCCGGTGAAGTATGGCTTGGGGCATCCGGTGTTGGGACACCCGGTACAGAACGTGATGGACCCCGCCGACGCAACCAAAGTGAAGACTGAGATCAATTGCATGACCTGCCATCAGCCACACGCTTCTGCGCAGCCGGGGCTGCTGGTGAAGGACCAGGCGAACAACATGGCCTTTTGCGATACCTGCCATAAGAACCGTCTGGACCTCAAGTAGTAGATGGAGAGACTAGCGATGTTAGCGTTTCGCTCAAATTCGATGCAAAGTGCCAAGGCGCTGGCAGCCATTGTTCTTTTATTGGCCCTGCTTTCCCCGGCGTCGCTTTTCGCAGGAAAGAAAAAAGCCGCTCCGGCCGCGAAGCCTGCGGAGCCGCCGAAGCCGGAGATTGACGTCACCAAGCTGGTGTGGCCCGGCCCCCCAAACATCGGGCGTGTCCGCTATGTGTCCTATTTCGCCGGCATGAAACTGGACACGACCCCGGCCGACCAGCAGCCAAAAGAGAAAGCGACTTGGATGGACCGCCTGGCGGGCGTGCAGCAGACTGCGAACGGTAAGTTGAAAGCGCTGCCATACCAGTTGCTCGGACCTTACGGAATGGCAGTCAGCCCTACCACCGGTGAACTCTACGTGGCCGACCAAAAGGTGGGGGCAACTTTCATCTTTAATACCGAGACCAAAGACACAACCCTCATTCGCAACGGTTTCGAAGCCACCTTTGGATTGCCCAACGCGGTGGCCATCGACGATGACGGCCGCATCTTTATTACTGACGGCAAACTGCACCGTGTGTTGATCCTGAACAAGAAGCACGAAGTGGTGGAGCAAATTAAGGACGGGCTGATCGATCCCGTCGGCATTGCCGTCGACTCCGAGAACCGCCTGCTGTACGTGGTCGATACCCAGGCGGACCAGGTAGTCGTGTACGACGCCGACAACTTGAAGCCTCTGCGCCGTATCGGTACCGGCGGCAAGAAACACGAGCTGACGACGCCGGGCGATTTCGCCGCTCCGCAGGGCATCGCGCTCGATGCCGACAACAACGTTTACGTCACCGACACCTTGAACAACCGGGTCGAAATTTTCGACGCCGAAGGCAAGTTCATCAGTCAGTTCGGCAAACATTGCGACGGTTACGGATGTTTCGCACGTCCGAAAGGCATCGCCGTCGACAGCGATGGGCACATCTGGGTGGCCGATCCCATGCTCGACCTGCTGCAGATCTTCGACCGCGATGGCCAATTGATGGCCTTCATCGGCGGGCACGGCGAACGGCTGGGACTGTTTTCGTCCCTGGTGGGAGTCACCATCGACCGCAAGACTAATCGCGTATTCACCTCCGAGCAGTTTCCGGGGCGCGTGCAGATGTTCCGCTACGTCACCGATGCAGAAGCGGAACAATTAAAGAAGGAAAAAGAAGCGCTGCGGGCAGGCAATCGAGGCGCAAAAGATTCGTCACCGGCGCCGCAAACGGCGGCAGCCCAACCTCCGAAGACCGAGGTTAAGCAGTGACCGAGTTTTGGTCGTCCCCGGGGATGGCCAAGCCGGAGAGCGCAGAAGACCGCTCTCTCCGGGTAGTAGATAGTGGTACCCCTTTAATTCGTTCATAAGAAAGATCAGGAGGCCCTAGGGCTATGAAGAAAGTAACGTTAGTTCTGCTGGCCGTTGCGGTTGTGTTCACGATGTCCGCACTGGCCCAAATTGGCAGCCCAACCACAGACGTGTTGGGTGCTCACCTCAACTACGGCCGCGGTTGCGCCGCCTGCCACGCTCCGCACAGCGGCGCGCACGGCAACGGCATCGCCACCAGCGACACTTCCACGGGCAATATCGCCCTGTGGGGTCAGGATGTTGCACCACTTTTCGGAAAGTCCATGATCACGGGCCAGAGCGAGCACGGAAGCTATACGCTTACTATGCCTTCGACTTGGAACGGAGCCGATCCGGTCACCACCAACACGATGACCTGCCTCAGCTGCCATGATGGCAACTACGCCACGGGCGCAATGATGAAAAACAAGGTGTATGAGACAGTACCCAGCACCTACGCCAGCAACAACATTCCCACCCTGCTTGGAAACGATGGAACCACCACTGGTAATTACCTCAATGACCATCCGGTGGGCGACCAAGCCATCGTGGGCTGCGGTGGCCCCTATGACTGGGATTGCACGATTTCGTCCTCGGGCGCGATCGTACCCGGCCCGAAGATGACCGAGTTCAAGGCGAACTACGGCATCTTCGTTTCGACCAAGCCGTACAACAACAGCCCGTCAGTTCAGTGCACCACCTGCCACAACCAGCACTTGATGAACGTGGTGAAGGTGAGCTGCCATCGAACTCTGGTCTGCCAGCGGGCAATTACGCCACGATGTTCTTCGTGCGTGCACCTTACAACCCGGCAAGCGGCACGGCTGGTTCCAACCAGACCGCGCAGTTCTGCCGCACTTGCCATGGTGGCGAAGCTAACGAAATGAACGGCGGCGACACCGTCGCGACAACGTTCTAGCTTGTTTCACTTTGCTGGGGAGGGAGCTACTCTCTCCCCAGTTTTTAAAGAGTTCCAGGCGAAGGAAGATACGATGAAGTACCAACTCCCAATCTGCGCAGTGCTTCTGCTCTCTCTGTCGGCAGCCAACGCCCAAGTCGCTTCCCATGCGCCTACGGCGGTCGCCAAGCCGGTTTCCGCCACATCAGCGCCCAGGGTTACCGGCAAACCCGTCGCCAAGGTCAACGGCATCGTCCTGACCGATCGCGACCTGTTGCAGGAGGAGTACGCCATCTTCCCGTACGCCCGGCAGCACAACGGGAACATTCCTCCGGAAATGGCGCCCGGCATCCGCAATGGCGCACTGCAGATGATCATCTTCGAAGAGTTGGTCTACCAGGAAGCGCAGAAGAAGACACATGACGGTGCCCGCCGCACGGCTCAGCAAAGCCCAGGCAGAGTTCCGCAAGCAGTTCTCCAGCCCCAGCGAGTACCGGCAATACCTACAGGTGGAATACAACGGCAACGAACAGCTGCTGGCGGAAAAAATTAAGCGCTCGCTGCTGATCGAGCAATTGCTCAATAGCGAAGTGGACAGCAAGTCCAAGGTCACGGTTGCGGAGCTGAAGGCCTTTTACGACAAGAATCCCCAGCGTTTCGACTATCCCGAGTCATTCGCCATTCAAACCATCTCGATCATTCCGCCGGAGAAGGCCACACCCGCACAACTGAAGGACGCCCGCAAACGCGCCGACGAGGCCTACAAGCAGGCCAAGGCAACCAAGACCGCGGACGAGTTCGGCCTGCTGGCGGAGAAGATCTCGGAAGACGACTACCACGTGATGATGGGCGATCACAAGTGGGTGAAGACGGCTGACATGCCTCCGCAAATGTTGCAGCCCGCCCTCAAGATGCAGGCTGGGCAGATGAGCGAACTCATCCAGGTCGGCCAGAACTACGTGATTTTCCGTATGAACCGGCATGTCCCGGCGGGCAAGATGAAGTTTGAGGACGTGAAGGTCCAACTGCAGAAACAGTTGGAGAAGGACAAGACCAACCAGGTAAGGGCTGCGCTCGACAAGAAGCTGCGCCAGAACGCCAAAGTCGAAACTCTGTAGGTCTGGCCGTAAAGGTTTGGTGCGATGTGGTGACCGGAATTCGTAAAGCGTGGGTTATTTTAGCCGGGTTATTGGCGCTGGCATCCCCACTGCTAGGTCAGATCACGATTGGTAGCGACTTGGCAATGCGCCTCAACGGCACCGTCTCCGTCGGGTACAACGGCACCTACGGGAGCGACATCGCTTCGAGCCACGGCTTAGGGTTTGGCGGCACGGCAGGAATTTCGGGTTACTTCTACAATCCGAACTTCCTCTCCTTCAATGTTAACCCGTACTACAACCAGTCGCGCAGCAATTCAGATTCTGCTTCGGTGACAGACGCCAGCGGGGTCACCTTGTCATCGTCGATTTTCGCCGGCAGTCACTTTCCCGGATCTGTGAGTTATACCGCTGGGTTCAACAATACCGGCAACTATGGCGTGCCAGGCATAACCGGGCTCAATACCAATGGCGACAATCAGAGCTTCGCTGTAGGGTGGAGCGCTCTGCTGCCCAACCTCCCAACCCTGAACGTTGGCTACCAACAGGGAAGCCAGAATTACTCCATCTACGGCAGCAACCAGACCGGCAATTCCAACTTTCGCTCGTTCAACCTGAATTCAAACTATGCCATCGCCGGATTCAACCTGGGCGCGGGATTCTCTGATGGGTCGGCGCATGCGCTGATTCCGGGTGTGCTGATCGATGGCCAGGAAACCAACTCCGATTCCGACAATAAGACCTTTAGCTTCAGCGCGGGCCATCGGCTCCCGTGGAATGGCAGCTTCTCCAGTTCGTTTAACCGGACGGACCTTAATTCGGACTATCTCGGCTACAGTTTCAACGGCTCCATCGACCGGGTGGCGGCAAGCGCCGGAATCAACCCTACCCAGAAGCTGAGCTTCTCGCTGAGCGCTGACTACACCGACAACCTGAGCGGCTCGCTCTACCAGGCCATCTTCCCGACGGCGGCAGGCCAGAGCAGCACGAGCCTTGCGTCTGGAACAAATGCGCAAGGCGGAGGCGGCCTTGCTGCTTCGACTACGACGACTCCAAGTACGGAACTGAACGTCTCCTCGCACGCCTGGAACGTCCTGCTAAACGGTACCTATTCTTTCGCGCCCAATTTGCAGGCCAACGGCGAAGTCGAGCGCAGAATGCAAAGCTACTCTGGTGCGAACTATGGCGACACGCTGTACGGTGGCGGACTCTCCTATACCCGGCAGATCATGGGTGGGTATATGGGCGCTAACCTCAACGTGTTCGATAGCGTGATCGACGGCAAGAACTCCAACTCTCTGGGATACAGCGCCAATGCCAACTACAACCGGCGCATCGGCGCATGGCAGGTTGGTGGTTACTTCAACTACGCGCAGAACGTGCAGACCATCCTGGTGACGTACAACAGTTCGTTTTACAACTTCTCGGGCAGCGTGGCCCGGCGTTTCGGGTGGTTGTATTGGAGCGCCAATGCCGGCGGAGGCAGGACCGGGATCTCCTCGATACCGGGATCCGACAGCAGCAGCGAGAGCTATAGCACCAGCTTGGGAAGCAACCGCATCAGCCTGACCGGGACCTACAACAAATCGACGGGCAACGCACTGGCCGGCGGTAACGGGTTAATTCCCACACCGATCCCGCCGATCATCCCTCCGAACCTACTGGTGTTCTACGGAGGCCAGAGCTACGCCGCTACGTTGTCAGGATCGCCGGTGCGCCACCTGCAGGCGTCATTCAGCTATGTGAACGCACGAAATAACACGGCCAATCAGGGGCTAAGTTCCTGGAACAAGCTGGAGGAAGAGAACGCGTTCGTTACCTACCAGTTCCGTCAACTCGGCATCCAGGGTGGATATACTTACTTTAATCAAGGCATCAGCGCGTCCGGTCAACCGCCAGCTTCGGTTTCGTCTTTCTTTATTGGTGTGTATCGATGGTTCAATTTCTTCTAGCCAAAGCGGGCGGTACGAATTTGCGGTTGGCAAAATACATCCTCCTCGGACTTCTGCTGGCGGTGCAGCCCGGTTGGGCAGCCAGCAAAGAGAAGCCCAAGAAAGCTCCCGTAGAAGTGCCGGAGTTGCTGCTGGATGGCGGCCGCAAGCTTAGCTTCGAACGCAGCTTCAGCACCGATCGCGACGTCAAGCTCAAGAAGGGTTTCTTCACCAAGGTGTTCGACTTCGTCGTCGGCGCTCCCGACCTGCACTTCCTGGTGCGTCCCTACAGCGTGGTGACCGACTCACGTGGGCGGATCATTGTGACCGATCCCGGCGCGCAGGGCGTCCACATCTTCGACTTTGCCCAACAGAAATATAAGTTCATCGAGCGGAGGGACAAGAGCAAAGACGCGATGCTGGCTCCGCAGTGTGTCGCTGTGGACGACAAGGACAATATCTACGTCACCGATTCTGAGTCGGGAAAGATATTTGTCTTCAATGCCGATGGCAAATATCAGCACGCGCTGGGAAGTTTGAAGGGTGGAGAGGGATTCTTCAAGCGGCCGACTGGAATCGCGGTGGACTCCGCCGAGCAACGGATTTACGTGACTGACACGTTGCGCAACAAGATATTCGTGACTGATATGAATGGCAGCGTGATGAAGACCATCGGGCAGAACGGCGAGAAAGACGGAGAGTTTAACTTCCCGACCGAGCTTCGGCTGGAAGGTAAGGACCTGATGGTCGTGGATGCTATGAATTTTCGAGTGCAGTCGATCGACCACTCGGGACAGTTCCAATTCGCCATCGGCAACATCGGTGATGTGCATGGCACGATGTTCCGGCCCAAGGGAATCGGCATCGACTCCGAGGGACACTTATACGTCGTCGATGCCAACCAGAGCCTGGTGCAGGTGTTCAATCGCGAAGGGCAACTGCTCTATTACTTCGGCCAAAAGGGAACCGGCTTTGGAGACTTCCAAGTTCCCACCGGTTTGTTCATTGATCACCATGATCGCGTTTACGTGGTGGATTCCTACAACCACCGCGTGCAGGTATTCCAATATTACGGATTGAAGCCCGCGAAAGGGGGAGCGCAATGAGGCGGAGCTCCCTTCTTGTGGGTATGGTAATTTTGGCGCTGCTCGGCGTTTCGGCAGCGCAGATTACGGGCGACGTCATCGGCATGCACGACCTGACTCCCGGCAGCATCTCGCCGATTCAAGGATCGCGTCCCGGTTCGTGCACGTACTGCCATGTTCCCCACTCAGGCAACGGCAACATGGCGCCGCTGTGGAACCAGAAGCTATCGACGGCGACTTACGATCCCTACGCGAGTACCACCTACTCGCAGAAGAGCAATGTGCAGATGCCGTTGGGCAGCGACAGCGGGCTTTGCCTGAGTTGCCACGACGGTACAGTCGCGGTGGCCGACACAGTGCTCTTCGGACAGATGCCCACGAACGGGAGCTGGAACGTGGGAGACAACTTCGGCACACACCTGCAAAGCTCGCATCCTTTCAGCCTGGTGAAACCCTTGCAGGACGACATTGACCTGGTTGCGAGCCTGGCCTCGACCGGCCAGACCGCTGACAAGACCGGTGCGGTGCAACTCGTCATGGGCAACGTGGAGTGCACCTCGTGCCACAATCCGCATGTGCAGGCCACTGACAAGATTTCCATGAACTTCCTGGTGCGGGACAGTTCGAACGGACAGATGTGCCTGGCCTGTCACGATCCGACGCGCACCAGCATTGGCGGCAACAATCAGGCGAACCCGCTCGCGGGATGGGCCATTGGCGCCCACGCGACCGCCGCCAACAAGGTCTCGGCGTCGGTTCATCTGGGAAACTATGGCAACGTTGGCAGCAACGCCTGCATCTCGTGCCATCTGCCACACAACGCGCAAGGACAGGTACGGTTGCTGCGCGCGACGAATGAGCAAGATTGCATCGTCTGTCATTCCGGCGGATCGAATGTTGCTCCCGCGCCACCGGACGTGTTCTCGGAGTTCAAGAAGATCGGTCATCCATTCCCCAGCGGCACGAACCTGCATGATGCGGCGGAAAATCCCGAGCTGAACAATAATCGCCATGCCACCTGCGCCGATTGCCATAATGCGCACGGCTCACAACAAGTAACGTCGTTTAGTCTCGCACCGCTTGTACGAATCTCACAAACTGGTGTCGTGGGAATTAAGTCTGACGGTGTCTCGGTGGTGACTCCGGCGGTCAACCAGTACGAAAATTGCCTGCGTTGTCATGGCTACAGCTCAGGGAAGGGTTCTAACTTGCTGTACGGTTACCTGCCTGCCCGCGCGTCGGCCGATCCGCTGAACGTGATTCCGCAGATGAACTCAAGCGCGAAGTCGAGCCATCCGGTAATGCACATCCGCAGCAGCGGATTGCCGCAACCCAGCCTGCTGCCTACCATGCTTGACTTCAATGGCGGCACGACCAACGGCCGGCCCATGGGTGGCCAGATTTTCTGTACCGACTGCCACAACAGTGACGACAATCGCGAGTTTGGACGCAATGGCCCAAATGGTCCCCACGGCTCGAAGTGGTGGCACATACTGGAACGGGATTACGAATCCAGCCAGGCACCCGCAGGACCCGGTTCGCCGATCACCATCAATCTCAATCCCCAGCCCGATCTCAGTGTGAACGGACCCTACGGGCTTTGCGCGAAGTGTCATAACCTTAACATCGTGATGCAGAATCAATCAGGCGCCGCGCATAGCGCTCACGTGGTGACCGATGGATTCTCCTGCTCTACCTGTCATACGGCCCACGGCATGAGCGCGACGACCGCCAATCCTACTGGACAGCGCATGGTTGATTTTGACCTGAACGTCGTCGGGAACGACATCGACAAGAATGGCACGAAGTGGCCGATTACCTATGATTCAGCCTCCAACACCTGCGTTCTGAAATGCCACAACGCCTGGCACGATCCCGGCGGCGGGATCAGATAGGTCAACGGCGGGCACTCTTCCATCCAAATCCGCGCCAAATCACGCCAACGCTGCGGCCAAACTCGCCACAGTTTACTCGGGGACTCAGCAGTAAAACAACTAAGTTGTTGTAAGTAAACATCATCAGAGCAATCGTTTCCGCGTTTTGTTTGGCACTCACCGTGCAATTACCTACATAGCCCTTGTGCGCGGGGTGGCTCTGGCCGCTCCGAAACGTTTGCCTTTAGGAGTGGCCGAGGATGGATAGCGAAACGAAGCAACCCAACAGCTCACGCACTTACTGGACGGCGGCGCAAACTTACGCCATGGCGACCATCTGCCTGCTGGTCGGCGTATTAGTTGGATACCTGGTACGCGGCTCGGCCAAACCGGCAGATCCGGCTCCACCTGCCGCCGAAACCCAGCAAGCCGCCAGTATGCCTCCGCACGGGATGGGACAGCAAGCCATGCCGACTCTTGAAGACATGAAGCACATGGCTGACGAGCAAGTGGAACCCTTGCTGACTAAGCTCAAGGCAGACCCAAAGAACGTTGAGCTGTTGAACCAGACCGCGCTCACGTACAAAGCGACCCACCAGTTCAATGAAGCTATCGTGTATTACCAGAAGGCCCTGGACGTCGATCCCAAGAACGTTCCCATCCGTACCGATCTGGCCACCTGCCTGTATTACATCGGCGATGTGGACGGTGCGCTCGTACAGCTCCAGAAGTCGCTGAGCTACGATCCCAAGCACGCCGGCACTCTCCTGAACATCGGTGTCATTACGTGGAAGGGCAAAGGCGATGTGGACACCGCCGTGGCCTATTGGCAAAAGCTCCTGAAGCTCTATCCTGACTTTGAGCAAAAGGACATGGTGCAGCACCTCATCACGACGGCCACACAAAGCAAATCGAAGCCCACCGTGGCGCAAAAGCAGTCGGAAACGAACTGACGCCCATTGGCCAAACCGACGGCTGGAAGCGCCGTCTTGACCAACACTAACGGCGACGTTTCGGCCGTTTTGGTTTCGGCCTGGGAGCCGACCTCGGTTTCGGCTTAGGCTTAGGCTTAGGCTTGGCTTGGGTTTCGGTTTCGGCTTCGGCTTTGGTTTTGGTGGGGGAGTCGGTGTTGGAGTCGGCGTTGGTGTGGGTGTGGTGGTTCCCGACAACGCCTGCAACAAAGTCGCACCCTTGGGACTGCCCCAACCGGTGCAGGGGTCCCATCCATTGGCTGCTTTGTAGTCTCCGTTATTGCCTGATGTGATGTCGCGAAAGGTTCCTGACTGGGCCGCGATCGTCTGGTAAAGAGTTGGATTCAAGTAACCAACTGCTGTGCCTAAAGACTGATTGAAGAGCGCGAGCAGGCCCGCCCACAACGGCGCCACCGCGCTGGTTCCCCCCACAGTGAAACTCGATCCGTCTACTTGGACTTTGTACCCGGTCGCCGGATCGGCGTCAGCGCAAACGTCCGGAATACCCCGACCCTTGTAGCTACCGGGGTTGTTGGACGGAGGCACATTGGCATTTGCCTGCCACGTCGGGATCGGAAACGTGGAGCTGATCCCGCCGCCGGTCGCGCCATTAGTGGCGAGACCGTTCCACACGACTTCGTTAGAAATCGAGCTGCCGCTCAACGTCAGAGTAGTTCCGCCACAAGCCAGCGAATAAGGACTCGAGGAAGGGAAGTCGACGTGATCGCTGCCGTCGCCCACGCCGTCGTCAGAACCATTGTCTCCTGACGCCACGCAAACCGTTACGCCTACCGCCGCTGCCGACTGCAATGCACTGTTGTAACTTTGCAACGATTGCGCCGTCCAACTCGACTCCGGCCCTCCCCAACTGATGGAGATCACCGAAGGATTATTGATCTTGTCCATTGCGGCCTGATTGATGGCGTCCAGGAACCCGGCGTCCGTGTTCGGCGCAAAATACACGACGATTCTCGCGCCCGGAGCAACCGCACCGACCACCTCGATGTCCAACATGACCTCGGTATCCGGACCGTTGGTATCACCGGTGGGCTGGTTCTGGGCGCCGTCCACCGATACGGCCGTCACCGACGGTGCGGGAGAGATTCCCAATCCTGTGAAGTATGTGGTGAGATCGGACTGGGTGAAGCCGCCTCCGAGCTCAACGATCGCAACGGTCTGACCCTTGCCGTTCACTCCGGTTGGAAAGCTGTAAGCCTTGGCAATCTGCAGAGCCGTAAACGAGACAGAAGCCGCAGCCGACGCGGCATTTTGCGCCGCAACGCGGTAGTGGGTCTCAGCCTGGGGCCGGTTATCAAGTCCGTGGACGCTTCGTACGACGCCGTTCAGTTCTGTTGGTAGGCTGATCGATCCCGTGCGTCCGCGGAATACGCAGTCCTTATATTCGTAGCGCTCCATCTGCGCTTGAAAGGCGCTGGCGAAATCAACAGCCTTGCCGGTCAGCGTAACCGTTCTAGCTGCCAGACTCACCGCCGCTACTGCCAGTCGATGAGCGGTGGCAAAGGCGCCGACTTGCTGGACATCTGCGGGATCGGCTCCGTAGCGCGATTCATATTCGTCGCGGGAAACCTTGCGTCCACTCGCGATCAGTTTGTCCAACGAAGCCTGCGTCGAACGTGATCCTCGTGCCCTGAGCACCAAGGTAACCTGCATCAATTCGTTCGGATCCAAGGTTCCTGCCTGGATCGCGCCCGGCATCGCCTTGCGCTCGCTGCCTCGCAGTTTGACGTACTTATTGAAAGCCATGCTTCACGCCTCGGTTCCCTTCGGGCTGTGTCTTGCCGCGCACCCAATTGGTTCAATGATTCCGCACGTCAAAATGCCGCCCAAGAAAATTCTCTTTAGGAGCCCAATAGCCCAAAACTATAACGCCATTTTGGATGTTCGAGATTGCATTCCCGATACTTTTGTGAAGCGCTCCTTTATCCCGGGATCGGGCTACCTACTGGGCCGGGTTGGTACCAGGAGTGAGCGATTTCAGGTACGCCAGCACCGCTTCGGCGTCCGAGCGCGTCATGTGGAAATGAGGCATTGGAGAGCGAAGCGGCTTACCAGTCACCCAGATTCCGGTGGTCAGTAGCGTGATTATCCCGGCATCGTTTGCAGGCGGCAAGCCCGCAAGGCGTGGCGCTATGATCGGCCAATCTGCTCGGGGCTCAGCGGACAAGTAGGGTACTGGCGCGCCGGCCAACCAACGGCTGTAGTCGAGCTCGCCGTTCGGTCTGCGCGGGGTATGGCAGTCCCCGCAAGCCGCGACACCTTGGACAATATACTTGCCGCGCGCGGCGGCGCTTGCATTAGCGCCAGTCCTGGCTGCTTCGCCTGGCTGTTTGGTGTCCTGTGCGGACGTATATTGGGCCCCACCGATGACAACCAACAGAGATGCGGCGATCGCTAAGCCGGTGATCACGTGTCTTACAGCACCGGAAACATCCCAATCTTGAAGTGACATAAGCTGCGCTGTTCCTCCCTTACTGTTTTTCTTGCTGCTGTCTCGCGTTCGCTTCTCCCCACAATCTTATTCCCGGCATCATTGGGCGCGGTTGCTAAGAAACCCAATAGCATCGTATCTCTCGTGATCTTTTCGTGAGAAAGTCACGAGCATTAGAACGGACGGAGAGTGAGCCGCTAAGACCCGACTATTTTGCCCTCGGGTGGCTCTCTTTCAGGAACACTCCCTCTTGCAGTTCCGTGAACGCCTGACGCAGTTGCTCTTGCGTATTCATCACGATTGGACCGTACCAAGCGACTGGCTCTTCGAGCGGCTTCCCGGAGACGAGGAGAAATCTGATTCCATCGTCTCCGGCTTGGACAGTAACTTCATCGCCCCGATCGAAGAGTATAAGCGAACGGTTGTCCGCCTCAACCGGAGGGTTGGTGTCCAGCCACTTGATGGCTTCTGTCGGCACTGCGAGCGGACCCGAGGCATTGCAGAATTTCCCGCTGCCTGCAAAAACGTAAGCAAAGGCATGACGAATCGTTTCTACGGGAAGAGTTTTTCTTTGCCGGGCGAAATCGCCACGTCGAGGTAAATCGGGTCGGCGGCCACACCGGCCACAGGCCCGGTCTTTCCCCAGAAGCTGCCGCAGACCACTCGCACGTGTGTGCCGTCGTCATCGGTAACTTCTGGTATATCGGCAGCCTTCACTTCTTGATAGCGGGGGTCAGTCATTTTGAGCGACGACGGAAGGTTGCCCCACAACTGAAATCCATGCATGCGCCCTGTATGATCACCCTTCGGCATCTCCTGGTGAATGATGCCGCTGCCCGCGGTCATCCACTGTACATCGCCAGCGCCGATAACTCCGTTATTACCCATGCTGTCGCCATGCGCCACGGTTCCGGCGAGCACGTAAGTGATGGTCTCGATTCCGCGGTGGGGATGCCATGGGAACCCCGCCAGGTAGTCCTCTGGAACGTCATTACGGAAATCGTCGAGCAACAGAAAAGGATCGAAGTCCTTCGTGTTTCCAAAGCCAAACGCCCGGCGGAGATGTACTCCTGCACCTTCAATCGTGGGTTTGGACTTGATGAGTCGCTTTACGGGCCGAATCGACATCTCAAAACTCCATTCGGAGGAATCCGCAGCTGTGACACTGCTTTGGCTAAGAAGTTTACGCCATTGTGTTTGCCTTCGTTGGCGAACATTCTGAATCCCGACGTTACCTGTGCATCATAGTGATCCCGACGGCCCTATGGTGAAGTTCGCTCACCACAAGCGTTGTGGGCGTTAACAAGTTGGAGCCGAATAAGCGCTCTTTAGTTGTGCTCCGACGCTAGGCTCGAGGAAGTTTGCGTGATCGCAATAAAGAGGAAGAGTCTCTTGGCTGCGCTTTGGACTACGTAGCACGGGCGAAGCCGGCCGTATCCGAAGGCGCAGCCTCCGAGCTCAATTCAAGGCCGAGATAGTCGCAAGCATTTTGGAAGCAGATGCGTCGAACCATGTTTCCGATGAGAGTTTCGTCGTTTGGAAGTTCTCCTTTTTCCATGTCGCTGCCGAGCAGATTGCATAGCACACGGCGGAAATACTCGTGTCGCGGAAACGACATGAAGGAACGCGAGTCGGTAACCATGCCCACGAAACGCGCAAGCAGACCGGCGTTGGAAAGCGCATTCAACTGCAGTTCGATGCCTTCCTTTTGATCGAGAAACCACCATCCACTGCCAAACTGAATTTTCCCGGGAGTGGAGTCGTCCTGAAAATTGCCGGCAACGGTTGCGAAGACGTAGTTGTCAGCCGGATTGTTGTTGTAGATGATCACGCGGGGCAAAGCGTGTTCGGACTCGAGCAGGTCGAGATACGCGGAGAGGGCCGCAGCTTGCGGAAAGTCTCCGATGGAGTCGAAGCCCGTGTCCGGTCCGAGTTCACGAAGCTTGCGAGCGTTGGCGTTCCGCAAGGGCCCGAGGTGAAGTTGCTTGGTCCAGCCACGCTTGTAATCAAGATGGCCGAAATAGACCATCATGAACGACGCGAACTGTTCGTGTTCGAGGAGCGATGCGGCGCGTCGAGCGCGAGCGTTAGCGTAAATCCGGGCGGCCTCGATTTCGGAACAAGGATTGGCGTAACAATAAGGTAGGCCGTGGTCAGAGAGGCGACCGCCATTGTCATGAAAGTGTTGATGGCGGAGGTCTAAAGCGTGGAGCAGACGGGCCAGTGTCGGAACATCGACGTTGGAAGTTGCTTCGAGGCGTTCAAGCCACGGATTGAAAAGATCGGGTTTGTCGACGAGAAGTGTTTTGTCTGGGCGAAATGTCGGATAAACGCGGAACCCAAGGTTCTGGGAATTGATGGAGATGTGGTGTTCCAGTGAGTCGGTGGGGTCGTCTGTGCTGCAGGCTACGCGGACGTGAAACTTGCGAAGAATGTTCTGGGCGGTAAGGCCATCTGTTTGCAGTCGCTCGTTGGCACGCTGCCAAACGGATTCGGCGGTTTGTTCGTTGATCAGGCCATCGATATCGAAGTAGCGCTTGAGTTCGAGATGGGTCCAATGATAGAGCGGATTGCGCAGGGTGTACGGAACGGTGCGCGCCCACGCCAGGAATTTCTCTTTGGGAGGAGCGCTTCCGGTGCAGTAGTCTTCGGGCACTCCGTTAGCACGCATGGCGCGCCATTTGTAATGATCGCCCTCCAGCCAGATCTCGGACAGGTTACTAAAGCGACGGTCGCCACCGATGTCGCTTGCCGGGAGATGGGAGTGGTAATCGAGGATCGGTTGCGGCTCCGCGTACTGATGATAGAGTCGTTCTGCTGTCGCGGTATGTAATAGGAAATTCTCGTGAATGAAGTTCAAAATACGGCTCCGATCTCGCGTGTCCCTAGTTGACTGGGAAAGTCAGTATTTTACAATCGCCAGTCAATCAATAAGAAGTGAACGAAGAGTCTCTATTCGCGTTGCTTCGCGCGGAGTCACGCAAAGTAAGTCATGCGGCACCTTGCGTTGGATCTTGACTCGAAGAGCTGGCAATAGGCGGGACTTCGGCAATGAAAGAGCCTGGAAGCATCCTGGAAATTCTGTGAACCAGCCGTTCGTAAGAGCTGGCTCGGGGGGACCGTCGTTCAGCGGAAATCTCCCGACGATCGGTCACCGGCGGTGGCTTATTTGCGCCCTGGTTTTCTTTGCCACCACCATCAACTACATGGACCGCACGGTGCTTGGCCTGCTGGCGCCGATGCTGCAAGTCACAATCGGCTGGAACGAGGCCCAGTATGGCTACATTGTGACAGCGTTCCAGGTGGCGTATGCGCTGGGCCTGTTGGTTATGGGCCCCCTAATTGACCGAGTGGGTAGCCGCATCGGGTACGCGATCGCCGTGGCCATCTGGAGCGTTTCTGCGATGGCCCATTCACTTGCTCGAAGCGTCATCACGTTCGCCATGGCGCGGTTTGGGCTCGGGTTTGGAGAAGCCGGAAACTTTCCGAGCGCGCTCAAGACCGTTGCCGAGTGGTTCCCCCAAAGAGAGCGGGCGCTAGCGACAGGCATCTTCAACTCTGGAACCAATGTCGGTGCAACATTTGCCCCGTTACTGGTGCCTTGGATCGCTCTTCATCTCGGCTGGCAATACGCGTTCCTGATGACAGGCGCATTTAGTGCTATCTGGATCGTCTGCTGGTTGAAAATTTACCGCAGGCCGCAAGAAGACGCGAAGCTTTCGGCAGCCGAATTGGACTACATCCAGAGTGATCCGTCGCCAACGGTACCGAAGATTCCATGGGCGAGATTGCTTCGCCATCGCCAGGCGTGGGTATTCATACTGGGCAAGTTCCTTACCGATCCCGTGTGGTGGTTCTTTCTCTTCTGGTTGCCGAAGTTTTTGTCCTCTGAACACCATGTCACTTTGTCCGGACTCGCGTTACCTCTAATCGTTATCTACAACATCGCGACGGTCGGCAGCATTCTTGGTGGCTGGTTGCCCGAGAGGCTTATGAAAGCCGGATGGACGGTCAACCGCGCCCGCAAGACGACAATGCTCATCTGCGCCTTCGCGGTCATTCCGGTTGTCTCCACAGTTGGCATCAAGAGCTTATGGGGCTCGGTAATGGTCATAAGTCTGGCCGTGGCCGCGCACCAAGCCTGGTCGTGCAATCTGCTGACGTTTCCGTCCGACATGTTTCCCTCGAGCGCAGTTGCGTCGGTGGGGAGCCTCGGTACATTCGCCGGCGCCATCAGTGGCGCCATGATCGCCACCATAGCAGGACTGCTTCTGAAGGGGACCGGCAGCTATGTCCCGCTTTTTATCTTTGCCGGCTCTACGTACCTGTGTACCTGGTGTTTGATTCAGCTTCTTTCTCCGCGTCTAGAGCCTGTAACGCAGCCATGAAAGGGAGCCGAAACGAAACGCATGGCTTTATCGATAAAACCGAAAGAACTGTGCACTTGGGACGAGGTTTCCCTTCGCGAGCTGAAGGTCAGGCTTGACCCAGGCGATCAGAGGATCTGGACCGCCCGAGATTTTCACGTTTATACACCGTTGCGCGCGGATTGAAACGCTACTTCGGTAACGCTACCTCGGTCTGAATACAGCCGTGGTGACAGCGTTTGCCCATAATCCCGTGGGCGGCTGCTTAAGGACCTGGTTTCTCAAAGAGGCGCCGACCAGTCACTCATACATTTGAACATAAGAACAGGAACTGGACACTTGAGAACAGTTATTGTTCGCACATTTGTTCGTTGATTTATCACCTAATCGCAACATTTGTCTAAATTTTGAGCCTACGCACAGGCAACCCAAGCAGACGCCTTTAGTCACACTGGCAATTCGCCCCGCGTTCCCTGACACAACGCCCTTCTGGGATGCTTTTTTTTCGAATAGCACACCGATATCCGGCGCAAATGCCTGAGAGCAGGATCAACCTGCCATCGACGCGTTTCTAAGCGAGCAATGTGCAACACAGGCATGCGGATAACCAATGTCATTCTGCAATAAATACATCGTAATACGATATAATTATATCAACCTAGATATAGACCTTTGTCTTCTTCTTATGACTGACATCAACAATCTCAAGACCACCGACTACCAGGCCCTGGCGGAGCTCCGTTACCAGATCCGCCGTTTCCTCCACTTCAGCGAAGAAGCGGCTCGCCAAGCTGGACTCGAGCCGCAACACCATCAACTCATGTTGGCCGTGAAGGGCTCGGGTATGGGAGCAGGTCCGGCCATCGCGTATCTCGCTGAGCGTCTGCAATTGCAGCACCATAGCGCGGTTGAGCTTGTGGACCGACTGGCAAGGCGAGGACTCATCGAGAGGACGCGCAACGCTGAGGACCGGCGCGAGGTGCACGTGAAACTCACATCACAAGGAGAGTGCATTCTGAAGCAATTAGCTCTGAGTCATCGCGAGGAGTTGCGGACCGTGGCGCCGGCGCTGGTCACCACTTTGAAAAAGGTGACGGCCGCCACACGCGGCAGTCGGAAGGTTCACGCGGAGAAACTGGCGACAACGGCGGTGTCGAAGGGAGCCAGTTCAAGATGAAACTCAGGAAAATCATCGCGCGCGTAATGGGCCGCAGCACGAATCACGCCGAAGGACAGGAGGCGCTAGGTGACTTTACTACTACGCGCGAAGTGATCCCGATTACCTTCCTGGCGATCGGCATTGGTGTATTCAGTGCGTTCGTCGCTCTTGCCCTGCTGCGATTGATTGGAATTTTCACCAACCTGTTTTTCTACCAGCGCTGGGGCACCGCGATGGTTTCTCCCTCAGGCAACCACCTTGGCTGGCTGGAAGTATTCGTGCCGATGCTTGGAGGTCTCATCGTCGGCCTCATGGCGCGCTATGGTTCGGAGCGGATTCGCGGTCATGGTATCCCGGAAGCTATCGAGGCAATTCTGCTCAAGGGCGGCAAGATTGAACCGAAGGTCGCCATTCTGAAGCCGGTCTCATCGGCAATCTCCATTGGGTCCGGTGGGCCTTTCGGAGCCGAGGGACCGATCATCATGACCGGAGGAGCCTTTGGCTCCATGATCGCCCAGCTCTTCCATCTCACCAGCGCCGAGCGCAGAACCTTGCTGGTTGCGGGCGCCGCCGGTGGGATGTCGGCGACTTTTGCTTCGCCCCTGGCGGCGGTTCTGCTCTCCGTCGAACTGCTGCTTTTCGAGTGGAAGCCTCGCAGCATGATTCCCGTTGCGTTGGCCAGTGCCGCGGCGGCCGCGACTCGCCGCTACATCATCGGCATGGGTCCATTGTTCCCGACTCCTCCTCATGCTGCCTTCATCGGACCTCATGGCCTGATGGGATGCGTACTGGTGGGAATCTTGGCGGGCGCGCTGTCTGCGCTACTCACGCTGGCCGTGTACGCAGCGGAAGACGCTTTCGTTAAGCTGCCCATTCACTGGATGTGGTGGCCCATCATCGGCGGCTTTGTCGTAGGCATTGGCGGACTCATCTTTCCCCAGGCGCTGGGCGTCGGCTACGACACGATCGGAAGTTTGCTGCAAGGCCAGGTACTGCTGACGACTATTGCTGGCATCCTTTTGGTAAAGTCCGTCATCTGGGCAGTATCCCTGGGTTCAGGAACATCAGGTGGCGTTCTGGCTCCCCTGCTTATGATGGGTGGCGCACTGGGCGGTCTGCTCAGCCCCGTTTTGCCCAACGAAGGAATGGGTTTCTGGCCGTTGATTGCCATGGGCGCAATTCTGGGCGGAACCATGCGTTCGCCCTTCACTGGCGTAGTGTTCGCGGTGGAACTGACGCACGACATGAACGTCATTCTTCCTTTGCTGATCGCGTCGGTGGTGGCGCATGGTTTCACCGTTCTCACCCTGAAGCGCTCTATCCTGACAGAGAAAGTGGCACGCCGCGGTTACCACCTGAGCCGCGAGTACTCCGTTGATCCTCTGGAGATTTTGTTTGTGCGTGAGGTCATGCGGTCGAATATCGCGGCGATTCCCGCTGACACTCCGGTCGCCGACCTCGCCAAGTCGCTACATGATGGGAATAGCCCGCGGCGGCAACGCCTTTACCCCGTAGTCGATCATGACCAGAAGTTGCTTGGTGTGGTTACGCGGGATGAGCTTCAGCAACTGATTCAGATGGGAAATGGGCACGGGTTGGCAGAGTCGATCAGGCGCGACCCGAAAGTCGCGTATCCCGATGAACCGTTGCGCGTGGTCGTCTATCGCATGGCTGAAACCGGACTGACGCGCTTCCCAGTGGTGGAACGGGACGGATCGCGCAAGCTGCTGGGAATGATTTCGCTCGACGACCTGCTAAAGGCGCGTGCCCAGACCCTCGATGCCGAACGACGTCGTGAGCGGGTTCTGCCACTGCGTTTGATGTTCCCATCGAGATGGGGGAAACGAGCGGCGGGGTAGTCTGCGAACCAGTCGCACATCCGAATACAGGCGAATCGCAAAAATGCCGTTACTGCGCACCTGGCATAGGGTGCTGTTGCTCGGCCGCATTCGGCACGAGTTGCAGGTAGACCTGTTTCGGCAAGTCTGTGTTCCAGCGACCGGCAAGTCTGGCATAGCCGACCAGGCCGAAGAAAATAATGGCAATTCCCGCGGCCATGCTCCAGGCCGGAATCGCACCGCGCTTCCGCAAACCTGCAGGTAGCCTCATCTCCAGTGCGTCTCTTGCAGGACAGACGGCCACGCACTCCAGACATCCAGTGCATTCGGCAGAGCGGATTTGCACTAGTTTGTCGACAGGGAGCGCCGACGGACACGCCCTGGCACATTTGGCGCAATCAATACAGGTACCGAGGTTGCGGGTGATCCGCGCTGGACTAAATAGCGAGACCAGTCCCAGGAAAGCGCCATAGGGACACAGGTATCGGCACCAGAAGTTCTGCACGAAGATGGAAGCAATTACTATCCCGAGGAGGACGAATGCCGTTGTGCCGCCGAGGTAGCGGAAGAAGTTCAGCATCCGCACGTCAACAATGAGTGCATACGGGCTGCCCAGAAAATCGCCTATAGCTGTCGCCGACATGCTGCCAACCGCATAAACGAAAAAGCTCAGCAGGACGTATTTCAAGGAGCGCAGCGCGATATCAGCCCAACGCGGTAACTTAAAATTGCGCCGGAAAGTCGAGCGGCCTAGCTTCCAGAGATATTCGGAGATGGTTCCCACCGGACACAACCAGCTGCAAAATGCCTTGCGGAAGACGAACGACACTAGCAGGAACGAGGCAAACAAGAAAAACCCGGCGGCGTGCACGCGCGGCACTTGCCCAGTCACCACGAAGTACTTTAACTGCATCAGCCCTTCGATGGGCAGCCACCCTTCGACTCCCGCAGGTCGAGAGACTTCCAAGGCGCGGCCGCCACTTTCTGCCCAGCGCACCCATAAGTAGAACTGGATCCCGATCCACAGGTTCAGCGCCACCAGGAAGATCTGGACGCCGAGGCGCAGTGGCTGCGAGTATTCTCGATCCTCGCGGCGGATGAGTTTCTTGCGCAGAGGTTTTTGCTCGCTGTTAGTACGCACCAGAAGAAGCGCCGACAAGGGGCCGGAGTTGCTGGACACAGCGTCGATCTGATCCAGGACTGACGCCGACGATCCGGGGCTGTGTTGCTTCACCGCTGTATCCTTCCAATTGAAGAGTACGAGAAGCAGGCTCTAATAAACTATGACTTCGGTCACAGCCGGTTAAATGTGTTGTAGCTGCGATTCCAGAAGCGCAGACCTTAGCGCAGCCAACAAAAAATGCTGCTGGGAAGAAGACCCAGCAGCGTGGTTTTTGCGACAGATCGAGAATTAGTCGCCGACGTTGACCTCTTCCAGTGACCGCGGCGAGTATTCTCCTTCGTCGAGCGTGGCCGTGTGGTCGAAGGAGTGCCCGGTGACGAGTCCCAGGACAAACCAGCCGAGCACAAGTGCACCGAAGGCGAACAGCGTATCGCCGAACATGCGCATCCATCGCAGGTGGTTGAGCGATCGGCGTTTGCATGAACTCCGAGGAGCGCGCATACCATGTGCCGGATTCGACGGAGGCCCAGGCCTGCATCAATCCGATCGGGAGCATGCTCAACAAGATCATGGCGGCCAATCCGATATTGATCGACCAGAATGCGATCGCTAGCGGACGGTCTTTCCACATCAGACCCGGCCGCAGCGCGCGCAGGCAGAACAGCATCAGGCCCAGACCCAGCATGCCGTATACCCCGAACAGCGCCGCGTGTCCGTGCACGGGAGTCAGGTTGAGTCCCTGCACGTAGTAGAGCGCGATGGGTGGATTGATCATGAAGCCGAACAGTCCCGCTCCGACGAAATTCCAGAACGCCACCGCGATGAAGAAGTAGATCGGCCACTTGTAGGCGCTGATCCAGGGACTGTCGGCGGTGCCGCGCGTCAGGCGGATGTTCTCCCACGCCTCGAAGCCAATCAGCACCAGTGGCACTACTTCCAAGGCGCTGAACACCGCTCCCAACGCCAGAACGGAATTGGGCATGCCGGTGAAATAGAGGTGATGGAAAGTCCCGATGATTCCTCCGGAGAGGTAGATCACGGTTGAAAACAAGCACCGAGCGCGTGGCGGTGGGAACCGACAGTAGCTTAAGTCGAGTCAGCAAGAACGCAATGACTACCGTCGCGAATACTTCAAAGAAGCCTTCGACCCACAGGTGAACTACCCACCAACGCCAGTATTCCGCGCTGATCAGCGGGCTGCGCTGGCCGTACATCAATCCGGCTGCGTAGAACAGAGGGATGGCGATGCTGGAGATGAGAAACAGCATCAACAGCGAATGATTTTCGTCGTGCCGCGCCAGCGCGGGCTTGATGCCGCGCCACATCAGCCATAGCCAGAAGGTGAGTCCGACGAATAGAAGGATCTGCCACAGGCGTCCCAGGTCCACGTATTCGTAGCCTTGCGATCCGAGCCAGAACCACATGTTGCCGAGCTTTTGCTGGATACCCATCCACTCGCCAGCGAGCGATCCCGACGACCACGGCGACGACGGCGACGAACAGCACGTTCACTCCCAGCCGCTGGCCTTTGGGTTCAGCGCCGCTCACCGCAGGCACGATATACAGGCCGGTCGCAAGCCAGGAGGTGGCGATCCAGAAGATGCCGATCTGCAGATGCCAGGTGCGAGCGATGGAATACGGCAACCACTTCGCTAGAGGGAATTCCGTAGAAGCCGTTGCCTTCGACGCCGTAGTGCGCCACGATTGCGCCCAGCGCCACCTGTACGACCCAGAGTGCAGCCACCACGAAGAAGTACTTGACCGTGGCTTTCTGCGAAGGCGTGGGATGCAAGCCGAGGAGCGGATCGCGACGTGGACACAATGCCGCTGGAAGGAGTGTGGTCCTGCGATGCGAAGTACCAGACCATGCCGCCAACGGCCGCCAGAAGAAGCACGAAGCTTACGACGCTCCACACGACGGTACCGCCAGTTGGCCGGTTGCCGATGAGTTCTTCGTGCGGCCAGTTCTGCGTGTAGGTGACATCCTGGCCGGGACGATTGGTGCTCGCCGCCCAAGCCGTCCACCAGAAGAACGTGGCCATTTCGCGCTGCTTGGTTGCGTCAGTCAAAGCGCCGGGAGGGATCGCGTATGCGTTGCGCCCGTTGCCGTAGATGTCGGCGTAGTACGCGGCCAGTTCGTCGAAGGCGGCGGCGCGGTCGTTGTCGAGCACGATGGTATCGGTCGCCGCGTCATACGTATTGTGGCGCGTCACTTCCGTCAGCCGTCCTTGCAATGCCGCTCGCTGATTCCGCGGGCAGTGCGGCGTAGCTGGCGAACCCTTGTTGCTCGCGCCCAGCGATCCAGAACGATCACCGACTGCCGGTGAAGATAGTCGGCGCTCCAGTCGGGAGCGACGTAGGCGCCGTGACCCCAGATGGTGCCGATCTCCTGGCCGCCAGTGGACTGCCACACGTTTTGCCCGTTGCGGATGGTTTCGCCGGTGAACAGTACGTCGTCCATCGGCAGTGACGACTTTGCTGGGCGTGGGCGGCCCGTTGCGATTCCCTTATAGCCCACAACGCCAAGCACCGTGAAGGAAATGAACATGACCAGCCCGAGGGCGATCCATAGCTTCTTGTATTGCATGAAAACTGTGCCTCCGAATGAAGAGTAACAGTGGTTGATTGCTTAGTGGTTAATGCTTGGCTTCCATCGCAACCGCGCGCGGAAAGAGGATGTTGTTTTCCAGATGGATATGCTGATGCAGGTCGGCTTCAAAGCCCTGCAGCGCTTGATACAGCGTGCGATAGCTGATGCAAGCGTCTTCCTGAGGAACTTGTAGTCCGCTGGTCACGGATCGCAGCGAACGAAGCGCTTCGCCTGCGCCATCGTGCTCCTGCATCATCATGCGCACAGGATTCATGCACCGTCCCGAACATTGCCGGAGGAGCAGGTTCTCCGGCCAGTGCTGCTCTCTTCCATGCGAAAGCACATAAGGAAAGAGGATCTGCTCTTCCTTCATCAGGTGAACTCGCAACTCCTCTGCGAGCGCAGAGAAGATCTCCTGCACCTGGAGAAGTTCCGGATGGTTTTTGCCGTGCACGCCAACTACTTTAGCGGCGAGCGCTTCAATGCGCGGGCTTTCTTCGCGCACAAAGACGTGGTGGGTGCTGGTGATGTGATCAATCAGGTCGGAGAGCGGCCGGTTCTGCCAGTCTTCGGTGTCGCTGGGTGGGGTGGAAGACAGGCTCTTCTCGAGCCGCGCCAGGACGTCGTCAACGGAGATGTTGGCGTCGGCGCATGCCTCGCCCAGGGTGCGGTTTCCGCCACAGCAGTAGTCAATGCCAAGCTTTTCGAACTCGCGCGTGGTGCCGGGGACCTCGGCGGCAATCTCGCCTACGGTTTTGGTTGCGGTCAGTGTCATTTCGATTTCCTCCTGCGGGTATCGGAGCAATGCGCCGGTGCCCGCCTTCGAAGTCAGGTTAGTTGCCGACGCGCGCGGCCACTATGACTTCTGTCACGGCTGGATGAAATCGTTAGACTGGAGAGAATTCGGCAGGGAGGACTGCTGCGCGTGTGTTTAGCCGCCGGAAGCTTGCAATTCCTCTTCGAGGCGCTTCAGCGATGGAATCTTCAGGGCGCGATTGTCGGCCTCAATCAGTCCTTCAGCCTGCAAGCCGGCTGAGGTTGCGCGACACCAGTTCCCGTACGGTGCCGATCTGCGCCGCCAGTTCGCTGTTGTTGCTCGGCAGGGTCAGAGTGATGGCATCTCCGTTGCGCGTGCCTTCCGCCTTACCCAGCCGAACCAACAAAGCGATGAGCCGATGGCGGACCGTGGTGAACGAAAGCTCTTCGATGATGCCCACCAGTCGGCGCAGGCGTCCGCCAACCACACGCAGAACCTTCAGCGCGACCTCGGGATGCTGCAGACAGAGAGCCTGGAAATCCTGTCGGCTGAAGAAGAGGAGCGTGCTATCGCTGACCGCCTGGGCTGATGCAGGATAGTTTCCGCCATCGAAGACAGGCAGTTCGGCAATCGAGCTGCCTGGGCCGTCGATGGAAAGCACTTGCTCGCGTCCCCCGGCCGAGCTTTTGAAGATGCGCACGTTTCCCGACTGCACGACGTAAAGGCCAGCACACGAATCGCCTTCACTAAAGATCAGTTCGCCAGAGCCGTATTTGCGCGGCATCAGGCGGGAGGTAAGGAACGCGAACTCCTGCTCCGACAGACCGGAGAAGATGGGTACGCGTTTCAGTACTGCGAGCGAGGCAGCTTCCTGCTCTGTGGGCATGGCGATGATTTTACGTGATGCCGTGGACCCCGAGCTCCAAAACTGCTGCGCCCACGATCGCAAATGGCACGCATTGCGGGGAGAGCATCGCCACGCGCAACCCGACGACGTTTCAGATCAACTCATCGCCATCTGCGATCGTCTGCGAAGTCGGTTGGACGTAAGCCAAGCCACAAATCCTCGATGCGCTGTCGAGGGAAAGTGCAGGACAGGGTTAGGACACAAATAACGACACAAAAAACGAATCTCGAATCCATGGCTGGGGAAGTGATTGAAGAAAATGGTAGGCACGAGGAGACTCGAACTCCTGACCTCTACCGTGTCAAGGTAGCGCTCTAACCAACTGAGCTACGCGCCTAGGTCCAACGTGTCTTTATTTTATCGGGGCGTCGTCGTCGGAGCAAGTAGCTTGCGTCTCCCGTCCGATCAGCCGTCGCTGACAGAGGGCCGTATTCCACGTAAAGCTAGCGCTGTCGCCAACTGTGCTTCCAGTCGTAAGACACATGAAGTTTGGGCTCAGCGCGACGACCCGTCGTCCAGGTGAATGCTTCCTTGTAAAGCCTGATGGTCGGATCGCGATCTTTGTCTCCCAGCACCACGCTGACGATGTCGAATCGGCAAGCTCGGGGTTTATTGCAACGCAGCCGCTGCACATAGCGTCGTGCGACCGAAACGACGTGCAGCTTCTTGGCTGTATCGACGGCCATCTCCGGAGGCACGAGGCCTGGGTGCGCATGTGTCTTCACTTCTATGAAGCAAAGTACGCCTCTGTCCCATCCGATCAGGTCGATCTCACCTCGACTATGGGGCGTACGGAAGTTCTTCGCGACGATACGATAGCCCTGGTCTCTGAGGTAGAAGTACGCTTCCATCTCGCCGCGACGGGCCGTGACAAGGTGCTCAGGATATTTTCTGCGAAAACGCCGGGACGTAACGTCCAGGAACCGCGCGACGAATCGAGTGAGGTGGAGCATATTCGATTGGGGAATTGCTAGTTGCTGAACTGAAATCTATTTGTCGCGACAGCGTGTGTGCAGTGATAGGCATCACCGGTCTTAGTTCTGCCGGCCGCCTCCCTTGGAATCCTCAAAATACAAAGGTTGCAAAGCTGGCAGAGAACCATTCACAATCAAGAGTGAGCCGCCGCAGTTTCGTGTGTTGTGATTTGGTTGGCGCAAGAAGGTTTACCGATCGGGGGATCGTGCCAGTCGTGAACGACCAATTTGCGGATAGCTGTCTGCCCGGAGCGGCGGAGTGAAAAATCAGTTCTGGACCGCGCCAAACCAACTCACTCTGTTGCGAATGATTTTCATTCCGTTCGTAATCACCAACGTACTCGACCGCAACTGGCACTGGGCCCTTGGATTGCTGGTGTTTGCGGGATTGAGCGATGCGCTGGATGGATGGCTTGCCCGCGTGCTGAATCAGCGCACTATGTTAGGGCAATATCTCGACCCTATAGCTGACAAACTCCTGCTGAGCTCGCTCTTCATGGTACTGTCCATCGCCGGGAAGATCCCCTGGAAATATACAGTTCTGGTACTGAGCCGTGATGTGTGCATTCTTGCCACTGCAATGGCTCTCTACGCTACCGTGGGATTCCGCGACTTTCGTCCGAGCCTTTTCGGAAAGATCAACACCGTTTGTCAGATAGGCGCAGTTTTCTTTGTGGTGCTAGCGCAGGTGTTCGTCTCTCCGGCAACTGTGTTCCTCGAGACGGTGTTTCTGTACGCAACCTTCGCGTTCACCCTAATCTCTGGGGTCCAATACATCCTGCTCACGGGCAGCCGTCTCCGAAGTCCCAACCATAAGTTGCCGGCTGCCTGATGGCCAATACCGCCCAACGTAAGAAGCCCAAGCCCGCTACCAGCATCACGAACGACCACGGTCTGAAGGTCGTAATTGCCTTTGCGCTGGTCTATATCTTCTGGGGATCAACCTATCTTGCCATCGGCATGACGTCGGCGGAAGGCATTCCACCTTTCGTCATGTGCGCAATACGATTCCTCATCGCGGGCCCGTTAATGCTGGCGGCATGCGCGGCGTTTGGGCGGAACATTCGTATCTCGCGGCAGGAAGCCTTGCGGCTCGCAGCCATTGGAGTCCTGCTCTTGGTGGGCGGTAATGGCGGACTCGCCTGGGCCGAACAGTATGTTCCCACAGGATTCGCTGCGCTGATTGTGGCAGTGACGCCGATCTGGTTTCTGGTGCTCGAGACCTTCTTCTTCCGGGGCGACCGCATGTCACGACGCGGGTTGATCGGGCTTGCGATGGGTATCGTCGGCATCGTCATACTCGTCTGGCCGAAGATCACGCACCGAGATGCTCTCGGTGTGATGCAGTTCGTGGGATCGATACTCCTGCTGTTCTCGTCGATGAGTTGGGCAATCGGTTCGGTATTCTCGCGTAAGTGGCAGATGAAAGTCGATCCGCTCGTCGCTACAAGCTACGAGATGATATTCGCTGGACTTGGCCACGTCGTGCTAGTGATGATCACAGGACAGCTCCACAAGGCTTCGTTCAACCGGCGTGGCGTGATGGCAGTGCTCTATCTCGTGGTGTTCGGATCGTGGATTGGTTACACAGCTTACATCTGGCTGTTGAAGCATGTTCCAACGCCAAAAGTCGCAACTTACGCGTATGTGAATCCGATTGTCGCGGTGTTGCTGGGCTGGATCGTGCTGCACGAACGCTTTGACCACTTCATGCTGGCAGGGACGATCGTAATTGTTGCCGCGGTGGTGCTGGTGACGACTGCGAAAGTTCACTCGGGCGACGCGGTAGAAATGACAACCGGAGGCTTGCCCGAGTTCGAATCAGAAGTTTAAAGCGCGAGTTACTTATGCTTCCAGCGCACGCCTTCTTTGGTATTTTCCAGAATAATGCCATTCTCCGCGAGCTGATTGCGGATGGCATCAGAGCGCGCGAAGTCCCTGGTCTTGCGCGCCTGCGAATGTTCCGCCACTAGTTTCTCCACATCCTCGTCGGAGAGCGAGGCAGCTTTTGCGAGTTCTTCTGCCGCAGGGCTGATCTTGTCTGCCCTGCCTTCCGCCTTCGCCCATTCGACGGTTGTGCGGACTTTGGCTGCGTCGTCGTCTTTAAGACCGCGAAGATCTCTTCGAACTGCTCGAGAACCTTGAGTAGTTTCGGTACGTCGTCTTGATGCACTTGGCCGTTGTCGGCGGCGGCGTTGGCATCGCGCACCAGATCGAAGATCGCACCGAGCGCTCGGGCGGTGTTGAGGTCCTCTTCCATTGCGGCCCGCATTTCCGTCGATGCTTTTTCCGCCAGCGCGACGATCGCGGTATTGGAGCCTGCGGGAAATTGCGATGTCTCCAGCCGGCGTTTGAAATTGCGCAGGCGCTCGACGGAGTTTGCCGCCTGGGTCAATCCATCGAAGGTGAAATTGAGTTGCTTGCGGTAGGGAACCGACATCAGCAGAAAACGAATCGAAGATGGCTTGTGGCCCATCAGCACCAGATCGCGCACGGTAAAAAAATTGCCGGCGCTTTTGGCCATCTTCTCGCCCTCGACCAGCAGGAAGCGCGAATGAACCCAGACTTCACGAACGGCTTGCCGGTCAGTGCCTCAGACTGCGCGATTTCGTTTTCGTGGTGCGGGAAGATCAGATCTTCGCCACCCGCATGAATGTCAAAACTGTCGCCCAGGTACTTCATCGACATCTGGGAGCATTCGATGTGCCAGCCCGGGCGTCCGGGGCCGATCTCGGTGTCCCACTGCGCCTCACCGGGCTTTGGAGCTTTCCACAGGGCGAAGTCGCGGGCGTTGTCTTTCTCGTATTCGTCAACATCGACGCGGGCGCCGTCATTCATGCCTTCGAAGTCCTTCTTCGACAGCTTTCCGTACTCAGGGAACTTGGCGATGCGGTAGTAGTAGGAGCCGTCTTCAGACTGGTAGGCGTAGCCTTTGTCGCGCAACTCGGCAATGAAACGTGCCATCTCGTGAATGTGCTCGGTCGCCTTGGCCAGCACCTCGGGATGCTGAATATTCAAGGCGTCGGAATCTTCCAGGAACGCCTGGGTGTATTTCTTCGTGTACTCCTGCACGGTGACGCCGTCGCGGGTGGCATTGCGGATGATCTTGTCCTCGACATCGGTAATGTTCATGACGTGCTTAAGCTGGTAGCCGCTCTGCTTGAGGAAGCGGCGCAGCACGTCAACCGCGACAAAAGTACGGAAGTTGCCGATGTGTCCGTAGTCGTAAACCGTGGGGCCGCAAGCGTACATGCGAACCAGGTTGTCTTCGAGGGGATGGAACTCTTCGACTTTGCCAGACAGAGTATTGAAAAGCTGTAGCGCCATGAACCTTCCCTGTTGAGGTGCGGAATCTTTGATTGTAGGGAAGTGCGAGAAACGGGGTCAAACCGGAGGAGAAGTAACTAGCAACTAGCAGCTAGCAATAGAGCTCCGGACACGGCTCAGAAATTTGATGTCCTGAAACGTGGCAGAACTCTTTAGGGTAGGTGGGACCCCTCCCCCTCCTGCTTCGTTGGAATCAAGAGCTTAGCGGAGGTTTCAATTGCAAAGTCCTCATTCCATGATGGTTAAAGGCAGGTAATTCATTCCAAACGACTTGTCCGCTCGAAGCGCAGCTAAAAGAGCACGGGTCTTGCGAATATGGATTTTACTAATAAGGCAATGGGGTGCGATTGGGGTTATCAAAGAGCCAATGGCTGGCGAGTGTCACGCTAAGCGACACGGCGTTGGAAACGAACACGCCACCCACGTTAGCAGTATTCTTGCGGGCGGGTTGGGGTGCAAGAGGATTCGGGGTGCGATAAAACTTTAGTAACCTAAGCTGCCCGCGCGTCGCAGGTCTGCGAAAACCAAGAACAGATCCCTCACCCGCGAAGGTGGGTGAGGGATGACAAGCTTTAAGGCGTGGGCGACAAGTTGAAACTCGAACCATGACAAATCTGACGACGTTAGGAGATACGCGTGGTGAAACAGGGAAGTGGGACGTTTGAGGTAAAGGTTGCGCCCTTGGCAGAAGACAAAGGAGAGGGCTCGAGTCTGGGGCGGATGTCGCTGGACAAGCAGTTTCACGGCGATCTTGAAGCGACCAGCAAGGGTGAAATGCTGACCGCCATGAGTGAAGTGAAGGGTTCTGGCGGGTACGTCGCGGTCGAGCGGGTCAGTGGAACGCTGCACGGCCGCAAGGGAAGCTTCGCGCTGATTCACCGCGGCATCATGGCCGGAGGCAAACAGGAGCTTTCACTCACCGTGGTGCCCGACTCCGGTTCGGGCGAGTTGGTGGGCCTTGCAGGGAAGATGGACATCAAGATCACGGACGGAAAGCATTTCTACGAGTTCGAGTACACGCTGGCGGAGTAAGTAAACGGCAGGCCTCGCATCGGTAAGGCCATGATGCCCGCGCGGAAACGGTGGCGGCTGAAGGCAGACGTGGGTGATCAGGGATTCTGGCCCAAGCGCTTGAGATTTCCCTTTGCCATTTCGTTTCCAAGTTGAGCTGCCTTGCGATACGAAGCGATGGCTTGTGGGAGGTCTTTCTCTACCCCTTGGCCGCTTTCATACATGACGCCTAGATTGTTCATCGCTTGCGGCTCGCCAGCGTCGGCAGCTTTGCGAGACCAAATAAAGGCTTGCTCATAGTCTCTTGGCACCCCGGTACCCTCGTGGTACATCCAGCCAAGAGCGGCCATGCCTTGGACATTGCCAGCCTCGGCTGCTTTGCGGTACCAATTGATCGCCTGCTGGTAATTCTTCTCCAGTTCGTACAACTTCCCTAAGTTCCGCATTCCAAATGAATTTCCAGCTTCGGCCGCCTTCCGGTACCAATAAAATGACTGCTGATCGTCTTTGGGCACTCCGCTGCCCTGGACGTACGCGAAGGCCAGATCCACCATCGCGCCGGAATCTCCGGCCTGTGCTTTGCGGTACAACTCTGCCGTCTTAGGGTCCGTAAAATGGGGAGCGTTAGTAACGGCCTGTGCGTCTGCAGTTTTGGGCGACGCGAGCGCACGACTCGGCACTTCTGCCGGTGCGCGACTCGTCATCGATTTGGAAGAAGTCTTGGGTTCGGAGACGTCGGTTTTGGTCTCGGCGCCTTGAGATGGAACTTTTTGCTCACTCGAAGTCGGTTGAGTCGTTGTTGCGGGGCTCGACGTTTCGGACCTTGCCTCTTGTTTCTGAGGTTCTAGCGGTGGTTCCTTCGGTTTCGATCCCGACGATGCCAGATATACAAGCCAACCCGCAACGAGAGTCGCGATAACAGCAACGACCCCCTTGGCCCAAACTGGAAATTTAGGAGCGGGCGTTTCCTGCCACCGTACAGGAATCCGCGTCTTTTCTTGCTCTAACCGCTGACGCTCTTGCTCGGCGGCAAGGCGCGCCCGCTCAAGCTCTGCCTGGCGAGCTACTTCCTCATCGGCCTTGCGCTTCGTTTCAACTTGCACAGCTAACTGAGACGCTTCAGTTTGTTCTCGCTGTACGCGCACTGCTTTCGCCTGCTCACCCAGTGGATCCGTCTCGGCCTGCTCGAGCCGCTTGCGATCCACTTCCGCTATCCGCGCCAGTCGTTGCGCCTCGGCGCGTTGCTGCTTGCGCTCTTCCTCGACGGCAAGTTGCGCTGCCTCAGCCCGTTCGCGCTGTTTGCCTTCCTCGTCGGCCAGCGACGCCAGCCGATCCGCCTCAGCTTGTTCCTGCTGTTTGAGCGCTTCCTGCTGGCGTTCGCGCTCTTTTGCAGCAGCGTCGGGGGTGGTTATCGTCGGCGAGGGGTCGAGACCAAGAGCTTCGCTGATAGCGGCGAGCGCGATTGCCTCAGGCGCGGTTAGCGCCTTCTGTTCGGTGCCAAGGCTGGCGAGCAATTCTTCCAGACCGACCGAATAGTCAGAGCGGAAATCGGCATATTGAAAGGGACGAAGTCGAAAGGGAATCCTGCAATCCCGGTAAAGAACGGGGATTACCGATTTGCCTTCATCCAGCGCAAGCGAGGCCTCAGCCAGCACATTCGGAGAAGCGATGGCGGCTGGAGACAGAATGACCAACATGCGGGAGCAGCCGTCGACAGCAGTTTCAATCTCAGCTTCCCAGCGCTGGCCGGGACGGATGTCTATTTTGTCCATCCAGACCCTTGCGCCTTTTGCCTTCAGGTCTTTGGCCAGGCGAACGGCAAATTCCATGTCTTCGCGGCTGTAGCTGACGAAGGCGGTGGATGGATCGATGGGCAATTCAATCCCCTGGCGCAAGCGGCTGCGCGGATCGCTAGTGTGGCGACATTGTGCCACAGATAAGGCGGCTACCAAAGATGCATTGTCGTGGCGTGGCGCGAAAGACCTCCGCCCTAGACAAAATCGGGCTAGAACGGGAACCCCGCATCTGCCGTCCCTGCCGGGACTCAGATTCCTATTTCCACCTGACCCAGCACTCCGCCCTCCCGCCCCGGCCCGCGCAAAGGCGGCGCGGTTCGAGGACCCTGGTTAGGGCTACGTGCTGGGCTATCATGTCTCCACCGCCTGCGGGGCTGGTTTCATGTTGGTTGTTACCTCGGTCGCAACCCCAGGCTAGCTTTTCATGCACACTCTGAATCCGGCCGGATTTGGAGCTGCTTGCAAGGGGTGGGGATGCACACTACCATGTGACGCTTCCATGCCAACAGCAAAGCCGTTCATCCCCGAACTACTCGACAAGCTCGAGAAATTCTACGGTTCACAGGAGCCGCGCTCGCCGGTCGACCCTTACGAGTTCATCGTGTGGTGGCAGTGCGGATATCCGGCGAGCGATAAGACATGTGCCAAAGGGTGGGAGAAGTTAAAGAGCGAGGTCGGCATTGAGCCTCGTGATTTACTGGCAGCAACGCCAGCACGGCTCGCTTCCGCGCTGAACCCGGGCGGAATGGTTCCCGAGTTACGGGCTTTGCGGCTCAAAGAGATTGCGATGCGAGTGCAGAACGAGTACGGTGGCGATCTGCGCGCGGCTTTGACTGGGCCAATCTCCGCGGCACGAAAGACCCTGAAGAAGTTTCCTGGAATTGCGGACCCCGGGGCTGATCGGATTCTATTGTTTGCGGGGATCACGCCAATAGCCGCGGTTCCTTCCAACGCGACACAGGTTGTGGTTCGTATTCTGAACGGCCGCGAGGATGCGAATTATGTCGCCAACTATCGGGAAGCGCAGCAGGCAATTGAAGCGGAGGTTGTGAACACGGTTGACGCGCGCACACGCGCCTATCTACTCGTGAAGTGCCACGGTCAAGAGATCTGCAAGCGGACCAAGCCGAAGTGCGAGGAGTGCCCAATCAATGCGAACTGCGCGTACTTCGCACGGAAGCACCGCTAAATAGCTTGCGGGAAAAGTCAGATAGGCAGGGTCCTCGCGGGCTAAAGCCGGCTCGAGACGACCAGAATAAAAGCCTGGTACGGCGAAGCTGAAGCTGTGCCCTTTCAAAACGTGGCCCGATGCGAGTTTTGCAACGGGCTTTCGGAACTCTGGTGTCTTGATTAGAATCGGACGACAATTCGAACCGGAAGTTATTTGCAGTCCGATGCAGACTAAATTGAAGCCGGAGATCAGATAGTCGATGACACTACCCTCGTTCCGCTATCGTCTTGAGCAGCAGACCCCAAAGGCATTCAACGGCGGCATAACCCGTGGCGCATCCGTGGTTGAGTTTCCGGTTTCGATCGGCATTGCCGGCGTCTCGATGAGATTAGGTCCGGGCACGATTCGAGAGCTGCACTGGCACGCCAACGCTGCGGAGTGGGCGTACGTGATCAGCGGTTCGTGCCGCACCACGATTCTGCATCCTGACGGATCGGCTTATATCGATACGTTCAACGTGGGCGATGTCTGGTACTTTCCGCGAGGGTATGGGCATTCGATCCAGGGACTCGGTCCGGGGGAGTGCCACTTCATCCTGATCTTCGATAACGGCGACTTCTCGGAAGATCACACTTTCAGCATTACAGACTTTCTGGCGCAGATGCCGCGCGAAGTGGTGGCGCAGAACCTGGGCCTGTCGATTGCAGAGCTTGCGCCGCTGCCCAAACATGAAGCTTATTTCGTTCAGCGGGCCGGTTCCGGATGACAGCTCGCTGATCGCGACACCGCGCAGAAACTCCGGGCCTGACGACCATGCATCGCTACCCGCTGGACGCTCAAGAACCTCGACGGTTCCGGGGGGCGGTACACAGCGGACGGTAACGGTCGACGAGTTTCCGATTTCCACGACGATGGCGGGTTCGCTGCTTGAACTGCAGCCGGGAGCGTTGCGCGAATTGCATTGGCATCCGAATGCGGATGAGTGGCAGTACTACATCAGCGGCACGGCGGAGATGGGCGTGTTTCTCGCCGCAGGGGAATGCGGTGATCGACCAGTTCGAAGCGGGTGACGTCGGCTACGCTCCCATGGGGGCCGGCCACTACATCAAGAACACCGGCAGCGATGTTTGCCGCGTTCTCGTTGGGTTTAATAGCCCCCACTATCAGGCGATGGACCTCAGCGAGTGGCTGGCGGGGAATCCTCTCGACGTTCTCGAGACGAACCTCGGGCTAAGTCCCGAGGTCGCGGCCAAGACTTCCGCGCAAGACGGTGTTTATTGCGCCTGCCGTCAGAGAAATAGCTGGTTTGTGGGTCGGTCGGAATGTGGCCAGGAGCCCGCAAAATAGCTGGGTCAGGGCGAATTTTGGGGGTTACGCCGCCTCAGGACGGCAGCTATAATGAAAGTAGGAGTTTCCACGTGACCCAGCGCATTGTTATTTCGAGGACGACTGTCGAGGCGGTGTTTATCTGCCTGGGCGGATCTGAGCCTGCGCTCGGCGTGGTCACGGCCGATTTCCATGCGTGCCGACTCCAAGTTCTCTCCCTGCATGGCGCGTCCCAATCTCTTCTCTGGCGACTAGTTAACGCAATCATTCGTACGTAGGCTCGGCTTGCGTGTCCGGTCATGCAGTAAACGACCTAAGGCCGCAGGCAAGCAAGAAATTCGGCACGTCCGCCGTGCCCCAGCCATTTCGCAGGAGAAGACCATGACCACCAACACTCTGATTCCAGTTGCCGGCCCGAAGATCAAGACTGCTCTGCCCGGACCAAACGCCAAAGCGCGTCCTCGAAGGGGACCAGCGCTATATTTCGCCGTCTTATACGCGGTCGTATCCCATGGTGGCGAAACGCGGGCGAGGCGTGATCGTGGAAGACGTGGATGGCAACGAGTTTCTGGACTTCTCGGCGGGCATTGCCGTGACTTCGACGGGGCACTGCCATCCCGAAGTGGTGGCGGCCATTCAGAAGCAGGCGGGCGAGCTGATCCACATGTCGGGCACCGACTTCTACTACGAGAGCATGGTGACGCTGGCGGAGCGGCTGTCGAAGATTGCTCCGATGAAGGGGCCGCACAAGTTTTACTATGGCAACTCGGGCGCCGAGGCGGTGGAGTGCCGCGCTGAAGCTGGCGCGCTACCACACCAAGCGTCCGCACGTGATCGCGTTCTTTGGCGCATTTCACGGGCGCACCATGGGCGCGCTTTCGCTGACGGCGTCGAAGCCGCAGCAGAAGCGGCGCTTTGCGCCGATGCTTCCGGGTGTGACGCACGTGCGCTATCCGGATGTGTATCGCAGCTGCATGGGCGGTCCGCAGGAAGGCGAGGCATTCGCGTCTGGGATGCGCGCGCTACATCGAAGAGAAGCTCTTCAAGACCATTTTGCCGCCCGAGGAAGTGGCGGCGATTTTTGTCGAGCCGATCCAGGGCGAGGGCGGATACGTCGTCGCGCCGACGGTGTTCATGCAGGAATTGCGGCGAATCTGCGATCGTCACGGGATACTGCTGGTGGCGGACGAAGTGCAGTCGGGCGTGGGCCGTTCCGGCAAGTGGTGGGCGATTGAGCACACCGGCGTGGAGCCTGACATCGTTTGCATGGCGAAGGGAATTGCCAGCGGCATGCCGCTGGGTGTGACGATGGCGAAGGCCGACATCATGGACTGGGTCCCCGGTTCGCATGCTTCGACATTCGGCGGAAACCCGGTGTGCATTGCTGCGGCGCTGGCGACGCTGGATGTGCTGGAGCGCGAAGGCGTGAAGAATGCCGAAGTGGTGGGCAAGCACATCATGGAGCGGATTGCAGAGTGGCCGCAGAAGCTTGAGCTGGTTGGCGATGTGCGCGGCCGCGGACTGATGATCGGCGTCGAGATCGTCACCGACAAGCAGGCGCGAACTCAGGGCGCAGCGGAGCGCGACCTGATCGTCGAGCGGGCGTTCGAGCGCGGCGTCTTGTTGCTGGGCTGCGGCCCGAACACGATTCGTCTGGCGCCGCCGCTCATCGTGAGCCAAGGAACAGGCGGACATCGCGCTGGACGTTTTGGAAGAGTGCATCAAGCTGGTGGCAATCGACTCGCCGTCACGCGGATACGTCGATCGGCAGATAAGGCAAACAGATCTGCGGTCGTAAGTTTCAAAACGTAGCAATCGACAGCCTGGGCAGCCATGTCCAGGCTGTTTTTTCGTGCGCGGTAATGAGGATCTCAAGCCGCGAAGATCAGGTTTCTTCCGATAACGGCAATTACGCAGCCGAAATTGTGAGGCCTGCGGCTTCGATGCCAATGCGACGATGGCGTAATATATTCGAGGGTTTCCAGGAGACAATCAACAGTGCCAGAGTTGCGCAAAGATCCCATCGTTGGGCGATGGGTGATCATATCTACTGATCGGTCAAAGCGCCCAACCGATTTTGTAAGGGAATCAGTGAAGATCAAGGGCGGGTTTTGCCCGTTCTGTCCGGGCAATGAGAGCAAGACGCCGTCGGAAGTGCTGGCGTATCGTCCCAACGGCGCCGGGCCGCGACGCGCAGGGCTGGACGGTGCGCGTGGTGCCCAACAAGTTTCCCGCATTGCGGATCGAAGGGAGCTTGAACCGCTCAGCCGAAGGCATGTTCGACAAGATGAACGGCATCGGCGCGCACGAGGTCATCATCGAGACGCCGGAGCACGAAGCGTCGCTGGCCACGATGCCGGAAAAGCGGATTGAAGACGTGCTGTGGGCCTATCGCGACCGCATCCTCGACCTGAAGAAGGACAAGCGCTTCAAGTACATCATGATCTTCAAGAACCATGGCACGGCCGCCGGGGCGACGCTCGAGCATGCGCACGGGCAGTTGATCGCGTTGCCGATCGTGCCGAAGCACGTGCTCGAAGAGATCGAAGGCGCCAAGCAGTATTACCAGTTCAAGGAGCGATGCGTGTTTTGCGACATCATCCGGCAGGAGACGGAGGCGGGCGTGCGCGTGGTGAGCGAGAATGAAGGGTTTCTTGACGGTGGCTCCGTATGCGCCGCGTTTTCCGTTTGAGACCTGGGTGCTGCCCAAGAAGCATGAGTCGGCGTTCGAAAATGCGTCGTCACAGACGTATGAGTCGCTGGCGCGGGCGCTGAAGAACCTGCTGCAGCGGGCCGACCAGGTGCTGGATCATCCGGCATATCAACCTGGTGATCCACACGGCCCCGGTGCAGGAGGGCCCGATGGACCACTACCACTGGCACATCGAGTTCATGCCGCGGCTGACCAAGATCAGCGGGATTCGAGTGGGGAAGCGGTTTTTATCAGAACCCGACTCCGCCGGAAGAAGCGGCGAAGTATTTGCGCGAGGCGAAGGTGAAGACGGCGCAGCCGGTGCGGTCGGATAGGTCGTAGTCGCTATTTGCGGGCCCTAGATGATTGGGAATCTTCTGGTATCGGTACGCATTGTTAAAATGGTGTCCTTCGCGGCAGCGCAGGACACCAGGTTTTTGTTCGCTGCTGGACGGGCAAGCATTCGGAGACTTACCGGACTCGAAGTGTAAAGAGCGCGTCCTTCTTCAGCAACTGGCCAGCAAGCTTACGTCACTGTTGCCGTGCCGAATGGCGCAGTTGTCGAATGCACTAAGCTATTCGTTGCCGGCCAGGCGGGAAGCTTCCGAAAGGTGTTCGAACAGCAACCGAACCAGACGGACGATGGCAACGGTATGCGGTTGATCGGATGGAATCGGAAGGCGACTAGACTTCTGGCCGAACTCGCCCGGTGGACATACGGGACGGACACTGGGATGTCGAGGAGGTGATTGTCTACGACGCAGAGCTTCAACAAGATTTCGACATGTCGACGTCGGAGACGCCTGTCGAGATACTTTGGCCAGCGATTGTGCGTTTGAGTTCGAAACGAAGGCGTGGCACGAGCCCGGTGCCGTCGTTGTCGAGTGCGAGTCTACGAGGATAATTATCTAGACGAAACCGTGAAATCGTGCGTGCAGCGACCGACTGAATTGATCGTGGAACTTGCTACAGGAGCCGTCAGCCAAGTCCGAGCCGGTGAAGTTGTTTCGCAATCCTCGGCGACTCTGAGAATTCTCAATCCTGGCGGTCCTGAAATTCTTCGTACCACGCCATCTGGATGGCTTCGAGCTTGCCTTCGTTCGAGACCTTGGGGTCGCCGACGAAGTCGGGGAGTTCCGTGACGAAGCGATGCAGGTCGGTGAAGCGAACCTCGAGCGGATTCTGCTCAGGGAACTTATCAGACAGTTCGATGCCGAAGTCTTCGGCGTTGTCCCATGTAAATTCGGCAGCCATTCAGTGTGCCGGCTCCTTCGGAGACGTAGTTGCGGTTCCATGCGGGAATTTCGACGACAACCTCGCCGGGCTTCTCGATGACGGACTGGCAGCCCAGGCGCGATTCAAGCTGCAGGTCGGCAGCCATGTCGAGCTTGTCGGCTTCGTCGTCTTCCATGGGGCTGAGCAGTTCCTTGCCCTTCTTCACCACGACGTGACACGTGGTGCAGGCGCAGTTGCCGCCGCAGGCATGCTCCAGGTGAAGGCCGAAGTTCATGGCGACATCGAGCAGCGATTGCGGCTTGCCGTGGTCCTGGTAGGGCAGCTTGCCGTGCTCGAACTCGAAGGTCTTGTTCTCGGGGAGAAAAGTGACTTTCACGGTGTTGGTGGGAGCGTCGATGGTGGCGGCGCCGGTGCCTTGGGATTTTTCGTCTGCCATAAGTTCCTTCGTGTTCGTGACCCGGGGCTGAAGCCCCGCGTCATGTGCCGTCCCCGAGGGACTCGAGTCTAAATCTAACCAACCCAGCGCTTCGAGTGCTGGGCTAAGATCTGTCGCCCTCGGGGCTAGTTCATAACGTTAGCGCTGAACGCATGCTCTATCTCGTCAACGCGCTCCTACTCGATCTCGGCCTTGGCGATGGGATGGGGAGACGCAGGGCCTTCGCCCACGTCGGCCGTTTCCATCGTCTTGCCTTTCAGCGCCGTGTGACGGCGCTGTCCATCATCAGTTCAGCCAAATGCATCGTGGCCTGATTGAGCGCGTCGATCGCCGTCCGAATCGCCTGATAGTCGTCGTCGGGCGTACCGCATTCAGAGCGGATTCCAGCTTGTCGATGTTTTCGCGTTCGCGCGAGGTGAGCTGTTCCCATGCCGGGCCTTTGCGGCCTTTCTCCAGCGCCGCCAGCATGGTGTTGGCTTCGTTGCGGGCTTCGATCACCTGACGCTGGCGGAAGTCCTCTTCGGCGTAGTCGAACGACTCAAGAATCATGCCCTCGACCTGCTCGTCGGTAAGGCCGTAGCTGGGCTGGACTTCGATTTCCGCTTCCTTGCCGCTGCGCGCCTCGCGCGCAGAGACGTGCAGGATGCCGTTGGCGTCGAGCAGGAATTTCACCTCGATGCGCGGCAGACCGGCCGGCATCGGCGGAATTCCTTTCAGGTCGAAGCGCGCCAGCGAGCGGCAATCCTTGGCCAGTTCGCGCTCGCCTTGTACGCACATGGATGGCGACGTTGGTCTGTCCTTCGACGCCGGTGGTGAAGTGCTCGGTCGCCGACTCGGGAATGGTCGAATTGCGATGGATGATCTTCACCACGCCTCCGCCGAGCGATTCGATGCCGAGCGAGAGCGGCGTCACGTCGAGCAGCAGCATTTCCTTGGTGGCTTCCGAACCACCGCCAGAATGTTGGCCTGCACAGCTGCACCCAGCGCGACGACCTCATCGGGATTCAAATCGGCATGCGGCGTGCGCTCGAATTGCTCTTCGACTAGCTTGCGGACCAGCGGAATGCGGGTGGAGCCACCGACCAATACCGCCTCGTCAATCTGCTTGGCGGTGAGGCCGGCGTCTTTCATCGCCTGGCGGACGGGGCCGACGGTGCGGTCGATCACCGGACGGATGAGTTGCTCGTACTGCTCGCGCGTGATCTTGCGCTGATAGCGCTTGCCGTCGGGAAGCTCGACGTCGAGCAGTGGTTTCGTCAGTCGACGACAGCGCGATCTTCGCTTCGATGACGGCCTTGCGAATCGTCTGCACGGCTTCGCCGCTGCGGCGAACGTCGAGCCCGAGGTCTCCCTGGATGTCGTCGAGGGCGATCGCGATGAGCAGATTGTCGATGTCATCGCCGCCGAGGTGGGTGTCGCCGTTGGTCGCGATGACCTCGAAGATGCCCTCGTGCAGCTTGAGGATCGAGATGTCGAAGGTTCCGCCGCCGAGATCGTAAACCGCGACGGTCGCGGTTTCCTTTCTTGTCGAGGCCGTAGGCGAGCGATGCAGCAGTGGGTTCGTTCACCAGGCGCAGGACTTCCAGACCGGCGATGCGGCCGGCATCTTTGGTGGCCTGGCGCTGGGCATCGTTGAAGTAAGCGGGCACGGTGATGACGGCCTTGGTCACCGGCGCTCCGAAATAGCGCTCGGCGTTGCGCTTGAGCTGGCGCAGGATGAAGGCCGAAATCTCCGGCGGCGTGTAGGTCTTGTTCCCGAGCTTGATGCGCAGCACTTCGCCGGGCGCGAGGTCGTCGGCAAGACGGAAAGGGAAGAGCTTGAGCTCGTCCTGAATGTCTTCAACTCCGCGTCCCATCAGGCGCTTGACGCTGTACACGGCGCGCTCAGGGGTTTCGATGAGGTATTTGCGGGCGGCATTGCCGACAATGATCTGGTCGCGCTCATCGAGAGCGACGACGGAGGGCACGAGATTCAGGCCGTCTTCGCCGGGGATGACGACGGGGCGGTCGTTCTCCATGTAGGCCACCAGCGAATTGGTGGTGCCGAGATCGATGCCGATGATGCGTTCAATGGCCATGCGTATATGGCGGGGCTGAAGCCCCGCGGTACATCTGTCGACCCTTCCGGGACTCGCGTTCTGAATCTCGATCTACCCAGCGCTGAAGCGCTGGGCTATGATCTTTCGCCCCTCCGGGGCTGCTCCATTGGCGCGGTCAGTCTCCATCCTTACTTGAACCTCGTCGCAAGAGCTAGCCCTCCAGTACCTCGTCGACTTCGCGCAGCAGGTTGCGTAGATACGCGCGCCGGTTCAGGATGTCGATCATCTTGTCGCGCACGGAGGCACGATCGTTTTCTTCCACGTCTTCGCCTGTGGCAGGCGCGGTCGACCAGCGCGTCCCACTCGCTTCCATGCCGCGCTCAAGTTCCTGCAGCATGTCAGTTTGCTTTATCGGCAGGTGCTGCTTGGCGTCGCGCAAATGCCGTTCGAGAGCAGGGTCGTCCTCGCCCATCTTCTTGTTCATGCGCAGCTCTTCGAGCTGCATATTCAGTTCGAAAACTTCTTCCAGCAGGTCAGGCGGGACGACCTGCTTCTTGGCGGATCCGGTCTTGCGCGCCTCGTCGGTCGCTGCCTTGGATTGCTCTTCCAACTGCACGCCCTGCAAACGGAGCAGATATTCGGTGCGCGAAATCGGATCTTTCAGCGTGCGATAGGCGTCGTTGAGCTGCGAAGTCTTCTCCAGGCTCCATTCCTGTTCGGGAGCGTTGGCGCGGCGTTGATGTCGGGATGCAATTTGCGGCTCAGCGCGTAGAAGTCGCGCTCCAGTTGAGCGGTGTCGAGGTTCAGCTTGTAAGGAAGCCCGAAAAAAGCGAAGTAGTCCACGGGAACCGGGAGGCTGAACCTTGCCGCACTCCTGACAGTAGTGGGCGGCGCGCATGGCGCCGCACGACCAGCACTCGGCCGTGACGGGCTTGGACTGGTTCAAAACCAGACGCCGGACTTATCGGGATTTTGGGTGGTAGCCATTTTCAGTTTTGCGGGGCTGAAGCCCCTTCTCCATCTGCCGTCCCTGCCGGGACTCGGGTTCAAATACTGGCCTACCCAGCGCTGAAGCGCTGGGCTAAGATATTTCGCCCCTCCGGGGCTGGCGTCCATGCCGCATGGTGCAGCGCCGCAGCAGAGGCTGTCCCGCAGTGGCCGCTTGCGAGGGAACCGGTTACGAGTGCGCCGCTTTGCTACGAGAAGGAGCTTCCGCAGCCGCACGATTTCTTCGCATTCGGATTCCGGAATTCAAAGCCCTGATGCATCAGACTCTCTTCGTAATCGAGAATCATGCCGTGCAGGTAGATGAACGACTTCGGATCGACAAACACGCGAACATCTTCGAACATGAAACACGCGATCGCGCTCGCGCGGCTGGGTGTCGAAACGGATGTTGTAACTCAGCCCGGAACATCCGCCGCCCTGCACGCCCAGCCGCAGGCCTCCTTCGGCGGGCGAAATGTTTTCCTTCGCCATGGCCGCAGCGGATACGGGCCAGCGCCTTTTCCGTTACCTGGATGCCCTTGGCGGGCGGCGCCGCCGCCTGCACCGGATTTTCGATGTTGACCGTGCTCATAGTCGTGACTCGGGCGCGCCGCGCTCTTGCGGCACGGCCGCCGTCTCCAACCTCAGTTTACGCCTGCTGTGCGACCGCAGCGGCCTGCTGTTCCGTGGCTGCGTCGTGCTTCTTCTTCCAGTCGCCGATGGCTGCGCGAATGGCATCTTCCGCCAGCACCGAGCAGTGGATCTTCACCGGAGGCAAGGACAGCTCCTTGACGATCTCGGTGTTCTTGATCTGCAGGGCCTCGTCCACGGTCTTGCCCTTCACCCACTCGGTGGCGAGCGAAGAAGAAGCGATCGCGGAGCCGCAACCGAAGGTCTTGAACTTCGCGTCCTCGATGATGTTGGTCACCGGGTTGACCTTGATCTGCAGCTTCATGACGTCGCCGCACTCGGGTGCGCCGACCAGGCCGGTCCCGACTTCGGGGCTGCTCTTGTCGAGCGAACCGACGTTGCGGGGATTGGTGTAGTGATCGAGAACCTTGTCGCTGTATGCCATTGTGTCTCCTAAATCTCGTTACCCGGGGCTAAAGCCCCTCATAATATCTGGCTGTGCTGATCGCTGACCTAAAGTCGGCGCTACCACGCTAACCTAGTGGGTCGGCTCGGCCGCCCACTGGACCTTCTCAAATCGACGCCTTCTTTCGCCATCTCGTAGAGCGGCGAAAGTTCGCGCAAACGGTTCACGGTGTCGACGACGCGCTGCGCCACGTAATCTACTTCCGCCTCGGTGTTGAAGCGTCCGAGACCGAAGCGGATCGAGCTGTGCGCCAGGTCATCGCCCGCGCCCAGGGCCTTCAATACATAAGATGGTTCCAGACGTCGCCGAGGTGCAGGCCGAACCGCTCGAAACCGCGATATCGTTGATGCCCATCAGCAGCGACTCGCCTTCGACGTAAGCGAAGCTGATGTTCAAGTTGTTGGGCAAGCGATGCTCCACCGAGCCGTTGATGTAGACCTCGTCAAGCTGGCCCATGATCGTGTCTTTCAGGCGATCGCGCAGAGCGCCGACATCTTCTTCGCCTCTTCGGCCATGCCTTCGTTTGCGATCTCGCAAGCTTTGCCGAGTCCGACGATGCCGGGAACATTCAGCGTTCCGGAGCGCATGCCGCGCTCGTGGCCGCCGCCGTCGATCTGCGCGACCAACTGCACGCGCGGGTTCTTGCGGCGAACATACAGCGCGCCGACTCCCTTGGGCCCGTAAAGCTTGTGCGCGGTGATGGAGGCCAGGTCAACATTGTCCTGGATCACGTTGAACGGCACCTTGCCGATCGCCTGCACCGCGTCGGTGTGGAACAACACGCCGCGTTCGTGACATAGCGCGCCGATTTCACGGATAGGCTGCAGAGCGCCAATCTCGTTGTTGGCGGTCATGATGCTGACCAGAATGGTCTTGTCATCCATGGCGCGCTTGAGATCTTCGAGGTCGATGCGTCCATCTTTCTGCACCGGCAGGTAGGTCACGCGGAAGCCATGCTTCTCCAGACGCTTGCAGGTGTCGAGCACGGCCTTGTGCTCGATCGCCTGCGTGATGATGTGGTTGCCCTTTTCGCGATACATCTCGGCAACACCCTTGATGGCAAGGTTGTTGCTCTCGGTGGCACCCGAGGTAAAGATGATTTCCTTCGAGGTGGCGCCGATCAGCTTGGCGATGCGCTCACGCGCCTGCTCGACGGCCTGCTCGGCCACCCAGCCGAACTCGTGGTTGCGGCTGGCGGCGTTGCCAAAGTCTCGGTGAAGTAGGGCAGCATCTCCTCCACTACCCGCGGATCGACGCGCGTGGTGGCATGGTTGTCCATGTAGATGGGAAGCTTCACATCCTTGTTCGCATGATTCTCGAATGACGTTGGTGCTCATAATTGCTGACTTCTCCTAAACTTTCTCGGCTTCGTTCGACGGCCAGCCCAGTGTGACCAGTTCAGGCGTCGACTCATGCTCTGGCTCCGTCATGTCCCAAATGGTTAATTTGTTCAAAACTTCTTCAATGGTGCGGCTGACTTTTCGCAGTGGCTCGCGCACCGTGCAACGGTCGCTCTGTTCGCAGTCGGTCGTCGCGGCGCTGCAGGACGTCATGAACAGCGGGCCTTCGATCGTCCGGATCACCTCATACGCCGTGATCTTTCGCGGATCGCGCGCCAGGGTGTAGCCGCCGTTCGTGCCATATTGCGAGGTCAGCAAACCGGCCTTGGTCAATCGCTGCAGGATCTTGGCCAGGGCTTCCTGCGGGATGCTGTACATCTCCGCCAAGTCCTTGGCGCTGCAAGCCCCCAAATCGGCGTGCTCGGCCAGATGCCGCATGGCGATCAGTCCGTAGTCCGCTTTTTTGGTCAGCTTCAGCAAATCGGTTCCCGCCTCAAGCCCTTAGACGAATTGGCGACTCATTCAGTCGCAATTTGATTCTAGGGCATTTGGGCGGTCGGACGCAAGCCTTTACAGGCAACGAGGAGGATTTGCATTAAGTGGTAAGTATCACAGCCTAAATGGCTTGGAAATTGACGATTAATTTCGTCGCATATTGTTTTTCAGTCGGCGGCGGTAGGCGATCTGTCTTCGGTCGGATATGGCGAAACCGAGGCCACTTCCTCGGCGAAGGGGGCGTCCCAAGATTGGAATCGGTGGTTTCAGGCACAGGCGCGCGACGTGGATTAGCGACCCGACTGTGTCTTACCTGTCTTCAGGCCAGACCTCCGCCGTAGTCGCAAGTCCTATTTCTCAAGGGCCACCCGGATGTCCGCCTAAGCTATGTCAGGCCGTTCTCGCAGTGGACAAAACGTTGCATCCCGCAGGACTGCTGCGGCTATCCGCACGCCTCTCCGAGATGTTTCTCCAATTTTCAGATAGGTGCAGCAGAACACAGCGGACTGGCTTTGGCCCCGAGGGCTGGACAGATTTTTACATTCGATCTGCGGGAAACGCTTGACAACGCCTTGCGCGGGCTAAAAATACCGGACAATCCTCAAATGTCCGAGTCTATCGGGCAACATTTATGAATTTCATCCAGCCGTCGATTGCAGCCACAGCCATCCCCCGAGCGAGGCCATGGACCAGAAGTGTCTTCATCCTCGTGTCCAGGTTGTTTCTCGTGACGAAGATGCGGAGTTCGTGGAGTGCCTCGAATGCCGCGAGATCTTCGAATCGAGCGAATTCCGCGACATGGACATCGAAGCGAAGATTCCCACCGAAGAAGAATAAGTAGAGTTTGTCGAACAATCGGAAGCTTGGGCGAGAGGGCGGACGTGTGTCTTAACGACGCGATTCGCCTTCGCTTGTCGCCGAGTGGGAGCGCGACTAGCCCAGCTTCAGTGCTGGGTCAGAAGACAGTCGCCATTGGCGAATTCTCTGGCCAGAAAGCGCGGATAGGCTGCGGCGGCGATCATGGCGGCGTTATCGGTGGAGAGCTTGCGCGAGGGGAAGAGGACCGCGATTCCTTCTTCGGCCGCACGTGCTTCGAAGTTGCGTCGCAATTCACTGTTCGCTGCGACGCCGCCTGTCACCAGCAAAGTCGCGACGCCGTACTCGGTCGCTGCAGCGAGAGTCTTGCTGACGAGGTCGTCAACGATTGCGCGCTGAAACGATGCGACCAGATCGAGCGTCTGGCTGATCACAGGCTGCGAGGTAGTCCTCGGCGTCGGCTTGGCGACCTCGGAGATAACTTCGCGCCGGCGCTGGATGCTCTCGGCCATGTTGTGAACTTCCACGTAGCGCAGCACGGCTGTCTTGATTCCGCTGTAGGAGAAGTCGGTCCGGCGTTCGTCAGCCGCATGCCGGTTTTTCGGATTGCGGTCGCGGTGCTTGATCTGGGCGAAAGGAAATTTCACCGCCTGGGGATTTCCGTGCTGCGCCAGAAAATCGATCGCCGGGCCGCCGGGATAGCCGAGTTCCAGCAGCTTGGCGACTTTGTCGAACGCCTCGCCCGCGGCGTCGTCACGCGTGTGGCCGATGTTGCGATAGGTCCAACTGCCTTCTCTTTGCTCCGCCAAATACAGGTGCGTGTGTCCGCCACTGACTACCAGCGCGAGCACCGGGAACTGCAGATCGGTGTTGTCCCTTCTGGCGCTCTTCGAGAAGCACGGCGTGGATGTGTCCCTCGAGATGGTTGACGGCGATGAGGGGCTTGTCGGCCGCGATACGCCAGCGCCTTGGCATAGCTGAGCCCGACCAAGCAGCGCTCCGGCGAGCCCGGGGCCTTGGGTGACAGCGATGGCGTCGATGGTCTTGTAGGTCTTGCCGGCGTCTTCGAGGGCTTTGCGTACGACCGGCACGATGGCGCGCAAGATGTTCGCGCGAGGCGAGTTCCGGGACGACTCCACCGTAAGGCTGGTGGGTGGCAATTTGCGAATAAACGACGTTGGAGATTAGTTCTTCGCCCGAGCGAACCACGGCGGCAGCGGTTTCGTCGCAGGAGACTTTCGATGCCGAGGATGTAGGTGTCGCTCACCCTTCCATTGTACGAGGCTGGTTTAGGTGACGGAAAATGCCGCCACGCGATCTGTCAGTGAAGTCCGCGCAGAATACAATCACTCCTGATCACTTATGAAACTGCACGCCATCCATGTGGTTCGCGAGCTTCGCCGGCACGGCTTTCAGTCGTACTTTGCCGGAGGCTGCGTGCGTGACATGCTGCTGGGGCTCGAGCCGACGGACTACGACGTCACCACCGACGCGACTCCGAACGAGGTGATGCGCATTTTCCCGGAGACCTACGCGGTGGGCGCGCAGTTCGGGGTTGTGCTGGTGCCGGTTCCGAAGGACGGCGAGCGCGAAATCGTTCCGCCGGAGCATCCGCACGCAGTCGAAGTGGCGACGTTTCGCAGCGATGGCATTTACTCCGACGGGCGGCATCCGGACCAAGTGCAGTATTCCAAGTCGCCGGAAGAAGACGTGCAGCGGCGCGACTTCACCATCAACGGGTTGCTGATGGACCCGCTGGACGGCGATCGCGTGCTCGACTTCGTGGGCGGCCGAGCAGACCTGGATGCCGGCATCATCCGTGCGATCGGCGATCCCGAGCGGCGCTTTCTGGAAGACAAGTTGCGCATGTTGCGGGCGGTGCGTTTTGCGGCGCGATTTGGCTACGCGATCGATCCGCCGACGTTGGCGGCGATCCAGAAATCTGGCTCCGCAGATTCATCAGGTGAGCCGCGAGCGGGTGCGCGACGAGTTGACCAAGATGCTGACGGAAGGACATGCGCGGCGGGCGTTTGAATTGCTGGACAGCACCGGCTTGCTGAAAGAAGTGCTGCCCGAAATCGATCGCATGCATGGGGTGGAGCAGCCTCCGCAGTATCATCCCGAGGGCGATGTGTGGATCCACACGCTGATGCTGCTGGAACAACTGCCGCCGAACTGCTTCACGCACGCTGGCGTGGGGAGCGCTGCTGCACGATGTGGGCAAGCCGCCCACATTTCGCGTGGCGCCGGACCGCATTCGCTTTGACGGGCATGTGGAAGTGGGCGTGCGCATGGCGCACGAGATTTGCCGGCGGCTGAATTTCTCCAACGACGACACCGAGCAGATTGAAGCGCTGGTGGCGAACCACATGCGCTTCGCCGATGTCGAGCGCATGAAAGAGTCGACGCTGAAGCGGTTCCTGCGGCTGCCGCGAGTTCGACGAGCACATGGAACTGCATCGCATGGATTGCTCAGCGAGCCATGGGGGCTGGACGCTCTACAACTTCGTGGCGAGAAGCTGCGGAGCACGCCTCCGGAGCAAATCCGGCCCGAGCCGCTGCTGAGCGGGCGGGAGTTGATTGAGTTGGGCTACGCGCCCGGGCCGCGTTTCAAGGAGATCCTGTCGGCGGTGGAAGATGCGCAACTTGAAGGCAGACTGCGGAGCAGGGAAGAGGCGCTGGAGCTGGTGAAGAGAGAGTTCCCGCGCGTCGGGTTGATTCGTTGCGTTTGCGGATGCGGAACATTCGGCTGAGCGATGCTAGAATCGAAGCTTCACACCATGCAGCACGCACGCGGGACACTCAAGAAAATCTTTACCGAGAAACGTTTGCGCCAAGGCGGGCGATGAGGCTCCGCTTGCTGGCATGGCCGGTGGTCTGCGGGGCGACGGTCGCGGAGAAAACGCGCGCGCTCAGCTTTGTGGATGGCGTGCTGGTGGTAGCGGTGCCCGACGCGGCGTGGCGCAACCAATTGCAACTGATGTATCAGCAATACCTTGCGGGACTGAACCAAATGGCGGGGCAAGCAGGTGCGGAGCATTTCATTCGTGGTGGCGCCGCACGCTGACCCGTCCAATTGCCTAATCACGAGGACAGCAAGTCATGGTTTCGGAAAAAGACGTCTCTTACGTCGCCGATCTCGCGCACCTGGAGCTGACGGACGAGGAACGCGCTCGCATGTTGAAGGACCTGAACTCCATCCTGGCCTACATCGAGCGACTGAATCAGCTCGACACGGCAACGTCGAGCCCATGGCGCAGGTGGCCAGCCGCTACGGCGTGAGGAGCGAGCGGTGGCGACGGCGCATGCGAGCTGACGAATTGCGTCCGTCCCTGCCGCATGAAGAAGCGATGAGGAACGCGTCCCAGACCGATGGCACGTTTTTCAAGGTGCCGAAGGTGATTGAGAAATAGCTGCCGCGCGGACTGAATCCGCTCGGTTGTTCAAGAATTGCCCAAGGTGATCGAGCGGCTAAAGCTGCGACCCTTCAACGGACAAGCGATGAACATTGAATTACTGACAGTGGATGCGGCGCGGACGGCGGTGCTGGAAAAGCAGATCACGGCGACCGCGCTGGTGGATGCGTTCTACCAGAAGATCGAAGCGGAAGACCCGGCGATCGGCGCATACCTGACGCTGTGCAAGGACCGCGCCCATCGCCAGGCGGAGCGGGTGGATGCGCTGGCCGACAAGGGTGACGCGCTGCCTCCGCTGGCGGGAGTGCCGATCGCGATTAAGGACGTGCTGACCACGAAGGGCGTGCGCACGACCGCGGGATCGAAGATTCTCGCCAACTTCATCGCTCCGTACGATGCGACCGCGGTGGCGCGCCTCGAAGCCGCTGGAGCCATCGTGCTGGGCAAGACCAACTGCGATGAGTTTGCCATGGGTTCGTCGAACGAGAACTCCGGGTTCCATCCGGTGAAGAATCCGCGCGATCACACGCGCGTGCCGGGTGGATCGTCGGGCGGCTCGGCCGCGGTGGTTGCAGCGGGAACGGCAGTGGCGTCGCTGGGCTCCGATACCGGCGGCTCGATTCGGCAGCCGGGAGCGTTTTGCGGCGTCGTCGGACTGAAGCCGACCTACGGGCGCGTGTCGCGCTATGGCTTGATCGCGTTCGCTTCGTCGCTGGATCACGTCGGGCCGTTCGGCAAGACGGTGAAGGATGTCGCGCTGATCCTGCAGCACATGGCGGGGCGCGATCCGATGGACTCGACCTCGGCCGACCTGCCGGTGCCGGACTATGCAGCGCAGATTGGCGAGCCGGTGAAGGGACTGAGGATTGGAGTTCCGAAGGAGTATTTCGGCGAAGGGCTCGATCCGGAAGTGCGCGCCGCGGTCGAAGCGGGAATTCAGGAATTGGCGAAGGCGGGATGCGAGATCGTTCCGGTCTCGCTGCCGCACACGGAATATGCGATTCCGACTTATTACCTGATTGCGACCGCCGAGGCGTCGTCGAACCTGGCGCGCTTCGACGGCGTGCGCTACGGCGTGCGCGCGAAGGACGCCAAGACGCTGGCGGAGATGTATCGCAAGACGCGCGACGCCGGATTTGGTACGGAAGTGAAGCGCCGCATCATGCTGGGGACGTATGCGCTGAGCGCCGGATATTACGACGCCTATTACTTGAAGGCGCAGCGCGTGCGCAGCCTGCTGGCGCGCGACTTCGACGAGGCATTCGCGAAGGTGGATGCGATCGTCACGCCGACGACTCCGACGCCGGCGTTCAAGCTGGGCGAAAAGGCGGACGATCCGCTGGCCATGTACCTGGCGGACATCTACACGGTGACGGCCAACCTGGTCGGCGTTCCGGGAATCACGGTGCCGTGCGGCAAGAGCAAAGAAGGATTGCCGATCGGGCTGCAGATTCTGGGCAAGCATTTCGACGAGGCGACTGTGCTGAAGACGGCGCACGTGGTGGAACATGCGTTGGCGTCGCGACGACGTAGCAGCCGGTCAGGCGGGATCGTAGTAGCGTTCTCCGGCGCAAGCGTGGCACAGAATCTTGCCGTCCCGCCGTACCTCGCGCTGGAAGTTGATGCCTTCGCCGCATCGCGCGCACACGATGCGCTCGCCCTTGTAGCCGGGAAGTTCCTCGGGCGGCACCGACACTTTCACCCACTGCACGGTGAACAGGTCGTCGATCGGCATCTCGCGGTAGGCCAGCATCTGCTGCTGGTTCTTGCTCTCGATTTCGGGATGCATCTGGCGCGCCAGCGCCTTGGAGCTTTCCTTGGCGGCGAGGCGAACCGCCTTGCCCGATTCCAGGTCAACAAAGGTGGCGGCGACTTTTCCCCAGTCGCGGAACTTGAGGGCGCGCTTGCCGAGACGGCATCCGGTGACGACGCCAATGGCGTCGGTCATGCAGCGATCGATCTCGACGTAGGTGACCAGGCGCTTGCGGTCTTTGCCGTGAGGGTCGTCGAGGCCGAGCAAGTTCGAGGCCGAGCATGGCCATGCGAACGCCGAGGATTTGCCCGGCGCAGAGGTGTCCGTGGGCGACTTCAGCATCGCGTAGAAGTTCGTCGAAGGACTTCAAGGTGCGCGACAGTTTACGTCATTCTTCGCCGGGCGTATCGGGAGTCACGTCGGCAAAGCGGCCGTTGACGTCCACGATGAGTTTCTCGCCGCCGTGAGGCGTGAAGGTGACGCGCGCGGGCTTGCGCTGCCACAGCGGCGACTCGCAGACCGATTCGGGAAGTTCGCCGCCGAGCTTTTCCAGCTGCTTCTTGTAGAGCGGCTTGCGGGTGCGTGATCTGCGCGACGATGGCGGAGACCTGTTCGCCGTCATCGGCCACTCCGCAATACGCCGCGTAGTCGCGATACCAGCTCACATCGGAGTAATAGGGATCGAAGTCGGGCAGCTTGATCTGGGTGATACGGCCGGTAACGCGATCGACCAGCAGCCAGCCTCCGCGTTGCCAGAGCCATTTGGGCTGGCTCGACGGCTCACCGGGAAGCGAATCGTTAATGCGATAGGCGCGGCGGACGACGAACAAGCGGTCGGTGACGTCGTGCGTTGGCCCGGTGGTGTAATCCTTGAGCTTGGTGTCCAGATAAAGCGGCCGCACGTTGATGGTCAGCGGTGTTCTCTTCGCGTCGGGCCGAGAAGCAACTTGACCGGCAGTGGGTTTTCCCAGGCTCATCACATGGGGCTTCGACGGCTGCAGCGGCAGAGACAGCGAGCATCAGGAGAAGCGAAAGTAGTTCGGTAGGAGGGCATCGAGCCCAGCGTAGCCCTGCGTGTCCCGGGCGCAAGTTACGAAAGTACCCTGGCATTCCGGCCGTCAGGTGCATCAAGGCACCAGATGCCGAGATTCGAATCCCGGTATTTACTCCTGATAACTGGCATACAATGAGCGAACGTCTGAATTCCCGATGAGCCGAACCAACTCACAGCTTCATTCTCCCTGCGTACAACGAGAGCGAGCGGCTCACCACCTCGATCCCGAAGGTGCTGGAGTACATTCATGCAGCGCGGTTTGCACGCGGAGATCATCGTGGTCAATGACGGTTCGACCGATGACACGGCAGAAGTAGTGCGGCGGTTCGCGGCCGCTCAATCCCATGATTGTGTTGCTGGAGAACCCGGGCAATCGCGGCAAGGGATACAGCGTGCGCAACGGGATGTTGCACGCCAAGGGCGCGGTGGCGCTGTTCACCGACGCCGATCTATCGTCGCCCATCACGGAGGCCGACAAGTTGTTTGCGGCGCTCGCGGAGGCGCCGACGTTGCCATCGGATCGCGCTGGCTCAAACGTGAACTGCAGACCGAGCGCCAGCCCATTCATCGCCAACTGTACGGCCGGCTGTTCAACCTGGGACTGCAGAATCGTGCTCGGGCTCGGACTACCGCGACACCCAATGCGGGTTCAAGGCATTTAACCGGCAGGCGATTCAAGTTAGTCTTTACCCGCCAGCGGATCGAGAGGTGGGGCTTCGATCCCGAGTTGCTGTTTCTTGCCAAGAAGTTCAGGCTGAAGACGGTCGAGGTTCCGGTGGAGTGGGCGCACGATCATCGCTCGAAAATCAATCCTCTGCGCGACGGGCTGCAGAATGGGCGTGGAAGTGCTGAAGATACGGTGGAATGCACTGATGGGCCGCTACGAGCAGCCGTCAACGCCGCTGCAGAATGGCGGTCTGACTCCGCAGTCGGCCGCTCCGTGCGGCTAGCCGACAATGTAATGAATTCCGGCCGCCCTTGTCAAGTCAGCGTTTATAGCCGTAGCCGCTAAACCGAATCCGAAGCCCATCAATCTCAGTTAAAATTTGCAGCTTCTGGCGCGATGTGGCATCTTGTCGGAAGCGTTTTTAGATTGACCAGCGATACAACAACGAAAAGTTATGGAACGTACTTCGACAATTCGAGAGTCTGCAAGCCCTGTTTTGACGATGAGCAGTCTTGGTGGAGCAATACGCCGAGGTCGCGCCGTACCTCGCTGCGATGTTGCGCGCCGCTGACGGTCGAAGACCACAGCCTGCAGGCCATGCCGGATGCCAGCCCTGCGAAGTGGCATCTGGCGCACACCACGTGGTTCTTCGAGACGTTTCTGCTGACGGAACATCTGCCGGGATATCAGGCCTTTCCATCCCGCTTTCCGCAACCTGTTCAATTCTTATTACAACGCGGTCGGTGATCGTCCGCTGCGGCGTTGCGGCATACGCTGTCGCGTCCCACTCTGGAGAGGTGCATGCTTACCGCCGCCATGTGGATGAGGCGATGGCTCGGCTGCTGTCGCGGGAACTGACTCCTGAGGTGCAACGATCTGGTAACTCTGGGACTGAACCACGAGCAGCAGCATCAGGAACTGATCCTGACGGACGTGAAGTACGGGTTGGCGCTGAATCCGCTGCGTCCAGCGTATCGCGAGTTGGACGATGCCGAGTCGAGACTTGCGGAAGCGTCGCTCCGGCACTGCGGTGGCAGTCGTTTCCCGAGGGCGTGTACTCCGTCGGATCTCGACGGCGAAGGGTTCGCCTTCGACAACGAAGGTCCCCGCCACAACGTCTACCTCGCGCCGTTTCGGCTGGCTTCGCGGCTGGTGACCAATGGCGAGTACATGGAGTTCATGCGCGACGAACGGCTACGCCACCGCCGACGCTATGGCTGTCCGATGGGTGGGACTGCGTGCGCGCCAACCAGTGGAGCGCTCCGCTTGTACTGGGAGAAGCGCGAACGGCCAATGGTGGCATTACACCATGGATGGCATGCGGCCGGTGCGATGCGGAGGAACCGGTGTGCCATGTCAGCTACTACGAGGCGGATGCGTTCGCGCGCTGGGCAGGAGCGCGGCTGGCGACCGAGTTCGAATGGGAAGTTGCCTCGCGATCGTGTGCGAAGTGACGGGAAACTTCCTGGACAGCGGACGCTTCATCCTCAAGCCGCACCGGACGAGCGGCACGCTGACCCAGATGTTTGGCGACGTTTGGGAGTGGACGGCGAGCGCGTACTTGCCGTATCCCGGGTTTCGAACCGGCGGCTGGAGCGGTCGGCGAGTACAACGGCAAGTTCATGTCGAACCAGATGGTGCTGCGCGGCGGTTCGTGCGCCACCCCGCAGTCTCACATCCGGCATACCTATCGCAACTTCTTTCCTCCCCATGTGCGCTGGCAGTTCATGGGAATTCGGTTGGCCAATGGCGACTAGCAAACAACTGCAGTTTCTCGCCAACGACGCCACCGCCTGGCGGTGCGCGAAGGACTGGGCGCGTCGCCGAAGTGGCTGCCCGCGAAGCTGTTTTACGACGAGGCCGGGTCCGCGCTGTTCGAGCAGATCACCGAGTTGCCTGAGTATTACCTGACACGCACCGAGCGCGCGATCTTCGAGAGGCTATGCGGCGGAAATTCTGCAGGCCGCAGGGCCGTCGTTGACCATGGTGGAACTGGGCGCGGGAACGGCGACCAAGACGAGCATCCTGATTGAGGAGTTGCTGCGCCGGCAGCCGCGTGCGTTGTTTTATCCGATTGACGTTTCGCCCAGCGCGTTGCAGGAAGCGGCCGCGCAATTGGGAAGGCAATTTCCGCAGCTCCGCGTGAATCCGATCGTTGCCGACTACACCGGCGGCGTCGAAGCGCTGAACCGAATCTCCGGCCGCAAGCTGGTGCTCTACATCGGTTCCAGCATCGGCAACTTTGAGCCCGATGAGTCGGTGCGCATGCTGCGCCGCATACGGCGCACCTTGCGCGCGGGAGATGCGTTGCTGCTGGGCGCTGATTTCGCCAAGAGTCCGAAGGTCCTCATCCCGGCTTACGACGACGCGCAGGGCGTGACGGCGGCGTTCAACAAGAACATTCTGGCGCGGATCAACCGCGAACTGGAAGCGGACTTCGATCTCGATGCCTTCCGCCACGTTGCGATGTGGAACCGCCGCTGCTCCCGCATGGAGATGCATCTGGAAAGCACGCGTCGCGCAGCAGGTGTTCATCCCCATGCTCGACATGGACGTCGCCTTCGCGGAAGGGCGAGCGCATCCACACGGAAAACAGCTACAAGTACACCATCGAGATGATCGAGATCGATTCTGCGCGAGAGCGGCTTCAAACTCGAGCAAAGCTGGCACGATCCGCCAGAAATGGTTTGGAGTGCACCTGGCGCGGGTCTGACGCCCGAGACTACCTGCGGATTTTTGCCATCTCAACCGCAATTGCAGGTTTTCCTCAGCTACGCATTCCCCGGCAATTGACCTTTCCGGTGCGACAGACGACAATCACTTTTCCACGATGTTGGCTTATCTCTCAGGTTCCATCGAATACTCGCCCGATCACGGCAAGGCGTGGCGGGCTGCGCTGACGCCTTTCCTGCGGTCGCTCGGGCATGAAGTGTATGACCCTGCCGAAGACGAGAAGAAGAACCTCACCGAAGTCGAACGTCGCGAGTTCCGCGGCTGGAAGCACTCGGATCTTCCGCGCTTTCAACAGACGATTCGCAAGATTATTGCCTACGACCTCGACTGGATCGAACATCGCACGGATTATGTCGTTGCCTACTGGGACGAATACGCCTCGCGTGGTGCCGGTTCTCAGGCCGAACTGTCGTTCGCGCATCGCCGCGGCATTCCGGTTTACCTGGTAACCGAGTTGCCGGTGGGCAGTGTCAGCGGCTGGATCCTCGGCTGCGCCTCAGAAGTATTCTCCAGTTTTGACGAGTTAAAGCGATTCATGACGATCGCGGTACTATGTGGCTGATAGAAAGGAAGTTGCTGCGGAGTCTAGCTCAGCCTGCGAGGACTCCATGAATTGGGCCAAGGGAAATCTCGGCTGGATCGAAGTGGTCTGCGGGCCCATGTTCAGCGGAAAGAGCGAAGAGTTGATTCGCCGCCTGCGGCGGGCGGAAATCGCGCGCCAGCGGGTGCAGATTTTCAAGCCGGGTATCGATAACCGTTACTCAGCCGATCACATCGTTTCTCACAGTGACCTCAAGATCCGTTCGCTCGCGGTGCGGGACTCCGCCGACATTGAATCCCAGCTCGACCTGCGCACCGAAGTCATCGGTATTGATGAAGCCCAGTTCCTCGGCATGGAATTGGTGGACTTCGTCGTGCGGCTGGCCGACATGGGCAAGCGCATCATCATCGCCGGTCTCGATACCGACTATCTGGGACGCCCTTTCCACCCGATTCCCGAGTTGCTGGCGGTGGCCGACGAAATCACCAAGACTCTGGCGATCTGCATGCAGTGTGGCAACCCAGCCAAGCACACCCAGCGTCTGGTCGCCAGTGAAGACCTGATCGTCGTGGGAACATCGGGCATGTATGAAGCGCGCTGCCGTCGCTGCTTCGAGCCCAATCTGGCGAAGTGCCGAAGCCCGAACCGGCAGTGCGTGATAAGGCGACGGAGACCACAAAGCAGTGATGCTCGCCTTTCGGATCCCGCCTGATTCCCTGTGTCCTGGCAGTTCTGTTACTGGCGAACTCGGCGTGGCCGTGGGGCAACGAAGGCCACATGATGATCAATCGGGTGGCGGCCGAAAAGCTGCCGTCCGATGTTCCTGCATTTCTGCGGAACGCTGCTGACCAGTTGGCGTATCTCGGTCCCGAGCCGGATCGCTGGCGCGAGAAGTCAGAACTGGCGCTGAAGCTATCGCAAGAGCCCGATCACTTCATCGACTTGGAATTAGTCGAAGGCATGATCTTGCCTCCGGATCGCTTCAGCTTTTATCGCGCGCTCGAAGCCAAGCGGCAGCAGACACCCGGGCAGCCTGACAATCTTGTGCCCGAAAAGGTCGGTCTTCAGCCCTACATCACAATGGAAGTTTTCGGTCGGCTGATCGTAGCCTTTCGCGAATATCGTCACGCGCTCCGCGATCACACGAATCCCGAGTTTGCCGAGCGCGACGCCATTTTCTACGCAGGATGGCTGGGACATTACGTTGCCGACGGCGCCAACCCGCTGCACACCACGGTCAATTACAACGGATGGACGGGCCCTAATCCCAACGGGTACACCACCGAGCACACCATCCATTGGAAGATGGAAGGGAACTTCGTTGCCGCCAATCAAAAAGACCTGAAGTTTGCCGGATTGGTTCCGGCCCAGGCGCACAAACTGGACAATCCTTTTCAGGACTATCTCGCCTACCTGCAAAAATCGAACGGCTATGTCGAAAAGGTTTATCAGCTCGAGAAGGCCGGCGGTTTTGAGGGAGCCGGCACCGCCGAGTCGCGGCAGTTCATTGATCAGCGAATGGCCGCCGGGGCCGAAATGCTGCGCGACCTTTGGTACACAGCGTGGCTTGACAGTGCTGTCGACCCGCCGCCATATGTTCCTCCCAAGCCGTCCACTCCCACTCCTCCCAAGGCAGTTCCACCCGATTCGCCCCCTCCTAATATGCGGACCGCTCCAAAACTGGGCGAACCCACTCCTCAGCCAAGCTGGTGATGCCATGAAGAAGAAGCTCGAAGCTGAAATCGAAAAGCGACTCTGGGACGCGGCCGAGGCTGCCGCCGGCGCAGCGTACGCGCCATATTCGGACTTCCATGTGGGTGCAGCACTTTTGACTAGCGAAGGCGAGATTGTCAGCGGCTGCAATGTGGAGAACGGCTCGTATGGTTTAACCAACTGCGCCGAACGGACGGCAATTTTTCGTGCGATCGCGGAACAGAAATTGTCTCGTGGTGTCGCCATCGAAGCGATTGCTGTGGTGCACCGTGACCATCAGGGTTGTCCCCCGTGTGGTGCGTGCCGCCAGGTCATTCATGAATTCGGCCAGAACGCCATCGTCGTCTATGAACTCGATGGTGAACGCCGGCAGGCAACGATTAACGCGCTGCTGCCCGAGAGTTTTCAACTGTAACGGCGGTCCGGTCCTGTCTCTCAAATTCGCGGAACTGTTGTTCTAATTCCCATTGCAACCGTGCCTTGTCGCTGCCGCCGAGCAAACTCTGGCAGGCCGCACTTGGTGTGGCCGCCGGTTGTAAACCAGCACACTCTTTCACCGGAGCAAACGTCTTGCCGTCGGCCCACAAACTTCCGCCCTTGAGGAATGCGTGTTCCAGGCTGGTTCGGGCCATTCGTTTCAACTCACCGTAAGACAAATTCTGCTCCTCGACGCCCTTCAGGTATTCGTGTGTCATGTCCGAGCGCGATACACCTTCGTCGTCGGTGGCGAGTGCGACGGGCACTCCTGCGCTCATGAAGTCGTGCAGAGGATGCTGGTTGCCCTTCACGCCGAGAATAACGTCGTTGCTGGTAAGACATATTTCGACCATGACGTTCTTCTTTGCCATCTCGTTCAGCAATTCCAGGGCCTTGGTTTCATTCAGCGTGTCCACCGCATGCCCAATGCGCTCGGCACCCGCCATTTCGATCGAATCCCGCACGTGAAAGCGCAGGTCTTCGGGAGGGACGAGTCCTTCGACCAGTTCACCTGCATGCAGGGTTACATGTACCTGCGGATATTGGCTGTGGAGGTAATGCATCATCCGCATATGCAGCGGAAAGTCATGCAGCGGGATGTAGTAGTCCTCGGGCATGACCATGTTCAGTCCGACAAACCGGGGGTCGGCCATGGCGAGCTCGAAGCCCAGCACCATCTGCGCATAAACAATTTCTTTGGGAAGGCCGCGCAACACCTGGAACAAATAGCGCTGCGTGACCTTGCAGCCCGAACAGTGGCTTCGGGTGTTCCGCAGTGCAATTCGGAATCGCGAATCTTTTCGGCGTCGTTAGCTTGCTGGATCGCATCCTGTAACGCCGCCGACAGGCCATTGTCGGTCAGCGCTTTGCGCATCGCGGCGAACGTTTCCGGAGTCGAGTCGTCGGTCAGCTTAACCGCTTTGACTGCGTCCGAGTTCAGCATGTCGCCAAACGGCTTTCCTGTCGGAGTGAACATCAACTCCTGGTAGATCTCGCGTTGCGAGGCTGCGCGATTGGCAGTTTCCGCCAGCATCTTCCCGGTGTTGCCATGAGTGGCCGCGCCGAATTTATCGAAAGAGTCGAAGAAATGATCGTGTCCCGATTGGCCTGACAGCTTCCAGTTGCGCATGGAGAACGCATCGACCATGCTGCGATAGAGAACAGGGTTGGCCAGCGCGGTTTCGGCCAGTACGGTTGGGGCGGGACAATAAGGATCGCCCGTCGACAGTTTCAGAGACGGCGTGAGATACAGGGTCTTGGGATCGACGCACTGCTTTTCGTCTTTGGCCCACTGGATCATGGTCTCGGCGTAGATGGCGCCCGACAGGTGATTGTGCAGATCTCCCCCCTTGGGCATCTCGAGCAGGAACGCTACCAGCAGGTTCGGGTCCTTCCGAATGCTCTCGAAGTACCGCTCCGTCTGCGCCTCGGATGACGCACGGGGCTTCGTGGCCGCGAATGTGATCGCAGTCGCAAGGCAAATGAATAAAACGGCGGCAGTAAATGTTGCAATTTGGCGCGAACGATGCAGCATCGATGAGGCCTCCCGAATCGCGGGTTAGATAAGCTCAGTGCGATAAGGTTCCGGAATGCGGCATGATAACAGCCGTGGAGCATCAATGTTCGGTTGAGTTTCGTCCGGCAATTCTCTACCATCCAAGTTTCTTGAGAACCACGACTGAGGAACCGCTTGGACCGACTCAAAGTCCTTCTCACCCGTGAGCAAATCGCCAGAAAAGTGGCCGAACTCGGCGAACGCATCACCCACGACTTTGCCGGCGAATCGCTGGTACTGATTGGAGTTCTGAAAGGGGCAACGATCTTTCTGGCTGATCTTGCTCGTGAGATCAAGCTCGACGTCAGCTTTGACTTCATCGCGGTTTCCAGCTACGGCAACTCCAAGCAGCAGAGCGGGGAAGTGAAGTTGATGAAAGATGTTGACCATTCCATGGAGGGCAAGAACATCATCCTGGTAGAAGACATACTTGATACCGGCCTGACCCTGACCTATCTCAAGAACCTGCTGTTGGGGCATCAGCCGAAGGCGGTCAAAATCGCGGCTCTGCTCGATAAAGTCTCGCGCCGCACCCAGCCGATTCAGGGCGATTACGTGGGATTTGAAATTCCCGACGAGTTCGTTGTCGGCTATGGATTAGACTTTGCCGAGCGTTACAGGAACCTCCCGGAAGTCTGCATTCTGGAAACTGGCGATCAGTAGCGGTAGAATCGCACGTGCCTATGTCTGTTAACTCATCTGTCATCAGCCACGATCTTCAAACCCTCTTGCAAGACTGGCATTCCGTCGCCAGCCTGATTGACCACACATTGCTCAGCCCATCCGCAACTCGTGCGCAGGTTATTGCACTTTGCTCCGAGGCGGTTCGCTACGGCTTCTATTCCGTCATGGTCAACCCTGCATACGTGACGCTCGCGGCCGCGCACGTTCACGGATCGCCGGTCAAGGTCGGCACGGTGATCGGTTTCCCGTTGGGTGCGAATCTATCCGTTACCAAACTCGCTGAAGCCGAGGCGGCTGCGCAGAACGGCGCTCACGATCTGGATATGGTCATCAATGTTGGCGCGCTCAAGTCGGGAGACCGCGTTTTGGTGCAAACCGAGATGCGCAGCCTCGCGGATTTGGCCCATGCCCACGGCGCGATCCTGAAAGCCATCATCGAAACCGCGTTGCTGAGCCAGGAGGAAAAGATCCTGGCATGCGCTCTCGCCGCCGACTCTGGAGTTGATTTCGTGAAGACGTCGACTGGCTTTGCCACTTCCGGCGCAACCGCTGCTGACGTCGCGCTCATCCGCGGAGTGGTGGGGCATGACATTGGGGTCAAGGCAGCGGGAGGCATTCGGACAGCGGCCAATGTCGCCGAGATGGTCGATGCCGGCGCCAATCGAATTGGAGCCAGCGCGAGTGTCGCCATCGTTCGCGAATTGGGCGCTCCTGTAGACCAATAATCCATGACCATCCACCATCGAATGTCCGCGGAGTCATTCCTGACCGACCCTGCCTTACTGCCTGCAGGTCGTTCCCATCACGCGCAGGAGTTGGCATGGGGCGTCTGACCGGCGTTCTGGGTATCCTTGCCGTCCTTCTGTTTGCCTATGTGTTCTCGACCAACCGCAAAGCCATTCGCGGCAAGACCATCCTTGTAGGACTGTCTCTGCAGTTCATTTTCGCGATCCTGATCTTGCGCGTCAGTTACGGCGAGCGCGTAATGACGATCGCTGGCAACGCTGTCAATCGCCTGCTCAGCTACTCGTTCGTGGGGTCACAGTTCATCTTCGGGGACCTTGGCAGCAAGTACTCGAAATACGGTGTGATCTTCGCCTTCCAGGTGTTGCCCACCATCATCTTCATCGCGGCATTCTTCGCCATTCTTTATCACTACGGCGTGATGCAGTTCATCATCAAGCAGTTTGCCAAGGTCATGATGCGCTTCATGGGTGCGAGCGGCGTTGAGTCGCTGGACGTGGCCGCCAGCATCTTTATGGGCCAGACGGAAGCGCCGTTAACCATTCGTCCATTCTTGCCCAAGGTGACCCAGTCAGAGTTGATGGTCATCATGACGGCGGGCATGGCGCATGTCTCCGGCGGAATCATGGGCGCCTACATTCTCAGCGGGATCGAGGCGCGGCATCTGCTTGCCGCCGTCATCATGACGGCGCCGGGAACCATCGTGATCGCCAAGATGCTGGTTCCTGAGACAGAGAAGCCACTCACCGCCGGCACGACGAAGTTTGAAGGCCTGGAGTTGGAATCCAAGGACAGCAACGTTCTCGATGCCGCTGCCAAGGGCACCACCGACGGGCTTCATCTCGCCCTGAATGTTGCCGCAATGTTGATTTCCTTCCTCGCCCTGATCGCCTTGATCGACGGCGTTCTCGGCGGAGTCCACAATCTGCTGGCCGCGCATGGATTCCAATGGTTTCCCGCCAGCCTCGAAATGGTATTCGGCGTGATCTTTGCTCCCGTTGCTTGGCTCATCGGAGTGCCGTGGCATGACTGCATGTCGATTGGCAATCTGCTCGGCACCCGTATGGTGCTGAACGAACTGGTGGCATTTACCATGCTAGGCGCGCAGAAAGCTTCGCTCGACCCGCGGTCGGTAACCATTGCAACGTTTGCCTTGTGCGGCTTCGCGAACTTCAGTTCCATCGGCATTCAGATTGGCGGACTCAGCGCACTGGCGCCGAATCGACGTCACGATCTGGCCAGGCTGGGATTTCGCGCCATGATCGCCGGCACCCTCGCCAACCTCATGTCGGCCAGTATCGTGGGGATTTTGCTCCGTTCGTAGGTCCGCGGGAGTTCGATCGTTGCCGTAAAGTGTCCAACCTCACAAGTCATTGTGATATCCGCACTATCTCCCGGTGCGTAGCCCGTCCATGCTGAAAGGTCAGGATTCAGGCCTGCGGGCGCTGAAACGCCAGACGTTCGATACTCGTTGCCGGGTCGCTAATCCGCCACGTCCAATCGCGCGTCGTGCCCGTTTCGCCTGATCGCAGCCATCGATTTCGTAACGGAGACCACTATGTCTATTACCAAGCAGGAAGCACTCGACTACCACCAGGGATCTCGTCCGGGCAAGGTGGAAGTCGTATCCACCAAGCCTTGCCTCACGCAGCGTGATCTCAGCCTGGCTTATACCCCGGCGTTGCCGATCCCTGCCTCGAAATCGAAAAGAATCCGCAGGACGCCTACAAATACACCGCCAAAGGCAACCTGGTTGCCGTGGTTTCGAATGGCACGGCCGTGCTCGGCCTGGGAGACATTGGCGCGCTGGCCGGTAAGCCCGTCATGGAAGGCAAGGGCGTACTGTTCAAAAGGTTCGCCGATATCGACGTGTTCGACATCGAGCTGAATACCAAAGATCCCGACGAAATCATCCGCACCTGCCAGCTTCTCGAACCTACCTTTGGCGGCATCAATCTCGAAGATATCAAGGCTCCCGAGTGCTTCTACATCGAGGAGCAGCTCAAGAAGACGATGAACATCCCGGTCTTCCACGATGACCAGCACGGCACCGCAATTATTTCCGGCGCCGCCATCGTGAATGCTTTGGAGTTGGTCGGCAAGCGCTTCGAAGACATCAAGGTCGTGGTCAACGGCGCTGGAGCTTCAGGAATCGCCTGTGCCGAGCACTACGTTTCGCTGGGCGTAAAACGCGAAAATGTCACTTTGTGCGATACCAAGGGTGTGGTCTACAAAGGCCGCAAGGAAGGCATGAACCCCTACAAGGAGCGCTTCGCCCACGACACTCCATTGCGCACTCTGGCCGAAGCAGTCAAGGGAGTGGATGTGCTGCTGGGGCTTTCCAAGAAGGGCGCCTTCACACCCGAGATGATCGCTTCTCTGGGGCCGCGTCCTGTGGTGTTCGCCATGGCGAACCCAGATCCCGAAATTACCTACGAAGAAGCCAAAGCGGTTCGCGACGACCTGATCATGGCGACGGGACGCTCCGACTTCCCCAACCAGGTCAACAACGTGCTCGGCTTCCCCTTCATTTTCCGAGGCGCTCTCGATGTTCACGCCACCACCATCAACGAGGAAATGAAACTTGCCGCAACCTATGCGCTGGCGGCATTGGCCAAGGAAGATGTGCCTGATTCAGTTTGCCGCGCCTATGGTGTGGCCCGCTTTAAGTTCGGGCCTGAGTACATTATCCCCAAGCCGTTCGATCCGCGGGTCCTGGTCTGGGAAGCCACTGCTGTCGCCAAGGCAGCGATGGAGTCTGGAGTCGCGCGAAATCCGGTCAATCTTGCCGAATATCGCGAGCAACTGGAGAAGCGCTTAGGTAAGGCACATGAGCTGATGCGCATCATGGTGCACAAGGCCAAGGCCAACCCCAAGCGCGTTGTATTCCCCGAAGGCTCTCACGAGAGAATTCTCCGTGCCTGCCATGTGCTGCTGGAAGAGCAGATTGCCATTCCAGTGCTTGTGGGCCACGCCGGTGAAGTGCAGAGGGCGGCCGCAGAGTTGGGCATTTCACTGAAAGGCGCAGTAATTGTTGAGCCTGAGACGTCCCCACTCCGCACGGGATATGTGCAGGAGTTCTACCGCTTGCGGCAGCGTCGTGGGGTGACTCTCGCATCCGCCGATGAGCTGATGAATCATCGCAACATCTTTGGTTCGATGATGGTGAGAATGGGCGATGCGGATGCTCTGGTCTCCGGCATTTCGCAGACCTATCCCGACACCATTCGTCCGGCGTTGCAGGTAATTGGCGTGCGCGAGGGCATTCACAAAGTTTCCGGCATATACCTCATCATCACTCGCAAGGGTGATCTGTACTTCCTGGCCGATGCCACGGTCAATATCGATCCCAGCGCCGAGGACTTGGCCGAGATCGCACTTTGCGCAGCCCAAGAGGCACGCCGCTTCGACGTGGAACCAAGGGTGGCAATGCTGTCGTTCTCGAGCTTCGGAAGCACCCGGCACGAGCACTGCGACAAAATGCGCCGGGCCGCGGAACTGGCGCGCTATGCCGATCCGATGCTCATCATCGACGGCGAGGTCCAAGCCGACATTGCGGTAAATGCGAAAAAGATGGAGGCGTCCTTCCCGTTCTCGCCCCTGCAGGGCGGAGCCAATGTGCTCGTCTTTCCCGACCTTCAGTCCTGCAACATCGCCGCCAAGTTGCTGAGTCAATTGGGTGGGGCGGAGGCGTTTGGCCCTATCCTGTCGGGTATGGCGAAACCCGTACACCTGCTGCAAACCGGAGCCGAAGTCGAGGACGTTGTCAATGTCACCACCATCGCCGTGGTGGATGCCCAGGACAGCGGGCAACAACCTAGAGTCCTGGCCGTCCAGACTGCCGTGGCAGCACAATAACCCGAAAAGACCGGCCGATAACGCCGTTGCACCCGCCCGAGACCGTCGCGACTACGGCTAAAGTTGTAGGCCACTACGATGTACGGGGGATACGACGTTGGTAACTCTAATGTCACACTCCCCTCAATGGGATGTAAGCAGTAGATAAGGCGTTACAAAGCGGTTTGATCCTCCTCCTGGATTGAACACTTCGTCGGTCGGCGGAATTCTCGGACCTTCTTGGTCGTTCGGATTGTGCAACTGGGCGCTGCGCTTCCGTCAGAATTCCGCCTTCTTTTTTCTCTTACGCGCTGGCGCGATTACCTCACGCAGCGTTCTCTTTAATCCAAGAAGTCCAAAACCTGGCAACTGGCCATCACCTCGCCGGGTGAGTATGGTCACATCATTTCTGGTTACCCTCTGCTATCACATACAGGTAGGCCTATCCTCCCTGTGCTTTACAAGACGATCAGCGCCGCGGTTTACGGCATTGACGCCAACCTCATCGAGGTTGAAGTTGATATCTCTCCGATCACTACGGACGATCCGAGATTCACCACTGTCGGATTACCTGATGCCGCGGTACGGGAGAGCCGCGAACGCATCCGTTCCGCGCTGAAGAATAGCGGCTACGATATCCCGCCTTCGAATACCACCATCAATCTTGCTCCGGCGGATTTGCGCAAGGAAGGCTCCGGCTTCGATCTGCCCATGGCGCTCGGCATTCTCGGCGCCTACGGGGGACTGAAGAACAAACCCCCCGAGAACGCGATGTTCGTCGGCGAACTCTCACTCGATGGAGGGCTGCGCGGCGTTCGGGGAGCGCTGCCCATTGCCATCACAGCCCGAACCAACAAAATTCTTAAACTGGTTCTCCCTGAAATCAATGCCCGCGAAGCGGCCATGGTCGAAGGCGTCTCCGTCTATCCGGTTCGGTCATTGATCGATGTCGTTCAATTGCTGAATACCGGTAACGGCATCCAGCCGTTAGCGGTCGATACCCGCACCTTGCTGGAGACCTCGCAGCAATTTTCGCGTCGATTTCAAAGACGTCCGCGGACAGCAGTCAGCCAAGCGTTCCATCGAGGTGGCCGCCGCCGGCGGACACAATCTGCTGATGATCGGACCTCCCGGCTCCGGCAAGACCATGCTCGCCAAGCGCATGCCCACCATCCTGCCGCCGCTCACCTTCGAAGAGGCCTTGGAGACCACCAAGATCCACAGTGTGGCTGGCGTACTGGATTCGACCACCGGACTGGTGGGTACTCGCCCCTTCCGCTCTCCCCATCACACCATTTCTGATGCCGGACTGATCGGCGGAGGCATGATTCCGCGGCCCGGCGAAGTATCGCTGGCCCACAACGGCGTGCTGTTTCTCGACGAGCTGCCGGAATTTCCGCGCAACGTTCTCGAGGTCATGCGTCAGCCTCTGGAGGACGGCAACGTGACCATCGCCCGCGCCGCCATGTCCGCTCAGCTTTCCGGCGCGATTCATGCTGGTAGCCGCGATGAATCCCTGTCCCTGCGGATATTTCAACGATCGCACCCGCGAATGCCATTGCACCCCAATGATCATCCAGCGCTACATCTCGAAAATTTCCGGGCCGCTGCTCGACCGAATCGACATTCACATCGACGTTCCGGCGGTGAATTATCGCGAGCTGCGCAGCCACGACGTCGCCGGAGAGTTCTGCAGATATCCGTATCCGAGTCGTTGCGCGCTCGCGAGATCCAGCTGGACCGCTTTGCCAAGGGAAAGGAGCGGATCTACTCCAATGCTCAGATGGGCTCGCGCGAGATCCGGAAATACTGCGAGCTGGGGACGGAAGCCGAGCATCTGCTCGAGCGGGCCATGGTGCAAGCAGGGTTTGAGCTGCCCGGGCGCACGACCGCATCCTCAAGGTTTCCCGCACAATCGCCGATCTGGCAGGGGTAGAGACGATTGAGCCAGGCCACATCGCCGAAGCAATCCAGTACCGAACGTTGGATCGTACATTCTGGGCATAGAGACGCCAACGCGAGTTTCGGCCGCTAAACTTATATGTTATCAATGGCTTAGATGACCGATGCGAGCACGCGCTGAGCATCGGCGATCGAGACGGATTGGGACCTGTGGACGCGCCGCAACTTACTGAAGCCTTGAGGGTTAAAAATTGCAGCAACATTTCATGGATGGTGAAGCGTCTAACTCGTGACAGCAAGCGGGTTTCCGCAATGGATAACGGCCAGAGGACGATTTTGCTTGACTCGGGATGCTCGCCAGATAACGTACTGTTTTCTGAGTAACGCGTCATCCTGTAGGTTCCAGTCCAGGCGTCCTGCCCCGTAGCGGCCACACACTGAACGCCATCACCAAGGAATCGGGAAGGCAAGATCCCAGCACGACAGTGTGTCGGGCTGCGTACTTAGTACAACTTAAGTGACTGTTTGGAAGGCGCCCGTTGAGCTAACTATTTATCGCGAGTGGACAGAGGCGCGGAAATAGACGAACTGAATCGTCCGCGAACGGCATCAATAGGTTGTCTTCCGCTGCAGGCTGGAAATTGGTTCTCATGCCACTGTCGATCTCAGGAGCAGCGCCCCCAAGGCCCAGGTCGCACAGATCATTCATAGACAAGAGGAGAATTACATGCGGTCTCAACTGGTTTTCGAAGCCGTTCATACATTGCGTAACCGTTACACGCTTTGCCAGCTCGCCTCCAAGGCGACGCGCAAGTTCCACAAGCCCAGCACGCGCATTCAGGACACGACCAACGAAGTGTTGAACCGCATCGCCGAGTCCGAGCGCCAGGAAGTTATTCAGGAACCGGAGACCGCAGCCGAAGCTCAGCGGCGCGCTGCATAAGCGCGCCGCGCCTTCGGCGCGCCTCCCGCAGTACCTCCCAGCCTCCCCTTCTGCAAAATCCCCGTAGGTGACAATGACAATCTCAGAGTTAAAAGAAAAGAACATCACAGAGTTGACCAAGATCGCCCGGCAGCTCGATCTGCCCGGCGCCAGCGGCCTGCGCAAGCAGGACCTGATCTTCAAGATCCTGCAGGCCCAGAGCGAAAAAGAGGGCCACATCTTCGCCGAAGGCGTGCTGGAAATCCTGCCCGATGGCTACGGCTTCCTCCGCTCCCCCGATTACAACTACCTGCCCGGTCCCGACGACATCTACGTCTCCCCTTCGCAGATTCGCAAGTTCGACCTGAAGACCGGCGACACCATCAGCGGTCAGGTGCGTCCTCCCCACGAGGGCGAGAAGTATTTCGCGCTGGTGAAGATCGAAGCCGTGAACTTCGAGTCTCCCGAGGAAGCGCGCAACAAGATTCTGTTCGACAACCTGACGCCGCTGTATCCGCAGGAGCGGATCAAGCTGGAGACGGTGCGCGAAAACATCAGCGCCCGCGTCATGGACCTGCTGACCCCGGTGGGCAAGGGACAGCGCGGCCTGATCGTCGCGCCGCCTCGCACCGGCAAGACCATGTTGCTGCAGAGCCTGGCGAACTCGATCACCACCAATCATCCCGAAGTCGTGCTGATCGTTCTGCTGATCGATGAGCGTCCGGAAGAAGTTACCGACATGCAGCGCTCGGTCAAGGGCGAGGTCATCTCGTCCACCTTCGACGAGCCGGCAGCCCGCCACGTGCAGGTCGCCGAGATGGTGATCGAAAAGGCCAAGCGCCTGGTCGAGCACAAGCGCGACGTCGTCATTCTGCTGGATTCGATTACGCGTCTGGCGCGCGCCTACAACACCATCGTTCCGCCCTCGGGCAAAGTGCTCTCCGGCGGCGTCGATTCCAACGCCCTGCAGCGTCCGAAGCGCTTCTTCGGAGCCGCCCGCAATATCGAAGAAGGTGGCTCGCTGACCATCATCGCCACCGCGCTGATCGAAACCGGATCGCGCATGGACGACGTGATCTTCGAAGAGTTCAAGGGCACGGGCAACATGGAAATCATTCTCGACCGCAAGCTGGTCGACAAGCGCACCTTCCCGGCCATCGACATTCAGCGCTCGGGCACGCGTAAGGAAGAGTTGCTGATTCCCAAGGAAGACCTGGCGCGCATCTGGGTGTTGCGCAAGGTGCTGAATCCGCTGTCGCCGGTGGAAGCCATGGAATTGCTCATCGACAAGCTGGGGAAGACCCGCTCCAACGGCGAGTTCCTGTCCAACATGAGCGCGCTGTAAGGGTAGAGCCGACCATAAGAGCGCGCTACGAACTTGCGCTTCGCTTCGTGCGATAGAAGAAACGCTACGAGTGCAAGCGCCGGTGGCGCGGAATAGTCTAGCCCAGCACACAGCCGCAGGCGGAGTGCTGGGGTGGGGTGGCAGAATTCGTGGGAGTGCCGTAGGCACGGCAGCGTTTCACAACATCCCCTGCAGGTCGGCGTCCAGACGCGATTAAAGTTCTCGGGCCTTACAGCTTGCTGAAAAACTCGATTTAGCGCTGTTTCGTATCAGGGCACGACTTCAGTCGTGCCGATAAGTCCTTTATTTTTTGCCATCCCTCGCCGACTTTAGTCAGCGAGGGATCTGTTTTCCCGACTTTTTCAGCAACCTCTTCAGCACGAAAATATCAGAACTCGGATCACAGGTGATCGACGCGGAAGCCGTATGGCTTCCGCGTTTTCTTTTACCTTAAATTGATCCTTGGTTATCGGGACGCGGGTGTGTCTAGCTGAACTTAACGATTGCTACCACCAGAGACACAACTTCGGCGGCCACCAGCCCGATCCAAATCTTCTGACGGAAACGCGACCGGGAAATGTCGCGCTTGAACTGCATTTCGATCACCTGCATTTCCGGATTGACCGGGGCAGCCATCACCGGTTGCGGCATCATCTCGTGCGTTCCCGAGTAAACCGCCGTGTCGCGCGGAGCGTCAGGCAGATAGACTTTCGGTCCATCGATCAGCGATGACCAGTCCATGATCTGCAGCCAGGTGTCAGCCTCAAAGGCCTTGACGGGCTCGGAGGTCAGCTCCAGCGGCGGGAGCCTCTCCGGAGACAGGCGATCACGCAAGTTACCCAACAAAGACTGCCACCACGGGTGAGCGATTTCGTCGCCTAGCAATTCGCCGACGTCAATCGGATGCGACTCCAACTCCAGTGCCGGCAGAATTTCCGGAGACACTACGTCCGCGATGTTCGTGAAAATCGTTCGATACCATGGCCGCTGCAGGCGGTCTCCGAACAGCATGCCGACGTCAATCGGTTTTGACGTGAGTTGCAGCGGAGGCAGGCGCTCAGGCGCGACCCGGTCGATGACATTGAGGACCAGCGATCGCCACAATGAGACAGTCAGTGTTTCGGGTGGTGCGAAATCCAGATCATTCATCTGCTCTGCTTATGATACCAAGATGCGCTACGATCCGCTTTCCCTGATGATCATAGGGAATGAGCTGTCGCGCTTTAGATGGCGGACGCCTGTGTCGCTGGCAACGATTACGTCATTCGCGATCCCGATAAAGAGCCCATGCTCGACGATCCCTGCGCGTGCGCTTAGCTTGGTGGCGAGATCGGAAGGATCGGCAATCGGCCCAAAATCGCAGTCGAGAATTAAGTTGCCCGAGTCGGTTAGGTACTGCGAGGCGTCCGGATTCTTGCGAACGACTGGGCGAGCACCCAGCGATTCCACGTATCGCAACTGAGATCGCCAGCCGAAGGGGCTCACCTCAACCGGAAGTGTGTGCTTCGTGCCCAGGCATGGCGATAGTTTACTTTCGTCAACGACGATGATTTCACGATCGCTGGCCTGGGCGACGATCTTCTCGCGAAACAACGCGCCGCCTCCACCCTTGATCAGGTTCAGCTTGGGATCGACCTCGTCGGCTCCATCGATAGTGAGATCGATCTTGAGCGGGAGAGACGAATCGATCATAGGGATTCCAAGCTGCTGGGCTTCATTCAGAGTGGCCTGCGAAGTTGCGAACCCCGAGATGTACTTAAGAGTCCCTTCGCGTAGTAAGCTGGCCGATGCGGCGTGTGGCAAAAATCGCCGTCGAGCCCGTGCCGAGTCCCACCAGCATGCCTGACTCCACGAATTGCACCGCATACTCCGCGGCTTCTTTCTTGAGCCGCGTCTGGAGGTCATCGGGAAGGGAAGCAGCCGGAGTGTGCAATCGTGTCTCCTGACCTGAGAAGCTATCTTATACAGCAGTCTTGAAGGGGCACAGCTATACAGGCTGCGGAAAAAGTCGCCTTTGCGACCGGTTCGTATCAGGGCATGACTTCAGTCATGCCGTAGAGTCTTGCAAATAGGTCACGGGCTTCAGCCGCCTGAGGGACTTCGTTCTTCGCCGCCCTTGTATTTATAAAATACGCTCTATCGATTCTAGCCCGGCACTACAATCCCGAGTTTCATTGATTACAATCCAAATGTTGCGGGAGGCGCACCGATGTCTGACAACCTTGCGGGACAAGTAGCGCTGGTAACGGGTGCCAACGGCGGTCTGGGAGACTTCGTTACCAAGAGACTGCTGACGGCTGGAGCGACGGTGGTGGGAATCGCACGGTCCATCGCCGCCGGGGAAGCTCATGACCACGATTATTACCCGGTCAGTGCTGACCTTACCGATCCCGAAGAGGTGGCGAAGTTAATCGCTCGCTTGGCGGCGCAGTTCCAGAAGATCGATGTCCTGGTGCACGTGATGGGGGGCTTTGCCGGCGGAGCAAGCGTCGCCGAAACCGATGACGCGACTTGGCGCAAGATGATGGACCTCAACGTGAATGCTGCGTTCTACGTGCTGCGTGCTGTGGTGCCGGTGATGCGAGAAGCCGGACGCGGCAGGATTATCGCGATTGGAAGCCGTCAGGCTGTGCAACCCGCTGCGGGTGTCGGAGCCTATAGCGCGTCCAAGGCTGCATTGGTGTCACTGGTGCAGACCGTGGCTATCGAGAACAAAGACAAGAATATTCACGCCAACGTGATTTTGCCGGGAACCATGGACACTCCCGCCAACCGCGCTGCCATGCCAAAGGCCAACTTCGAGCGGTGGGTCAAACCGGCGAACGTCGCCGAACTCGTGGTTCTGCTGGCTAGCGAAGCGGGGGCGGATATCACGGGAGCCGCGATTCCGGTGTATGGCGCCGACCTGTAATCTTGCGCGCAGCCATGGGTTGTATACTCGTGCGAACCCAAAAACCAAATGAACGTTCAAAGAGTGAGGACTCGCAATGCAACCTGACGCACCAACTGGCGCTCCGCTGACACCGACGATTGTTTTCGAGAACCTGCAAGCCTTCCAAAAGACCTTTGCCTTGAAGGCGGCTATTGAGTTGGATGTGTTCCGCGCGGTCGGTCAAGGGCCTGGCGATGTGGCTTCAATCGCTCGCCACGCCAAGGCGTCCGAACGGGGCATTCGTATTCTTTGCGATTTTCTCGTAATCAATGGGCTCCTCCAGAAAGTGGATGGGCACTACCAACACACGCCGTCCAGTGCAGCCTTCCTCGATCCCAACTCGCCGCATTGCTTGTCTTCGATCGTCGGATTCTTGTCTCTTCCGGAGCTGCGCAAACCCTACGAGCAACTCGCCGAGATCGTACGCAACGGCAGGACTGTCCTGCCCGGTGAGGGCACGGTCGAGCCTGAGAACCCGGTCTGGGTCGAGTTCGCCCAAAGCATGGCTCCCATGATGGCTCCGCTGGCAGGACCGTTGGGAGCGATCGTCCTCGAAGGCCGCACCGGACCGATGCACGTGCTCGACATCGCCGCAGGTCATGGACTGTTCGGCATTGAAATCGCCAAACAGAATCCGCAGGCCCATGTGACCGGCCTGGACTGGCTGCCGGTCTTGCGGGTCGCGCTGGACAATGCGAAAAAAGCCGGTGTCCACGATCGCTACGACATGTTGCCGGGCAGCGCATTCGATGTCGATTTTGCCGGGCCCTACGACGCAGTGCTGCTGACTAATTTCCTGCATCACTTCGATCCGGAGACCTGCGTCGGGCTGCTGAAGAAAGTGCGTAGCTCGCTCAAGCCAGGAGGATGTGTCGCGACCCTGGAGTTCGTGCCCAACGAAGACCGCGTCTCGCCTCCAATGCCAGCCGCCTTCAGCATGACCATGCTCGCTTCAACCGCTTCTGGAGATGCCTACACGTTTCGCGAGTTGTCCGACATGCATGCCAAAGCCGGTTTCAGCGGTGCGACCGCTCATGCGATTCCGATGAGTCCGCATACGGTTGTCATGGCGCGGGCCTAAATCGCGGACTCTTCCATGGGCTTCCGGCGTTCCGGCGAATCAAATTGCCCAGCCAACTGAATCGCGGCTGAGCTGCCACGGTCGACCTATCCGACGGCGCTCAAGCCCCTTCGGTACATTCCTACGCCTAGTCGGTTCTGAAGTAGGAAGACACTCGCCGAAGAGGGCCAGACATTGTTAAACTAGATCACTTTTTCCCAGCTAACCTGAAAGCCTAGGGCGTAGGCTTCGGAAGAGATGACGCGGCGTTTCCATGTCTCCAGCTTTGGACAAAACCACGGTGAGCCGATCTTTTCGCAGTTACCCGGTTCGAGTGCTACTTGTCTTTCTCGCCTATCTTGCCGCCGGAAAGATAGGCCTTTCGACTCCGTTTACCAGTAATAACATCTCGCCTGTGTGGCCCGCCTCCGGCGTCGCTCTCACGTTCGTACTGCTGTTTGGCTATGAAGTCTGGCCGGGCATTGCGGCTGCGGCATTCCTGGTCAATTGGACGGGGCTTCCTGGCCCTGCCGCCATCGGACTTGCCTGCGGAAACACCCTGGCGGCGCTGACCGGTGCCTTTCTGCTCAAGCGCCTGGCAAAACTCGACACGTCGTTGTCCTGCTTGCGCGATGTGCTCTATCTGATCTTCTACGGGGCCATGTGCAGCACCCTGGTGAGCGCTTCGATCGGGGTGACGGTGCTCTTCGTAACCCGCGTCCACCCCTGGTCGGGCGTGGCCTCAGCGTGGCTGATCTATTGGCTGGGAGACGCCATGGGCATCCTGCTGATGACGCCTTTGTTGCTGACGCTTCCCAGGCTGGTGCGATGGCGCGGGGGCGTCCAAATCACGGAACTTGCAGTGTTGCTCGGATTACTGAGCGTGGCATGCTTCGCTATTTTCAGTGACCAGAGGTTGCTCCCGATCAAACTGCACGTCCTGGCTTTTGCCGTGTTTCCTTTCGTTCTCTGGGCAGCGATTCGTTTTGGAGTGAGTGGATGTGCGCTGTCCACGCTCTTCATTGGGGTCATCGCGACGGGAGAAACAGCCATGGGTTCGGGACCCTTCGCGCAGGATACGCCGTTGACCAATGCGCTTCTGCTGCAGGCGTTCTTTGGTGTGCTTTCGTTGTCAGGATTGACCTTGGCGGCCGTCATCACCGAGCGCGAAGACCTCGAAAGCTCACGTCAGCAATTGATTCGTGATCGCGCTCTCCGCGAGGCGCGTCTTGAACTGGCTGCAGTTGTGGAATGTTCCAGTGACGCGATCAACAGCACGGATGTGCATGGGAACATAACCCATTGGAACCGCGGCGCCGAGCAACTCTATGGCTACTCGGAAGAGGAAGTGATTGGGAAATCCATTGCCCTGTTAATGCCCTCGGAACGAGCCGACGATTTTCCCGAAATTTTGCGAGAAGTTGAGCAAGGGCGGGCGAGTCGAGCACTACGAGACGATCCGCCAGAGGAAGGACGGAACTCTGGTTGACGTATCTCTGAGCATTTCGCCGATCGTCACCATGGATGGAAAAGTACTCGGAGCAGCAGCCATAGGGCGCGACATTGGCAGTCGCAAGCAGGCAGAAGAGGCACTCAGGAAGGCTGAAAAACTCTCTGCGACCGGCAGGCTGGCGGCATCCGTTGCGCATGAACTCAACAACCCGTTAGATTCGCTGACGAATCTGCTTTACTTGCTCCGGCACAACCAGAGTCTCGACAGTACCGCCAGGGAATGCGTCAATATTGCCGAGGAGGAACTTCGCCGGGCGAGCTACGTCACCCGGCAAATGCTGGCCTTTCACAGAGTTTCATCGAAGCCGGGTCCGGTATGCATCTCCGAGGTGCTGGATGATGTCTCAGATCTTTTCGCCCCCTTGATCAGAAGCAACGGAGTATCTCTGGTGAAGCGGTATGAAGCCGACGTCACCATTGATGCGTTTTCTGTAGAGATCCGTCAAGTATTCGCGAATTTTGTGCGAAATGCCATCGAGGCAGTCTCTCCGGGTGGCGCCATCCTGTTGCACGTATATGCTTCACGCGAGTGGAACCGCGGCGGGCGAGCTGGGGTCCGGGCTGTGGTCGCCGACAATGGAGCGGGCATCGCCCCACGCAACAGGGAGAAGATTTTCGAGCCGTTCTTCACCACCAAGGGAGAGAACGGCACCGGACTTGGCCTGTGGGTCAGCAGCGGAATCATCCTCAAACACGGCGGCTCGATTCGCTTTCGCAGCAGCACACACGCAGGACGCTCCGGAACAGTGTTTAGCGTATTTCTGCCCTACCAGATCACCCAATCCCAGGGTCAATCAACTGTCACCACCGCGGGCGCGGTCTGAAACAGGCAGAGTTTTCTCGGTGCGGAGTCAAAGCGCACAGTTCGAACTCATGCATCGCTCGGTTGGCCCTTAATACACGAGGGTGATCGTCACATTACCGCCGTAGGCGCCTGCCGTTGCCTGATTCTGACCAGCGGGGATTCTTCCGTACATGGGATAAGAACGCGACGTCTGGTAGGTATCCATGGTGTAGCTATCGTTCACGGCAACGGAACCCCCGGTGCCGTCTCCCCAGAGTTGCGTGTATCCGTTGTCAGTGAAAATGAGATAGTCCAGTTGGTGGACGCCGTTGGTCATGACCCGAAACCCGCTTTGCTCGCCGATAGTGTCCAGCGAAAGCGAGTAGGTGACTGCATCACCCGGGTTTCCCGTACAAGTCACGGTTACGATACCGATGGTGTCGCGACGGCCACTCCCCAACGAATCGTAGCTTCCGAATGCCATCCCGGCGTGCTAACACTGCAGTCGGCTGTTGCCATCGCCGGGAGCGAATCCAAGGCCAGAAAGCCGCACGACAACAAAAGCAGCTTAAGCGTGGATCTCATTTTGCGCTCCTGCACACAATGGGACCGATTCGCGGCAAAGGCTCATTCGCAGGAGCGGCTGGAACGTCTGCGTCACATTGTCGATCGGCCCAGGTAACATGCACTCGTCCGGGCAACTCGATATCCTGCAAGAAGACCTCACCGTGCATTGCGACCATGTCCGAGTGGCTGCTACCGCTGATCACAACCTCCGCACCCAGCGGCACCGGTTTGCCATCCGCAGTCGATAAGATGAGTAGAACTCCCTGGACCTTGGCGGCGGAAAACTTCACGTACACTCCGGTCCGCGGCATCGGTACCACGTGTTTCTCCTCCAGGTTGATTTGCAGATCGATGGGAATGCCCTGGTCGTCGAGACGGACGGCGTTCTGGCTGTAGGGAATCAACGAAGGCAGCACGACCAGGCCACGACGGCCGGTGCTGGCGATGTACTGGTTGTTGGAGAGAACCCGGATTCCACTCTGCGGGACATCGACTACGCCGAAGCTGTCGTTGAGCCATCGCGTGGGAATGATCTTGCCGTGAAACCAGACCAGGCTGCCGGTTTCGCCGATGCGCCAACTGGTTTCGCCCAGCCTCTGCCCAACTTCCACCAGGTAGCCGCCATAGTCACTCTGGGCGTAGAATCCCGCGTCGATACCGCGATCGTCGGCTGCGTCACCTCGAACCCGGTAGCCATATCCATTCCCGGCAGGCAATTGGTGCGTGTAATCGACGGTGGCTGAGCGGGTGGTTTTGTCGATCTGGCTGCTCGCCATCAGCAAGTCGCGAGGCCCCAGCGGAATCACCAGGCTCAGGTTCGCCATCGTTCGGTTCTGCGAGCCGGGAGCGTAGTTGACCGCGGCGATCAGGGTCGCTCGTTTGGTCAGCCTCAGGTTAAGCGACGAATTGATGCCGCTAAAGTCGACCACGTTGGGATCGAATGGCATTCCTATATGCGAACGGCCTTCGCGACGCAGGTAGCCAGCCGATGCCGAAGCCCTCTTCCCAAAGGTGTGGCTGAGCTGCGCCAGTGCCGTGAATCGTGGAACCCGCTCCGTAGGCTGTAGGCCAAGCTGCCGAAAATTGCTGCTGGCCGCCACGATGTTTGCCGAAAACCCGAAGGTCCGAGTCTGGCGCTGAAACGCGCCATAAGCAAGAAGTCCATCGCCGCGAACGTTGTGGCTGAATGCGACGTCGGCGCTCGCCACTCCCAGGCGCCCTAGCGCATAATCGACGCCGCCTCCGAACGTCTGATTCGTCGCCTGTAATTCGATCCGCCCATTGAGAGTCAGCGCATTGCTCAAACCGTAGCGCTGGGTGCCGGCGCCGAACACCGAGGTATAGCCCGAATTTTGCAGGCCGTAACCGTAGCGCAAACTGCCCGCCTCGTAGACGTATTCATTGACGCCCTGGCGTAACAGGGTTGTCGACCGGTTAAACGATGTGGTCACAACTTGCTGCCTTCCCATGACATCGGTGACCACCATGCGGACGTCACCCTGTCCGGTCATCACCGGAATGTTCTGGATCGAGAATGGCCCCGGATCGACCTGTTGTTGCGACAGCTTGACGTTGTTAACGTAGAGATCCACCGTCGATGGGACCGTGACTGAGCCTGCAACGCTCGGCAAAGCAAACGGGATGAAGGATGGCTGGGTGGAAAACTTGCTGGCGTAACGCACTCCCCCGTAGTACACCTGCGACGCCCAGGGATTGCTCGCTGAAATGGAATCGCCAATGGTGAGTGTGGACATGTGGCTGGGGAAGTCGCGGAAGAACTGGGTATCGAGTCGCGTCCAGCGCAGCGATTGCATCAAATCGCGGCCGACGAAACGTGAGGTCACAACTCCCAGCTTGCTGAACACTCCGCCTTCCACCAGGCCGCTGACTCCACCTTTCGTTCCGACGCCGACGTACTGAAAATCGTGATTAAGAAATATGCCTGGTTCGGGAGGATTGATTTTCAGCGCCTGACGATCTACCGCCTGCAGGACAGTGCCGTCGAAATCGTCTCCTGGCACCTTCAGATACAGAATCTGTAGCGACGAGTCGAGCTGCGCTGTGATGCCGGGAAGAGCATCGAGTGGGTAGTAGTCGTCGCCGTTTCTGCTCAACGGAGAAACCGTGGGTCGCAGCAAATGCCACTCCCTGAGCTCATGCGCGGTCGCATAATAGTGCGCGGCATCCTGCAGCAACACCGCAAACTCGCTCGCCAGCCTGGCCATTAATGTGGACCGCTACCATCAGTTCGTGGAGTTGAGAAGCCATCCCTGGGAGTTTGAGGGTACCGGGAGCAGGGCCGTTGTTTGCGCCAGAAGCTGGCATGGCGGCGGGTGCCGCCTCGCCGTCCGATTTCAGATTGGCCGACATTACCGCCTCGCTCTGGCCATAGCAGCCTAGTGTCGCGAACAGCACGGCAAAGCCCGCGATCCGCCTAGCGACTCGTGAGGGCCAGGGATGCACTGAAGTTCCCCGTATCGGTGATCGCAGTCAGGGACAATTTTTGAGCGGCTGAGAGCGGCTGCTCTTCGAAAATCCACTCCCGCGTCTGCCCCGGCAACAGGTATTCAAACATCTTCTTGGTTGACGGCGGATCGGAACTCCCCTCCGGCAACAAGGCAAGGTTCTTGACCTGCACGTGAACGTTTCCATTATTCGTCGCCGAAAGCTTGATGCCGCCAGCGGTGATCTCCGCCTTCCACTCCACTTGCTTGCGCGTTCCGCCCTGCGGCTCCACGAAGATCGGAATACTGATTCGCAATATCGTTCGTAACGTTATCTCTCCGTGTTTCGGAGGCGGGGGAACCTCTTCCACGATCAAGCGGTAGGCAATCTCGGTCGTCTCCGTCCGAGGGTGGCGCAAGCCGAGCCGCATGAGTTGGGGTTTATCAGGCTGCAGATTAAAGATCGGAGGATTAAGCAACACATCGTCGCTGTCGTGATAAACATCTTTATTTTCGCTGAGCGTCCACGCTACCACGTGCGCCTGCACCGTCACCGGATCGTCGCCCGTGTTGAGCAGGCGAACCACGACGGCCTGGTGTTTTGTTGATAAGGGTATGCGGGTTGGACTCACGGTGAACGAACTGGCGGAAGCCAACACTCCGCCGAGCAGCGGAATCAATGCGCCCAGCACCGTCAGGAGGCGCTTTGCAGATGTATTGCTCATCAGGGAGATGCTCCGGGAAATTGGCGAGCGGCAGGGAGTACCGCTCGCGCCAGGTGGGCGTGTTAACGAAGCAGGGAAGCGATCGCCTGGTGTGCGATCTTTAATAGCTGACGGTGGCAACGACGGTGTCAGCAAAGCCGCCGTCTTCCAGCACTTGTCCCGGCGGGATCTCGCCGTACACGGTGTAGTCATGGCCGGTTCCATCCGCGGTGAAGGAGAAGTCGTTTGCTCCGGCTCCCCACACCTTGGTATGGGCGGAATCCTGGTACAGGAAGTAGTTCATGAATTCCTGGTCCATATCGGCGCACTGCATGGCGCGCAACGGGACATCCGAGGTGGAACCGGTTTGCGGGTACAGGCCCTGGTCCAGAGTCACTGTCGCATCCAGTTCATCGACACACTGAATACTGATGGTTGTCGTCTGATACAGCGGCTGCGTGGCGTTTGTGCCCAGCGGATCGTATGTCCCGAAGGCCAGCGGATGCGCAACAATCGCGCAGGCTGGTTGAATGTCGGCGGTGACCGCGAAGCTCGACGTCTTGTTGAGAGCAAACGCGGTGGTAGCCGCCAGCATCGCGACCAGGATGATCAAACTTACTTTTGCAAAACGATTCATTGCGAGTTTCTCCTATTAATTGATGAATACAGTTGAACCGCTTGGGTTGATAAGACTTCAGCGCCAGGAAGCGCTGACCTTGAAGAAGAGCTTGGGTTACGGATCCCGTAGGCAACTGACGGTTCAGTTTTTGGGACGGATTGATTTCCGAATTCGCGAGTGTAGCTTTTGTCAGCTGCAGCCATACCAGTCGCGCATCTTTTAATCGGATGCTTCACTCAGCTAATCGGCAGAAGTCGGGGGTAACTGTAACGAGGGATTCCGCTTGGACTCCATGGCGGGGCCGCGAGGGACTACAAACAAAAGTTGTCAGAAACCAGCGTCAGTGGTCAGTTGGCGGGTTGTCAGAAAAAAGTAGATCCTCCCCGCGCTTCGGCGCACAGGGGTGACAAACAAGAAAGGGTGGGTACTGCAGTTTAACGAGTAGGATGGAACGGTTTCTCGTCGCCGCTTTCACTGACCGGCTCTGGACTCTCGATATCCAGATTCACCACTACCGGGTCCTGCCCGCTCCTGACCACCACGGCTTCACATGGCATATCGGTGCGAGCGTTAATTTCCTGGTGCGGCACGTAAGGCGGAACGTAAATAAAATCTCCCGGCCCGGCCTCGTCGCAGAACTCCAACCGGTCGCCCCAGCGCATCCGCGCACGACCGCGGACGACGTAAATCACCGTCTCCAGCTCGCCATGGTGGTGAGGGCCGGTTTTGGCATGGGGCTCAACCACTACAGTACCGGCCCACAACTTACTGGCACCGGTCCGCGCGTGAGTGATTGCGGCCGCGCGTGTCATTCCCGGGGTCTGGGGCGTATTGGAGTCCAGTTCTCCCGCGTGCACGACCTTTACGCCATGTTCTTTCCAGTCCATGCCGGTTCCTCCGCTGCCCCCACAGTATAGGAGCAGCACGCTATCGCATCGTCCCAGGCCGGAGCCAAAATCCGCGCGAACTTTTCGACAGGTTCAGCGCGGTCTCGGGTCGTCCGGCGTGCTTTCAGATGATAGAGAACGCGCTTGCGGTTCAGAGTAGGTCGAGCTAGGCTGCGGTGGCAGAATTCAGCCAGCTTTTCATCACTTCATGATCGACTAAGCCAGCCTGCTGCTTGACCAGTCGGCCGCCGGAGAAAACGGCAAAGTTCGGAATCCCACTCACCTGGTAGCGCGCCGCCAATTGCGGATAGCGCTCGGTGTCGACCTTCAGCACTACCGCGCGTCCCGCCATCTCCGCAGCGGTCCGCTCCACTTCCGGAGCCGCCATTCGGCACGGTCCGCACCAGGCCGCCCAGAAGTCAACCAGCACAGGAACACGGGCATCGCGAATGATTTCATCGAACTGTTCCACATCGACTTCCAAAGGATCGCTCGCCGGCGGCAGCGCCGACTTGCAGGCGCCACAACGGCCGGTGTCTGCCAGATGTTTCGCTGGGATCCGGTTTTTGGTTCCGCAAGCTTTGCAGCTTCGAACGGCCACGAATCACTCACTCCAGACGAAGGGTTCGCAAGAAAATGGCGCAGGCGGCGGGAGTTGAACTTGAACCGTCTTGCGGGCGTCTGAGCCGCGCGTCGAAATCCTGAGGAGCCCGCAGCGCAAATCGAAGGACCTCTTTGCAAGCGTAATTGCAGCGCCGGTTCTCTGACAACTGACAACCGGCCACTGACAACTCGATTGGTGGAGGCGGCGGGAGTTGAACCCGCGTCCGAAAATGTTGTCAGCCAAGAGACTACATACTTAGTCGCGTTCACCCACCGGTTACCCGGCAGTCTCGCCAGCCGCGCTGAGAACGGACAAGAAACGCGGCCAGCCAGCCTGAAAGTTTCGCCTCGCACCCCAGACGTAGGTTTTGAGGCTAGCTCACTGTATGACGCCCTGACTCCAGCCCATGAGCAAAGCCGAAGAGAGCGGCAGCCTAACTAATTAAGCTGCGTATGCCAGGTTTTGATTGGCAATTGTGTTTTTGCACACAGTTACGGACGCATGCACTCCGGTATGCCTCTTGACCGCAATCACTTCCGTCGAAGCCGTGACGCCCCCACGTAGTGAACCGGCTGTTTTCAACTCTAGCAGCCGTGGCCGGGAAGTCAATCCGGCCATTCATATAGATGCTGCGTACGGTGCGGAGGAAGCTGCGCCTCCTGATTCCTTGTAACAACACTGAGACTTACAAACCCTTTGTGAGAACTGGCGCTTACTTTCCATGAAAGCGCTGGAAAATCGCTTCCAACACAGCTCTGTTATTGTTCCTCCGTCGGTCTGAAACCAGACGGACGGAGTCGGTCCTTCCACGTTACTTTTGTCTATGCCTGAGCCTCTTTGTGAGCGACGCTGCGCTCTCCCCCGATACAGGGATCGTCGGACGGCGCACTCAGGTGGACGCCTCGCTAGCCCGACGGTCCCTGCTTCTTGATCTTCTTTCGTCGCACTGGGCCGACGAATCGAAGGTTCTCCTGCCCCGGCGTCAACAGAAACGGACCCCATGGCCAAGCCGGTCGACCCACCCAAAGAACTCATCAGCGAGGCTGATCAGTACATACTCGACACCGCGCAACTTGTCACCGCCTCAGCGGCAGAAAATCGAACTCTCCACGTTTCCCAATCATTCAGTGGCACTCGGGCCACCACCGCAGTCGTCGTCTGCTTCGTTACATGTCCCGACGCAGTCGTGGTGGAGATACAGCAAGCCATCGATGCCGCGGTCAACGGAGTTCTGGCTGAGAATGGTTTTAAGCCACTTACCATTCAGTGACCGGCTGACTTCAGCATCTCCGCCCAACCGACCGACACGAACCCAAGGCCCCCGGTTCGCCCCGACGCCTCAAGTTTCCCACAGCGTCGTCGAGTGTTAGAACTCACGCCCGAGCGGGATACATCACTCAAGTCGAGCCCACGCCAATTACTCCGGTCCCGAGGCCTGTATGGTGGGTCAGGCTCTCGGGACCGCGCTCGCCAGGTCAGGGTGACCCATGCGAATCCTCGGCAGAACGAATCCGGTTAGTCGCTGAATCGGCCGGGTCCGAATCTCTGCGAAGAGTGGTTGCAACTATTCGCCGGCAAATTGGAATGCGGGTGTGTACGTGCGAAATCTGCCATCGACGTGCTTATGCTTTCGTTTACAGGCGTTGCCAGAAACGCGTGGATGTCGCCCGCATGGGGCCCGCTTTGCACCGTTGCCATACCCGAGATTTGTCCGCGCTCATTGATATTGCTAGCCGAGATTATGAAGAGGTTGGAATCCGCGGGAATTAGCGTGTTCAGGTCGGTCATCACTCCGTTCTGCCAAATGAAGCCGTGGGACCAGTTGTTGCCGGAGTCAACGTTGTTTCCCACCACTTGGCCCCGGTTGTTGATGCCTGTGGCGAAGGCGGCAACATCTCCCGGCAGAACGCCGAGGATGGTGAGTGCGCCGTCCGGCTGCCAAAGAGCGGCCACGAAGGTTGAGCCATCAACGCTGCGGACTTTCCCAACCGCTTGGCCCCGGTTGTTAATGGCGAAGGCGTAATTAGAACGTCCATGTCCGGTGTCCTGTAGCACCAAGGCAGTATTGTTTTTCCACGCTACGGCGTGGATCGCTGTGGTGCAGCTTCCCGAGTAGCCTACCGCCGTGCCTTGATCGTTGATCCCGTTTGCGAACCCGTCTGGATCGCTACCTACCAGAGGAAGAGCGTGGGCTTGGCCTTTTTCCCACAATACCGGCGATATAGTAGGGAAAGGCGGGCAGGTGGGGTCAATGTTAGCCGTTTCCGCAAATCCTACGGCTTCTCCGCGGTTATTGATGGCGCTGGCCTGCCCGTTATTGCCGCCCACTGTCGGGAGAGCGCTCATGTGCCCGTCTCGCCAAAGAAACGGAACGCACGTAAGGTGTGTGCCGAAGCCGCAAACGTCTTCGCCGTTCGGATCTAGCTCAGCTGTTTCCGACATACCGACGGCTTCCCCGCGGTCGTTGATCCCGCCCCAGTTGATCCAACTGTTGCCGTCGGGTTTTCCCAACGTGCCCAGGTCGATGTTGAATCCGTAGATGCTTATCACCGCGCGGCCCCTTGAAACTGACGTACCCATATTATTTTCGGGAGGGTTCACGAACCCATCCATGTTCTCCGCCCAGCCCTGATTATTGAGGCCCATCGCCATGCTGAAATTATCTTTCGGGCGGTTAGTGCCCAAATCGGTCATTTTGTAGCTCGTTTGAGCGACCGCATCGCTGAAGCAAGCCAGAACCATCGTCGTAACCCACGGTATCCAGAAATTCCCCATCCGTCTTACTGTGCTCATCGCTTCTCCTTTTTGTCTTAGTAAAGTTTCCGTGCCGGTATCAGCGGCGATTACGCCAAGTGCCTACTCGGCGCGGTCTGATGGTTAATGTGCAACTCAAAGTGGACGCATGGGTGTTCCGTGCACGGCGTGTACGAAAGCATTTGAGCTGCCATCAATTGCCGCTATAGACCGAACAACCTCAGCACTGGTTACGGAACGAATGAAATCAGGTATTTGAAATCACATTCATTCGCAGACTCGATTGCGCAAGGCCGGCGCACATCTACAAGAAACGGGAGTTCAGCGGCGTCGATGCTATGGGAATACGAAAGGAAATTTCACAAATGGTTGCATATTACAACTGGTTGTAAATAGAAACTAGTTGTGATATGACGTGCGTCAACAGTTTGTTGCGCCGGAAACGCCAGCGACACAACTGGTTCTTATTTGCAACTGGTCGTACAATCTTGTAGGGAAGGAATGCCTGGCAGGAATGGAGGAAAAGTGCGCAAGGATCACAGATCAGAGTGCCTTATCAACCGGACCGTTGAACTTTTTGGCGATCAATGGAGCCTCCTCATCCTGCGCGACATCATCTTGATGGACCGCAGGCATTTTCGCGAGCTCCTGACCCAGTCTCTCGAAGGCATTGCGTCGAATATTCTGGCCGATCGCCTGCAAAGGCTTGTCGACCAGGGAATCCTGGTCAGGTCTCAGGACGCCAGCCATAAGCAAAAAGCCATTTATAGCCTTACCGAACGAGGCATCGATTTGCTTCCCCTTCTGATGGAGATGGTTACCTGGGGGCACAAGTATTTGCCGGCCTCCAAGCTGCGGGGGCTAGCTAAGGTTTTGGACCAGGGAGGACCTGAATTGCAGGCTGAATTTATCACTGAACTTCGCCAGACCCATCTTCCGCAGTCAAGCCCCAAAAAATCTAGCGCCAGGAAAAAAGCCCGGCGCCCAACCAAATCTGCGCGTATTGCACCGCAGAAGCTTCAGGCGGCATACGAAGCGGCACTGGCTAAAAGACAACGGTAGAGAATCGCCCCGAGTAGTCTGACCTCTCTGCGCCTCCGTGATAAAAGCGCCCTTTTTGCAATTCCGATCCGCGTTCATCCGCGTGCATCCGTGGCCGATTTGTTTTCTGCCTGATGAGTTTTTTCGGGTTTTCAAGGTGTAAGCGCCACGCCGCTGGACGCGTTCAAGCGCTCTCCGCGAGCGGTTCGGGCGAAGGCGTTGCTGACATCATCTCCTTCTTCATCGTGGTTTCGAACTGCTGACGTTTCTGCTGGTTGTAGTCGCGAAGCTCGTGCTGCAGGCGTTTCACGCTCAGGCGCAAAACCTGATAGGCCTCTTCGCGGAAAAGATGGTAGGCGGGAGAGCCCACGCGCACGCCGGGCGGAGCAGTGGGGATGGATTCGGCTTCGCTCTGGCGCAGTCCTGCCTCTTCATCAGCCTTTTGCAGGACGGCGTCGGTTTCGGCGTCGAGGTCAGCGCCGGGCGGGAGACCGAATTGTTTCTCAAACTCGGGATATTCCTGAATGCGGGAGTTGTTGTCGGTTTGGGTCGCTCTTTGGCGCTGCCGCGGCGGCTTCCATCTGCTCGATGCGGCGGTTGGTGGAGCTGACCTGCTGGATGGCATAGAGCAGCTTGCCGGCGGTGCGAGGGTCGAGCTGTCCGGCAGCGAGGGCCTGAGCGATGTCGGTTAGGGCGTCGCGGACGGCGTAGAGATTGTCCAAAGACTGGATTTCCAGTCGGTAGGGCAGGTTATCGCGCAGGGCGCGGGCGCGACGCAGGCGGCGTCCGCGCTGCATGAGGTGGTAATAGCAGTATTTGCGCTCGCGCAGAGCGGGAGAGCCGCAGTAGATTCCGTCTTCTTTGATGTGGCGACAGGTTTCGTATTGCATGAGGCCAGATTCCTTTCGGTAGCGTGGTACCCCTTTGCCCATCTTGAAAACAAAGGGTTTGTGGCACGACTGGCTGTAAGTTTGGGCAAACACAAGAACTTACAGGCAAAGTCGCAGAAACAAAGGGGTTACCTTTCATCGTTTACAAAGAACAAAACAGCGTTCACCCCGGTGGAGGCGACGAACACTTTCAGGCATAGCGGAGTTGGGGAGGGAGGTCGGGGGAAATCGTGGTGGTGAAGAAACTTCGGTAACCAGAAATTCCCGAAATGGGAAGAAGGGCCAGCAATTAGCAACTAGCAATAGCAATAAGCGAAAGGCGAGATGGGTTGCGTCGGACGCGTTACGGGAGGAGTTTTTCTGTGCGCTTCGCTTCGCTGCGCGCGGGCCTTCGGCAGAGTGGAACGAGTTTTCTTTTCGACATTTGTCCGCGGGCTCACGCCCACGGCTAAAACAAATGTCGCCCTGCGGGCTCCCACGGCTAGAACAGATGTCGCCTTGCGGGGCTCGGGTGTTCGCGGCGTGAGCAAAGAAAAACGCCCTCAAAACTCTCGAAAGAGGAAGGATTGTTGTTTGAGGGCGTCGCTATTAAGTTGTCAGGCACATTCTCCAATGAGCTCAGTGTCTGCGTCGGTGACGCCGGTCACGGGCAGGTGTTCAGTCCGAAATGGCCCTCGGTAGGAGTGCGCTTTGGGTCCGATAGGGCACGGCCCCACATTTGCCAACGGCCGGCAAATATGGGCCACGGAAGACGTGGGCCGCTGGCCGGACTATGAAGATCGGCTTCCAGCCGCCACCCATCGGGCGGCAGCATCGGCGCTATCGTCGGGCCGCGTGTTGAAGGCAATCGCCGCGCCTGGGGCAGCCTTACGAACAGCGTTGATGACGACTTCGAATAATGCAAGGTTGCGGGGCGGCAGGCGCACGCCGCCTCCGATGACCACACAATCGTAGTTTGTCGAACGTAACAGCCGCTCCACTGTCGGCCCGGCGGATTCGTCCGGGAGGATGGCACCAACGTCGGATTCCCATCCGCGATCGGTGAACTGCTTTACCGCAACCGCGATGCCAGCGCGAATCTTCTCAGCGTTCATACCTGGCGGCAATGCAGGGTCAGAATAATCCACAGCCTCAGGATCGAGGCCTAGCAGCAGAATCCGCGTCATGAGCTCTCCCTTGTTCAGGCCCTTGCTTGGCGGCACTGTTGCAACCAGCTTCGCCGGAATTTGCGAGGATTATACCCGAGGATGACGCCGGTCACGGGCAGGTGTTCAGTCCGAAATGGCTCTCGGTAGGAGTGCGCTTTGGGTGCGATAGCACACGGCAAAGACCCCACATTTGCCAACGGCAGGCAAATATGGGCCACCGGATAGTCAGCCACCCGGCCTAGCCGAACAGCTTTAGTCAGTTATTACTCGACGGGAAGTGCAAAACAGTTAATCATCGAAGAGGGATCTTCTGGCACAAGGTACCTGTCGGTCGCTCATTTGTGGCAGTAGTCACGCAGCCCCGACTGCCGCCGAGGGAACCACTACTAGTCCATTTTGAGGAAACCATGAAAACGCTAAAGGTGGCTGATTTTGATCCGCAAACGCTCCGGCAGCCGTGCGCAGCCTTTTCGAGATGAATAACTATCGGGTAGACGGGCCTCTGCAAATCCACGGGGCTGAGATTGACCTCGTTGCGCGCTCCCTCAGCGATCCTTTTGCAAAGCCCATCTACATCGAGGTCACTGTCGAGTATGTCGACAATGACAAATATGGTAAGGACGTCGGGAAACTTGCAATCGTTGCCGCTATTGAGCCTGACAGTCAGCGGCTAATAGTTTCTTCCAAAGGATTTTCTCTTCCGGTCACTGAGCGGGCGGCTACTGAAGAATTCGGACCCTTACTTTATGACGAACTTTTCCGCCTCTTCGAACGGTTTGACAGCTACGTCACTGCATTGAGCCCGAAGTCAGAGATGGGGCAAGCCTTGGAGTCGCTCAATGGCATTTACGAGGAGCCGAACTTCAGAGATGCGGTAGGAGAGGAGCCTGCTACCGAGTTCTTGACGGCGTGGCGAGATAAGCTTGAAGGCAAGCCTGGCTGAGATAGTGATTACTGGGGAGTATGGCACGGGCAAGACCGCGCTCACCCGGGTACTGCTCTATCGATGGCTACAGGATTACAAACGGAATCCCAGCGTTGCCGCTTGTTTTTCGCATTGAATTGCGGGACTTTGCGCGACAATTTGACGCCAACGGACTCTTACACCACTTTTTGGACAGAAACGATCTCGGGCACATCCCGATCAGCTTTGTACGCAATCTTCTTCAGAATGGTCGCATTATTCTTTTGCTCGACGGCTATGACGAAATGGCGCAGTATCTTCGTGTACCCGCGAACGCAGGGCTTGTCTCGAGGCTTTAGCTGAACTGTCAGCAGGTGGTGCCAGGGGCATCTTGACGAGTCGGCCGAACTACTTCACCGAAGCGGAAGAGCTGCACGTTTTCGAGATACTGTATCGCTCCTTGGCGGTTGCCAGTTATCAGCTCAACTCAACTACCACCCAACAGTTGCTCGAGCGAGCGCCGTGTTGACCAGCTGTTAGGCCAGTTTATTGATCGCTATGAACGAGTTCTCCAAGATCTGTCTGAATCTCAAACACATGCACTTGTCACCCGGGTGCTCGCGCATGACCCGGGTGGCCGTGCAGTCGTCTCGGCCTCCTCGGGAGATTTCAGAAGTGTGGCCAAGGGTGACGCGGTATCCCTCTCGGGCAAGCCTGTGATCGTGTCCTATCTGCTGGAAGTTGTCGAGGGCTTAAAGTCGGAAGCATCTGCATCGCCGTTACACGAAGCAGAGGCCACTGAGTGAATGGGAAGTCTACAAGGTGGTGGTAGATCAGTTGATGATTCGGGATCTTGAGAGGTCCCCCGAAATAAATCCAACAGACAGGCGAGAATTCTTGCAGCGGCTAGCTTTGCGGCTGTCCCAAAGAGGGTACCCGACAGCTACTTCGGACCTGTTAAAGGACTTGATTTCCAAACAGTTCAAGCTACAGTTGGCTCGACTGGCTCCAGAGGCCCGTGCTGCACAACTCGAGCGATATTTCGCGGATTTGCGTTCCTCGGCGACATTGACGCGAGATTTGGGACAGGCAGAGGAGGGCTGGAGATTTTCTCATAATTCGCTTCGGGAATACCTTGTCGCAGAACACTTTATTTCTAAGATTGAGTCAGACGAGCTCGTTGCAGATGATGTACCGATTTCAGACGCGATGCGAACCTTTGTTGCCTCAAAAGACAAAGATGAAATAGCTAGGCTCCTGCGCTCATTATCGCAGTTGTGGAACCGCAGTGGATCAGCACATGGCAAGGGAGCAATGCTATCGTTCTTGTGGGAAGGCATCATTGCGGCATTTTCTGAAGCCTCGGACCCGCGGCATGACGCCCTCGTAGCCATAACCGGCCGACCGATTTCTCTGGCTAATTCAGCATTGAACCGACTAACTCTGTCTACCGACGACTCTCCCACTGATCTCGCAGACGCTAGTTTTGCTCACTCATCTCTGCAGGCTGTCGATTTGTCCGGCGCCGATCTCCGGCATACAGATTTCAGCAACTCGGTACTTGAGGCGGTCAGATTTACTCGCGCACACCTCACGGGAGCCCGATCCGTTAAGTCTCTCCTGGTTGACGTGGATGTATGGGTGCGGAACTTGAGGGAGCCGATTTCGGGAGGTCTCCTCAGACACCATTTCCATACTCGTAGAGAGTCGCAAGCCTCTGACTCCACGGGAGACTTGGAAGGACCAGCGGCATTAGGATACCTGAGATTCCACGGCGCACTGACAATGGATATCCCGGCGATTCACGTCGTGTGCAACGATCCTCGTTTCGGGATTGTGGAGAAAATTCTTCGAAAAATTGAGCGAGCAGGGTCTGCGCCAACGGCAAGGGCTGGCCCAGCGCGGTGCCGCACGTACAGATGTTGCCTTTGCGCGCAAGTTTGTTAGTTTCCTAGAGGAAAAAGATTTCATTCGAAGCAAGAAACATAGGCGAGATCAAGTTGAGGTCACTGACAAGGGTCGCACATCATTCTCGAGATTCGTGCAGCAAAGGACAGTCCCAGAAGAGGTGCTAGAGTTCTTGCGCAGGTAGGATCTCGAAGGTCCTCAACTTGGTCCAATTCTAGGATGTAATAATCTGCCGCACACTCAAGTATTACTCATGCTTCATCAGCTACGCGCACGAAGACAAGCTATTTGCGCGGCGGCTGCATGATGCGCTACAGGGGCGCGGCGCGGACTTTACGGGTTGGGAACAAGACGCGCAGAAGTTTGAAGCGCAGGTGGAGAACGTGATCAAGGCGCTCAGGGCGGATGACGGCGGGAGGGAGCGGGCTCCGGAGGGGAAGCTGTGACACGTCAGTGGATGGTGGTTAGTGGATAGTGGATAGAAAAAGCGGTTGTCGGTTGAAATTCGAACTCCCACCGTTCGCCAACTGAATGCGAAAGGATGGGGCACCGCTCGTCACACAATCGGGGGTTTCTGCATCCCCGTGCGTTGCGAATCATCGAAACCTTTTACCGGGCTGATAGTCTGATACGGAATGCGGGGTTTCCGCAGAGCTGTAGTTGAATCGACCTATCCATGCTGATGAAGAACGCAGGCAACGGTTGTTGTCGGGAGATGACGGCTTGATTCCCGACTGCATTCCGTTCAGCTCCATCCCGCATACCACCCGGCTTTTCTCCGATTTCCTCAACTATTCCCCTGAAGTTCGAAAGTTCTTTCCTCATCCGCCGGACGGGTCGCAGGTTGCTGCGCGAAGCTCGGCGGTTCCGCATGGAACCGAGATCAACGTCCGCGTCGCCGATGTGCTGGAGAAGCAGAATCGGGCGTGGGGAGCGTCGGAGAAAACGCTAAACAACATCCGGCGACTGCGGGAAGGTGCGCACGCCGTCGTGACCGGACAGCAGGTGGGGCTGTTCGGCGGCCCGTTGCTGTCGCTGTTCAAGGCGGCTTCGGTTCTGGCGCTGGCGAAACAGGTGGAGAGCGCGGGCGTTCCGTGCGTCCCGATTTTCTGGATGGCGACCGAAGACCACGACCTCGCCGAAGTCAATCAGTCGCTACTGCTGACCAACGATTTTCAACTTGCGCCGTTCACGGTGCCGACTGAAGGCAAACCTGATTCGCCGGTGGCGAATGTACGGTTCGCGGCAGGCACGAATGAAACGGTGGCACGGGCGGCAGAGTTGCTGGGCGAGTCGCTGGCGGCGGACTATCTTCGCGAATGCTATCGCGAAGGCGAGACATTCTCGGACGCGTACGCGAAACTGTTTACGCGCATGTTCGCCGATCACGGGTTGATCCTGCTGGATCCGGCGGATGCGGAGTTGCATCGCATCGCCGCCCCGCTGTTTGTTGAGGCGATTGAGCGAGCGGGTGAGCTGGATACCGCGCTGCTGGCGCGCAACCGCGAAATCAGCCAGGCGCACTATCACGAGCAGGTAAAGGTCACAGAGGAGTCGACTCCGCTGTTCGCGCTGGTCGATGGGGCGCGCGTGCCGGTGCATCGCTCGAACGGCGAGTTCACGATCCGCAAAGAACGGCTTTCGCTGGAGGAGCTGAAGCGGAGAATCATCGCTGCTCCGGAAAACTTTAATGCGAATGTGCTGCTGCGTCCGGTGCTGCAGGACTATTGGCTGCCGACGCTGGCCTACATCGGAGGGCCGGCTGAGATTGCGTACTTCGCGCAGGTCGGCGTGGTGTACGAGAAGCTGCTGGGGCGGGTAACGACCGTCCTGCCGCGATTGAGTGCGACGCTGCTCGAACCGCGAGTGGAGCGGCTGCTGACAAAATATGGCCTCGAGCTGCCCGAGTTGTTCCAGGGCGAGACCCAGCTGCGCGACAGCCTGGCGGCGCGGTCGTTGCCGGCGGACCTCAAGGCGGATTTCGAACGCGGACGGCTGGCGGTCGAGGAGGCCATGCAGCGGATCAGCGAATCGTTGCAAAAGCTCGATCCAACGTTGGTAGAAGCGGCGAGGCGGGCGGCCAACAAGATGAGGTACCAGGTTGGGCGGTTGGAGAAGCGGGCGGCGCACGCTGAGCTGCGGCGCAACGAGATTCTTACGCGACACGCAGCCCAGATCGAGAACGCGCTGTATCCGCACCGCGAGCTGCAAGAGCGAGAGATCGCCGGTGTGTATTTCTATGCCAAGTTCGGTCCGGAGCTTTTGCAGCGGCTGGTGGAGACGGCGCAGGCGCGATGTCCTGAACACAAAGTCGTGCGCCTCGGCTGATCGAGCGCAAGAAAATCGCTCTGCCCATCTTTGCGATAACGGTGTAAGCTCAATTGCATTTCAGCTGGGCAATTCTAGCGGGGCCACAAAAACTTGCTTTGGGACATCCTCACGATTACAGCCTCCGTCCTGGCGGCCCTGGCTTTTCTTTTGCTGGTGACGCGCTCGTCAGCAGCGACGTCGCGCAAGGAATCGAACGACTTCACGGGCGCTGTGGTTGCCGTCATCGGCACGACCTACGCCGTGATCCTGGCCTTCATGCTGTCGGGCGTTTGGAGCATGTTGCAGCAGGCGCAAGCCAATGCCGAGCAGGAGGCCAACGCGCTGGTCAACATATGGCGAATTACCAGCGACATCAATCCGGCGATCGGGCCCACGGTGCGCGAGCTCTGCCAGAAATATGCGCAAGAAGTCGTTGCTGTGGAATGGCCCGCGATGCAGGCGGACAAGCCAGTGCCTCCGGAGGCCAGCAACATCATCAACCAGTTATGGGCTTTGGCAGGACAGAGCCAGGCGCACTCCGGCGCTGACTCCATCGCCAGTTATCAGTTCATGGAAGAGCTGCGCATGCTGACGGAGTATCGCCGCATTCGAATGATGCACAGCAAGGAAGAGCTGCCGGGAATTCTGCGGGCGGTTCTGATTGCCGGCGGCATTATTACGGTCGCGGCATCCTGCTTCTTCGGAGTGCCGAGCTTTCGTTTTCATGTGCTGCAGGTAGTCGTGCTGAGCTTCCTGATCGCGCTGGTGCTGGTGGCCATTGCGGATCTCGACCGGCCGTATCAAGGTAACGATGTGGTTCGGCCCGACGGCTTTACGTTAGCGCTGCGGACGTTTCAGGGACACGGAGACTAGGAAGTCGTTGTGGTTTCAGCCCTCCCCGAATTGCTGACAAGGAGAAAAGCCGCCCTCGTGGGCGGCTCAGGAAGGTCCATGGACCAAGTTCCTAAAGCAGTCTGCGACGCAGTGCGCCGGCAGAGTCCAAGAATCCCAGTGCCCAGCAGGATCAAGTGCCTGGCTCGGGTGTGACTCCCTGGATGTTCATGGCAAAGTCGACACCCAAGGGGCTGCGAGATCCAAAGAAGTCCTGATAGGACAGGCCGTCTCCCGTGAGTGCCGTTCCCCAGCCCCACTGCGGCGGGAAGCTGAGATCAGGAACCACGGACAGCCAGTATGTCGTAAAGGGCAGCAGCTTATACCCGTGCGCTATGTTAGTCCATGTCGTAGGCGCACATGCCATTCGGGAGATTGCAGGACTCCATGTAGCCGGAGTAAGCGACACTGAAATTTCGCGTCCAGAGTAGCCCTCCGGGTTGCATACCAGCATCGGCATAGATCGAGATGGTCCATCCGGTAATGGAATTACCCGCCCCGTTAAAGTAACCGCCGAACCACTCTACGTCGTCGAGGTAATAGCGGTCTGTTCTGGAAGATTTGGAAGTTGTCGTAGACGGTCGCGAAATTGCCGGCACCGCCTACATCGTTCTGCGAGGCATAAAGGATCCCGTCGAGAGTGGGCGGTTGCATATAGAGTTCGATGTCGGCAAAAGCTGGTGCACCGCACAGGAGTAAGAGAGTGATTGCCGTTGTGGCGAGAACGGTACCCTTGGAAAGACCCATTACCTACCTCCGTGTCTCGCGGTCGCTGCAGGCTGCGGGCCGGCAGACGATGGGGGATGGTTGCGGGAACGACCTATCTATAGCACCGTTCAATCTGGTCGCAGCGCAAAAGCGGCACGAATCTGTTCAGACGTTCCAAATTGGGAGTAGCCAGGATGAATCCAAGGGTCGCGCAATCGGGCTGCGCGTACTTCTGGATCCGCGAAGAGTCAGCGCGAACAAAGAAAAGCCGGCCATTTATCATGACCGGCGTATGCAGCGGGTCGATTCATGTTTAGTGTTCGAGCGCGGAAACTTCAATCGGCTGGTCGTCTTTCTCGACCGCGCTGCTCAGGTGGTTCGTGCCGTACTCAAAACCCTTGTCGAATGCCTTCAAGTTCAGTTCGCGAAAGGCTGGAGGCACGGAGTCAGCCACGGCATCACGCAGCGCGTCGGGATTCAGGAGGTTGGTGACGGCGCCGAAGAAGCCAACCATGACGATGTTCATCACCATACGCTTGCCGAGTTCTTCGGCTAGCCGGGTGGCGGGAAGACTATACACGCGCACGCCCGCGGGCAGTTCGTCGATGCGAACCAGGTCCTGCTCGATGATGAGGATGCCGTCTTCTTTGAGTTGAGGTGCGAAGAGGGTGTAGGCTTCCTGCGACATGGTGACCAGGATGTCTGGCCGGGTAACGTAAGGATAGAGAATTGGCTCGTTGGAGAGGATGACCTGCGCGCTGCAAGCACCTCCGCGCGCTTCAGGACCGAACGCCTGAGTCATGGTGGAGTAGCCATTCTCGTAGATGCATCCAGCTTTGCCGATGATGATGGCTGAGAGGATGACGCCCTGGCCGCCAAATCCTGAGAGGCGGATTTCAGTTAGATTTCGCATTGGCATACCTCCACGATTCAACGTAACGGTCACCCAGGCTTTCGACCATCCTGTCGTGCATCAAGTCGCGATAGTCGCTGCGCTCGCGGTCGACAAACTTGCCGACAATGATTTCTCCCGCTTTGCTGAGAGCGACTTCACTGGTGGGAGCACCATTGCGTACCTTGCTGTGTTCTTTGTAGAAGATCATGGTGTCGAGGCCGTCTCCCATTTTGTTGCGCCGCTGATAGAGTGTCGGGCAGGGTGACAGAACCTCGAGGAAGCAGAAGCCCTTCTTGGAAAACATTTCCTGCATGGCGCGGGCCATCTGACGAACATGGAAGGTGGTCCAGCGGGCGACGTAGACGGCGCCTGCGGCCTCCACCAGGTAGGGCAGGTTGAAGGACGAGTCAAAGGTTCCGTAAGGGTTGGTGGAAGTGATGACGGATCCCGGCGTGGTGGGCGCGGTTTGGCCGCCCGTCATGGCGTAGATCAGGTTGTTGATGCAGATGACTTTCAAGTCGACATTGCGGCGGGCGGCGTGGATCAGGTGGTTGCCGCCGATGGCGAACAGGTCGCCGTCACCGGAGTAGACCACGACGTTGAGCTTGGGATTTGCCAGTTTCAGGCCGGTGGCGAAGGGAATGGCGCGACCGTGCGTGGTATGAAATGAATCCTGATTGACGTATCCGGCAACTCGGCCGGTGCAACCGATTCCGGAGACGATAGCAAGGTTCTTGAGGTCAATCTTGGCGTCGATCAGCGCCCGGCTAAAGGCGTTGACGCTGGTGCCGATGCCACATCCGGGACACCAGATGTGCGGAATGCGATCCATCCGCAGGAAGGGATCGGTAGGGTTCGTGTGGATGGGAAGGGTCGTCATCGCGCCACCTCCATGATGGCCTTCAGAATTTGTTCAGGCTTGTGAACGCTGCCGCCAGCGTGTCCCACAAAGCGGACAGGAACTTCGCCGGCCACGGCGCGCTCAACTTCGCGGACCATTTGTCCGAGGTTGAGTTCGGCGACCACGATGGCATTGGTTCGAGCGGCGATTTCCTTGATCTTCTGTTCGGGGAAGGGCCAGGCAGTGATGATGCGGAACTTGCCGACTTTCACACCCTTGTCGCGGGCCATCTCGATGGCGCGTTGGGCGACGCGAGAGGTGATTCCGTAGGAGACCACGACGACTTCCGAGTCTTTGACCTGGTCTTCCTCGTAGAGAACGATCTTGTCGGCGTTCTTGAGGATCTTGTCCTGCAAGCGGCGCACCAGAACATCCTGAACCTCAGGCGTCATGTTGGGATAACCGCGTTCATCGTGGGTGAGTCCGGTGACATGGACGTTGTAGCCTTCGCCAACCCGCGGCATGTCGGGAACCAGGTCCTCGCGTGGCTCGTAGGCTTTGAACTCGCTTGGAGGAAGTAGGGTATAGCGGCGAGGAGTGACTTCGATCTGGTCGGCGGGCGGGATCACAACCTTTTCGGTCATATGACCCACAACCTCGTCCATCATGACGAAGACCGGGCAGCGATACTGCTCGGCCATGTTGAATGCGGTAATGGTGAGATCGAAGCACTCCTGCGGAGAGTTCGGGCACAGCGCAATGACTTCATAGTCGCCATGCGATCCCCAGCGCACCTGCATCATGTCGGCCTGCGCCGGAAGGGTGGGCAGTCCGGTCGAGGGACCGCCGCGCTGGACATTGACAAACACACATGGAGTTTCGGTCATAGCGGCCAGGCCGATATGTTCCATCATCAGCGAGAAGCCCGGGCCGGAGGTCACGGTGAATGCCTTGGCTCCGCCCCACACCGCGCCTTGAATGGTGATCGATGCGGCGAGTTCGTCTTCCATCTGGATGAAAGTTCCGCCAACGGTGGGGATGCGCGAGGCGAAACGCTCGACGACTTCGGTGGAGGGCGTAATGGGATATCCGGCGGAGAAGCGTGCTCCGGCCGCCAAAGCGCCTTCGCAACAGGCATGATCGCCGTCTAGAAAGTGTGAACCGGTTAAAACGCCAGCGGGATCAGCGTGCATTCGTGGCCTCCTCGTCGTTATTGGCCGGAACCGGCGCGGCGGCCTGGGGATCGACCTTTGCGCTTTCGGCCGGCTTGTCGACCGCATTCTTGAATCCGAAGATGGCGAAATCGGGGCAGTACATGCCGCAGAGATCGCAGCCGCTGCATTTTTCGGGGTGTACGAGGTTGGGTGGGTGATAACCCTTGGCGTTGAAGGCGGAGGAGAGCACCAGGGCATGCGAGGGGCAAAACTCTACGCAGAACCCGCAAGCCTTGCACCGCTCTACTACGATTTGTACCGATCCTTTTGCCATTGCTGTCATTCCTTGGCGTTGGCACCCTGAGGGTTGGTCAGCTTGGTCTGTAATCTCCCCACCAGGATCGCCATCGCGGATGGACTTACGTTGCGGTTGAGACATCTACCCGATACCGAACGATGGATCGATTGTGGGTCAGCTATGGCCCAAGTCGAAGTGACCGCTGTCACATCGTGGTGTGAGATGTGACCTACGGGGACAATCAGGACACAGGGGCGGGTGTTCCAGGTCGCATGGTGAGGTGATAGCCCTCACAGCAAAGTCGAGTGGAGAGGACGACTATCTGGGCAGGAGGGAAGGGGTCCCCACATCATGGGTCTAATGACGCTTCTCTACAACAATGAAACGAGTCCTGATCTTAGGTGCTGCTGGACGAGATTTTCATAATTTCAACGTAGTCTTTCGCCACAATCCTGAATTTGAAGTAATCGCCTTCACCGCAACCCAGATCCCAGACATTGCAGGGCGGCATTATCCGCCGCAGTTGGCGGGGCCGCAGTATCCCACGGGCATTCCAATTGTTGAAGAGAACAGGATGGAAGAGGTCATCCGCGAGGAGCGTATTGACGTCGCGGTGTTCTCTTATAGCGACATAGCTTATCCCACACTGATGCATCTAGCCTCGCGCGCCGTGGCGGCAGGAGCCGATTTCTGGCTGCTGGGGGCGGAGCGCACACAGCTGGTGGCAAAGGTGCCGGTGATTTCCGTGTGCGCGGTTCGTACCGGTTGCGGCAAGAGTCCCGTGTCGCGTCGCATCGCAACGGAGCTGCGGAACCTGGATTGGCACCCGGTTGTGGTCCGTCACCCCATGCCGTACGGCGACCTGGTTGCTCAGCGCGCGGAACGCTTTGCGACCTTCGCCGATCTGGAACGATATGAGTGCACGATCGAAGAGCGTGAGGAATACGAGCCTCACATCATGGAAGGCACGACGGTTTACGCGGGTGTCGATTATGAGGACATCCTGCATCAGGCCGAGCAGGAAGGCGACGTCATCCTGTGGGACGGAGGCAACAACGACACTTCGTTCTACAAGCCTGATCTCGACATCGTGGTTCTCGATCCCCATCGCGCTGGACATGAGCTTGCGTACTATCCGGGAGAGGTCAACTTCCGCAGCGCGCATGTGCTGATCATTAACAAAGTTGATACCGCCAATCCTGAGTCGGTGCAGATCGTGCGGCAGAACATTGCTCAGTACAATCCTTCGGCCCAGGTCATTGAGACGGCGTGCACGGTCAGCGTGGACGATCCTACGCTGATCAAGGGCAAACGTGTCCTGGTGATCGAAGACGGCCCGACCCTTACGCATGGCGAGATGCCGTATGGGGCGGGAGTGGTTGCGGCGAATCGTTTCGGGGCTGCCAAGCTGGTCGATCCACGGCCGTTCGCGGTGGGAAGCATCCAGAAGACGTTCGAGAAGTTCGGCCATTTAGGCAAAGTGCTGCCTGCCATGGGCTACAGCGAAACGCAGCGCCACGAATTGGAAGAGACGATTCGCAGAGTCCCTTGCGATGTGGTGCTGGTGGCGACACCTATCGACCTGGCGAAGGCGATCCGACTCGACAAGCCAAGCATGCGGGTGCGTTACGAAGTTGAGGAAGTGGGTAAACCCGCGATCAGAGAACTGCTGGAGCAGTTCACGGAAGCGCACAAGCCGGTTTTGGTTGGCGCAGGGAGGTAGCATGGTTTCGAAAGACTTCCTCTCGATTCGTGACTTCACGCCAGGGCAGGTGCGGCATTTTTTGCATGTAGCCTGCCAGGTGAAGGCCAACCCCAGCGTTTTTTCCAACACGCTGAAGGGCAAGACGCTGGCGATGATTTTCGAAAAGCCATCGTTGCGCACGCGGGTCACCTTCGATGTTGGCATGGAACAACTTGGCGGCCACTCGCTGTATCTCTCACCTGCGGAGATTAGTCTTGGCAAGCGTGAGTCGGTGCACGACGTCGCCAAGAACCTGGAACGCATGGTGCAGGGGATCATGATTCGCACCTTCGCGCACGAGATCGTGGTGGAGATGGCGAAGCACGCCGGCATTCCCGTCATTAACGGGCTGACGGATTACAGCCATCCGTGCCAGGCGATGGCCGACTACCTGACCATGCTCGAGGTGAAGGGTCAGATTGCCGGCCTGAAGGTAGCGTATATCGGCGATGGCAACAATGTTGCGCGTTCGCTGATGTTCGCGGGAGCGCAGTTGGGTGCGAACGTCTGGGTGGCGACACCGCCGGGCTACGAGATCGATTTGGAGAGCTTGGAATGGTGCCAGCGGCGGTGTGCCGAGACCGGAGCCTCGGTCACCGTAACTAACGAGGCGGGATTGGCATGCTTCGATGCGGATGTGGTTTACACCGACGTATGGACAAGCATGGGATCGGAAGCAGAAGCGGCCCATCGGCAGGAGATTTTCCGTCCCTACCAGGTGGACGCGAAGCTATTCGGCTGCGCCAAACCGGATGGGATCTTCCTGCACTGCCTACCGGCCCATCGCGGCGATGAAGTCACTGATGAGGTGATCGATTCGCCACGATCGTTCGTCTTCCAGCAGGCAGAGAACCGACTGCATGCTCAGAAGGCGATCATGCTGGAACTGATGACGAACGCGGCCATGGAAACTGTGCAGCACGAAGTGGTCAGCGACTCCATGCCGGAGTTGGTGCGGTAGATGCTTGTCGGTTAGACGTTGGGTTCCGGGTTGGCGGATCGAAGATGAGAGGCGAAGCTCCCCCGGCTTCTCTGCTGTCTCCGGTTCGCCACCGGCGCAAGGATTTGTTATGTCGAAAACTGCGTTGGTTGCGGTTGGCGGCAACTCTCTCATTCGAGCTGGCGAAAAAGGGACGATTGCCGAGCAACTGGCGAACACTCGCCGGACGGCCGCGGCTATTCTTGGCTTGATCCGACTCGGCTATCACCTGGTGATTACCCACGGCAATGGGCCGCAGGTTGGTGCACAATTACTGCGCTCGGAGCGGGCCTCGGACGTGGTTTACGGTCAAACGCTTGACGTTTGCGGGGCCGCCAGCCAGGGCGAAATCGGATACCTGTTAGCGCAGTCTCTGCACAACGAGTTGGCGGGCGCGGGGATGGATGTTCCGGTGGTCACGCTGGTCACGCAAACCCTGGTATCGGCTAACGATCCAGCGATGCGAAGCCCCTCGAAGCCAATTGGACCGTTCTATTCGCAGGCCGATGCCGAAGAGAAACAACGCCGGCTGGGCTGGCACATTGTGGAAGACGCGGCGCGCGGGTACCGACGCGTGGTGCCGTCTCCCGAGCCAATCGAGATTGTCGAGCTGGATGCGATTCGCGCCCTGGTAGACCGGGGGGCGCTGGTGGTTTCGACTGGGGGTGGCGGCATCCCGGTAGTTTCGGAGCGAGGTGTGCTGCGCGGGGTGGAAGCGGTGATCGATAAGGACCGCGCGTCAGCGCTGCTGGCAGCAGAGCTTGGGGTTGACCTGTTCGTGATCTCAACCGACACCGACTATGTCTATCTGAACTACAAGAAGCCGGGCCAGGTCCCGCTTACCCACGTGACCGCGGCGGAGATGGAAGAACATCACCGGGCAGGCCATTTTCCGCCGGGGAATATGGGGCCGAAAGTCGAGTCGGTACTGCGCTTCCTGAAGAGCGGCGGCAGGGAAGCGGTGATTACATCGTACGAACATTTATGTGAAGCGGTGTGTGGCTCGGCGGGAACCCACATCGTTCACGGCGTTGATGAAGTCGAGCGGCAAGCTTTCGACGAGCTTGCACTACCGACGTTCCGGTGAAGATATGCAAATGATAGAGACACCATCTAAATTGCACGATGCAAGTCCGAGGGGCAGCCAGGTGAGTCTGAGGCATGTTGTCGAGTCGCAGCAGTTCACGGTGCCGCTACTGATGGAGTTGTTCGACCGTTCGCGCCTGATGGAACGCATCGTCGCGCGCGGGGGCACCCTCGACTACCAGAACAAAATACTTGCCAGCTTGTTTTACCGGCCTTCCACGCGGACCCGCTTTTGCTTTGAGGCGGCGATGCTGCGACTGGGTGGACGGGTGCTGTCGACCGAGCATGCACAGGCTTTTTCGTCGGAGATCGAAGGCGAACAGGTCGAGGATTCCATCCGCATCATCGGCGCGTATTGCGATGCTATCGTCATCCGGCATCACGAAGCGGGCGGAGCAGCGCGGGCGGCAAAGGTGTCGCCGGTCCCGATTATTAACGCAGGAGACGGAGATGGCGGCCAGCATCCCACGCAGGCACTGCTCGATCTGTATACGATTTATCGCGAGCGTCCCATCGACGGACTGAGCGCAGCGTTCATCGGGGAACTCGATCGCGGCCGCACCGTGCGTTCGCTGGCGTATTTGCTGGCGAAATTCGATCGGGTGAAGATATTTTTCGTGAGTCCTCCGGCGATGCAGATGGAAGCGGACATCCTTCATTATCTCGACCGCCACGGCGTGCAGTACGAACTGGAATCGGATATCGACCGGGTGGTGGGAGAGGTCGATGTGGTGTATCAAACGCGGATTCGGCCGGAACGCGCCGGCGCGATTGGCAAGCCGTCGCGCTATGCAATCGATTCGACCGTGCTGCAGAGGATGAGGCCGAACGCCATGATCCTGCACCCATTGCCAAGGACGGTTGAGCTGGATAAGACCGTGGACGACGATCCGCGCGCTATGTATTTTCGCCAGGCGGCTAACGGACTGTACGTGCGGATGGCCCTGCTGACCATGCTGCTGGACAACGAATGATGTTGCGGCATGAGCGGAAGAGATTGCACGTATTGAAGTAGTCAGGAGACTCATGGAAGCGATAGAAGAAAAAGCACTGACGAGCCAATTTGTTGAGCTGGAAGAAAAGTATGGAGCTCACAACTATCATCCCCTGGATGTCGTGATCGAGCGCGCCGAGGGGGTATGGGTTTATGACGTCGACGGCAACCGCTACCTGGATTGCCTGGCGTCGTATTCGGCGGTCAACCAGGGACATTGCCATCCCGAGATTCTGAAGGCCCTGATGGAGCAGGCGCACAAGGTCACGCTAACATCGCAGGGCGTTCCGTAATGATCAATTGCCTTTGCTGTATGAGGAACTGCATGCGCTGACGGGATTCGATATGGCGCTGCCTATGAACTCGGGGGCGGAAGCGGTTGAAACCGCGATTAAAGCGGCGCGCAAGTGGGGCTACAAAGTTAAAGGTATCGCCGACGGCAAGGCCGAAATCGTGGTGTGCGCCAACAACTTTCACGGTCGCACCACGACGGTCATCAGCTTCTCGACCGACGAGCAATATCGCGACGGTTTCGGGCCGTTCACGCCGGGATTCAAGATCATTCCTTTCGGAGATGCAGACGCGCTTCAGAAGGCGATTACACCGAATACGTGTGCGTTTCTGGTCGAACCGATTCAGGGAGAGGCGGGAATCGTCATTCCTCCCGCTGGGTTTCTGAAACGGGCAGCCGCGATTTGCCGGAAGAACAATGTGCTGTTGATCGCGGATGAGATCCAGGCTGGGTTGGGACGCACGGGAAAGCTATTCGCTTTTGAGCACGAGGGAATTCGGCCGGACGCGGTGATTATCGGCAAGGCACTGTCCGGTGGGTTCTATCCGGTGTCGGCAGTGCTGGCTTCGAAAGAGGTGCTGGGCGTGTTTCATCCCGGCGATCACGGGAGCACGTTTGGCGGAAATCCACTGGGATGTGCGGTGGCACGCGCGGCGTTGCGAGTCCTGGTGCAGGAGAAATTGATCGAGCGGTCGGCCGAGTTGGGTGACTACTTCCTGACGAAACTACGCGACCTCAACAGCCCACATGTCCGCGAAGTTCGCGGCAAGGGACTGTGGATCGGTATCGAGCTGAACAAGCCGGCGCGGCCTTTCTGCGAGGCGTTGAAGCAGCTTGGTGTGCTGTGCAAGGAAACTCACGATGTGGTGATTCGTATTGCTCCGCCACTGGTCATTACCAAAGCGGAGATCGACTGGGCATTCGAGCGGATCGCTACAGTGCTTGCGTAGAAGTTGTCCAGCATGCGTTTCAGGGGAGGGCTGCCAAGCGGTGCAGCCCTTATTTCTTGCGATCAAGTGGGTGCGTAGCCCGTGTTCCTGACATAAGGCCTTGGCCAGTTCCGTGTGACGTAGCGTGCCTTGACGCGAAAGTCAGGAATAGTACGATTGAAGAGGCGCTGGTTCGTCGCCTGCGCGTTCATGATTCCGTGCCACTCCATTTATATTTGCGGTTTTCATAAGAGGTAGCGTGCCAGCAAAGCGGGTCTTATACATGTTAGGTCTAGCGGTATGTGCCGTTAGCCTGTTGCTGCTGTACAGCGATTTCAATGCCGTGAGTTCGGCGATTCCCATGGGCCGCGCAGTAGAAATTCCAGCGCCGTTGGGTCTGCCGGCGGTTCCCATACCAGGCGACAATCCTCCCACGGTGGAGACGATTGCGCTGGGGCGGCGGCTGTATTATGACACCGGGTTGTCGGTGAACAACACCGTTTCTTGCGCATCGTGTCATATGCCGGGGATGGGATTCAGCGACGGCAAACGGGTGTCGAATGGAGTTGGCGGCAAAACGGGGGTGCGAAACTCGCCGACGGTGCTGAATTCGGCGTACTGGACGTTGCAGTTCTGGGATGGGCGAGCACCGAGTCTGGAAAAACAATCGGAAGGGCCGGTGGCGAATCCGGTAGAGATGGCGCACTCGCCGAAGGGCGTGGCACAGCGGCTTTCGCAGGATCCCACTTATGTGGCCGCGTTTGAGGCAGCATTTGGTTCGGGCCCAATCACCTACGAAAAGGTGGAGAAGTGCATAGCTTCGTTCGAGCGCACGTTGCTGAGCGGCGACTCCGCGTTCGATCGCTACTACTATGGGCACGATGAAGCGGCGATGACTCCGGCACAGATTCGCGGATTTGCCGTGTTTCGCGATCCCAAGAAAGGGAATTGCGAGTCATGTCATACGGTGGGCGAGAAATACGCTTTATTCACCGACAATAAGTTCCACAATATCGGAGTCGGTTTTGTCGGCGGGGTGGCGACGGACAAGGGGCGTTATGTGGTTACCCATGAGGTTGGGGACACAGGTTCATTCCGCACTCCCACGCTGCGGAACGTCGACCGTACCGCTCCGTACATGCACGATGGCAGCCTGAAGGACATGAAACAGGTGATGGACTTCTATATTGGCGCCGGCAATTCGAATCCGTACCTGGATAAAGAGATCCACTCGCTCGACTTTCTGACGCGACAGGAGCGGGACGACTTGATGGACTTTATGAAGGCGTTGAACGGGACGGTTCCGCCCGATGTCGGGCCGCCCGACGCTCCGAGTATGCGGGCACGCAACTAGCGAAACGGATTTCAACGGCGAGCGTTAAATTCATTCGAACGAACTGAGCAGTAGGGCCGAAGGAAGTGCTGTACGGTGCACAACTCAAGTCCGCAAAATCGCTCCTTAGCTCGTGCCTGGATTCTCCTGTGTTTGGCCTTGGCGCTCCATGTTTTCGACGAGGCCACCACCGGTTTTCTTCGCGTTTACAACCCAACCGTGCTGGCACTGCGCGAACGAATTGGCTGGTGGCCGATGCCGCCTTTCGAGTTTGGGCAGTGGCTGGCTGGCCTGATCGTCGTGGTTGTCGTTTTGCTCGCTCTCTCGGGCTCTGTTGTGCGGGGAGCGAAGGGAACGCGCGTGGCGGCGTACATCTTTGCGGTCGTCATGCTGCTCAATGCCGCGGGACACACGCTAGCTACCATTTTCGGGCAAACAGTAGCCAGCGTGACATTTCCTCGACCCGCGCCTGGATTCTGGTCATCGCCGATCATGGCAGCCGCAGCTATTTACCTGCTGGTAGCGCTTCGCCGATCAGCGCCGAGGAAGCAGCTCGGGGTTCCTTCGCAGACTCCCAGCTCAGTCTGAGTTCATCTAAAATCAAGTATTGGCTACCGATTGCCACAACCTCTGCCGAAATTCCTGTACCGGAGAGCGCTCGCACATCCACGACGCGCTTCTACCATCCTGAACTAGACGAGCTGCGTTTTTTCGCCTTTCTGATGGTCTTCCTGCACCACGCGTTTCCGCACGATCCGGCGTTTTGGACGAAGCTTGGCGTGCCGTTGTTTCTGGCGCGAATCGTTGCGGGAATCGGTGCGACGGGTGCGTTCGGGGTCAGCCTTTTCTTCGTGCTCAGCTCGTACCTGATCACCGAACTGCTGCTGCGCGAGAAAGATCTATTCGGGAAGCTCGATCTAAGGTCGTTCTATATTCGACGCATCCTGCGCATCTGGCCGCTGTACTTCGCGTTTCTCGCACTAGCAGTGGCTTTGCAGTGGATCGTGCCCGGTCAGCATGTGACGTTGCGCGCCGGGCTTTGGTTCTCGTTCCTGGCGGGCAACTGGTTCATAGTCTTCCATGGATTTCCGTCGTCGGTGATTTTTCCACTATGGAGTGTGTCCATCGAGGAGCAGTTCTACATCACCTGGCCCGCCATAGTTCGCAAAGTGAGTGAAACGGGAATGCTGATTTTCGCGGGCCTGCTGCTATTGGTCGCGACAATTGCGCGTATCTACCTGGGCATTCACCACACACTGGAAGGCGACGTGTGGTGCAACACCTTCGTACAACTCGATCCAATTGCGGCGGGGATCCTGATGGCGGTATTGCTCAAAGGTACGATTCCGCGTCTATCGAGACTCACCCGCGCTGCAATGATGCTGGCGGGAATTATTGCACTGGCGCTGGGTAGCCTATATTTCGGGATCAAGAATGATCCGTTGACGACTGCGCGAATTGTTCTAGGCTATCCGTCGGTGGCCCTGGGGGGCACACTTCTATTGCTGTCGGTGTTGAGGACTCGCAGCGGCAAAGGCAATCGCGTACTCATCTATCTGGGACGCATTTCTTACGGCCTCTATGTCTTTCACGTGCTGGGACTGCTGATTTCGAATTACGCGGTCCACGATCAAACGGCGAACCTCTTTCGATATTCATTGCGGGTAGCAGTGGCGCTGATGCTGACGATTGCGATGGCTGCGGTGTCGTATCGCTGGCTGGAGACACCGTTCCTGAGCCTCAAGCAGAGGTTCACGCACGTGCTATCGCGACCGGGCGGATAGAAACTCAAGAGTTTTTACTGAAAGCTGGACGGTGAGCTAGAAGCTGTCGCACGGAGTTTCACGCGCCGATAACCGAAATCCCTCAGTGGCTGAAGCCCGAGGTAAAGCAACCCTTGATGGCACAGCTGAAGCTGTGCCCCTTCAAAACCGATTTATTGAAATGGCTGCTAGTACTTGCGCATGTGGATTTCGGTGCCGTTTCGCTCGAAACGAACCTCATCCATCAACTGGTTGATCAGGAAGATGCCACGGCCGTGGTTGGAGTAAATATTCTGGCCTTCGAGGGGATCGGGAACCTGCACAGGATCGAAACCACTTCCCGGATCTCGCACAACAATAAGAAGCCCATGCTCTTCGTCGCAAGAGACGCAACACTGGACCTTTTTGGTGGGATCGTTTTTGCAGCCGTGAAGAATGGCGTTGGCAAGTGCCTCGCGAAGGGCGGTTTCGATCTCAAATTCCTTGCCGGCAGCGCAATCCATGCGCCGCGCCATCTCCATAATGCCCTCAACCACAGGACTGACGGCGGTTGGGTCGGCGTTGAGTGTAACCTCGATACGTATCATCAGTTTGCCATCAAACTCGAGCGGCGTAAGGCGGCCAGAAGGTTAAGGATGGTGCTCAACAGAATCATCTGCGCTACTCTGACAGGAATGGTTCGGGCGGTCAAGCAGAGATTCCTGAAGATGGCGTACGTATAGCACCTTTGTATTATATTGCCGATCGCATCCGAACGAACCAAGGAGTTAAGTGGCCGTGGATTCGGAATAAGCTGAGAGCGATTTGCGCCTGGCAAGAATTGGCGATCGGTTGCGAGAGAGTGTGAAGAAAGGAATGCAGGGCCGGAAACGATGGGAAAGATAGGGTTGTTATTGTTGATCGGCGCCATCAGTTTCGGCACCGCTTACGCCGAGGAAATTACCGTGGCGGCTGCTGCGGACCTTAATTACGCGCTGAAAGATCTGGCGGCCCGATTCGAAAGTAAAACAGGAAATAAGGTGACCGTGTCCTTCGGCGCATCAGGAAACCTGTATTCGCAAATACAGAGTGGTGCTCCTTTCGACCTGTTTTTCTCTGCCGACGAGGAGTACCCGAAGAAGTTGGCCGGTGCAGGCATGGCGGATGCCTCGTCGTTGCGCACCTATGCGCTCGGACACCTGGTTTTGTGGGTGCCGAACGAGTCGTCTTTGGATCCGGAGAAATTGCAGATGGAGTTGCTTACTCAACCCGCAGGTGACGCGCATCGCGATCGCAAATCCTCGAACATGCGCCGTATGGACGGGCGGCGATGGCGGCGATCGACCACTACGGCTTAAAATACAAGTTAGCCGGCAAGTTGGTATTTGGCGAAAACATCAGCCAGGCGGCCCAGTTCGTACAGTCCGGAAATGCACAGGCTGGACTGATTGCGCTGTCTCTCGCCAAGTCACCGGCGATGCGAATCGGCAGGCCGATTCTGGGAGTTGCCGTCTGACTCATATCCGGAAATGAAGCAGGCCGTCATCATCGTTTCTGCTTCGCAGCACAAAAAAGCAACGCAGGCGTTCTTGATTTCGTGCTTTCTGAGGAAGGCGCTGCCGTGCTGCAAAAGTACGGACTTACGCCTCCGACAAAACAATGATCCTGCAAGCGCTTGCTTCTCACACTTCGTCTGGCAGTCCTGGTCTCAGTGATACTCATGGCCGTTGGATTGCCGCTGGGTTATTGGCTGGCCTATTCGCGGTGGCGCGGCAAATTTTCATCGAGGCGATCGTTTCACTGCCAATCGTTTTGCCGCCGACAGTGCTGGGGTTTTATGTTTTGGTTGCGATCGGTCCGCTCAGTCCGTTTGGTCGCTGGTATCAGCCGTTACAGGGTCGAGCCTGGCATTCACCTTCAATGGATTGGTTCTGGGTCGGTACTCTACAGCCTGCCGTTTGCGGTACAGCCCATTGCCGCCGCTTTCTCGTCCGTAGACCGCAAACTTCTCGATGCTTCCGCCACGCTCGGCACTTCCGGTTGGGGTACGTTCTGGAAAATCGTATTGCCGCTAGGTTTCCCAGGAGTGCTGACAGGATTTGTATTGAGCTTTGCTCACACGCTGGGTGAGTTTGGAGTCGTGCTGATGATCGGCGGAAATATTCCGGGCGCTACCCAGACGGTCTCGATTCTTGATTTACGACCAGGTTCAGTCGCTGAATTATGCGGTCGCCAATCGTACTGCGCTTTTGCTGTTGGTCCTGTGTTTGTGATGCTGACGTTGCTATACGGATTGCGCCGCAAGAACAAGTGGGTACTGTGGGGGTGGCAGTGACCGGGGCGGAAGCCCGGTCCTCAGCCGGGACCTGAGCGTCATGTGAAGAAACAGGTCTCGAGCCCTGCGCAAGGGAGAGAACTCTTTTCAACTGGACGTTCGATTTACCGTTGCTGCCGGTTTCACAATTCTGTTCGGCGCCTCGGGCGCCGGCAAGACAACCGTCCTGGACTGCATTGCCGGACTGCAGAACCCGAATACCGGTCGCATTGCGGTGGACGACGCCGTGCTCTTCGACTCGGAAAAGGGAATCGATCTTCCCGCGTACAGGCGGCATATCGGCTATCTGTTTCAGACACTGGCGTTGTTCCCACACATGACGCGTCAGGCAGAACATTGAATACGGATTGTCTTCGCTGGAGCGGCGTGAACGCGATGGCCGTACCAGCGAAATCGCAGAATCATTCGGCATATCCGGCCTCTTCGACCGGCGGCCGTCGGACATATCTGGTGGTGAGCGGCAGAGGGTTGCACTGGCGCGTGCGCTGGTGACGAGACCTCGCGCGTTGCTGCTGGACGAGCCGCTGACCGCGCTGGATGCGGTGACGAAGACCCGCATCCTCGATGATCTGCGGCAGCTGGAACGATCGCCATGCCGTTCCGATTCTCTATGTCACGCATCAGCGCGAGGAAGTCTACGCGCTGGGCGACCGGGTGCTGGTCATGGAGGCCGGGAAGATTGATCGCGGACGGGCGTCCGCACGAGGTGCTCAGTCGTCCGTTATTCGAGTCCGTGGCACAACTGGCGGGCTTTGAGAACATTGTGGAGTGCTCCGTGGTTGCGTCGCACGACGAGCAAGGGCACGATGACGTGTCGCATCGCCGGCACCGATGTCTGTCTGGAAGTGCCCACTCTCGCGCGTGGATACAGCGCAGGCCGGTGCGAGTGGGCATTCGCGCCGGCGACATCCTGGTTGCGACCTCACTTCCCCAAGGATTGAGCGCCAGAAACATTATCGCCGGGTCGATCGTGTCTCTTGCGCAGCAGGACGTCACGGTGATTGCGGAAGTCGATTGCGGCGCCAGGCTAGTCGTGCACCTGACTCCCGGCGCCAGTCACTCGCTCAGCCTGGAAGTCCGGAAGCAGGTCTGGCTGGTGGTGAAAACCTATTCCTGTCATGTTCTTCAGTAGACAAGCGGACTCTTGCGTGTAGCGACTAGTTGAGACCTCGCCGATGCCTGCGAGCGAAGTTCATCCCTCACATTGGGGTGTGATGCTGCTCACTGCGATGGCTGTACGCACGGTTCATACTGGGATTGTTCAAGGCTGCTCCGAGCCAGGCATGGGGAAGTCTCCATCCTGCAAGCGAAGCCGATCCGGCGAATTGGGTTGTATCACGGCTGGGGCTTCAGCGGCCGGCAGCACGTCCCAAGCGGAGGTTTGAGGCAATGCCAACCGTCGTCGATCCGGAACTCAAAGATCAAACACAGATAATCCTGCAGCTCCTGCTTATAAAGAGCGCGAACTGTTCGCCGCCGAAGTTGAAATGGAAGAGAAGTCGTCCAATTTTGGCGCACTGATCATGGTGCTGGCTTTGGTTCTAGTTGTAGGCGGAACCATTTTCTACTTCGTCAAGACTTCCCGCGAAGTCCTGTCGGTGCCCGTTGCCACCAACTCGATCAACCAGATCTTGCAGTCGCAGGGCGGCGGGACGATTCACTTCAGCGTCGGGACCATCATATCGAGTGTCAATGAAAAGCCGATGGATCCGCACTACAAATTGCTGGCGAAGGCGGGCATCCTGACCATCAAGCCGAAAGAGCTGGAATTCCATTTATCTCAACCTTGACCCCCGCGGGCGAGAAGGTGCTGGGCGAAATCAAGGGCGTGGACAAAGGGAAGAACTCCGACGGCAATACCGCGTACGTGGTTCCACTGGCTGAGCGCAAGATTGTTGCAGATCGACAAAATCACGATGATCAAACCGCATCTGGCACGGGTGGACTACACCTGGAAGTGGGAAGCCAACCGCCTGGGCAAGGAGTTCGATGCCTCCGGCGACACGGTCCACAGTTTCAACACCTGGGACCGCGGAACGTTGATCAAAGACTATGGGGTGGACTTTTACGGCGCCGCGCCGACCAAGGCCAGCGTGGTCCTGGTCGAAGATAAGGAAGGCATCTGGAAGCCTTACGTCGAGTAACGACGAGCCGACCGCGACAGGCAAAGCAGCTCGATAGGGAGGAGGTCCGACTCCTCCCTATCGTTTTTTGCAGCGATTTGCTGTCAAAATTCCGAGAATCGTGCTGCTGCAGCCCGTCGGATGTGCGCACTGACAGTCACTGTTCGATTGCTGTAACTTAGAATGAAACAGTACATGTCGAGCGCTATGGATTGCTGAATGGGACTTCTGCAAACCGACAGTACCACCGCCAAGAACACATTGTGCGCTGCATATCGTGCGGTGAGGTGCAATGCTGCGCTGGCAGTCGATTTCCGTTGTAGCGAATTGCGGCGACCTGCTGGAAGTGGAGTTCCCCGAGTGGACCGGCGGGGTCGGCGCCCGATCCGGCAAAACTGAAAGCCCTGTGGCGCGAACGTAGGACTTCGAACCATCCTCTGGACGCCAGCGGCGTCTGGCGATTTCGCGAGGTGCTTCCCGAACTCGACGACTGGTCATCTGCGATTACGCTGCGAGAGGGGAATACCCCGGTCTACGATTTGCCGCGCTGTGCGCACTCCGCCGGGGTTGACCGTCTAAGGGCAAAGCATCAGGGAATGAATCCCACCGGCTCGTTCAAAGACACGGGCATGACGGTGGCCATTTCGTTCGCGCGGCAAAACAAATTTCACTGGGTTGCGTGCGCGTCGACGGGAAACACCTCAGCCTCGATGGCGGCTTATGCCGCGCGCGGGAGGCATGCGCAGCCTGGTGGTGATTCCGGATGGCAAGATCGCATGGGGAAAACTCTCGCAGTCCCTCGACTATGGCGCATTGACATGCCAACTCCGGACGGACTTCGACGGTTGCGTGCGAGTGTTGAACGAAATCATCCGCCGCTATCCGATTTATCTGCTTGAATTCCGTGAATCCGTACCGGCTTGGAGGGCCAGAAGACTGCGGCCATCGAGTTACTTGAGCAACTCGATTGGCAGGTTCCCGACCACGTCATCGTTCCCGGCGGCAACCTGGGAAACAATTCCGCGCTGGGCAAAGCGTTTCTGGAGATGAAGCGGCTGGGCGTGGTGCAGTCGCGTGCCGAAGATATCGGTGATCCAGGCGGAAGGCGCGAACCCGCTTTACCGGACCGTCCACGAAAAGTCCGGCAAGGAACTTGTGACCGTCGAAGCGGAGACGCTGGCGACGGCGATTCGTATTGGCAATCCTGCGTCGTGGATGAAGTCGCTGAGAGTGCTGGAGGCGACTGGAGGCTGTGTGGAGCAGGTGAGTGAAGCCGAAATCGCGGTGGCCAAAGCTGAGATCGGCGCCGACGGCGTGGGATGCGAACCCGCCTCGGCGGTCACGCTGGCTGGCCTAAAGAAACTGGTGAAGAGCGGCTTCGTTCGGCCCAGCGATTCGGTCGTGCTGGTGCTGACAGGAAATGTGCTGAAGGACCCGGAGTACACCATCAAGTTTCATCGCGGCGATCTTTCGGTTCCGCGGATGGCGGACGAAGAGTTTCGCGCACTGACGGCGGAGCAAAGAAAGGCGCCCGATCGTTCTGGACGCCAATGCTGACGCGGTGTTGCGGGCGCTCGATGCCGAGGACAAGCGAAATGGCTGAGCCAGCGACTCGTCTGCCATGCCCTTTCGCATGTTCCTGCCTGCGACATCGGCGAATCTGGGGCCGGCTTTCGATGCTGCGGCGCTGGCATTTGATTTTGGGCTTGCGGATCGAGGCGGTCCCGGCGTCAGAGTTTTCGATCGAGGCGCATGGACGCAACGCCGACCTCTGCGGCAAGATGCCGGGGAATCTCATCGTCGACACTTACACCCAGCTACTGGAGCGGGAAGGAAAGCACGTAACGCCGCTGGCCATTCGCCTTGATAACGAAATTCCGCTGGGAATGGGTTGCGGTTCTTCAGCCGCGGCCGTGCTGGCAAGCGTGGCCATGGCGGTGTCGCTTTGGCGGGCTCGACTGGGACGCGGATCGGATCGTTTCCGAAGCCTCAGCGTGTGAAGGCCATCCCGACAACGTCGCCGCATGCTGGCACGGCGGAGTCGTGTCTGGCTCGTACGGCGGCAGCTGTGCGAACGGAAGTCGTGTTCCGATCATTAGCGTGCTTCCAATTCCGGTAGCAGTAGATTGGCCGTTGCTGATTGCGATTCCCGAAAACCCGTTGGCCACGTCGGAAGCCCGGCGGGTCCTGCCGCGGCTGTACAGCCGCGTCGATCTCATTCATAACGTGCAGAGTGCGATGCTGCTGGTCCTCGCCTTCAGCCAGGGACGAGGAGAATGGCTGACCGAAGCCCTCAGCGATCGCGTGCATCACCCCTATCGTGCGCAATTGTGTCCGTTGCTTCCCGCTCTGACTGCTCTTTCGGGTACAGAAGGCGTGAACGGAGTCGCACTCAGCGGCGCCGGTCCTTCGGTGCTGATGTTTCTACACGAGGATATCGACCGTGACGAGGTGGGCGCGCGAGTGTCCGGCACATCTGGCGGAACAGGGCCTGACGGCGGAACTTGCGGTATACCGCGATCAGCGCGATCGGAGCCAAAGATACTTTCCCGATCTCGGCGACCGCCGCGCGATAAGCGCCGGAAGTACGCTGCGGCCCAGCCATTAGAAGCGAACGAAACTGAGCCAAAGCAGGCCGACGGCCAGGGTAGCGATGGTCACGGGTACCCCCGTTTTCATGTAGTCAAGAAAACTGATGTGCGTTTCGGTGCGGGCTTTCTCGACCACGATGATGTTGGCCACCGATCCGGTGATGGTCAGATTGCCGGCAAGCGTGCTCGACATCGCGAGCATGAGCCACATGGTGTGCGGATCTTGGAAGCGCGGAATCAGCCCTTTGAGCAGCATCACGGCCGGAACGTTGCTGACGATGTTCGAGAGCAGCGCCACCATGGTTGTGAAGACAAGGCTGTTGTTAAGGTTCAGGCGCTCGGCCACTCGCAATAATTGGCCGGTGATACCGGCTTGCTCGGCTCCTCCGACAACTAGAAACAGCCCCAGGAAGAGAACGAGGAGCGACCAATCGACATCACCGTAAACTTCTCGCGGATCGCGCGTGCGTCGCACCAGCAGAAGTGCGCCGCCTGCTGCGGCAACCAGCGGCGGCTGAAGTCCCACAAGAAAGCCAGCCAACACCGCAATCGTTACCAGCACGGGCCAAATCAGACGGCGATGTGGGCGGCGCGCTGAGACCGTTTGGCTGAGCTGCGGTTGGCACGGGAGTTCGCGTCAAGCGGCTTGCCGGCCACGTAGGTCCAGTGGAGTATCGCCCAGTCCAGGAACAAGCCAATCAGCGGCAACGGGACCGAGATGCGCGACAAAATGCCGATAGTTATGCCTGACATCGAACCGATCAGCATATTTTGCGGATTGCCAGTAATGGTCGCCACTCCGCCAATATTGGACGCGGTTGCGAGCGCCAGCAGGTAGGGTAGGGGACGCAGGCCCATCCGCTTGCAGACGCCGAGAACGAGTGGGGCCATGAACAAACAAACCACATCGTTCACCAGGAATGCCGACAAGACTCCGCTCGTGAAAATCACGCCGGGCAGTAACTGGTGCGGCGTGAGATGAAGGATGACCCGGTTGCCGACCCACTCGAAAAAACCTGCGAGATGCAGGCTGGCCAGGATCAGCATCATGGCGAAGAGCAGCACGAGGGTGCCGAAGTCCACGCTATCGAAATCGCCGTACTGTGGAGACAAAATGCGGAACACGAACATCAGGACGGCACCGACCACAGCCATGGCGGGCCGGTCGATCTTCGTGCCCGGGAAGCGTCCAAACGCGAAAACGAAGTAGCTGGCGAGGAAGATGATCCAGGCCGCGACGATCTGCCAATCCGCGAGTATGTGGTGGAATGTCAGTGTCATTCCGAGCGTGTCGCTGTCCTTCCAGAACACTCCGAATCGCGACTGGTTAACCGGATACAATGGCGAGGCTGGATTTCATGCGAAGATCGTCATGGACTCAATCTGAATGGAATTCAACATCGACAGTTTGGCTGTGCACAATAATAATATGCAGTGCATACGATCAAGGCTGCAACAGTCGCGGCATACTTGTGATCGTTCCAGCTCGCGGTGGCGTTCATTGGATGTTCGGCCAATCAACAGTTGCTCGCCAGTTCACCGCGGCGGTCACCATGACCGAACAGGACAACGGCAAGGCGATTGAGGTCGGCCAAGGGACACGCTGGTATTCGTGCGCCTGCCGTCGAATCCGGCAACTGGCTATCAGTGGGTGTTGCAGGGTGATCCTGCGCCGCTCGTGTTGGTCAAGACTGAATTTCGTCGGCGCCGCGCAAGGGAAGAGCAGAGTGGCGCCGGAGGCACTGAGTCCTTCGAGTTTTACGCCAAGGCATACCGGCACCGTGACAGCTTAGGCTCGAATACCGGCGGCCTTGGGAAAAAGATGTAGCCGCCGGCCAGGACTTTTGAGGTCACAGTCGTTGTGAAATGACGAAACTGGTGCAGAGTGGAGTCGTCAGCGCAGGAAGCTCACCAACTCGACGGTAGTGACTCGCCCAGCTCGGTGGTCAGCGCCCATTCAACCGCGCGCTGTTGCTCGCGACTCAGCTTCGCGCCTCCGGATGTCAGGTAGAAGACGTCGTGGGCCATCTCGCCTTCGGTATCGATCAGGGCGACCTCGATGCTGCAATTCTCAGCGGCCAGTGTGGAGCTAATCGTGTGCAGCAAGCCGGGGCGATCCTGCGTGACGACCTCAAGCAGCGTGCTGATCCGGGAGCAGTCGTCGTCGTAGCGCAGACGGGTTTCGATCTTCAGCTTGGGCGATCTGGTGTCGGCGCGCAAGCGCGGCTCCAGCAGGCGATCGAGAGTCGAGTCACCACCGAGGATGTCGATGACCGACTTCTTAAACCGCTCCCGTTCAGAAGGATTGAGTTCGAGTGTCCGAAAGCGGTCCTTGAAGTAAAAGCTGTCAATGATCACTCCCGCGCGATTCGAGAAGGCGCTCGCCTTGGTGATGTCCATGCCCCATCCGTACAGAATGCCGGTGAGCGTGGCGAACAGTCCTTCGCGGTCCTCGGTCACTACGGTAAGTTCGTGCTGCTCACGGATCTGCCGGAGCCCGAGTTGTACGGACTCTTTGCCCAAGTGGTTCGCCAGTTCCAAGTGCGCTATTACCTGCTCGGGAGAGTGGGACGTCAGATAGCGCTGCGGCAAGCCATCCAGGAACTTCAATAGTCGCGATCGAGATTTCGGAAGGAGCGCAGCGATGCGCTCAACTTGCTCGGTGCCAGCCTGAGCGTGAAAGCGCTTTTCGTCAACACTGCGTGTGAAGTAATTGGCGGTAGCGATATAAAGTTGCCAGAGATTTTCGGCTTTCCACGCCGTGAGGGCCTCGGGATTCACTGCCTTGATGTCGGCCAGCGTTAACAAGGTCAACATTTTCAGACGCTCCGGCGTTTCCACCTTGGCTGCCAGTTCCTTAATCGTCTCGGGATCGTAAATGTCCCGACGGCGCAGGGTCGATGACATCTCGAGGTGAGCGGCTATCAGAAAACCAACTGTCTGCGCGTCCTCCTTACTCAGGCCGAGGCGGTCGAGAGCCGCGAATGCGAGCTGCAGGCTTCCGTGAATGTGGTCGTCACCCGCCAGGCCTTTGCCCGTATCGTGATAGAGCAATGCCAGGAATAGTAATTCCGGTCGCTCCAACTCCGCGAACAACCCGGCAAACGGCTGCAGCCACTCCACGTCACTATCGGGCAGACGATGGAGGACATCAACCGCCAGGAAGGTGTGCTCGTCAACCGTGTAGCGATGATAGAGGTCTCGCAGCACTAACGAGTCGATGGTCTCAAACTCTGGCAGCATCAACGCCAGCAGCCGAAGGGAGTGCATCGCGCGCAACGCTTCCGCTGCGTGTGGCTGGACCAGCAACTCACGCAGATGGGTCCACAGCCGGGCATCCTGGGGCATGGTGTCGTGAAGAGCACGGCGTGCGTTGTTGAGGCGGCGCTCGGTTTCCATGGCAAGGCTGACGCCGTGTCGAGCCATGAAGACGAACAGGCGCAACACCGCGTCAGCGTCGCGTGCTCCAGCCGATTGCTGAATGTAGAGTCGACGATCGACAACGGAAAATTCATCGTTCGAAGCGCGCGAACGCCAGCGACGGAAGGAACGGACCAGCGACGACCGGTTGGCAGTGGTTTGCTCCAGCAATTGTGTAGCGTTCCGGTACGTCGCTTTGGCGTTCCTGAAATAAAGCCTCATCCACTCCGCCGAGGTCAGCGGGCCTGTACTGCTTCCAATGCCGCGCCTCGCCAAGTCGTCCTGGGCCTCCCACGTAACGACATTTTCGTCGCGGTTGCTGCGGTAGTGAAGATAGCAGCGCGCCGAGGAAAGGAACTCCATCGCTTCGAGCACATCATCGCCGTCGGAGTTCTGCTGGAGCTGCAGCGACTCAGGCCATTGGCGTTGGGCCTCCAGTGCCGTAATCAGAGTGATCCAGCGAGTAACGTGGTAGTCCCGCAGTCCGCCCGGTCCATCTTTCAGGTTCGGCTCGAGATGAAAAATGGTCTTGCCATATTTGATATGGCGGGTCTTGGTAACTTCGGTGAGGCGCTGGACGAGGATGCCCGACTCGCGCGCCACCAACTGCGGCAGTCCCTTATCGTGCAGGCGCGCAAACAGCTTCTGGTCGCCGATGAGGAAACGGCTGTCAAGCAGCGATATCGTGAACTCAACATTGTCCTGATCGAAGCGCTCACAGTCGTCGATGGTGCGAGTGGTGGGGCTCACGCGCAAGCCTGTGTCCCAAAGCTCCTGACAGATGCTGCGGACCGGGTCTTTGGCACGCGCTCGCAGCATCTCATTCTCACAGAGAAAAAGGAGATCGATGTCAGAGTGAGGATAGAGCGCCTGCCGTCCGAAGCCGCCTAATGCGACCATCGCGAAGCCGGCAGTCGAGCGCAGAGCGGGTTGCTGCTCCCACAGAGTTAAGAGCAAACGATCTACGAGCTGGGTGCGGCTTTCGGTGCACGAGCGACCGGAGCCGTTGGCCTCGAAGTCCCGGCGGACGCGATCAGATTCCTCTTTGTAGAAACTGCGCAGCGCGGGATCGAAGGTCGGAGTGGACATGGTTCTCTCAGGGCTTTGGCGAGACTCGAGAAAGAAGTTGCAGGAGAACCTCAGCGTCGGCTTAGCTTTGTGCGATCGCAACAACGCCCTAAGACGACTGACAAAAACCTCCAGTTGCTGAACTCGAAACACCCCAAAAATACCAACGCGCCGGCTGCGTTGGCCGAGTGTTTCTGGTGGTGAGTTAAGAAATACAGGCTTTCGGGCAAGATGGGAAATTCAAACTATTTATGCCGGGTATTCGATCCCGTTATCTGTTAAACAGCTGTAATAATGCAGCGTTTGGACGCGACAGCGGCTCATCCTGACTAAAGGACAGTGCTGCGACGCAATCCCGCGAGGCGCTCGCAGGCGTTTGCCAGGTCGCTGTCCGTCTTGGCAAAACAGAAGCGCAAAAGATGATCTCCGCGGCCGCCTTGAAAGAACGCGTCTCCCGGGACGCTGGCGACTCCAGTGAGACGTAACAAGTTCAGGGCCTTCTCAATGCTGTCTGCCCCGGAAACTACCGACGCATCGGCGAGTACGTAGTAGGCACCGGCCGGAACGCTCGGCTCCATTCCTGCGACACGAAGTGCGGCACAAATCATCTCGCGTTTGCTTTGATAGTCCTCGATCAGTTGCGAGTAAAAAGAAGCAGGCAGTTGCTCGAGGCCGGCTGCAGCCCCGTGCTGAAATGCCGATGGCGCGCAGACATACGTGAGGTCGTGAAAGTAGTTGATGGCCGGGACCCATTGCGCCGACGCTTGCAGATACCCGACGCGCCATCCGGTGATACTGAAAACTTTCGAGAAACCTGAGACGGTTATGGCGCGGTCGGCAATTCCCGGCAGCGAAGCCGGACTGATGTGGCGCTCTCCGTCGTAAACAAAATGCTCATAGATCTCGTCGGTGAATAAAAACAGATCGAATTGGCGGGCGATGGCGGCGACCTGCTCAAGTTCGGAGCGGGAAAATACTTTGCCCGAAGGATTCGCCGGGGTATTTACCACGACGCCTCGCGTTTTCGGGGTAATCGCTGCCGCGAAGCGATCGGCCACTAGCGGATAGTCGGGGGGATCGAGCGAAACCAGGACCGGCTTACAGTACTGGCCGACGAGGGTCGCGTAGTGATAACCGTAATACGGCTCGAACAGCACGACTTCATCGCCGGGATTCAAGAGGGCGCGGCAGGCCGAATCGAATCCTCCGGTGACGCCGGAGGTGACGAGGATTTCGGAGTCGGGATCAGCCTCAATCCCATTTTGCCTTTCGAGCTTTTTCGCGATGGCGCGGCGCAATTCCGGAATTCCATCGGCGCGGGTGTATTGGTTGTATCCGGCCTCAATGGCATTTTCGGCGGCTTGACGCACGACAAAAGGAACCTCGGTGTCACAGACGCCTTGCGCGAGATTGACGCCACCTACTTTTTCGCATTCCACCGACATGGTACGAATCGTCGATTGCACAATGTGGCTTGCGATGTCACTCAGTCCTAACATGCGACGACTCCGCTCGAATGGTCTGTGTGTCCAGACGCAGTGCTTCAGTGTGCCACAGAGCGGAAAACCGCGAAGCCTGTCGTCAGGTCCGGCTAGTTGTCTACGCCTCCGGAATCGGAGATGCTAGCGACTGAGTTGCAACTTCATTCCCGGATTGGGCTATCGTCCGCCACAGAAGTGCCACCATCCCAACAACTTACGAGTAGCCGTTCTACCTGCAACAAAATTGTGCGCTTGTCACAACTGGGTGTGACTTTCGTCGTTGCCCTCCGCCGGGAAAGGGATAGAATGGAAATGGAATTGAAAATGATTTTCAACTTCATATTCCGGCGGAAACACCCACGCAATCCTAATAGCGGCGCGTTGGCCGACCTGCGGGTCGGAGATCGCGCGATTCTCGGAGAATTGGCGCTGGCCCCCCCTATCGCCGAGCATCTGATGAACCTTGGGTTTGTTCCAGGTCTGGAAGTGACGGTCGAACGCAGTGGTCCGGGAGGGGATCCCCGGGTCTATCGGGTCGAAGGGACGGAAGTAGCAATTCGCCGCGAGCTTTCACGGCATATCCAAGTTTCCCTGGTCGGCGCGACTGCCTTCGGTGATTAATTCAAGGGAGCCACGGCGATGACGTGCCATCCGGTGGCGCGCCCCCAGGACGAAACAGCTGATACCTCATACCGCACCGTCGCAGTTGTGGGTCCTCCGAATTCCGGCAAGACCACGCTCTTCAATCGGCTGACCGGCTTGCGCCAGAAGGTCGGCAACTTTCCCGGCGTAACCGTCGAGCACCATGTTGGCTACATTCGAGACGCGCAAGGCGAAGAAGTAGCGCTGATCGATCTCCCCGGTATCTACAGCCTTACTCCCAAATCAGAAGATGAGAAGGTAGCGATCGATGTCTTGCATGGAGACATGCCCGGTATGTCTCGTCCCGATGCGGTCATCGTCGTTCTGAATTCCACCAACCTGCACAGTCACCTGGTGTTGGCGGCGCGCGTCATCTCGCTGGGTCTGCCAACACTGGTGTTGCTCAACATGGCGGATGAACTGCACAAGCAGGATGGTGGCGTGGACGTTCTCTCGCTGGCGCGGCAGCTGGGAACGCCGGTTGCGCTGGTCAGCGCGACCACGGGCGCGGGTCTGGAAGCTGTGACGAATTTCCTTTCCGCGTCGTCGCCCATGCCCGAGCCTATGGAACTCCCTGTCGTCGGAAGCACGCGCAGCGTCCGCGAGTGGGCGGTCCGGGTGGGGGAAAATGCGAATTATCGCCGCCCCGCTACTCCTGTGTGGACGCGAAGACTGGATGACCTGTTTTTGGATCGCATTTGGGGCCCAGTCATTTTCGCCGTAGTTGTGATTGCGGTCTTCCAGACCATATTTGCCGTAGGACAGCCACTGTCGAATCTGTTGCAGAAATTTCTCGACGTGACCGGCTCGCGCATCGGCACCATGCTTCCCGATGGCATGTTCCGTTCGCTCCTGATCAACGGTGTGTGGAAGGGCACGGGCTCGGTGCTGGTTTTTCTTCCGCAAATTCTGTTGCTCTTTCTGGTGATCGGAATCCTCGAGGACTCGGGTTATCTGGCCCGGGCCGCAGTCATTGCCGATCGCACTATGTCGCGGGTGGGACTGAACGGCAAGAGCTTCATTCCGCTGCTTTCTGCTTACGCTTGCGCGGTGCCCGCAATCATGGCGACCCGCACCATCGAGAGCAAGCGTGATCGCATTGCGACCATACTGATTGCGCCGTTTATGACGTGCTCGGCTCGCCTACCGGTGTACACCATGGTGATCGCGGCTTTTCTACCGAGCCATGCGTTGCTGGGTCCTTTTCTCGGGACACGCGCGGTGGCCATGCTGAGCTTGTACGTACTGGGATTTCTGATGGCGGTCCTTACCGCGGGCCTGCTCAAGTCAACCGTCCTGAGGAGCAAGGATTCGCCGTTTATTCTGGAGATGCCGCCCTATCGCTGGCCCAAGTTTTCCTCCCTGATGCTGCGGCTGGTCGACCGCGGGAAGGCCTTCCTGTATCGCGCGGGGACGGTGATCATGCTGGTCTCGCTGCTGCTTTGGGCAGCCACCAACTTCCCGATGCACAATGGGCAGCCTCCTGCGATTCAGGACAGCGTGGTGGCGTCGTTAGGACATGCCATTGAGCCGGTGATCAAGCCACTTGGTTTCGACTGGAAGATCGGCGTCGGACTCATAACCTCTTTGGCCGCCCGCGAAGTGATTATCTCGACCCTCGGCACGCTGAATGGCATCGATACCGAGTCGCACTCGTTCGATCTACAGAATGCTTTGCGTCATGAGTTAACGATTCCCGGTGCGATTGCACTACTGGTGTTTTTTGCCTTCGCGATGCAGTGCATGTCCACCATCGCAGTGGTGCGTCGCGAGACCAACGGTTGGAAGTGGCCAGCAATCCAGTTCGCCTATATGACGATTGTCGCGTACGTGTCCGCGTATGCCGCATACCACATCGCAGGTCGCTTCATTGGCTGATTAGTTCGGTCGCCAGGCTCGGCAGCACTTCACCCGCGTTCCCCAGCAAGACCTCATCGAAGTATTCGCCATTCGACGGCTTCTCGGGGCCGATGTAGACAGTGCGAGCGCGGTTGTGTCGCGCCATACGCACGAAGCTGGCGGCAGGCTCCACCACTCCCGAACTGCCTATGGTAAGCACAACGGTCGCGCCTTTCAGTTGCTGAAGTACCAGATCCATGTGAAACGGAACTTCGCCGAACCAGCAGATATGCGGACGCACCATCGCTCCGCATCCCGGGCAATTAGGAATCTCTGCCCGAGTGCGATAGAGGTTCCGATCGTCGAAGGGAACGGTGTGGCAGAGTGGCCGGCAGCAACGGGACTGCATCAGCCGGCCATGCATGTGGACCACCCGCCGCGATCCTGCCTGCTCGTGCAACGAATCGACGTTTTGAGTGCAGAGAAAGAAGCGGTCGCCAAGCGCGCGCTCGATTTCTGCCAATGCGACGTGCGCGGGATTCGGTTTGACCGTCTGGTGCCGCTGGCGGCGCTCGGAGTAAAACTGCCAAACCATCTCCGGATCGGCGTCGAAGGCCTCAGGAGTTGCAACGTCTTCCACGCGATAGCCGCGCCAGAGTCCGTTGGCGCCGCGAAAGGTAGGCAGACCACTCTCGGCGCTGACGCCCGCGCCGGTGAGTACGAATAAGCGATCGTCTGCCGACAACTTGTCCATCGTGCCCTCAGCCCTCGCGTTTCCAAAAGCGCATGTTGTTTCGATATACTAAGTGGTTTGATTGCCACCCGTATCCGGTCTGCGGAACAAGTGAACGCATCCGTCCGCCCGGTAGGGAATCTATAACAAATACATTCCGAAAGCGCCGGCCGGGAATCGCGCACCAGCGCGCCGCGGCCCTGGAGTTTGGCATCCTTGTCCACCGTATTGATGAACAATGTTGAGAGCGAGAAGCTGGAACGAGTGATGGATTCGTTCCGCCGCTGGGGTTATCTGCAAGCCGATCTTGACCCCTTGGGGCACTTCACTCCGCTGGCCCATCCCGAACTCGATTTGGCTGGTGAAGAAGCCGACGCCGCCCGCCGTATCTACTGTGGCAGCATCGGTGTTGAGTTCATGCATATTCCCGATCCTGAGTGCCGTCAGTGGATCCAGGAACGCATGGAATCGGAAGAATCGCTCCCCGTAAACCGCGAACGAGTGCTCGATCAGTTAGTTCGTTCTGATGTCTTCGAGCAGACCATCCACTCGCGTTACATCGGCACCAAGCGCTACTCGCTGGAAGGCAACACCGCACTGATTCCCCTGCTGGACGAGATCCTGAACTCCGCCTCGGAGAATGGCGCTGAGCAGGCCGTGCTGGCTATGAGCCATCGCGGACGGCTGAACGTGATCATCAACATCGTGAGTCGCCCTGCGGCCGAGATCTTTGCTGGATTTGAGGATGTCGATCCGCGCAGTGTTTTAGGTGGTGGCGATGTGAAGTATCACATCGGCGCAACTGGTATCTTTACCGGTGCGAGCGGCAACAAGGTGCGTATTCACCTCGCGTCGAACCCGAGCCACCTCGAAGCAGTTGACCCGGTGGCGCTGGGACGCGTGCGCGCCAAGCAGACACGTATCGGCCGCGACGGTAAGGCCAAGGTATTGCCGCTTCTCATGCACGGCGACTCGGCTTTCGCAGGGCAGGGAATTACCGCCGAAACTCTGAATCTGGCCAACCTGCGCGGCTACACCGTCGGCGGAACGGTCCATGTCATCGTCAACAACCTCATCGGTTTCACTACCAATCCGAGCGACGCCTATTCCAGCCGTTTCTCTTCGGACATGGCCAAGCGCCTGCCGATTCCGATTTTCCATGTGAATGGTGAGGATCCCGATGCGGTGGTTCGCGTCGGACGTATGGCGCTCGAGTATCGCTACGCGTTTGGGAGCGATGTGGTGGTCGACTTGATCGGGTTCCGGCGGCACGGTCATTCCGAAGTCGATGATCCGACCATCACGCAGCCGATTCTTTATCGCAAGATCAAGGACCGCCCGCTTCTGTATCTCTCGTACGCAGATCGCGTCGGAATCGATGTGCATCCGTTTGTCGAGAAGTTCCAGTCCGAGCTTGATGCGGCGCAAAAAGCTGGCAAGAGCATGGCTAAGAAGCCGGTCATGCGGCAATTGCCAAGTTATTGGGCCCCCTATCATGGCGGACCTTATAATCCAGCTGACGAAGTGAATACCGGCCTTCCTGCCTCAGAGTTGCAGCGGATTACCGATGGTTTGACCAGTTATCCCGCGGACTTCCACATCCATCCTAAGGTGCAAAAGCTGTTGGAACAGCGACGCGAGATGGGTTATGGCAAGCGTCCTCTCGACTACGGGATGGCGGAAGCCCTGGCTTTCGGATCGCTTGCCCTGCAGGGAACACCCATCCGTTTGAGTGGGCAAGACAGCCGCCGGGGCACGTTTAATCAGCGCCATTCCGTCTTGATCGACATCGTGGACGAGAAGGAATATGTTCCACTACGTCATCTCGCTCCCAATCAGGCGCGTGTCGAAATCTACAACTCGGAGTTGTCAGAAGCCGCTGTGATGGGATTTGAATACGGCTTCTCTCGTGACTTTCCCGAGGCGCTGGTGATGTGGGAGGCGCAGTTCGGCGACTTCGCCAACGGCGCTCAGATCATCATCGATCAGTTCGTGGTGGCCGGAGAGGACAAGTGGACCTTGCTGAGTGGCCTGGTGCTGCTGCTGCCTCACGGGCACGAGGGGCAGGGCCCGGAACACTCCAGCGCGCGCATTGAGCGCTTCTTGCAACTCTGCGCTCGCGACAACATGCAGGTTTGCCAGCCTTCCACGGCCGCCCAGTATTTCCACGTGCTGCGCCGCCAGGCAATGCGCAAGTGGCTTACGCCGCTGATTGTCTTCACTCCCAAGAGCATGTTGCGCCATCCCGAGGCACTGTCTCCGCTTGGCCGACCTGGAAGCCCCGCGTTTTCAGACCCGTACTGGCGGATGAAACGTGCTCTCGACGCCAAGCGTGTCCTGATTTGTTCTGGGAAGATCGGTCACGAGCTGCGGATGGAGCGCGCAAAACAAAAGCGACGGGGCCCAGCCATCATCATGCTCGAGCAGATGTATCCGTTCCCGGAGGACGAGATGCGCGCGACCCTTGCCCGCTACCCCCAGGCAACTCAATTCGTCTGGGTTCAGGAAGAGCCCGCGAACATGGGAGCATTGTCCTTTGTTGTTCCCCGCCTGAAACGAATCGTGGGTTCAAAGCTACGAACTATTAAGCGCGCTGCCAACGCGACTCCTGCCACGGGCTCTGCCAAGGCGCACGAGTTAGAGCAGAAGACGCTGATAACATTGGCATTAGGCAGCCCGGCATAGTTTTTGTCGGCCCCCCTTTACAGCAGCCCCCGCAGACATCCGGGCGCTCCGACACCGGCTTCCTTCTTCTGTCGGTGAGAAATGCTGCTCGCACCAGCCTGTTCGTTGGTTAGCTCAACTCGTCCCGCGTTTTTGCGCGCACGGACTCCAAATTAAGCATTTGGTCAGGCCAATCTACAGCTTTTTGTAGGACACCTACTATTCTTCTACTAAATCATATAGACGCCTAGGGTGCTTACGGTAGGATTGGCTCTAAGTTGTTGATTGTAAGGCTTCTCCTGTTATCCTCGTTTGGCCATCAAAGTGCAAATTATAAGTCGAGACATCAGCTCGATCGGGCTGGATGAACTAGTGTTCTGGCAATGATGTCAAGTACCAAGAATTTTAGAGGGGGAAAGCAGAAATGAAAAACCTGCTGAGAATTTTAACAGTGCTAGCGGTGGCGTTCCTACTGACAGCCACTGCGCTAGGACAGGCCATTAGCGGCGACATGGTTGGAGCCGTTAAGGACTCGTCCGGCGCTGTCGTTGCCGACGCCACAGTCGAAGTTACAAACCTAGGCACAGGCTTCAAGCAAACCGTTAAGACGAATAGCTCTGGCGAATACCACATCGTCAACCTGGCTCCCGGCCACTACTCCGTGCAAGCCACGGGGACCGGCCTCAAGGGCGGCAACTCGGACGTTGAGATTGTCTTGAACCATACGGCGACCGTTAACATCACTACGTCCGTCGCTGGTGCAGCCACAACAGTCGAAGTCAGCGGTGCAAGCGCCACCATCGACACCACGACGCCGACGATTGGGACGACTTTCGAGTCGCATGAAATCTCCGATTCGCCGACCACCTCCACGGGTAGCGGCGTATTGAACCTGTCGCTGCTGAACGCTGGCGTAGCCAGCACCGGCGGTATCGGTGTAGGCTCTGGTCCTTCGATTTCCGGACAGCGTCCCCGCAACAACAACTTCACCGTAGAAGGCGTGGACAACAACAGTCTTTCCGTGACCGGTCCACTCATCACGATCCCCAATGACGCGGTAGACAACTTCACCGTGTTGCAGAACCAGTTCTCTCCTGAGTTTGGACACTCCTCGGGCGGTCAGTTCAACCAGACCATCAAGAGCGGCTCCAACCAGTTCCACGGCAAAGCTTACGAGTATTTCCAGAACCGCGATCTGAATGCGGTCGATTCGCAATATGCGCTATCGCAGGGCGGCGGCAATGTGTCGAACCCGCGTTACGACAACAATCGGTTCGGCGGCAACTTTGGCGGTCCGATCCTCAAGAACAAGCTGTTTTTCTTCACCGATTGGGAATACAACCCAGTTGGCCTGACGGCGAATCCCTCGACGGCTTGTGCCCCGACCTCCGCCGGTTATGCACAGTTGGCCACATTGTTCCCCAATAACAATCAGCTGGCGACTTTGCAGAAGTATCTGCCAGCGGGCGGGGCAGCAAACGTCTGCCCGAGTACAATTCAAGTCGTCCCTGGTCTGCCCTCGGGTTCATGGACAGCGAACACAAACATCATCAATATTCCGGTTGGCGATATAGGCTTCAGTGGTCCGAGTTTCACCAACACGCTGAACACAGCCAACTCCTTCGACTGGAACATCTCTCAGAATGATCAGGTTCGAGGCCGTCTGGCTTGGACCAAGTACGATGCGTTTGATACCGCGGCCCAGCTTCCGACGTTTTGGGCGACCACGCCACAGCGCTACTGGCTGGTGACGCTCAGCGAATATCACAACTTCAGCTCGAACGTGAACAACGAGTTCCGGTTCGGGTTCAACCGCTACTCGCAGACTTTCCCAGTCGGCTCGCAGACCTACCCTGGACTGAACGTTTTCCCGAATCTCCAGGTTGCCGACCTGAACAATGTGCAGCTTGGTCCTGACGGAAATGCTCCGCAGGGAACCATTCAGAACCTCTACCAAGGGATCGATAACGTCAGCTGGGTCAAGGGCAGGCACAACCTTAAGTTCGGCGGTGAGTTCCGCTGGATCATCAGCCCGCAGACCTTTACACAGCGCGTCCGAGGCGATTACGAGTGGAGCTTCACTTCCGATTTCCTGAACGACTTTTATCCGAATCCGAGCAATCCAGCGGGCGGTGACTTTGCCGAGCGTTCGGCCGGCGACCCGGTTTACTACGGAAACAAGAAGGCATTTTATACATTTGCCAACGATGAGTTCCGTGTGACCCCGACACTAACCCTGAACTACGGTATCCGCTATGAGTGGACCGGCGAACCTCTGGCGGCCACTCAGTTGCAGCCCTTGAATGCAATTTCCAGTGTTCCTGGCCTGATCACCTTCGGCGCCCCGACGACGCAGAAGACCAACTTCATGCCACGCGTTGGCATTGCCTATGCGCCAGAGCCGAATACCTCGATCCGCGCCGGATTTGCCATGTCTAACGACGTGCTCTTCGACAATCTTGGCATCCTGTCGCTGCCGCCACAGGTATCGCAAACCTGCGACACGGCGGCTGTAAGCATTGGTCAGGATCCAAGGAATGCGTCCTGCAACTGGACCCTGACGGGCTTCCTGGCTAACGGTGGTCTACCGTCGAACCCAGTGGCAATTCCTACTGCGGCCGAGGCGCGTAGTGCGACCGCTGCTTACATTCCGAACCAGACGCTGCCGTACTCCGAGAGCTGGAACGTGGGCGTACAGCACATGTTTGGCAATAAGTACACCTTGGAGGTTCGTTACGTAGGTACCAAAGGCATTCACCTGCCGGTCCAGACCCGTTTAAACAGGACGAGTCCTGTCGGCCCGGACAGCTATTTGCCAACCTACTTGCGCGACACCGAGTCAAGCTACTCTCAACTCCCTGCCGTACGCAGCGAAGTGCCCCGCGATGCGGTTGCGCTCCGGGCGTTACCAACTTGGCGGCTAACAACAGCAGCTTCGTCCAGAGCTACTTCAATGCTGGCTTTATACCAGCATTGTGTCGTTCGAACCTTATGGCTCTTCAAACTACAACGGTTTGCAGACCCAGTTCAGCCGTAGCTTCACCAACGGCCTGCAGTTCCAGTTTGCCTGGACCTGGAGCCATGCGTTCGACAACTCGACAGCTGAGGTCTTCTCGACCGTGCTGACCCCGCGTCGTCCGCAGAACTTCGCGTGCTTTGCTTGCGATGAGTCGACGTCGGCATACGATCGCCGTCACCGCATCACTCTGCAGGCGTTGTATGACATGCCGTGGTACAAGGGCAGCTCGAATTGGTTCTTAAAGAACGTGGTCGGCAACTGGCAGGCAACTCCGATTTATACCTTCCAGTCTCCCGAGTACGCAACGATCCAGAGCCAACTCGATGCCAACCTGAACGGCGATGCAGCGGCTGATCGGTCTATTTACAACCCGGCGGGCGTACCTGGAACCAGTAGTGGCGTAACCGCGTTGAAGAACTCGAACGGGGACACCGTCGCTTATATCCCCGTTAACCTTACCGCGCAATACATCACTGCCGGCAGCGGCGCCTTGGCGACTGCTAACCGCAACACGGTACCCACGAACCATATCAACAACTGGGACTTCAGTCTGTTGAAGCGGGTTAACATCACTGAGCGTCAGGCTCTGGAGTTCAACTTCGAAGCCACGAATATTTTCAACCACGCTCAGTACGTGCCCGGCTACATCAGCGATGTTGCCCCAATCGGGTTCACCTCTGGAGAGGTCACCAACGCTCTTCGGACAAACCTGGCGGGCAAGACGAATAACCCCCAGTTCATGCAGTGGAACAATGTGTTCACAAACCATCCGAGAAACATTGTCCTGGTCATGAAGTACACCTTCTAGAAATAGAAAACTCTTGCAACACTTTGGGGAGCCTTCGGGCTCCCCTTTTTTGGTTCTGGGTGAAAGGGAGAGGGTGACAGATCGGCCTTCGATTGGTGAAGTCCGGTTGGGTTCAAGCTGTTGGTTGTCGGCGTGCGCTTCGATTGATGTGACTTGCTCCAAGAACTTGTAGATGCGCGAGCTGGCCCCTACGGAAATCTAGAGAGTTGGTCGGGTGACTGCCCGTGGTTGCCTTTGGTTCCAATAACTTACATGACGAACACAATGGCACTGCACTTGCACATTAACAGGATAGTTGGGTTGCGGTGCTTGGGTGACGTTGCCGCTGCAAAGACACGGCATGCCTGCTCGACGGTGCGGACTAGGTTCGATCGTCCAGCGTGAGGCTCGGAAAAGGGGTTGCATACATGGGGTCCGAGCCTCACGAGCGGCATTCAAGAGCCGAAGAGTGCTAGAAGCTTTTCAGCCTGACTGCCCTGCCTAGTAGTATCACACTCGTCGACATCAATTCCATATCAAACCTTGTCGCGATACGATTGCCGTCACAACTCCGTGAGTCCAATCGGCACCATCCGGCGGCGTGTCTTCTACCACCTACCTGTTCGCACTCGGCGCATCACGATCCGCAGCATCTTGAAGTAAAGCCGCGGAATCTCGAACCGCCCGCCAGTAAGCCCGAGATCGCCTATCGCTAACCATCAGCTTGCCTCAGGCGCAGTGATCAATTTCCGACTGGCCATAGACCAGATCGATCTGCTGTCAGTGTTGAGCCGAACGTCCGACCGTTCATCATTGCGCTGCGATAACGGAACGCTCACTGCTGTCCAGGCTGTTCACCCTGAACTCTTCTCCTGCGGTACAGAAAGCCAGCAAGTCCAAACACACCAGAACCCAGCATCCACATTCCTCCTCGACTCGGCATAGCTGTTGCAATGCGTACTCAATCGTGGCCTGCGATCTGCGCCACCATCTCGAACCCCGCCGTTAAAAAAAACTGGAAATTGTCGATAGATAGAAAAGCGGACGCACTCCGTGCGGCTTGAACTGTGACGGCTTTTCGTACAGCTCCCTGGCGGAGTCAGCCCTACGAGGAGAAGTATGACCAACGCGCCAAATTTCGCTTTTGAAAGGCTGCGAAACAACAGAGCTTGCAATCATTCGACACATTTCGCCAGCATCGTCGGTAAATTGGACATGCGGTACGTCTTGATCGTCATGTTGACGCTGTCAGGACTGTGCTATAGCCAAAACCAGAATTTCAACCTAAACGATGACACGAGCGTTCACACTTACTCCCTTCCGGTGGAATGCCCTTCGACTGCGCCAAGCGACTTGGCCACATGTGCTGCCAACGGCCACCAGTCTCTCAATGGGGCTGGTTCTGTATTTCCTGAGTGCGACCTGAATCCAAGCGCAGAGTGTTCGAACCCCGGCCCCCCGTACAACAGGAGTGCGGTCCACATCGTGCGCGTCACCGATGCGAATACGGACACCACGCATCGCAACTTCAGTTATCATCCCCAGCCCTCGCAAGGTGCGGGTGACGTGGTGTGGGATGCGACGAGCACTCGTTTTACTGTGACACGGACGGGTAACGTGCAAATGCCGTTTGGGTTCGATCCCAACCCGTCTTCACCGACATATCTTAAGCCGACGAAACTGTATGGCACGAGCTATTCGATCAGTACCGTCAGTGCCGCTTTCTCCAAGCTGCCCCCGCCTTATTCCGGTGGACGAACCGTCAGCTGGTTCTACACGCTACAGAATGCCGCCAATGTCCCCGGGTTGACCGGTCACGGGAGCGACTATGTCATCATCGCCTACGACTTCAGCAGTACGGCGATTGCTCCGACGATAACGAATGGCGGCGCACAACTCGTCGCCGATCTCAACCAGTCCGCTCATTGTCTGCCGTCAGGGTACACAGGACAAGGATCCACCGTATTGAGCATCAGCGACGACGATCAGACGTTCAGCGCGTTCGTGGGGCCACAAGATACCGGGTATTACGTCGTCGTATGGAACCGCTCGCTTGGCTGCAGTATTTGGCGCACAGATACGGCTACGGTAACCCGGTTCGATGGCACGACCGGTACCATTGACGACACCTCCAACCATGGTGGTCCAGCCAAGTTTTATGTCCACGAAAGCCAAATCTATCACGACGGCGGCAAGGTCTTTGTTCGAGGCGAGACCTGTGTGGGTGGCAACAATTGCTTAGGAAGCGGTTACTTTCCTCAGTGGGTGTGGGAGACCGGAGTGCCGTATCGCGGCAACGCCACTCCTACAGGGCTGCATACCTGGACGGCACATGGCGAAAGTGCGTGCGGCCACAATATGCCGGGCTATGACGTCCTGGTGAACAAGTGCGTCCGCCAAAATTCTGACGGCGCAATGACCTATTTTGAGCGTCCCTACGACGATAACGAAACCGGGTGGGGGTTCCTGAATCCATCCTCACCAACCTCAACCTGCTACCGAATCAATAGCACGACTGCATTTGTATGTCCCGGTGACGACCAGCATACGAGTTGGGCGAACAACATAGATGGTACGGATACGGCGCCTTTTTTCTCGATCTCCTACGCGCAGTTTTCCCCTACACCCAACGCCGCTGTGGTGCCAGATGTTCCTACTTACTATTGGGACAACGAAATTCTAGTGTGGCCAGCTGCCTGCTATCCAAACTGTTCAGGAAATAAACCGTACCGTCTGGCCCACACCTATAGCGATCCCGAACCGTCACATGCTGCCGGGTTCGCGGATTACATTGCCGTTGGCTCCGTGTCGTCTCGTCCTGCTTATGGTCAATATTTCGTAATCTTCACCAGCAATTGGCAGGGACAGCTGGGTTGCAACAACGGCACCTATAGCTCAAGAGCCATGGGTCTCGGCTGTCCGGGCGGGCATACCGGGATGCGTTATGACACTTTTATTGCGACGGTGCCGATTGCCACAGGTAACAGCAACCCGCTGACCGTAACAAAGATAGGCCAGGGCACGGTTACCAGCAGTGACGGTTATATCAACTGCGGCGGCACCTGCTCATACAGCTACAGCACCAGCACACAGATCCGGCTAACCGCAGCTCCGTCCCAGGGCTATGCCTTCAGCAGCTGGACGGGATGCGACTCGATGCAGAGCAACACCTGCACCGTGACTATGAACAATGCTCGCACGATCAATGCAACCTTCACCGCAAACACCAAACCGCTAACCGTAACCAAGATAGGCCAGGGCACGGTTACCAGCAGCGACGGTTATATCAACTGCGGCGGCGCCTGCTCATACAGTTACAACAGCGGCACACAGGTCCGGCTGACCGCAGCTCCGTCGCAGGGTTATGTCTTCAGCAGCTGGACGGGATGCGACTCTATACAGAGCAACACCTGTACCGTGACCATGAACAATACCCGCACCGTCACCTCAACCTTCACCGCAAGCAGCACGCAGGTTAGGCTGAGTCCGGCAACGCTGGCATTCTCACCGACCCGGGTGGGAACCGGCAACAACAATCCGCTAACGCTAACTCTGACTAACGTTGGGCCGAACAACCTGATCATCAGTGGTGTTGCGATCAACGGCGCGAACCCCCGCGACTTTGGGAATTGGGGAGGCTGCGGCGGTCAAACGCTACCGAGGAACGGGTATTGCACGATCCATATCGTTTTCCTACCCACGACAATTGGCCTGCGCTCGGCCAACTTGGCCATAACCACCAATGCTCCTGGGCTGCCGGTCGTGAATGTTCCATTGACCGGCACGGGAACCGCCGGTGTAGCTGTGCTGAGCCCGACCTCGCACAACTTCGGCACAGTCAGGTCAGGACAAACCAGTGCACCTTTCACCTTCACCTTAAGTAACACGGGTACCGCGACGCTGAGCATAAACACGATACGCATCACCGGCAGCCTGACGCAGAACTGCGGCTCGACACTTGCAGCTGGAGCGAGCTGCCAGATCAATGTCAGATTCGCGCCGCAGAAGCCGGGGAATTACACAAACACATTGATCGTCAACACCCAGCCTCCCGGCAACAACGTGCAAGCGACGTTGACCGGCACGGGGAGCTAGGCAGCACCCTAAAAGTGTGCATTGTGGGACAACTGATCATGCCCACCTACTTCCCGGAGGCCGATTTTGGACGACTTCGCACGTTGCCGACCGAAAAGAACCGCTGCGATGGAATGTGAGGGCATAACACACGGCCTCGACTACCGCTCGTTTCAACCAGTGCAACCATACTCTGGTCAAGGTGCTTACAGATTGCACTGCCAACGTAGACCTTCGCTCCGTTCGACACCTCCAACTCCACGCCGGGCCCTGTGATACGCTTACGGTTATCCGCTCGATCCTCGATGCCGTGTCGTTCAAGATGTGTCCCCTTGGCGTCGAAGCGGCGCTTCTGCTGGACACTCAAAGATCGCATCTATGCGTCCTTCCCACATCCGCATTTTCGTTCTCGTAATCGTCTCCTTGGCATTTATCGGTTGGGCAATCCCTACGGCCGCCAATTTCCTCATCGAGTACAACTGGTGGAAAGAAGTCGCGCAGGTTGATACATGGCTCAGCATGTTGTGGTACAGCATCGCTCCAGCGGCAATAGGTAGCCTGCTGGCATTCATCGCGTTCTACGTGGCTCATGCGCGTGGCCTGCACTTCGCCGGCATACGTCAGCGCGATTACCCCATATATTCGCGGTTGGTTCCGGTAGGTTTAGCCCTCATCGCGATCTGGTTCGCGTCCGCCTCGATTGACTTCTGGACCGTAATGCGTTTTTTCGGCTCGCGAGGCATCACCGCCCCTCCGGATGCCTGGCAGGACCACGTCTTTTCACATCCTCTGCCGTTTTATCTTTTTGACCTGCCCTTCTATTCCGACTTACTGGGATTTGCGTTTGGGTTGGCGGTTCTTTCCGCCCTGCTGTTCTGGGGCACGGCCCGTGGCTGGCAGTTGTCCGAACGAATTCGCTACGGCCAGCTGATCGATGGTTCCGGAAAGCCGATTAACCTTGGCGCATACCTTCGCTTGCCTGGCGCCACGCGCAGCTCCTTCGTGCGCGTGCTCGTCGTGATTTTGTTGCTTGGCTTTGCGGCCTGGGTTTATTTGGGCAACTTTGAGCTTCTGTTGAACACTCACGCTTTCATGACTGGCGCCGATTTCGTGGACGAAAAAGTCACCCTTCCGTTGCGCTGGCTTCTCATTGTTTCCGCTTTGGTTGCGCTGCCGCTGGTTTGGCTCTCGAAGTTCAAGCAGGCAGCCGTCCTGGTGGTTTCCTGTTTTGTCTTGCAACTGGCGCTGCCCGCTGTGGTTCGCGCTGTCTACGTGCGGCCGAATGAGATTTCCATCGAACGGCCTTACATCGAGCGGCATATTGCAGGCGACCACGGCCGCGTTCGGCCTCAATCGAAACGCTACAGAAAGCCCGTTCACACCTTCCGGTCAGGGCGTCGTCGATCCTGTCCAGGACGCAACGCTGCTCGCCAATGTTCGGCTCTGGGACCTGCGTGCCTACGGCGCAACCATTACCCAGATTCAAGCGCTGCGTCCCTACTACACGTTTCCCGACACCGATGTTGATCGCTACTTCATCGAGGGCAAAATCAAACAGGTGTTGTTGTCTCCTCGCGAGATTGACGTCACGCAATTGTCCACCGAAGCGAGCGAGAGTTGGATCAACCCTCGTTTTATTTACACCCATGGCATTGGCGCGGTGGTAGCCGAAGTCAACAAGATTACGCCTGATGGCCTGCCCGTACTGCTCATCGAGAACGCTCCTCCGGAAATCAAGTCGCCGGGGTTTAAGCTGACTCGGCCGGAAATCTATTTTGGCGAGAAAACCCAGGATCCTGTTTTCGTTCACACCGCCCGCGAAGAGTTTGATTATCCATCCGGCGACCAGAACAAGTATTCGACCTATCAAGGCACCGGAGGTTTCCCGGTCGGCTCTTTCCCTCTGAAACTCGCCGCCGCTATTTCCCAGGGCGAGCCGAACATCGTTTTCACGGGATATCTGACCGGCCAGAGCCGCATGATGATTTATCGCCGGGTACAAGCACGATTGGCGCACTTGGCCGGTTTCCTGCACTGGGACCCGGATCCTTATTTGGTGATTACCGATGACGGCAGACTGGTTTGGATGGTAGATGCATATACGACCTCTCTCTCCCATCCATACTCGGCTGCCCTTCCCGTGGCCGGAATCGAGGAAGGCGCAAACTACATTCGCAATTCGGTGAAAGCCACGGTGGATGCCTACACGGGGGAAATGTCGCTGTACGTCTTCGATCCGAGCGACCCCATTATTCAGTCGTATCAGAAGTTGTTCCCCAAACTATTCCGTCCGGCGTCAGAAATGCCCGCCGATTTGCGCCGCCATGCTCGCTATCCGGAAGCCCTTTTTCGCACGCAAGCAGAAGCGTATCGCGTCTTTCATATGCGCGACCCGCAGGTGTTTTACAACAAGGAAGACATTTGGGAAATTGCGCGCGACCTGTTCGGCCAGTCCGGACAACCCGAACCCCTGGCGCCAACCTACGTGGTGGCTACCTTGCCGGGCGAAAAGCAACCCGAGTATTTGCTGATTCTGCCGTTCAGCCCGAGAGGCAAAGACAACTTGATCGGATGGATGGCCGCCCGATGCGACGGCGATCAGTTGGGGAAACTGGTCTTCTATCAGCTGCCGAAACAACAATTGATGTACGGTCCCATGCAGATTGAATCACGCATCGACCAGGACCAGAATATTTCCAAGGACCTCACCCTCTGGAACCAGCAGGGGTCGCACGTATTGCGCGGCAGCATCATTGCGCTCCCCGTGACTGGAGGCTTCCTTTACCTCGAGTCGATTTACATTCAAGCCAGCGAAGCCCGCATGCCACAGCTCAAGAAGGTAGTATTGGCTATGGGCGACCGGTTGATCTACCGTGACACCTTCGACCAGGCCTTGGCTGATCTGACGCGACAAGCGGCTCTCCCTGTAGTTGCTGGCGCTCAGACATTAGCCCCAGCCACCGGCCAGAACAACGCTCTCTCCCTGGCCGAGCGCATCCACCAACTTCGCGATCAAGCCGAACAAATGGCTCGAGAGCTGGACAAGCTGGAAAAGGAAACAGTCAAAAAGTAGATTCAAGATCCTGTCGGCCGAAAAGCGAGCTCCCCTCGGGGGGAGATTCGAGCTGGGAATTGTGGCTTAATGTGGGTAGAATTGCCCACGTTCGCGAAGAAGTAAGATCAGGTTGTGTGGCACTTGCGCATAAATACTGGCTTTTCCGCTCGATGCGTCCTACCTGATACAAGCCCCTGGAAGCACCTGCCGCCTACAAAAGTCCCTACAGTCGAAATATGCATCTGTGCGAGTCGTAGCATCTTCAAATTTCACTCCGCGAGCACCAGAGAACCTACAGGCTACTAGCCGGTATCCAATCGGATGCCGCCCAGTGGCCTACCAAGCATGTCGGCGCACACCGCTAAAACTCATCTTGTTGCAAACGCAGCGGAATGACCCAGGCAACAAGTCAGCCTGCGCTTTGGTATCACGCTTGCTTCAAATACAGACCGTTCGGGCAAGCATTCAGCAGAAACGCTGAACAGTAGTGAAACACCCCCGAGGCACAAAACACCCGAGATCTCCGATGATCGAGTGTCGGCGGGTTTTGCGCCTTCCCTCACGAGAGGGAGAAATGGAGATTTATGAGGCCCCTTAGAATGCTCGTTCTTGCGCTCGCAGTTGGTGTTTTTCCCGTCTTCTTGATGCAGGCCCACGGCCAACAAGAAATTGACCCGGATCACTTTGATCAACCTGCTGCGGCCAAAGCTAATGTGCGCACCTTGAAGGCACAAACGAATCACCACGCTACGGCCGCCGCCCAGCAAGCGCCCAAGCACGCTACTACTGCACGCAAGCACAGTGGCAGAAAGCCGAACCATGATCAGAATCAAACCTCGCAAAGCCCGTCGGCGGGAGCCAGAATGGAAATTCCTACTTAGAACTCCTACTGATTCGAAACCCACGAATCAGTGCGGCACCCGACGGTTGGCAGACTACGAAGAAGTGAAAGGAGAATTCAATGTGCTGTAATCCCTCGAAAGTGGTCTACAGTGGCCGAGATCTTGAGACATCCAACTCAGAGAAGGCCTTCACGAACATGAACAAGACGCGTTTCTTCGTCTTGACCGCAGTGGCTTTGCTGGCCTTTTGCATGGTCAGCCCTGCTGCAAACCTCATCCTCAACGGCGACTTCGAAAACAACACCGCCGGAGTTACTCAGTTCAATCTCTCCAACGCTGCCTTCAACGGCTTCATGCCGAACGTGACTGCGTTTGGCACGGCGCAAGAGATCGATATCATCACTGGAACTGATTTCGGAATTGCGCCAGAAAGCGGCAACTGGAAGCTGGGCATACACACTCAAACGGGCGGGCCGTTCGATGCGTTTTCCATGACGCTGTCGTCGGCCCTGGTGGCCGGAAACAGCTACTCGCTGCAGTTCTTTGGGGCTCAATTATCGGGTTCCACGAGCACTATCCAGATTGGCGTCTCCACCAGCCCGACGTCCTTCGGTACCTTGATTTTCACGGGATCTCCGACCAGCACCACGGCGTGGACGCAGTTCAATACCACATTTGCGGCTCCGGTCAGCGGCTCGTACATCACCGTGGAAAATGTGAATATCGGCGACTATAGCTTTGTTGACAACTTCTCGCTCACGGGCTCGACGTCGACGCCGGAACCATCTGCCCTTTTCCTGTTGGGCACGGGCGTGGTCGGTCTGGCTGGCGTTTTGCGCCGCAAGCTGATGCTGTAACGAATCAGACGATTGAATTACGACGAGGCCGGAGCGAAGTTGCTCCGGCTCTTCTATTTAGTAGCGGAGTCCCCAAAAGACTCGCGAGCCGAGGCGGGAGAAGGCCCGCGCAATCGTCCGGCTTGGCAAAGACTTTGTGATTCATTCCCTTCGCCATACAATGCTGACTAGGGTGGGAGAATCGAACGTGGATGCCTTCACGATCATGGAGATTGCGGCACACAGCAACATCACCGTGTCACAGCGCTACGTGCATCCTTCGCCTGAGGCTGTGGAACGAGCTTTCGAGCGCTTGCAGCTTTCGGGGACTCAGGGGCAAAACGAGCCAAAAGTGCTGCTACCGCCTACAAAATTCCTTACAGTCGGCGAAGCTGCTTCCGTAAGTCATTGAAGGGCCTGTAGCTCAACGGTTAGAGCAGGGGACTCATAATCCCTTGGTTGGGGGTTCGAATCCCTCCGGGCCCACCACTCGATCCCGAGCTTCAGCTATACGGATAAAACACGAAAAATATCAGCGATAGCGCTGTCAGAACCCACAGGCCTGGCTTGAGTTGAGCAGCCTTACCCGCCACCAGCTTGCAGATTGGATAAAGCACAAAGCCGGCCGAGATGCCTATTGCAATGTTGAAGGTAAAGGCCATTAGCACCACAACGGCGAATGCCGGAATCGATTCGGAGTAATCGCTGAAATCAATACGTGTGATAGGCGAGAGCATGAAAAGTCCCACGATAATCAGCGCCGGTCCATAGGCTTGCGCGGGGATCGCGGCCACGAAAGGCGCGAAGAACAAAGTCAGCAGGAAACACGTTCCGGTAATCAAGACCGTGAAACCAGTTCGCCCTCCCGCCTCGATGCCGGTAGCAGATTCTACAAACGCCCCAGCCGTCGTGGTTCCGAGAGCCGGTGCTAGGCAGGTGGTGAAGGCGTCCACCAGCATGGGGCGCTCGATCTGCGGCAATTGTCCGTTCTCGTCGAGAAAACCAGCGCGTGCCGATAGCCCGATCAGTGTGCCCATGGTATCGACGAACGCCATGATGAAGATGGTCAGCACCACGGGAAATGCCCGCCAGGTGAACGCTCCCCGAAAATCCAGCTGCCACAGGATCGGCCTGAGGCTTGGCGGCAGACTCACCAAGTGCTGGGGCGGAGCCGCGGTTCCCACCAGGAAGGCGACGATCGCAGTGACAATGATTCCTACCAGAATTGCGCCCGGAAACTTGCGAATCGTTAGGATCGCGAGCAGTACGAAGCCGAAGATCGCCACCAGGGCAGGGTGTGACGTCAGATGACCAGCCTGCACTGGAGCTCCCGCTACCCCGAGGGCAACCAGACCGGTTTGATTGAGTCCGATGAAGGTCAGAAACAGGCCAATTCCAACCGCGAAGCTGTAGCGCAAGCAGGTGGGGACGCCCTCCACGATCCATTGACGCAAGCGGAAGACAGTCATAAGGATGAATAGCACCCCCGCAATAAAAATTGCTGCCAGCGCGGTCTGCCAGGCGAATCCCAACATCTTGCAAACGGTAAATGCGATAAATGCGTTCTCGCCCATATAAGGTGCAATGGCAAACGGACGATTGGCGTAGAACGCCATGAGGTAGCATCCGGCGACCGCCACCAGCACAGTAGAAACGAAGGACGGTCCTGCAGGAATTCCAGCGGCCGCCAAGATCGCGGGATTTACCACCACGATGTACGACATCGTGGTAAAGGTCGTGAGCCCGGCTACGGATTCGCGAGTCAGGGTTGTGGCGTGGCGATCGAACTCGAACAGCTTGTTCAACCAGTTCAAGGGCTGCTCCGCTATCGAGATCAAGGCATTATCTAGCGAAGAGCGAAAGTAAACGCGTAGTAAGCGCAAGTCAAATCAAACTGGACGCCGATGCGGTGGATGCATGCTATCGTTGCGAGTCAGAGGGCGATTGGGGCGCACCATCCGGTTTCCCCTGCTCGTTTTGGCCGATCAGCGACAACTCGACGTGGCCTCGCTTCCACCCGACATCGATTTTCGGGATCCGGACGCGGCAGCGGTGAACCTCGGGCGATTGCGTGGCCAGCTCTCTGAATTGGCATTCGCCGCTTTCCTCAAGTTTCTTGCAACATCTCCAAGCCCAGATTCCGTCGTTGTGCAGTTCGAGCGGCTCATGGAAGAAGGTGGGCGCGAATTGACGGTTGCATTTGAAAAGCACCCCGTGCTCATTCACTATGCGACGCTGATATTCGGACATAGTGCGTGGCTGGGGGAGACCTTAATTCACAACCCCGACATTTTGGAAGGCTTTTCTGAGGACCGAGCACTCAGCGATGGTCGATCACGAGAGGACTACGAGGAAGAATTGGCGCGGATGCATGCGAGCTCTCCAGAAACTGACAAGGCCGTGTCGCGCGCACGCTTCCGCAAGAGAGAGTACGTGCGAATCCTGTTGCGCGACGTTCTCGGGATCGCCAAGCTGGCAGAGACGACCGAAGAGATCTCCGCGCTGTCGGATGCACTGATCGAAGAAGCCTTACGGGCAGTAAACGCACAGCTGCAGCTCCGCCACGGAACTCCGCACTGGATTGACCGGCAAGGGCGGTTGCGAGACTCGCGATTCGCGGTTATTTCGTTGGGCAAGCTTGGCGGAAATGAACTGAACTACAGCTCTGACGTCGATCTGATCTTTCTTTATGATGGCGAGCCCGAGCCGCCAACGCAGGGCATCTCGAACCGCGAGTACTTCATCCGGTTGGCCCAACAAACCACGGAGCTGTTATCGCGCCATACGCCAGAAGGGCAGACGTTCCGGATTGATCTCCGACTGCGCCCCCAGGGTAACGAAGGTGAACTGGCGGTGGCGTTGCCGCGGGCTGTCCAATACTACTCGGAGGTTGCCCAGGACTGGGAGCTGCAGGCCATGATCAAGGCGCGGCATTCTGCCGGTGATGCAGGTTTGGCCCGCGAATTCATTCGCGCTGTCGAGCCCCATGTGTACCGTCCAAACATTAACTTTGCGGCCGTAAAGACCGCTTTACAGAGCAGGGAGCGGATCGACAAGCGCGGGAAAGAGTTGGTTTTGGCTCGGGCGGCGCGACGCCCAATTGATGTCAAGGTCGATAGGGGCGGTATCCGAGACATCGAATTCCTGGTGCAATGCCTGCAGAGGGTGTATGGCGGCGAAGAAGATTGGCTTCGCTCCCGGGGCACACTTTTCGCTCTACAGCGGCTGCATGACAAAGAGCACATCAGTGGAAAGGACTTCCAGAACTTAACCAACGCTTACGAATTCCTTCGGAATCTGGAACATCATCTGCAGCTTCGGCAGGGGCGTCAGAGCCACAAACTGCCAATCAGCCAATCAGAGCTGAAGACGCTGGCCAAATGCCTGGATCCTCAAGGTTCTGCCTCAACCGCGCCCGGCGAATTTGTGTTGCAGGTCGAAAGCCGCATGGCAATTGTGGCGGAAATTTACCGGCGTATTGTCTATCAGGAGCAGAGCCATCAGTTTGTTGATGGGGAGGGGAACCTGCGACTGCAGCAACAGGTTCCACCATCGGCCGAGAATTCTTACAGCCAAATTATCCAGCGCGTGGCCGTCGACGCGCCGCGATTGCTGCAAGTGATCAGCCAGGCCAATTTGTCTCCTCACGTGCGGCGGAACCTCGACCGCTTTCTCAACTCGGCGTCGACCAACTCCGAACGCTATGGGGCCGTCGTGCGTTCGCCCGAGTCCATCGAGCGAGCGCTCAGAATTTTCGAATGCAGCGACTTCCTGACCAACATTCTCATTCGATACCCGGCGGACGTTGCCTTGCTGGGCGACATCAAGCCGCAGCCGGATCCCGACGCAGTTGCACTATTTGATCTTTCCCTGGAGGGAAGCAACGCCGTCCCCGATCCGGTGCTTGCTTACCTCTCCCAGAGCAGTGTGGACCGCCAGGAAGCTCTGGCTCTGCTTCGTCAGCGTTTTCGTCACGCGCTGTTTGTGTCCGGTGCCCGCGACCTGTATCACAGACGCGGCGTGTTCGAGGCATTGGAGGAGAACACCACCGCTGCCGATAGGGCCGTTCAATTTGCGCTGGCGATTGCCGACGCACCCTCCGGATTTGCGGTGATGGCGCTTGGCAGGCTGGGTAGCCGAGAGTTCGACGTGCTGTCGGATGCCGACGTCCTGTTCGTCGCCGACGAAGCTGCGCCGCTAGAGGCCGCGCGCCGTGCAGCCGAGCGCACCATGGAATCTCTCACTGCTTATACCCGTGACGGGACAGTTTTCCCGGTGGATGCCCGGTTGCGCCCGCAGGGCCAGGAGGGCGAGCTGGTGACGACGCCGGCGCAGCTTGCCAGGTATTTCCAGGCCGACGCGCGGCCCTGGGAGGCGATCAGCTATCTGAGGTTGCGGTTTGTCGCCGGTAACCCGGCGGTTGGCCAACTGGCGCTGGCAGCCGTACGCGAGGGCATTGCGGGAATGGCAGAAAAACCGGAATTCGATCGCGGGTTGCTCGACATGCACTCGCGGCTGGAACTCCGCGCCTCGGCTCATGACTCCAAGGAATGGCCGGGCGGGGAGTACGACATCGACTTCCTGGCCGGACGCTTACAGGCGCGGCACCGGGTCTGGTGTGAAGGAAATCTGTCGGTGCGGGTCAGACTGCTGGGCGAGCGCGGCGTGCTTCCGGAGCCGGACTCCCAGGAGCTCGCCGCCAGCGCAGAGTTCCTGCGGACGCTCGAGCACTTCGTGCGGCTGGTCACCGGCCATCCCGGCAAACAGATTCCTGCCGCAGAGCACGCCCGCGCCTGCATTGCGAATCTGGTATCCGAGTCACTCGCAGGCGAACCCGATCGGTTGTTCAGGGAGGATCTGGCAGGGGTCCTGCGCCGTACACGAGAGATCTATCAGGCCCACATGTTTTGATTGAAGCGCATCCTTGGCTGGTGATACCGTAGAAGGTTGGGGAAAACCCGGCTGTCCTCTCATATCAAGACCAAGCGCGGCGCCGAGCAGGCTCTGTGCTGCCATGATTATGACGCTCCGGAGATCGATGACAATTCCAATCTCCGGCAATCCGCGTTTGTCCCAACGTCATAGATTCTTATAATTCACGGTCTTTTTTCTGGCCCGTAGTCTGAGGTGTTGAGTGGCGTCTGCTTCCTACAATGGCATTCCTTTACCTAATAACGGGAACAAAATCACATTCGAAGATGGCAAACTGGTATTTCCCAATAACCCCATAATTCCTTTCATCGAAGGCGACGGCACCGGGCGAGACATCTGGAAAGCCTCAGTCCGAGTGTTCGACGCGGCTGTCGAGAAAGCCTACGGCGGCAAGCGTCGAGTGGCCTGGTACGAAGTTTTTGCCGGCGAGAAAGCCATGGGCCGGTTCAAAACATGGCTCCCAGACGAAACCGTCGATGCATTCCGCGAATTGCGAGTGGGCATCAAAGGTCCGCTGACTACACCTGTCGGCGGAGGCATCCGCTCGTTGAATGTTGCCCTCCGGCAGATTCTTGATCTCTACGGGTGTGTCCGTCCGGTGAAGTATTACAAGGGGATCCCTTCGCCGGTGAAGAACCCCGAGCGCATGAACATCGTGATTTTCCGCGAAAATACCGAAGACGTTTACGCCGGCATCGAGTGGAAGCAGGGAACCCCACAGGCCAAGAAGCTTATCGACTTCCTCAACAATGACATGCTCGCCGGCACCAACAAACGGGTGCGTGAAGATTCCGGCGTTGGCATCAAGCCGATCTCAGTTTTTGGGACGAAGCGCCTGGTGCGAATGGCCATCAAGTACGCTCTCGAAAACCGTCGCAAGTCGGTAACCATCGTGCACAAGGGCAACATCCAGAAGTTTACCGAGGGCGCATTCCGTGAGTGGGGATACGAACTGGCGACCGAGGAATTCCGCGACCGCGTTGTCACTGAGCGCGAAAGCTGGATCCTCGACAACGTGGACAAGCATCCCGGCCTCACCGTGGAAGAGAACGCGAAGATGTTCGAGCCCGGCCTCGAATTCGCTCAGCAAGACTTCCGCGACGCGCTCTACAAGGAAGTGAAAGGCGTAATCGACACCATCTATGCGACCCACGGTCGTGGTGCCTGGAAACAGAAGTTGATGGTGAATGATCGAATTGCCGACAGCATCTTCCAGCAGATCGTTACTCGTCCGGATGAGTATGCTGTGCTGGCCACTCCGAACCTGAACGGCGATTACATCTCCGACGCTGCTGCGGCGCAGGTCGGCGGACTAGGGATTGCTCCCGGGGCAAACATCGGCGATCAACATGCGATTTTCGAAGCCACTCATGGAACTGCCCCAAAGTATGCTGACAAGGATGTCATTAACCCCGGGTCGGTGATCTTGTCGGGAGTCATGATGTTCGACTTCATGGGCTGGCATGAGGCTGCCAGGCTAATCGAAGGTTCCATGGAGCACACCATCCTGCAGAAGAAGGTCACTTACGACTTCGAACGCATGCTGGAAGGCGCAACCAAGGTCAAGACCAGCGAGTTCGCGTCGCACATGATCCACAACATGGAACCGATTGCGGAACTGGCGGCGGAATGACTCAGCCGCGCAGCGGCGGAATTTGTGTTAGCCGCGGGCGTGAGCCCGCGGTCGAGTGGGAGAAATAATCGAGCCGCGCAGCGGCGGCACCAGCTATGACCCAGCCACCGGAGGGACGACAGAGTTTCGTAGCAGCCTCCGGTGTCGGGCCTTTGAGGCATAGGGACATGGATAAATTAACACTTTAGAGAAGTTAAGAAACTAATTGTTATTAAATAAGTTATGGAGTTATCATCATGCGAAAAAAAGTTACAGTTGTAGGCTCGGGAAACGTGGGCGCCACCGCGGCGCATTGGATGGCGGCCAAGGAACTCTGCGATGTCGTCCTGATCGACATCATCGAGGGTGTGCCGCAGGGCAAGGGGCTTGATCTGCTCGAGGCCATGCCCATCGAAAAGCGGGACTCCTACGTCATCGGTACCAACGACTACGCCGATACCGCGAACTCCGACATCGTGGTTATCACCGCGGGAATCCCGCGCAAGCCCGGCATGAGCCGCGATGATCTACTGAACACCAACTACAAGATCATGAGTGATGTAGTGGGCAAGGCAGTGCAATACTCGCCCAACTGCATCCTGATCATCGTGTCGAACCCGCTGGATGCGATGGCCCAGGCAGCCTACAAACTCAGCGGCTTCTCGCGTAACCGCGTAATCGGCATGGCCGGTGTACTTGATTCGGCGCGCTTCCGTACGTTTATCGCGCACGAGTTAAAGGTCTCGGTCGAAAACGTGACCGCTTTTGTTCTCGGAGGACACGGCGACACCATGGTTCCGTTGAGCCGCTATTCGACCGTAGCAGGCATCCCCATCACGGAACTGATCGAACCAACCAAGCTGGAGCAATTGGTACAACGCACGCGTGACGGTGGCGCCGAGATTGTGAAGTATCTCAAAACCGGCAGCGCCTATTACGCGCCTTCGTCGGCCGTGACCGAAATGGTCGAGGCCATCCTGAAGGACAAGAAGAAGATCCTGCCATGCGCTGCATATCTCGAAGGCGAGTACGGAATCAACGGCCTCTACGTTGGCGTGCCCTGCAAACTGGGTTCGGCTGGAATTGAGGAGATCATCCAGATCAAGCTGACCGCAGATGAGCAGGCCGCGCTGCAAAAGAGCGCGGATTCGGTGAAAGAATTGGTGGGCGTTATCGGGGTGTAGGTTGCGTTAGGTGACGATTTTCACAGCGGGCGGCGTGGCGATGGCGACACTTGCCATCTCGTTGCCGCCCATCTACTTTCTTGATTTGTCATCCCTCGACCGCGCAACCGGCGGGGGATCTGCTCCTGCTGGCAACTGGCGACTGGTTACTTTAGTTTCCTACTACACCAGAATTCTCTTGCAACTGCCCTCCGCGCTCACTACAACCAACTCTGTGAAGCTAGGGGAAACGTGTCTCTAGCTGGTTCGCGGCGATGCCGCGAATGTAAGTCGCTCTTTGACAATTCCCGTATTGGAACGGAAGGGCGTTGACCAGCGCCGGAAAACCCAGCTAAGCCCTACGCGCAGACATTCTATGGCGGCACCGAAAAGGAGTATGACTTGTATTGGAAGTATGACAATTTCTTGTCATACAAGTAATATAAGTATGACAGGCTTACCGCCCTAAACCGTCATTTTTCGCAGCTAAGTCCTACGCGCAGACATGGATACGTATAACTGCCAACGAATCAATGACATGCGAGCAATTTCCGCCCAAACCGCTGATTCTAAACGATCGTGATTTTTTAAGTGTTATACACGACTATATCACCAGACCACTGATGAGCCGGTGAATACGAATCCGGTTCGTCGGGTCACAGGATGCCGTCCTTCTGCAACTCTTTCACGATCAGCTTGCTTACGCCGTCGATCGCCTTGTCGGCGGAGCGAGGATTGAAGGTATCGCTGGTTCCTGTCCAAACGATAACTCCTTCGGGCGAGCGCGTGTCGTAAACGTTGGTCTCCACGCGGACAGTTTTGTCTTCCCGCAGATAATCCGGTGAATAAACCACCGGGTACACCGCTCCGTAATAGCCGTAAAACGAGCGGTAGTACGGGTAGGGCATGGTGTAGGCGTGCCCTGGAATGTACGTCACGTTCGTCTCCACCTTTACCAGTCGGGAGACGATCACGGCGTCGATTTTGAAATCCTTGATCTGTGTTTTCAGGTAGTTGAGATCGAGCTTCGTGTCTTCCGGACGGAGCAAGATGGTATTGCCCGGAACGGCCTCAATGCCGTCGCGGGTCACGAGTTTTGACAACGCATCTTCAAAATCGGCGCGGACGCCCGGTTTATCGCTCATGCCCAGCACTAGGATTTTGTGAAAAGCCGGCCCGGCATATTCGGGGTTCTTCCAACTGGTTATGAGCTTGGTCGATTTTCCCGTTGCGATGGTCGCTCCGAGGAGCACGATGGTGAACAACAACGTCCATTTCTTCAAAAAAGTATTCTCCGTCGCGGGTTGCTCTAATATCGCGCTAGTTTCCGGTATATCCCAGGTCCGCCGCTTTCTTAAACGCCTCTTCTGCTTCGGCCTTCATCCCTTTATCGAGGTAGGCCGAGCCCAGCGCCGCTTCCGCTTCGGCGTAGTCGGGCTTCAGCCGGAGCGCTTCCTGCAACGCAGCGATCGCCTGATCAGGTCTGCGCTGCGAAAGATAGGCCTGTCCCAGCAGGTAGTAGGGCTCAGCCGAATTGGGCTGCTGAGCGACGATCTCCTGCAACTCTGATATAGCGTCGTCTGTTTTCCCCTGCTGCAGGTCGCGCCTGGCAGATGCCAGTTGTTGGGCCTGAATTACCTGCGGATTACCAAGCGCCGCAATCTGGGGATACTGCCGACGCACGGCCACATTGCCGAGAAAAAGCACAAGCGCCATTGCGAGCCATGTCAGACGAGCCCATTGCCGGCGGACTTCAGGGGCAACCATGATGTGCTTCGCCAGTGCCGCTCCCATGAGCAGTCCGGCCACCAGTCCTCCGATGTGGGCAGAGTTGTCGATGCCGGGTGTCAGTCCGAAGAACAGGTTGTAGCCGACGAATATCAGCAGGCTTCGCATGGTTCCCGAGATGGCTTCTTTGGCGATGGGCAAGTGGCCAAGATAAAAGACGGCGATGGCCGCGCCCGCCAGTCCGAAGATCGCGCCAGAGGCCCCCGCGCCAACGGTCATGGGATGCCACCACAGGCTCGCCAGGCTTCCCGCCAGCCCACAGAACGTGTAAAGCACGACGTAATTCAGGCGGCCCAGGACGCGTTCAGCTAGCTGGCCTAGATTCCACAGGCACCACATGTTGAACAGAATATGAATGATCCCGATGTGCACATAGTTGGAAGTGAGCATTCGCCAGGGTTGAGTGCTCAGCGACAACGGTCCCCAGTTCGCGCCCCAGCGCAAGAGTTGTTCGCGCGTGGGGTTGAGCGGCGAGGCTCCCGAGAGTGCCATTCCAATGAAGACCGCGATATTGATTCCGACGATGACGTGGGTGGCAGAAATCTCAGTGCGGACCGCTCGCCGTGGCACGAGCACTCCGGGTGTTGTGATGCCCGGTGCCACCGGATTATGGGCGCCGCAAAACGGACAGACAGTGCCAGAGGCAATTTCGCGCCCACAGGTATTGCAATTCGTCATGCAAGACTCCAACCTTCCAGCATACACGGGCACGACCTTTGGGCTGATCAGGATTGGCTTCCTCGCCAAGCGATGGGACCGCTCGAGTGATATCTGCGACTCATCACGGTGTGCGTAACGTTTTTCTGCGTTGTTCGTCCATGGTTGTAAGCCTGATATCGATGGAACCATTCGCTGGTTGAATCCGTACCACCAGCTATTAGGGGATCGGACTAGCGATTTTCCACAAAAGTGACTGCGATTCAGCTGGAAAACTATTGGCCGCAGGTCACAGACTTTTGGAGGGACAGGATTTAGCATGAAGGCGTCGATACAGGTCATTGGAAAGGAGGCTCCCACCATGGAATTTTCATGTAGAGTTTGCGGCAGAAGCGAGGGCGAGCCTCAAGGTTGGCACCTGGTGGTTGAATTGGCCAAGCCGGGCACAGACATCAGAAATACTCTGTTCATCTTCGACCAGTGGGATGAGAAGCGAGCGAAGGATTCGAACGCTGCATGTTTCTGTTCTATGGAGTGCCAGAACAAGTATCTCGCGGCGCGGCATCAGCAGCTCGTCGCGTAGCGGGAGGCTCGACGCGCAGTTCGCTCGACGCGAAGGCACCGAAGTGTGAGACTACGGGCTCAACGAAAAAGGCCGCATGCGCGGCCTTTCTGCTTATTCGGAAGCGTCCTAAACCCTCTCGATTTTCACCGATTTCAACACGACATCCGTATTCGGCTTGTCCTGCCGGCCACGAGGGAGGGCCGTGATCTTATTGGCGACATCCTGCCCTTCGACGACTTCGCCAAAAATCGTGTGGTTGCCGGTCAACCAAGGGGTGGCAGCCACAGTTACGAAGAACTGCGAGCCGTTTGTCCCCGGACCGGAGTTGGCCATGGCGAGCTTGCCGGGTTTGTCAAACTTGTGAGGAGATCCCTTGGTCTCGTCCTGGAACTGATAGCCGGGGCCACCCATACCGGTGCCAGTGGGATCGCCGCCCTGGATCATGAAATCGGGAATGACGCGATGAAAAATTGTTCCGTCATAAAGGGGCGCCTTGCTCTTCTGGCGAGTGCGCGGATCGGTCCATTCGCGCGTACCTTCGGCGAGTTCGATGAAGTTCTTAACCGTGATGGGTGCATCCTGCTCGAAGAGTCGACAGACAATCGTGCCTTGAGAAGTGTCAAGCGTAGCGTAAACGCCGGGTTGCCGGGCCATTAGATTTCCTTTCCTGCTGGTTTCGTGCGCTACTCCGAATAGACGGGCCAGAGCACCGCCAAGCAGAGATTCGCTCTAACTATTGTATTGCCTGCACACCTTTGCCGGTTAGCAGTCCAAGAAACGAAAGAGGCAGAGGCAATCTACGGTGAATCCGCGCGTGCCAGATAGAATGAGAAATTCGGACTTCGACTGATGCCATCCAACTGGATCTTCTGGATTTTGTTTAACGTGTTTGTGCTGGCGATGCTGGCGCTCGACTTGGGCGTCTTTCATCGCGAAAAGCATGTGGTCAAGTTTCGCGAGGCCATTGGATGGACGATAGTGTGGATATCGCTCGCGGGGATCTTCGCCATCCTGATCTATTTCTTCGGTCATAGCATGGTTGGGAATCACCACCGTGCCAATTCTGAGCTTTCCCTGGAGTTCATCGCCGGCTATCTGATTGAGGAGTCGCTCAGCGTCGATAACCTTTTTGTTTTCCTGCTGATCTTCCGCTACTTTGCGGTGCCGCGCCACTTCCAGCACCAAGTCCTGCTCTGGGGCGTCGTTGGGGCATTGGTAATGCGGGGATTCTTCATTCTGGTGGGCATCAAGTTGCTGAACGCGTTTGAATGGATCATCTATATCTTCGGGGCGATCCTGATCTACAGCGGAATCAAATTGCTGCGTCAACAGGAAGATGACATCAATCCGGAGCGGAACCTCGTTTTACGCTGGTTTCGCAAGCTGTTTCGGGTCACGCCGAACTACGAAGGTGACAAGTTCTTTGTGAAGCGCGGAGCCATGCGCTACGCCACGCCACTGGCGGTGGTGCTGGTGATGATCGAGACAACCGATCTGTTGTTCGCGACCGACTCCATACCCGCAGTCCTGGCGATCACCCGGGAACCTTTTATCGTTTACACGTCCAATGTGTTTGCAATACTGGGGCTCCGTTCGCTCTATTTTGCGCTGGCGGGAATGATCGAAGTTTTCCACCTGTTGCATTATGGCCTGTCCATCATCCTGATCTTCATCGGGCTCAAGATGATGGCGTCGCATTATGTGCACATTCCGATTGGCATTGCTCTAGCTGTGGTGGCAGGCGTGCTTCTGATTTCAATTCTGCTATCGTTGTTGTTTCCCAAGAAGGCAGAAGCGAGAGGATAGCGTCGCGGATAACGCTCTATTCGAAGGTGATGCTCTCTGCCCGTACGACGGAATGCTTGGCGAACTTCCGATCATCTTTGAACGGGAAGTCCAGACGATAATGCGCCCCGCGGCTCTCCTGGCGTGCCAAGGCAGATCGCGCGATCAGCAATCCGGTCTGCAATATATTGGCCGCCTCATAGGCTCTTCGATCACCCGCCTTGGGCAACTGTGGATCCAAGGCAGTCAAGTCGGCCACCACCTGCTTCAGAACCTTCCCATCGCGGACAACGGCAACGTGTTGCCACATCATCTTCTGCACAGTTTGGATGAACTTATCGGTTTCGCGTTGGTTCCCATTACCCGAGGCTGCGGGGCTGGTCGCAACGGCCGCCGGTCGACCCGGTGCACGCGCTTCATTTCGCATGGCGTGGGCCGCCCGTGCTCCGTATACCAGTCCTTCGAGCAGGGAATTACTGGCCAGACGATTGGCGCCATGGACTCCTGTGCAAGCTACCTCACCGGCGGCATAGAGCCCCGGAATTGAGGTGCGCCCATCTAGATCGGTACGCACGCCACCCATGGCGTAGTGTGCCGCTGGACGGATCGGGATTAACTCCTCTGTGATGTCGATGTTGTACTGCATGCACGTCGAATAGATGGTAGGGAATCGCTTCCGGACGGTGGCAGCATTGAGGTGAGTCAAATCCAGATAAACCACCGCGTCCGGCCGCCTGGTAACCTCCAGTTCGTGGGCGATCGCTCGCGCGACGACATCACGCGGAGCGAGCTCTCCCATCTCGTGGTACTTGTGCATGAACCGTTGCAGTTCGAGGTTCCGCAGATAACCGCCTTCGCCCCGTAGAGCCTCGGAGAGCAGGAAGCGGGGCGCGCCCTTCAGATACAGAGCGGTAGGATGAAACTGCACGAATTCCATGTCGCTGATTTCGGCGCCAGCGCGATGAGCCATCGCGACTCCATCTCCGGTTGCAACCTGCGGATTCGTGGTGTCGCTATAAACCTGGCCCAGACCTCCCGTCGCCAGCAGCACGGCGTTGGCGTGAATCTCATGAAACCGTCCATCGTTGTCGAGCACGCGTATCCCGATTATCCGGCCGCCGCGCGACACCAGATCGGTGGTGAACTCGAATTCCCGAAACTCAATGGGCTTTAATGCCTTAGCTTTCAGATAGAGAGCGCGCCCGATCTCCCGACCGGTCGAGTCGCCATGAGCATGCAACACGCGACTGCGGCTGTGAGCGCCTTCCCGAGTGAACGCAATCTTGGTGCCCGCGCGGTCGAATTGCGTGCCCCATTCAATCAGTTCTTCGATGCGCGCCGGACCGTCTTCCACCAGGATGCGCGCTGCCTCAACGTTGCATAGTCCGTCGCCGGCCTTCAGCGTGTCGTCAAGATGCAAGCTTACTTCGTCATCGTCGCTGAGCGCGGCGGCGATTCCTCCTTGGGCATATTGCGTGTTCGACTCGGTTACTTCGCGCTTCGCGAGACATAGAACGCGCCCTGCCGAAGCCAGTTCCACCGATGCGCGGAGGCCTGCGATACCCGCGCCAACAACGATGAAGTCGATCTCGCCCGGCAAAGCTGGCATGGTCATGAAGGCAACGCTCGGAATACACCAAAAATCAGCCCTTCCAATGGTGATGGTACCACGCACCGTAGTCCCACGATTCGGCTGGACCGTTCCGTTTATTGCCACGGGAAATGTAACTGTGCCACACGCATACGCCAGCAAAGCGACCATCCGTTACACTAGAAGTTTGACTCGCATACCCGTTCGTACTGCCTCGAGATCGTATGAAGTTGTAGTGGAGAAGGGACTCCTGCGCTCTGCTCCCGCCTTATTGCATGCCTTAATTCCGTCGCATTCGAAGGTGTTTGTCGTCTCATCGCCGCCGATCCTGAAGCTTTGGGGAGACCTGCTGATCGGGAGTCTGTCGGACGCAGGTCTTTCGCTTGCGCTGCTGGAGATGGCAGATGGCGAGACATCCAAGAGACTGAGTGCAGTCGAGAAGCTTGCCAGAAAGATGGTGAGTCTTGGCGCGGACCGCCGGTCGATCATAATTGCGTTGGGCGGAGGCGTTGTCGGCGACGTGGCAGGGTTCCTCGCCTCCATCTTCATGCGGGGAATCCCAGTGATACAGATTCCGACTACGCTGGTGGCGCAGGTGGATTCCGCGATTGGTGGCAAGACAGGTGTGAACCTGGCTTCCGGCAAGAACTTGATCGGAACATTTCACCAACCGCTGGCGGTGCTGGCGGACCCGGAACTGCTGTCCACGCTACCCGATCGTGAATATCGTTCCGGGTTGTTTGAGGCCATGAAGTATGGCGTTATCCGGAACCCACAAATTTTCGAGCTGATGGAGACGAAGCGAGACGCTTTGTTACGCAGGGATAGCGAGTTCTTGGAGCAATTGATCGTCGAGTGCGTGAAGGTGAAGGCCGACGTGGTAAGTGCGGACGAACAGGAAGCCGGCGAGCGGCGGATCCTTAACTTTGGTCATACCATCGGACACGCATTGGAATCCGCTACTGGGTATAAGCACTTCCTGCACGGCGAGGCGGTTGGCTGGGGCATGATAGCGGCTGCGGTAATCGGCAAGAGTATCAACGTCACGGACACGAATCTAGCACAGCGCATCATCGCAATGGTGCTGGGATATGGACCGCTGCCTGAGGTCAATGTGGACGGCAAGCGCATCCTCAAATCGCTGCAGTCTGACAAGAAGACTATGGGAGGCGTACCGCATTTCATCTTGCCAACCAGTATTGGCAAGGTCGAAGTCGTCAATACGGTGCCAAAAAGCACAGTGCTTGAGGCGGTTGAAGAAATCAAGAGGATATCGAACACGCGATGAGCACAGTGAAGCCGGACAGATTCGCCTCACCCAACACCCGCCGAAGCCGAGGGCCGCGTCATAGGCGCCACTCCAGAGGGGGCGTACGACGAAACGTCGGCTGCGGTTGCCGTTCGCGAGATGTTCAGCTCGATCGCTCCGAAATACGACCTTCTCAACCATGTGCTTTCGATGAACGTCGACCGGCTGTGGTGGAACCGAACCGCGCGCAAATTTGATTCAGTCCTTTCCCGCCCAGACACTCAGGTGCTCGATCTCTGTTGTGGAACCGGCGATATGACCTTCGCCTTGTATCGGCGCAGAAAAGGAACGTCGGGTGCGTTACTTGGCGCCGATTTCTCACACCCCATGCTTGTCAGAGCGAGAGAGAAAACTGGCGAGAGACCGATAAGCTGGATCGAGGCGGACGCTCTGAACCTTCCGTTTGTCGCCGGGCGGTTCGATTTGGTCACAGCCGCATTCGGCTTCCGCAATCTCGTCAACTATGATCGCGGTCTGGCTGAAATTTACCGGGTACTCGCCATCAACGGTGAGGTTGGAATACTCGACTTCGGGGAGCCCAAGGGGCTGGTCGGAGCCGTGTACCGGCTGTATTTTCGGAATGTCCTTCCTCGGATCGGAACTGTCATCTCGGGCGTGCGTGGCCCGTATGCATACCTTCCGAGATCAGTGCGGCGTTTTCCGGCCCCGGAGGAAATGCTGGGACGCATGCGGGCAACTGGCTTCCGTGAAGTCTCGTGGACTCCCTACACATTTGGCATTGCGGGGCTGTATCGCGGCAGGAAATAGCTCAAGCCGATCGACTCGCGCTATTGCTTCACAAAGCTGTCGCGCAACGCCTCTTCCACTGAATAGCGCATTATTCGCGCGTAGTCTGAGCCTAGAAATTCGCGCAGACGCGCTGTGTCGATGGTGTAAGAACCAATCATGTATGGAAATGCTTCCGGCGGTATCGACGAGATTTCCCATTTCCATAGGATGCGCAAGATCAAGCGGCAAGCGGCACGGCTCGGTACCCGCGTGATCTTTGCCCGCGCAATTTCCGCGCACGTCTGGATCGAGAGTGGCTCGCCGGGAGCGGCAACGTTGAGAATGGTTACCGCAGGATCACTCTGAGGCCGATGCAGCAGATAGACGAGCAAACGTGCCACATCGTCCACATGTACGAATTGAAACAGCCGTTCGTTGTATTTCTTGCCCCGAGGCAGCATGAGCGGCAATCGCTTACCTTTGGCGCGCATGCGGGCCGCTCGCCGACTGTTGCCCAGTGGTGTGCCTCGTAGCGCTCCAACCATGTAGTTCTGCATGCTCGCACCGGTGAAAATGTTAGGGCGCAAAACATAAGTGCGGCAGTCACCTAAACTCTCAGCACGATTGCGCACTACTTCGTCGCTTTCACGCTTGTGGATCGCGTAGGGCAAGGTATGCGCCCGCAGAGGGAAATCCTCCATCACGGGTCCGGGTGTTTCGGGACCGTAAGCCGAGACGCTGCTAGGAAAAATGAATTGACGGACATGCCCACCGGTGCGATTGACGACGCTGATCGCTTCCATGACCCGTGCGGTGCCGGCGACATTGATTTGCCACATGCGCTCGACGTCGAGAACTCCGGAGCGTTGCGGATCGAGGACAAAAGCAAGATGGACGACAGAACGTGCGCCGGTCTGGCGCAACAGTTGCGTGAGTTCGCGGCACGAAGATTCATGCCCCAGGTTCATCGCATGGAATTCGATCGGCAGGGAAGAGTCGGGTGGGCGCAGATCAACGCCCACCACGCGGAACTCCGACAGCATCGGCAGCAACCTGGTCCCCAAGTTCCCCGAGATTCCAGTTACCAGGACCGTTGCCTTTGGCTGCGTCATTGCATTACTTGGGTGAGGCGCTCGATTGCTGTGCGCCTCCTGGACCCGGCCCGACTGGTGGCGTCGGTGACGCCTGAGTGGGCGGGATGCCGAAATAATCGTCGTTCAAAACCGGAGTAGCAGACTTTCCAATTTCTTCCATCTTGTCCTGCAATAGCTGTTGCTGCAGTGTCTTGACGATAGAGTCTTTAACTTCCGAGACTGAAACTTCGCGCACGCTGACCGCCTTGTAGATGAACGATGCCGCCGGGTCATGAAAGACCTGCGAGACTTCGCCCGCCTTTAGCTGAAAGACGGCCTCTTGACTCGCTGGAAGGCTGCCTGGCCGTCTCGCTCCCATATCAACCTCGGGTGCCGCGCCGGACGTGAGGCCTTGCGCGTCAAAGGCAGCTTGTTGGAGCTTAACTGCGTCTTCGCCGGCAACCCAGCGCTCCCGGAATTTCTCCGCGGTGGCGATCTGTTCTGTGTCACTCTTTGCGGGCTTGTCACTGGTACCGGGATTAGTCGGGATGAATATACGTTGAAGCGTCACTTCGACATACTTGGCGCGATTCTGGTTGTAATAGTCCTGCACCTGCTGATCGCTGACGTGGGAGAACTCTTCGGTGTAGTGGCGTTTCAGTCCCTCCGCTAACACCTGGTTCCCGACAAACTGCATAATCAGTTTCACATTTTCGTCGTTTTCGAGATGGAGAGCCCGGGCCGCATCGGAGTAAACCAGCAGTCGTGCAAGGTTCGTCGCAAATTGCCGTTTCGCGTCAATTGACATGCCAGGTTGCAAGGCGTGTGTGAGTTTCTCGAACTGGTCGCGCGTAACCGTGCTCACGCAGTCCTTGGATGGAGTCGAATCGCCCTTCGGCTCACATTCTCCCTTTAAGGTAATGACAGACTGGTCCATTCCGACCGCACTGGCCGAGGGCGGCAACGTCTCGGCATTGCCAGCCGCTGCCGCGGCCGCTGCCCGCGCCGCCGGACCACGCATTCGCGGAACCGGCGGACCTCCCGGCGGGGGCGTCTGGGCCAGTCCAGACGGGATAAGAGCACACGAAAACGCAAGAACCGCTATGATCTGACGTTGCATTACGGGTATTCCTCCGGAAAGGGGTCGCTGGTAGCGCCGCAGCGATGACAGAAATCGTATCATAGTACGCCGCACTCCGGAGTAGTCAAGGGATGCTGCGACATGCATCATCAAACCATGTATGAGTGAAGGTTCCAGCTTCGATGCCAGGCAGTCGGAAAAGCAATCGGTTGCGCTGAACTCCGTCTATGCAGCGGTAGCAATCACGACTTTGAAGATTGTCGTGGGAGTATCTACCGGCAGCCTGGGAATCTTGTCGGAGGCGGCGCACTCGGGCCTTGACCTTGTCGCCGCAGTGATCACGTTTTTCTCCGTTCGCGTTTCGGACAAGCCTGCGGATGCTGAGCACCAGTATGGCCACGGGAAAGTCGAGAATTTCTCGGCATTTATCGAAACGGCCCTGCTGTTGGCGACGTGTATTTGGATCGTCTACGAGGCCACCAAGCGGCTGTTCTTTCATTCTGTCCAGATCGAGCCAAGTCTTTGGGCTTTCGTGGTCATGGGGACGGCGATTGTTGTCGACGCCTGGCGCTCCCGCCGGCTTAAACGAATTGCCGACAAATACGACAGCCAGGCGTTGCTAGCGGATGCGCTCCATTTCCGTACTGACATCTGGTCCAGTATGGTGGTCGTCCTCGGCTTGGTTCTAGTGATGGTGGGCCATCACTACACGATCGCCTGGCTGGCCAAGGCCGATCCTATCGCAGCCCTGGTGGTAGCCTGCATCGTGGTCTACGTCAGCTGGCGCCTCGCGCGTCAAACCATTGACGCGCTTTTGGACGGTGCACCATCTGGCGTGCGGTCTAAGATCATCGACACCGTCTCTCGCATCGACGGCGTGCTGGAGATCGATCGCGTACGCATTCGCCGTGGAGGCAACAAGTATTTCGCCGACGTCTCGATAGCGATGTCGAGGAACGTGACCTTCCAGAAGTCGGAACAGGTTGCGAACGATGTGTCATCGGGAATTCGGGCGCTCTTGCCGGGAGCTGACGTCGTGGTGAACGCATTGGCACGCGCCGGACGCGGGGAGAGCATGTTTGATCGAATCCGCGCGGTTGCCACGAGAAACAATCTCAACGTTCACGACATTAGCGTGCAGGACATCCATGGTCTGTTGCATGTCGAGCAGCATGTGGAATTGGACGAGCGTTTGCCGTTGAAGGAGGCCCATGATCGGGTCACCAGGCTCGAGAGCCGAGTTGCGCCAGGATATTCCTGAAATCTCAAGTATCCTGACACATATCGAAAGCGAACCAGCGACCATCGAGACCAGCGAAGGCTTGGTGGAGGCGCCGAGCTTCGAACGCCGAATTCAGTTGGTGACGGGAGCCTTTCCTGAAGTCGTCGATGCCCACGATCTCATGTTCAAACGGGTGGCGGGACGGCTCTATCTATCGCTGCACTGCACCATGAAGGACGACCTTCCGCTGGCGAGGGTGCACGACATTCAGACTGCACTGGAAAGCCGGTTTCGGCAGGAAGTGCCCGACTTGTTCCGCGTTCTGATCCATCCTGAGCCCCAGACTGATAACCGGCGCTAGGCGCGAAAACTCAGAACAATTTACGCAAATCACGCCGGAGAATCTTGCCCGAGGCCGTACGTGGAATGCTCTGTACGAAATGTATTTCGCGCGGCATCTTGTAGTGCGTGAGCCGTTCGCCAACATATTCGCGCAGGGTGGTTGAGGTTTGTTCGGTTTCGAGATGGCCCTCGCGCAATACAACGAATGCGCATGGGATTTCCTCGCCGCCTCGTCAACCCGTGATACGACGCCGCAGTCGCGCACTGCTGGGTGTTCGAGCAGGACCCCTTCGACCTCCGCGGGCGCGATCGAGAAACCTTTGTACTTCATCATTTCCTTGCGGCGATCGACGACGTGGTAGAGTCCCCGCTCATCCACTCGCACTACGTCACCTGACCAATACCATCCGTCTTTCAACACAGCTTCGGTGGCCTCCGGCGATTTCCAATACCCCAGCATGATTTGCGGGCCTCGCATCACCAGCTCGCCAATGTTCGCCTTGCGGAACGGTCGTTGCCATTCTCGTCCAGTACGCGACATTCGGTCTGCGCTACAGGTCCCCCGATTGAGCTGCCGTCGTAGAACTCGGGATCGAGGAAGCCCATATGAGTGACAGGGGATGCTTCTGTCATGCCGTATCCTTGTCGGATAGGTATTCCTGTCGACTGAGTGAAGCGTCTAGCCAAATCGGGTGCAAGCGGGGCCGCGCCGCACTTAACCCACTTAAGACGATGCTCACGGGGAAATCTTCCCGCATCGAAAGCGTGACAATAAGCCAATACCGCCGGTGGGACACACAGCGCCATGGTGACGCCTTCGTCCACGATGATCCTTAATGATGCTTCGCAGTCAAAGCGCGGCATCAGGACAACCGTGCAACCGCGCATCAGGCAGAGATTCAAGCCAATAGTGAGCCCATAAATGTGGTACATGGGCAGAAAACACAGGATCACATCATCGTCGCCAATCGCTCCAGTCTCGCCCGACGTCAGCGTCTGATACACATTGGCGACTAGATTGTGATGTGAAAGCATCACACCTTTCGGCAACCCCGTGGTGCCGCTGGAAAAAGGCAGAGTCGCGATCGTCAATCGTGGATCGTGCTGCGGCTCCGGTACGGCAGCGTTCGAGGTCGAGGTGTAGAGCTTGCTCAGCGGTTCGGTGCCGCCAGGTCTGGCCGTCCGGACGGTAAACACGTTTCGCAGCGACGGGCAGACCCGACAGGTCGATGCCCTCCAGCAGGGGCCCATCACTGATCAGCGCCACGGCGTCAGAAACTTCCATCTGATGATGCACTTCGCGGTCACGGTAGGTGGGATTCATGGTCGTTGGTATTGCGCCCGCCAGGGTGGCCGCATGAAAGCGACGCCGAACTCCCAGCAATTGGGCAGGTAGATGCCAATCATGTCCCCGGGTCGAATGCCCGCAGCAATCAGGCCACGAGCGGTGCGTTCGACCATGTCACCATATTCTGCGTAGCTGATGCGCCGGTACGGTGTGCATGATGTGTCGACGATAGCGACCTTGTTGCCGTGCTTCCTGCAAGAGTCGAGGACCACGTTGTGAACGAACTTACCCTCAGGATCGGCGAAGAGTTGGGTGCGAAGTGGAGCAGCGAGTAGCGTCATAGGGAACGCGGGAGAGTGTAGCAGGTTGTGGGTGATCGGCAACAGAAGGATTTTGTTCACCTGTCAGTTGCGGGTTTGGCTTTATAAAAGCTCGGCGTGAGTTGAATTCTGCGTCGACAAGAACTTCGTTCAGCCGCTCCAGCTAAACTGAACCGGAATGCATTCCTTTGCTCTCATCTGCGGACTGCTCTGCTTGTCCATCTGGATGTACCTGCTCACCGCCCACGGCAGGTTCTGGAGCGTGAAGCGGTCATCGGCCATGGTGCCACCCACCGCCGAGGTGGACGGAATGATTGCAGTGGTCATTCCGGCGCGCGATGAGGCTGAGTGCATCGGATCAACCGTCCGAGTCCCTGCTTCAACAGACGTGTGCCGACTCGATTCATATTTTTGTGGTTGACGACCACAGCTCGGACGGAACATGCTCGCGCGGCGAAGGAGGCTGCCCGCAATTGCGGCCGCTCCGAGGCTCTCGAGCGTAATCTCGAGCAGCGTGCTGCCCGCAGGATGGACCGGCAAATTATGGGCGATGCAGCAGGGGGTTGCAGCAGGCCGTACGGCTGAATCCGAAGTTCCTGCTGTTCACCGACGCTGATATTCGTCACTCGCCGGACAGCTGGCGAGGCTGATTGCCATCGCGGAAGCAGGGAATACGATCTGGCGTCGTTCATGGTCAAGCTGCACTGCAGCAGCTTGGCGGAGCGGTTCCTGATTCCGCCCTTCGTGTTTTTCTTCTTCCTGTTGTACCCCCCGGCTTGGATTCGCGACCGGCGTCACAAGACAGCTGGGGCCGCCGGAGGATGCATGTTGATTCGTCCGCAGGCTTTGCAGCGAGCGGGCGGTCATTGCGGCTCATTCGAAACCAGATCATCGACGACTGTGCTCTGGCGCGTGCCGTTAAACGATCCGGCGGTAGCGTGTGGCTCGGCCTGACTTTCGATGCCTGTAGCACACGCGTTTACGGGAGTTTTACTGAAATTGAGCGCATGATTTCGCGGACAGCATTTAATCAGTTGCGGCACTCTGGCTGGCTGCTGTTGGGCGCGCTGGTGGGCCTGACGATCACCTATCTACTGCCGGTGGCGCTTCTCGCCAGCGGCGAACTGCGATGCTGACCATTCTAGGAGCGGCAAGCTGGCTGATCATGTCCGCGCTCTTTTTGCCGATGGTGCGGTTCTACGAATTAGGCTGGTTTTGGGCGCTGACTCTGCCGTTCAGCGCTTGCTTCTACATGCTGGCGACACTACATTCAGCCTTTAAGTTTTGGTCGGGTCGGGGTGGAGAGTGGAAGGGCCGCGCTCAGGACGTTGCACAAACCGGACTGAATCCCGTCGACTCGCGAAATTGCACCTCAGAACACTTCGTTTAAGTCGAGCTTAATCTGAGGATGGTCCTTGTTTCCCGTAACGTTAACCGGCAGGTAAGTGCCAGCATTGTGCCTGGCAAAAATCGGATCGATAGGCTTGAGGAGCACTCGTTTAGCGCCCGACATCGTGTTAGACACATGAGCTTGCAGCCGCACGTCGCCGGTGAAGTCGAGTTTGTCACTCACCAGGCCATAAGAACCCTTCACTTGCGCGGCCGCTCCCGGCACCTCAAATTGCAGGTTGCTAAAGCTGAGTGTTGGCGTTTCCCAGACTAAACGTCCCCATGAGGACGGCAGTGACATCTTGGATTGTCTGATCGCCGGGCTTGCCCTGGGCCCGTCTGCTGAGCCCATCGATCGCGTCGTTGACCTTCTCGCTGGTGAACCACGCTTTGTCAATGCGGAAGGTTCCCGACAGCTGGATCTTGTTCCAGCACCTTCTGTTTTCCCGGCGGGATCAGTAGCTTGGCGCGAGTTACGATCGAACCGGTCAACATCGGTTTAGGAGAATCGACCGCCAAGTTCAGAAGATCCTGAACCTTTGCGTCGCGAATATCGACATCGAGGGCGATGGTTTTGCCGTTCTCTCCGGAATGTCCCACGACCTCACCTTTCGCAACGACGCTGGAATCCAGGAATTGTGCATTGACCGGCTGCAAATAAGTGTTTCCGTTGGTGCCGTCAACCATGGCGTGAAACTGGGTAGTGAGATGCACGGATTTGGAGCCGCTATCCAGCTTGAAGTCGGGTACATCGGTGGTGCCGTCGACCACGATGTTATGCAGCGTTCCGGCATAGTCGCCGGTCGACGACAGGATCCCGGATATGCCGGTGAAGATCGAGAGATCGGCTCCCTCGAACTCGTAGTGGCCTGCCACCGGTGTCTCGGAGGGCTCGTCGAGGTTCCACGGCCCAAACCTGCCGGAGGTATGGATAATTCCTGGTGGCTTGGGGTTTGTGAGCTCGGCCTTGAAGCGCATTGGCTGGCCAATACCGGCGCTGCGTAGGGTCAAGGCGCGAAGTTCCCAATTCATCGGTTCGCGGCCCTTGATCTTCGGCAGAACATAGAGTTCCGTTCCATCCGCATCGACGCGATCAATTTCGAAGTCCGCAAGCCTTGTTTTCCTCTTAGGTTGAGGTGGCTCGCCGGACGCAGAATCATGCTTCGGAGGGACGTTGATCACCAGACCATCGAGTTTGACCCACGACAAATGCACGGGTCTGCGCAACAACTGCAGGGGCAACGCTTGGGCCGTAAGATGTTTGACGGTCACGAAAGGCGGAAGGCCTTCGCCGTCGACGTTGGGTAAAACGAAATTGTCCGCGGTCACCCGGAACTCCGGCACGAGCGTGACGTGCAGATTCTGCAACTGGACGTCGCGCTGATAATGCTGCTGCAGAGCCAGGATCACCCGGTCTTGCAGCCAGCGCTCAACCGGAGCTGGGACGGTGAGCAGCGCAAACAACGCGATGCCGGCGAGGACGCAAATTGTACCCAGAGACCAGAGAAGCAATTTTGATTTGCGGCGGAGTGGCATCGTCGTAACGTTGGCCGTAGATTTTACCTTTGTACGACGCCTTTTATCTAATGAAATCAAAGAGATACAGCATTCACCTTAGGCGTCGGGCAATTGCCACGTCAGGGATTCCTTGTCAGCAGATCACACACTCAGTGCTTTTCGAATTTGAGCTACGATCTGGGGCACATCGGCATTCACGTCCACGGCTATCGCTTCCGATGGTTCTTCCAGTACAGCAAACTGACTGGCGAGCAGCTTCGGATCCATATAGTGCCCGTGCCGTTTCTCGAGTCGTTCGGATATTTGCTGGCGACTACCACGCAAATAAACCAGCTTTACATCGGACCCGACCAGTAGTCGCTCGCGATAGGACTGCTTGAGCGCCGAACAGGCGAGCACAATCTGCGCACCAGCCTTCAGCCACCCGACAATCGCGCTGTGTAGAGAATCAAGCCATGGAGCCCGGTCGGCGTCGTCGAGTGGAATTCCTGCTCGCATTTTGGCGACGTTGGTTGCTGAATGAAAGGCGTCAGCGTCAACGAATTGCCACTCAAGTGCCTCGGCGAGGGCAAGACCGACGGTGGTTTTTCCCGATCCAGTCACTCCCATGAGAACGATAACCATCGCTCAGTCGGCAGCCGCTTGCGTCTTCGGGCGAGTCCGAGCACGAAGTGGTCCATAGCGTAGGCGAATCCGTCTTGGTCATTGCTCTTGGTCACGTACTTCGCCTGCGCCTTGACGTCGTCGAGAGCGTTACCCATGGCGATGCTGACGCCGGTTTGGCGAAACATGAGCGCGTCAGTGTTCATGTCTCCAATGCTGGCGATCTGGCTGGTAGGGATGTGCAGCATCGCGGACAAGGTTAGCGCGACTTGCCCCTTGTTGGCCTTCGCATCGGTTACGTCGAGATAGTACGGGCTAGAGCGGGTTGCCGAAATGGATGTGTGCGGAAGCTCGCTCATCGCTTTTTCAGCGTTGGCTAGCGCGTCATGGTTGTCACTCACTCCAACCAGCTTCAGGACACGAAAGTGGGACATATCACGGGACGGCAGCAGGGTCGCCTTACTGCCCATCTGGGCCTCATGATGGTCGACGTGCGGGCCCGTTGGATTGCTGACGTACCAATCGGTGTCCGTCCAGACCCACAAGTCGAACCCGCCCTGAATGATCTGGTTCGCAACCGTTTGCGCGTCGGAAGGCGCGATGGGCGATTCCTGGAGCACGACTTCGTCTGGGCTAACGATTAAAGCCCCATTGAAGCACGCAAGAGGTTCACGGACTTGGAGCTCCCGAACCAGTTCACGAGTCATTCGCGGAGGCCTCGCGCTGGCAATCGTAAACCGTATCCCAGCACCATAGAGACGCTGCACGGCGGCGGGCGCTCCCGCAGTGAGCTTTTTGTTGTCGTCGAGCAGCGTACCGTCGATATCGGACAACACTAGGGCTACACGTTTTGCCGGTTTTGCGTCCGTCATCAGAGGTTCCAGCCGTTGTCCCTTTTCAAGGCGAGCCAGCGATGGCGATCATGCTTGATGAGAGAGTCGGCAGCTTCGGGCCCTTCGCTTCCCGCCGCATAGTTAGGAAACTGCGGCTCGGGAAGCTGCGACCACGCTTCTTCGATGGGGGTGATGATTCGCCACTCTGCTTCAACCTCGTCGCGGCGGGTGAACAGAGTTGCATCACCTCTCATCGCGTCTAGTAACAGGGTCTCGTAAGCCACCGGGGTCGCTGTGCCAAACGCTTCGCGGTAAGAGAAATCCATGTTGACGCGGCTGGCGCGCATATGCGATCCCGGCGTCTTGGCCCCGAAATTCAGCGAGATGCCCTCATTCGGCTGGATGCGCATCGTGATGACGTTGTGATGAACGTCGCCCGGATTCCGCGCAAACAGACGCCTGGGGTGTGCGCTTGAAATGCACCGCGATCTCCGTTAGCTGGTTCGCCAGCCGTTTGCCGGCACGCACATAGAAGGGAACTCCTGCCCATCGCCAGTTGTCCACGTGGAACTCGACGGCCACATATGTCTCTGTGTGGGAATTGGGATTCACTCCCGGCTCCTGGCGATATCCGGGAACTTCCACGCCATTGATCTTGCCGGGCCCGTACTGTCCGCGAATGGTGCGCTTCGCCACTTCCTCCAGCGACATCGGCCGAATAGCCCGCAGCACCTGCACTTTCAATTCGCGCACCGAGTCGGCGTCGAACGCCACGGGTGGTTCCATGGCCGTGAGTGTCAGTAACTGCAGCAGATGGTTGGCCACCATGTCGCGCAGCGCGCCGGTTTCTTCGTAAAATGCAGCGCGGTTCTCGACACCCAGAGTTTCGGCTGCCGTGATCTCGATGTAGTCGATGTAATTCCGGTTCCAGATCGGCTCGAACATCGAGTTGCCGAAGCGGAACACCATGATGTTCTGGACCGTCTCCTTGCCCAGGTAGTGGTCGATGCGGTAGACGGAGGCTTCGTCAAACACATGCGAAACGATCTCGTTCAGCTCCTGAGCGCTTTGCAGATCGTGACCAAACGGCTTCTCCAGAACGATGCGCGTCCACCCGTCGCTATTGCGCGCCAGCCCCGACTGGCCGAGTCCCTCCACAATTGGCGGAGCCAGCGACGCCGGAGTAGAAACATAGAACAGCACATTCTTGCTGGCGCCATTCTTCTGCATCTCCGCGATCTTGGCCTTCAGACTGAGGATAGAAATCGGGGTGGTTGGCATCTCCGACCAGATAATGCAGGCGTTTCGCGAACTCGCCCCAGCCGTCTTCGCTGTAGTTGCGTGCGTCCTTCGACTTCGCCGCGCCTTCGTGCATCCGCTCTCGGAACTCGTCATCCGTCAGCTGCGTGCGACCTATCCCGAGAACATCAAAGTTCGGATTCGTGCAGCCAATGCACGCCAGGTCATACAGCGCCGGAATCAGCTTGCGTTTCGTCAGGTCTCCCGTTCCGCCGAATATAACCAGCAGGCATGAACCTGCCTTCGGCAAGATGGGTTGAGTAATTTTGAATGGCTCGGGTTGTACTGCCGTACTCACTTCTTGCCTCCTGACGGGTGGGGAGATTTTGCGACTGGTCTGTCCAATCCGTATGGACGAAGCCGGCAGTCGGACGATCGGCACGCTGATAAGTGTGGGCTCCAAAGAAATCGCGTTGTGCCTGGGTCAGGTTTTGCGGCAGCTGTGCGCTGCGGTAGCTATCGAAGTACGAGAGGGAAGCCGACAGCGCTGGAACCGGGATCCCCATTTGCACCGCGGTTGCGATCAGCTTGCGCCATGACTGCTCGGATCTCCGTATCCATGTCATGAACTCGGAGTCGAGCAACAGGCTGGGAAGATCGGGATGGCGTTCGAATGCGCGCATGATCGAGTCCAGGAATCTCGCCCGGATAATGCAGCCGCCCTTCCAGATTCGCGCCATTTCCCGCAGATTAATGTCCCACTCCCATTCCTCCGATCCGGCGCGGATCAGGCTCATGCCTTGCGCGTAAGAACAGATCTTGGACGCATATAGGGCGTCGTGCACAGCCTGAATAAGCTCTCGTTTCTCTCCGCTGAATGCTCTATCCGACGACGAGTGGATCAGGTGGCTGGCGATGACGCGTTCGTCTTTCATGCGGAGATCGCGCGTGCATCAATTGCGGCGGTGATGGTAGGAATCGGCACTTCGAGATCGAGCGCAATTTGGGCCGTCCACTTGCCCGTGCCTTTCTGGCCGGCTTTGTCGAGAATCATGTCGACCAGCGGTTTGCCGGTTTCTGGATCGGTGACGCCGAATATCCTTGCGGTGATTTCAATCAGGTAAGACTCGAGCGGCCCGCGGTTCCATTCTGCGAAGATGTCAGCCAATTCCTGCGCGCTCAAGTGAAGCGCCTTGTTCAGGATTTCGTAGGCTTCGGCGATAAGCTGCATGTCGCCGTACTCAATGCCGTTGTGCACCATCTTGACGAAGTGGCCCGCGCCATCCGGCCCTACGTAGGTGACGCAAGGGCCGGAATCGCTCTTGGCGGCAATGGACTGAAGTATGGGAGCAATGTGGGCGTAGGCTTCGCGCGAGCCCCCCGGCATCAGGGAAGGGCCGTGGCGAGCGCCCTCCTCGCCGCCAGAGATTCCCATCCCGAAGAAATTGACCATGATTTGGCGGGCATTGCTTTCGCGGCGGATCGTGTCCTTGAAATAGGAGTTACCGCCGTCAATCACGATATCGCCCGGGGCAAGGTACGGCGATAATCTCTGCAGCGTTTGATCCACGGGATCACCCGCCGTAATCATCATCAGTATTCGGCGAGGACGCTCCAGCGCGCGGCAGAACTCCTGCAGTGTCTTCGCGCCGATGAGGTGGCGAGCCGGGTTGGTATTCAGCAGGCGGTCGACCCATTCGGTCTCCAGGTTCCACACCGCCACCGTATGGCCGTGGTCCTCGACATTCAGGGCGAGATTAGTCCCCATAACTCCGAGGCCAATAACGCCAAACTGAGCCGTTGTGATCCCGGTCGTCGCTGGCACCAGTGTTGCCTCCTTGCGTGCGCAGGTTCCCGCAGCCCAAACCGCTGAGTGACTCTACGACTTCGTTTTGCTGATGACCTCGCGCGCCTTGGCCGCTACGTTCTCAACCGTAAAGCCAAAGTGGGTCATCAAATCCTTGATGGGAGCCGAAGCCCCAAAATCATCACGCCCCACGACTTCGCCATCGGTTCCCACGTATTTGGTCCAGCCAAACGTGGTTCCGGCCTCCACTGCCACGCGTGCTCTCACCGAGGGAGGAAAAACCCCGGCCCGATACTCGGCAGTCTGCTTTTCAAACAGCTCCCAACACGGCATGGAAACAACCCTCACTTTTACGCCATCAGCAGTCAACTTTTCGTAAGCGCCAATGCAGAGCTGAACTTCCGATCCGGTTCCCATGAGTATGACGTCCGGAGTGCCCGCGGAATCGGCGAGCACGTACGCTCCCTTGGCGACACCCGCCGCGGAGGCGTACTTCGTCCGGTCGAACGTCGGGATCGCTTGTCGGGTGAGCGCGATCGCAACTGGCTCGTGCTTGAGCGGCATAATGCAACGCCAGGTCTCCGAAACTTCGTTCGCGTCCGCGGGACGAAATACCAACAGCCGTGGCATCGCCCGCAGCGACATGAGCTGCTCGATAGGCTGGTGGGTGGGTCCGTCTTCGCCCAGCCCGATCGAATCATGGGTGTAAATAAAGATCGCCGGCAGATCCATCAAGGCAGCCAGACGAATCGCCGGCCGCATGTAATCGGAAAAGATGAAGAACGTTGCTCCATACGCGCGCACCAGCGAAACCGACATGCCGTTCACAATCGCACCCATGGCGTGCTCGCGGATGCCAAAGTGGAAGTTGCGTCCTGCATAATCGTCGCGTTCGAAACTTCCTGCATCCTTGATCAGCGTCTTGGTCGAAGGCGCGAGATCAGCAGCTCCGCCGATCAGCCACGGCACGTTCTTGGCGACCGCATTCAGGACTTTATTGTTCGACTCACGAGTGGCAACGCCCTTTGCATCTGCCGGGAATGAGGGAATGTCTTTGTCCCATCCTTGCGGCAAGTCGCGATTCGCGATCAGGTCCCATTCTTTGGCGAGGGCGGGGAACGCCTGGGCCCACGCCTTGTAGCGATCGTTCCACTCTTGCTCCCACTTTGCGCCGCGCTCGACGGCCTTGCCCATGTAGGATTTCGCTTCCTCCGGCACAAGAAACTGTGCATCCGGCGGCCAGCCATAGTTGATCTTGGTGAGTCGGATCTCCTCCGACTCCCAACGGCTCACCATGCGCTTCGGCGGTGTCCTGCTTGTCAGGAGCACCGTACCCTATGTGGCTGTTGACGATGATCATGTTAGGGCGCTGGGTTTCTTTCTGAGCCTCGCGAATCGCGCGATCCAGCGCCGCGAGGTCGTTAACGTCGCCCACATGTTGCACATTCCAGTGCCATGCCAGGAATCGCGTTGCGATATCGTCGGAGAACGCCAGCGAGGTGTTTCCTTCGATCGTGATGTGGTTGTTGTCGTAGAACCAAATGAGGTTGGAGAGTCCGAGGTGCCCAGCGATCGATGCGGCCTCGTTCGAGATGCCTTCCATCATGTCGCCATCGCCGCAGACCGCGTAGATGCGATAGTCAAATAGGTCGTGACCGTCCTTGTTGAACTGCGACGCAAACCAGCGCTGGGCGATTGCCATTCCGACCGAGTTACTTACGCCTTGCCCGAGCGGGCCCGTCGTGACTTCCACGCCGGCGGTCAGGCCATACTCCGGGTGCCCAGGCGTCTTCGACCCCCACTGCCGGAAACTCTTAAGGTCGTCGAGCGTCATGTCGTAACCGGTGAGAAACAACATGGAGTACAGCAGCATGGAGGCATGACCATTCGACAAGACGAACCGGTCACGCCCTGGCCAGTGAGGATTTCGGGGATTAAAGTGCAGGAATCGGTCCCAAATCACAAATGCGAGCGGCGCCAACGCCATCGGGGTTCCAGGATGGCCGCTGTTGGCCTTTTGCACCGCATCCATGGAAAGCGTGCGCACCGTGTTGATGCAAAGCTGCTCAAGTTGCTGTTTTGCCTTCGCTGCGGCGATGACTTCTTTGTTGTCCTGCGCGGGAACACTGGCTTGGCTGCTCACTCGTTGTGCCCTTTCGTTTAAGAACGGTTAAATTTACGCCGTGACGTCAACCTGAAAATCCGCACCCTGCCACTGGGAACGTTGCGGCCAATAAAAAGTGAAGCGTATAGGCGCCCTTTGCGATGACGCAATCTGGACATCCGCGTATTCGATGCCGATGGAAGTTGGGGTGGAAGCGGTGTCATGTTTGGTGGTCCATTCGTCGTCGCTCCAGTGCAGACTGAACGCCGATGACGCTTCGATCCTCAACAATCCTCCAGCTGGCACACATTTGACCTGGCGATTCATTTTCCATACTTCGATGACTAGTCGTGGCCCGTCGTTGCAGTAACGCTTGGCGACCGGATCGATCAGGTCGAAAGTCTTGCCGTCTGCGACCGACCGTAACAGCTTGACATACTCCGCATGGGCCCACATCAGCGGAATGGCCGCACCGGTGGCCTTGCCGAAGTACATGTAGGCCGCAGGAAGGTCCGGCGCATCCCATATCTGCTCTGGAATCAGTCCGATTCCCGTCGAAAAATTCCTCACCGCATTGAGGTAGGGATCGACATCGCGGCCCGCCGCCTGTTCGTAGGTTGCGCGTTCCAGGGTCAGCAGCGGCCATGGCCGGCCCACGCCCCACCCCTCGAACGAGCCCCCGTCGTCACGCTGGCCGTATCCGTCATGGTTGTACCGCTTCCAGCAAGGGCCACTTGGAGTATCCACCTTGAGTACCGCGTCGATGACAACCAAGGACTGCTCGATGAGCGGATCGTTCAGGTTTCCGGATTCCCAAACGAACGAGTTCCAGGAAGCCTGCATCCACAATGTCCTTCGCCGGGTACTGATAGGGGTCGCCAGGGCGCTGGTTCGCAAGGGTTAACACGCCCTCGTTGGGGTCTTCGTCACCGCAGGCACCGTGCGAGCTGATCGCGGGATTGATGCGGATGTAGTGTCGGCTGATTCCCGGGACCAGAGTCCCTTGAGTCGTAACCGTCCACTTTTCGACGTGCGACTCAAGAAAGTCTGCGTGCGTACGAACGAAATCGGCAGTATGTTTGTCGCCGCGTGCCTCAATGAAATCAGCGGCACAGATCAGACCCGCAATGTTCGAGGCCAGGGTTGAAGGCGAATAACCGCCTGCTTCTTCCCATCGGTCCTGCGCCGTGGCTGGCCCGTTATCGAATTAGAAAATTACAGGCGCGTTGCACTGTGATGTAGGGATCGAAATTCTCCAGGGCATTGGCCTTCCATAGCCGCCATGCGAGGATGATGGGGAATGACACTTCGTCGAGTTGCAGGCCCATCCAGTAGGGACGCCCATCGATCCAGAAATTTTGATAGAAACCGCCATCTTCGCGCTGACTGACTGCGAGGTAGACGAGGGCGCGAAGCGGAGTGGCAGTGTCTCCCACCGCCAAAAGCGCAGTGGCGCCTTGCACCATGTCGCGCGTCCACACCAGGTGATAACCGCCGAGGTCGTCGTCGCCTTTGTCTTCGCCCCACGGAATGCTGAGGCTGGCGATCATGGCGCCCGGATACACTTTGTCTTCGTGAGCGAGCAGCAGGTTCACGCTGCGTTCGAACAGGGTTGAGTCATGTTCGGCGATCTTGTCGAGCAACACAAATCGCTTTCCTGTTCGCTCCCACTGATCGTTGAAGTGCTGCAGGCTCGTGTCGAACGGAATGCTCAAGGATTGCGCCACCACAGTTGTGGCACTGTGGCGGGTATGTCCGAATCCCAACCCGAGAGTAAATTCTGTGCCTCGGGAGAGGTCGATCTCGGCCGTGAGCGCGATATTGCCGTCCAACGCTGAGTCGTACGTCCAGTCCATTTGGAAATTGTGATCCAGGTCGGTCCAGCCGTCGTTCACCCCAACATAGCCGCAAGACAAGCGGGAGAATGGCTTCGTGGCGGCAATCGTCAAATAGGAAATATTGCGGTACGCCACCAAAAATCGGCGGCCTCGCGATTCCACTACCTCGCCGTTATTGTGCATCCCGCCAATCTCCAGGTGGGGCGCGCACAGCACATAAAGTCGCAGCCTGCCCTGCCATTCCGGAGACACGTTGAAGCGTGTATGGACCAGTAGGCAGCTCAAATGCGGGTCGCCGATGACCTGTTTTTCGATCGAGTAACGGCCGTCAGGGTCGGAGTTAGTGACCTTAAATCCAAGGCCCGCCGTCTCCACGCAGCCCAACTGCGTGCGCATGTTGCGGCGCTCGTCATGGAAAAAGGTCTCTCCGTCCGTCACGAGGTACTGAAGGTCGCGGATTTGCGGAGTGTCGATCGTAGGGTAGTACACCTCGGTGATGACGCCGTTGGCCATCGTGTACCAGATGCGACTGGAAACCGCGTAGGCAGTACCGACTGCATCCTTGGCGCCGCGCGTCCATCGAGGAGGGATCCCCGGACCACCCGGCGCTGGATTGCTACCTGCCATTACCGACTCTCCTAGGGATTAGCCTGCGCCACGAGAAGGCCGACGCTTCCTTAGCCACATTCGAAGTCTCGCTCGCCGACGGTGTGGAACCCTCTCCCAAACGTGACAAAGCTAGCGCACCAGTGTAACCCGATCCCATGTCCGATCATGTCTTGAGTCCCAAGCCAGGCTGAGAACCTTGATGTCCATGTACTGCCCGACTCTAGCGTGAAGTTCAAACTAAAATCCCGCCCCGGAGTCCGAGGCGGGAGTCCATCCAGGATTAGCGCTCCTACTTTTGCGCCGTCGCCGGCTTCATGGCTTTCGACTTACCGGCGGCTGGTGTGCCGGTCAATTCATCCGCCAGCGCGTCGGCGTGATAAATCTTCCTTAGCGACTCCATGATCGCGCGCGAGTCCGTTGCCACCGACCGCCCGACCACGTCGTCGTAAACGAAGTTCCACGGTAATGATTCGATGTTGCCGTCGAAGATAATCCCAACTACTTCCGCATTCTTGTTGATCACCGGGCTCCCTGAATTGCCTCCGATAATGTCCGGCGTGGATACCGTGTCATATGGCGTTGTCAGATCAATCGAAGACTTGGCTTTGATCCAGCTTTCCGGCAATTCATACGGCGGCTTGCTGCCATGCGCCGCTGCGTGGTCGTAGGCTCCCCCCATTGTCGTCGACCACGGTACGTGTTTGCCGTTCAGCTCATACCCTTTAATGGGACCGTAGCTGAGCCGAAGCGTAAATGTCGCGTCGGGAGGCACACTAAAGCCGCCCTTCGCGAATAGGGCCTTGCCGATATTTCCGCCGTTCCGGCGCAGCACCGATTGCACTTCGTCCTCGTCGCGCTGGTGCAAGGCACTGGCGGTCGGCTCCATCTGTCTCATCAGTACGATCAGGGGATCGTTGCTGGCGTCCACAGCTGCCTTGCCGCCTTCATAGAGTTGCTTGCGGACCGCCGCGTCGTCGAGCTTGGTGCCGCTAATCAATTCGTGGGCCCGATCATCAGGCGACTTTCCCGCGAGCGCCATCTTCACGATGTCGTTGTTCGCACCCAGTTGCTCCTGCATTTCCGTAAGGCTCTGTGCCAGTTGCACCTGGTCTAGCGACTTGTACACCGGGGCGGTCGAGAACAAACGCTGCTCAACCGTCGGCAACGCCGAGTCCTGAAAACCGCGAATGCGCTGATTGCTGGGCTTCTGCTTTTCCGTTGTAGCACGCACGATCGTACGGGCGAAGCGCGGGAGGTCACCGCGGAAACCGGCCAGATTGTCGACGTAAATGAACGGCAGAAACATTTCCTTCTGCACGTCCACGGCCTTGCTGATCTCCACCCAGGGATCACCGAATTCTTGTTTAAGCTTGGGATCAGCGTTGACGAACGCGCGTAGGGCTTTCTCGTCGGCTTCCTTCTTGGCCATTAGCTGCTTATCAACCAACCCACCTTGATAGCCCGAAATCGCCTTGAAGCCATTCTGCAGGCCAAACAAGTCGCTTTCGGCTTCACGGGCATTCTCTTCAGAAGCTCCACTGAACTTCAGCAGCAGTTCAACCCGGCGTGCTAGAGACTTGATCTGCCACGGATACTGCACATCGCGGAGGAACGCCAACTGGTCCATGGTCAGCAAGCGGCCTGTTCTGCCGGGATGTCCCGACACAAATACCAAGTCGCCCTCTTTCACGCCTGCTTTCGACCATTTCAGGTAATCGGGAGTCTTTGCCGGTTGGTCGTTCTCATAAGCGCGAAAGAATGAAATGTCGAGGTCATACCGCGGATATTCAAAATTATCTGGATCACCACCGAAGAACGCGATGCTGAATTCCGGCGCCATCACCAGGCGAATATCACTGTACTTCTTGTACTTATAGAGGTGATACAGCGCGCCCGAATATAGCGTGACGACATCGCAACGCAATCCGTTGACAGAGCAGTCGCTTTCGAGGTTCGACATGACTTCCCGCTGCGCTTTGCCTGCATCGGCGGATGACATGCCTGGCTTGGACGCAGCATTCACTTTGGCCGTGACATCCTCGATGCCCTGCAGCACGACAAACTCCACTCCCGGACACTTGGGCTCTGCCGCCTGCGTTGGGGCATAAAAGCCGTTCTTCATGTAATCCTTGCCGCCGACGGAAAGGTCATGAATACACTCCTGCGCGATGTGGTGGTTGGTGAAAATCAACCCATCGGGAGAAACGAAGGACGACGATCCATTCGGCGCTCGGGCCGACGAAAGGCGCACGTGGTCCAGCCATTCCTGTGACGGCGCAAAACCATACTTGGCCTTCACCTTGTCCCCGGGAAAAGCGTTAAACAGCCACATTCCCTCATCGGCAAAGCTCAAGCCACTGAGCATAAAGGAAAGAAGTATTACAAATACCACCGTGCGTTTAGTCATGATTTCTCCGGCCGCGCGGCCAAGCGCGCATGAATGATATAGATAGGGATCGATCCTGGTACGCAAACCCTTAAATATAAACCTCGCCAGGGCGTCCGGCAACGAACTGTGACGGATAACCTAGACGACTTGGCAACCGGGTAGTACAAAAGTCAGTTGCGCAAATATGTGACTCTGTCGAGCCCCTTCTTGCACAACCTGCACTAAAATCTTAGACCACCGCGTTTTTTAAAGCTGAGCGAGGAATTCATGGCCAGTATCGTTAATTCTCCCAAGGGCCTGGAGGGCGTAACTGCCGTCAACTCCAGTGTCTGCTACATCGACGGCGATCAGGGCGTGCTTGCATACCGCGGCATCGACATCCACGAACTCGCGGACAATTCGAATTTTGAGGAATGCTGCTATCTGCTGTGGTTTGGACACTTGCCCACCCGCGCCCAGTTGCAGGAATTGAGGCTAAGCCTTGCCCGTGAACGCAAACTCGATGCCTCAATCATCAGTCTGCTGCAACAGGCTCCCAAACATGCCCTGCCTATGGACGTTTTGCGAACTATCGTCTCGGCCTTGTCGTTCTACGATCCCGAGGAGAAGGTTAACGACGCCGAAGCCAATCTGCGCAAGGCCATCCGCCTGACCTCGCAGATCGCCTACGTAGTTGCTGCCTACGATCGGATCCGCAAGGGAAGGCCGGTAATTGAACCCGATCGCACCTTGTCGCACGCCGCCAACTTTCTGTATCAGCTGAATGGGGAAATTCCGAGCGCTACAGCGGAGCGGGCGCTCGACATCGCTCTCATACTGCATGCCGATCACGAGCTGAATGCCTCGACCTTCGCTGCTCGGGTTGTGGCTGCCACGCTCAGCGACATGTACTCGGCAATCACCGCCGCCATTGGGGCCCTGAAGGGCCCACTACACGGTGGAGCGAATGAAGCCGTGTTCCGCATTCTGGAATCTATCGACGCCTCAGGTGCTGATCCCGTCGATTACGTGAAAGGAATGCTGGCCCAGAAAAAGAAGATCCCCGGGTTCGGTCATCGCGTTTACCACACGGAAGATCCTCGTGCCACCCACCTGAGAACCATGTCCCGCGATCTCGGGAACTCCAGTGGTATTGCCAAGTGGTTCGAAATTTCGCGAAAAATCGAAGAATTTGTCGTGGTCGAGCGCAGGCTGAACGCCAATGTAGATTTCTACTCGGCGTCGACATATCACACGCTTGGCATCGATATCGACCTGTTCACCCCGGTGTTCGCGGTCTCTCGCGTTTCCGGATGGACCGCCCACGTCATGGAGCAGTTAAGCGACAATCGTCTGATCCGTCCTCGCGCCGAGTATCAGGGTCCGATCTATCCCAACAAATACGTCCCCATGGAACATCGATAGCTTTTCTCAAGATCAGCCCGCGTCGCCTGGCGCGGGTTTTTCTGCCCCTTAGGACGGCGCAGTTTCCGGCCAGTTCTTCCGAATCCCCGGTTAATCGGCGGAATCTAACTAACACGATAAAATAGATTTAGTCATGCGCAGGGTCTACCTCGACAATAACGCGACCAGCCCGCTTCTGCCCGAAGTCTATGAGGCCATGAAGCCGTACTTCCTGGAGAAGTTTGGCAATGCCTCGTCCATACATCAGCAGGGGCAGCAGGCACGTGGTGCGGTGGAACAGGCGCGCGAGCGGGTGGCGGAGTTAGTGAACTGTCGACCGGCCGAGATTGTGTTCACCAGTGGCGGCACCGAAGGCGACAACCTCGCTCTTTTTGGACTGGTTAAGCCCGGCGACCATGTGATTACCTCCGCCGTGGAGCATCACGCCGTGTTGAACGCGTGCAAGCGTTTGGAGCAGATCGGTTGTGAGGTTACTTATCTTCCCGTAGACGGCTGCGCCCTGGTCGACCCTGACGATGTACGGCGGGCGATTCGGCCCGGCACGAAGCTGATCAGCATCATTTTCGCCAACAATGAGACCGGCGTCTTGCAGGCTGTCGACGAGATTGGCAAGATTGCCGCGGAAGCGGATGTCTATTTTCACACCGATGCAGTTCAGGCCGCAGGTAAGGTTCCTGTCGACAGTAAGGAGATTCGCTGCGATCTATTGACCCTGACGGCGCACAAGATGCACGGGCCGCAAGGAGCAGGCGCGCTGTATGTTCGCAAGGGAACCATGCTTCAGCCGATGATCTACGGTGGGCGCCACGAGCGCTCGCGGCGAGCCGGAACCGAGAATCTTCCCGGTATCGTTGGGTTGGGAAAGGCGGCGGAGATTGCCCGCCTTGGCTTTGCCAATGGCGGCGTCGAACGCATCGCGGCCCTGCGCGATCGGCTTGAGCGCACGATCGTCGAGAGTGTCGACCAGGTCAACATAAACAGCGCCAGCGCGCCACGCGTACCCAACACGACAAATATCGTCTTCGACTGTCTTGAGGGAGAAGCGATGGTGATCGCTCTCGATCTAAAGGGCTTGTCGGTCTCGACCGGCGCAGCTTGCTCGTCCGGAGCCATCGAGCCGTCCCACGTCTTGACCGCGATGGGATTGTCTCCCGATCGCGCTCGCGCGAGTCTTCGCTTCAGCCTCGGCAAACAGAACACTGCCGACGATATCGATTTCGCGCTCCAGTTGATTCCAGAGGTGGTGACGCGGTTGCGAGATTTGAGTCCGGTCTACAAGAAGGCCGCTAGCTCTCAAGCGTAGGTCCGCAATTGGACGATCAAATTGGGCGTTAAAGGATTATTTGCATTGAACCAGAAGGACCAAACCGTAGCTGTAGCCATGTCGGGCGGTGTCGATTCATCGACCGTCGCGGCCTTGCTCTGCGAGCGCGGCTACAACATCATCGGACTCACCTTGCAGCTCTGGAACCAGCGCCGGCTGGCTGCTCACGAGGGCATGCCCGAGGCGGTGCAGGGGCGCTGCTGCTCCATCGACGACGTTTACGACGCGCGACACGTGGCGGAAAAGCTGGGTATTCCGTACTACGTGGTTAATCAGGAGTCGCGTTTCGAGCATGACGTGGTTCGTCCGTTCGTCGAGGAGTATCTTTCCGGACGCACTCCGATTCCGTGCAGCCTGTGCAACAACCATCTGAAGTTCGACCAGTTGCTGATGACTGCGCGCCAGATCGGCGCCGACTTGCTCGCGACCGGACACTATGCCCGCAACCAGTATGACGAGAGCACGGGACGCTGGGTCCTGAAGCGTCCGGCAGACCTCGCCAAGGACCAGACCTACTTCCTGTTCGGCCTCACCCAGGAACAGCTGAGCCGCACCCTCTTTCCGCTCGGTGAAATGCGTAAGCCCGAAGTCCGCGAGGAGGCCCGGCGCACCGGCCTGCGGTTGTTCGAGAAGCCGGATTCGCAGGAGATTTGCTTCATTCCCGGCGGGGATTACAAGAAGTTTCTTGATGCGTATCTGGAGGAGCAGGGAGAAGAGATCCCTGACACCTCTGGCGAACTCGTCACCACGACCGGCGAGGTTGTGGGAACGCACGACGGCATCCATAACTTCACTGTCGGCCAGCGTAAGGGCTTGGGAGTCGCGACTGGATCGCCCCTCTACGTTCTGGAAATTCGCGGGGACAAGCGTCAAGTTGTGGTCGGAGCCGGCGAGGGCTTGCTTTTGCGCACGCTCCACGCCAGGAAAATGAACTGGATCGCCATCGACGATCTTCGCGATCCTATGCGCGTGTCCGCCAAGATTCGCCATCGTCACGAAGCCGCTGTAGCGATCGTCGAGAGGTCCGGCGATGACGAGGTTCTCGTGACCTTCGACTCTCCGCAGCGCGCCATCACTCCCGGCCAGGCCGTAGTCTTCTACGACGGCGATGTCGTGGTTGGTGGCGGTTGGATTTGTTAGCGACTCGCCCTTGCGACAATCGGATTCTGGATTTGTTGGCGGTAATAGAAAGGGCAGCGCCGAAACGCTGCCCTTCGCTTTCAACGATTTCTCCGGTTGTGCTAGATAAACATCTCGTCTGACGGACCACCGTTGCGCTTCCGCTTCTGCCCGAAATAAGCTCCAAATCCGGCGCTGATCCCCTGCACCAACCCGTTCGCACGTTTCACAGGAGAGGTCACGGTGTGGGCCACTTTTTCGGTGGTGTCTTCGACGGTATCCATGGCGCGGGTCACCATCTCGTCCGCACGAATCACTTGCAAGCGCGCCCGGTCGAGCATGTCATTCACCGTGCTTTCGACTCGTCCAATTCCTGCATGGGCTGTCGTGGTGATCGCGGCAGCATTATCCAGAACCAATTCCACCTTGGGAGCGGAAGTCTCCAGGATCTTCTTGATGTCGGCTTGCAATGCTTTTCCGCTCTCGAATAGCGGAAAAGCCTGCGCTTTCACTTCTTCCGTTACCGTCTTCACATGCGAGCCAATCGCACGAATGGCGAAATACATTCCCGCTAGGATCAGCATCTGAAGTACAACTGCAGCCGAAGTCACAGCGATGAAAATTGTCAGTTTGTCGTCCATGATTGTCCCGATTGTGGGCGCTAAAGTGACCTGGCCATCCCGTTACCCGTTTGTGACTGCCGTTTCACCTTCGTCCGTGGTGGTCTCACGATAAGCCTGGCGTCCTGCCTCGTAGGCCGACCGGATTTGGTCCTTCTGAGAATTCAGATAGTCGCGTCCCTTGTCCGCCCAGGTTCCCGCTTGGTCGCGGGCCTTCTGCGCGCTATCTTTCACGGCGTCGCGCCCCTGCTCTGCAGCTTGGCGAATCTGCTGCCGCGTCTCCTCGCCCGTCTTGGGGGCATACAGAACTCCCAAGGCCGCTCCGATACCCAATCCAGCCAAAAACCACAGAATGCCGCCACCATCGTTATCAGCCATAATTGCCTCCTTCAGGATATGCCTACGAGTCCGAATGTTAGCATCCACATTACAGAATTACAAACCAGCCAACGCCTTATTTCTGCGCTAAAAACCGCCTTAGAACAGCGATTTGACCTGCGTGATAGATGTGGTGCTGGATGACTCCGTGCAGGTCGACGTAGATGCTTTTGTTTCGTCCAGGAGGTATCTGATCAAGCCGCCCGGCATCAAGCTTCGACAGGCACTGCCGGAATGAGGCATTCGACGTTCGAAACTCGCTGAGAACCCGGTTCCAGTTTTCCTCCGCCGCTCCCGGCATGGCCGGGAAGTTGAATTCCTCCGTCGACCTCGGTGCCAAACCGTTAATGCGGCGACAGACCTCTGTCTCCCAGAAGGTCATATGGGAAACCAGTTCCCAAATGGTGTGGGTGCTCGCTTCTGCGCGTCGCGCGGCCTGCTCGGCCGAAATGCCCTCGAGAATCTTCCAGACTGGATCACCATGCCATGCATCACCATTCATGGCGCGGTCGTATTGATCGGCAATGCGCTCCACTTCCGTCATCGCGCTACCTCCTAACTCGAAAATATTACAGGTTAAGGCTTCTGAGTAGGGCGCAACAGCACTTCGCTCACAAATGACTGCGGACGCTGCGTTACCAGCATAGCCACGACGTGCGCAACATCCTCAGGCTTTAGCATCCTCTCGGGGCTCTTGCCGGCATGCGGACTAAACTCCGTGTCTACTGAACCCGGGCACACTACGCTGACGCGAATGTTGTGCGGCCGGAGTTCTTCCGCTACCGAGTAAGACAAGCCGTTCAGCGCCCACTTCGATGCCGAGTACGCCGCGCCTCGCGGCAAAGGGTTCTTGCCCGCCAGGGAAGAAATGTTGATGATGTGCCCAGATCCCGCTGCGATCATTAGCGGTACAACAGCACGCATGACGTAGAACACCCCTCGTACGTTGGTGTCGAAGATCGTGTCCCATTGGGCGGGATCGAGTTCGTGCAGCAGGGAAGCCGGACCACCGATTCCTGCGTTGTTGACGAGGATGTCCACGCGGCCATAGGTCTCGTGCAGCCGCTTGCCCAGTACAGTCACCGACGCGAGGTCTGTCACGTCGCACGGAATACCTTCGCATTTCCGTTCGTTTGCGCACAGCCTACCGGCCACGGCGCGTACGTGTTTTTCGTCTCGTCCGGTAATCACCACGCTCGCTCCCATTTCGCTTAGGGTCGCAGCTATGGCAAAGCCGATTCCTCGAGTGCCGCCGGTCACAATCGCGACCGAACCTGAGAGCGCAGGCGTTGAGGATGACTCCATAATCACTTACCTCCCTTCGAAAAAGTTGTATTTCCCTGATCGATTGCCGCCAGCTTATAATCGGCTGGTCGGGAAGTCCGTCCTCCAGCATTGTCGACGATGGAATTGCGCAGTTGCGTAAGTAACTTGCCTCAGGCAAGATACCTACTTATAATCCGCTCGCTGCACCCTCGTGTTAATTGCGGGTTGTCGGGTGCGGACGAGAGAATGCCTGGATCACCCAGATCTGGAGCCTGCACGGACCAGATCCGAACGCGTGAGAAACTGTTTGCGGCTGGCGAAAGTCATCATCAGTTCCCAAGACTCTAAGGAGCCAATCGAATGAAGAAGTCGTTAGTAATCATGTTGCTGGTCTTCGCAATCGCGGGAGCCGTGGTCCAGCAAGCGGCAGCTCAAGCCGCGGCCGCGCCTGCTGCGCCGGCCGCACAGAAGCCGCAGATCAAGGATCCTGCGGAATACAACGCGTATGTCAACGCCGTGCAGCAGTCTGACCCCGCCGCCAAAGCCCAGGCCATCGAGGCTTTCCTGCAGACCTATCCGAACAGCGTGATGAAGGAAGACGCACTCGGTGTCGTTAATGGGCGCTTACCAGCAGGCTGGCAACGCCCAGAAAACGGTTGACACCGCTAATCGGGTTCTCCAGGCCAACCCGAATAACATCCGCGCGCTCGCGTTGCTCGCCTACTACTACCGCAGCTTGGCCTCACAGGGTGGCGCAGATGCCGCAAAGAATGCCGATCTGGCAATGCAATATGGTCAGAAGGGCCTGGACGCTCTTCCCAACACCCCAAAGCAAGAAGGGATGAGCGACGCCGACTTCACCAAGTTCCACAACGAATTCGGCGCCATCTTCGACGGGGCAGTGGGGTTCGCCGCGTTGCAGAAGAAAGACCTGGCGACCGCGCAGAAAGACCTGCGCGATGCTGTTGAGCACGAGTCGCAGCCAAACATCGCCGACATTTATCCGCTGGCGACTGCTGACTTGGAAGCCAAACCGATGAATCCCGAAGGTTTCTGGTTCATCGTTAAGGCCTCGCAACTCGCGCAGGGCGCCTGGACAGCAGCAGATCCTCGACTACGGACGCAAGAAGTACAGTCGCTACCACGGCTCGGAAGATGGTTGGGCGGACATCGTGAAGCAGGCCCAGGCTTCCACCGGAGTCATGCCGCCCGCCGGATTTACCGTCGCTGCTGCGCCGCCTCCGCCTTCGCCCGCCGAGCAGGCTGCCGATCTGGTTAAGAGCAAAGACCCCAAACAGATGAGCTTTGCCGAGTGGCAGCTGGTTCTCTCCTCGGGCAATCAGCAGGCCTCCGATACGGTTTGGAATGCGATCAAGGACAAGGCAGTGAAGCTGGTGGCCAGCGCCATCACTGCGTCGCCCACTAAGCTCACGCTGGCCGGCAGCGCCGACGATATTGACGACAAGAAAGCAGATATCGACCTCACCATGGCAAAGGCGATTCCTGCCAAGCTGGTTCCCGCGGTAGGCACTCTGACGCAGTTCCAGGCAACCGTTTCCAGCTACACGCCCAGCCCGTTTATGTTGACAATGACGGATGGCGTTCTGCTGGATAAGAACGGCAACCCGGTCGGAGCGGCCGCTCCTGTGCACAAGGCGCCGGTGAAAAAGAAGCAGTAGGAAAGATACAAGAACAAATGAAACGGGAGCTTCGCCGCTCCCGTTTTTTATTGCTTGCTGAAGTCTCAAGTTACTGTCGGCAAGTTCGCGTTGCGAGCCGACGCCCGGGCGTTATCGCGCAGCTCGTCTTGTCGAAGACTCGACGGACGCGCGCTTCTTGGTGGTCGCCGCGTGCCATGGCGCAAAACCCTGACATCGAGCTCCAGTTCGGCTATGGTGCGGCTCAGGGTGTTGCGGTGCATGCCCAACTGGCGTGCGGTCTTGCACTGGTTGCCCTTGTTTTCCTGCAGCACCGTTAGGATGAACCGCTTCTTGAACTCCCGAACCGCTTCCGAGTAAAGTATCCCGCTTTTGTGCATCTGCAGTATCAGGGCTTCCAGTTGGTCTTTCACAGCGCCTCTCTTCGATTTCAACAAGGGTCTTGCCGACCCGGTCTATTAGTTCTTGTCGCCGTCGTCAGCGTGCTGGATGTGCTCCGGTACCGTTCGCAGCAGGTTCCATCCGTCGCGAAACTTCTGTCGCAAGTCCGCCGGTGCCGCCCAAATGAGCGCGCGTCCTGTGACCAGCATGAAAGGCGCAATCCGCGATTCTTGGATCCAAGGGCTGGTGGGACTAAATGCCGCCAGTGCCATCACGACGACGGTGCACACCACAACTCCCTTAAGGAACCCGAACAGCCCTCCCAGCAGCCGATCCATCCAGCGCAGGCCAACTCCTTCGATTGCCGACCGGGCAATCTTGCCGGCTGCGCCACCCAGCACCAGAACGACGAAAAATATTGTCAAAAATCCCGCGATATCTGCTGCCCACGCGGAATTCACATAATGCAAGTAGAACGTCGCAACTCGCGGATACTCCCATGCAGCAATCAGGTAACCGATAATCACGCCGGCGAACGAAAAAAGTTCGTAAAAGAATCCCTGCCCGATCGCTCCCAGCACATTCAGCACAATGGCCAGGAGAATCAACCAGTCGAGGACGGAAAACCCAAGCATTCGGTTTCCCCTCCTCAGGCTGGAAGTGGATGGCCGGTCAACTGCGTGTAAGCCTCTACATACTTCTCACTGGTTTTCTTCGCAACCTCTGACGGCAGCCCCGGCGCTGGCGGCTGCTTATTCCACTTGATCGACTCCAGGTAATCGCGAACATACTGCTTGTCGAACGACTCCTGAGCACCGCCCGGGTGATATTTGTCCATCGGCCAGAAGCGCGACGAATCCGGAGTCAGCACCTCATCGGCCAGCACCAGACCCCTGGGCGTGTGTCCGAACTCAAACTTGGTGTCCGCAATGATGATGCCGCGCGTTTCAGCATAATCAGCGGCGGTCTTATAAATCTTGATACTCATGTCGCGGAGTTGTTCGCTCAACTCCTTGCCCGGCGAGGCTCACCATACGCTCGAACGAAATATTTTCATCGTGTCCGCTGGTCGCCTTGATGGCAGGCGTAAAGATCGGCTCCGGCAGCTTGTCGGATTCCCGCAATCCAGCCGGCAGCTTGATTCCGCACACCGAGCCGCTGTTCTTGTACTCTTTCCAACCCGACCCCGAGATATATCCCCTGACCACGCACTCAATGGTCACCATGTCGGCACTGACCACCAGCATCGATCGACCACGAAGTTGGTCGGCGTACTTCTGCAACTCCGCCGGATACTGCGCTATGTCTGCAGTAGCCAGATGGTTGGGGACAACGTCTTTTAGAAACTCAAACCAGAACAGCGAGAGCTGCGTTAGTACGCGTCCCTTTTCCGGGATGCCGCGTGGCCAGCACATAGTCAAAGGCTGAGATGCGGTCGCTCGCCACGAACAGCAGGTGATTGGAATCGACCCGGTAAATGTCGCGGACTTTTCCGCTGGCGTAGAGTTCAAGTTCGGGGATGTCGGTTTGGAGAAGAACATCGTTGTGATTTTTTCGTGTCTATCACTTGTCTCTGACTCTGATCGGAAAATTAGATTGGCGGTAATTGTATTTGCCCAGCGCTGTTTGTCAACGGACTGCGAAAAAGAATTGAAGGCGCGCAGAAGTTTATTGCTGAAAAGTTCTTGACAGAACCCCACATCCCGCGAAACACGCATGGATGCTGGCTTTCGCCGCCCTTGCGAACTGCACTGACTCTTGCCGAAATCCTGAATCGTTCGGCGTCAGCAAGAGTTTCAGAAACAAATCGGCGGCATTGTGTCAAGTATTTTTCGACGTCTGTTGCAGCGATCGCGAAATCAATCGGCAGCCGACCGGTGAACGGTACGGGCGTCTTCCAGAAATCGGACCTCAGGGTCGCCAACCACGCCCGCCTGCTTCATGGCCTGCTTTAGATCGTCGGAACCCACGAATCGGCGGGCCCGATCGAGGCTGTCCCAATCGAAGAAGAGTGTTACTTCGCGCGGGTCATCTACTGAGAGCAATACCCGGGACTCGGTTTCTCCTGCGGCCTTGCGCGTGTTGAGATGCGCGTCAAACGCTTCTTTCCAGCGGCTGTAATCTGCAACCTTATGCCGAACGATCATGTGGACCATGCGAGGTCCTCCAACATTCTAGAAGTTACAAGAATACGAAATCTGCGCCCGGTTGTGAACCGCCAAATGCACCGTTCAGTGTGACGTAAAGCACAAAATCACCCGTCCTCGGCAGCACTGCGTCGCGCCGCAACTGTTCAGCACGAAGGTAATAGTGCTTTGATTACGCTATACTGCCGAGAAGTTCGCGTTCGGAGAATTCGCCATTGCCCCGTCTGATCACGCGCTCGTCTGACATTCATGCTGCCGGTTGCTTCGCCTTGGAGAACATTCCCAAAGGCACTGTCGTGCTGGAATATACCGGTGAGCGGATCACCAAGGAAGAAGGTGACGTACGCTACGATGGCCGCCCCTTCACTTACCTCTTCGGCATAGGCGACGGCGCCATCGTCATCGATGGCCACGGCATGGCCATGTTTGTGAACCACTCCTGCGACCCGAACTGTGAAACCGACGAAATTGACGGGCGTATTTTCATCAAGACGTTGCGGGACTTGAAGACCGACGAGGAAATCACTTACGACTATTGGCTTTACGATGGGGACGACGACGCTCCTTGCTATTGTGGCAGCAAGAACTGCCGGGGCAGCATGTACTCGCCCGACGAGCTCAAGCGAATGCAGCGAGTCGCAGCCAAGCAGAAGAAGTTAGCAGAGCGCGCCGCACGCAAGAATGGCGGAGCCTCTCACCGCGAGCAAGTTGGACCCGTTGCCTCAAGAAAAGAAAGGTAGCACCCGTCTCCCGCATCGTCCCGCAGACAAGGTTTGTTCCGCGCCCTACTTCTGCGCCGGAACGAAGTTGTCCATGACGGCTTGGCGTATCAGATCGGGTGGCAAGAGGCCTTGGGCCAGAATGAAGTCGTGAAATTTCTTCTGGTCGAACTTCACACCCTTCGCCGACAGTGCTTTCTCCGTATCCTCCCGCAACTCCAGCAGCCGTGTGTAGCCGTAAAAATAACTGTTGGCCTGTCCCGGAGCGCGATAGGTGAAGCGTTCCACTTCCTCCTGCGCTAGAGCGTGTGACAGCACGACATCTTGTTCCAGAACGCGATAGGCGTCTGTCGGTGTGATCTTTCCGGATTGCAACTCGGGATCGATAAACGCACGCGCCGCCCGCTGCAGCCGCATTTGCAGGGAAATCAACTGCCCTTCGAGCGGCATATAGGGCTTGATCAGGTACTCCGAATACAATCCCCAACCTTCGGCATTGGTGCTGTTGAACGCGTAACGCACCCTGGCCAGCGACACGCCGTGCTCCAGCATGGAGTCGAACTGCAACTCGTGTCCCGGTCGAGCTTCGTGTGCGGTCAGCGTCCAGGCTGCGGAATCGAAGGTGAAGTCATCGTACTTTTCCGTGGCGGTTTGTCCCGGGGCCGCCGGGATATTCAATGGCAAAACAAACTCGCCCCGCTGACCGGTGTTGTGGATGAAGGGCGGAGGCACCATGTGCGGCGCCGGCTGCTGGGCGGTCTCCGCTGCCGTGGCGATACGGATCTTCGCCGGGCGATCTGGCAGGCTGACAATCTGTTGCTCGACGATGATCTTCTCGATCTGCTGCAAGCGGTTCTCGTAGAACGGCAGGATCGCGTCGCCCACGAGTTGCTGCTTCTTCAGTTCGCGAATCACGTCGCGATAATCGCTCGAAGGCAGCTTGCGTTCCTTGGCAACCTTGGCCGCCACAACTTTCATCTCGCCCTGGTATTCCGTGAACGCCTGGTGCGCCATGGCGACCAGTTTTTCCTGTGGGATGTCGATGCCGTAATTTTCCAGCTCCATCGCATATTCTTCCGGCGGCAGGCGGAAGTCCGTGCGGGCCTTGGGCAGCACAGTTGCCTTGATCCAGGTGTCGTAGTCGACTAGCTGGGCCTTCAATTTGCCGTACGGCTCCTCCCATCCCTGCAGGTTGTACTTCTGCATAAGGCTGGCAATGCCGTCGAGGTAGGCCGAGTTGCGAGACATCTCCGTCTCAATCTCGACCTTCGCCGGATAGATCACCCCGGGCTTGGCCATCTGCTCGATGACTCTCTGTTTCAAAATCTCGGTCAGCGCGGTGTAGTCGGTTTCCAGTCCGGCATACTCGCGGATGCGCACCACAGCAGCTGGACGACGCTCGTTGGGCGTTTGCTCGTCGAGCAGGATTCGCAATCCACCGAAGACAACCTGGCTTGCATTGATGTAAGGAACCTCGTGTGTTAGCTGAAAATCTTCGCGCCGGAAGTTGAGATTCACCTTGCGAATCATGATCTGCAAATCTTCCGCCACATCCTGCTGTTGCTTTTCAGCCGACGCGGCCTTCAGCTTTTCAAGCGCTGCGGTGGTTTCCTTGCGCTCTGCTTCCTCGTTGGCCAATGTCGGTTGCGAGATTTTCGTGTCGAACTGGCTCAATCCCTGCGCCGACGCCTGCTCGGGATGAAATTGGAAGCTGACCGCGATCAGCATGTTGGCGTATTTGTTGCTGACTGCTACCCACTCGTGTTCGCTGGCTGGAGCAGTAGTCCCCTGGGTTGTTGCCGCAGCTCCGGGCTTGGGCGCGGCCTGTTCCTGCGAACCCTGCGCCGCAGCGACTTGGATTTGAAAAAGTGCAAATAACGCGGTCATTACTAGCAGCGGAAGCGGTAATACTCTGCGGCTCAAGTTTCCTCCTGATGGAAGCGCTTCACGGTAGTAAATCACGCGAATGCGCCGAGCGCAATTTCGCCGGCGAGCTTCCTGCATTCCCCGATATTGATCCATTGTCGCTCCGCAGCTACCATGTTGCTTCGCGTCCGAGGTGCTGAGCATGAAACCGTTTGTGATCGCAGTGGTGATTGTGACTTCGATGGCGGGTCTGTCCGCCCAGAACAACAGCGCTACCCTGGAGGCGCGCCGTGCGCAGTTGCGCGACGCCTTGAAGGTTGAATGGGAGTACCAACTCCGCACTCATCCCGAATTTGCTACGTATGTCGGCGACAACCGCTACAACGACCGCCTCAGCGATGATTCCCCCAAGGCGATTGCGGCCGAGGTGGAGCACACCAGACAGCAACTCAAGATCTTCGAGGCGATCGATACCTCGGGGTTTCCTGAGGAAGAGGCGCTGAATCAGCAACTCATGGTGCGCGATCTCCGGCGCGACATTGAAGGCGCGAAATTCAATAACTGGGAGATGCCCGTCAACCAGTTTGGAGGCGTTCATCTCAACTACGCTTCCATGCCGACCCAGATGCCGTTCAAGACCGTCAAAGATTACGACAATTATCTCGCTCGCCTGCACCAGTTACCTCGTGTGTTCGATCAGGTAACGGCAAATATGAAGCTTGGTTTGCGCGACCATTTGATGCCTCCGAAATATCTATTGGAAAAAGTGACGGTTCAGGCGCAGCAGATCGCGGATGCTAGCCAGGAAAAAAGTCCCTTTAATCAACCCGTACTGAAATTTCCAGAGGGGATATCGGCTGCCGATCAACAGCGCCTGCGCGATGAAGTGATGAAGACGGTCGCGACCGAAGTCAATCCGGCATATGCCAAGTTTGCCGCCTTCGTGAAGAACGATTACGCACCGAACGGCCGCGCGGAAATAGGGGCCTGGTCATTGCCCGATGGCGCTGCCCGTTATCAGTTTTCAGTCAAGCGCATGACGACCACCGAGCTTACGCCGGAACAAATTCATCAGATGGGTCTGAAGCAGGTGGCCGAACTCGATGCCCAGATGTTGGCCATTGCCAAGCAGCAGGGATTTCCCGACGTAAAGAGCTTCAACGATCACATACGTCAAGACCCAAAGCTGCATGGCACTTCAGGCCAGCAGATTCTCGACCTCTATCAGCACTACACCGATCAGATGTATACCAAGCTGCCAGAATTATTTGGCCGGTTGCCGAAGAACAAGCTGGTGGTGGTCCCGATGGAAGCGTTTCGCGCGCCTGATTCCGTTCCCGCCGATTACTCGCCGGGAGCGGGCGATGGCTCACGTCCCGGCCGCATCAACGTCAACGAGTACGATCCCGAGCACCGCCTGCTCCTGAACGTAGAAGCCATCGCCTATCACGAAGGCATCCCTGGCCACCATCTGCAGTTTTCCATCTCACAGGAGTTGACTGACATTCCGCCCTTCCGCAAATATGGCGGTTATACCGCGTATTCGGAAGGATGGGCGCTCTACTCCGAGCGGCTGGGCAAAGAAGTCGGCTTCTATCAGGACCCGTACAGCGAATACGGCCGGCTGGGAAACGAGATGTGGCGCTCGATCCGGCTTGTGGTCGATACCGGAGTGCATTACAAGCACTGGACTCGCCAGCAGATGGTGGACTTCTTTCGCGAGCATACCGCCATGGACGAACCCAACATCCAAACCGAAGTCGATCGCTACATTGCGTGGCCAGGTCAGGCACTGGCGTACAAGCTAGGCCAGATGGAGATTCTCGCACTGCGCGCCCAGGCGAAGAAAGACCTCGGCCCCAAGTTCGACATCCGCGCCTTTCACGATGAAATTCTCGACGCCGGACCGTTGCCGCTCGACGTACTGCACATTCGTGTCACGAAGTGGATTGCCGACCAGACAGCAAAGAAATGACGGAACGAGGAAGTCAAACCTCAACTAAACGCGACACGCAGCCGTCTCACGATGAAAACTGCGAGCCAGGTTCGCCACCATGCTAACTGCTTAAAAAGTGAAAAGATGGTGGCCAGGGACGGAGTTGAACCGCCGACGCCAGCCTTTTCAGGGCTGCGCTCTACCAGCTGAGCTACCTGGCCACTTACGCGAACGCGTTGTGAGGGTGCTGCGGTAATCGAATTATAACAATCCCGCAGACCCCACGCCACCCGCAGCCTTCGCCGTTTCACCACCACTGGCGCGACGCTCTGACAAAATCCACCCGCCTAAATAACAAGAGCAGATCAAGTCCGAAAATGTGGACATTGATCTGCCTCGAGTTAACCGTTCGTCGCCTTCGGTTATGCGCCGTTGAAATGAAACAGCAGGTCTTCTGGCGGAACAACATCAACCCGGCGGTTCTGTTGGAAGCATTTATCGTCCTGCTGCTCGCAAGTCTGATACAACTTGCCCCATCCAGTGGCATACCCAATGCGGGACTCGTCCACCCCGCGCTGTACCAACTGCGCTTTGATCCACTGCGCGCGCCGATACGACAGCACCAGGTTGTAAACAATGTCACCACGAGGATCTGCGTATCCCTGGATCCACATCTTCGCGCCCGGGTTTTGTTTCAACCACGAGGCGTTGGCATCGAGGACCGCCTTGTCGACGGTTCGGTTGTAGATGTTGTAAGGGAAATAGACTTCCTTTACGTTCTGGTGAAAATCCTGGGTCTGGGAAGAGGGTGCCTGTCCTACCGCTAGGTGGGCGAAGCAAACCAGCATTAAGGTAAGCAACGCACTCATTAACGTCATAGCCGAACCGCTCCTGCTGGTGATCTTTTTCATAGTTCTTGTCCTCGTTGACCTTCGAACTTTCGTAGCTTTCCAAATCGATTCATCTATAGCTTATCGTTCCACAAACGCACTCGGCTAGTGAAAAGGGTATGAATCTGATTTGGGCCTGCGGTTCCGCGGATTCTTCGTTGAGCTTTCACACTGCATTCACAATTCCCCAACATCCCCCGCTCATCATCCGAGGCGGACACCCCTTTGTCGCGCCGCTGCCTCGGGCAGAATCGCGCGCTTGCAAAATACTTGTACATCGTGAGGTCTCCAAGCATCTATCCAAGCGAGAAAAACCTGATGCTCCGCCAATCCGTATTCGTCGTTGTGCTTAGCATCGCCTCAGCCGCAGTAGCCCTTTCCCAGCCAATCCAGCCGGGCACCGTACTTCCCGTGATGAGCAGCAATACCTTGGATGCCGTGAAGTCCAAACCGGGCGACAAGATTTCCGGGAAACTCATGCAGAGAATCATGTTGTCGTCTGGTCAATTTATTCCGGTGGGAGCGAGGGTTGAAGGGGAGGTGGTGGAAGCGTCCCCGCCTCAGGGCACCGCTCCAGCTCGTCTCCAGGTGCGTTTCTATCGAATCGTCTTTCGTGACCAGCGGTTGCCTATTACCGCAAGTCTCCGTGCCCTGGCGTCGATGCAGGATGTCTTCGATGCACAGTTGCCTTGGAACGCAATCGATGACTTCGGTACGTCGTCCAGTGACTGGAGCACCGTTCAGGTCGGAGGTGCGGCTGTCTATCGCGGAGACGGAACCGTTCGGTCGGCGATGGAAATTGTCGGCAAAACCACCGACTCGGGCGCGGTTACAGCCAAGCTCATGCCGGCGTCCAAACAGGGATGCCCCGGCAATCCTGCGAATGACGACCGCGAGCAATCCTTGTGGGTGTTCTCCCCGTGGGCGTGTGGAGCCTATGGATTCGCCGATCTGACAATTCGGCACCACGGTACGACGCCTCCGATTGGAACCATCGAGATGACCGCGCCAGTGCCGTTTCGGGTCATGGGCGGTAGTGGATGGCTGTTGCGCGTCGTCGCGTCCGAGCCAGGCGCTCCCGCCCGGCCTGCGCACTAAACCGGGTCGAAGTCAGGTCGTACGTCACAGTCACCGGTGAGCCATGTCCTCCACCACAAAACCGTAGCTATCTTAGAGTTTCGCGCATAAGATTCGGGCGACGTTTCAGTACCGCATACCGCTACTGAATCAAACCTTCGCAAGGAGACGTGCGCGTATGAACGCTTCCACAGCCCCAAAGTCGTCCCAACCTGGAACGCCTCACTCTGCTCCGCCTCCTGCAACAGTTGGTTGGGTGGGCGCCTTGCTCACATTGTTAGCAATTGTCGCGGCTGTTGTCATTCTGCGGCTGTCAGCGCTCGCGACAAGCTGGCAGCAGCAATACGACCCCATGGGCCACTGGTTATTGTCCACGATTGTCGCTGCGCTGCCAGTCATTGTTCTTTTGGGCGCTCTGGCGTTCGGTCATGTTAAGGCTCACTACGCTGCCCTCGCCGGTCTGGCTACCGCACTGCTGACGGCCATCTTTGGATTTCAAATGCCCGCCCGCCTGGCGGGCGCGACCACGGTTTACGGGTTGGCCTACGGCCTGTTTCCCATCGGTTGGATCGTACTGAACGTCATCTTCCTGTATCAGCTCACCGTGGAGGCCGGGCGCTTCGAGGTGCTGAAGCACAGCCTGACTGGGATCACCCAGGATCGCCGGCTGCAGCTTTTGCTGATTGCTTTCAGTTTCGGCGCATTTTTTGAAGGTGCGGCAGGTTTCGGAACTCCAGTGGCTGTAACCGCCGCGCTTCTCATTGGTCTGGGCTTCAGACCGCTGCAGGCATCCGGGCTGTCGCTGATCGCTAACACGGCGCCCGTGGCTTATGGCGCGCTGGGTACGCCCATCGTTGCCTTGGCCGCGGTCACCGGATTCAGCGAATTCACCCTGGGCGCGATGGCCGGACGAATCCTCCCATTCTTCTCATTGTTGGTTCCGTTCTGGTTGATCTGGGCCTTTGTCGGATTCGCTGGAATGATGGAAATTTGGCCTGCAGTTCTGGTGGCGGGAGCATCATTTGCAACTTCGCAATTCTTGATCTCAAACTATCACGGGCCCTGGCTGGTGGACGTTATCTCCGCCGTCGTCTCTATGGTTTGTTTGATCGCATTTCTGATGGTCTGGCATCCCAAACGCGTTTGGACGTTCGAAGGCGAAGCAACAAAGACCGAACATCGTGCCACCCACGGTTACAGCCGAGGCGAAGTTGCGCGAGCGTGGTTGCCGTGGCTCATCCTTAGCATTATCGTCTTCACCTGGGGCACCAAGACGGGCAAGACCTTTATGAACACGCCGGAGAAGGTGTTCACTTCGATGGCGACTTGGAGTACACCGCCGAGCAAGATCACCAATCCACAATTCCCGGTGAACGGGCTGAACAAGCTGGTGGAGCGAATGCCACCGGTGGTTACCAAGCCCACAAAAGAAGCTGCCGTATTCGGATTAAATTGGGTCAGCGCCACGGGAAGTGGCATCTTCCTGTCTGCAATCATCGCCGGACTCATCATGGGGTTCGGGTTCGGAAAGATCTTCTCTGTCTACCTGAAAACCATTGTGCGTGTACGGTTCTCGCTGTTGACGATCGCCGCCATGATGGCCATCGGCTTTCTGACGCGTTACGGAGGTCTTGACGCCACCATGGGACTTGCCTTCGCGCGCACCGGACACCTCTACCCATTCTTCGGAACGCTGCTGGGCTGGCTTGGCGTTGCACTGACGGGATCTGATACGTCATCAAATGTGCTCTTCGGCAGCCTGCAGAAGATCTCGGCGCAGCAGGTCGGCGTGTCGCCTGTCCTCATGTCAGCAGCCAACAGTTGCGGCGGAGTGATGGGCAAGATGATCGACGCGCAGAGCATTGTCGTCGCCAGTACCGCAACCGAGTGGTACGGACACGAGGGCGACATCTTGCGTTACGTCTTCTTCCACAGCATCGCGCTGGCGTGTCTTGTCGGCATTTTGGTGTTCCTTATGGCCTACGTTCCGCCGTTCACGCACCTTGTAGTGCAGTAGGGCGGTGGAAGAGCTGGCGCTATTGGCGGCTTTACGGTAGAGCTGGCGTTTAGGTCAGCGTCCGGGTTGTTGATGTTTGGTTTTCCTCGCGGACTCTAGTCCGCGATGAAGCTTCATCGGAGACTTTTTCAGCGGCCGCTTCAGCTATGCCGCACGCCGACTCCGTCGCATCTTGGGGGAGGGAATCGATCAACATGGCTGTAGCTGTTCTGGCGTCTGCCCCGGTTTCTTCGGCTCACATCAAGTCGTCTCTCGCGGCGCTCATCGACAGCGACCGCATTCTTATTCGCCCCATCGACCTCATCGCTTATGCATCCGACGCCAGTTTCTATCGTCTGATTCCCAAGGCAGTGGTCCAGACTAGGAACCTTGAAGAAATAAAAGCTCTCTTCGAATTCAGCCAGCGCGAAGGCATTCCCATGACCTTCCGCGCCGCTGGCTCGAGCCTGTCGGGCCAATCGATCTCCGACGGTTTGCTGGTTGAGGTCGCGCGCCACTGGCGTGATCTGAAGGTTGAAGACGGCGGAAGGAAGATTCGCGTTCAACCCGGAGTGATCGGGGCTCGCGCGAACCAATTGCTCGCTCCGTACGGCGCCAAGATCGGTCCCGATCCGGCTTCGATCGTCACCTGCACGATGGGTGGGATTCTCTCCAATAATTCCAGCGGCATGTGTTGCGGCGTCAAACAGAATGCCTATCACACGTTGCTCTCCATGAAGTTCATGTTGCCGTCGGGAACGGTCATCGACACTGCGCAGCCCGACGCAGACGAGCAATTTCATGCTCGTGAACCGGCACTAGCCTGCGGCATTCTTGATTTAAAGACGCATCTGGAAGGCGATTCTTATCTGCGCGAGCGCGTGCGCAGGAAGTATCGCACCAAGAACACTACAGGCTATTCGCTCAACGCCTTCCTCGATTTCGACACCGCGGTGGATATCTTTCAGCATGTCCTCATTGGCGCGGAAGGCACGCTCGCCTTCATCGCTGAGGCCGTGCTCGATACCGTGCCTGATTTGCCCGTGAAATACACAGGGCTTACTGTTGTTTCCTGATCTGTATGCGGCGGCGGACTCCATCGTTCCTTTGCGCCAGGCTGGCGCGAAGGCACTAGAAGTGATGGATCGTGCGTCGCTGCGGTCGGTGCAGAACCAGGCAGGAATACCGGCATCGATTCCCACTCTGCCCGAAGGCGCTGCAGGATTGTTGGTGGAGTTCCAATCAGCACAGGAAGCAGAGCGCAGGCAACTCGAGCAACTTGCTCGCGAAGCGGTCGCAGGACTGAAGCTGCATGAAGCCGCGGCGTTCACCCACGTTGCTTCCGAGCAGGCGCTGTTGTGGAAGATTCGCGCTGGGATGTTTCCATCGGTAGGATCGGTGCGCAAGACAGGAACCACGGTCATCATTGAGGATGTCGCGTTTCCCATCGAACGGCTGGCCCATGCCGCGCTCGACCTCAACAAGCTTTTCGTCAAGCACGACTACGCCAACGCCATCATCTTTGGACACGCCAAGGACGGCAACCTGCACTTCGTAATCACACAGGGTTTCAACGACCAGGCTGCCGTCGATCAATACGCGCGGTTCATCGACGACGTGGTGGAAGTCGTTGTCCATCGCTACGATGGCGCGCTGAAGGCCGAGCATGGCACGGGCCGCAACATGGCTCCCTTTGTCGAGACTGAGTGGGGCAGCGAAGGCTATGAAATCATGCGGAGGCTGAAGCAACTGGCCGATCCGCACAACTTGCTGAATCCGGGCGTGATCATCAATTCCGATCCGCGCGCGCATCTCGAAGACCTGAAGCGCATTCCCACAGTCGAGCCGGAAGTCGACAAGTGCATCGAGTGCGGGTACTGTGAGTCGAAATGTCCCAGCCGCGAGTTGACGTTGACGCCGCGCCAGCGGATTGTCGTGCGCCGCGAGATGGCGCGATTGCAGGACGGAAAAGAACCATCAGAGTTGTACACGGCGCTCGATCGCGAGTTTCCGTACGCTGCACTCGATACTTGCGCGACGGATGGGCTATGCGCGACGGCTTGTCCAGTAAGCATCGACACGGGACAACTGGTGAAGCGTTTCCGCCGCCTGCGGCAATCGCCGGCCGCACAGGAATGGGCCGTACGTATTGCCAATCATTTCGCCGCCACCGAGAAGATCGTCCGGTGGGCACTTCGTCTTGGCCACGCTGCACAAGCCGTGATCGGCGCGGACGGAATGCGTTCTTCGACGCGTGCCATGAGACGTTTCGCCGGCGACAACATGGCAGAATGGATGCCCGACACGCCTCTCGCCGCAGGAGCAGTACCGCACACGAACCGCGCCGGGACGCAGGCTGTTTATTTTCCATCGTGCATTTCGCGCGTTATGGGGCGACTCCCTGGAGAGCCTGAAGATCGCTCTCTCATGGAAGTCACGGTAGAGCTGGCGCGACGCGCAGGAGTTCCGGTGTACATTCCCAGAGACGTTGCAGGTACGTGCTGCGGAACGCCGTTTTCGTCCAAGGGACTCGGTTGGGCGCACGAGATTGCGATCAATGGGGCGGTCGAGCGTTGCTGGACTTGGTCGGAGCAGGGAAGAATGCCCATTGTGATCGACACCAGTCCTTGCACATACGGATTCAAAACCGCGCGCGGATATCTGACCGAGGAAAATCAGCAACGCTTCGACCAGATGAAGTTTCTGGATTCGATCGAGTTCGTCCACGATGAACTTCTGCCGAAGCTGACCATCACGGCGAAAGCAGAATCGGTGGCGCTGCATCCTGTCTGTTCGGTCACGAAGATGGGGCTGACGCCGAAGCTGGAAGCCATTGCCACAGCGTGCAGCGAAAAAGTCCTGCTTCCGATGGATGCGGGATGTTGTGCATTTGCCGGTGATCGAGGCTTTCTTGTGCCTGAGCTGACGGCATCAGCCACAAGACTGGAAGCGGCCGAAGTCAGGGCTAAGAGGCCTGACGCATGCTACTCAAGCAGTCGCACCTGCGAGATCGGCATGACGCGCGCGACAGGAGAAGTCTATCGTTCTTTTATGTACCTGCTGGAACAAGCGACGCGATAAGTCAGTTTCCAGTTTCGAGTGCTGAAACCGTGAGCGACTGTTTACTACTCGGTTATCATGGAAGCATGGTTTGGGGGCGCGACGTACCTTCCCCCTCCCCCCATCCCCTAAAATACTTGTTTTCAAGAGATTGCGGGTTTTTGTGCGCAAATAATTAAAAACAGGAGAGTTATGGCTAAAATTATGATTCGCAAGCAGTTAGATGGTTAAATCGGCCATTTCCAGCCCCTTTTCGGCCTTTTCCAGCCACTTACCAGCCACTTATTGGAGGCTCTAGGGAGACTTGAGGACGAATTCGACGCATTTAAGAGTCACCAAGTGGTCATCCCGGCTGTCAAAGATCGTCGGACTCTGCGGGCTGTTTGTGCGGCCCGCAGGGGTTGGAGACACTAGTCCCCAAGTCGCAATATAGCGCTGTGGTGGGTGCTGTCAAGTTACGAAGGTACATGTACTACCTGAGGGCACCCCCCGAGGATCATTCTCACCACGGAGACCGCGCAAGGCTGGGGTGAACTCAAAGTTGCCACCGATTGCTATTAAGGGTGTGGCACTTCGGCAGGCAAGTTCTATCAATTCACGAGCAGTCCATCCACCGATATCAGGCATCACAGTGCTGTAGAAATCTCTGCAAGGGAACTGTCATGACCACCACCAAGAACGGAACCGAAGAAAGGCAAGGGACGAAATCAACGGTCAACAAGAAGAAAGGTGCGACATCAGCCTCGAAATCCACATCAGGTCATCGCTGGGTCGCCTCGGTGCAAACCGGTTCGACCTTTCCACCCAAGGGACTGTTTACCAAGGATGCGTCAACGATTGCAAGAAACCTGGCGTCCAAGAAGACATCTCCCAAGGGCCCTGCGTCAGGCATGCGCATGCTGAATTACTACATCAATCGTGCCGGGCACAACCTCTCGGCGTCTCGCAAGGCTGAGTTGAAAAGGGTAAAGTCAATTCTGTCCGATATCATTGCGCGAAAGCGGGACGCCAGCCAAAAGAAGAAGGACTAATGTGGCGGCGGTGCTCGGGTAAACACCGCGTTGTGTTCGGGCGTGAGCATTTCGATCAGCACCTGGTTCTTCTCGGGTGAGAACTTTGCCCCACGGCGTCCCCGGCCGGTGTTTTCGCTGGCGAAATAGTAAGTGAACGTATCGCCATCCCAATGCGCGAGTTCGTAGTAGGCGCCGCGCGGCGGAAGCCGCAGGATCAATCGATTGCCCTCGACCGAGACTTCCACCGTCCCGAAATACTCGTTGGTGTATTTACCGGCATATGTGCTGAGCGGTTTGGCAGCGGATGAAATTTTCGGCTGCGCCAGCGTTGCGTAGTCTACCGAGGCATCTTGAGTCGATGCGATCATTTGGGAAAAGAGTTTCCCAAGAAGTGGTAGATATTCCCGCTTCGGTTTGCCATAGTGCACGAGGTCGAGGAAGTGCAGGCAGATGGACTCGGGCAATCCGATGGGCATGCTGTTACTGAGGGCGAGCACGCCGATGTGCTCTTCGGGGACCAGGTAGACGGCAGTGGCTGCTCCCTGGAAAAATGCGCCGCTATGGCTAACCTGGGTGTGGCCCTCGGCATTGGTTCCAACGTCCCAGCCGAGGCCGTAGTACTGGTCGCCCGGACAAACATTAGGCTTGGCGGGGTCAGCAGGGTTGCGACAGATTTGGGCCTTGTGGGTTTCAGCGAGGGCATTAGCGTCGATGATCTGTTTGCCGTTCCACTTGCCGCCGCCGAGTTGGAGCCGCACCCATTCGGCAAGGTCGCGGGCGCTGGACGAGACTCCACCGGCAGGCGCCTCGGCGTCAGCCTCGCGCACGAAACGGTTAACGGGCTCGCCGTTAATGAAGATATGAAGCGCGGCCTTGTTGGCGCGGTCTTCGTAGTCGGAAAAGCGCGAGCTGGTAGAGTTCATGCCGAGGCGGGAGTAAAGCTGCTCGTCGGCAATGGTCTCCCAAGGCTTGCCGAGCTTGGTGGCGGCGGCGATGGCCCCGGTGGTGTAGCCGAAGTTGCTATAGGCGTACGTCTTGCGAAATTGACCCGGCAGGGGCAGATAACGCATGCGATAGAGGATGCTGGGGCGGGAATAACCGAGGTCTTCCAACAGGTCGCCAGATTCTGTGGCGAGTCCGCTACGGTGCGAAAGAAAATCGCGGATCGTGATCTGGCGGGTGGTGTCGGGGCTCGAAAGCCGGAAACCGGGATCGATGTCCACGATGCGGTCATCCCAGCCGATCTTTCCCTGGCCGACTAGCGAGGCGAGGATGGTCGAGGTAATGGGCTTGGAGAACGACGCGATCTCAAAAACGGTGTCGGGATCGACCTGTGCTGGTTCTCCGACTTTGCGAATGCCGTAGCCTCGCAAGAACACGACCTGATCGTTATAGATGACGGCGACGGATACTCCGGGAACTTTCGTACTGACCAACGCCGAGCGGATGTAGGGATCGAGTTGCGTGAGGGCAGCGCTGACGGTGTCGGGGGAAATGGCGGCGGGCTTCTCCTGCGCTGCGCAGAACATTTGAGCTAAACAAAGAACGATGGCGGCAACGTAGTGGCGCATAAGAACCTTTGGCAAGAAATCTCGCGGAGAGCATTAGACCACGGACTGAAAGAATCGTCGATGGCCCAAGCCAGGGAACTGCATAGTTCATGATTCCTGCAGCCTCGCAAAGCGGCAAAACGGGTGGGGCCGCGCCCGTGAGCCCAGAAAACAAGAAGTTCCCAAATCGGGACCGAACCTCTTGTCGGTACGGATTGCGGCTCTGCGGAATCGGTTTCCCTTGCTGCCCACAATAAGGTACGAAGCGGGAAAAGAGAGCTTGTTTTCGCGAGATGGCGACCGCATAATACGCCATCGGTTTCCGACCAACGAGCACATAGGTAATTACCCGAAATTCACCAAATCAGTGTGGAGGAAATTCCCGTGAAGGACCAAGACCTTTCGACCCTCTCGCTTTGGGTGTTACGTCTCAAGCGATCGGACGGTGTTTTTTTCCGTCGCGCGCGAAGAATATTAGGAAGTTACCTCACTGCGAACCTCAGGCCGCCGGGCTTCTTAAAACCCCTGGGTAGGTGTGCCTACGACTTGAGGATGATTGTGAAGTTCGGATGGAAACACCTGAAGTCGCTTCTCTATGTACAGCCCCTATTCTCATGCAGGTGCGAATCGGTGGGGAAGCGCCTGCAATTGATCGCGGTGCCTGCAATACATGGCCACACGCGCATTGTTCTGGGCGACGACGTCCACTTCAGCGGGAACTTTGGAGTTGCCTCAGGTCGTTTCAATAGCAGCCCGCTTTTCCAGGTCGGCGATCGAGTGTTCATAGGACACAACGTCGGTGTCACTTGCAATCGGCAAGTGGTGATCGAAGACGATGTTCTTGTAGCCGAGAACTGCACCATCTCCGATAGCGATGGACACCCGATCGCGATGAGGGAACGGCTTGATCGGACGTCCCCTTTCCCCGGACGAATAGCCCCTGTCCGCGTCTGCAAGGGCGCATGGATCTGCGCGGGAAGCTTCGTTCTGAAAGGCGTGACAATCGGAGAAGGCAGCGTGGTTGGAGCTAACAGTGTAGTTACTCGTGATGTTTTGCCGCACACAGTGGTAGCGGGTTCGCCCGCCAGATTCGTCGGTCCTACTTCGAAATTAATGAAGCATTCGCGCACACTGGAAATGATGGCCGTCAGCCGCGAATGTTTGGAGGAGGCTGCGATATGCGTATCAGCTATCAACCAATGACTTCAATGTGGGCCAGGACTTTAGTCGCGTTCTGCATGGTCGTCGCGGCCTGCACTTGTTTCTACCGGGTGCAGCGGCTCTATTACGTTAAAACTTCCGTTTCCAATCTCTCTGACCGAGCCGCTTTTGAAGCAGCGGACTTACCCGGGTTTATCCGCCAGAGTCCGGACGCGCCGAAGCTTATTGATTTCCGACAGCACATTGCGCCGCTAATTCAACCTGGCATGGATGAGACAGCCAGGATTGTTGCGATACTGCACTGGGTGAGGAGCCAGGAGAACAACGATGTGTTCTACAACTCGCGTCTACCCATTGTGGATGGTACCGAAGACCCCGAAGCATATCTTCAGCAGCAACGGCGTGGGGTTCCCGGAGCATGCCGGCGATTCTCGTACATTTTGACCGGCGCACTTCTGTCTGCGGGATTCAATGCCAGACTGGTGCTGATGGCAGCAACCCTCAATAGACACTCGCCGACTGCTCACGACGTCGTCGAAGTCTGGATCGAAAAACTGGGGAAATGGGTGTTAGTCGATCCGACGTTCGATGCTTTCGTGCTGGTGGATGGCCGCCCGGCTTCCGTGCTGGAGGCATATGACGCAGCGCAGCCAGGCTCGGAGCACAGCTTTTCTCTCGATCAACATGGCTCGACGTATCGATTGCCACCGCTCGAGACATATCGGGGTTACCTGCGGCATGTATACGTTTCCAAGACCAACGCTATTTTTGACGGGTACCGGTATGGCCTCCTCGCGACGCGTAAGATCGAGTTTGTACACTTTGCTGCGCCGGGGATTGCACCGTATCCACAAGGCGAGAAACAATTCCTGATCTTCGCAATGGTGGTCTTTATCGCAATTGCGGCGGTTATGGTGATCCAGATCTTCGCAGGTCTATATCTAAGACTCAGGCAGCGAATTGAAGAAGCGGCCCCGGCCGATTTACCGTCGGCGCTCGGAACATCGGGTGCGCCCGTCCTTCTGCCGTCGTTCGGAAAGGGCAGCTAAGTCACCATCTGCAAGGGTTGTCAGTTTTGGGACATGCGGTTGCCGTTGTGGTGGACAGGATTCCGGTTGGCGTGGGCTCGCCCGATTTGCTGCCGGTCATTGACAATTTCTCGGCGGCGGATGGCTTGACGGTCACAACTAGGTGGCAACGCGTGCACGGCGCACTGGGCCCGACGAATGTGCACAGGGTGTCTCTTAGATCCCCCAACGGAGCCCTCTGACACGACTCGCAGCTCCAGCGGCCTGTTTGGTGGTTCCTGCATACGCGTGTTATTCTTTATGGCGTAACAACATACGATTAAAGAGCAGGAGTGCACCCGAAGCAGTGTTAGCCCGAGAGAAAAAAACCGCCCTGATTGACCAGTACCGTACCCACGACACGGATACCGGGTCGCCGGAAGTGCAGATTGCGATATTGAGTACGCGCATTGGTGAACTGACGGAGCATTTTAAGACGCATAAGAAGGACCATGCCTCCCGGCGCGGTCTTCTCATGATGGTCAGCAAGCGTCGCAGCCTGCTGGACTACCTCAGAAAGTCCGATACCGAACGCTACAAGGTTGTGATTCAGAAACTGGGAATCCGCAAATAAGCAGCTTGCCAGCCACTGGAGTACCGCTTTACAAGCGTATTGTGCGTCGATTTACCCCTGCAGGCGCCGGTGTGGCGCTGGCCGGGCTCCCCGAGATAGCGGTCTATTTCGGGAAGGTATACATTTTCGAGACTCGGCGGACGCAAGTGTGCGTCCGCGGCCTCGGTTTCGGCCCCTCTCGGCTGACCAGTATTCCACCCTCCCCATCCCGCAGCTGCCGGATCCGGTTCTCGCGTCACGTTTGCAGTGTCCGAGTTTCAGGATTCCGGCCCCTACAGGGAGCCGAGCCTGGATCTAGTTGGTGAGCATTCCAAAAGGAAAATAAATGAAACACGAAGTAACAGTTGAGCTGCACGGCGGAAAGTCCATTCACTTTGAAACCGGAAAATTAGCGAAGCAGGCACATGGTTCCTGCATAGTGCGCATTGGCGATAACGTGGTTCTCGCCACCGCTTGCGCCAACGCGGATCCCCGCGAGGGCATCGACTTCTTCCCCCTCACGGTGGATTACCGCGAGTACACCTACGCCGCCGGACGCATCCCGGGCGGATTCATCAAGCGCGAAGGGCGTCCCAGCGAGCGCGAAATTCTGACCAGCCGGCAGATCGATCGCCCCATCCGGCCGCTGTTCCCGGAAGGCTTCCGGTGCGAGACCCAGGTCATCGCCATGGTGCTGTCGGCGGACACCAGCAACGATCCTGATGTGGCCGGCATTAACGGCGCGTCGGTGGCGCTGAGCGTGTCGGACATTCCGTTCCATGGTCCGATTGGCGCGGTGCGCGTTGGGCAGGTGAACGGCGAGTTCGTGATCAACCCGAGTTATGACGAGCAGCGCGAAGGCAAGCTCAACCTGATGGTCGTCGGCACCATGGACGGCATCGTGATGATCGAATCGGGCGCGAAGGAAGTTTCGGAAGAGACCGTCGTCGAGGGCATCGAGTTCGGTCATCAGGAAATCAAGAAGATCTGCGCGGCTATCAATGATCTGGTGGCGAAGGTTGGCAAGGCGAAGCGCAAGGTCGAGCCAGTGGTCACCGACGAAGCGTACCTCGGCGAGTTGCGCTCGAAGTTCGGCGCGAAGCTGACCGACGCGGTCAACACCGAGAAGTATGGCAAGAACGAAAGCTACGGTATGATCAAGGCGCTGAAGACCGAAGTCAAGGAAGCCATCCCCGAAGAAGACGAAGCGGGCCGCAAGAAGGCCGGCAAGTACTTCGACCTGCTGCGCGAGGAGATCTTCCGCGAGCAGGTGATCAAAGACAAGCGGCGTCCGGATGGCCGCAAGTTCGACCAGATTCGCGATATCTGGATCGAAGTTGGCGTGCTGCCGCGCACTCACGGGTCGTCGATCTTTACCCGCGGCGAAACCCAGGCGCTGGTCACTACCACGCTGGGCACCGGCGAAGACATGCAGCGGCTGGAAGCCTTCGAGGGCGAAACCAAGAAGCGCTTCATGCTGCATTACAACTTCCCGCCATTCTCGGTGGGCGAAGTGGCCTTCCTGCGTGGCGCGGGACGCCGCGAGATCGGTCACGGAGCATTGGCCGAGCGCGCGCTGTTCGCAGTGCTGCCGACGCAAGACGGATTGGCCGTACGCGATGCGCGTGGTCTCCGACATTCTGGAGTCGAACGGCTCGTCGTCGATGGCGACGGTTTGCGGCGCATCGCTCAGCTTGATGGACGCTGGCGTTCCGTTGAAGGCCTCGGTTGCCGGAGTCGCAATGGGGTTGGTGAAGGAAGGCGAAGCGTATGCCATCCTGACCGACATCGCGGGCGCCGAAGATCACTACGGTGACATGGACTTCAAGGTTGCCGGCACGCGTGAAGGCATTACGGCGCTGCAGATGGACATCAAGGTGATGGGCATCACGGCGCAGATCATGCGTGAAGCGCTGGAGCAGGCTCGGCACGGACGCCTCTACATCCTCGACAAGATGAACGAGGTGATTCGCGAACCGCGCACCACTTTGAGCGAGTTTGCGCCGAGCTTCTACACGCTGCAGATTCCGACCGACAAGATTCGCGACCTGATCGGGCCGGGCGGCAAGGTCATTCGCGGCATCATCGAGCAGACTGGCGTCAAGATCGACGTCGAAGACACGGGCAAGGTGAATGTGTCGTCGAGCGATCAGGAAGCCGCTGCCAAGGCGCTGCGGATGATCGGAGACATCACGGCAACGGCCGAAGTGGGTAAGACGTATCTGGGCACGGTGACGCGCCTGGCTGACTTCGGAGCGTTCGTCGAGATCATTCCCGGTACCGACGGCCTGCTGCACATCAGCGAAGTTGCGGAGCATCGCATCAACGATGTTCGCGACGAGCTGAAGGAAGGCGACCAGATCCTGGTGAAGGTGCTGGCGGTCGAAGGCAACCGCATCAAGCTGTCGCGCAAGGCGATCCTGAAAGAGCAGCGCGCCAAGATGGGCGGCGGGGAAGCTGCGCCCGAAGGTGCAGAAGCTCCTGAGGGTGTTGCGGTGCCGGTAGCGTTCGAGGGCGGGCATGAAGCCGCCGACGAGCCCAACTTTAATCGCGGCGAAGGCAGCCGTCCGCCGCGCCGTGATGGCGGTGGCGATCGCGGACCTCGTCGGGGCGGCCCGGGCGGAGGACGCGGCGGCGACCGTGGCGGCGATCGTGGTGGACGCGGTCGTGGCCCGCGCCGGTAGCGCTGATACCCGATAGTTAGTCTCGTGGGAGAGCAGCGATGCTCTCCCATTTTTGCGATTACCGATTCATAGCGAACTGCCGAATGCCTTGCCTGCTCTATTGCGTTGCATCTCTAGACGCCCACGTGATCACTGGGATCGTTGGAGTGTGCGAGGATCCGGTTCAAGCGCTGGAGGTGTCAGGACTGCGTGTTTATTGGAGCGAGCTCGCCGATCCCGGGACAGCTCTAGCGGACGGCGTGGCGAAGAAGAATGCCGAGCTGAAGTTCAGGCAGGTCTTGCGTGAAGTCGTAGCTCAATTCACACCGGTTGCGTTTCCTTTCCCCGTAGTGCTCGCCGATCCGGAAGCGGTCGAGAAATACGTCGCGGAAGAGCGGGATTTCTACGAGGACGCCCTGATGCGGTTGGGTGATACCGTGCAGTACGAGATGATTGCCAGTTGGACGGCCGACGATCAGGCTGATTTAGCAACTCCGATCAGTGGGCGGGAATATTTGAAGCGTCGGCAGGAAGCGGCGGAGCGCATTGCGACCATCGACACCAAGCTGAAGACGGTGACCATGGGATGCGTTCGCGAGTGGCGTGCCCGGCAGGAGCGCAGGAAACATCACTGGTTCGCGCTGGTATCGCGGCAGGACCGGGAACGGTTCGTAGCTGCTCTTCGTGGCGCCGGAGCCGTCAGAAGGCGTTCGCTTGCGACTGAGTGGGCCTTGGCCACCTGGAGAGTTCGTGAAAGCCGTATCTGAAGCGCAATGAGATTTCTGGGTGGCGAAGTCAGTTGCCCGCACGTCAAGCATGGGTTTATCTGTCAAACTATATCTTTATGCAAAAACTCTGGTCTTGTTCGATAGTCCTTTCTATTGGTCTGTGTCTACTGACCTCGTCTGCATGGGCTCAGCAATCGCGCACTCAATCTGGCCACGGTCCTGTGTCGCAGGAAACCAAGCCTGCTTCCACGGTCAACCCGCCGGCCGATAACGCCGACTACTCGCAAGAGGCGTTTGTGACGGAGTTGTATCGCGAGTCCTTTCGCTTCGAGGACGACGGTACCGGACGCGAGCAGATCGACGCGCGAATCAAAATCAATAGCGACAGCGGCGTCCAGGCGCTCGGTCAACTCAAGGTCGGCTATAGCGCGCTCAGCGACAAGCTCGAAGTGGTCTACGTCCGTGTCATTAAGCCGGATGGGACGGTGGTCACCGCTCAGGAATCGGCGATCCAGGACCTCACCCTTCCCGACGCTCCCGTTTACACCGACTATCACCAGAAACATATTTCGGTGCCGTCGCTGCGACCCGGTGACGTGCTGGAGTACCAGTTCGTTCGCACGATTGTGAATCCGCTCACGCCGGGACAGTTCTCGATCATCTACGATTTCAGGGACCGTGGGATCGTGCTCGACGAGCAGCTCGAGATCAATGTACCCAAGACCCGCCCGATCAAGCTCAAGAGCGAACCCGGAACCGATCCGAAGATCACCGACGAAGGCGACCGCCGCATTTACCGCTGGAAGCATTCCCATCTGGAAGACGAAGAGGAGACTGCCAAGAAGAAGAAACGGCCCATGCGCCGGCGCGACGAGGACGATGTACCCTCGGTGCAACTGACAACCTTCGAGAGCTGGCAACAGCTCGGCGATTGGTACGCGAGCCTGGAAAAAGAGCGTCGCCAGCCCAACGACGCGATCAAGGCCAAGGCCACCGAACTGGTGGCGGGCAAGACCACCGACATGGACAAGGTGAAGGCGCTTTATGACTTCGTCTCGCGCGACTTCCGCTACGTGAGTCTCTCCTTCGGATTGGGTCGCTATCAGCCGCATGCGGCCTCCGAAGTCTTGGCTAACGGCTACGGCGATTGCAAAGACAAGAACACACTGCTGGCGGCGCTTCTGGCGGCGCAGGGCTTCGAGTCCACCTCAGTCCTCATCGGCTCGCAACATCAACTTGATCCCGACATTCCTTCGCCTTCGCAATTCGATCACGTGATTACCCGCGTACCCGTCGACGGACAGGAGATTTGGCTGGATAGCACGAACGGAGTCGGCCCCTTCCGAATGCTAGCGTTTCCGTTGCGCGATAAGGAAGCGCTGGCCATGCCGCCCGGTGGCACACCCGGACTGGTGCGAACTCCGGCGAGTCTGCCTTTTGACAGTTTCGACCACAGCCGGATCGAGGGTGGTCTGAACGACACGGGCAAGTTGACCGCCCACTTCAACGTCGCCGCTCGCGGTGATGCGGAGCTAGCAATGCGCTTCGGGTTGCGGCAGATCCCCAACAACAGGTGGAAGAACGTTTTCGAGCTGATGCTCAGTCGCTCGCCAATGAAGGGGGCTGAGATCACGAACCTCAACGTTGGTGATCCCGCTAATACAGACAAGCCCATCGAAATCGCTTTCGACGTTGCGGTCAGCAACTACTTCGACTGGTCGGCACCCAATCCCAAGTTGCCGTTGCCGGTGATTGGAATTTCGCTTCCTCCGGACTTTGATGACGACAGCAAGAACCCTAAGCCTATTAAGATGGGCGCGCCGACAGACGCCTCGGCTGAAGTAAGACTTGCCATACCGTCCAAATATGCAGTTCGACTGCCCATTGGTATCGACGTCAAGCGCGACTACGCCGAATATCACTCGAGCTACAAATTTGGAGACGGCCAACTCACTGCTACTCGCAAACTTAAAACACTGCTGAGCGAAATTCCGTATGAGCGACGCGAGGATTACGCCGCATTCATCCGTACGATCGAAGCTGATCAGGCGCAGAACATAGCGCTCGACAATAAGTCACCGGGAGCTGCGGGCATCGGGGCCAACCAATCGCCAGACGATCTCTACGACTCGGCGATGCAGGCAATGGAAAACAACAACTACTCCGTTGCCATCGATTTATTTCAGCGAGTGGCCAAAGCCGATCCTAAGCACAAAGGGCTGTGGAATAACCTGGGGCGCGCCTATCTGGCATCCAATCAGTATGACCGCGCAATCGACGCCTTCAACCGGCAGATTGAAATCAACCCCTACGACGAATTCGTCTACAACAATCTCGGCCTCACTTATGAAGCAATGCAGCGTTATGACGACGCCATCGCGCAATTCAAGAAACAGATCGACATCAATCCCCTCGACCCGTACGCCCACAGCAGTCTGGGTCTGCTTTACAGCAAGCTAAAACGCTGGAACGAAGCGGTTCCCGAACTCGAGAAGGCCGTCTCGCTACAGGACAAGAACCCCCTGATTCACGTCTCACTTGGTCAGGCGTACATCGCGAGCGGACAGACCGAGAAAGGAATGGCATCCTTCGACCGTGCCATCGCACTGGCTCCCAGCCCGGTGGTTTGGAACAACATCGCTTACTCGCTCGCCGAGCAAAAGGTGCAACTGGATCGCGCCAACCAGTATGCCGACGCCGCCATCAATGCCATTGAGACCCAGTTGCGAGACGTCAACCTCGACAACCTGCGCCTGCAGGACATCGGCGTCGCTTATCTCCTTTACAACACGTGGGACACCAAAGGTTGGGTCGAGTATCAGCGCGGCAATCTCGATGTCGCCGAACATTACGTTCGTGCTTCCTGGGAGGCCACAGGCAGCGGCAACATTTGCGAACACCTGGGGGAGATTTACGAAAAGCGCGGCAATAAGGACGAAGCTATCCATTACTATGTGCTGTCGCTTGTGGGCCAATCGCCAAGCGACGAGGCGCGCACACATCTTGCGGCGCTGGGAGTTACCGGCGACCTCGGCAACCGAATTGAAAAAGGACGCGTTGAAATGCAGGCCCTGCGCACGCGCAAGTTAGATGCCTCGGGCAAGGGAACTGGCGATTTCTTCGCGCTGATTTCGCCGGCAAAGAACGATCAAGTCAAGTTTGTAAACGGGGACACTGAGATCAAGGCGTTAAGCGACACGGTGAAGTCGACTAGCCTGGGAGTTATGTTTCCCGATCCATCATCGGTGCGCGTGCTGCGTCGCGGTACAGTTACGTGCGGAACACTGCCCCCGCCTCCAGCAAAAGAGAAGAGTGCCGGCAAGAAGGGCGCTAAAGAGAAGACTCCGGTGGTTACTGCTGAGAAGATAGACCCGCCCGCTAAACCGGAGTTGCTGCCCGGTCCATGCTCGGTTGAGTTACTTTTCTCCGACGCAGTGCGTTCGGTGGATTAAACTAGTTTCGTAGAAACGAGTTGTTATGGAAGACCTTGCGATATCCGATTGGCAAATTCGAGTGGGTCACACCGGCGAACGAAGCCGAGATGGCGAAACGGCGCCCCGAGTACATCAACGTCATCGCCGACTTGCCGGAGACCTTCACGAAGGCGGTCTCTGGACTGACTCCCGCGCAACTCGATACTCCGTACCGGCCCGACGGCTGGACCGTGCGACAACTCGCCCACCATGTGCCCGACAGCCATGCCAACGCTTATATCCGTTTCAAGCTTGCGCTCACCGAATACGAGCCCACCATCAAGCCTTATAAAGAAGATATGTGGGCGAAGCTGGCCGACACAGCCAACACTCCTGTTGATGTTTCTTTGAAAATGCTCGATGCCATACATACCCGGTGGGTAACGATCTTGCGCTCGATGGACGCGTCCGATTTCGCTCGCCCGCTCAGGCATCCTGAGATCGGCGTGATCGACCTGAATCGCATGCTTGGACTTTATGCCTGGCATTCCGCTCACCACACAGCGCATGTGACGAAGCTGCGCGAACGCATGGGCTGGTAGTAGTAGTTCCTGCCCGCATCCAAAGCGCTGCATTCATTACGTGTTTACTCGACTCGCCCCGATAAACCTGCGCACTCGTCACTTCTGAAGAGTCACGAGGCAACCTTTCGACCGTATTTTTCGTCAAATAAAGTGGACAAGGCAGTTGGAGTTTTGTGTCTATGCCCCCACTCAGAAGGAGATCCCCCATGAAACGATTTCTGATTATTCACTGGTTCCCTGATTTTGACGTTACTGCTTTCGCTCAGCGCGTTTGCCAAACCCAAATCGACTACGATCACTATTTTTCACGATGCTTCACTCAACGGCACCACTATCCCGGCGGGCCAGTATGTTCTGAAATATGATCTGGAAGGAACCAACGCGAACGTGAAGTTCGTGCAAGGTACAAAGGAAGTAGCCAGCGCGACCGGGCAGGTGAAAACGCTCGCGAAGAAGCCGGGCTCTGACCAGGTCGTCTTCGGCAATAACGATGGCGGACAAGGCCTCAACATTAAGGAAATCCAGTTTGGTGGTAAAACGTCCGCCATTAGTTTCGATAATGGCATGAACACAGCAGGCAAGTAAGAAACTAACCCTTGGAGATGGGGCAGCGGCGGACCGCGCCCCATTCGCGGCAAATCTCGGCATGCCTGGCCTACGTGGGCGGCGCTCCGTGCGGTTCGTCCCAAAAAACACCCTATTCGTCACTTTAGTGGTCTATAAAATGCACTGTTTGGCGAGGTTCGTCGTCAAACACAATGGTCGCGACGACCCCAGCGACTTGGCTTTGCCAACCCTAGAAGGAGTTTTTCCCCATGAAAAGATTATTGGTTCCAGCGAGTTTCGTGATCCTCGCAATAATGTTGTCGCTCAGCGCATTTGCGAAGGAGAAGTCTACAAACGTAACCCTCACCCAGAATGCCTCTCTCAATGGCACGGCTCTGCCTGCCGGTGATTATGTTGTGAAGTACGACGTGACGGGATCAAACGCGACCGTCAAGTTTGTCAAAGGGAAGAAGGAAGTGGCCAGCGCGACGGGCCAGGTCAAGACGCTGGCCAAGCGGCCGGTAACGACGCATCTCACAATCGGTGGTAACGGAAATGACCAGAGTATCCAGGAGATCGAATTCGGCGGAAGTGATACCTCCGTCAGCTTCGGCAACGGGATGGGAGCCGGAGGGCAGTAACCGAGATTGAACGGATTTGGTCGATGAAGAGGGTACGGCGCCGGCCGTACCTTTTTCTTTCGATAGCGACGCCGACGCAGTGCTCCACGAAGCGTCAGTCTCTAAGCCCGCGGTCGGCACTCGAGACCGACCGTATTCGCACCGCTACTTACGCCGTTGCGGCCATTCGCGCGGGCTCGTCGTGGAAGCGCACCGACACCAGCTTCGACACGCCGGGTTCCTGCATGGTAACGCCATACATCACCGGCGCAATACTCATGGTCTTCTTGCTGTGGGTGATGATGATGAACTGGGTCTGGCCGCTCATGTCGCGCACCAGCTCGGTGAATCGTCCGATGTTCGCCTCGTCAAGCGGCGCGTCCACCTCATCGAGAATGCAGAACGGGCTGGGCTGATACTGGAATATGCCGACCAGTAGTGCGAGCGCCGTCAGCGCCTTTTCGCCGCCTGAGAGCAGCAGGACATTCTGCAGCTTCTTTCCCGGAGGCGACGCCACGACGTCGATCCCGCTCTCCATGGAGTTCTCCAGGTCGGTCAGGCGCATGAAGGCCTGGCCTCCGCCGAAAAGCTTGCTGAAGGTGCGGGCGAAATTTTCGTTGATGCGGTTGAATGCCTCTTCGAACTTCTGCCGCGAGATGGTGTCGATCTCTCGGATGGTGTTGACCGTGTTCTCGATCGACTGCAGCAGGTCCTGTCGCTGGGTCTCGAGGAACTCGTGGCGCTGTGCCGTTTCCTGGTATTCCTCCAGGGCCATCATGTTTACCGGCCCCATGTTCTCCAGGCGAGCGCGCATCTCCTTGTAGAGCGACTCCTCGTTGCCCAGTTCTTCGCCGGCAATGCGCGGAAGCGATTCATCGGCCAGCAGCTCTTCGCGGGGCTGGCTCAAGTCCTGGATGCAGGTTTCTGCCATATGCTGAGAATCGGATTGGAGCCGCGCCTGCTCTGCTGCCAGGTTGCCTCTCCGATCGCGCGCAGTGTCGAGTTCATGACGCGCGACCTTCAGGGCCTCTTCCAGTTCGCCGAGGCGCACACGTAACGCCTGCAATTCTTCCTGTAGTTCACCGTCGCGTTGTTGTGCGACGTCGCGCTCGGAGGTCCAGACAATTTCTTGCTCGGCAAGACGGGAGTTCTCAAGCTCTCGTTGTTGTTTCTCCGCTGCGGCCGAAGCGATCTGAGCGTTCAACTTGTCGAGGCGGGACGAAACCTCCGTCACCATGGCTTCGACGCGCTCCACAGTCGCTACCGCGCCACGGCGACGCTCCTCGAGCGTAGCCAGACGCGCACGCGCATCGCTGGCATGCTGGGCTGCCTGGTCGCGCCGTGGCCGAAGCTGGTCAAGGCTGCTTTGCGCGGCCTGCATCTCGACTTCGAGCGAGCCCTTTTTGTTCTCGTGTGTCGCCAGCTCGGTACGGTGAGATGCGATCGATACCTCGCACTCGCCGCATTCCGCTGCCAGGCGTTGCATCTCGCGGGCATAGGTAGACAGCCGCTCGCGCACCCGCGCCATCTCGTTTTCTAATTGGTGGAGGGTATGGCCTGATGTCATTGCCTGGCGTTCAGCCTCGCGCTTGTCGTCTTCCAGTCGCTGCAACAGGTCCGCAAGCTCGCTGATTTCCCTGGTCAGCATGGCGACGCGGGTCTGTTCGGCGGCCATCGTACCTTCCACGTCAGCCGCCTGACGAAGCACTTCCCGCAACTCGCGCTTCATTGCCAAAGGACCTTCGCTGCGTTGCTTGCCGCCCGTGACCGTGACGTTGTGGAAACATTCTCCCGACTGCGAGAGGAAGAACGCATCGGGATTCTGTAGGGCCAGTTCGCGACCTACGCCCGGGTCAGGCACGATGTAGCCATTGCCCAACTTAGGCAGGATCACTTCGAGCGACTTGCCGAAGCCATCCAGCACGCGGATGCAGTGTTTTAGTGCAACCACGCTATCGCGCTGCGCGCCCTGATAACCCGCCTCCTCGCCAAGGAATGAAAACTTCGCCTGAGAATCTTCGGGATGAACCAGGAACGTGGCGCGCCCGTCGACGTCGCTCCGCAGGAGACGCAGGCCTTCGTCGGCGGCGTCCCACGACTTCACTACGACGTAATTTAATTCGTCGCGCAGAAAGTCATCGACGACATGTTCGTAGCGGTCGTCAACTTCAAGAAAATCTGCCAGCACGCCCACCGGAGCCATTCCGCCAGACATCGCGCCCGACTTGAACAGTCTGCGCACCGACTCGGTGGAGTATCCATGTTCGGTGATGACGGCTTCGAGTGATCCTTTTTTGCCGATCAGGCTGGCGTACTCGGCCCGCAGCGAGTCCAGATGTTGCTTGCAGTTCGTTTCGGCGCCACGTTTCTGGTCCAGATTGTGCCGAGACTCCTCGATCTGCGCGGTGAGTCCTGCAACTCGCTGCGATGCGGACTCAAACTCCAAGCCAAGCTGGCCGCGCTGTCCTCCGAAATTCTCCAATTGATGGTTGGCTACGCTGGTCTCCTCTTCCAGGCGTCGCGCTTCACGATCGAGTGCAGCGACGCGCTCTTCAGCTTGCGTCATGCGGTTCCGCACCGACGACGCTATCGAAACCGCCTGCAGAATCGCACCGCGTCGCAATTCCTGCTGCCGCTCAACTTCCATCAGGGTTTCCGCGGCAGAGGAGGATTCCTGTTGTCTTTGCTGCAGTTCTTCCTGCGCCAGCGCGACATCGGCATTAGCCGACTCGAGGATGCCGCGGTTCGCTTCCAACTCCTGCTGGAGGCGCGCGAGCTGTTCCTGGGTGCTGCCTAGCTCGGCTTGTGCGCCGGCAGAGCGCGCATCCAGTTCGGCGCAACGTTCTTCATTGGTGCGGCGACGAGCGATTGCGCGCTCGATCTCCATGACGACTGCATTGAGTCTCTCGCGGTTCTCGTTACCCTCGCGCTCAATGGCATAGCCACGCTGAGTGCGCTCACTGTGCTCGCCTTCCATGGCTTCAACAGCTTCACCCCGCGCGCGCATCTCTTCGCCGATTTCGGCAAGTTGCGCCTCCAGAGCGGCGGTCTCGGCGTCGAGTTGAGTAAATTTACTCGCCAGGACGACGCGCAGCTTGGCGCGCATCTCGTCCCTCAGTTTCGCGTAGCGCTCCGCCTTGCTGGCTTGGCGCTTCAGCGAATTCATCTGCCGAGTGACTTCGTCGAAGATGTCATTGATTCGCGCCAAGTTCAGTTTGGCGTCTTCCAGACGCGCCTCTGCCAACCGTTTCCGTGTCTTGAACTTGGTGATGCCGGCTGCTTCTTCGATGATGGCGCGACGATCCGTAGGTTTGCTGCTGAGAATCTGCCCGATGCGTCCCTGCTCGATGATCGCGTAGGACTCAGGTCCGAGGCCCGTGCCCATGAAAATGTCTTGAATGTCGCGCAGGCGGCAGAGTTTCCCGTTCAGCAGGTACTCGCTCTCGCCTGAGCGGAACAGGCGACGCGTGACCGCGATCTCTCCCGCTTTAAAAGTGCGAGCGAATTTGCGCCGGCGGATCTTCAGTACAACATGCGCTCCTGTCGCCGACTCTGCGGAGACATTGTCCGGTTGAGCAGTGGCCTGGCCATCTGCGTCCTCATCGCCCTGTCCCGGGTGGACTTCCTCGGTATAACGTTCGGCATCCTCGGCTTTGGCAGCGCGAAGCGACGACTCATCCCAATCCTCTTCGGGAAGATTGTCCTGAACGTCGATCTCCGGCTCACCGACAGCACCGTAAACTTCCGGGTCCACCAGAGTCAGCGTTACTTCAGCCATACCGGTAGGTTTGCGCTCGCGAGTGCCCGCGAAAATGACGTCCTGCATGTTGACGCCGCGCAACGATCGCGCCGACTGCTCGCCCAGCACCCAGGAGATGGCGTCGGAGATGTTCGATTTGCCGCAGCCGTTGGGTCCGACAATCGCGGCGATGCCGTCACCTTGGAATTTCAGCTCCGTGCGGTCACAGAACGACTTGAATCCAAGGATTTGCAGCTTCTTTAGTTTGAGCAACTTCTACTCCTTTTTCCATCTCGTGCTTCAGCACATAGAAGGAACACTGCTGACCAGGCTGCGATGCCAATCAGTAGCTTTAAGCCTCGAAGACCCTACACCTCAAACCCCGCGTCCGACCCGGTGAGGAACCAGATGCGCCAACACCAGAGCAACTTTACTGGTGAAAGGGGGAGGGGTCAAGTTAGAAAGCCCCATATTTTGCGTCCTGCCTGTGGAAACCACAGCATATTGCACCCCAATTGTTACATAAGGGCAAAAAACCAGCTTTGGAGGGAAGGGCGGGAGGACGGGAAAATCGCAAGAGCAAGATAAGTCTAGGCACACCTTCGGCCTGATTCAAGGGCAATTCAGCCGGGGGTGTCTAAGTGGTTAGCCCCTGTCGACGCCGCCAATCCAGCGCGGTACCGCCCGGACCAGCGCGGCATTGGCGAGGATGGAAATCAGAGAAGCAGCCAGCGTGGAATAGTAAAAGCGGTCGTCGAGCAAGTGGTTGGAATGGGCGACTTGCACGAGGATGAAGGAGAATTCGCCGATCTGCGTGAGCCCGATCCCGACCAGAACCGCAGTCTTCCAAGGATAACGAAATAGTTTAACGACGCCAGTCCAGATGGCGAACTTGCCGACAATCACCAGGAGAAGAATCGCGATCAGAATTTGAGGGTACGACAGCACTGCGCGCGGATTGATAAGAATGCCGATGGTGACGAAAAACAGGGCCACAAAGGCATCGCGCAAGGGAAGCAGTTGATCGAGCGCGCGGTGTGCATAGTCGGAGGCGCTGACGATCAGTCCCGCGGCGAATGCGCCAAGAGCCAGGGACAGACCAACAGCCTCGGTGAGCGCAGCGGTTCCGAGGCAAACGGCGAGTAACACGAGCAGAAAGAGTTCATTGTTATTGGCACGCGCCACCCAGCGCAAAAGGCGCGGCACCAGAAAAGCAGCCACGAAGCCAATCGGAATCAGAATCAGGGCAGCTTGGCCAAGCGCTTTGGCTACCGTCAGCAGGTGATGAGGATTCAGGCTGACCAACACAGGCATCAGGATGGTGAGTACGACCACGGCGAGATCTTCCACCAGGGTGATGCCAATCATTACTTTCCCCTGCGGAGACTGCAGCTCGTTGCGGTCAATGAGCAGGCGGGAAAGCACCATCGTACTGGCCACTGAGACGATCAAACCGACGACGAAACCCGGCATGGCGCCCCACCCCAGCAGCCAGCCCACGCCTGTTCCCAACAGGCCGGAGAGTGCGATGCCCAACGGGCCTCCGAGAAGCGCCACCCACTTCACTTCCAACAATTCCTGAACGGAGAATTCCAAGCCGATGGAGAACATGAGAAATACGACTCCCACTTCCGCGGCAACTTGAAAGGTGTGGCCTTCTCGGACCTGGGGACCCGGAGTGAACGGGCTGATGGCGATTCCTGCCAGGACGTAGCCCAGGATGAGTGGCTGTCGAAGCCGCCACGCCAGCACGCCACCGAGAATGGCAGCGATAAAGATGTACGACAATTCCTTGAAGACTACAGCGTGCGCCGGCATAAGGGGAGGTTCACGACAGGGTACTACAGCTCGGCGGGAAGATGAATCGGTAGTGCTCGAGGGTGAGGATGTCGCCGGCCTGTGCTATCGCTGCAGTTGGAGTTGGAAGAGTTGCACGCGTCCGTTGCCGGAGTCGGCAACGTACAGTCTGCTGGCGGAATCGATGAACATTCCCTCGGGCTCGACGAACTCGCCGACTCTTTGTCCCGGCTGACCGAAAGATGCCATCAGACGGCCATTCGGGTCGTAGACATTAATCAAGGCTCCGGCGGATGAGCTGACGTAGATATTCCCGTGTTGATCGGTCACCAGTCCATTTTCGTAGTTGGCTGCAGGATCGACTCCTCGAGGTAGGTCGAAGCTCTTCTGGAGATGACCCTCTAAGTTCAACACCTGGACGCGCGTTCCAGCGTTATCCAGGACATAAATACGGTCGTGGCTGACGGCGATTTCCGTAGGGTCGACGAATTCTCCGACACCCGATCCGTCGTGGTACTTGCCGAATCTCGCTACCATCCTGCCCGAAAGGTCGAGCACAAAAATCAGGTTGCGAGGAGTGTCAATAAGGAAGAGCCGTCCGGCCTTGCGATCAATCGCGATTCCACCAGGACTCTCGTACTCGCTTTCTCCGCGATAGTTTCCGATGTAATGCAGGAAGTTGCCGCGGCTGTCGAAGACCACGACCATCCCGCGCTCCGAATCTGCGATGTAGATGTTGTCGGCAGCGTCGACGGCCGTTCCTGCTGGTTGCTGTAGACGGCGGCCTTTGCCCGTCACGATGCGGAAGGAAGTTCGTCCCGCCGGATCGAGTACATGCACAGCACCTGCTTCAGGATCGGTGATGATGAGCCGATGTTGGGAGTCGGCGGCGATGTTGCGTGGAGCATGCATCACACTCGGCCGGCCATAGACATACGTGATGCAGCGATTGCGAAGTCGAGTCATGCTGGCGGGTGCTCGCGCTTTGGCTTGAGCGTGCGCTGGCGGCTCGAAGCTGTCCACCACTCGCTCGTTGGTGAGCAGCATCGATCGGGGAGCGCCGACGTGTGCGATGGCTGGCGCTTCAATGGACGCCGGGGCAATACCTTCTCCCGGCGAGTATCCGGTCGCCTCTGTAAGTTTGGAAGTCGAATAGAAGACGGCATCAGGTCCGAACATGCCCACATACGTCAACGTGTCACTGCCCCAAAGACGGACGTAGGGAAAGGCGCGTCCCGACTGATTGGCGAGCATATCTAGAGGCGGCGTGACCACGGATGGAATTGCGACCGGTGCATCCGGCACCGTCTGCGCAACAACACTCAAGGACATTGCGGCAGCCAGGTACGCGATAGACGCGAACTTCGTGGCGCGAAGCAGCTTCATCAACGGTCCGGATTCCCGCATCTCCACGGAGTGAAGACGCTAGCTCCATCGTAAGGTTCTTTAGACTGTTTTGAGCTAGCTATCTGCCGACAGGTTCGCGAGAATTCCCGTTTTGGGAGCAACGGCCGACAAGGGCTCAGCAAAACGAGCTACTCGACAATAGAAACGCGTTGACCTCGGAGCCGCCGGACGTTCAGTACTATGAGCCTGCGAGTGCAGTATCAAAAGCGCAGGCGGTACCATTGTCGCGCATGCGCAGCATGAACTTAGTTTGTTTGGAGTTCACGCTGAACGTGCCTGAGCAGCTTGCATTGGACTGCGGATTGACGATCTTGAACTGATGTGTGCCTTCGGAGACCTGCAACTGCAAGGGAGTGCTTCCATCCGAGGCGAAACGGACCTGACCGACGGCGTGGTCATCGATGGAGACATCCACCGGCCCTTGAATATTTGTCAGCCTGGGATTTCGCAGCACGGTGACGGTCAATGTAGTCTCCGGCTTCGGTTTCAGAAGGAAGTAGCCGGCGCCTGCAACCGCAATCAGAACAGCCACAATCCCGACTACGAGGCCCTTGCCGAAACGGATGCTGACTGCACTCGACATGGTTGCCGACGAATCCGTCGACGGGCTGTGTCCCGGCAGTACGGCTGGCGTAGGTGCAGATGCTTTCGGCTCGCCAACATGTGGACGAATGGCGTCGACTAGCTTGGCCACATTGGAGTCCCAGTCGAGGTTATTCAGGGTAAGAGCATTGCGGTAGGCCAGGTCTTTAAGGTCGTCAGGAAGTTGGTCGGCGGCGGGCATAGAGGCGCCACGGACCAGCACTGGGATCACCGGAAGGCTGCGTCCCTTCTTCAATGCGGAGGCGACCTCCTGGCGAACGTAGTCGCCCGGGTTGTCGAGGCGGCGAGCACCGTTGGGATCGTTGGATACCTTGGCATTGAGCCAGTTAGGGCCGATGACAGCGAGGAAGACTCCGCAACTGGATAAAGATCGCTCGACCGCATCGCGAAAGTCGGAGCCCAGGGCGATCGCCTCCACATCCATGAACAGGCGTTCTTTGCCGAATTGAGGGCGCAAGCTTTCGAAAATGGCACGCGTTGAGTCCTCTGAATCTTCGCGACGATAACTGATGAAAATCGCAGACAAAGCATGGCCTCCGGTGGCGGTAGAGTCGGGATTCGTGGATGAATCGAACCTACAACGGTATGGCGGGTGGGTCAAGCACTGCGATTTAGCATCGACTTGCTCGAACGGGTAATTTCGCTGCGAGCGACGTCGCGCTAGTCCACGCGTTCAGCGACGTAATTCGTATCAAGGTTATGAATGTGATTTTGATCGATGACCCTGAACTTCCCGGCCCATTGCGCCCCATTGTCCATGTTTAGTGTGACGCGGAACATTTGATTGGAGAGCGGTTCGAACTCCCATGTGCCAGTCATGCCGATCCTTTGACCCTGGTTGCCTGCGACGTCCATCTCCACGCCTTCGAATCTGCCGTTGCTGTAGTAATCCACCATGGTGTTGCCGCTGAGTGCGCCAATCACCTGATCGACACGCCATCGGCCCAGGAAAAAGTCGCGAGACAGCACCGGGGAAGCATCCTGCTGTTTGACAACCGCTCCCAGCGGGGTGGGTTCGGCTTCCGGCGCGCCGACATGGGGACGGATTGCATCCACAAGTTTCTCCACGTTGCCGTCCCAATCCAGGTGGCTCATGGTGAGTGCATTGCGAAATGCCAGGTCTTTCAAGTCGTCAGGGAGTTGATCGGGATCGGGCATTGCCGCCCCGCGAATCAGCACCGGAATCACGGGCAAGTTCCCGCCCTTCTTCAGCGCCGTAGCGATTTCCTGACGTACATAGTCGGTCGGTTTGTCGAGTCGCCGTTGCCCGGAAGGATCGTTGGGTACTTTTATATCGAGCCATCCCGGACCAATCATCGCGAGGAACACTCCACAGCTGGCCAGTGAACTCTCAACCACCTGGCGAAAGTCAACCCCTAGGGCAATGGCTTCCACGTCCATGAAGATCCGGTCTTTGCCGAACAGAGGGAGCAGACTCTCATAAAGAGCGCGGGCTGAGTCTGCGGAGTCTTCCCGACGATAACTGATGAAAATTGCGGACAACGCTTTACCTCCGGCGGCAACTGTTTCTGAATTCGTTGGCCAAACGAACGTACAACGGTATTGAGTATGGGTCAAGAGTTAGAAGGAGGGGGCCAGAGCCATGAACGTGAATGGCGAGTGAATTCGCATGGAGTATGGCGCGAATGAGCTCTCCGACATTGACTCGAGATGCGATCAACTTGTAGCTTCGAGAGTTCAGGTAAGCAAGCTCGGCGACATCGACCAGGGCCGAAATCTATATTACGACCGCTCTCATGAGGTGACCGTGAACGACCAGCACAAGCCGCAAGACGAAGGCAAAGACCGCAAACTGCACGATCCGATTTCCGACAAACTCATACCGCTCGAACCGCTGGATTTGGGCAAGATCAAGTCTGTCGATGACTTGGTGCGGGCGATGGGCAACACCGCATTTACAGGGCGCCAAGTGGGAGAAGGTGCGGAAGTTCTCGAGGCGATGGCGCGCGACCGCGAGTGCTTCGTGGTGATGACGCTGGCCGGCGCGATGACGGTTGCCAAGCAAGGGCTGATCGTTACGGATTTAATTGATGCCGGCGTGGTGCACGCCGTGATCTCCACCGGAGCGCTGATGGCGCATGGCCTGGTCGAGGCCGCCGGCCGCTCGCATTTTCGTTACGACCCGCGCATGGACGACAACGAGCTTTACGACGCTGGTTACAACCGCGTGTATGACACGTTGGAGCCGGAAACCAATCTCGATTTCGTCGAAACCATCGTGGCGCGCATCCTGAAAGCCTGGGATCACAACGAGCCGCTGTGTTCCTACAAACTAAATCGTGATATCGGCAAATACCTCAGTGAAAACGTCGAGGAGCGAGGCATCCTCAAGTCAGCCTACGAGAAGGGCGTTCCAGTTTTCGTGCCGGCATTCAGCGATTCGGAGATTGGACTGGATTTTGCCTTGCATAATCGCGCCCGCCGCAAGAACAAGCTTCCTCCACTTCGCTACGATCCATTCGAAGACCTTGAGTTCTACGCCGAAACCTTGCTCAAACAGAATCGCCTGGGCATCTTCACCATCGGTGGCGGAGTGCCACGCAACTGGGCGCAGCAGTTTGGTCCTTACATCGACTTGCGGCATCGCCGCGGCGGGGAAGACCTGCCACTCAAACGTTTTCATTATGGCGTTCGGATTTGCCCGGAACCCGTGAACTGGGGAGGACTCTCCGGCTGTACCTATAGCGAAGCAGTTTCGTGGGGAAAATTTGTTCCGCCGGAAGAAGGCGGCAAATTTGCTGAAGTGTTGCTCGACGCCACGGTGGGATTGCCGCTGATTGCGGGGGCGGTACTCGAGCGGATTAAGAACTAAGTCCAGCCACCGGCTCCGGTTCAGGCCCGGCAAGGTCTAAACTCCGGAGCCGGCTTCGGCTTCCATGGAACTCTGGCGGAATCGGACTGGCGAACAGCGCTTGTTGGTTCAACCCTTCGAACCTGAGTCGCGTTTGCCTGGCTTTGCGCGGCCACCGATCTCCCGGAAGGTCATGTTCATTGCCTTCCGCTTATATTTACGTTTCCAGTCGAGGAAAAGTTCACCATACGATTTGGTAATGAACTCACCGGGTGCCACGCCGAGGCTCTTTGCTGTGGCATCAATCCAACGCGGCGGTCCTTCAATCTCGGCGATGTCGCCAATAGGTGTGTGATCGAGTACAACGTGGCCCTTGCCGTCGCTCCACTCAGAGCGGAATTTCTCGTAGACGAACACCGGCTGATACCCCAGCGCGCGTAATACAAGATCCATTTGCTCGCCGTCGGAAACGCCAGTTTCTAATTCGGTGCGTGATTTGTACTTGCTGACCTTGGCGCGCGCCTTATGCGTCAGACGCCACTGTTCGCCATACTGGCGGAGCCGCAGCAGCTCACCTTTGTGGCGCAGCTTCTGACCGGCAAGGTCGTACAGAGTGTTGACTTCGTGAGTCGAGGGAGTGACGCAGCGAAAGCCCATCTGTAAGCAGCTTCTGCTCGAGGGCCTTCAGCTCCGGGACAAGGAACTTGACTTCGATCTCTTGTGGGGCGGCCATGAGCGTGAGTGTAAATCAAGATCCGGCATGCCGAGAGTCAGAAGCTGGAGCCACATCGCGGCCGTTCAGACGTGCTTTAGCTCTGCCGCTCTACCACGAACTCCGGTACCCACAGCAAAATGCGTTTGATCTCCGAATCGGGGAACGTGCAGATGGACTCTCTTGCGACGTTGGAGAATTCGATGGCTCGCGCGTAGGCAGCATCGATCGAGCCATGCCGCTGCAGGATCGCAACGATGTCGGCAGGGGTAATGCCGTTGAATCCACCATTGCCCAGAACTGACTCAATGGTGGCGCGTTCGTCGGCGCTACAGTGCTCCAGAGCATGGAGAACCGCCCAGGTTGCCTTGCCCTCGCGCAAATCGCTGGCCACAGGCTTGCCCAGCACTTCTTCGGACGCGGTCAGGTCGAGCACGTCGTCAACAATTTGAAAAGCCATTCCGAGATTGCGGCCATAGTCGGCGAGCCTCTGCTGATCGGCCTCGCTCGCCTTCGCCAGGATTCCGCCCAGCTTCATGCATACGGAGAACAAGCAAGCGGTCTTGCGGAAGATCAATTCGAAGTGCTCGTCGATGGTGATGATCTTGCCCAATCGCTCGATCTGCAGGAGTTCGCCCTCGACCATGGCCTGGGTCAACTCGATCAGGGTGTCGAGCACATGGAAGTTGCGCTCCTCGATGGCGACTTTGAAGGCCTGCATGTAGAGCCAGTCGCCCGCCAGTACGCACTTCGAGTTGCCCCACTGCGTGTTAGCGGCGGGTCGTCCGCGGCGAGTCTTGGCCTCGTCGATGATGTCGTCGTGAACCAGCGTTGCGGTGTGAATAATCTCGACCACCGCGCCCAGACGGATCGCGCCCTGGCCGGTGTAGTTCATCAGCTTGCAGGAAAGTAACAAAAGGGCAGGTCGCAGGCGCTTGCCGCCTCCCGCGCGCAGATACTCTCCGATTTCCGTGATCGCCCGCACGCCAGAGACAGTGTCGCGCCCGAATTCGCGCTCAATGGCCGCGAGGTCGTCGTGCAGCAGGTCGAACACTTCCTTGGCAGTGCGGGTTACGGTCGGATTCAAGCCTGTTAGCCCCGTCAGTTGGATCGGTAATTCGTAAACTGCATGTCAATGCCGAAATCAGACTGCTTGATCATCGCGATGATCTGCTGCAGCGTGTCGCGGTCCTTCCCGCTGACTCGCACCAAGTCTCCCTGTATCGACGCCTGCGCCTTGAGCTTCGAGTTCTTGACTAGCTTCACGATCTCTCGCGCCTTCTCGATGGCAATGCCTTGCTGCAACGTCACTTTTTGGCGGACGGTCGAACTCGCTGCCGGTTCGATGCTTCCGTAGGTCAGAGACTTGAGTGACACTCCGCGCTTGAACAGCTTTCCCTGGAGGATGTCGTTCACCGCCTTCAGCTTGTATTCGTCGGCGGAGGTGAGCACCAGGACATCCTTGCCCTCCATTTGGATGTCGGACTTCGAGTCCTTCAGGTCGTAACGCGTATGGACTTCCTTCAACGCCTGCTGGATCGCGTTGGAGACTTCCTGGAGGTCTACCTTACTGACGATGTCGAAACTATTCTCGGCCATAAACCTAAAGTGTAACAAGCCGACGCGCTTTTGCCGTAATCCGGAGGAAAATCTGTGGCGCAATGACCTTGGTGGGAAAGGCTCCGAATGCGGCCGGTGCGGCTCTCAGTCGAGCGCGATCAAGACATGCTTGCGTTCATAATGCCGCTACTCGTCGTTGCACCAGGAAGAAATACAGCGCCAGCAAGACAAGCAGGGATCCGTTGACGGCCAAAACGATTGGAGCGGTGAAGAGGGGGACAAGCCATCCCGAAAGTATATTTCCCAGGGGCATCCCGCCGCGGAAGGCGAAGTTGTAGACGCTCATCACGCGTCCGCGCATTTCGTTGGTGGTGATCAGTTGCACCAGCGAATTTACCGTGGCGAATACAGCCATCATGGAGGCGCCTACCAATACCAGCAGCGCACCGCTCAACCGAGGCGACTTGGATAGGGCAAATCCAGCAATGCCGGCTCCGAGACACATGAGTGAGCCAAGCGCGACTCGGCCCTTGCGGCTGATGTTTCCCATATACGCCACGAGCAGCGAGCCGCAGATGGAGCCGAATCCCATCAGCGCCAGCATGTTGCCGTAGGTTTCCGGTCCACGATGAAAGATGTCCTTCACGAACACAGGAATGTAGGTCCGCATGGGCATACCGAGGAACGTCATGCAAAACGCCAGCACGATCAGCGCCTCCATCGCATGCTGCTTGCGCACGAACTTGATGCCCTCTTTCAAACTGGTATAGACCGAGTCGGTAGTTTTCTGCGGCAGGAATCGCGTGGTGATGATCGTCAGCGACACGATTGGAGCCAGAAAGGACAAGGCGTTCAAGCCAAAGCACCACTTCTCCCCCAGCTTCGCCAGGGTCTGACCGGCTAGCGCGGGCCCGATCATAACCGCCACGTTGAATTGAATCGAATTCAGCGCGATGGCGTTGGGCATGTCCTCTTTCTCAACCAGCGTCGGAATCAGCGCCTGATAGGCGGGGCCGCCAAAGGCCTGCGCAAATCCTGAGACAAACGACAGGCAAAGAATGTGCCAAACGTGGACCGTTCCGGAAGCAACCAGGACCGTCAGAATCGCAGCCGTCGCCATCTGGAGGTACTGTGATGCCAGTAGAATCCTGCGGCGCTCCACCCGGTCGGCCACGACGCCACCGATAAGAGAAAAAAGGAAAATCGGAATGCCGCCCAGAAACTGGTCGAGCGCGAGCAGGAACGCTGAGTGGCTGAGGCGATAAATAAGCCAGCCCTGCGCGACGATCTGCATCCAGGTGCCGATGCTCGAGGTACATGCGCCAAACCACATCAGGCGGAAATCGCGATATCGAAATGCTTTGAAGACTCGAGCAATCACCAGTGAGGGTCCATATGCGTTTTAGCAGCGTACCATGCGACGGCTTTCTGACCCGGCGTTCAACAATGCGCGGGGGCCGCTTTACTTGGACTGCGGAAGACCGAAAAAGGTGTGGAAATTCGTTGTGGTTATGGCGCCGATTTCTTCTGACGTTAACGTCCGCAATTGACTTATCTGAGTGGCAACCTCGCGCACAAAGGCCGGTTCATTGCGTTTTCCGCGATGCGGGACAGGCGCAAGGTAGGGAGAGTCGGTTTCAAGGAACATGCGATCGAGAGGCACCATAGTTGCGGCATCCCGAATATTCTGGGCCTTCGGGTAAGTGATGTTTCCGGCGAACGAGATGACAAATCCAAGGTCGAGTGCGGCGCGGGCGTGCTCGACCGTGCCGGTGAAGCAGTGCATCACGCCTCTCAGACCGGTCGGCGCCCAGTTCTCGCGTAACAAGCGCAGCGTGTCGTCCCATGCATTTTCACTGTTATCGGAGGGACGGCAGTGAATGATGATCGGGAGCCTGGCCGCCGCCGCGAGTTCCATTTGCTGCAGAAAAACCTTTTGCTGCACGTCGCGCGGTGAGTGGTCGTAAAAATAGTCCAGGCCGATCTCGCCCCATCCCACGATTTTTGGGTGTCGCGAGAGTGCGACCAGTTCGTCGAAGTCTGCCGGCGTCGCCAACGCCGCCTCGTGCGGATGGATGCCGATCGTGGCATAGACCCCGTCGTACTGTTCAGCCAGTTTGATCGCGCAATCGAAGGTGCCGGTGCCGGGACCATCGCCGTTGCCGATGGCCAGCAGTGTCGTGACCCCCGCGTCCTTTGCGCGGGCAAAGACATCTGCGCGGTCGTTGTCGAATCGCTTGTTTTCCGGATGACAGTGCGAGTCGGTGTACATGACGAGGAAGGCCGCTTACTTCAGGCGCGCCCCGTTGGGTACATCTTCCAGAAAGCCCGCCAGCACCGGTGTGCCATCTTCGCCAAACGACGCGGCGACAATCATGCCCTGCGATTCCAGTCCGCGAAGCTTGCGTGGCGCGAGATTGGCCACAATCACCACCTTGCGGCCGATGAGCTTTTCCGGGTCATAAGCCTTGGCAATGCCAGCAACCACCTGGCGGACTTCGCTTCCAATATCGACTTCCAGCCGCAGCAACTTGTCGGCGCCCTTCACCTTCTCGGCGACCTTGACCTGTCCAACGCGGAGCTCGACCTTCGCAAAATCGTCGATGTTGATTATGTTGCTGGCAGGCGCAGGAACAGCTGCAGCAGCCGCGACCGCAGGTGCTGGAATCACCGGAACGTTCGCGGGTTTCGCTTCTTTTGTGCTGTCCACAACTGCTGCTTGGCCGGCCCGTGCCGCATGTTCTTGTTCCATCTGCTGCATCCTCTCGATCGTGCTCTTGTCAGCCCTTGGAAAAACCGCCTCGACCGTCCCCAGTTTGGTATGCAACGGGAGTTGGCCCCACGCCAGGTTGCGGAGATCCAGCTTGCTGATGTCGCCCAATCCCAACTGCTCCCAGATCCGCGCGGACGACTCGGGAATCACCGGATGCACCAGCGCGGTGACGATTCGCAGCGCTTCGGCCGACGTGTGCAGGATGGTTGCCAGCCGGGCTCGCGAATCCTGGTCTTCTTTTTCGGCCACGGCCCACGGTTCGTTCTCGACGATGTATTTATTGACGGCTGCCACTAACCCCCACGCGGTCTCCAGGCCTCGCGAGAATTGGAACTGCTCGAACTGAGCATTGAAGTCCGTGATGGTCCGCTGTGCCAGCTCGGCGACAGCGTCGTCGGCTGCCGTTCGCGCACCCGAAGAGGGATACGGTATCTCGCCATCGAAGTAGCGCGTGATCATACTCAACGTCCGGCTCGACAGGTTGCCCAGGCCGTTGGCCAGGTCGGCATTGAACCGCTGCACCAGTGCGTCGAAGCTAAACGACCCGTCGCTGCCAAAAACGATTTCGCGCAGCAGGAAGTACCGCAGCGTGTCGGCGCCCAGCGTGTCGAGGATGGTTTCGGTGCGAACGATATTGCCGCGCGATTTCGACATTTTGCTCTCTTCGAACAAGAGCCAGCCATGCGCGACGATCGACTTGGGCAGCGGGATCTCCGCCGCCATCAACATCGCCGGCCAGTAAACGCAATGGAAGCGCACGATTTCTTTGCCGACCATGTGCACGTCGGCCGGCCAGTAACGCTCCAGCTTTGCTTTGTCCTTGGGATCATCGGATCCGAAACCTAGCGCCGTAATATAGTTCGCCAGGGCGTCGAACCAGACGTAGATCACGTGCTTTTCATCGCCCGGCACGGGAATGCCCCACTTGACCGTCGTGCGGCTTACCGAAAGGTCGCGCAGCCCACTTTTCACGAACGCAATCACCTCATTGCGCCGGGTTTCAGGGCGAATGAAGTCAGGGTTCTCCGCGAACAACTTCAACAGCCTCTCTTGCATTGCCGACAGCTTGAAGAAGTAGTTCTCTTCCTGCACGGTTTCCGTCGGGCGTCCGCACTCGGGGCAGGGAGCACCCGGCTCCGTTACATCGACGTAAAGCTCGTCGAAGACGCAGTATTGTCCGCTATACGAACCCTTGTAGATGTACCCGCGATCCTGCAGCCGTTTGAACAGGGCCTGCACACCGCGCACGTGGCGAGGTTCCGTGGTGCGGATGAAGTCGTCATACGTCAGCTTCATCCGGTCCCAGAGTTGGCGGAACTCTGCCGAGACGCGGTCTGTAAACTCTTGCGGCGAGCATCCCGCTGCAATCGCGGAGCGCTCGATCTTCTGGCCGTGCTCGTCCGTCCCGGTCAGAAACCAGGTATCCATGCCCATCAAGCGCTGGCGCCGCGCCACGGTGTCGCACACCACCGTGGTGTAGGTGTGGCCGATATGCGGTCGCGCGTTTACGTAATAGATGGGTGTCGTGATGTAGAACTTCTCGGGCTTATCCATGCTTTTTGTCCAGGTACTGGCGGAGCGCTTCCTGCATCACGGTCTTCAGCGGAACATGATGTTCGGCGGCAATGCGCCGGCAGTCTTCGTACTCAGGCGCAAACTGCGAGTCGGCGCCCGCCATGCTTCCGACCTTGATCCGAACTTCGCCCCACGGCGTCTGCGCGCTCTCGTGACGGCGCGGCAGAATGTGTCGTTTCTCCCGCCGGCTGCGGATGCCCAACGTGCTGCTCTCGCGAAAAAGTAGCGTGCGCATCTTCGGCTCATCTTGCGGCTTCGCCAGCACGGTCAGCAGCGTTCCCGGACGCGATTTCTTCATTTGCACCGCAGTGGTGAACACGTCCAACGCGCCCTCGGCAAGCAGTCGGTCCGTCAGGTACCCGATGATCTGCGGACTCAGGTCGTCGAGGTTCGCCTCAAGCACGACGACTTCATCTTCGGATTGCGATTCGTCCGACATTGCTCGCCAATACTGCCGATTCGACGGTTTCTCCCACTGTCAGGCGCAGCACGTTGGAGTATCCCGGCAGATCGCGCGAACCTGCTCCATAGCCAATCTTTTCCGTGGTCATCATCGGACGCGGCCCAAAACTCGTCGCCAACACTCGCACAATCGCTGCGCCGGTGGGCGTCACCAGCTCCTTCTGCACTTCGCCGGAATACACAGGTACGCCCCTCAGCAACTCCAGCGTCGCCGGAGCCGGAACCGGCATTGCTCCGTGCGCGCACTTTACGGTGCCGCTACCAACATTGAGTGGTGAAGCCAGAATTTGCTCGACATTCAGCGCCTCGGCGCCCACCGCGGCGCACACGATGTCTGCGATGGCATCCGCCGCGCCGACTTCATGGAAATGAACCTTCGCAACCTCAACGTTATGGACTCTCGCTTCCGCGGCTCCCAACGCAACGAAGATCTCGCTTGCTGTCTGCTTGGCTCGGTCGCTGATCGGCGCGGCTCCGATGATGCGGAGAATCTCGTGCAGGTCGCGTCCATGGGTGTGCGATTCCTCGCGACCATGATCGTGTCCGTGCTCATGAGAATCATGTCGATGGCCATGCCCCGCAGCATGGTCCTGCGAGTGACCGCCCAAGTCCTCACTTGGCAGGTCTTTCTGCCCATTCACGATTACGTCGACTTTGGTGGCGGAAATTCCGTTGCGGTCGACCCGCGAAGCCTCCAGCGAGGCCCCACGTCAAGTGCCGCGACCGTCTTTTGCAACAACTCAAGCGGAACTCCGGCATCCACCAAAGCGCCGAGGAACATATCGCCGCTGATGCCGGAAAATCCGTCTAGGTATGCAATTCGCATGGAGGTCGCCCGTTCGCATGCCGCACCCGCACGCTGACCGATGCCTGGTGGGAACTTTCATCATAGGTAACGGTGCGACCACCGTCAAACCCGCGCCGCTTCTGCTGTTTGTTATAATCACCTTTTTCCTCAGCTATTTGCGAGTCAGTGCCCTTCACGCAACACCCGTAGCGAATAGCCCCGCGCAGCAAACCGAGAGCAAACGTGTATCTAGAACGCAAAAAACAGCTTTCCGATCAAGTCCGCGAGTTCCTCCGCCACAAGTACCAGATAGACCTCCCGAATGTCGCCATCGACCAGCCGCCCAAGATCGAGATGGGCGAGTTCGCCATGCCGTTTCCGTTTGAACTCGCCAAGCAGCTGCGCAAGGCCCCTCGCAAGATTGCCGATGAGATCGTCGCCGAGATGCCACTGCCCGAGGGCTTTGCGAAGTTCGAGGTTGCTGGCGCCGGATACATCAATGCCCGCCTCACCCGCGATCAAGCCGCAAAAGCTCTAGCCACTGGAAAAGGCGTCGCCCTAACCGACCACGCGGACGAAGGTGCGGCGAACGTGTCCGGCAAGATTCTGGTCGAACACACCAGTATCAACCCCAACAAGGCCGCGCATATCGGCCACCTCCGCAACGCCATTCTGGGCGATACCTTCGTTCGGCTGCTTCGGGCTGCCGGACACGAGGTCGATGTGCAGAATTACATCGACAACACCGGCGTCCAAGTGGCCGACGTGGTGGTGGGTTTCGTTCACCTGGCGAAGCTGTCGAAGGCCGACGTCGAGCGGTTAGTCGCATCCACACCACGCTTGGATTACTACTGTTGGGACCTTTACGCGCGCGTCTCGCAATGGTACGAAGCGGACAAGACCAACCTTAAAGCAAGACTTGAGACATTACATGCCATCGAACAGGGAAACAATGATATGGCTGCCATTGCGGAGATCGTCTCGACGGCTGTTCTGCGACGCCATTTGGAGACCATGGAGCGGCTCGACATCGAGTACGACTTCCTCCCCCGCGAGAGCGAAATCCTGCACCTGCATTTCTGGGACTTGGCCTTCCAGCAACTCAAAGAAAAGGGTGTCCTCTACTTCGAGACCGAAGGCAAGAACAAGGGCTGCTGGGTCATGACCAGGCCCGCCGCGCCCAGCAAGTCCAACGCTGATGCCAATAGCGAATCTGCAGAACCAGGAGCCAAATCCGGCCCCGACGAAGATGCCAAGGTCATCGTTCGCTCCAACGGAACCGTTGGCTACGTCGGCAAGGACATCGCCTACCATCTGTGGAAGTTTGGCCTGCTGGGCCGCGACTTCGGATACCAGAAGTTCTTTCGCTATCCCAACAGCCACGAGTGCTGGATTTCAGCCGAACACGGCGAAGACGAACCATCCGCACTTCGGCAGCGTGGCGGCGATTTACAACGTAATCGACTCTCGCCAGAGCGATCCGCAGAACACCGTTGTCGAGGCCATCCGGCTGCTGGGATATCCCGACAAGGCTGCGCACTACACGCACTTTTCGTACGAGATGGTGGCGCTCACTCCGCGCTGCGCCATGGACCTGGGTTACGAAGTCAGCGCCGAAGACCAGGCCAAGTCCTATATTGAGGTGTCGGGTCGAAAAGGATTCGGCGTCAAGGCCGACGACCTGCTCGACGCTCTTATCGCCGCCGCGAAGAAGGAAGTCGATAGCCGTCACCCGGAACTCGACGACACAGAGCGCCTGCAGATTTCCCAACAGATCGCCATCGGCGCGCTGCGTTACTTCATGCTGAAGTTCACCAAGCAGTCAGTGATCGCCTTCGACTTCAAGGAGGCGCTGGCCTTCGAGGGAGAAACCGGTCCCTATGCGCAGTACGCCGTGGTACGTGCCAGCAACATCTTTCGCAAAGCTGAAGTGGAACCTGAGCAGGCGCTGGCGGCTGATGTCGACTACGCGCGGTTCTTTGCCGAGGCCAGCGGTACCGAGATCTGGGAGCTCTGGTTGCTGGCTGGGAAGACATCCACGGTCATCGAGCAGTGCATTGCCACTACCGAGCCCGCCTATGCGGCGAAGCACGCCTTCCAGTTGGCGCAACAGTTTAACAATTTCTACCACCGGCACCACATCCTCAACGAACCCGACGAGGCGAGAAAGAAATTCCTTCTGGCCACTGCGGCCGTCGTGCGCCGCGAGTTGATCGCACTCTTAGCGGTAATGGGAATCACCGTTCCAAGCGTGATGTAGAGGCTGCAGGGCTCACCGAGACTCAGGAAGAAACAAAAAACTCCGCCCTCCTCTGTGCCTCCGTGGTGAACGCCTCCGAACGGATAGTCTGACGTCGTAAGATGGAATCGGAGGCCTCCTTCCGCATGTTTACGCCAAAGCCAATCGGATTCGTACGTACGCCATATTCCGAGACCAGCCAGATTCCCAAAGGTCTTGGAGCCCAGCATGACGCGGAAGGCGACCTCGAAATCCTGCCGGAGTTCGAAGCTGGACTGACCGACATCGAAGGCTTCTCACATCTCATGATTGTCTGGGTCTTCGACCGTTCCGAAGGATTTCAGCTATGCGGCAAGCCGCCTTGCGACGATCGATCACACGGAGTGTTCGCGACCCGTTCGCCTCGGCGTCCTAATCCCATTGCGCTCACGACTGTCGAGTTGCTGGGCCGCGACGGGCGAAAGCTCCGAGTCCGCGGCGTCGACATGCTCGACGGCACGCCTGTCCTCGACATCAAGCCCTACTTGTCAAGCATTCCTGAAGACAAGTTGCGGCGCGGCTGGCTGGCCGAGGCTGAGGAGCGTAAAGAAAAGAGTAACGATCGCCAATAGCACGTGTCACCACGTGCTGTAAGCTGTGCCCTCGCTCGACGTAAGGTCGCTGCCACTGTGCACATCCACAATCCCCGGCTGCGACTGATCGGGCGTCATAATGCTGTCGTCCGTTATCGGCACCCAGGTTTCGCTGGAATTAGTGAATGGGTCCTTCGGAAGTCGCTTTAGATAGCCTGCGTCCACCACGTCCTGCAGGTTTTGCGGCGCCTTCTGTTTGTCGAGCGTGTACTCATCGATGACCGAGCGGAGCGAGTAGAGATCATCGCGTAGAACCGTCTCGCGGGCCCTTAAGATCGACGCCTGGTAGCGGGGAATCGCCACCGACATCAGGATGACGATGATGCTGATCACCACCATCAGCTCGATCAGGGTAAATCCGCGTTGTCGCGAGCGTCGCTTCATGATTGCGATTTCACGTCCAGACAACCAAGCTACCACGTCTTATATTTCGTGCCGTCGAGAGCTGTGCCTTCCGACTTGGTATACACGTCAAACACGTTTTGCCCTCCCCACGAATCGGAGTCCACATCATCCTGCATGGAGCGCAGTCCCCACTCCGTCTTGCCGGTCATGGGATCGACAGGAATCCGGCGCAGGAACCGCATTTTTTTGCCATTGGAATCCACGCCTTTGACCAGGGTTTCGAGGTCCGGAGGATAGCCCTGGCTGTCAACTTTGATCTGGAACGCCCCGCGATCAGCAGCGTCTTTGTAGCGATCGATGGAATCGCGCAATTCCCATAAGTCGCGGCGAAGCTCACGCTCCTTGTTTCGTTGGATCGTTATACGCACCACCGGCACGGCCGCCGCGGTCAGGATCATGAGGATCGTCATGGCGACGATCAACTCGATCACGGTGAAGCCTTTGTGTCGGCCCGGCCTCGTCGAAGAGTTACCGGGCCGCACGGCCACTTGGCGGGGAGCGTCTTGAGCTGTACCGGTATTGCTTCGCGAAGCGGTTACCACTTCTTCAATCCTATTCCTTTGGACGGCTGTGCTAATGGACCGTCACGATTGCTTGCGAACCGCCCGCTGGAATATTTTGCATGCTGCCGTTCTTTAATGTGGCGCGATTGATATTCAGCGTTGCCTGCCCCGGCGCTTTCGCCTGGAAGGTCAACGTAAATACTTGTCCGTCAGCCGTAATGCCGTTGCTTCCAGGAGGCCGGGAAGCTGTGACCTGCAAGATTCCCATCATGCTGTCGTCACGGTGGACCAGCGCCACGGCTTGGCCGTCCTGTTGCAACAGCGGGCCGTTCGATACGTTCAGTAACTGCAAGAACCTTGGGGTTGTAGAGAATCTGCAACGGTACGGCGTAAACGTTTTGTCCGCCCGACAAATTGATGTTCACGGCGAAAGTCGATCCGACTGCCGGGTTTAACGAAGGCGGATCGAAACTCAAAAGCGCGCTTCCAGCCGGCGCACTTGCCGCTTGCTCTGGAGCGGGTGCGCCTGCCTGCGGCTGACTGGGCAGCCCTGGCTTTGTCCCAGGCGTCCCCGACTGGTCGGTTGCGGGCGCGCTGGAACGATGCAGTGAAATTGAATTGGCCGTTCCGACGTCGATCGCACGAGTGTTGCTGTCGAATAGGTCCTGTGCACGCACGATGTGCGGGATCAGCATGAACACCAGCTCGTTGTCGGAACGCTGCTTGTTTTCGGTTGAGAAGAAGTAACGAAAGAAGGGAATCGATGCCAGCCCCGGAATTCCGTTGATCGACTTGCTCTCTGTCTCCTCGAGAATTCCACCCATGATGTTGGCTTCACCCTCGCGCATTCGGATCTCGTGCTCGATTTTGCGTTGGCCGATAACCGGCTGCTGAATGCCGCCAATATTCTGGTAAGAATCCACCGCTGAGATGTCCATCGCAAGTTTCAGGGTGACCTGGTCGGTCCCATGCACGTGAGGCGTTATGTCGATGTTTACGCCCACGTCGATGTAGTTGAACTGAGTGTTGACCAGCGGATTGATGCCAACTCCGCCGATTCCGGGCTGGAACGAACCCGTAGCCACGGGAACACGCTGTCCAATCTTGAGAGACGCCTTTTGCCCGTCGAGGGCGCGGATCTGCGGTTGCTGCAGGATCCTGGTGTCGCTATCCGTGTAGAGAAATGTCGCCGTGGCTGGCGGAATCGTTATTTGAAAGTTTGTCGCGTTCAGGTGCGCCAGGCTATTGAGGTTAATCGTACCGGTGGCGTTGCCGGTCGTAGTCGAACCGTGCCATTGCCCGTGCCCACATTCGAACCGGTGGTGGAAGTCGACGTTACAGTATTGTCCACCAGCGCGGCAGACACACTCGTCGGAGGCGTGATTCCAAGGTTGCGCAGCTTGTTGCGCTGCACCTGCATGATCACCACATCGACGACCACTTCAGGACGCGACTTGTCGAGATCGTCAATCAGCTTCTCGGCCAGCGCGATCTGGTCGGGCGTTCCCCGGATCACAATGGCCTGTTGCGAAGGGAACTGCTGCAAGCGCTGCGTATCCAGTAGCGTACGAAGGATGTTGACCAGATCTTGGAGTTCGTTGGGCTGCGACAGATTCGATAAGTAAAAAGTGCGGATGACACTTTGTTCCAGTTCCTTGCGTTTCGCGGGAGTGTCGGCAGCAACGAAAATTGTGTTGGGAGTGACCGGACGCCAGAAGGTCTTCGATTCGAGAGCGGTGATCTCCAGCGCTTCCTGCAGGGTGACGCCATTAAGCTCGACTCGAATGCGTCGCGATGTGTAGTCGGGATCGAACAGCACATTAATGCCGGCAAGTTTGCCGATGGTTTCGTAAACCGTCTTGGTGTCATCGCTCAACTTCAGCGTGATCGGAGTATTGGCAATGGGCGCCAGTTCGACCGGTCCGCCCGCTTCCTCCATCCGCTTATGGAGCGCCGACTGTGCGGCCGCGCTCGGGTTGGGTTGACTCGGCTGCTCGGCCTCCTTCAGAGCGCGCCGTACTTTGTTGGCTTCCTGCTGCGCAATGAAACTCGAGGGATCGATGGCGATCGCCTGTTCGAACTCCGTTAGCGCTTCTTGCAGCTTGCCCGAGTTCTCCAGCAACTGGCCTTTATGGACATGCGAGGCGGACGCGAAGAATCGAATGCGCTCAAACGAAGTTCGGTATTCCAAGGTCGCTGGGTTTGAGGTCGTAGGCCTGATGGTAAAGAGTGTAGGCCTTCTCGTAGTCCTGCCGCATTTCAGCGTCGAGGCCTTGCTTGAAGAGAGCTTTAGCTTTGTCGGCAGCGACCGCGGGCAGCGGAGCCGAAATATCAGCAGCAGGGCCAGGACACGGGTGAGCCGTTTCATCAGGTTCCTTAAGACCGGGGTTGCCGGACCGCACTTACCAACCGGCCAGAAATGGGGTTCCGGCATGCAATTCAGACTCCCACCCGCGCAAAACGTAAGCCGTTTAGTCTACGCGCAACAATGGCGATCACCACGACAGCAGATGCCTGAATTGGCGCGATTATAGCACCCCAACTCACTTGCTCACTGTGATTTCACGCTGTGTTAGCATACGAGATTCGCACTCGTGCGAGCTTTTCGCTATGGCCCGTCCGCCACAATCCACAGGTCGTCCGGAGAAAGAAAAGCAGCCCCGGCGCGACCCGACGGCTAGCGGCTTGCGCGATGCCGCGGTCAATCGCTCTGCCTCGTACAACTACTTCCTGCTGGAAAAGTTTGAAGCCGGAATCGCGCTCCGCGGCACCGAAGTGAAGTCCATTCGTTCCGGTCGTGCCAACCTCAAAGACGCCTACGGACTGGTGAAAGACGGAGAGCTCTGGCTCATCAACGCGCACATCGGAGTCTACGAGCACGGTAACATCTTCAATCATGAACCCACCCGCACTCGAAAACTCTTGGTTCACAAGAGCGAACTTAACAAACTCATCGGGAAGACCCAGCAAAAAGGCCTGACCCTGGTTCCAACCCGGTTGTATTTTCGCAACGGCAAGGCCAAGGTGGAGATGGCACTCGCCAAAGGCAAGCAGCATTGGGACAAGCGCGAGACCGAGCGCCGCAAGACAGCCGACAAAGAAGCGCGTGAGGCAATCGCGCGCAGCCGAAAATCTTAGAATCTTAGATCGGAATCAAAATGAAAATCACTCTTCATACTGGAACACCCGCGCAATTTGAAACCGAATGCCTGGTCGTCGCCGTACTCGACGTGTCTGAGAAGCCGCAAACGGCGAACCAAAGACGAACCCAAACCGCAAATCCTCACCGATGACCAGGCCGTGTTGGCGGCGGCTGCCGACCTCGTCGCCTCCAAAGAAGTGACAGGAAAAATGTTGGAAGTCACACTCCTGCACAAGCCCGCCGGACTCAAAGCCAAGCGCCTGCTGCTGATCGGCGGAGGTAAGGCCAAGACGTTCTCCACTTCCGAACTGCGCAAGATTGCCGGCACCGCCCTGCGCACGGTTAAGGGTAAGGACCTGAAGACCTTCGCAATAGTCGTGCCAACTAGCGGCGGCATTAGCCCGGAAGACGCCGCGAAGTCGATCGCTGAAGGCGCCTATGTCGGTTCCTTCGATCCCGAGTACTACAAGAGCGATCGCAAGGAGCAAAAAATCGATGAGGTCGTCGTCATCGCTCCGGCTAATTCCAACGCGAAGTCGTTGCAGGCTGCGATCGACGTGGGAACTATCATCGGCGAAGCCCAGAACTTCACACGCGACTTGGTGAACGAGCCCGGCAATCGCATGACCCCCACCATCCTCGCCGATCGCGCCAAAAAGATGTGCGAAGACACCGGACTGAAGTGCGAAATCTACGGTCCCGACAAGATCAAGGAACTCAAGATGGGCGCATTCTGGAGCGTCGCTCAGGGTTCGCAGGACGAGCCTGCCCGCCTCATCGTGATGCGCTACGAGCCCACGACGGCACCCGAGAAGCCGGTGCTCGGCCTCGTCGGAAAGGGAATTACCTTCGATAGCGGCGGCATCTCCATCAAGCCCTCAGACGGTATGGAGAAGATGAAGTACGACATGGCCGGAGGCGCGTCGATGATCGGCGCCATGCGCGCCATCGCGCAGCTCAAGCCGAACGTGCGCGTCATCGGCATTGTGTGCGCGACCGAGAATATGCCGTCTGGTACCGCTCAGAAACCCGGCGACGTGCAGATCGCGATGTCGGGCAAGTCAATCGAAATCATCAACACCGATGCCGAAGGTCGCCTGGTGCTGGCGGATGGCCTGCACTATGCGAAGCAATTGGGTGCGACTCACCTGATCGACGCGGCGACTCTCACCGGCGCATGCGTGGTGGCGCTTGGAATGATTAATGTCGGACTTTTCTCCAACGATGACGACTTCTACGAGAAGTTCAACGCTTCGTTGAAAGCGTCAGGCGAAAAGATGTGGCGGCTGCCGGTCGACGACGAATATCGCGACATGATCAAGTCGGGAATCGCCGACATCGTCAACAGCGGCGGCCGCTGGGGAGGCGCGGTCACCGCTGCCATGTTCCTCAAGGAATTCGTCGGCGACACTCCGTGGATCCATCTCGACATCGCCGGCGTCGCCTGGATCGAAGACAACAAGCCCTGGATCGCCAAAGGCCCATCAGGCACCCCCGTGCGCTCGCTAGTCGAGTTTGTCCGCGACTTGGGAACGAAGAACTAGTTTGTCATACTAAGCGAAGCGCGGACGCGTTGCATCCGCACGAAGTCGAAGCACGCCTATGTTCGGGAATGAGTGCGGGTCGCTGCGGCGTAGCGACGACGTGGGTGCCCCATCCTTTCCCTTGTTTTGGGAAAGGGGGGAACCTCTCTCCATCTCGGCCGAGTCCCCCCAAAGCCCAAAGGGCGATATTTGTGTTAGCCGTGGGCGTTAGCCCGCGGACTACGATCGGACAGGACGATCGAGCCGCGTAGCGGCGGCACATTCGGTCGGGGAACTGACCGGCCCTTGTCACAAACTCTTAATGCACAATTCATTGTGCATTGATGCAGCGACGCCACCGCCGACTAGAGTGTTCCCAATAGCAAAACCTGATCGGAGAGAGTGGGGAGCTGGTCAAACAGCCGCTCCCCGATTTTTCTGCCCGCCACCTCCCACAATCAAGTACCACACCAAAATGGCAAATCTTCAAGCCGACCTCCCGCTTGTTTTTTCTATCCACTAACCACTATCCACTATCCACTGCTAACATTCTTGGGTTATGCCTGTAGCCACCGAATCATCCACGACCTATTCCCCGATCAAAGCTCCGCGCGGCAACCAGCTCTCCTGTAAAGGCTGGGGACAAGAAGCCGCCATGCGCATGCTGATGAACAACCTCGATGAAGATGTCGCCGAGCGGCCGCAGGACCTCGTCGTCTACGGAGGCACCGGCCGCGCCGCCCGCAATTGGGAGTGCTATCACGCCATCGTCAACTCGCTGCGTTCGCTCGAGAACGACGAGACCTTGCTGGTGCAGTCGGGCAAACCCGTGGCGGTTTTTCGCACTCACGAATACGCGCCGCGCGTGCTTATCTGCAATTCCAATCTCGTCGGCCATTGGTCCAACTGGGAGAAATTCAACGAACTCGAGAAAGCTCGGCCTCATCATGTACGGCCAGATGACCGCCGGCTCGTGGATCTACATCGGATCGCAAGGCATCATCCAGGGCACCTACGAGACATTCTGCGCCGCCGGCGAAAGGCACCTCGGTGGAGACCTCGCCGGTAAACTGATCGTCTCTGGCGGAATGGGCGGCATGAGCGGAGCTCAGCCCCTCGCGGCGACCATGGCGGGCGCTTGTTACCTCGGCATCGAGGTCGATCCCGAACGCATCAAGAAACGCCTGCGCACCGGCTACTGCGACTTCATGGTCAACTCGCTCGACGAGGCGCTGCGCATCCTGAAAAACGCCGTCCGCAAGAAAGAGAATATTTCCGTCGGCCTCGTTGGCAACTGCGGAGACATCATTCCCGAGTTGGCCGAGCGCGGAGTGGTACCCGACATTCTTACCGATCAGACCTCCGCCCACGATCCCCTGAATGGCTATGTTCCCAGTGGCATGACGCTGGAAGCCGCTAACGCGCTACGCCAGTCCGATCCCAAGGCGTATCTCGAAAAATCGCTCGACACCATGGCGCGCCATGTGGAAGGCATGCTCAAACTGCAGAAGATGGGCTCCGTCACCTTCGACTACGGCAACAACATTCGCAAATTCGCCTTCGATCACGGTGTGAAAGACGCCTTCGATTTCCCCGGATTCGTGCCTGCCTACATTCGTCCGCTGTTTTGCGAAGGCCGTGGACCCTTCCGCTGGGCGGCGCTCTCCGGCGATCCCGCCGACATCCACGCCACCGACGATCTCGTGCTGCAGATGTTCCCGCAAGACCGCGTCCTCAGCCGCTGGATCGACCTCGCCCGCAAGCGCATCAAGTTTCAGGGATTCCCCTCGCGCATCTGCTGGCTCGGCTACGGCGAGCGCGCCGAATTCGGACTCGCCATGAACGACATGGTGAAGACCGGCAAACTCAAAGCGCCAATCGTGATGGGACGCGACCATCTCGACACCGGCTCCGTCGCCTCGCCCTTCCGCGAAACCGAATCCATGAAAGATGGCAGCGACGCCATTGCCGACTGGCCTCTGCTCAATGCGTTGCTCAACACGGCCAGCGGCGCTTCGTGGGTCTCCATCCACAACGGAGGCGGCGTCGGCATCGGCTACTCGCAGCACGCCGGGCAAGTCACCGTCGCCGACGGAACCGACGACATGGCCAAGCGCATCGAGCGCGTCCTCACCAACGATCCCGGCATCGGCGTCGCCCGCCACGTGGACGCTGGCTACGACGAAGCCAAGATCTTCGCGCGGGAAAAGGGAATCAAAATCCCGATGGGGACCGAGTAGCCATACAGGCTGTCGGCTCTCGCTTTTATCGTTTTCCTGTTTTACTCAAATCTCTTGATGGGAGAATTTGAGCGCTCGGGCCTGGGGGAAAAAAGGGGTGTAGTTTGGGCAATAGGAGATATCTTCACGGTTGCCAATTTCAAAATTGCGGCGATGGCCGCGATCATCGGCTACATCTCTTTGAATTTCTTCGAAAGAATTTTAAGCAATGACGGGACCGCCTGTTCGCGAGTGAACTTCTTCAAGTCAAATGACTCCTACAAGCCGTCCGGCTGGCATTACCGCCCTTAGTTTGTTCTTTCTGTTCGGCGCCTTCATGAGCGGGCTGGCAGCCGTGACCCTGCTGTTCCCCGGAAGCGTACTCGAACCACTCTGGCGGCTGAATCCTCGCGCACACGAAGGTTTCGCTGTGATGGGCTTATGGGCAGTGGCGATGATGGCTGCGGTCTCCGTGGCCTGCGCCACAGCGGCGCTGGGTCTACGACGCCGCAAGCGCTGGGGCTACTGGACGGCGCTTGCCATTCTCAGCATTAACCTTGCGGGTGACCTGACAAATGCCGTGGTCACACACGACTGGCGCACCCTCATAGGGCTTCCGATTGGCGGCGCAATGATTGTGTATCTGCTCACAAAGCGGAGCGCGTTTGCTCCCTGAAGCCGGGGCCAAACCGTCCCAACCTATTCGCGACGTGCGGCCCGCCTAAGGCCGCCTTGGCATGTTAAGCCCGTAAGAATCCAGAACATCGCGCAGGCTGACGATGCCTTCCAACTTATGCACATCAGCCCGGCTTACTACCGGCAGAATGTCGATCTGGTTTGCGCCCATACGCTCCAGCGCCAAATCGAGATCCTGGTCGGCATGGACGTGCGGAAACACCATCCCAGCCACAAGTTCCTCCAGATGCTTGCTGGCTCCTTCTGGCTGCTCTCGTTCGAGCGTCGGAAGATTCACAACGCCGACCACACCTCTCCGATCCGTTACCAGCCACGTTCGGGATTCGCTCGCCCGAACGCGTTCGAGCGCTTCCTCGACCGTCACCTCGCTGGGCAGCGAATCGGTCGCAGAGTGCATGATGCGAGTTATCTGACGGCGGCCGTGCCGCTGGCGCGCCTCCCCTGTCGGGAGGTGTATGCCATCCTGCACCGCCAGAGCTTCGTAGATGGGTTCCGGCTGGAGTCGCGAGGAAATGAATAGGCTCACCAGATTCGCAATCATCAGCGGGACAATGACCGCATAGTCCTGTGTCATCTCGAAAATCATCACCACCGAGGTCATGGGAGCGCGCACGATACCTGCGAAGACCGCGCCCATTCCGACCAGAGCGTAAGCGCCCGGCGTCGCTGTGTACCCAGGCAGCAAAAGATGTGCCACGGTACCCACGCTCCCTCCCAACATCGCGCCTATGAACAGTGCGGGACCGAAAATACCGCCAGCGTTGCCCGACGCATAGCTCGTGGTCACGGTCAGAAGCTTCAGGACCACCAGCAGGACCATCAGGTTGAGCGCCATCCGCCCATTCAGCACATCGCCAACATAGCCGTAACCCACCCCCATAACCTGCGGCACAAACCATCCCACCAGACCCACCAGCAGCCCGCCCGCCACGGGCTGGAACCAGACGGTTTTTTGTGGAAACCGCAGGAAGCGTTGTCGCATGTTCAGCAAAAGTTTGGTGAACACCACGGAAACCAAGCCCCCGGCTACTCCCAATACCGCGTAGATGCCGAACTCCAGCGGATTCACCAGTTGGTATTGCGGGACCTGGAACAGAGGATGATTACCGAGCAGAAGGCGGAGTACTAACCAAGAGGTCGCGGAAGCCAACACCACCGAGCCCAGCACCGGCGCGTGGAGGTCGCCCATAATCTCCTCCAGCGAAAACAGTACTGCCGCCAGAGGCGTATTGAACGCGGCTGCGATTGCCGCCGCTGCACCGACCGGCAATAGCGCCTTGACTTTTTCGGGGCGCAATCCCAGCGAGCGCCCCAGTACCGAAGCAATCCCCGCGCCGACTTGCACCGAAGGCCCCTCGCGTCCCAGCGGGATTCCACTGGCCAGAGTCGCCGATGTGCAAAAAAACTTTCCCAGCACTGTACGCAGTGTGATGCGGCCGTCGCGGGCGAACAGCGCGGCTTTAGTTTGCGGCACTCCGCTGCCGCGCGCATCGGGGAAATACCGGTACAGCAGGTAGCCGATACTCAGCGAGCCAGCGACAGGGAACAGCAGGCGCCGCCACGGAGAACCACCTCCTGGGTACAGCCGCAGTCCCTCGCGTTCCGTCAGCAGGATGAAAGCGACGACCGTCAAGCCGGTCAACGCGCCGATGACCAAGGCAAGGACCAGAAAGACATGGTCTTCGCGTTCCTGCAGTTTGGTCAGGAGATATAAGCGCGGCGTTCTCCACCAATTTGCGCTCGCCGTCTGGCCGCTTTCACCCATCTCTCACTAAAGTCTAACAAAAGCATATCTCACTGGATTGGCTTTGAGGGTCGAGTTGCGGTGATCTTTCCTGCTGCTGTGTATCGTCACAACAACATTGAGCAGTGCCAGTAGTGCGCCATCTCTATCCCGATGGCGACCGAGCAAGTGTTTGCGTCAGGGCACGCCTTTCAGCAGTGCAGAAAGCGTCAAATACGCGGTGGGCTTTGGCACTTTGTCTTCTCCAACCAATAACCACTGTTCACTGATTCTCTCGTGCCCCCGTCCTTCTGTTATCGAAAGAGTGGGTTGAAGGATGTCGCAACCGCTCGCGTTTTGGGTGGAGCACCACGCTTTCGTCCAAGTGACTAAAAGCGCAGACCCTGCCGGATTCTTATTGCGAAACCGCGAACTCGGTAGTAGTGTAGCGACTACAAAACTTGCTCTGGTCGTTTACTGCAGGTCACTTTGTTTGGAAAGGAAAAACTACATGTACAAGACTTGGATTTGTGCGCTGCTGCTGCTCGTCGCCTTTTCAGGCGTAGCCAACGCCGCCACCGTTGCGCTTACCAACCCTTCAGGATCTCTGGCTACATCGGGAAGTGACCAACTTTACGGTTGGATCTTTAACGTGGCGGCGCCCATCACAGTCACGTCGCTTGGTGTGTACGATGTTAATTCCAACCTCTCAATTTCCCACGATGTCGGCATCTATGACCAAAACACTCAGGCCTTGGTCGGATCGACCACCGTGCCGGCCGGGACGTCGGGCACCTTGATTTCCGGTTTCCGCTTTCAAAGCGTGTCGCCTTTCGCACTGGCGGCTGGAGACTATGTCATTGTGATGACGATGCCTCAAGGCAACTCGGACTACCAGTTGATTTTTGCCACCTCCTTCACCACGGCGTCCGGCATCACCTGGCTCAACTCCGCATTCGACGGGGGTTCCGTTCTCGCTTTTCCGAATCCTGCGAACAACGGCTCCTTCGCACCGGGAATGTTCGGTCCAAACTTCACGTTCGCTTCGACGCCGGAGCCCGGTACCTTTTTGCTGATGGGTAGCAGCATCCTCGGACTCTGGAGCATGCGGAAACGCTTCCTTCGCTAACCCCGAGCTTTTTTTTACTTACTGCGCAGGTACGGCGACCCATATCTGCGCAGTAATGTTGCTGGGCAAGTTCGAACGGTGTCCTACATATCCTTTCTTTTGGGACATGCATGGTTGTTTCCGCCGGGTGGGCCTCCTCACATTCTTCTCATTGCGGGTATATCCGGTTACCTTCGTAACGGCACTCGACAACTTTCCCCTCCAACTGCTCCGCGGGCTGGCCTACTCTAATTAATTGGCCCTGCGGAGGTCTCTATGCGCTCGCAACCTCTAATCATTCGTATAGGCCGTCACATTTTTCCCGACGGCCGCCACTGTCAAGGCGCCGCCGTTCGCGGACGTGCCTGCTGCCGCCATCACCTCGACGCCCGCACCCGCCTCCACAACATGGCTCGCGCCCGCCGCTGTGTGCGACTTCCTCGCCTGATCGTCCCCGAAACACTCTGCGATCTGGCTTACAACGAGGCTGAGGTGCGCCGCGTGCTGGCCACCGAACGTATCGACCCTGACGAAGCCCGAATGATCCTCTGGGCCATGGATTTCACCGCCGCCCTCCGCGCGAGCCCGCCGTCCGTCTAAGCCGCGCCCGTAACCCCAACGTTTCCTATCACGTACCATGAAAGCCATTTATTTGCCCGAAGCTGCATCGAAAAACCTTCAGAAGTGCTTGAAAACACGGATAGGACAGTGGAGGGGGTGTCCCCCGCTCTCGACTTGGAAACCTGACAACCGAACGTGTAGGCTTCCACCAGCCCCGAAGGGGCGCTATATCAAAGCCCGGCGTTTTAGCGCTGGGAAGCGGAGCAGGAAGTGCGAGGCCCGGAGGGCTGAAATATCAAAGCCCAGCGCTGCAGCGCTGGGGAAGGCCAAGGATCGAGCCCGAGTCCCGGAGGGACGGCAGATGAACACCAGCGCAAATCCCGTCCTTCTCACCCACGCCGCCCAGCTCCTCACCCTGCGCGGAGACGCCCCGCGCCGCGGCTCGCACATGCGCGACCTCGGCATCATCGCCGATGGCGCTGTCCTTATTGAGAACGGAAAAATCGCTATCGTCGGCACCACCGACGAACTCCGCCGCCAGCCGGGGTCCGCCGACGAAATAGACTGTACCGGCAAGGTCGTACTCCCCGGTTTCATCGACTCCCACACCCACCCGGTATTCGCGCACCCGCGTCTCATCGATTTCGAGAAGCGCATCTCCGGTGCGAGCTACGAAGAAATCGCAGAGGCTGGAGGCGGCATCCGCGCCAGCATTCGCGGCGTCCGCGAAGCGTCCGTCGACCAACTCGCCGAGCACGTTCTGCAGGCCCTAAATGAAATGACGTCGTCTGGGACGACAACGGTGGAGGCTAAGTCGGGCTATGGCCTTGACCTCGAAAGCGAACTCAAATCACTCGACGTCCTTTGCGATGCTTCTAAATACTGGCCGGGGACGCTCGTTCCGACCTTTCTGGGCGCGCATACTGTCCCACCAGAACACCGAGACAATCCCGACGAATACGTCCGCATCGTCTGCGAGGAGATGATTCCGCGGGTTGCGCCTGCTGACAAACCTGTCTTCAAGAAGGCGGGATATATCGACGTATTCTGTGAGCGCGGAGCCTTCACCCCAGGGCAATCTATCCGTATTTTGCGCACTGCCGTCGCCCACGGCCTCAAGACTCGCATCCACGTTGGCCAAATCACACGCACCGACCTCTCCCTCTTCGCCGAATTCACCCCTGCCAGCGTTGACCACCTCGACCATCTCACCGACGCCGACATCGCATGGCTCGTCAGCACCAACACGGTCGCGACCCTGCTACCCGCCGCCAACTATTTTCTCGGCCTCGGAACCTTTCCACCCGCGCGCAAGCTCATCGATGCCGGAGTCGCCGTCGCTTTGGCGACCGACTACAACCCAGGCACCTCGCCCACGACCTCAATGCCGTTCGTGCTTTCGGTTGCCTGTACTCACATGAAGATGTCGCCCGCCGAGGCCATCACCGCAGCCACCATCAACGGCGCCTGCGCCCTCCATCTTCAGTCAAGCAAGGGCAGCCTAGAACCTGGCAAAGACGCCGACATCGCGATCTTCGACGCCAGCGATTACCGGGAATTGCCGTATTGGTTCGGAGTGAATCGTTGTTGGAAGACGTTTTTGCGAGGAGCAGAGCAGGGCTTGTGAGGAACTTGAGTTTTGGCCAAAAAAATAGAAGGCCCTTAATGTGCCGGAGTGTCCTGATTCGCTGGGCAGGTCTTGTCGGTCTCGGGCGAGTGGTTCACGCCAAACACTCCAAAGGGATACTTGCCAAGATCAGTGGGTTGAACTGCGCCATTCTTTGTCGCGGAATTGGGTATGATCCGGTCCCACCAGATCGCCCCTTCGCTGATCGTAAAGCCACGCCAGTTGCCCCAGACATCGTCGAGCGTCGCAGTCTTGATGGCGCACCGTGCGCCGGAAGTGAACACCGTGTCATAACGAGATAGCAGGTCAGCCTTGGACTTAATGACCGTTGCTTTGCCATGAAGGTACGAGTGAAGCGGATACCGAATCATTCCGGCGACGTCTTGCCGTCGGTTGGCGTCGATCGCCTTCTGAAACTTCGTGAAGAAAGCTTTGGCCTGGTCGCAATCGGGGAGTGTGCACGTGGGTTTTTCCGAGGCGCAGACGACGGACGGCAGCGCCAACAGTGCAGCAATCATCGCGACTCCTGCTAGGGTGGTAAGTGGCGTGAGCGCTGGGTGCCGTTTCATAATTGCCTTTTCCTGGAGGAATTTGACGAGCTAGTTTAGCGCGGCCCTGTTGGAAAGAGATAGCCCGAGAGCATGCGCTTCATCTCCGTGATAATGCGATCGCGATTTTCGCGTGTTGACTGCTCAAAGGCAAACGCGATCAGCCGCTCGCCTGCCTCGCTTACGACCCGCAGCATCAGATCCAGTTCCGGCGAGTTGGGAATTCCCAACTGTTCGAGCATGAAATTCTTAAGCAGCGCCGGAAGTCCCACGGCGGGAGACGACTCGTGCTCCTTGGTCGCGGCGCTGATGTGTCGCCCAAACGAGATGGCGCGAAAATCAGGATGAGCTTCGAGATAAAGAACGTAGGCATCCACAACGTTGTCGAGTAACGCCGCAGGGTTGAACGATGCCAGATCGCCGAGCGCCAGTTCGAGTGATCGCAACACACTCGACTCCAGTTCCGCCTTGAACTGCTCGACGTGGCGAACGGCGATAGCGTCGATGATCGATTGCTTGTCGGGGAAAAAGCGATACAACGCCCCAATCGACAGGCCGGCTTCGGAGGCAATCCGCGTTGTGGTCAGCTCTTCGAGCGGGAACTGCCCGAGCAGGGAGCTAGCGGCATCAAGAACCCGTTGAACAGTCTGATGGCTACGGGGTTGGAGAGGGGGGCGACGGGACGGAGTCGTAACAACGGCAGATGATCCGTCGCTATCTGATTGATTTAATGGCGGCATAAGGCGATGATCGTCAGCGATCGATTGACATTATCATCGCACAGAAGGTATAAAAGCGAAAGAGAGTTCGCGTTCGTGTTTTTTAGCATTTCGGAGTGTCTTAAATGGGTGTCCCGGTTTCACAGATGTGGACGGTAGCAACCTACGTCCTCAAGCAGAAGATCAAAGGCCGCAAGCGCTACCCGCTGGTGCTGATGCTGGAGCCCTTGTTCCGCTGCAACCTGGCTTGTGCCGGCTGCGGCAAGATCCAGTATCCCGCGCATGTGCTGAAGCAGAACTTGTCGCCGGAGGAGTGCTTCCGCGCGGTCGACGAGTGCGGCGCACCGATGGTTTCGATTCCCGGTGGCGAACCGCTGATGCATCCGCAGATCGCGGAGATCGTTGAAGGATTAGTCGCGCGCAAGAAATACATCTATCTCTGCACCAACGCGCTGCTGCTCAAGGAAAAGATCGACCTGTTCAAGCCCAGCAAGTACCTGACGTTTTCGGTACACGTCGACGGCCAACGCGAAGGCCATGATTTCTCGGTGTGCCGCGAAGGCGGATACGACATTGCGATCGACGGAATGAAGGAGGCGCTGGCGCGCGGGTTCCGCGTGACTACCAACACAACACTCTTCGACGGTGCCGATCCCAATAGCGTGCGTGCGTTCTTTGACGAGATGATGGACCTCGGGGTTGAGGGCATGATGCTTTCGCCCGGGCTACTCCTATGACAAAGCGCCCGACCAGCAGCATTTCCTGGGACGTGCTCGCACTCGCCGGCTGTTCCGCGCAATGCTGGCGAACCGAAAAGCGAAGTGGGTGTTCAACCAGTCGCCACTGTTCCTCGAATTCCTGATGGGTAAGCGCGACTATCCGTGTACGCCGTGGGGCATGCCGACGTTCAACCTGTTCGGCTGGCAGAAGCCGTGCTACCTGTTGCAGGACGGATACGCCGATACCTTCGAAGAACTCATGCAAGCGACCGAATGGGAGAAGTACGGTACGGAGTCCGGCAATCCCAAGTGCGCGAATTGCATGGTGCACAGCGGATACGAGGCTTCGGCGGTAAACGATACGTTTGGATCGCTGAACGGTTTTTTGGCAACCGTCCGCGCCACATTCTCCAGCCGATATGAAGACCCCGAAGCGGAAGCCATGTTGAAGGAGCACACCCGCCCGGTGCATTCCTACAATCCGCTGGTGCAGATCGGAAATAACTCCGAGCAACTCGAGGAGACCCGGGCATGAGCGAGCCGCAGCGCAATCTGACCGCCGACGAACTGGAAGTTGTCGAAGGTACGGAACACCACAAGATTGAAGGCTGGGTGCCCGAACTTGCGACCGACGATGACGTGCGTAAGGCGCTCGAAGAGGCGTTCGACTATCGCGGAGATGTCACGATCACTCGCAAGGATGGCTCGCACATTGAGGGATACATCTTCGATCGCCGCAAGGGCGCGACACTCGCAAGTTCGGTTGTGCGGCTGATCCCACAGAATTCCCTGGAAAAGGTTTCCATACCGTACTCCGAGATTGCCGCCCTGGCATTCACGGGACGCGACACCGCTGCCGGCAAAAGTTGGGAAGCGTGGGTCAGGAAATATTGGGAGCGCAAGGCTGCTGGGGAAAAGGGAATCGCGCTGGAACCGGAAGCGCTTGAGTAAGTCTGGTTTCCTTTTCACCACAGAGGCACAGAGACACCGAGGAGTCTTCCCGTCGGTGAAAGTCAAAAGACCCATCTGAAGTTGTCTTTCCAACTATGTGGGAGTGCAGTTCACATCAGCCAAAGCGCTGTGGCGAAAACGGCTGCAGGTCAAACGCCGGATCGCACCCAGTGATCAGCTCTGTCATCAATCGCGCTGTGATCGGCGCTAACAAGATTCCGTCGCGATAGTGTCCCGTAGCCGCGTAGTAACCGCCAACGCCGTTTCTCCCAGGATTGGCAAGTTGTCAGGTGAACCCGGGACGCAATCCAGCCCAGACGTCGTGAATCCGCATATTGGCTAGTGCCGGAACCGTATCAATTCCCGCCTGGCGCAATCTCTGAATCGTGTCTGGATCGACTCGTTTGTCGAATCCAGCTTCCTCGACAGTGGCTCCCAGCAGAATGCGACCGTCGGAGCGCGGAATCATGTAGACGTCGGGTGTCCGCACTACGTGCTGGAGCAGAGGTCCGTGATGGAGCGGGCCGGCCTGAGGCACGAGACAAACCATCTGGCCCTTAACAGGACGGGTGGGAATGTGGAGCGGCTCGATTTGAGCGGCCCAAGCTCCCGCGCAATTTACGACAACGCCGGCAGCGTACTCGGAATGAGTTGTCTTTACTCCATGTGCGTGGCTATTGGCAGTCAGTAGCTCGACGACCGGAGATCCGGTTACAAAATCCACACCGCGATGTTTGGTTGCTTGTATCAGGGCGCGACCCAGACCGCGCGGGTCAACGCTGCGCTCGGGGAGAAACCATGCGGGCCTTGGACGCTCCAGTAATGGCTCGAGCCGCGAGAGATCTTCGTCCGACAATTGACGGGTGCCGCTGCATTCAGGAATCTCGCTCGGATCAAAGTAGGCGATGGTTCCGGCATCACGGAGATCAGGGGACTCACTTGATTCCGCGGCCAGTTCCTGCACGAATTCCGGATATAGCCGGGCGCTGGCGGCAACCAGCGGCTTCAGTTCAGGTGGGATGTGAGGGTCGCAACTGGCAATCATGCCACCGGCCGCGTAGGTGGCTTCGTGGGCGGGTTCCTGTCGATCAATCACCAGCACACGAGGGCAGTCGGTCTTCAGACGCCAGGCCAAAGATAGCCCGATAACACCGCCGCCAATGATGATGGCATCCCAGGTTTTCACTTACCGATTGTAGAGCAGGGACGCAGGCACCCCGCGGGCAAGCAATCGGCGCAATGCAACTTAGGAGGGCATTTCGGGTTTATGAACGTCTATAATTGGAGACGTATAACCACCGTATCGCTTGGCGTCCGTCTCGCGTAACTGGCGTACGCTGGTAAGGGTCTGTGTTAGACAGGATCCGGCTCTCAGCGTAGATCGCACTCATTCCAGGTTTGGCTCAACGTCGCAGGTTGCGCTTTGAGATTTTCAGTATGAGAACGAAAGGGACAATTGATGTACGAAGAAGACGTAACAAATAGCGTGGAAACCCATCCGCCATAGCGGAGCCGGGGAGCACAGCTCGGTCGTGAAATACGTGCTGCTGGCGGTGGCGCTGCTTTACGTACTGGCCTCGATGTATTTCATGTACACGTTGAAGAATCGTCTGGATGCTGTTGACCAGAAGCAACAAAATCTGGAGTCCGCTCAGACAGAATTGACCGCGCGGCTGCATAGTACGAAGTCGGAATTCAAAGAAGCGTTGACGTCCGAGGTGGGACTGACGAAGGCGGAGATCGCACGCCGCGCGGCCGAATTGGAGACGGCAACAGAAAGCTGGCGAGGCCAAGCTCTCAGCCGCGCAGTCGCAGCAGGGCCAGCAGATCGCCGCGGTCAGCGGGGAAGTAACCGGCGTGAAGACGGAAGTCGGCGCCGCCAAGACCGACATCGCGAAGACGCAGACCGATCTGCAGGCAACCAATCAGAAGCTGGAGCGCACCATCGGAGACCTTGGCGTGCAGAGCGGATTGATCGCGCACACCTCGGCGGAACTGGACGTCCTGAAGCACAAGGGCGACCGTAATTATTTCGACTTCACGCTTCGCAAGGGAGCGAAGACCCCAGTCTCTACGGTGAGCCTCGAACTGAAGAAGGTGGATGCGAAGAAGAGCCGCTTCACGCTCAACGTGATTGCGGACGACAAGACGATCGAGAAGAAGGACCGCACGGTGGGAGAGCCGTTGCAGTTCTACACCGGCCGCGACCATCTGCTGTATGAAGTGGTGGTGTTTTCGGCGGCCAAGAACAGCATCACGGGATACTTGAGCACTCCGAAGAATGCACCGAAGCCGGTCACGCCCTCGTAATTAAAGTAGCGATAAGGATATTGCGAGAATGACGAAGCCAGAGAGATCCTCTGGCTTTGTCGTTGCTTTGGCGACTACTTGGAGGTGGCGATGCCTTTTTCGTGCAGCACGATGGCATTCTGATCGTAGGGCAAGATGGTCACGTTCAAGGCCTTTCGGGCATAAAACTGGTCTTTGGTGATGGGAAAGGCAACCATAACGCTCCCCTTGACCTCATCCCCGGGAAGGATTTTGGTTTCAACTTTCAGGGGTTCGGTGGCATAAGGCTGGAGGTCGGGGAACGCCTGCAGGTAGCGAGAGTAATCCACCGCCGAGGCCGCGTCATCAACGGAGTCGCCCTGGTCGGTGATGATGTCGGCCTTGATTTCCTTGATGAACAGCGGTTTGTCGCCAATGTTGCGCAAGGTCACCTGCATCAGGACCATGGAATAAGTTATTGTCTTCCTGTTGCATGGCGAAGGCCTGGTCGATTTGTCCCTGAGCGAGGGGCTTGGAGCGGAAGATGTATGCGACGCCGACAATGAACACCACGACCACGAGCAAGAGCGACCGCGAGCGGGGCAATCGGCGGCAGCGAGCGTTTGGCGCTGTCGAATTCTTCGGTGATGGGGACGTGCCCGGCATCGAATTTGCCGCCGGGCTTGGGGAAATTCGTGTCCTGTCCATGGGGCACCTCCTGGGTGGAGTTGCACTTCTAGCTTACGCTCAGAGCGTCCGGGAATCACCTAGTTTGTCGGCCAGTGATGTTTCATGGCGCGGCGGAATTCTTTTTCGGGAAGAGTATTGAGGACATCTTTCGCGGTGAGCCATGCGCGGCGCGCCTGCAAGATGCCGTATTTGATCTTTTCGAAGTGCGAAGTATGGTGGGCGTCGGTATTGATCACGATCTTGACGCCGCGGTCGCGCGCCATGCGCAAGATGCACGTCGTTGAGGTCGAGCCGGTCAGGGTAGGCGTTCAACTCCATCGCCACTTGATTCTCGCCGGCAGCCTTCAGCACGGCTTCGAAATCGAACTCGTATGCCTCGCGGCGCAACTGCAGGCGGCCCGTGGGATGGCCGAGGATCGAGACGTTCTTGTTGCTGATGGCGCGTAGCAGGCGGTCGGTCATCTGCGCTTGTTCCTGATTGAAGGCGGAGTGAACGCTGGCGACGACGACATCCATCTGCTCCAGCACGGAGTCGGAGAGATCGAGCGAGCCGTCGCTCGAGGATGTCGACCTCAATGCCGGGCATGATGGTGATGCCGTCGATTTGGTCGTTGGCGGCGCTTGAATCCGCGCGATGTGCTTCACGGCTCGCTTGTCGTCGAGGCCATTGGCCATGGCGAGATTCTTGGAGTGGTCGGTGATGGCGATGTACTGGTAGCCGCGCAGCTTGGCGGCCTCGGCCATTTCCTCGATGGTGTTCTTTCCGTCGGTTTCGACGGTGTGCATGTGCACTTCGCCGCGGATGTCTTTCAAGCGTGATCAGGTCAGGCAGTTCGTGCTTGTCGGCGGCCTCAATTTCGCCGGTGTTCTCGCGCAGTTCCGGAGGGATCCAGTCGAGCTTCAGCTGCGCGATAGATGTCTTCCTCGGTTTTGCCGGCGACGCACTGGTTGTCTTCAGACGGTACAGGCCGTACTCATTAAGGTGAAGCCCCATCTTCAGTGCGCGCTGGCGCAGGGCGACGCCGTGGTTCTTCGAGCCGGTGAAATATTGCAGGCCCGCTCCGTAGGAGTCCGGCGACAGGGTGCGGACATCGACCTGCAAGCCGAATGGCAGTTTGAAGCTGACCTTGTTGTCGCCTTTGGCAAGATATCTGGTCGATTCCGGGAAACTGACGATCTCCTCGATGAGGGCGGCGCGTTGCTGGTCGTCGACGCAGCACGGACCGGTGATGAGCACATCAAGATCGCCAACGGTTTCGCGGCCGCGGCGAAGGGAGCCGGCGGGGGTGATGGCGTCGATGCCTTTGATGTGTTTCAGGTACGCGGCGAGTTTTTCGGCGGTGCGGTCGGCCTCGTCAATCAGGAAGCGTCCGGAGATGCGGCGATAGTCCTCGATGGCCTTGAGGATCTTCTGTTCGCTCTTTTCGCTCATGCGGGGAAGAGTTTGCAGCTTGCCTTCTTTGGCGAGCTTTTCGACGCCGTCAAGGTCGCTGACTTGGAAGGCGCTCCAGATCAGAGCGATGGTCTTCGGTCCGAGGCCCTGGATTTTGAACAGCTCCAGCATGGATGGGTGAAATTTCTGCAACAGTTCCTGATGCAGCTGGAGCTTTCCGGTCTGTGCAACTCCTGGATGTTGGCGGCCATGCCCTTGCCGATGCCGGGAATCTCGAGCAGCTTTTTCGGATCGTCGGCGAGGTCTGAGGCCTGTTGCGGAAAGCCCTCGATGGTTTCGGCGGCCCGGCGGTAGGAGCGGATGCGAAAGAGTCGTCGCCATTGATCTCCATCAGATCGGCGGTTTCGTTGAAGACGGTGGCGATCGATTTATTGTCCACGTGCTGCACCCGAGAGCAATTGTACCGTGCGGCGCCGTGGACAGAGGCGAATGGAACACGGGTGGCGATACGGGTCTCGCAAAAGAAAGACCCAGCACTTGCGGCTGGGATCTATGAGAGATAATCGAAGTGGTTCTTACTGCATTTTCACAACATTCGCGGCTTGCGGCCCTTTCTGGCCATCGACGATCTCAAATTCGACGACATCGCCTTCCTGCAGGCTCTTGTAGCCCTCGCTGGTCAGGGCGCTGTAGTGCACAAACACATCTGGACCATCCTCACGACCGATAAAGCCGAAGCCTTTCGCATTGTTGAACCATTTCACGGTTCCTTTCAATTTCACTTTACTTTCCTCCGGGCAACGGGCTGCCCACACCTATCGCACGGGTGCCGTCAGTAAATTGCGTCAAGCAGGTTTAAGCGGACGTAGCCAGAATCCAGAAGGAAACGAACATCCATATGGGCTCCAGCGTTTCGGACTCTCCCCTGTTGGACTACTTGCGTAAATTGTGTAAGAACTTCGTGGTGTTGTCAACGGAGTATACAAAGTGCATAGCGGGAAAATCGCTAAGACGGCATCAGGGAAAGCGATTAATGCAGAATTAAGGCGAAGATTCCCGTTTTGGCGACAAGATATGTGGTGCGCAGCGATGCGAATCACTTGCTCGATGCGCGCGACAATTGCCGCTGAACCAAAGCACGCCAGCGATTGTCTTTCCGTCGCGAATTTTGCCTGACATGATCTGTTTCACAACAGTTGATAGCGGGACCAAATCGAAGTCGATGCGTTCGTCGTCTTCGGGTTGGGCGGTGCCGGGCTTGAGCCACGAGCCAGAAAAACCGTCATGGTTTCTTCCAGGAAGCCGGGGCTTGGGTAGAAAAACAAGGCTCGCTTCCAGCGCCTCGCGGTGTAACCGGTCTCCTCCAGCAGTTCACGCTTGCCGGCCGCAAGCGGATTTTCTCCGGGATCGATGCGGCCTGCAGGCAACTCAAGCATGTAATCCTGCGCGGCATAGCGATATTGGCGTTCAAGTAACACACGAGGCTCTGTTACCGGTGTCGTCCACGGCGAGCACGACGACCGATCCGGAATGGCGAATGACTTCGCGAATGGCGGTGACTCCGTTGGGTTCGTGTACCCGGTCGCGGGTGACGTGGAAGATGCGTCCCTGGAAGACTGTTTTCGATGAAAGAACTTCTAGCGGTGGCGGGGCGGAGGGTTTCGCGACATGTCTCTTGGGGGTCGCCTTCGATCTGGTGCTGCGTACTGGCATGCCAACCAATATAAAGCAGCCGAACTGGCCCGCGGAGAACCGGGCGAGTTGATTTTGTTATGCTGCGGCCATGGGAAAAGCAAGCGCCGGACGTCCCAGTGTGAGCATCGTTGGGCCAGGAAATTTTGGCTCTGCCTTGGCGATGAGCCTTTCTGGGGCGGGATACCGGGTTGAATGCCTGGCGGTGCGCCCACAAAAAAGAGTGTCGAAGGACACGATGAAGCTCGCCAGGCGGATAAAAGCCAAGATAGTGGCCCTCGGAGAGGCGCCGCTCGCTACCGAAGTCGTGTGGATCACGGTTCCGGATGACGCGATTGCCGGTGTCGCGTCAGGTTTGGCACAGACGCAGGACTGGCGGGGAAGGACGGTGTTTCATTCCAGCGGCGCGCTCACCAGTGAAGTACTGAAGCCTTTGCGTGCGAAGGGAGCAAGAGTTGCGTCGGTGCATCCGGGAATGACCTTCGTCCGCCAAGCGGTACCGCGGTTAGAAGGAGTGCCGTTTGGAGTTGAGGGCGACGCAGCAGCGGTGCGTCTGGCAAAAAAGATCGTGCGTGACCTTGGGGGAACGGCCTACCAGATCAATGCGCGGGACAAAGTTCTCTACCACGCCTTCGGCGCCTTCGCCTCGCCGATGTTGGTCGCGCTGATGACTGCGCTGGAGCAGGTGGGCGAAGCGGCGGGGATCAAGCTATCGGAATTAAAGACCATGGCGGCTCCGTTGCTGCGGCAGACGCTAGCGAATTACCTGGAGCACGGAGCGGCAGCGGCCTTCAGTGGGCCGCTGGTGCGCGGGGACGTCGCTACCGTCCGCCGTCATCTGGCAGCGCTAAAGAAAGTGCCGGAGGCACGGGAGGCGTACGTCAGTTTGTCGCGAGCCGCCGTCAAGTTTCTACCGGCGAAGAATCGAGCAGCACTGAAAAAGGAATTGAGCGCTGAAAAGTAGTGGGCGCCACTGAACCGTGGGCAGGAGTCTTACAGGCTGGTAAAAAGATGGCCCATGCGGTCTTTTTTGGTCTGCAGGTATCTCTCCGCGTGCTGGTAAGGCTCGACCTCAGCCGATACGCGTTCGACCACTTCGATACCAGCGTTCTCCAGCGCAGCAACTTTGTCGGGGTTGTTGGAGATGAGCCGGACGGACTTGACGCCCAAGTTGCTTCAGCATCTCAGCGGGCAGGGTGTATTGGCGGTAATCGGCGTCGTAGCCGAGCTTTTCGTTGGCCTCGATCGTGTCGAGTCCCTTGTCCTGCAACTCATAGGCCTGGATCTTCGCCATCAGTCCAATACCACGTCCCTCCTGCTGCTCGTAGATCAGGATGCCAGCGCCGGCTTCGGCGATCAGTGAGAGCGACGAGCTCAAGCTGCTGGCGACAGTCGCAGCGCAGGGAACCGAAGACGTCTCCGGTGAGGCATTGGGAGTGGATGCGAACCAGAGGAGGGGCGGAATTGACGTCGCCCATTACTAACGCGACGGCTTCTTCTTTGCGGCGTTCCAGTTTGCCTTCGCGAGCAAGGCGATCGGCATCGGCGGGCGCGACGTTATCCGGCAGCCCTTGAATATCGCCGGTGAAGCCGTAGAGGCGAAAGTCTCCCCACCGGGTGGGGAAGTTGGCTACGGCGACTTGTTCAACCCGAGAAGTCATCACCTTCGATTATAGGCTGCTGAGCCGGAAATACGTTGGCCTGTCCTCGACCGCGAGTTCGAAGCCGCGCCGAATTGAGCTCGCACTTGCATCGAGACATAAAAATCAGGCGGCTTGGTGAGCCGCCCGTGGGGAACTACCGGACTCGACTCAGAAGCTAGCGGCTGTGGCCTCCACCGGACGCATGCGAATTACCACCACTCCCACCGCCGGAGTAGTGCGCCCCACCTCCGCCGCCTCCACCCGAATAGTGCGGTGCAGAAGGTGCTGAGTAGTGCGGCGCAGAAGGAGCCGAGTAACGCTGTGCCGGGGGAGCACTGGCGCGCGCGCTGTAAGCTGGCGCCGCATTGTAGGTTCCTTCCGAACGATATGCCGGAGCGGAAGAAGCATACGCACCTCGGCTTGATCCATTGGTCGATCCGTAGGAAGAAGCGGGGGCGCTGTTGCGGGAGCCACCACCGTAATAAGCATTGCGTTCAGCGTTGGATGATGCAGCGTAAGAGGGTGCACCGCGGTAGGTGTATCCCGCCGCAGGCTGCGGCACTTGTGCCGACGCCATACCAGGATTCGGCTTGGACCCGTCGTGAGGCTTGCTCTCCTTCTGATTGTTCTGGTTCTGCTTGCTCGCCGGCTGGCTCTGGTTATGCGGAGCTGAGGCCGGAGGGTGAGGAGCGGAAACCGCTTCGCGAGGAGCATTCGTCACATGCTGCGCGTTGTTGCCGTTTGCATTGTGAGCTTCGGTGGTCGCGCCTGTCGGGGCCGATCCGCCGGCATAGGGCGGCTTGGGCACGGCATGCGCCGAATTCGGCTGGCCCGCATAAGGCGAAGCCGCGCTCGGGTTGACGGAGCCGTTGCGGTCGGGCGGCCGCGGTACGTTGTGGTTTGCACCCGTCGTCGACACAGTGTTCGGATTACGCGCACCCACGGTAGCCGGTGCCGGAGGTACATTATGCGCCTCGGTCACTCCGTTAGCCTGGCGCGCCGGGGGGGTGGCTCGGGTGACGACCGGGCGATTGAATGCCGAATTAGGCGGAACGCCGGTGGAACGTGGCGTGCCACCGCCCAGCACGGCTTGCTTGGTAGGCGTCACGTCAGCGCCGTGCAGGATTTGGCCTTTTCCCAACTCGTTTCTCGGCACAGCCGTCCCGACCTTGGCGATATTTTGTCCAGAGGCAAGGGCCGACTTGGGCGCCGCGGTTACGGCACCCGCGATATTGCGGTTCGCGAAATGCTCATTGTTGAAGCTGTTGCGATAGTAGTTGTTGGTTACATTGTTGATGTTCGTAATGTGGGTATTCGTTACGTTCACATTCCGTATGTAAGCCTGGCTGACGTATCCACCGCGGTAGCCGTGATACCAGGGATAGAAGGGCTCACCCCAACCGAGAGGGAACCATCCACAGCCGGCGCCGACGCCAAAGCCGAAACCGAACGAGACACCAAAGCCCCATCCCGCTCCACCGACCCAGCCCACGAGGGCAGGAGCGTAATAGGGACGCCAGCCGACATTAATCGGGCCGGGAGCCCAACCCCAGTACCCGCCGTAGGAAACCCAGCGGCCGTAGTGGAATGGTGCGAAGCCCCAAGGCGCATCGTCAACCCAAGTCCAGCCCCACGGGGCGATAAATGCCCAGTGGCCGTAGCGATAGGGAGCCCATCCCACCGGCACCGACGTTGGCACCCAGATGGGTCCGTAGGTGGGAACGGTCTGCCACGTTCCGTAGCCGTCAAGATCTTCGTAGCCTATGACGCCCGGCGCAACGTAGCGCGCCGATTGCGAGCCGTCGAGGCGTTTATCACGAATTTTGGCCCAGTCGTCGAATCCGTCGGGAGCAGGAGCAGCATAGGCCGTATGTTGCAGCGAATTCTGCGCGGTGAAGCGCACCTGATCGCCATCGGAGACTTTCACGGCATTGCCGTTTCCGGTGGCTTCGCCATATCCCTTGCGGACCGTCACCCAAGTCTGGTCGTCATTTGGGTTGACGTCGAAGCGATAGACTCCCGGCTTCATTACCGTGAACGCCAGGTTTGGGGTATCGATTTCGTAGATTTCTCCCGGCTCAAGATGACGCACGGTGAGTTCGAGGACGCCCTGATCGAGTTCCGCCTGGATGGTGTTGTTGCCAACGTTGGTGAGAGTGAGGCTGCTCTCCGAATTCAGACGAAGAAAGCCGTTGCCCACGTTCAGTTCGACGCGCGAGTTTTTGTCGGCCCAGACGCGATCGGAGCTGGTCAAAGGCCGATTCTGGGTGGCAGCCACCCAGTCGTTGACTCCACCCGGCTGCATTGAGACCTCGCCGGAGATGTACTCAATCCGCGCTACGCGGGCCGGCGGATCAGTACTGGGATTCCCAGCATTGGCGGGAGGAACACCCTGCTGGTCGTTTGGATAGCTGATATTGGTAGGAATACCAGCATTTTCCCCGTCCTGCGCGAGCACATTCCCGGTACCAAGCGCCAGCAAAAGCAGCGCCGTAAGAAACCATCCAACTCGCCGCTGTGATTTCATTTCGATACTCCTTACGCTGTTCGGAGTTTCCCAGCGAAGTTCTACAGCCAGCAGCACGCGGCCAATCGTCCTGCCATTACTGTAAACCCTAAACCAACAGGGGTGTTTCGGCAGTGCTCTTCCAGTAACTGGAATGGGGTCAACGATAAAGGGGCTGAAACAAATCTTAATGGTGGACGCGGAATATCGCACCGCGGGGGATTTCGTCCCAGGTGCGGTGTCCGGAGGCCGAGGCTTTGCTATGCTCAAGAGTTCGCCTTGGAGGCCCTCGCTTGCAAGTATCGAGATCCCTAGCCGTTATTGCCCTCTTAGCTGCAAGTTGCCTGGCGCAATCGTCGCAGCCCACCGCGAAACCGGGGGCTCCCCAAACCACAGTGGCTGGGCAAGCCGAGCCAGTGTTGCCCTATACTCCCGGCCTTGACGTTACGGCGATGGACCGGTCGGCGGATCCTTGCGTCGACTTTTATCAGTACTCGTGTGGCGGCTGGCAGAAGAAGAACCCGATTCCTCCGGACCAGACCTCGTGGAGCGTCTACGGAAAGCTGTACCAGGACAATCTGCTTTATCTGAATGGGTTGCTGCAGCAGGCTTCCACTGAGAAAGACCGGGACCCGGCCACGCAGAAGATCGGCGATTTCTACGGCTCGTGCATGAACGAGGCGCTGGTTGAGCAGTTGGGATCAAAGCCGTTGCAGCCCGATCTGGCCGCGATACAGGGGCTGCAAGACCGGAAGCAATTGGCACCCGCTGCTGGCCAATCTGCAACTGCAGGGCGTTTCGGTGCTCTTCGAGTTCGGGCCCATGCAGGACCTCGACAACTCCGAGCAAATGATCGTCGGAATCGACCAGGGAGGATTGGGCCTTCCCGATCGCGACTACTACACGAAAGAGGACGCCAAGTCGAAGGAGAAGCGCGAGAAGTACGTCGAGCACGTGCAGAAGATGTTTGAGTTGTTGGGCGACAGTCCGGATGTGGCGAAGAAGAATGCGGCGACTGTGATGCGCATGGAAACGAACCTGGCGAAGGCTTCGCTTACCCAGGTCGAGCGGCGCGATCCGTACAAGCTGAAGCACAAAATGACGGTGCCTGATCTTTACAAGGTGTCGCCGGACTTCGACTGGAATGCCTTCTTCAGCTCATCGGGGGTTCCGAAGTTCGAGACGTTGAACGTGGGATCGCCTGACTTCTTGAAGGAAGTGGACTCGCAGATCAAGTCGGCGTCTCTCGAAGACTGGCAGACTTATCTCCGTTGGCATGTCGTACACTCGCGTGCGCGCATTCCTGTCGTCCGCGTTTGTTAATGAGAATTTTGAGTTTTACCGGAAATACTTGCGGGGAGCGAAAGAGCTTCAGCCGCGCTGGAAACGCTGTGTGGAGTACGTGGACGGCGACCTGGGAGAAGCTCTCGGTCAGGTTTATGTGCGCAAGACGTTTGGTCCAGAGTTGAAGGCTTCCACCGTCGAGATGACGCGGCAGATTGAAGACGCCATGGCAGTGCGGATCGAACAGCTGCAATGGATGAGTCCGGCAACAAAACAGCAGGCTCTGGCCAAGCTGAAAGCGGTTCGAAACAAGGTGGGCTATCCCGACAAGTGGCGCGATTACAGCTCGGTGGAGATTGTTGCCGACGATTTCTACGGCAACGATGTTCGGGCCACGGAGTTCGAGCTAAAGCGGCGAATCGCCAAGATCGGCAAACCGGTGGACCGCACGGAATGGGACATGACTCCGCCGACGGTGAATGCCTATTACAACCCGCAGATGAATGACGTCAATTTTCCCGCGGGTGTTCTGCAGCCGCCGCTGTACGACGCGAAGATGGACGCCGCGCCGAACTATGGCAACACCGGCTCGACCATCGGACACGAACTTACCCACGCGTTTGACGATGAAGGCCGGCAATTCGATGGCCAAGGCAATCTGAAGGACTGGTGGACCAAGCAGGATGCCGATCAGTTCGTGAAACAGTCCGATTGCGTGGTCGATCAGTATGCGACGTACGTCATCGTTGACGACATCAAGATCAATTCCAAGCTGACCGAAGGCGAAGACGTAGCGGACCTGGGCGGAACGATTCTGGCGTACGTGGCCTGGAAGAATGTAACCAATGGATCACAACTCGAGGACAAAGACGGGCTGACTCCGGACCAGAGGTTCTTCGTCGGGCTCGCGCAATGGGCGTGTGAGAACCAGCGACCGGAAAACCTGCGTGCCAGCGCGATCACGAATCCACATTCTCCGGGGAAATATCGGATCAATGGCGTGGTGGTGAATATGCCCGAGTTCGGGAAAGCGTTCGGATGCAAGGCCGGACAGCCCATGGTCAAGCCCGAAGATAAGGTCTGTCGCGTCTGGTAGGAGGAAGGGAATAAGCGGCGGCGTTCTCTTCTTACGCCATTGCTGGTTCGGCGGTTGGGACTAGGCCTCCGCTCAGTTCTGCGCCGATCCAGGGAAAGCGAAAGACAGCCATGGGATCTTCGCTGTAGCTGACATCAAGGTCGATGTAGGAATCGGAAACGATCCAGTAATATCGCTTTACGCAATCGATCAGCAGATCAATGGCGCGGTCGAGTTCGCGGTTGGCTGTTGCCAATGCCGCAGCCGTTCGCTCGTGACTCGAGAAGTGCGGCTCGAGGTTCTCTTTGAGGACTACGCTCACCCGATCCATTTCAGCGAGGTCCCCGGAGAGCTCGCTTTGCGTGAGTTTGTCGTGCAGCAAAGCGGGATATTCCGAAATCTGGGTCACCAGCCGGCGTAACGACAAGGCGGCGTCAGGCGCGAACAGTCTCCGCAAACGCATGGTGGTGGCGTCCGTATAGGCGCCGCGCACCAGCGATAGATAAGGATTGTTACTGGACGACAGGCGGGGATTGAGATTGGAGCACGTCCGCCTCCAGCCGGCGGTAGAGATCGCGGTCGATGGCCAGACTGAGTACCTGCTTGCCGATTTCACGAAGTTCGCGGACGGCGCGGTCCCGGAACTGCTTTTCGTTGAGCATAAGGCAGTAGTCTATCGAAAACTCAGCGGGCTGATCTGTGAGCGCGGTCACTGCGTGGATTTGATGAAAAAGGCAAGGCGACGATGAGCCGCCGCCTTGTTATCAAGAATGATCAGACGAAGTCGCATCGACGGTTCTTGCCGTGGAATGCGGTAAGCCAAGCTGCGAGTGTGAATTTCGACCAGCAGCGCCGGGACGAAGGGCACTTCTCGCGGCAACCAGGAGCACGCTACCGTTTTTTCTTCTTCGCCACGGTCTTAATTGCTGTTTTCTTGGCGGCCGGTTTGGCGACAGCCTTCTTGGAGGATGGGTTTGCTCCTTGTTCTCCCACACCCCTGCCCTTCAGTCCGATGTTCTTGGCGAAGGGATTCGATCCCTGTTCTCCAACTCCTCTGCCCATGAATTTCTCCTTGGAGTTTCTCATTGGGCTCCGATGTGCGGAGCCACACTACTCCGGCACGATACCACGATTTTGTGTCTGGAGCGCAGTCGAGGTCGTCGCGACGACTGGGTTACGTCCGACTTAGTGCGCCGCGGAGTGCCTCAATTCGTGGAACTCGGCTCTTCGGACTGTCGAGGCTGAAGGTGCGGGCGTCTCCAAGCTGGTCGCGGATGAAAGTTTCCGTTCGTACTATGCAGTCACGCAATGCCTTGTCGGGCGGGGCGAACGAGCGCCATGCGATGGAACTGGAAACGGGGTCGTATTCCCAGAGTCCGATGATACTGCCGCGATCCAGAATGGCATTGCTGTTGAGGTCCGAGACCTTGCCCAGCTCGCACGTACCTTTGTCGCCGTAGACTTTCTGTTTGCCTGCTTCGGGAGTAAGAAGCGCCGAAAGGTTGCGCCGCAAGAGGAACATGGAGTCCATGGAACTGATCACTGCGTAAACGGGCTTCTTGGGAACTTTGAATTGGAGGAACAACTCGAGATCGTCGGCGAGCATGGCACGGTCGCTGCCGGGTTCGACGGGCTTAAGGTCCAGCGGTGCGACGGCTGCTTTGGCGGCTTTCATACCCAACCCGGAAAACCATTGGAATTCCGACAGCGTTGCTGGGCCGATCCAGCGAAAATAGCGGCGCGCAAGCTCGGTGTACGATTCCGCGACCGAGAGGCGGAACTTTGGTCATCGGGTTCGCCTTCCACAACGCGTAGCGATAACGCTGCTGGTCCAGACGGCCGTTGACTGGAATGCGACGAATCTGGCCTGTGACCTGAAGACTGCCGAGTGCAAGCGGGAGGGTAGTGCTTAGGCCTTTCTTCGCTCCCTCGGGACCGAGGCTCCGCGACGCGGAGCCGGAGGCTTCGCGGATTTCATCCGGCAAGAGCGGACCTTTGCGCAGGACATCGAGCACAGCGGAGCATAGTTTTTCAACTTCGCTGTCGGTGACGCCCAGTTTGCGGGCGAGAACGGACTCACCGGTCGAAAATTCCTGACCCACGCGAAGACCCAAGGCAAAATCTGACGCTGGCAGTATGTAGGTGCAATTTCGAGCGGATGGTAACTCGTGGATCTCGAGTTTTGCAGCCGCGTTATCGACAGCTTCACGGGAGAGGCCGGCGCGAGAAAAGAAAGTGAGATAGGGACCGGAGCCGGCCACCGAACGGGCCCAACCCGCTTTCTCCAAAACACTAGCTGGCGTGCTTCCCGTCATGAGGCGCGTCAAGGCCCTGACGGTGAAACCACCACGCTCGTAGTTTTACGTTGTCCATAGCCGGATTAGCTTAACGCGGACTGCATTCGTTGGCCAGAGAATGGGGCGAGTCTTCTGAGTCAAGCACACGCACTTTGCCGAGTACGGCATGAACGCTGCACCGCGATGAGTGCAAGTGCTTACTGTGCTCTGGAGCAGGTTGGCTTATCCAGCATGTAGTCGATAAAAAGGATTGATCACGTGCCCTGCAGATTTGTCTTGACGGCATCCGGAGATGTCTCATATTGTCATTCCACTCTCCGCAGTCTCGCGACGGTTAATTGTTGATGGTGGGGCAAGTAGATGCCCACATGGCGGGGAGTCTATCGAACGGCCGCGACTCAGTTGGGTCACGATTGTTCGATTGCTCAGTCATTTTTCCTGGAGTACGGGTTCGTTAGAGTACTGGGGACGGCAGAGGATACAGGAACCGAGTTCCAAGTCCTGGTGCCTGACCCAGGTTGCAAAGTCAGTACTTAATCCGCAATACCGCCTCAAGCAACCTCAATTCACCTGTGGAAAAGACCTCATCTAAGTGAGGATGGCGAAGCTTTGTCTGAACTCCAAGCGAGCATTGCTCTAGTCGATTCGTTAGCGCCGTTGGTTCCCATGTCAGGGAACGCGAGCAACGGGGCACCAGCTCCAGCGTGGCTGGCTGCCTACACGACACCGCGGCATGAGAAGTCGGTAGTGCGGCATCTTGAAGTTCGCGAAGTGGAAAACTTCCTGCCTCTGTATAAGGCCGTCCGTAAATGGAAGAATGGGTGCAAGGTGTATGTCGAATTTCCGATTTTTCCCAACTACGTGTTCGTGCGTGTGGATCGGAAATCGGTAAGTCGGGTCCTGGGGGTGCCGGGTGTTCTTGCGTTTGCCGGTTCGGGACGACTTCCGCAATCGATTCCTGACGGCGAAATCGAATGGCTGAGGAACGAACTGCCTCTCCGCAAATTCGAACCTTACCCATACCTGGTTCTGGGGAACCGGGTCCGCATTAAGTCCGGCCCATTGGCAGGAATCAGCGGTGTGTTGACTCGCAAGAATAATGGTCTGCGTGTGGTGCTCTCCATCGATCTCATTCGCCAAAGTGTTGCCGTTGAAGTCGGCGGCGATGAAGTTGAACCCTGCGCTTAGTGCTTCTCGTCAGTAATCAAGCCATTCCGCCAGTGAAACAACTCTGTGAAAACCCCACCCGGCAATAGCGTTACTGAAGCTCGCATCGTAGAAGCCGCGGCGCAGCTATTCTCGCGACACGGTTACAAGGGCACCAGCACGCGCGATATATCGAGCCTTGCTAAGGTCAACGAAGTAACCCTATTTCGCTATTTTCCCCGCAAGGCCGAATTGTTCTGGGCTGCGGTGGAGTCGCGGCTGAACCGAGTTCGGATGGGCAGGGAACTACAGTCGGGCCTCGCCGCGGACGCAGAATTGCCGGTGATCGTTCCGATGCTTGCGAAGTTTCTGCTGGAGAAGGTATTCGATCAGCCCGATCTCATGCGGCTGCTCTATGTCGCGGGTTTCGAGTTGCCGGGCGCGGACCGAATGGTGCAAGAACATCTCGGGCCCATCTTTGACGTGATTCAAGGATACTTTGAGCGGTGTGCTGCCAAGGGCTGGATCGGTGATATCGAAGCCTCGATGGCAACGCTAAGCCTGGCAGGAATCGTCAACGCTCACCGGAATCTTCACCAGCTGTTCACCGGCAAGCAGCTTGATTGGAAAGCCGAGCAATATATCCCAGTTTATGCGGATTTTCTTCTGAACGCTCTCGGCCGTCCGGGAAGCGATTCGCGATCGTTCGCCGAGTCCTAATTAGCCGAGTGCCAATTAAAGGTTGCGGCCGTCTGTCGTGGAGCTGAGTATTCGATCCTTATGTTGAAACTACTGTTGCGACTTACATTCAGCCTCGTCATTGCGTGTGCGGCCGTTTGGCCGATTGCGGCACAAACCGGCGCTCCCGAATCGCAAACTCAGCTTCAGGGTCTGTTGCGGGCCCATCCTGAAGTGGTCGAGCAACTCAAGAGCATGCTCGTCCAGCAGTTGCAACGCGACGGCAGCGCCGTGGAGCCGCAAGCCATCACTGACGCGGTGTTGGCGTCGAGGTTGCAGTCCGATCCGGCCTTTCGCTCGGAGGCGGTTCATTACCTTGTCGAACAGGGAACGATCACGGAAGAGCAGGGACGGAACATTCTCGGTCAAGCAGGTGAATCGAGTAACATTGCGCCGGCCAGCGACGAGCATCCTGCAAGTCCGAACGTGTCGAAGCAGCCGCCCGCGAACGGTGCCCCCATTGGCAACACCGGCGAGCAGCGTTTCGATGATTCCTCACTGAATCCGCGAACCGTGGCGCAACCGAATCCTTATCCGAATCTTCCTTCGGCCAAGGCGCTCTATGAACAGTTTCCCGATGATCCCAAGGGACTCAAGCGCTTCGGTTCCGACATCTTTCGCCCCGAAGTTGTCGGCCTCAGCCAGTTCCCGATGGACCTTCCCGCCGGGCCTGACTATGTTCTGGGGCCGGGCGACACGGTAACGCTCAATATCTGGGGTGGAGTCGCGCAAAAGCTGACGCAAACAGTGGATCGCGAAGGCCGAATCGCCCTCCCCGAGAGCCGGCCCGGTTGTGGTTGCAGGACTGTCGTTAGAGCTGGCACAGAAGCTGGTGCAAGCTAAACTGGAGCCGCAGTTTCGAGATGCACATGTCGACTTGGCCGTAACGCGTATTCGAGCAGTCCGAGTGTATGTCGTAGGGGACGTACAGCGGCCGGGAGCCTACGATATCAGCGCGTTGTCCACCCCCTTGAATGCGCTTTATGCGGCCGGTGGCCCGACAGCAACTGGATCATTGCGCGTTGTCAAGCATTTCCGGGGCAAGCAATTGCTGGGTCAGATGGATCTTTACGACCTGCTGCTGCGCGGCGTTCGTGAAGGGATTGAGCAACTCCAGCCTGGGGACACGATTCTTGTGCCGACGGTTGGCCCGCTGGTTGCCGTTTCAGGAATGGTACGCAGGCCAGCAATCTACGAGCTGTTGTCCGAGACTCAGCTCAGCAATGTGCTGGAGATGGCAGGGGGAGTGTCCGTCTCGGCGAACATGGACTTGATCAAGGTCGAGCGCATCGAAGCGCACGACAAGCGGGTCACGCTAAACGTGAAGCTTCACGGTGGAGCAGAGGAGCAGCCGCTGCAGGAGATGGTTGGCTCGTTCTGGATTAAAGATGGCGACCGCGTTACGGTGTCGCCTATTCTGCCCTACAGCGACAAGACCATCTATCTTGAGGGGCATGTTTACCGGCCCGGGACCTATCCCTACCAAGACGGTATGAAAATTACGGACTTGGTGCACTCGTACCAAGACGTGTTGCCCGAGCCTGCGACCCACGCTGAAATCGTCCGGCTGCAGCCGCCCGACTTTCATCCGGTCACCATTGAATTCAACCTGGCGAGCGCGCTTTCCGGCGACGAATCGGTGACATTGCAGCAGTTTGACACGGTGAGACTCTACGGGCGCTATGAAGCGGACGCACCAACGGTGGCCGTACACGGTGACGTGTTGCGTCCAGGCGATTATCCGATGAGCGCGGGCATGACGGCTGCTGGCCTGGTGAAGATGGCAGGAGGATTTAAACGAAGTGCCTTTGTAGACTTTGCGAAGCTCGCGAGCTATGTGGTTGAAAATGGCCGGCGGGTTGCGACGGACCAGACAAACCATAAAGATTGGCGCTGCTGCCACAGGTGATGCCTCGTCCGACGTAAGACTCAAGCCGGGAGATGTCCTCACCATTCTGCAGATCCCAGGATGGAGCGACATCGGGCGCTCAGTGGCGATTCGAGGGGAGGTGCTGTATCCCGGGAGTTACGGCATCAACGAGGGCGAAAGGCTGAGCGTCTTTATAGAGCGAGTTGGCGGGTTTCTGCCCACAGCCTATCCGGCCGGCGCGGTGTTGGAAAGGACTGAAGTGCGGGAGCTTGGCGAAAAGGGACGCGCGGAATTGATCCGGCGTATCGAACTTACCAGCTCGACGGTCCGAATTTCGCCAAATACATCTGGACAAGACGCTGCGGCCCTTACGCAAACGATGCAGCAACAGCAGCAACAGATTCTCAACCAACTGAAGAGTCAGCCGGTGTCAGGCCGCCTCGTCATAACCATCACTGCGGACATCTCCACGTGGGAAAACACTTCCGCCGACATTACATTGCGGGCCGGCGACGTTATCACCATCCCGAAGAAGCCAAATTTCGTACTGGCTTACGGAGAGGTGTACAACCCCAACGCAATTTCCTATAAACCGGGAAAAACAGCAGAGTGGTATTTGAGGCAGTCGGGAGGCCCAACTGAACTGGCCAATAAGAAGGGCATTTATGTCATCCGGGCGAACGGGTCGGTCGTTTCCTCGTCGGGAACGGCGGACTTGTTTTCAGGGGGAGTACTGAACACCAAAATGCAACCGGGCGACATATTGGTCGTCCCTGAAAAGTTTGTCACCGGATCTTCGGCGTGGAAGACCACCTTGGAAACAGCCCAATTTCTGACTTCGCTTGCTTTGGCCGCCGCGGTAGTGGCCAAGCTGTAATCCCTTTGATTCCTCCGCGACAGGTGTTCGCCGATCGAGCTAAGTGTGAGGCGTAATTCGTGGTCGCGTACCTTTCTGCTGACTTGGTGTCTCATGTCTGTCGGGGTGGCGTTGTCGGCCCAGACTCAGAGTGAAATGTCGTCTAAAGAACATTCTGCCGTTAACGGCGAGGGCCAGGGTCGTACCTCGGGCTCAGAAGACAATGGCAGGCCCCCGATAGACGACGGTAATGAGCAGGTTGACTTCACGGTCCGTGCGCTGCCACGAAATCTGTTACAGGACCAGGCGGCTTTCTGGACGCAGGCCGTTCCACTTGGACATGCAATCGCTCAGCTTCCTGGTGCCGGCGGCGTTTGGTACGGCGGTTCTCATCGGTAGTGACACCGCGATTGAGCGACACCTGCCCACCTCGCCAACTACGGTAAGACTGGCGGCCAACGGATCGACCGCAGGAATGGCCGCGCTTGTGGGCGTAGGTGGCGGCCTTTATCTGATTGGCAAGGTAAAACACGATCCGCACGAACTGGAGACTGGGTATCTGATGAGCGAGGCCGCGATCGATGCTTACGCGGCGTCAACTGCCTTACAGTATGTGACCCAGCGCGAACGCCCGTTTACCGGCAATGGCAACGGCCAGTTTTTCTACGGAGGAAATTCTTTTCCCTCCAACACCGCAGCAGTCAGCTGGGCGGCAGCGAGCGTTCTGGCTCATGAGTACCCGGGAACTCTAACCAAACTACTTGCCTACGGGGTGGCTGCGGGCGTAAGCGCTGGACGGGTGATCGGAGAAAAGCACTGGACTTCGGATGCCGTGATCGGTAGCGCACTGGGCTGGTATATGGGACGCCAGATCTTTCGGGCGCGTTCGCAAGGAGCGGAGATCAGCGCCTCCAATTGGGGGACCTTCGAACGGGAAGCCGAATCTCAAGGCCATGACCCTGCTTATATGGGATCGACATATGTTCCGCTTCGATAGCTGGGTGTATCCGGCCTTTGAACGGCTGACGGCGCTCGGCTACCTGCCGTCGGAGATCATTGCGATCCGGCCGTGGCCGCGCCTGGAATGCGCCAGGCTGGTAGTCGAGGCCGAAGAACAACTGCAGGGGGCTGATGGGGAGAACTCCGCGGTTCGCCAGACCGTAATGGTGCTGCGCCAGGAATTCGCGATGGAACTGGCGAATCTGGAGGGCGCTCGCAATTCGGGCGTCCAACTGGAGTCAGCCTACGCTCGCGCCACCGAGATCGGTGGCATGCCCTTGCGCGACAGCTACGATTTTGCGCAGACGATCTACGACGACTACGGCAGACCGTACGGCCAGGGATTCAACTCCGTTTCAGGCGTGTCGGGCCGAGCAGAGGCCGGGCCGCTGGCCTTTTATTTCCGAGGTGAGTTCCAACACTCTGCAGCCATTGCCAACTACACGCCGGCAGTGCAGCAGGCGATCGTTAACGCTAATCTGTCACCCGTCCTGCCATTGTCCTCGGTTCCCACCTTCAACTCGAGCAGCCAGTTTCGTCCAATCGAAGCCTACGTGGCACTCAACGTTGCCAATTGGCAGATTTCTTTTGGATATCAGAATTACTACTGGGGGCCCGATTCCGGCAGCTCCTTGATGTTCTCCAACAATGCGCCGTCGGAGCCAATGCTGAAGTTTGGAAGAGTCGTTCCATACGAGTTGCCCGAGCCATTCAGATGGCTGGGAAAGATCCGCAATACAGCTTTTGTCGGTGCGCTGACCAGCTATTACTGGGGACGCGGCGCCTACCCAGCGTTTCCGGTCTACGGGAATCCCTACCAGACTCTGAACCCGTTGCCCTATACCTGGGGAGACAAACTCGCCCTGAAGATGACGGAGAATCTCGAAGTTGGAGTCGCGCTCTCCGTTGTCTGGGCGGGTCCTGGGCGTCCTGCGACTCTGCAGACCTGGCTGCACACTTTGAACACAAACGGGAACAATCAGCGCCTGGATCCCGGCAAACGCTACACCGGAATCAACGCTTCTTATCGGCTGCCGAAACTTCGCGACTGGGTGACGTTCTACGTCGATGGCATGGCGAACGACGAGCCGAATCCCATCGCCTACCCGCAAGACTCTGCGTTTAATCCCGGACTGTATTTCGCCAAGCTGCCAAAGATCCCGAATCTCGATCTGCGCGTTGAAGGCATTTATACCAATGTCCCGGGTTATCCGGGCTGTGGGTCCTTATTACGCGAACGCCCGCTATGCCCAGGGCTACACGGACTATTGGCAGATCATTGGCAGCTGGGTGGGCCGCCAGGGTGATGGAATCCAGGCGTGGAGTACATATTGGTTCTCGCCCCGCAACAAAATCCAGATCGCCTACAGAAGGCAGTATGTCGATCCAGCCTTCCTCGGCGGCGGCGGTTTGAATGACGTGTCGACCACGGTCGATTGGCTTTTTCGTCGCGACATCCAAGTGACCTCGACAGTGCAGTACGAGCGATGGAATTTTCCGCTGTTGAGTTCCGTGCCCAGGAATAATGTCAGTGCGTCATTTCAGATCATGTTCTGGCCAACCCACGGGGCTACATCAGGAAAGTATGACCGGATCGGACATTAGGGTGGGTCCGAAGCGCGAATCAAAAAAACTGGACCGGCGGGGTTGCGTGATCGGCACGGCCCGGCAACGACGTCAATGAGAGAATCTGCGATCGAACTGAGGGACGAAACCAGTAGTGGCGACACTCTGACCGAAACTCCTCGTCCTGCTGACAGCTCGCTGCTGGCGATTGACCTGCTAATCAATCACAAGCGTCAACTGGCTCGGCTCACGGTTGGAGCGGTCGTGGTTCTGGCGGCAATCGCTTTTCTCATCCCCAAGCGTTACGAGGCCGTGGCGCGATTGATGCCACCCGACCAGAGCAATTCGGCGGCAGCGATGCTCGGAGCTCTGACCGCGAAAGGCGGGGACATATTTGGCGCTGCTGCCGGAGATGCCCTGGGCTTGCGCACTCCCGGAGCCACGGTAGTAGGCGTTTTGAGCAGTCGCACCGTGCAAGACGATTTGATTAACCAGTTTGATCTGCGCAAAGTGTATTCCGAGAGAAGTTATGAAGATGCCCGCAAGGTCCTTGACCAGCGCACCGATATCGCAGAAGACAAGAAGAGCGGCATCATCACGATTCGAGTGCAAGACCGCGATCCCCAGAGGGCGGCGCAGTTGGCGCGGGCCTATATCGATGACCTGAACGCGAGAATCGCCAAGCTGACCACATCGGCAGCACGTCGCGAGCGTGAGTTTCTTGAGGATCGGCTGCAAACGATCAAACAACAGCTTGACGAGTCAACGCTGCAACTTAGCAAGTTTTCCAGCCGCAACCTGACCTTCGATCCTCAAATACAAGGAAAGGCGATGATCGAAGCAGGAGCCACCCTGCAAGGACAACTCATCGCCGCGGAGACCGAACTCAGCGGTTTGGAACAGGTTTACGGTCCCGAAAATTCGCGAGTGAAATCGGCGTCCGCCCGGGTTGGCGAACTGCGCTCCAAACTGCGAAGCATGAGTGGCGCTGGCTCCAGCAAAAGTGGAGGGCAACTCTATCCTTCGCTGGAGCAGTTGCCGCTGCTTGGCAACACCTATTACGACCTGGCGCGGCAGGCAAAGATTAACGAAACGGTTTACGAAGTGCTGACTAGGCAATACGAGTTGGCCAAAGTTCAAGAGGCGAAGGAAATACCGTCCATCCGGGTGCTCGACGAACCCGTCGTTCCCGAGCGCAAAATATGGCCGCCCCGGTTCCTGATCATCGTTCTCGGAACACTAATGACACATTAATGGCTGGCATCTTGTGGTTCATGGGTGCCGCCCAAGTTGCACGCCTTCGACCCCGACGAGCCCCGTCGCTTGTTGCTCAAAGAATCAGACATCCGGGGTGTCCCAGCCCTCGCTCAGCCTCACTGACGCAATGCGCTTTCGTTTGCGATTCCTGAAGAACGCTGTTGCCGATCTGGGACGCGGTGGACTTACGGGCCTGGTAGCCCTGGTATTGCCCCCTGTGCTGGTGCGCCACATGGCGCCGGCAGCGTACCCGGTATGGGTGTTGATTCTGCAGGCCTGCGCCTATGTTGGTTATCTCGACTTCGGGTTGCAGACAGCGGTCGGACGCTACATCGCCTTTGCCGCCGAGAAGCAGGACATTGCTCAGCGCGATTCCGTGTTCAGCACGGCCTTCGCCGGTTTGGTTTTAGGGGCCCTACTGGCAATAATTTTCCTGCTGACCACCGCAGCCATCACGCTGGATCTTCCCCGCTATTCCCGCGACCTTGATCCCCAATATGCGGTGGGCGCTGATTATCGTAGGCGCGGCAACCGCTCTCGGATTGCCCGCCTCGGCCTGGAACGGCGTGTTCATCGGCCTGCGGGCCAACGAACTTCCGGCGATTACCGTTGGCGGCGCAAGACTGCTCTCTGCAATCGGCGTGGTCCTCGTTGTGCTGGCGGGCGGGTCCGTTGTCGCCATGGCCGCAGTCATGGCACTCACCTTGATTGCTTCCTACGCAGTCCAGTTTCTGCTGGTGCGCCGGCTGGTTCCGGATATCCGCTTCCGGGCGCATCTGGCGCAACGTTCCACTGCGCGCGAGTTATCGCGCTACTGTTTTGGCCTCATGGTGATGTCGTTTTCCATGCTGCTGGTCACAGGGTTAGACCTGCTCATGGTGGCTCGTTTCGATTTCGCTGCGGTGACTCCGTACTCCGTAGCCGCAGCTTTGACCACCTTTGTTGGCGGAGCATTGTTCGCCGTGATCAATGTAATGATGCCCCATGCCGCGAGACTCCACGCCAAGGGAGACGCCGCGGGTCTGGGCAAGCTGGTCATCACCTCCACCCGCTTGAGCGTCTTGCTGCTCGTTTTCATCTGTATGCCGGCCGTCATTTATGCCGGGACCGATCCTCAGGCTCTGGATTGGCCAGCGCTATGTGCAAACCGGAGCGCCCATCCTGATTATCTGGTGGTTGCTAACTTCGTCCGTCTGGTCGGCGCTGCGTACGCGGTCGTTTTGGTCGCCGTCGGCCACCAGAGCCAGATCAAGGTGAGCCCGCTGGCGGAAGGCATTGCCAATCTGGTCGCCAGCATCGTCCTCGGCGCGTTGATGGGCGCTATCGGTGTCGCGCTCGGAACCTTGATTGGCTCCTTTTTTTCCATCGGCGCTCATCTCCTTCCCGGCGTCCCGCGAACCCGCAAATGCATTCACCTCGGTGCACGATTACCTGTGGTCGGCAGTCGGAGCGCCTCTGATCGTGACCGCGTTCCTGGTCGTTGCGGCTGCGTTTTCTGTTTCGGGGAAGCAACCCAACTTGGTGCTTTTCATAGGAGCGCTGGTGCTCTCGTGATCGGCACCGTCACTCTGCTGAACAGACTGGAATGTTGCGTACCGGCAACGGGACGTTGCTCCAGAAAGCCGTCCGTCTTTAGCGAAAGCGCACTCGGATGCCCATGAAGCGGCTGACATACATTTACCATTGACTCCATCCAGCGAGATTACAACCGCTCTCACCAACGCTATGAAGTCGGACCCCCTCCCTTGGGCCCTCTGGCTGATGACTCGGCGTGCGGTTCACAAGATCAAGAGCATCTGGCTGGCTATCCTGTTCAGCGCTCCCAAGCTTTATCTCGGTCCCCGTTGCCTGGTTCGTGGATCAAAGTTTATGAAGTTTGGTGCAGGAGTTTACGCAACCGGCGATCTGTGGCTTGAGGCAGTGACGAGCTGCCGCGATCAGAGGTTTAGCCCTGACATTATTATTGGGTTCGTAAGGCGTCAGCTTTTCCGATGGAGTTCACATCACCTGCATAGAGCGGATCGTCATCGGGAATGACGTCCTCATGGGTAGTCGTATTTTTACATATTTCCGACCACAATCACGGCGTTTACAAGGGCGTGACACAGTGCCAGCCTTCAGAGCCTCCTATTTACCGTCAACTAGGCGGCGGCGGTCCGGTCGTGATAGGTGACAATGTGTGGGTCGGCGATAACGTGGTGATCCTCAGGGCCCGCGACTATCGGCAACGGGGCAGTTCTTGCCGCGAATTCTGTGGTTCACGGCGATGTCCCGGCCGCCTCGATTGTGGCCGGTATTCCGACCCCCGCATCCTCAAGCAATTTCAAGCGGCCAGTGGCACGTGGAAGAAACCATAAGCGCGGGACGAGTGAAATTCTCTATCTGCATTCCCGCGTACAACCGGGCGCGGCATCTGCCGGCACTCCTGGACTCGATCTACGACCAGAGATATCGCGCCAACTTCGAAATCGTTATTTGTGAAGACGCTTCGCGCGAACGCGTGCAAATCGCAGGCCATTGCGCGCGAGTTATGACGGAACTTCATCCCAGGCACGCTGCGCCACTTCGAGAACGAAACAAACTTTGGCTACGACGGCAATGTCCGCTGCCTCGTGGAGCAGGCCACTGGGTCGGGTATTTGCTCTTCATGGGCAATGACGACCTGATGTGCCCCGGGCGCACTGAGCACGGTCGCCGGCCTCCTCGAGCGTCACGATAACGTGGGACTGGTAGTGAAAAGCTATGCCTGGTTCGATAGAGTGCCGGAAAAAATCAACCAAGAAATACGCTATTTCACGGAGGAGCGCGAGTTCGCTGCAGGCGCGGATGCCATCCGCATCTGCTTCCGGCGCTCCGGCGTCATCTCGGGATACATCGTGCATCGGGAAAGCGCCCAAGCCGCGGCCACGGACAAAGTTCGATGGAACGCTATACTACCAGATGCACCTTACCGCCAACGTGCTGGTCGATAGCGCTGCGCGGTGTTTACCCCCAAGGTCCTGGTGCATTGCCGCAATTCGGTCGGCCGATCGGGCTCCAGTAGCAGCGAGAAAGGGAAGTACCTACCCGGAGGGCTACACGCCCGAGGCGCGGCTCACCATGATTGCGGGCGTCCTTTCGATCGTCCGGGACCTGGCGGCAGTTCACCGGCATCGACGTGGTTCAATCGTACCGCGGGATTACGCCAACTATTTCTACCCCTATATCAGAGATCAGCTAGGACTCCCCTTCGAAGACTTCATGCGGCTCTATCGGGGATACGGGCGGATTCGTTTCGACAAGTACTTGATGTTTCATGTTTATTGTCTTGCCGGATACGTGTTAGGCGCGGGAAATCTTGACAAGTTGTCGGGGTTTCTTGGGGCGTTCTCAGAGCTCACAGTTTGGCGTCCGGTAGTTCGAATCGAACGAACAGTCCGGGATATAGACGAATCGAGGACCGGACAATGGCTTACGGAGAATGCAATTATTCGTCGCGTTGGCTTATCAAACGCTTAAGTCATGCCTGGCGCTTCGACGCCGCGGTCAAGTTGCTCGATCTGAAGACAGAAGACGTCTTCCTGGATTATGGAGGAGGCGACGGCCACCTGATCACTCTCGCCTCTGAATCGTAGCCGGACGCGAGTTTTTCGCTGTTTGAGCCTTCCGCTAATTTGGATGAGGCTCGGGTGAAGCTCGGAGATGTGCGGGGAGTCGTCCTTTATTCGAGTACAACCGAAATTGTGCCCTCGACGTTTTCTAAAGTTAGTTGCCTGGAAGTTCTTGAACATCCCCACTCCAGTCAACACCCTGCCTTCCGTGCTGCGCGACATTTTTCGACTGTTGAGGCCAGGGGGCACCTTGGTCGTGAGTATGCCTATAGAATTTGGTCCTGTCTCTCTCTTCAAGAACATCTTTCGGTCCGTCACAGGATCTACGTTCCCCGGCACAAACTGGAAGACTATTTCGCTCAGCGCTGTTGGACTAGCGTCCAAGGTTCCTCGTGAAGAGGGTCATATGGGTTTTGGCTATCGCGTCGTTCGCCGGATGCTCTGCGAGCATTGGGTTCAGGCTCGATGAGACACCGTTCTCACCGATTGGAATCGCTGGACCGACTGTGCAACAGTCAGATTCTCTATCAACTGCGGCGCCAATAACAGATAAGCTTCCATGAGAATACCCGTATACATTTTCACCAAGCCTTCCAACATCAGCATGGCAGCGGTTGCGCTCGGGTTTGAGGCGGCATGGTCTTTCCCAAGCTTCGGGGTGCTTCGCAAAGGTTTCGATAAGGCTGCTGCATTGGATCCGGTTGCCATCCTTGTTCTCGTAGCGTGGTATACGGTTATTTTTCTCTCCTTTCGCGTTGGTGAGTTTTTCGGGACATCCCTGCGTACCACTCCCACGAATTCATCAGCGGTGTATTCCTTGGATGCAGACTTGCCGTACTACATCTTCACTGCCATTGCCGCTGTCGGTGTGCTGGCGGCAGCCGTCAAAATTCTCGGGTCGCTGTCGCTGGCGGGCACGATTGGCTATGTGATGTCGGGCCAAGCTAACGCCATGAAAGACGCGATGTACCAGACTACAAAACTGGGCTATTGTCCCTGCGTTACATTACTGTCTATCCCGCGGCGATCGCCCTATACCGTTTAGCCACACGACGGCGCTTGTCGCTCAGCATCGCGGTCAACCTGTTGCTCTTGCTCGTAGGTGTATTGATCTCTGCTCGGCTCCTGTTGATCGCGACCCTCGTGACAACCTTATTACTGCTTAACTACAACGTGCGGTATCGGACGGTCCGTCTGTCGAGGGTCTTAATGATGGGGGTATTGCTGTTCAGTGTGCTGGCGGTTTTCAACTACTCCCGGAATCTTGGATTCTACGAAGAGCGCGGGCTGGGATTCTGAGTAGCGGCTTCGCCGAGATCATCACCTACCTCGGTTGCACCTCTCAGGTTCAGCTGGGCACCGCTGCGCGGACGTCTGATCTGGTATCAGGAAAAAGAAACGTATAGGGATCTGGTCGACATCGAGGAACAAATCAACGCCGTGTCGCCTTTCGTGATGCTGCATCAAAGCATGGGATATCTCTGCTGGCTGTACATTGCCATTGCGTGTGGAACAGCCGGATTTGTCTTCACCTACCTGGTAGGAAAAGGCGCCACCCATGTATCTGCTCCCGTGTGGCACTGTCTTGTACGGGGCATCCAAACTGTGGAGGTTAAATTACTTTGGACAAGGAATATTCGTACACATTGATGGTCGTCGGGATTGGTGTGCTTTGGTTCGTTTCACTTATTTCCTTTGCCACCGCTCCCAAGCAGGTTGTGGCCTGAGTGCTCTTCGACAGAGATTTGGTTACCGTTAGACCCTTGGTTACTTTAGTTTTTGCTTCTGCAGAATTCTGATGACACCCACACTAGCCCCGCGTATCACAGATCGTGAATCAGTCTGGTTGATCCCAAGGCTACGGTTCGCGCCGGAACCTAAGTTCCTTGATAACAGGACTTTACGTATAAGTACAATGTTTGCAGTACCTTACAGCTAATCGTGCTTCAAACCCTTTGTTTTCAATAACAGGGGATGGGGTACCCCCTTCCAGTTTGACGAGCTCCCATACGACTTAATGACCGTTTCCCTCGCAGCTTACAGCTCGGCAAAACCTACCTTAACGGCTTTTTATCAACGGGTTACGCTCGTTCACGATTATCTGAACGGCATGCGCGGCGGCGAGAAGGTGCTGGAAGTCTTGTGCCGGATGTTTCCGCAAGCCTTCCTCTCTTCACGCTAATGCATGTCGAAGGTTCGGTCGCGGCGATCATCGAAGATCGCCCGATTACTACCAGTCCGCTGCAGCATATGCCTTACGCGGAGAAGAACTACCGGCTGTATTTCCCGCTGTTTCCGGCGTTCGCTGAGATGACTAAAGCTGGCGACTGCGATCTTGCGATTTCGACCTCGCAGTTCGCCAAGTCTATGGTGAGCCGCAAGCAAGGCAAACCCAAGCATATCTGCTACATCCACAGCCCCATGCGCTACATCTGGGACCGCTTTGAGGCTACTCGGACCGAAGAAAGTGGGCAAAGTTCCATCCCGATTGGTGTTTCGTCCGATTGCGGCCGGGCTGCAGCAGTATGATCGCGCAACCACCGATCGCGTGGACGTGTTGTCGGCCAACTCGCGATTCGTGGCCGACCGCGTGAAACGTTTCTACGGCAGGGAAGCGGAAGTAGTTGCACCGCCAGTAGATATCGAACGCTTTGTCGAGAGGGAGCGACAGCCCGAGGATTGGTACCTGGTGGTGTCGGCGCTTGTCCCGTACAAACGAGTTGACCAAGCCATTGCCGCCTGCGCCGCACTAGGTCGTTCGCTGAAGATCGTCGGTTCGGGGCCAGACATGAAAGCACTACGGGCGCTAGCGACTAAGCTCTACGCGGACGTCGAGTTTCTGGGGTTCGTCAGCGATGACGACCTCGGTTTGTATTACAGTCGCGCCCGCGCGCTGCTGTTTCCAGGTGTAGAGGACTTCGGTATTGTGCCGGTGGAGGCGATCGCCACGGGTTGTCCGGTAATCGCGCTGCAAGGAGGAGATTTTGGACTCCATGACCTCTGAGACCGCTGTGTTCTATCGGGACGCTACGGTTGACGGATTGAAGCGAGCCATCGGCGAGTTTGAAGGGCGTTCGTTCGATCCATCGGAGCTGCGAGGTCACTCCCGGAATACTCCGAGGATGCCTTCATCAACGGGTTCCAAGACGTCCTCGCAAGGGCGATGCAAGCGCCGTGAAATCACTCTGTATCGATGCGCGGTGGATTTACAGCGGAGTTGGGACCTACACTTTGAACCTGTTGAAGGAACTCAGCCACCGCCACGAACTTGAATTGCATGGCATCACGCTCTCAAGCACCAGGCAGCGCTAGAACCATTTTGCAACAGCTTAAGCATTGTGGATGTTCCGATTTACTCCGTTGCAGAGCAATTCGCCATCCGACGGGCAGCACGAACATTTCCGGTACTGCATGTGCCGCATTACAACGCGCCGCTACTACGTTCGGGAACGCTGTTGGTGACGATCCACGATCTGACGCACATTCTGGATGCCCAGTTTCGCGACACACTGAAGAGCCGGCTTTATGCCCGTCCAATGCTGCGGCTGGGGGCTCGGAAGGCTGCCCATATTTTCACCATGTCCGAGTACTCCAAACGGCAGATCGTCGAGCATCTCGATGTGCCCGCCGAAAAAGTGACCGTAACCTACAACGGAGTCGGGCCAAAAATTTTTTCCTGAACCCCGTGAAGAAGCTATGCAAACTGTGCAGCGCCAGTGCGACGTCACTCGGCCCTACATGCTGTATGTAGGCAATCTCAAGCCGCACAAAAATGTCGATGGTTTGCTTCGTGCGTTCGCGTTGCTGTGGAACAAGACGGCGAGCAACTGCGAGCTGCTGATTATCGGAAACGACACGGTGGACGGCCCGGCTTTGAAAAAACTGGCAAAGGATCTAGGAGTTCGCGACGCAGTTCGATTCGCGGGCAAGGTCAGCGATAACCTCCTTCGTTCGGCCTACTCGGCTGCCGAGCTGACCGTGCTACCGTCATTCGAAGAGGGATTCGGGCTCCCAGTACTGGAGTCGATGGCGTGCGGAACTCCCATTGTATGCGCCCGTGCTGCTTCGCTTCCTGAAGTCGCAGGCGCTGCCGCCGAGTACTTCGACCCACATAACATTGAGTCTATCGCCCTGGCAATGGATCGCCTGTTGCATTCGGATTCGGAACGTCAGAAGCTCCGTCAGGCAGGCTTCACGAACGCAAAGCAATTTACCTCGTCGGCTTGTGTCCATCGCCACTTGGAAATCTATCGGCAGTACTGTCCTTCGCTGAACTAGAAGCGAATCGAGCTCGGCCCACCCCGTAAATAGACCGTTCCACTTCGCCCGTCGCCTGTTTGCAGCAGGACGACCCTATTCCTGGCACATTAATTCGGTAGACGCCAACCATCCCTCCAAACGGAACAAGTCGTCCCAGCAAGCAAAGGGGAGGAAAAGACCATGATGGATCCCGAGATTGACCACTAGCCACCTTTACCTGAGCGAGCTCGCCACGGCGCTGGCGCGGTTCGAAAGCACCGCCGTAGAGAACTAATCGTCGACGCCTTGTTTGAGGCCTATCTCGGCGAGACCGACGTATATATCTTTGGAAACGGTGGCCGCGCCGCTTCGGCATCCCATTTTGCCTGTGACTTGGCCAAGAACGTGACCTTTGCGAATGGTCCAGCGCCGTCTGCGGGCGCTGTCGTTGACCGACAACTTCTCGCTCATGAGTGCCTGGTCCAACGATCTTCGGTTACGAATCAGTCTTCGTCGAGCAGTTACGAAACTTTCTCAGGCCGTCCGATCTTGGTCATCGCGATCAGCGCGGAGTGGGAATTCGCCGAACATCTTGCGCGCCCTGGAGTTTGCATCTGACACGGGCGCGAGGGCCGTTGGAATGACGGGAAGAGATGGCGGCAAGATGGCTCTCCCTTTGCGAGCCCATGCCTCATTGTTCCCGCACAGAACATGCAGATCATCGAAGACCTCCACACCATTAAGGTTCATGCCGCGTCCTCCGCGCTCTACAGCCGGATTAGCGCTCTTCAATGCCAGAGTGCGGACGGCCTGGTTGATATAACAAACGCCAGTAGTTCGGCGGTTTACTCTGCGATCCGGCAGGCACGCAGTGCCTAGACTGTTGTTGGGTTGCAAGCGGGTGCTCGACTTAGTTGGCGCGAGTGCAGAGCATAGTCTTGCTCTCGCCGGTACTTATTGCGGCCGCGCTGGCGGTGAAGTTCCACGATGGCGGACCTGTTCTCTATCGTCGACGCTGTGTAGGGACGTACCGGCGACTTTGACGCATTCAAGTTGCGCTCGATGCGGGTTGACGCCGATGTCTATCTGGAAGAACACCCAGGGCGTTGGCGGCAGAGATTCAACAAAACTATAAGATCGCTGACGATCCCCGGATAACCCCAGTCGGTGTTGTTCCTTCGTAAGACCTCCATCGACGAACTTCCCCAATTGTTCAATGTATTGCATGGCGAAATGAGTCTCGTCGGTCCAAGGATGATCACGCGTCCGGAACTGGACAAGTACGGCGACAAGCGCGACATGCTCCTCGCCGTAAAGCCCGGTATGACAGGGTATTGGCAGGTGACCGGCCGACAGGAAGTGGAATACGGCGACCGCGTGCAGATGGATATGTATTACATCAAACACTGGTCTTTGGCGCTCGATCTGCAAATCCTGGTTAAAGACGCCGTGGAAAGTCCTAAAGCGCGAAGGAGCACATTAGAATCCAATGTCGAGGATTCTGGTAACGGGTGGGGCTGGATACGTCGGATCCGTTTGCAGCTCTGAGTTCATCAAGAAAGGCCACGAAGTCGTCGTCATTGACGACCTATCGGCTGGGCACCGCGGTACGCCCTGCCAGAAGCCGAATTCCACGAGATGGATATCGCTGATGCGGAAGGACTCCGCGGACTCCTCCGCGAACGGCCCGTGGAAGCGGTGTTTCATTTTGCGGCCAAGGCCCTGATTCCCGAGTCGGTCACCAACCCTTGCGATCTTTTTCAAGGTCAACGTATCGTCGGCACTAACGATGCTTGACGTGCTTGTGCGAAGAAGGCGTTAAGAAGTTTGTCTTCTCCTCGACTGCTGCTGTGTATGGCGATCCGGTTGAAGATTCCGATCCCGGAGGACCACCCCAAGAATCCAGTGAACTCCTACGGAGAGTCGAAACTAGGGCTTTGAGCGTGCCCTCGCGTGGTATGCCAAGGCGTCCGGATAAGCGCCGTGGCGTTCCGCTATTTCAACGCTTCCGGCGCATCCGAAGAGCAGGGCGAGAACCACAGTCCTGAGACCCACATCATTCCATTGCTCTTTGAAGCGGCGCTCGCCGAAAGAGAGCACTTCACTGTTTATGGGCAGGACTGGCCAACTCCGGACGGTACTTGCCTTCGAGACTATGTGCATGTAGTGGACATTGCACACGCGCACATTGCCGCTCTGAACAAGATGAACCACCCCGGTCTCGAGGCATACAACATCGGCACGGGGCAGAGTTTCTCAGTGCGCGAAGTCTGGCAAGCCGTCGAACGAATGATCGGGATGAAGGTGCCGATTGTGGTGGGCGAGCGCAGACTCGGCGATCCTGCAATCCTGGAAGCCAACCCAGACAAGCTAGTACGAAACCTCGGTTGGAGCCCTCGGCACTCCAATCTGGACAATATTATTGCAACCGCGTGGACCTGGAAGACGCGATCGGTTGCCGCCTCTTCTCACCGGTAGTCCTGTTTCACGTTCTTCATACGACATAAGGAACCATGAATCGTCGCCGCGTTCGTTTCTTGCTCTTGGGATGTGACTTGATGTGGACGGTGGTCGCTCTCGGCCTGGCGGTCCTGAATCGCTACCTGCAAGGGCACATGCAGCGTGGGGAATTGGTTAACTTCGTCCCCGTCATCGTGGTGGGCGTTGCAGCGTGGCCAGTGTTATTCGCATGGTTACGGCTTGACGGGTTTCGCTGGGGCGCGGGTATTACTGCCATCACAGCCAATGTACTCGTGGCAGTCATGTCACTGTTGATTGTGATTTCTGCGATTCAGTTCGGGTTGCGGCGGCCTGCTCCACGTGGAACATTGGGCATATTTGGACTGCTGCTCGTGGTCGGATTCATCCTGATTCGACGAGGAATGTTGGCGGCCCTCAGGCGTGGGCATCGGCTGGGTGCGAGCCAGAGAGTACTGATTGTGGGCAACGGCCCATTGTCGGAGGAAGTGAAGGAAAAGATAGCCGGTCATCCCGAGTTCTTGTATGAAATCGCGGGATACCTGCATTCTGACTTGGACATGAGTTCTGCGGAGGAACGGCCAGACGCCGACGCGGTTTCGTCGGGAGGTCTGAAAAAGTTACTGAGGGAGCAGGATATCAGTGAAGTATTTGTGGTTGAGCGTCGCATGCCACCGCAGGAGATGAACAGGTTTTTCGAGGTCTGCACAGAGCTAGGGATCGGATTGTCGTTCATTCCGCAAACTTATGAGATGTACGTATTCCATCCGGAAATGATGGATATCGGCGGCCTGCCGTTCATTCGCCTTAAGCCAGTAGCCCTGTCGTACACAGCCCGGGTAAGCAAGCGGTGTCTGGACGTCATCCTGGGTGCGGTGCTGATCTTGCTGCAATCCCCTATGATGGCTTTGATGGCGTGGTACGCGCTGGTCACGACGGGCAAGGTTCTCCGTCGCCTGCCGCGGATAGGTCTGGAAGGCAAGCCTTTTTCCATGCTTCGCTTTAACATCGACGCCGGCCATACTGAAACGACTTTTGCCGGGCTGTGGCACCGCTGGAGCCTCACGGAACTTCCGCAACTCTTTAATGTTTTACGAGGCGAGATGTCGCTAGTAGGGCCGCGGCCTGAGCCGCCGGATCGCATCAAGCGTTATTCGGACTGGCAGGGTTTGAGGTTAAGGGTATTACCGGGTATCACGGGTCTGGCCCAGGTCCATGGCGTCAGGACCGCTAACTCCTCAGAATCCAAGACAGAGTTCGACCTGCAATACATCCAATCGTGGTCGCCTCTATTGGATATTTCGCTGCTGCTTCAGACACTGAGCACAGTCCTATCGCGTGGGTCTCGACTCGAACAAAGACCAAGCGCCCAAACTCGTTTGTCAGAGGTCGATCCGCGATGCTAATCGTGCGAAGCCCGGTCCGAATCAGCTTTGGCGGCGGTGGCACTGACTTGCCGTCGTACTTCCAGGAGTTCGGGGGAGGAGTGCTGAGTGCTGCCATCGACAAGTACTTCTATACTCTGGTGTCGCGGCGCACGGACGGAAAAATCCAGGTTATTTCTTCCGACCTGAAGGTAACGGAAACGTGGGAGGACATCCGCGATATGCCAGTCGATACCACCCGCCTGGGAATTGTGCTTTCCACATTGAAACATATGGACCAGCGCTTTGGAGCTGACCTGTTTCTGGCCTCGGAAATTCCGCCTGGCACGGGCCTTGGCTCGTCGGCAAGCGTGTGCGTCAACATCTTGAAGGCGATCTCGGAGATATGCCATCTTCCGACGTCGCGTTACGATTTGGCTTCAACTGCCTATACCATCGCTCACGACGTCTTGCAGAAGCCGGTCGGAAAACAGGATGAATATGCTGCGGCTTTCGGAGGCGTGAACTACATTCACTTTCACCAGGACGACAGCGTGATGGTCGATCCGCTGGTTGCTGAACCCGGCACAATTGAACAATTGCAGAGGAACCTGATGTTGTTCTTCACGGGGGCATCCCACGATTCCTGGAGCATCCTGAAGCGCCAGGACAAAGACACTCGAGTGCCTGGCAGCAAGTCGATACGGGCTCTCCATAACATCAAGCAGTACGGGTTGATGATGCGCACAGCGCTCGAAAAGGGCAATCTGCGGGACTTCGGCACGATGCTGGACGAGGTGTGGCAACAAAAGAAGCAGGTGACGCAAGGCATTTCGAGCGACAGGACCGATCACCTCTACAATCTTGCTAGGAAGAACGGAGCCCTGGGCGGCAAGATCACAGGGGCTGGGGGCGGAGGCTTCCTGCTGCTGTACTGCGAAGTTGAAGAGCAACCTCGCTTGCGAGCTTCGTTCGCGGCCGAAGGCATCAGCGAGATGATGTTTAAGTTCGACTTCGGCGGAGCTCAACTGTTGGTGGACGATCCCTTCCTCGATGCCGACGAACAGGGCGGACGGATGTGGCGCTTTGTTCCCGCCAAGGCCAGCTAGGTTTCCATGAAAGCGTTCTTGCTCGCCGCCGGGCACGGTACCCGCCTTCGACCGCTCACCGATAATCTGCCGAAGTGCCTGGTGCCGATTGCGGGCAAACCTATGCTGCAAATCTGGTTTGAGATTTGCAGGTCCGCGGGGATCACAGAAATATTGATCAACGTTCACGCGCACGTGGCGCAGGTGCGAAGCTACGTAGCCGAACACGCGGGCGACCTGAAGGTTAGCCTGTCGGAAGAGCACGAATTACTTGGAAGCGCCGGAACTCTCAGGGCTAATCGCCAATGGTTGGGCGAAGTTCCGGAATTCTGGGTGTTGTACAGTGATGTTTTGACGACGTTGAACTTTTCTGACATGCTTGCGCAGCACCGTCGAAACGGGGGCAAGGCCACGCTGGGTGTCTATAGAGTAGATAACCCGCGTCGCTGCGGGATCCTGACAACGGACCCCGAGAACCGGATCACGTCCTTTATAGAGAAACCTGATAACCCGGCCAATAATCAGGCGTTCTCGGGGATAATGCTAGCTTCTCCGAAGATCTGTGACCTGATCCCTCCCGGCAAGTCAGCGCCGGATATCGGCTTCGATCTGCTACCGCGCCTCGTAGGCCAGATGCACGCCTACCCCATCTCGGAGTTTCTTGTCGACGTAGGCACACGCGAAATCTACGAGCGCGCGCAAGAAGAGTGGCCGGATGTGGTAGGAGTCTAATGAATCTGCCGGTCGCGGCACGCAAAGCCGATTTTTCGGAGGTCGAGTATGTATTTCTCGACCGAGATGGGGTCATCAACCGCAAGCCTCCAGATAGCGAGTATTTCACTTCGTGGGACAGCACTCATCTTCTACCGGGAGTCGAGGAAGCCATTGCGCTATTGAACGGGTCATTGCGGAGGGTGATCGTCGTCACAAACCAACGTGGGATCGCATTGGGACTCTTGTCCGAAGTGGCCCTACGCGCAATTCATGAGAAATTGCAGTCCCACCTCGCCGCATTCGGCGCGCACCTAGATGCTATCTATTACTGTCCCCACGATAACCGTGAATGCAATTGCCGAAAGCCCAAGACAGGCTTGTTCGACCGCGCCTTTCACGACTTTCCGGGAGCCACCGGCGAGAATAGCGTTGTGATCGGAGATTCGGATTCGGATATCGTCGCGGGCGAAAGCCTGGGAATGAAAACGATACTAATTAGAGGACTAGCGAATTCCACCGAAGCGTTGCGGGTCCAACCAAGCGCTTCGGGCTCGTCGCTCCTCGAGGTGGTTGAAAAATATTTGAACTGATAATCTGCAATAGATGGAAAACGATAAAGGGAAGATCGCACTTGTAACCGGTATAACCGGGCAGGATGGCGCGTATCTGGCGGAATTCCTGCTGAGCCGCGGGTATACCGTTTACGGCACGTTTCGCAGAACGAGTTCCGTGAACTTCTGGCGAATAGCGTCGCTAGGAATTCTCGAGCATCCGCAACTGCATCTCGTAGAGCATGATTTGACAGACGGAGGCGCCGGCATTCGCCTGCTGGAGCGTACCCAGGCGACCGAAGTCTACAATCTTGCTGCTCAGAGCTTTGTCGGTCTGTCGTTCGAACAGCCGGTTACCACGGCTGAGATCACGGGAGTGGGTGCATTGCATCTGCTTGAGGCGATCCGAATTGTTAATCCCAAGATTCGTTTTTATCAGGCATCGACATCAGAGATGTTTGGCAAGGTCCAGGCCATTCCTCAGGATGAGAAGACACCGTTCTATCCCCGCAGCCCGTACGGTGTCGCCAAGCTGTTTGCGCACTGGACGACCATAAACTATCGAGAGTCCTATGGCATTTTTGGCGCGAGCGGTATTCTCTTCAACCATGAGTCACCGTTACGCGGGCTAGAGTTTGTGACCCGTAAGATCACTGACGGAATTGCGCGGATCAAACTCGGCAAGCGCCAGACCTTAGAGTTGGGAAACTTGGACGCAAGGCGCGATTGGGGTTTCGCGCGGGAGTATGTAGATGGTATGTGGCGCATGCTGCAAACCGCGGAGCCCGGCGTCTACGTGCTCGCAACCGGCAAGAATGCGACAGTCCGGGAGTTTGTGACCCTTGCCGCCAAGTCAGCTGGCATCGAGATCGGCTGGCAGGGAAGCGGTGACCAGGAACGTGGTATTGACTCCGCAACGGGGAAGGTCATTGTCAACATTAACCCCAAGTTCTACCGTCCTGCGGAAGTGGAAACGTTGGTCGGGTCAGCCGCGAAGGCACAGAAGGACTTGGGTTGGAAAGCTACGACGACGCTCGGCGAGTTGTGTCGCATGATGGTGGAAGCGGATCTCGCCCGAGTGGCCGACGGCCACGCCCTCTTCTAACCCATGCGAACCGTATTACTCACCGGTGCAAGCGGCTTCACCGGCCGTTACTTGCATAAAGCGTTAGAAGGCCGCAATTACAGGGTGATTCCGCTCGAGTTCGGAGGGCCGAATCCATGCGACCTCACCGATAGTGTGGCCACCCAGGCGGCTGTGCGCAAGGCGTGTCCCGACGCAGTGATTCACCTGGCAGCAGTTTCGTTTGTAGGCCACGACAACCCAGAAGAGTTTTATCGCGTCAATGTGTTCGGCACGCTCAATTTGCTGCAAGCGGCCGCCAATCTCGAGCGCGCTCCCCGCGTCTTGATCGCCAGCAGCGGGAATGTATATGGCACTCCAGATATCGAGGTGCTCGACGAATCGGTTTGTCCCGCCCCCGTGAACCATTACGCAAATAGCAAGTTAGCTATGGAGCATATGGTCAAGGCCAATTGGTTTAATCGACTGCCCATCGTTATCACGCGTCCTTTTAATTACACGGGACCGGGGCAGGAAAAACATTTTCTGATACCCAAAATCGTGCAGCATTTTCGGGACCGCGCTCCGTTCATCGAACTCGGAAACCTGAACGTCTCCAGGGACTTCAGCGACGTGGACGACGTGGTAGCTGCTTACATTGCGCTCCTCGAAAGTGAAGCGCACTCAGAGGTCGTGAACATTTGTAGTGGACAGGCAACCGCTTTACTCGATGTGATTCGCGTAATGAACCAGTTGGCGGGTTATGAGATCGAAGTTCGGGTTAATCCCGAGTTTGTTCGCCAGAACGAAGTTCCGCGCCTGGTTGGTAGCGCCGCAAAGCTACACAATCTAGTCAGTCTTCCCGCGATGCGCCCGCTTGCTGAAACACTCAGGCGGATGTTCGAAGCTTGACGTTGCTTCAGCAGTGGTCTGCCGAGTCGACTCAACCAACCCTCCGCCGTTACAATCCAAAGAACCATCCAGCTACTTTTGACCTGACTGACTCAACAACTCGCAAAGTGCGTTCGACATGCGTGCACTTGATATCTCGATATCAGGAAAGAGCTTAATGAGTTTGCAGGCGGCGAAATTCGCCTGCGAGGGTTTTCGAGACACAATCCACGTCATGCGAAATTGCTTTCGCGCCTCGACCGATGAGCGAACGGAATTCGGGCACTCCTCACTCCCTTGAAGAAAGTGTGGGTGAATCGGTTATCGACCAGCAGTGTCGTATCTGGAACGGGCCAGAATAATGTTCTCGAACTCCCACCCGGTTGCGCCGAAGTTCAAAACCTCGGATGCAGATACGTAGCAGGCTTGGTTATTGCTGGCGGTAAACGAACGGCAATATTTGGCTAAAGCACCTGCAGGGCAGTGAATGATCCCGGTAGGATCGGTGTTGTGTTGCAGCGCGACATTGGGATTCTCCGCATGCCGTTGTGCGACCGTCAGGTCAGGTATCGAGATGACGGCGATGCACTTCGGTTTCACTCCCTCGGCTCGCGTATCCTGCGCAATGGTTTGTAGAGTTGCGCCGTTCATGAGCGCAGCCACAGGATTAAGGGGGATCGGTTGGGTTGCAGAGATCCTGTTGGGCTTCTTGCCATATCGTCTGCAATTGAGAGTTGGTGGCTACGCCGTTGGTCTGATGTCAAAGGAGGCGGCGCTGCGAGATGGAGTCGGAGCGAATTGACTTCCTCCACATCCGGTGGAAATTGCGGCGAACAGAAGTGCTGCCGTACTTAGGGTGTCCTGCCTCAGCTGGAAATGGAGAAAGCGTTCCTCCGTTAAGATAACGGAGCGAACGTATGAGGAAGGCAAAGAAAGCATTACAGCGCGGAAGAGAAGGTGGCCATTCTGAGGCGGCACCTTTTGGACAAGGTGCCGGTCTCGGATCTGTGTGAGGAACTGGGCCTGCAGCCGACGGTGTTCTACCGCTGGCAAAAGGAGTTCTTCGAGAACGGAGCGGCTGCCTTTCAGGCTCAGGAGCGTCCCCACCGCCAGGTGGAGGAGAAGCAGAAACGGATTGAGTTCTTGGAGAAGAAGGTGCAGACCAAGGACGAGGTCCTGGCCGAGTTGATGGCGGAGCACGTCGCGCTAAAAAAAACACTTGGGGAACTCTAACCGGCAACTGGGTGCCGCATGACGTGCGGGACCAAGTGGTGGATTTCGTCCGGCGCTGGTCGGAGAAGACCGAGATCGGCGTCGGGCGATTCATCCATTGGCTGGGCGTGACCGCCAGCAAGTTCTATGACTGGCGGCAGCGCTACGGTTGGGTCAACGAGCATAACGGTTGGGTTCCCCGCGATTTCTGGTTGGAGCTGTGGGAGAAAGAAGCGATCATCGATTTCCATCTGAAGAATCCGCTGGAAGGCTATCGGCGGCTGACGTTCATGATGCTCGACGCTGACGTTGTGGCGGTCAGTCCGGCGAGCGTTTGGCGGGTGTTGAAGCAAGCAGGACTGCTATCCCGGTGGAAAGCGAAGCCGTCGCGCAAGGGGACCGGCTTCGAGCAGCCGCTCCAGCCGCACCAACATTGGCATATCGATGTTTCCTATATCAACGTCTGCGGGACCTTCTATTACTTGTGCAGCGTCCTGGATGGGTACAGTCGTTTCTATCGTGCATTGGGACCTGCGAGAGTCGATGAGGGAGACCGACATCGAGGTAATTCTCGAACGGGCCAAGGAAAAGTACCCGGAGGCAAAGCCGCGTATCATCTCGGACAACGGGCCGCAGTTCATCGCCCGCGACTTCAAGGAGTTCATTCGAATCTCCGGCATGACGCATGTCCGAACTTCGCCCTACTATCCCCAATCGAACGGCAAAATCGAGCGCTGGCACAAGTCGCTAAAGAGCGAATGCATCCGACCGGGAACACCGCTCTCGCTAGAGGATGCGCAGCGTTTGGTGCAGGCGTACGTCGAGCATTACAACAACATCCGCTTGAACAGTGCCATCGGCTACATCACGCCGAAGGACATGCTCGCCGGCCATCAGCAGGAGATCCACGCTGAGCGGGACCGGAAGTTGGCTGCGGCCAGACACCAGCGGCGGATCCGCTCGGCAGCAAGCCGCCTGAGAATGATGCAATCCGGGGCTTGCAATGAGGTCCCGTGTCACATCGTATGAGGAGGTAGTAAATGTACAAAGACATCGCCCAGTGGACTAGGATTCGCCGACGGGTATTGCGGGAAGTATCTCGCAGAGGCGAATGGCGCTGGAAACAGGGATCTCCTGGCAGACGGTGCGGAAGATGTTGAAGTTCACCTTGCCGCCGGGCTGCCGGCGGACAGCAACCGAGTCGGCGATCCAAGTTGGGACCATGGATTGGAGTGATCGATCAGATCTAAAAGAGGACGGGACGCTAACCGAAGAAGCAGCGGAACACCGCCAGCGGATCTGGCGGAGACTGTGCGGGGGAGCAGCAATTCAGCGGCGGTTACACTATCGTCAAGGACTACGTGCGCCGAGCACGTTTCATTGCAAATGCCAATGCAAAAACAGGTCGCCAATCACAGGGCGAAGGGTTGGGGGAACCTTCAGTCGAATCGGAAGACCCAGCTCAGATCACATACATGGTTCTCAAGTCTCTTCCCGAGAGAGAGGCGGTCCAAATGCTTCGCGTTTTGTGCTTCGGAGCAGAGCCACAGCTCGCTCAGAAAACTCTCGAACGACTGATCAAGCCTATCTTTTCCCCCAAACCTCGGCGTTTCCAGCGGGATCGAGAGAGGCGAGAACAAGAGTTCGAGTGGATGCGGAACGTGCTCCAAGGGGCCATACCACCAAACATCCTAACCAAGGAACTCGGCGGAGTGCCATTGTCGGAATTGGAGGGCCTCCTATCAGTGGCCACCGGAGGAAAACTCTCGGTCCGAAACAAGTCTATGACCGTGCTGGGCCGCCTGCGCGGCATCAGCTATGTGTCAATCCGTTGTTTCCTCCACATCTCCAAGCAGTCTTCGCTAACTATTGGAAACTGTTTCGAGAAGGCGGCACGAACGTGCTCTTTGCCAGGAAGTCAAGCAACAACAAGAAGTCTGACAAGGACTCCATAAAGACTGCGGTGTTTACTTTATTGCATTCGCCACCAGCCGCGCACGGCATCAACCGAACCACTTGGAGAATGGTCGATCTTCAGAAAATATTGTGCGAGCAACACCAACCTCTTTGCAGTGAAGTTATTCGTAGAATCATCAAAGAAGCTGGTTACAAGTGGCGCCGTGCTCGCATCGTCCTTACTAGCAAGGATCCCGACTACCGCACTAAGGTGGAGGCCATTAAGAAGATTCTGTCGGAACTCCGACCAGATGAAGCCTTTTTCTCGATTGACGAATACGGACCGTTCGCCGTCAAGCAGAAAGGAGGGATCAAGCGAGTTGGCCCAGGCCAGGAATATGTAGTTCCGCAGTGGCAGAAGTCAAAAGGTTGGATGATCCTCACCGCTGCTCTTGAGTTATCGAGAAATCAAGTGAGCGCATTTTTATTCTCGCCGAAAGAACACCGACGAAATGGTCAAGATGGCGGATGTTTTGCGCGCTCAGTACCGTACCTGTAGCACGATCTATCTATCGTGGGACGCAGCCTCGTGGCATATTTCGAAGAAACTGGTCGCACATCTGAACAAAATCAACCAACAAGCAACGGCGGATGGTTTTCCCGTAGTGAAGACTGCTCCCCTTCCTGCCGGTGCGCAGTTCTTGAATGTGATCGAGTCGGTATTCAGCGGAATGGCTAGAGCAATCATTCATAACAGTGATTACCCTTCCGTAGAGATCGCCAGGGACGCCATTGATCGATATTTCAATCAGAGAAACGAGCACTTTTCCAAACACCCGAAGCGGGCCGGAAAAACAATCTGGGGAAAGGAGCGCGTACCAAGCGAGTTTGCAGAAGGCCAGAACTGCAAAGACCCACTGTATCAGTAAGCAACTGTATGAAGGAGCGACGAGCGGAGGTTCCGCCAAAGACGCTTGCCACCAAAGTCTGCAACGTCAGGAGCCTACCGAGCTACAATGACTTCGCCTGGTGAAACGGAAGCGGGCTCTGCAGGGATGCAACCATGCCGAGGGATAGCCAGGTGGGCTCATCGAGATGATGGTCGGCAGCGCCAAAACAACTTCTTGCGCTGCCTCCCCAATTCTCATCGGATCGAAAGACCCCAATGCCTTGAAAATCCCCGCCCGTAGGGCGGAATACTCACTAACGGAGAGCGCCCTCTCTCCATTTCAGGCTGAACCAACACAGCTCCCGATTCGGTGCCCTCAGGCTTAGGCGTGCCCAAGGTGGCCGTCGCCAACGTTGCCGTCGCCACATTCAACGATCTGGATAGCGTCGAGCTTCGCTTCCAGCAGAATCGTGGTGAGATCGCCGCGATCATTCTGGAACCCGTGATGATGAATCTTGGCATCTGCATGCCGAATCCGGGATTTCTGCAAGGCCTTCGTGAAATATGTACGAGGGAAGGCGCGCTGTTGATCTTTGACGAAGTAAAGACCGGCGCCAAGTTGAGCTGGGGTGGGGCTTCAGAGTATTTCGGCGTCAAGCCGGACATGATCTGCCTGGCCAAATCAATCGGCGGAGGTCTGCCACTGTCTGCTTTCGGGGCGCACGCGCCGGTAATGGACCTGATCTCTCAGCGCAAAGTATTCCATGGGGGAACCTGCAATACGAATCCTGTCTCGATGGCAGCGGGATTGGCCACCTTTCGCGAGGTATTGACTCGCGAGAACTACGCACATGTCAAGAAGCTCGGCAAGAAGCTGGCGGAAGGCTACCTCAAGACGATTGTAAAGGTGGGACTGGTGGCTTACGTAGTAACCGCGGGCGCGAACGGCGCGCTCATGCTCTATCCGAAAGAGGTTTGCAACTACAGGGACTGGATCACGATCGACGCCGACCTTTGGCGCCACTATTGGTTTGCCATGGTGAACCGTGGCGTTATGCCTCAGCCTCACTGGTGGGACGAGCAGTGGACCATCTCAGTGCAGCACACGGAAGCGGACATCGAGAAGCATCTGGCGGCATTCGAAGATGTCGCACCGGCGCTCGCCAAAGCCCAGCAGGAACGCACAGCAAAGGCGGCGGCGAGATAGAAGTGGGATGCCTGAATAGTCCGTTAAATCTCGCGAGAAGTTTGTTTGGGACTGATATTGTCAATAATTATCTGAGCTTAGCCAGCATCACGCCCAAAGCAAGATCAATGTGGTTCCGCATCTCCCGCTCGGCGCGATCCGGTTCGCGATCGAGCAGGGCTCGAACGACTGCGTCGTGGCTGGCGAGCGAGGCTTCAGCTTCTTCGTCGGTGTAAAGGGTTGCAATCCTGAAATTGAAGTAGTATTCGCGGTTATGTCGAATCAGCTCAGCCAACCTCTTGTTCTGAGCCGCTGCAACAATTGCATCGTGAAAGCGATCATTGACCTCGACGAGGTGCTTCCGGGATGAGTTTGCCATGCGCTTCGTGGCTCCGCGATGGAGGCTGGCGATGTCCTTGAGCTGAGCCTTGGTTCCGCGCTTAGCAGCCAGCCGCGCACAATACCCCTCTAGCGCCGCTCGCACCTCGTAAATCTCACGAATCTCGTCGCCAGTGTGCTCCCGGGTTACCCACCCCCGTCGCCGGCTGGCGACGAGACCTTCAGCCGCCAATCTCTTTAGCGACTCCCGTATGGGGGTTCGACTGACGCCGAGGCGGTCAGCAAGCTCAACCTCAATAAGACGCTCGTTGGGGCGGCACCTGCCGGTGATGATGTCGTCTCGCAGTTGCTTGTACACGTCGTCCGAGCGTGTGCCTTCAACAGCGCCTTGAAGGCGTAGGGTGGGCATATGCGGTTCCTCCGGGAGTCATAACCTGTGAATTCCTTAAGTTCTTATCAGTTTTTGTATACAAAGTAGAATACTAAATGGTATGCTCCGTTGTCCACGGATATCACGAGTCGGGGCAAGAATTCATGGAGATGATGCAACTGCAGATGCTGGTCGCGGTGGCTGAGGAGCGGACTCTGCAGAAGGCGGCAGATCGTGTACACCGGACGCAGCCCGCAGTCAGCATTGCAATTGCCAAACTGGAAGAGGAGATCGGGACGGCCCTATTTGACCGATCACAAGGGCGCGACTTCCGGCTGACCCCTGCAGGAGATGTTCTTGTCGCATATGCGCGCCGCCTGCTCTCGGTGCGCGACGAAGCGCTGTCCGCGATTGAAGAGATCCGTAACTTGAAGAGCGGACACCTTCGCATTGGAGCCAACCAGAGCGTTGGCGAATACCTGCTACCAGAGATCGTCGAGGAGTTCCGCAAACGGCACCCAGCGGTAAAGATCCGGGTATCCATCGGCTACTCCGATGCCATGCTTTCAGCACTCAAGCATCATCAGCTGGATATTGCGCTTGTGGCCAGCCAGCCCAAAGACCCGCAGCTCCGTGGGCAGGTGATCATGCGCGACAGATTAGTGGCTGTATTCAGCCCGCGGCATCACCTAGCGAGCCACGAGACGGTTCACATTCAGGAACTCGGCACCGAGCCGCTGATCGTTTTGACTGCCACCTCGGAGTTGCGAGAGCGGATCGCACAGGCTTTCACGCGACTTCAAGTGCCACTGAATGTGCAAGTGGAGACCGAAACTCTGGAATCGATCAAGAATATGTCTGCGGCCGGGATGGGAGTCGGTATCGTGCCGAGCATGTGCATGAAATACAAGGGATCGAGAGACGATCTCGCGATGAAAGCGATCGAAGAGTTCCGGGAAGAGCGCAGCGTCTGGCTGGTTGTCCGTCATACCTCCGCTACCCCGGCATGTCAGGCGTTCATCAAGACCATCAAGTCTGAATTGCGGAGCTTACCGTAAGATCGGATGTCCCTTACAACTGCAGAAGAAGTTGCTAGCCTGAGCCGCAGCGAACGGTTGTACACGCTCCACGGTTCCCATAGTTCACGCGAACGGATGCTCACCTGTGATATTTCGCGCTCTGCTGTGAGGGTCTATATAGACCGGCTCCGAAAGGAAATCGCGCGAGCTGCTGAGGAATTACATCTCGCGATCTCCACTGCGAAAGTCATTGAATCGCTTCCAACGACGAGTCAGGAAACTCTCTGCAGGCTGCGGGCGAGTGTCTCCGGCAGCATGAGCGGTAGGCGTTTTCGTGGAATTGTAGGAGAAATGCGGACCGGACTTTACCATGGAAATCGAGCTGGACATGGACTGCGCCCTTTTCTGAGACACGGAAGAATCGACAGTTAACCGTTCGCTGGATTTTACTTGGCGAACGGACGTTTTTGTTGCAGAACGAGATCGGCAGGGGAAGCGGAGGCGGGCTCTGCTGGAGAGCAACCTGCCAAGGAATACCCTGCCGGAAACTCATTCCGATGAGTCGCCGGGGAGGGATCGGCCCTCTCCGGCGCGGTGTTTAGAAGATCGGAATAGATTTCCTTATGCCTCAGAAAACTCATCGTCGCCGGCATCCAGGGAGCTCGCCGGTCCTGGGCCGCCCGTTGCCTTTCGAACTCAATCGGCGATAGATAACCGAGAGCCGAGTGTAGCCTCACGGGATTGTAAATCTGTTCTATGAACTCTTCGATGTGCTCCCTCAGTTCCTCCAGTGTGCGGTACTGCCACGCATCCAGTTGTTCGTGTTTTAGCGTCTTGATGAAGCTCTCGCAGCGGCCGTTCTCCACGGCCGACCAGCCCGACTCATACTGAGCACCGCTCCACAAGCCTCAAGCCGATCGACATAGTCCGAGCAGGCGTATTGTGTGCCCTGATCGGAATGGTGCACGAGTCCTGGTTTTGGCTGCCGCGCCGCGATGGCTTGGTCGAGAGCCGCCAGTGTAAGCGAGGCTTCCATCGTCCGATTCAGAGCCCATCCAATCACCCGCCGCGAGTAGGCGTCGAGAACCACCGCGACATAGACAAACTCCTGCTCCAATCGCACGAACGTGAGGTCAGCAACCCAAAGTTGGTTAATATCGCTGAGTTCCAGATGCTGCGCCAGATTCGGATACACTTTGAATCCGTGATCGGAGTCGGTGGTCACGAGGAACCTCCGCCGCCGAATCGCGAGCAGGTTATCCTGCCGCATCAGCCGCCGCACTTTCTTGGGACCGACGATGATCCCGTCGCGCTGCAACTGCACCACGATGCGCCGGTACCCGTAGTATGGGTGCCGCAGCGCTACTCGCTGAATCGCATCACGCAGCTCCATTTCTGCCACGCTCGGTTCCTTCTCGACCCAGTGGCGATAAAAACTAGCCCGGCTCACCCGCGCCAGGTCGCACATCTGCTCAATCGTTAATCCGCCTTGCGATTGCACGCGGCTGCGGATCTCGCCGTAGATGAGGTGTCGCCACTGGCGGCGTTCCGCTGTCGTTTCTCCGCGATTCTTCGCAATATAG